>NZ_MJGI01000027.1:271354-366153 GCF_001864835.1 Curtobacterium sp. MCBA15_001 | reverse complement strand
GAGAACAGGTACGCGTTGGACGCAGCGACTTCACCGTTGACCAGGACGTCACCGTAGAGCTTGGAGGAGCCCGGGTTCACCACGAAGTTCTCCAGCGTCACGGTCGTGCTGCCCGCGGCGAGGGTGAGACCGGAACCGTTGTGGTTCAGCAGGCCCTGCACGTAGGGACGGTACGACCCGTCCGGCGACCAGTACGTCACGGAGCCGGCGGTGATCGGGAACGACACCGCGCCACCGTCGAGCTTCGCCGAACCCGACACACCCGGGGTCAGACCCAGGGCCTTCAGCGCGTCGGTGAAGCCCGAGTCGAGCGCGACGGAGGTGTTGCCGCCCTTGACCTCGGGAACCGACGCGACCGGTGCGGGGATCTTCGACGACGACGAGGCGACGGTGTGGACCGTCGGGGTCGCGGCGTTCGCGGCGGTGATGCCGAACCCGGCACCACCCAGGATGATCGCGCCAGCGGCGGCGAGGGAGACCGTGGTCTTCGTGATCTTGCGCATGGAACCGTTCCTCTGCTGTGAGTTGGTCGAGTCCTGGCCGGACGAGGCCGGGAAGTGCTCTGGGCGTCTGCCCTGTGTGCTGATGATTCGGCACCCCGCGCAGATCGGATTGGGACGACTTCTCCGGCGCCTCTGCAGGCCCCCGTCCGTACCGTGGGGGCATGGCTCCCGAGCACCTGCCGACGACCGACCGGATCCGCGCGATCGATGCGTGGTGGCGCGCCGCGAACTACCTGACCGTCGGCCAGATCTACCTGTTGGACAACCCGCTGCTGTCCCGCCCGATCCGCCCGGACGACGTCAAGCCGCGGCTGCTCGGGCACTGGGGCACCTCGCCCGCGCTCAACCTCGTGTACGCGCACTGCAACGCACTGATCGCCGCGACCGGCCGGGAGATGCTCTACGTCTGCGGGCCCGGACACGGCGGCCCGGCGATGAACGCGAACGCCTGGCTCGACGGCACCTGGCAGGAGATGTACCCGGGCACGACCCTGCAGCAGTTCTTCCGCCAGTTCTCCTTCCCCGGCGGCATCCCCTCGCACGCGGCGCCGGAGACGCCCGGGTCGATCAACGAGGGCGGCGAGCTCGGCTACTCCCTGGCGCACGCGTACGGTGCGGCGCTCGACAACCCGGACCTGGTCGTGACGTGCGTCGTCGGTGACGGCGAGGCCGAGACCGGTCCACTCAACGGGTCGTGGCAGGCGCACACGTTCCTGGACCCGGTCGCCGACGGTGCCGTGCTGCCGATCCTCAACCTGAACGGGTGGAAGATCGCGAACCCGACGATCCTCGCCCGCATCCCGGCCGAGGACCTCACCGCGTACTTCCGGGGGCTCGGGTACGACCCGATCATCGTCGACTCCGCCCGCGTCGACGACGACCCCTTCGCCGTGCATGCCCTGTTCGACGGCGCGCTCCGCCGAGCCCTGGCCGCGATCGACGACATCCAGGCGGCGGCGCGCGGTCAAGCAGCGCGGGCAGCAGCGGGCGAGATGGCCGGTGCGTCCGAGATCCGCCCGCGCTGGCCGATGATCGTGCTCCGGACCCCGAAGGGGTGGACCGGGCCGAAGGAGGTCGACGGACAGCGGGTCGAGGGCACCTTCCGCGCGCACCAGGTGCCGCTGCCGGCCGTCCGCGACGACGCGGGACACCGCGAACAGCTCCAGCACTGGATGGAGTCGTACCGCCCGTCGGAGCTGTTCGACGCCGACGGTGCAGGCATCGGGCTGCTCGAGGCGATCCGCCCGGTCGGTGACACCCGGATGAGCGCGACCCCGCACGCGAACGGCGGCCGGATCCGGACCGCGCTCGACCGACCGGACCTGGCCGAGTTCGCGGTGGAGGCCGGGACCGAGGCCTCCTCGACGGGGACGCTCGGCCCGTGGCTCGCCGCCCTGGCCGAGCGCAACGGTTCGACGTTCCGCCTGTTCGGCCCGGACGAGACCGTGTCGAACAAGCTCGACGCCGTGTTCGACGTCACGAACCGGGTCTGGCGCGCCGGCAACGACCCGGAGGACGAGCACCTCGCCCCGACCGGACGCGTCATCGAGGTCCTCTCCGAGCACCTGCTCGAGGGGATGCTCGAGGGCTACGTGCTCTCCGGTCGCCACGGTGTCCTCAACACGTACGAGGCGTTCGCCCACATCATCGACTCGATGGTCGGGCAGCACGCCAAGTGGCTCGAGTCGTCCACGGACATCGACTGGCGCGAGCCCGTGTCGAACCTGACGATCCTGCTGTCGTCGCACGTCTGGCGTCAGGACCACAACGGGTTCTCGCACCAGGACCCGGGCTTCCTGGACGTCGTCGCGTCCAAGCAGCAGGACCTCGTCCGGATCAAGCTGCCCGCCGACGCCAACACGCTGCTCGCGGTCACCACCCACGCGATGGAGACCACCGACCGCATCGAGGTGATCGTCGCCGGCAAGCACCCCGAGCCGGTGTTCCTGTCGCTCGAGGACGCCGTCGCACACGCGGACGCGGGACTCGGCGTGTGGGACTGGGCCGGGACCGAGCAGCAGCTCGGTCGGGTCGACGTGGTCCTGGTGAGCGCGGGCGACGTCCCGACCGTGGAGACGATGGCCGCCGCGGACATCATCCGGCAGCACGCGCCCGAGGTCGGCGTCCGCGTCGTCAACGTCGTGGACCTGCTCTCGCTCGGCGACCCCCGTAAGCACGAGCACCCGGTGTCCGACGACCGGTACGACGAGGTGTTCCTGCCCGGGACGCCCGCGGTGTTCGCCTTCCACGGCTACCCGTCGCTCGTGCACCAGCTGACCTACCGCCGCCACGGGCACGACGACCTGCACGTGCACGGGTTCCTCGAGCAGGGCACCACCACGTCGCCGTTCGACATGCTCATGCGCAACGAGATGGACCGCTTCGCACTGGCGCACGACGCGCTCACCCGTGTCGACGCCGAGCGGTACGCCGACCTGCTCACCACGCTCACCGAGGCCCGTGCCGCGGCGCGGGCGTTCGCCTACGAGCACGGGGAGGACCACGCGTCCGTCGGTGCCTGGCGGTTCTCCGGGTGGCCGCAGGACAGGGACGACGCTGACGGCACCGGCGGCGACCCGGGCGAGGGCGAGACCGAGGACGCAGCGCCCGGCAACTGACTCCTCCACATCCTGGAGGCCCTGCTCGCCGTCCACAGGTCGGCCGCCGGACGATCGGTGGTGCCGTCGGTCCGGCCACGCTGTCGGCATGGACGGAGCGTGGATCGGGTGGGCGGGCGTCGTGGTGTCGGTGGTGAGCGCGTGCGCGGCGGTCGGCGCGACCGTCGTGACCCTGCGCGAGGGGCGCGCGATGCGGCGGAATACGGAGTTCTTGGCGCACCGCGACCAGTGGTGGCAGCGTTGGGCCTGGATCGCCGACCGGGCACTCTGCAGCGACGAGGACGCGAACGCGGCCGCATCGCTGATGGTCCACGCGCTGACCACACGACGATGGGTGACCGAGGACGACAACTGGGTGCTGCGCGAACTCGAGCGTCGAGAGACCGATCCGGCAACGCAACGCAGAAGGGACGACGATGATCTCCGACCTGAGTGACAAGGCCTTCAAACGATGGCTCGACGTCCTCGAGATGACGACTCCACCCCTGCTCGCGAGCACGCACTACGGTCCGATGCTGCGCGCCCAGAACGCGGAGCAGGAACTCGAGGAAGCGCGGACCGAGTGGCGGGAACGGCAGGAACGCGCGCGGGCCCGAGCGCTCAAGGCCGAGGCGTCGTACGCGGACTGACCGTCACGCCCAGGCTGGGTCTGGCACGCTGCGTTCTGGCGTGCCGGGGTCTGGCACGCTGGGGTCGTGACCGACCTCGTGATCCCGGCCCCGCTCCTCCCGACCGTCCCGACGACGACCGGCGGGCGCTTCCCGGTCCGCCGGGTGTTCTGCGTCGGCCGGAACTACGCGGCGCACGCGCGCGAGATGGGGCACGACCCGGACCGCGAGCCGCCGTTCTTCTTCACGAAGCCGGCCGACGCGGTCGTCACTGACGGTGCGGACACGCCGTACCCGACGATGACGGACCGCCTCGAACACGAGGTCGAACTCGTCGTCGCGATCGGCACGGGCGGAGCGGACGTCCCCGTCGCGACCGCGCTCGACCACGTCTGGGGCTACGCCGTCGGACTCGACCTGACGCGGCGGGACCTGCAGGCCGACGCGAAGCGGCTCGGGCGGCCGTGGGACATGGCGAAGGGCTTCGACGCCTCGGCCCCGATCGGGACGCTCGTCCCCGCCGCCGAGGTCGACCCGACACACGGCGTGGTGGAACTGACGGTGGACGGCGAGCGCCGACAGCACGGTGACCTGGCCGACCAGATCTGGTCGGTCGCCGAGGTGATCGCGGAGCTGTCCCGGGCCGTGCGCCTCGAGCCCGGCGACCTCGTCATGACCGGGACACCCGAGGGCGTCGGCATGCTGGCTCGTGGCGCGGACGTGCGCGGGGACATCGCCGGGGTGGGCACCGTGCACACACGCCTGGTCTGAGTCGCTCCGACGGACGGCCAGATGACGCGGGTGTTGCCGGGCGCTGTGTGCGTTCCGAGCCACGGGGCGTACACCTGGCGGTGACGTCGTGTCAGGGCGACGTCCTGATCGGTGTCGGCGGGGTCGAGGGCGACCGCCGCGCGCGCACCGGAGAAGAGGTGCGACGTGCTGGAACACGACCTGTTGGCGACGTCCTGGACCTGGGACGGCGACGAACCGATCCACGAGCGCGTGCGCGCGGTCGGTGACGCCGGGTTCGCGGGGATCTCCCTCGCGCTCGACGACCTGCACGAGGTCCGGTCGACGATCGGCTTCGCGGCGCTGCGACGGATGCTCGACGACGCCGGGATCGTCTGGGTGCAGCTCGGCACGCTGGGGAACTGGTGGACGTGTCCGAGCCGCACGACCGGGTCGGAGGCCGAGCGGGGCGTCATCCTCGAAGCCGCGGCGTCGCTCCGGGCGTGGCAGGTGGTGGCGCGTGCCGACGTCTCCCTGCCCGGCATCTCCCCGACGGCGATGCTCGAGGACTGGGTGGCACTGGCACGGCAGACCGAGGCGGTGGGCGCGCAGCTGGTGCTCGAGCCGGAGCCGTGGTCGAACCTGCCGACGGTCGAACGGGCCTCGCGCTTCATCACGACCGCCGGCGCCGGTGGGCTGGTGCTCGACATGATGCACGCCCTGCGCGGTGGGTCCACCCTGGGCTCCATCCGCCAGGGCATCGCGCCGGGGACCCTCGCTGCCGTCGAGCTGAGCGACGGGCTGCTGTCGACCCCGAGCGGCATGACCCTGGCCGAGGAGTCCCGCTCGGCGCGGTACCTGCCCGGTGCCGGAGCCTGGGACGTGCCGGGGTTCATCCGCACCGTCCGGGAACTCGGTCATGACGAACCGTGGGGCGTCGAGGTCCGGACACCCGCACACCGTGCACTGCCGGTCCGCGATGCACTCCGCCTCGCTGCTGCCGCGACCCGGGCGGTGCTCGACGCTGCCGACGCCTTCGGGACCCCTGCGCTGCCGGTGATGCCGTCGTCGCCGGCGCCGACGTCGGCCGTGGACTTCGAACCCACGCAGCGGCCGCGGCGGCAGACCGGTTCAGGTGCGCCCGCGTAACATCCGGGCCATGAGCGAACACGCGAACACCGGGGACGACCGACTCCTGCACGAGTCGCAGCAGGCGATCGACGACGCCAAGGCCGCAGCCGCCGAGGTCATCGAGCCCGAGGAGGACGACCTGGTCGACGAGGACCTGCCGGTCGCCGACCACGCCGAGCCCGCAGACGGCCCCGCCCCCGCCGCCTGAGCACGCGCGAGGCCGCGCGGCAACGCCCCGGGGCCGCGTCAGGCGATCTCGACGACGCGGACCGTCACCGACGCGGGACGCACCCCGATGGTGTCGAGGACGACCGACGCCACCGCGTCGCGCACGGCCCGCACCGTCCGGACCGCGGGGACGTCACTGTCGACGGCCACGACGACCCGGACACGGAGCCCCTCGGCGCGGTCCTCCACCAGGACGGCGCCACCACCGCGGGGCAGGTCGAGCACCGACCGGACGTCGCGCACCAGCACCGCCAGGCTCGGGCCGGGCGGGATCACGGACCGGACGCCCTCGACCTCGAGGACCGCCCGGGTCAGGGTGCGGGAGAGCACGCGGGGGTCCCCCGTCACGATGCGCTCCCCGGGTCCAGCACGTCGGCCACCCGCACGGTGAGCGAGCGCACCACGAACGGCGCGTGCTCGTCCAGGGCGGACCGGACCACCGACCGCAGCGCCTCGGCACGATCGTGGATCGGCGCGTCCGCAGCGGCGGCGATGGTCACCTCGACGTCGATCTCGGCGCCGAGGACCGTCACGTCGCCCGAGAACCGCGTACGGCGGACGAGCACCCCGGGCACCGCGTCCCCGAGCGACCGGACCACGCCGCGCAGTGCACCCTCGGTCACGACCAGGTGCGCGGCGGGATCCGGGTCCGGGACCGGCACGTCACGACCGGCGTGCGCGGTGGTCCGGATGCTCGCCAGGACGCCCGCGATCCAGCCGTCGTCAGCGTGCCCGGCCGCGCGGACGTCGGCGTCGAGCAGGTCCGCAGACGCCTGTCGCAGGCGTTCGAGTCGGCGCAGGGCGTCCACCGCGACATCGTCGGCCTCGATGTCGTCGCGGACGGGGTCACGGCCGGTGTCGAGGTACGCGGTGAGGTCCTCGAGCGTGAAGGCGCCGTAGCGGTCGTCGCCGTCGTCGGTCATCGCCACCCCTCCATCCGCTCGAGCACCGTGCGCCTGGCCCGTGCCAGGGACCCCCGGACGGCCGCTGCCGACATCCCGGTCTGCTCCGCGATCTCGGCGTACGAGGCCGCCCCGACCTCGCGCATCACCCAGACTGCTCGCTGCGCGTCCGGCAGGTTCCGCACCACCCTGGCCAGCGCGTCGGCCTGCATCCGCGTCTCGACCACCTGGTCGACGGAACGGTCCGCTGCCAGGTCGGGCACGGCCTCCAGGTCGAGGTGCGGGTGCCGACGCCGCAACCGGTCGAGCGCCTTGTTCGCCGCGATCCGGAACAGCCACGTCCGGACGCGGTCCGGGTCCTCGACGCGGTCGATCCGTTGCCACGCCTGCAGCGCTGCCTCCTGTACGGCGTCGTCGGCCTCGCCGTCGCCGTACCCGAGGATGCGCGCCGCGTACGCCCGCATCAGTGGTCCGTAGCGTCGGATCAGGACGCCGAACGCGGCCGCGTCGCCGTCGGCCGAACGCTCGACGAGCGAGGCGTCCGACAGGGACGCGAGCTGCCGGTGCTGCTCGGTCAGGGTGGCCTCTCGGGTGTTCGGGTGCGAAGTCGTGCGTGACGAATCCCGAGGTGGGTTCGTCTTCAGTACGTGCCTACCACCTGCATGGTCGCAGGTGGGACGAGCGCGCCGTGATCGGGCATCCCTGAACGACCGGTCACGGCGCTTCGACGGCGGTCCGTGCGTCCCCTGATCCGGCGCACGGACCGCCCGGGACCTCGCCTCAGTCCTCGACCTGGTCGCCGAGGAAGTCGGCGTACGTGACCTCGGCGTCGGCCCGGGTCATCGTGGTCGTCGTGGTCGTCGTGTCCGGAGCAGGTGGTGCGGACACCCCGGTCGGGGTCGGTGCGGGGGCTCCATCCGCGTCGGACGGTGGCAGGGCGTCGCTCGCGCTCATCCGGTCTCCTTCCGTCCCGGCGAACGTAACAGTCCACGGCGCTCGCACCAGGGGGCAGACAGATTCGTCCCCCACCCGAGCCGTCCACGGGGGACGGAAGTTCGCCTCCAGCGGAGCCGATGCGCACGCATGCTGCCGCGTGCGCGCTCACTCGCGGGTGACGTCCTCGGGGGCCTTGTCCGTGCGCCACCCGCGCCACGACGGCTGGCGCAGGCGTCCGTCCCCGGTCCACTCGGCGAACTCGACCTCGCCGACGCGCTCCGGGCGCACCCAGTGGGCATCGCGCGCGTCGGCCCGCGGGACGTCGACGAACGGCGACGTCGTCCGTTCCAGCGGTGCGAGCACCCGCATCAGGTCGTCCAGGTCGCGGTCGCTGAACCCGGTGCCGACCTTGCCCACGTAGACGAGGTCGTCGCCGTCCGGGATGCCGAGCAGCAGCGACCCGATGCCACCCTCCCGACGACCGCTGCCCGGCTTCCAACCGGCGACCACCACCTCTTGCGTGGCGTGGTGCTTGATCTTCACCCAGGCCTCGGAGCGACGCCCCTCGGCGTACCGGGAGGACCGCTTCTTCGCGACGACCCCCTCGAGCCCGGCGCGTCGGGAGTCCTCGACCGCCTGCTCGAGCGTCCCCGATGCGGCTGCGGGCACGTCGATCACGCCGCCGGGCTCGACCACCGTCGCGAGCGCTTCGCGTCGCCGCTCGTACGACAGCCGGGTGAGCTCGTGGCCGTCCGCCTCGAGCACGTCGAACAGCAGGAACCGCACCGGCGTGGCCTTCCGCGCGGCCTCGACCTCGCGCGGCTTCGTCACGCCCATCCGGTTCTGCAGCAGCTGGAACGACGGACGGCCGCGATCGTCGAGCGCGACCACCTCCCCGTCGAAGACCCCATCGACCCCCGCACGCTCGCCGAGCTCCTGCAGCTCCGGGTACTGCGCGGTCAGGTCGTTGCCGTTCCGGCTCCGGAGCGTGACCTCGCCGTCGCGGACGGTCGCCAGGGCCCGCACGCCGTCCCACTTCATCTCGAACGCCCAGTCCGCCGCGTCGAGCACCGGCGCACCCTTCGCGAGGGAGGCCTGCATCGTGCGCCGTTCGACCGGGTCGGTCGCCGGCGCTGCCGTCCGAGCGATCGGCTCGCCCCCGACGCCACCGACGGGCTGACGGGAGGCTCGACCCACCGCCGCCGCGCTGGTCCCGCCGGCCGACCGGTCCGGCTGGTCCTTCGTCCGGTGGATGAGCCAGTTCTTCTCGTCGCCGTCCCGACCACGCCCGCGACCCCGCGTGTGCAGGAGGGCGAGACGCCGGTTGCCGTTGGTGCGACCGTGCAGGGTCACGATGACCTCTTCGCCCTCGCGCCACTTCTCGAGCTCGTACGTGCCGTCGTCCCACAGCGTGACCGTCCCGCCGCCGTACTCGTCGTGCGGGATCGTGCCCTCGAACGCGCCGTACTCGAGCGGGTGGTCCTCCGTCATGACGGCCAGGTGGTTCTTCCCCGGGTCGGTCGGTTCGCCCTTCGGCAGCGCCCAGCTGACGAGGACGCCGTCGTGCTCCAGCCGGAAGTCGTAGTGGTCGCGAGTCGCGTGGTGTTCCTGGATCACGAACGTCGGCGTCCCGTCCGCCCGCATCGTCGGCGCGTCCTGCGGGACCGGTTCGGGCGTCTTCGACGCGTCGCGTTTCGCGCGGTACGCCGCGAGGCGGTCGCGACCCGGCTGCTCTGCGGCGTTCGCGCGCTGGGTCCGGTCGCTGTCCCAGTGACCGGAGTCGGGCCTCCCGACCGACAGCGACCCGGCGGCCACCGGGTGCAGCAGGTCGCCGTGGTCCTGCAGGCGCTCGAGCACCTCGTCCAGCGTCAGCTGGGCAAGACCACGCTCGGTCAGCTCCTGCCACGACCGGGGCGCGGCCACCGTCGGCGTGGGCCGGCCACGCAGCGAGTACGGCGCGATCGTGGTCTTGTTGCCGTTGTTCTGGGACCAGTCGACGAACACCTTGCCCGTGCGCTCCGCCCGGCTCATCGACGACAGGACCAGATCCGGCATGTCCTGCTCGAGCGCCTTCGCGAGTTCGTGGGCGACGGCGGAGACGTGGTCGGTCGTGGAGCGGCCGTCGAGCGCCGCGTACAGGTGGATGCCCTTGGACCCGGAGGTCACCGGGTACGGGTCGAGGCCCATGCCCTGCAGGATCTGGCGTGCGGCCACCGCGACCTCGACGCACTCGGCGAGCCCGACGCCCTCGCCGGGGTCCAGGTCGAGCACCAGGCGGTCGGGGTCGTGCTGCGCCCCACGCGGGCCGAACCGCCACTGCGGGACGTGCAGCTCGAGCGCGGCCTGCTGGGCCATCCACACCAGCGTGGGCAGGTCGTCGACGACGGGGTACTCGTTGTCGTGCTCCGAGTGGTGGATCGTGTGGTGCTGCACCCAGTCGGGCGCGGAGTCCGGCAGGTTCTTCTCGAAGAAGACCTTGCCGTCGACGCCGTTCGCCCACCGCTTCCGGGTCACCGGCCGGTCCTTGACGTGCGGGATCATCCACGGCGCGACGCGCTCGTAGTACTCGATCACCCGTCCCTTGGTGGTGCCGGTCTCGGGGTACAGGACCTTGTCCAGGTTGGTGAGCGCGAGCGTCCGGTCCCCGACGAGCACGGTGGTCCGCCGGGCCGACGTCGCTGACGGACTCACAGCGCCACCCCGGTCGCCCCCGCCACGGTGAGGGTGGTGCCCGACGTGTAGGACGACTCCGGGCCGGCCAGGTACACGTACGCGCTGCCGAGCTCGACCGGCTGTGCCGGACGGCCGAACGGGGTCCCCTGCCCGTACGCCGCGATCTCGTCGCCCGGGTAGCTGATCGGCTGCAGCGGCGTCCACACCGGACCCGGGACGACCGTGTTCGCGCGGATGCCCTTCGCCGCCAGCTGGCGGGCCAGCCCGTTCGTGTAGGTGATGATCGCGGCCTTCGTCGCCGCGTAGTCGATCATGCGCCCCTGCGGCTCGTACGCCGACACCGAGCTCGTCGTGACGATCGCACTGCCGGGAGCCAGATGCGGGACGGCTTCGCGCACCAGCCAGAACATCGCGTAGAGGTTCACCTTCATCGTCCGGTCGAACGACTCCGTCGACTGCTCGGCGACGTCCTCGTGCACCTGCTGGCTGCCCGCGACGAGCACCAGGGCGTCGAGGCCGCCGAGCTCGCTGACCGCCGTCCGGACGAGTTCGACGCAGAAGGCCTCGTCGGTCAGGTCCCCGGGGAGCATCACCGTCTTCCGGCCGAGGCCCGCGATCAGGTCGCGGACCTCGGCCAGGTCGTCGATCTCCTCGGGCAGCGCGTTCAGGACGACGTCGGCGCCCTCCTTCGCCAACGCGATCGCAGCCGCACGACCGATGCCCGAGTCCGCGCCCGTCACGAGCACGCGGTAGCCGGGCATGCGCCCCGTCCCGACGTAGCTCGTCTCGCCGTGGTCCGGCGGCGGGTCCATCGCGCTGGCCCGACCGGACCCCTGCTGCGTCTGCACGGGGAAGGGCGGCCTGGCGTGCTTCGTCCGCGGGTCGTCCTTGTCGAGCTGGCTCATGGCCCCCATGGTGCTCGCGGGCACTCTCATGCGCTCACGGGCATCATGTGCTCATGAGGTCGATCTGGAAGGGCTCCATCGCGTTCGGGCTGGTCAACGTGCCGATCAAGGTCTACGCCGCCACCGAGACCCACGACGTGTCGATGCACCAGGTCCACGACGAGGACAAGGCCCGCATCCGGTACAAGCGTGTGTGCGAGCTCGGCCACGAGGTCGAGTACGCCGACATCCAACGCGCGTACGACGACGGCGAGAAGACCGTCGTGCTCACCGCCGACGACTTCAAGCAGCTGCCGCAGGAGCAGTCGCACGAGATCGAGGTGCTCGAGTTCGTGCCCGTCGACCAGGTCGACCCGATGATGTTCGAGAAGACGTACTACCTGGAACCCGACTCGCGGTCCCCCAAGGCCTACGTCCTGCTGCGGCGGACCCTCGAGGAGACCGACCGACTGGCGATCGTGCAGTTCACCCTGCGCCAGAAGACCCGGCTCGGGGTGCTGCGCGTGCACGACGACGTGCTGCTCCTGCAGGGGCTGCTCTGGGGCGACGAGGTCCGTGCCGCCGACTTCAAAGCCCTCGACACGTCGGTCAAGGTCAGCGCGAACGAGCTGAAGATGTCCTCGTCGCTCGTCGCGAGCATGTCGACCGACTTCGACCCGGACCGCTACACGGACGAGTACCAGGTCGAGCTGCAGCAGCTCATCGACGCCAAGCTCGAGTCCGGCGACGACGTCGACACGGCAGCGACCTTCGGTGAGCAGGCGTCCTCCGACGACGATGACGAGGGCGGTGACGTCATCGACCTGATGGCCGCCCTGCGGGCGTCGGTGGACAAGAAGCGGTCGGGAGACTCGGGGTCGCGTTCCCGGGGCACGGCACGTTCCGGGTCGGGCGGGTCGGCAGGATCCGGCTCAGCCTCGGATTCCGGTTCCGATTCCGACTCGGAGCAGGCGCCGGCGAAGAAGGCACCGGCCAAGCGGGCTCCGGCGAAGAAGAGCACGACCACGAGTGCGACCACGGCGAAGAAGAGCACTGCGAAGAAGCCCGCAGCGAAGAAGCGCGCCAGCTAGCCCTTCGCCGGTTCGCCGATCACGTCGTCACGGTCCGGTGGATGAAGTCGGCCATGCCCGGCACGGTGAACGCCAGGAACCCGCGGTCAGGCGCGAACACGTGGCCGTTCTTGATCAGTTCGTTGCGCGAGACCGACAAGTCGCTCGTGCGCCGTTTGCCGGTGCGCGTGACGAGGTCCTGGATCGCCGACGGCCCGTCGCCGTCCTCCGCCATCGCCTGGAGCAGTTCACGCTGCTTCGGAGTCGCTCGGTCCCACCTCGACTGGTACAGCCCTTGGTCGACTTCGTCTCGTGCGCGCAGGACTCCCGCTTCAGCGTCCTCGAGGCCGATCTCGTCCGCCAGGGACCTGACGTCCCAGACGTGTTTGCCGCAGGCTTGCGCGAAGTAGGGGTACCCCGCGATGGCCTCGACGGCACGGTCCAGCGCCTCGGACACCCAGGTGACACCGGAACGTTCAGCCGGACGTGTCAGGGCGATGCGCGTCTGTTCGTCGTCGAGCAGGTCGAGACGTCGGTAGTCGTAGAGCCGCTCGGCGTAGCTCGTGGCGTCCGCGAGTACCGCGGGCAGTGAGGGAAGACCCGTACCGACCATCATCACCGGGACCGGGTGTGGCTCCTGTCCGAGTGCATGCAGCGCGAGGTTCAGTGCGTTGAGGTCGTTCCTCGGCGCGTCTTGGAGCTCGTCGACCAACAAGAGGAGCGCCTGGTCGAGCTCACGGAACGCCAGACCGACCTCGCGGAGGAGGTCTTCCAGGTCGCGCTCGAACGCCCCACTGTCGGCGTACCCGGCCTCGGGCGCGATCTCGACACCGAATCCGTAGGTGCCGCCGGGATCCACGGACATCTGGAAGGACTTGAAGACGCGCAGCGCTCGCCCGAACCTGGCTCGTGCGTTCTCCCCCATCGACAAGGTCGACCGCAGCGCCCCGTGGAGTTCCCGCGCGATGGCCTGCCCGAGGTTCCTGCCTGCACTCGCCTCGATCTTGATGACGGCCCATCGGCCTGACTCACGCGCCTGCCGACCGATCTCGTTGAGCAGGACGGTCTTGCCCACACCCCGCAGGCCCGAGATGACGATCGGTCGGTCTCCCTCCGAGTCCGCGAGGATCTGCGCCAGCGACAGGTCCACGGTCCGCAGCAGGCCATCGCGGCCAGCGAGCTCGGGCGGGACGCGACCCGCTCCAGGGCGGAACGGGTTCGACGGAGCGATACTTTCAGTCACGGTGTGACTTTATCAGTCCGTATAAGCGCCACATTTATACGCGTTGAGACAACCACATTCGCGAAGACATCGTCCTCGACACGAGCCCGAAACACGGATCCGCGACACTGTCCGGATGACTCCACAAGAGCCAGGAACGCTGCAGTACCCATCCGGGACAGCGGGCCCGCCCGTCACCGTGTCCATCACCCGCCTGGTCGAACCCGAGCGCATCCCCGAGGCCACCGCCTGGGTGCAGTCCGGCGTCAACCTCGCCAACCGCTACCCCGGGTTCCTCGGCTCCGGGTGGGTCCGCTCCCGCGCGCAGTCCCGCGAGTGGCACATGCTCTACCGCTTCGCCGACCACGACTCCCTGTCGACGTGGGAGAACTCCGACGACCGGCTGCGGTGGCTCGACCTCGGGCGGGACCTCGTCGTGGAGTCCCGCGTCGAGAAGCGCACCGGGATCGAGGGCTGGTTCGACGCCCCTGCGGATGCCCCTGCATCGAGCGCTCCCCCGCGCTGGAAGCAGGCGGTCAGCATCTGGCTCGGGTTCTTCCCGGTGAACCTGGCGTTCACGATCCTCGTCGGCGCGTTCGTCCCGGCCTTCGCGGGACTCGCCGCGCTGCCCCGGGTCCTGATCACCACGCTCGTGCTGACGCCGATCATGACGTTCTGGGTGCTGCCCTTCGTGACGAAGCTGATCCGACCCTGGCTCCTCGCGCCGCCGAGGAACCGGTAGCGGCCCCTACGCCCCGAGCACCGACAACTGGTCGAGCCGCTCGAGGATGACGCCCTCGCGGAGCGCCCACGGGCAGATCTCCAGCGCGGGCAGGTCGAAGATGTCCAGGCACGCCTCGGCGACGAGCGCGCCGGGCACGACCTGGTGCGCCCGGCTCGCCGAGACCCCGGGCAGCGCCGCGAGCTGGTCGACCGACATGGTCAGGAGCGCCGGCAGCTTCGCCCGCAGCACCGCCCCTTCGAGCGACCGCGCGACCAGCGGTCCGGCAGCGGACGGGGCCGCACCGCAGATCCGCGCGATGGACCGGAACGTCTTCGAGGTCGCCACGGCGCGGTCGGGAGCCCCGGCACGGAGCAGCTTGCCGGCGTCACGGGCGATCTCGACGCGGACCTCGTGGCGCAGGCGGCGGACGTCGTCCTCGGTCGGGGTGCCGGCCGCGAAGAACGAGCGCGCGAGGCGGGCGGCGCCGATCGGCATCGACCACGCGACGTCGGGCGCCTCGTCCGCCCCGCCGGCGATCTCGAGCGAGCCGCCGCCGATGTCGAACACGGCGAGCCGACCGGCGGACCACCCGAACCACCGCCGGACGGCCAGGAACGTCAGGCGTGCCTCGTCCGACCCGGACAGCACGGCGAGCTCCACGCCGGTGCGGTCCTGGACGTGGGCCAGGACGGCGTCCGAGTTCACCGCGTCACGCACGGCCGAGGTCGCGAAGCCGAGCATGTCCTCGCACCCGCGTTCCTCGGCGATCCGGACGGACTCCGCCACGAAGGCGGTGAGGGCGTCGACCCCGACCGGCGTCACGGCGCCGCGGTCGTCCAGGTGCTCGGCGAGCCGCAACGGCTGCTTGTACGAGGACGCCGGCAGCGGCGCAGCACCCCCGTGGGCGTCGACCACCAGCAGGTGACCGGTGTTGGACCCGATGTCGAGGACTCCCACGCGCATGTATGCAAGATACCGGCTCGCCGGGCAGATGACGGACGGGAGGCCCCACTTACGCCCGCAGGAACGCCTCCAGCTGGTCCGTGGTCGGGTAGGACGCCTGTGCGCCCACCCCGGTCGCGGCGTACGCCCCGACCCCGGCGGCGAAGCGTGCGGCGTCGACGAGAGCGTCTCCGGCGGCGAGCTTGAGCGCGACCGCACCCATGAAGGCGTCGCCGCAGCCCGTGGTGTCGACGGCCTCGACCGGGATCGCGGGGACCTCGACCGGTGCGGCGTCGCCGTCGTGCACGACCGACCCGGCGCTCCCCCGCGTGACGACGACCCGGGCGACACCGTGGTCGCCGAGCAGCTCGGCCTCGTGCTCGTTGACGAGCAGCACGTCGGTCAGGTCGAGGAGCTCGCGCGGGACGTCGCCGAACGGGGACAGGTTCGTCAGGACCGTGACGCCGGCTTCGTGTGCGGCCCGTGCAGCGGCGAGCACGACGTCGATCGAGACCTCGAGACACAGCCCGAGCACCGCGGCGTCGGCGAACGCGTCGGCGGGGACGTCGTCCGGCGTCAGCGTGGCGTTCGCGCCGCCGGAGATCACGATGGTGTTCTCGCCGTGGCCGTCGACGGTGATGACGGCGGTCCCGGTCGCCGTTCCCTGCCGGACCGCGACGTGCGTCGTGTCCGCACCGGCGGCCGCGACGGAGTCGCGGAGCAGCGCACCGTTCCCGTCGTCACCGACCGCACCGATCATGCGAACGGTTCCCCCGAGCCTCCCGGCTGCCACGGCCTGGTTGGCGGACTTGCCACCCGGCAGGGTCTGCAGGTCGGACCCGTGCAGGGTCTCACCAGGCTTCGGGAAGCGCTCGGTGCGGACCACCAGGTCCGCGTTGAGCGACCCGACGACGACGATCGTGTTCACCGGACGGTCTCCTTCTGGGGTGCGGGGGTGGTCGTCTCGGCCTCGACGGGCCGTGGGATCAGGAACGAGACCGCGAGGGCCACGATCGTGACCCCGGCTCCGAGCAGCATCCCACCGGAGTAGCCGGCGGTCCCGGCGGACCCACCGACACCGAGGGCGATCTGCAGCGCGGGCAGCACGGCGAAGCTGACGCCGGCGCCGAGGTTGAACGCACCGGCGTTCAGGCCGGGCAGGAAGCCGGGGTTCGAGTCGGGCGAGAGCACGATGCCCAGGCCGTTGAGGATGATGTTCGCGATGCCGGCGTAGGTGATGCCGATCAAGACGGTGGCGGCGACCAGGACCGGCAGCGAGTGCACCCCGACGAACGCCATGAGCAGGGTCGCGACGATGCTGCCGACGAGTCCGACGCGCAGGATCGCCCGGTAGCCGATCGTGGGCGCGAGCCGACCGGCGAACGGACCGACGATCCAGCCGACCAGCGCGTACGGCGTGAGGAACACCAGGGAGGCCAGGTCGGCCTCCATCCCGAAGCCCGCGTCCGGGTTCTGGGCGAGGCTCGTGACGAGGCCGTTGACGACGGCGAACACACCCGTCATCGTCAGGAACGTCGTCGCGAGGAGGGCCCAGGTCGCCCGGCGCTTGAGGAACCGGGTCTCCACGAGGGGCTCGCGCACCCGGGACTCGACGGCCCAGAACACGGCGAAGGCAGCGAGGGCGACGACGATCCCGCCGATGACGATCGCCGGGTTCGCGGCGCCGAGCTTGCCGGCCTCGTTGAACGCGGTCAGCAGGGCGCCCACGCTCACCACGAGGGGCACGACACCGATCCAGTCCATCCGGGTGCCCTGGGACGGGCGGGACTCCACGCCCCAGACGGCGACCAGCGCGAGCGCGACGACGGTGACGACGGCGATGACCCAGAAGATCCCGCGGAACCCGAAGGCCGTGGCGATCCAGCCGCCCGCGAGCGAGTCGATGCCCGCGATGCCGCCGTTGACCGCGGTGAGCAGGCCGAGGGCCGCGCCGTAGCGCTTCGGGTCGCTGATCTCGTTGCGGAGGACGAGCAGGCAGATCGGCACGACCGGGCCGGTGACGCCCTGGATGATGCGGCCGGTGAAGAGCATCGGGACGTTCACTGCGGTCGCGGCGACGATGCTGCCGACGAGCATCACGGCGAGCATGCCGATCAGCACGCGTTTGCGACCGACGATGTCGGACAGGCGCGGCAGGAACAGCGAGAACAGCGCGGCGAGCGTGAAGTACAGCGTCTGCGACAGGCCGATCGTGGCGTCGTCGGTCTTGAGCTCGCGCGCCATGGTGACCAGCGCGGGGCTGAGCATGCTGGCGTTCAGCTGGAACGCGATGCAGGCTGCGAGGAGCGCCGCGGTGAGGGCGCCGATCGACTTCTTCGTCGATGTGGTGGGCATGCGGATCAGGCCTTCTGGGTGCTTGCGGTGGTGGTGGTCGTGGCCGTCGGCGCCGTGCGCGGGCTCCAGCCGGTGTCGGGCGTCTCGCCGATGCGCTCCAGGGCGTCGACGACCAGGTCCCAGAACCGGCCGTGGTCGAGTTCGAGGGCCGCGCTCGTGCGGCAGTCCTCGGGGGCGGGGGCACGGAAGTCGGCGACCGTCATGCCCAGGGTGTGCGTGCCGTGCGTCTCGATCGTGATCGGCACCTTGACGGCGCGGACGATCGTCGGGTCGATGACGTAGGCGACGGCGCAGGGGTCGTGCACGGGCGGCGCGTCGAAGCCCTGCACGTCCTTGTAGGTCTGGCCGAAGAAGTCGAGCAGCTCCCCGACGAAGGCAGCGGGGCCCGTGCCGACGGCGGCGATGCGCGCAGCGACCTCGGGGGTGGCGAGTGCCTGGTGGGTCAGGTCGAGCCCGACCATCACGACGTCCCACCCGGCGCTGAAGACGATGTCCGCGGCCTCGGGGTCGATGACGATGTTGAACTCGGCGACCGGGCTCCAGTTGCCCACGTGCACGCCGCCGCCCATCAGCACGACCTCCTTGACGCGCTCGATGATCCGCGGTTCCTTGCGCACGGCCAGGGCGATGTTCGTCAGGCCGGCGGTCGGGACGATGGTGACCGTGCCGGGCTCGTGGGCCATCACGGTGTCGATGATCAGGTCGACCGCATGCCGCTCGTCGAGCGCGAAGGACGGCTCCGGCAGCATCGTGCCGTCGAGGCCGCTCTCGCCGTGGATGTCCGGTGCGACCTCGATCTCGCGCAGCAGCGGACGCGGGCTGCCGGCAGCGAAGGGCACCCCGGTGATGCCGGCGATGCGGGCGACGGCGAGCGCGTTGCGCGTGACCTTCGGCAGCGTCTGGTTGCCGACGACGGTGGTCACCGCGAGCAGCTCGATGTCGGGGTTGCCGTGGGCCAGCAGCATCGCGACGGCGTCGTCGTGGCCGGGGTCGCAGTCGAGGATGATCTTGCGCGGGGTGGGTTCGGTCACGGTGGTGCTCCACTTCGTCGGGGATCCGGGTCGCGCCCGGGAAGGAGGCGGCCTGACGCGCCATGCACGCCGCGTCAAGCGTTTGACATCACACATCATCAAACGCTTGACGTCAAGTCTGGCGGCCTGGTCGGTAGCATCATCGGGTGCCGAACCCCACGCCGAGCAGCCCGCGCGTCACCGCCCGGATGGTCGCCGAGCGTGCCGGGACGAGCATCGCGACCGTCTCGCTCGTGGTCAACGGCAAGGAGCGCGGGCGGGTCTCGACGCCGATCGTCGCCCGGGTCCGCGCCGCCGTCGACGAGCTCGGGTACGTCGTGGACCACGCGGCGAGCTCCCTGGCCCGGGGCAGTGGCGACCTGGTGGTGCTCATCGCGCCCGACCTGTCGAACCCCTTCTTCGCCGAGGTCATCCGCGGCGTGCGCGACACCCTCGGAGAACGCTTCCAGCTCGTGCTCTCCGTCACCGAGCGCGGGTCGCAGCCGGGGCTCGAGGACGTCCGGCGCTTCGAACGGCTCCGGCCCGCGGGCATCCTCGTCGACGCACCCACCGCCGACCAGACGATCGCCGCGAGCGTCCCCGTGGTGCTGCTCGATGCCCCGGGCGGTGCCGACGCCGTCAACTACGACCTGAGCGCGGGGGTGTCGTCCCTGGTGTCGCACCTGGGCGCTGCGGGACACCGCCACGTGGCCTACCTCGACGGGACCTCGCGTGCGCAGACCTTCGCGGTGCGCCGGGCGATGTTCGAGCAGGCCTGCGCCGCAGCCGGGGTGACCATGTCCGACGTCACCGCGCAGGCGGACCTGACGATCGACGCCGCGGCCGAGGTCGCGGCCGGGGTCCTCGCGCGCTGGGTGGCGTCCGGGGTCACGGCCGTGGTCGCCGCCGCGGACACCCTGGCGTACGGGGTGCTCCGGGTCGCTGCATCGCGGGGCATCGCGGTCCCGGGGGTGCTGGCCGTCGCCGGCTTCGACGACCTGCCGTCCTCGTCGGTCACCGCGCCCGCGCTGACGAGCGTGGCCCTGCCCGGAGCCGACCTGGGGCGAGCGGCGGCACTGCGGCTGCTCGCGATGCTCGACGGCACGGAGCCGCCCGCACACGCCCTGCCGACGCGGCTGGTCCCGCGCGCGAGCACCGGCGCCTGACGCGGGCGCCGCAGCCGGCGGGCCCGCGCGCGCGGCGGGCAATGCCGACTCGGATCGACATCGTCGCTGTCGTACGACGTCGGTCTTGTCGCGGGCGCGGGAGCCGCTCCCGCCCGGCTAGCGCTGCCGACCCGGAACGACACCGCCGCTGTCGTACGACATCGATTCTGTCGCGCCATCCGCGCCTGCCGCAGCGGACGCGACCGCGTGACGGACGGGAGGCCCGGTGCCAGCTGGCACCCCTCCCTCGCAAGCTCGGTCGGCGCGCCCGGCGCAACGCTTCGCGTTGCCGCTGAGCCGGGCGCGCCCCTCCGTCGGGCGGCTGCGTCTACTCGTCGTGGCGCGTCGAGGCGGACGCCGCCGGGACACCGCGCTGCGCGCGGTCGAGCTCATCCGCCTCGGCACCGCCGACGGCCTCACCACGGGCGACCATGCCGGCCACGTCGTTGAGCTGCATCTGCGGGATGAACAGCGCGAGCACCAGGGCGATCGCGATGAACGGCAGCAGGTACCAGAAGACCGGGGACAGCGAGTCGGCGTACGCGTTGACGATGCCGTCCTGCACCGCCTGCGGCAGCTTCGCGAGCTGCGTCGGGTCGATGCTGGCGCTGGCGTCGGCGGCCTGGGACGCACTGCCCCCGGCGCCGGTGAACACCTCGGTGAGCTTGTCCGTCAGGCGGGACGTGAAGATCGCCCCGAAGACGGCGACGCCGAGGGATGCCCCGACCTCGCGGAAGTAGTTGTTCGTCGACGTCGCGGTGCCGACCTGCTCAGCGGGCACGGCGTTCTGCGCGACGAGGACGACCACCTGCATGATCAGGCCGAGCCCAGCACCGAACACGAACAGGTACACGCAGATCAGCGGGATCGGGGTGCTCGCGGCGAGCGTCGTCATGCCGAGCATCGCCAGGCCGACCACGATCGTCCCGATGATCGGGTACATCCGGTACCGCCCGGTCTTGGTGATGAGCGAGCCGGACAGGATCGACGTGCCGATCAGTCCCGCCATCATCGGGAGCATCAGCAGACCGGAGACCGCGGCCGAGGTGCCCGAGGCCATCTGCAGGAACGTCGGGACGAAACCGATCGCCGCGAACATGCCGAGGCCGAGCACGAAGCCGATCGCCGTCGCGGTGACGAACGTGCGGTTCCGGAAGAACGACAGCGGGATGATCGGGTCCTGGGCGCGGGCCTCGACGAACACGAAGAGCGCTGCGGCGACGACGAACCCGGCACCCCACGCCCAGGTCTCGGGAGCACCCCAGCCGTGCTGCCGGTTGCCGCCGAACTCGGTGAAGAACACCAGGCACGCGGTGGTGGCGGACAGCAGGGCGACACCGAGCACGTCGATGCGCTTGGTCGCCTTCTTGTTCGGCAGGGTCAGCGCGAACCACGCCACGAAGAACGCCGCGATGCCGACCGGGATGTTGATCCAGAACGCCCAGTGCCAGGTCATGTGGTCGACGAAGAACCCGCCGAGCAGCGGGCCGCCGACCGCGGACAGGCCGAAGATCGCCCCGAGCGGGCCGAGGTACTTGCCGCGCTCGGAGGCGGGGACGATGTCGGCGATGATCGCCTGCGACAGGATCATCAGGCCGCCGCCGCCGAGGCCCTGCATGGCGCGGAACACCACGAACTGCCAGAAGTCCGTCGAGACCGCGCACCCGAGTGACGCCAGCGTGAAGAGCGCGATCGCGACGAGGAACAGGTTGCGGCGCCCGAGGACGTCGCCGAACTTGCCGTAGATCGGCATCACGATGGTCGAGGCGAGCAGGTACCCGGTCGTGATCCACGCCTGGTGTGCGACGCCACCGAGGTCGCCGACGATGGTGGGCATCGCGGTGGAGACGATCGTCTGGTCGAGGCTGGACAGCAGCATGCCGGCGATGAGCGCGGCGAAGATGATCCAGATCCGGCGCTGGGTGAGGAGCAGCGGCCCGTCGGTCCCGGGCCGGGCGCGCTTGGCGGTGCGCGGCGCTGAGGTGCTCATGGGGTGTCGTCCTGTCCGGTGGTGATGGCCGCCCTGAGGAGGCGGAGGTTCGTGGTGAGCAGTTCGTCGAACGGCGGGCTCGTGGTCTCGTCGAACGCGTCGTCGAAGTAGTGGTCGGCGGTCACCCGGAGGAGCGCCGCGGCGGACTCGGAGACCAGCCGTGCGCGGGCGTCGTCGGGTGCCGTCCACCCGAACCGCGTGCGCACGGCGTCGGTCACGCGGGCGAGCTGGACGTCGGTCGCCGACAGGAAGCGGGCGAGGAGCGCCGGTTCGCGGTCGAGGACCGTCCGGACCAGCACCTCTTCGGACCGGTCGAACTCCATCGCACGCACCTGTTCGACGGCGAGCGCCACGATCGCGCTGAGCGGGTCGAGGGTGCTCGGCACGACGTCGCCGGCGGCGAACGCCTGCAGCAGCTCGGTGTCGGCGTGCAGCTCGATGCCGAGGACCACGTCCTCCTTCGACGCGAAGTGGTTGAAGAACGTGCGTCGCGAGACCCCGACCGACTCGCACAACTGCTCGATCGTGAAGCCGCCGAGGCCCTGCGTCACGGTCGCCCGGCGTGCTGCGACGATCATGCGTCGCCGCAGGGTGCGGGTGCGTTCGGCGGTGCTCACCGAGAGAGAATTGCACTCTTCCTGCCAGAGTGCAATTCAGTGTCGGTGGATGCCCAGGAACCGGGCCGGACGCGGGCTACAGCGCCTTGTCGAAGCAGAACGACCACGGCATCGTCGCGGCGTACGGCGGGTACACCGGGATCTGGCGCCAACCGGTCTTGCGGTAGAGGGCGACGGCGTCGGGCTGCTTGTCGCCGGTCTGCAGGACGAGGCGCGCGGCTCCGACCTCGCGGCCGACGTCCGCGCACGCGTCGAGCAGCGCGGTGGCCGCGCCCTTGCCCCGGGCACTCGAGCGCACGATGAGGCGCTTCAGCTCGACCTCGTCACCGAGCCACCGTGCGGCGATGTGGGCGACGGCCTCGCCGGACTCGTCGATCGCGAGCAGCGAGGTGATCACCCTGGCCGGGTCGACGGCGAGTGCACGGTCGCGCTCGGCGGTGACGGCGGGGTCCTCGTCGCGCTGGGCCGAGCCGTAGCGCTCGTGCATCTCCTCGTCCATGCGGGCGCGGAGCTCGACTGCTCGGGGGTCGTCCCAGGCGACGCGTTCGATCGTGATCACGATCGACCATCCTGTCACGCGCGCGGAGCGCCGCCGCCCGGCACCACGCGCGCGGAGCGCCGCCGCCCGTCACGCGCGCCCGAGCGCTCCGATCGGCCCGTCGTCGATCGCGGCCAGCACCGCCGCAGCGTCGTCGTACACCGCAGCAGCGCCAGCACCCCGCAGCTCGTCCCCGCCGACGCCGCCCGTCATGACGGCGATGCACGGCACCCCGACCTTCCCTGCGGTCTCGACGTCCCACATCGCGTCACCGATCATGACCGCGTCCGACGGGTCGACCCCGGAGCGTTCGAGGGCGACCTGCACGATGTCCGGCGCGGGCTTGGCCTGCTCGACGTCCGCGCCGCTGGTGACGACGTCGATCCACTGCTCGGCGTCGAGGAGCTCCCGCAGCCGGCCGAGCTCGTTCGGCGGCGCGCTCGTGGCCAGGACGACCTGGTGCCCGCGGGACGACACGGCCTGCAGCAGTTCGCGCGCGCCCGGCAGCAGGCGCAGGCGGGGCATGTGCTCGGCGAAGTAGGCCGACTGGTACTGCTTCGCCGTGTCGCGGTCCTCGTCCGAGGCGTCCGGCAGCAGTTCTTCGAGCAGGCGCGCACCGTCCATGCCGATCAGCCGGTGGATGCGCCAGGCGTCGACGGGCGCGTCGATCACCCGGAAGGCACGCCACCACGCGTCGACGTGGGCGTAGTTCGAGTCGACGAGGGTGCCGTCGATGTCGAAGAGGACGGCGGTCGAGGGTGCGTCAGCCATCCGACCAGCGTGCTCCCAGGACCTTCGCGCTGGTCCAGGCGATCCGACATACGTAAGCAGGTACCAGCGAAGGGTCCGCTACCTCGAAGGCGCCAAACTGCGAGCGGACGACCTATTCTCCGAGAATGGCCAGATCCGACATGAACAGGGCTACCTGTTCGGGCGCGCGGTTGACCGCTCGCCCAATCTCTCGATAAAGATCCCGTAATCCACTTCGAAGAGCGATCTGTTGTTCCGTCGACGACCTCACTGAGGGCGACTGCACCGAATCGTAGATCGCCCCCTGGCGCCAAATGTCCAGCGAGAAGGGTGCAACCCCATCACCGTCGACCGACCCAATCGTGTATTGAGTCTCGCCGACGATACTCCTGTAGGAGAAGCTGTCCTCTGACTCGTCTTCTTCGGATCGCTCTACCTCCCAATCCAAGGAACGTTTCTCCGTCACGGCGATCAGGCGTTCGATCAGTCCAGCCCATTCGTCCTCATTAAGAAGCACTTCTACTCACTCTCATCCTCATGTTGGCGGTGCTAGCCGCGACCTGACTATAAAGCTCATCGAAACTGCGAAGGACGTCCGTGAGGATTTCGGCGACGCTTTCACCTTCGCCCAACTGGTCCTTCGCGTACAGGCTGTTTTTGATTACCTTACGTAGAAGCCGGGCTAGCTTTTTCTGGTCGAGGACGTCAAATGTCTCGTCATCGACGAGAAGTAGGGCTTCGCTCGAACGACTATGTAGTCGGAGCAACGCAAAGCGCGCGACGGCTTGATCATCGTGCGCTTCTGCCCAGTTCAATTCCCCCCTCGCGTCTGCGAGGGACGCCGGAAATGCAAACAAAGCGTCCAATCTCAAGCGCTGTTCTGCTTTGGTCAATGCTTCAGAAGCTGCGGACGCCGCTCGTCTGGCTCTTGTCGCTTGGATGATTGCAATCGCGAATCCGACAACGGTGAGAAGTAGACCGAGCCAATCAGCCCAACCAGGAGCCGAGTGAGCGTCGAACAGGGTCATGGTTCAGGTCAGGCCTTCGGGTCGTGTGTCGGTCAAAGGATACTGCGCCGAGGCGCAACGGCAACTACGCCTTGTATCGATGCAGCGTGTCGGCGCTGCTGCCCGAAGTGAACTTGGCCATCCCTGCACCCGACCGCGTATGGCACTCCATCTGAACTTATTCACCATGCTCGACGACGTGCTTGATGATGATCAGTCGGGCGGATGCGCTAACCCTCGGCCGGGTCGAGGAAGTCGTGAACGAGTGCCCAGAGGTCTCGACACGTGGATGGGACATCACGTCCGGACGTGCGCCCGCTCCCCCTGCGGCCCGTAAAGGCACAGCACCTCGGTCACCTGGTCCGTCACGTTGCCGATCCAGTGCGGCGTGTGCGTGTCGAACTCGACGACCTCACCCGGCCCGAGGTCGAGGTCCCGCTCGCCGAGCAGCAGCCGCAGCCGTCCGGAGAGCACGTAGAGCCACTCCCAGCCCTCGTGCGTCCGCAGGTCCGGCTCGCCGCCCGGCGAGTGCGCCGGGAAGAGCTGCTTGAACGACCGCACGCCCCCGGTCCGCCGTGTCAGCGGCACCACGACCCGGTCTCCGTGCCGCTCGGGCTGTAGGTGCACGCGGGGATCGCCCGTGCGCGGCGCTCCGACCAGGTCGTCGAGCGGCACCTGGTACGCCCGGGCCAACGGCAGCAGCAGTTCGAGCGTCGGCTTCCGCTGCCCCGACTCCAGTCGCGACAAGGTGCTCACCGAGATCCCGGTCTCCACCGCGAGCGCAGCGAGCGTGACGTCGCGTCGCTGGCGCAGGGCGCGGAGCCGTGGACCGACGGCGTCGACGACATCGGCCGTCGTGCGGGTGGTGGGGCGGGCCTCCTGGCGGTCGGTCATGTCGTCATGTTGCCAGACCGGCAACGAACGTTGCCACCGCGATCGCGACGCCGCACGATGGGCGCATGTCTGACTCCACTGACGTCCTCGTCATCGGCGGCGGTGCCGCCGGCCTCGCCGCAGCGCTCATCCTCGGTCGTTCTCGACGTTCCGTCCTCGTCGTCGACGCGGGCGAACCCCGCAACGCCCCGGCCGCGGGCGTCCACAACTACCTGGGCCGCGAGGGCATCGCTCCCGGCGACCTCGTCCGCACCGGACGTGACGAGGTCGCGCAGTACGGCGTCCGCGTCACTGCCGGGAGGATCGTGGCGGCGTCCGCCGGACCGGTCACGGACGGCGACCCGGTCGGCTTCACCCTCACCCTGGACTCCGGCGCGACCGTGTCCGCCCGACGGGTGGTCGTCGCCTCCGGCGCCGTGGACGTCCTGCCGGACGTGCCGGGCCTGGCGGAGCAGTGGGGCCGGGGCGTCGTGCACTGCCCGTTCTGCCACGGGTGGGAGGTCCGCGACCGCCGGATCGGCGTCCTGGTGACCACACCGTTCGGGGCGCACCAGACGCACATGTGGCGGGCACTGAGCGAGCACGTGACGGTGTTCGCCGACGGCCCGGACCGACTCACCGACGCCGACCTGGCGGGCTTCCGGGCGCGCGGCGTCGACGTCGTGACCGAGCGCGTCGTCTCGGTGGACTCGGTCGACGGCGTCCTGTCGGGCGTGACCCTGGCGGACGGGTCGACCGTCGCACTCGACGCCGTGGCAGCGGCGGGAAGTGTCGAGGCGCGGGTCGCCGGCCTCGAGGGCGTCGGGGTCCTCGCCGTCGACCAGGTCATGAACGACTTCCGGATCGGCAGCGCGGTCCCCGTCGGTCCGACCGGTGCGACCGACGTCCCCGGTGTGTGGGCGGCGGGGAACGTGGCGTCGCCCATGGCCACGGTCGCGGTGTCGGCAGCGGCGGGGACGACCGCCGGGGCCGCGGTGCACGGCGACCTGATCCAGGCGGACCTGGCCGCGGCGATGGCCCTGGCAGACGCGCGCTGAGCCGCGGGGCGGGCCGTCCGCACGGAGCGAGGTCGTGCCGCACGTCAGTCGACCCGGTACCCCGCCTGCGCGGCGAGCAGGGGCGCCAGCGTGAAGAGCTGGTCGGACGCGATGGTGGCCCCGCGCAGGCCCTCGAGCCGCTCCACCCGGTCGAGGTCCGCGCTGCGCAGGTCGACGTGCTCGATGCGGGTGTTCGAGCCCTCGGCAGCGCGGATCCGGGTCCCCTCGAACGACACCCGCAGCAGCCGGGCGTCGGCGATGTCGAGCTCGTCGATGACGCAGTCGCGGAACACCACGTCGGTGACCCGTGCCCCGCGCAGGTTCACGAACCCGAACTTCATGCCGATGAACTCGACGCCGTTCAGGCCCGCGTCGTACAGCTCTGCCGAGCCGACACGGCCGCCGCCGACGCGGACCTCGCGCCAGGTGCTGCTCGAGGCGCGGAGCACCGGGGCGTCAAGGGTCTCGACGACGGAGTCGTGCAGTCGGAGGCCGCGCAGGTCGGCGTCGTCGGCGTGCAGCACGTCGATGACGCACTCCTCGACCTCCAGGTCCGGCAGGCGTTGGCCCGCCAGGTCGAGCGTGCCGATCCGCCGCCCGTCGATCCGGTCGCCGGAGAGCACGTCGCCGGGCGCGGGCTGCCAGTCGGTGAGGTCGCCGGGCTCGGTGAGGGTGATGCGCGGAGCGGCGGTGCCGGACGGAGTGCGGGCCATGCGCTCAGTCTGCCGCGTCGGTCCGGCGCTCGAGCACGCTGTCGAGCCGGTGGTCCTTGGCCGGACCGACCGCTTCCCACCGCACGGTCCACCGCGTCGCGTCGCCGGACAGCAGCCCGGTGTAGTCGTCGGGAGCGCAGGCGTGCACGACGGTGTCGCCCCAGACCCAGTCGTGGAACACCCGCCCGTCGGCGAAGTGCACGCGCCACCCGAGGTCCTCGGTCCGGCGCACGAGCAGCGTCCGGGTGACCGGGACCGTCCGGCCGTCGAAGACCATCGTGCCCGTCTCGGTCCACTCGACCTGGTCGACGTCGTCCGGCGCCGACAGCGCGGACGGCCCGGACAGCGCAGAAGGCCGAGACGGCGCAGTCGGCGCAGCGGACCGCACCGCCCGCAACGTCGTCGTCCCGGTGACCGTGCCGTGGAGACCAGCCCGCCGGTCGTGCAGCGTCCTCCGCAGGGTCCAGCTCCCCAGCAGGTCTGTCGGCACCATCCCGGCAGCGTACCGGCGCGTCAGCACATCAGGGCGTCAGCCCCGGAGCGGGCCGGACGCCGGGACGTGCGCGCCGTCCGCGAACCCGGCCACCAGCTCGCCGAGCGCGTCCGTGGCACTGTGCCGGGCCTCCCAACCGAGTTCCGTCTGCGCCCGCGCGGTCGACATGACCGGCACCGACGCGGCGATGTCGAGCCAGCCGGCGTCGGTCGGCTGCAGGCGGAGCCGCCACGTCAGGGTCACGATGCCGCGGAGCAGCCGGTACGGGATCCGGACGGCGCCGCGCATGCCGAGTACCCGCGCGATCCGTGGCGGGGTGAGCACCGGTGCAGCGGCGATGTTGAACGCACCGGTCGCCCGGCGGTCGATCGTGCGCCAGAACGCGTCGGCGAGGTCGTCGGCGTGCACCGCCTGGAACACGAACGCGTACGGCAGCGGCAGCACGGCCCAGCGGATCCACCGGACGATGCCCATCGGCACGAACGGCCCGAGGAACAACCCCCGCAGCTCGGCGGCCACCGCCTTCTGGAAGACCAGCCCCGGTCGGAGTCGCGTGACGACCACCGCCGGGTGCGCCGCAGCGAAGGCATCGAGCGCCCGCTCGTTCTCGGCCTTGTGGATCGCGTACGTCGCCGTCGGGATGCCGTCGGTCGGGAAGGACTCGTCGACGCGGTGGCGCTTGCCCTCGACGTCGACCCCGCGGTAGGCGCCGACCGAGGACGCGACGACGACCTGGGGGACGTCGGCGCGAGCCACGGCCTCGAGCACGTTCGCCGTGCCCACGACGTTCGTCCGGTACTGCACCGGGATGTCGTGCGTCGGCTGCAGCGCCCAGGCCAGGTGCACCACCGCGTCGGCGCCGCGGAACACGGTGGCCAGCTGGTCGACCGCGTCCGGTGCGCCCACGTCGACGGCGTGCCAGAGCGCGCCGTCGTACGGTGCGGAGTGGGCGTCGGGCAGCCGTCGGGCAACGCCGACGACCTGCACGTCCGGCTCGGCGGTCAGGCGCCGCAGCACGGCGGTGCCGACGTTGCCGGTCGCCCCGACGACGACGACGCGGGTCACGCTGCGACCGGGGAACCGGCTGCCATCGCGGGGTCGAGGACGACCTTCACACACCCGTCCTGCTTCTTCTGGAACACCTCGTACATGTGCGGGGCGTCCTCGAGCGAGACCCGGTGCGACGTCAGGTCGAGCGTGCCGAGCGGGTCCGAGGGGTCGGAGACGAGCGGCAGCAGGTCGTCGACCCAGCGGCGGACGTTGCACTGCCCCTCGCGGACGGTGATCTGCTTGTCGAAGAGGGTCATCATCGGCATCGGGTCGGCCATCCCGCCGTAGACCCCGCTCAGCGAGACGGTGCCGCCGCGGCGGACCAGGTCGATCGCCGCGTGCAGGGCTGCCAGCCGGTCGATACCGGCCGTCTCGATCGCCTTCTGCGCGAGCGCGTCGGGCAGCAGCCCGGCCGCACGCTGGGCGAACCCGGCGACGGCGTTGCCGTGCGCCTCCATGCCGACCGCGTCGACGACGCCGTCCGGGCCGCGACCGTCCGTGCGGTCGACGAGTTCCGCGACGACGTCCTTCGTCAGGTCGTACGTCTCGATGCCGTGCTTCGAACCGAGGTCACGGCGGACCTGCTCGGGGTCGACGGCGAGTACGCGGTAGCCCAGGTGCTTGCCGATCCGTGCGGCGAACTGTCCGACGGGGCCGAGGCCGAGCACCGCGAGCGTGCCACCCTCGGGCACGTCGGCGTACTGCACTGCCTGCCAGGCCGTCGGGATGATGTCGCTCATGAAGAGCCAGCGGTCGTCGGGGGTGCCGTCGTCCGGGATCACGATCGGGCCGTAGTCGGCGTGCGGTACGCGCAGGTACTCGGCCTGGCCACCGGGGACCTGGCCGTACATCTTCGTGTAGCCGAAGAGCGCGGCGCCGCTGCCGTACTCGGTGACCTGGGTGGTCTCGCACTGGGACTGCAGGCCGCGCTGGCACATGTAGCAGTGCCCGCAGGAGATGTTGAACGGGACGACGACACGGTCGCCGACCTTGAGGTTCGTGACGGCGGAGCCGACCGCCTCGACGATGCCCATCGGCTCGTGGCCGAGGACGTCGCCCTTGTCGATGTACGGGCCGAGCACGCGGTAGAGGTGCAGGTCGGAGCCGCAGATCGCCGTCGAGGTGATCCGTACGATCGCGTCGGTCGGCAGCTGGATGGTTGGGTCGGGGACGGTCTCGACGGACACCTTCTCGGTGCCCTGCCAGGTCAGTGCGCGCATGGTGCAGTCCTCTCGTCGCGGTGGTCCCCGTCTACGCCCGCACACCGGCGCACCCTCCCAGCGGGTCGGCCGGCTGCTGTCGGCGGGTCGCTGTCGCCTTCGCGAAAGCGACAGAACCCGCCCGGACGTCGGGCACGATCTGTCGCCTTCGCGAAAGCGACAGAACCCGCCCGGACGTTCGGCACGATCTGTCGCTTTCGCGGGGGCATCACGTGAGCGCCCGCCGGACGGGAGGCCCGGTGCGGGCCCGACCCGAGCCTCCAGGCCGTCAGGTGACCGGGTCTGCCAACGTGGCGGCCAGGACCGCCGTCCACGTCGCGCGCACGTCCGGCTCGTCGTTGCGCTCGATCATGACGAGCGCCTTCCACAGGGACCACCCGCGCCCGCGAGCCCAGGTGTCGTCGTCCAGCCCGACCTCTTGCCGGAACACCTGCCGCGCGTCCGCGTCCAGGAACGTCCACGCCAGCACGACGTCGCACGCCGGGTCACCGACACCGCTCGTGCCGAAGTCGAGGAGCGCCGACAGCCGGCCCCGCTCGTCCACCAGCAGGTTGTCCGGCGCGACGTCCCCGTGGAACCACACGCCCGGTCCCTCCCACCTCGTGCTGCACGCCGCGTCCCAGACACGGCGGCAGGCGTCTCGGTCGACCTCGTCACCCAGGGTCCGGAGGGCCTCGTCCACCTCGTCGGCGTAGGCGGACGGTGGGGCACCGCGCTGGAACGAGTGCGCTCCCGGTTCCAGCCCGGGGCGTCCGTCGGTCGGGACCGCACGCAGCTGCCGGAGCGTCCCGCCGACGTCCGCGGCGAGCGCCGTCCGGTCGCCCTCCCACCGCGCCGCGACCGTGCCGCCGATCCACCGCCGCACTGACCACGGGAACGGGTAGCCGCTGCCGGGTCGACCGACGCCGACGACCTCCGGTACCGGGACGTCGAGGCGTGGGGCGAGCCAGGCGAGGACGCGGGACTCCTTCGCGGTCCCGGGCACGTACGCGCCGGCGCTCGGCAGGCGGACGGACAGCTCGTCGCCGAGGCGGAACGTGCGGTTGTCCCAGCCCTGGGGGTCCGCGGACGTGACGGGCAGCCCGGACCAGGCGGGGAACTGCTCGGCGACGAGCCGCTCCACCAGGGCCGCGTCGATGGGCACTGCGTCTGGGGGCACTGCGTCCGTGGGCACCGTGTCGTCCGACATGCAGCCATCGTGGCGGACGGATGGCCGGTCGGCCAGGGGGATCGTCCTGCGCGCCGATGCGCCGGACGGTCCCCGCTCGGGAGCATGGCGGCGATGAACCACCGATCCACCCGCAGGCCGTCGCGCCGCGCGCTGCTGTCCGGCGGCGGCGCGCTGCTCGTGGGCGCCCTGGCAGCCTGCGCGGGCGACCCCGGACGCCCCGACGCAGCTGACTCACCGAGCGCAACAGCGTCGTCGGGCACCACAGCGACGCCGACGCCCACGCCCACGCCGAGCCCCACGCCGACTCGTCCCGCGCTCCAGCGCCAGCCGCTGCCCCACGGCACCGTCACGGGGCTGCCCGCGGGCACGCCGGGGATCGCGTGGACGGTGGACGACGGCGCCTCGTCCGAGGTCGTCGAGGCGTACGCCCGGTTCGCCGCGGAGACCGGTACCCGGCTGACGTTCTTCGTGAACGGAGTCCGGCCGGCATGGACCAACCACGCCGACCTGCTACGGCCGCTGGTGACCTCGGGGCAGGTGCAGCTCGGGAACCACACGTGGGACCACCCGGCGCTGACGAAGCTGTCCGCCCAGGGCATCGTCGACCAGCTCACCCGGAACGACCACTTCATCGAGGACACCTTCGGCGTGACCGCGAAGCCGTACTTCCGTCCACCGTTCGGCTACCACGACGCCCGGGTCGATGCCGCAGCAGCCAGCGCCGGGTACACCACGCCGTTGCTCTGGTACGGCTCGCTCGCGGACTCCGGCGACATCACCGCGGACCAGATCGTCGGGTTCGCCGACCAGTGGTTCCTGCCGGCGCACATCGTGATGGGCCATGCGAACTTCCCCGGCACCATCGGGGCGCTCCCCCGGTTGCACGAGCTGCTGCAGGAACGCCAGCTGGCGACGTACACGCTGGATGACGTCTTCGACCGGTGAGCGACACCGAGCCGGCGGCCACGGCTCAGTGCCCGGCGCGCAGTCGCTCCCGCTCGCCCGCCGGCAGGTGCTCCGTCGCCGTGGCCAGCGCGGCGGGCGTGAGGAAGCGGCCCTGCTGTTCGAGGAACGCCACGAGCGCCGGCTCCGACGCCCGCTTGCCGACCTCGCGCAGCACCCAGCCGAGCGCGCTCTGCACGGTGTCGCCCTTCTCGCGCACCAGCCGGCCCACCACCGACAGGGGCACCTCGGCGTCGCCCTGCTTCACGAACGCCAGGGTGGCCACGACCGCGATCCGGCGGACGAACGCCACGTCGGACTTCGCGAGCGCGAACAGCGGCCCGGTCGACCCGCCCAGCATCGGCACGCCCACGAGTTCCTCGGCCACCAGGTCCACCAGCTCCGTCCGGTCGATCCGCTCCGACCGGGCAGCCGACAGGTACTCCTCGGTCAGCTCGGGGTCCGCGCGCTCGCGCATCGCCTGCACGAGCAGCAGCACCGCGACCAGTCGTGCGCCCGGGTCCTCGCTCCAGAGCAGCGCCGACCGGTCGCCCTCGTCGAGGTCCGCGAACTGCCGCGCGACGCGGCGCGCAGCCGCGACGTCGCCGGACGTCCGCGCGAACGCGACCAGGACGTCCTCGGCACTCGCGCGGCTCACCAGGTCTCCACCTGACCGACGCAGGTCACGAGACCAACCGGCACCGGGCCTCCCAGGAGGCCCCTCACCGGTCCGCCACGCCCGTCGCCGACTCGGCCGCACCCTCCAGACCGCCGGGTCCCGGCTCGGCGTCGGCGCGCGCTGCGCGCAGGCCCCGGCGCAGGACGATCACCGCGACGACCACCAGGAACGCCGCGAACAGCCACGTGCCGACCTGCGGGTCGATGACCCGGGCGAGTGCCGCACCGGCCGGCAAGCAGACCGCCGCCGTGATGCCGACCGTCAGGCCGATGCGCAGGTCCACCGCGCCCCGCCGCAGGTTCGCGACCGTGCCCGAGACCGCCGTCGGCACCATCGTCAGCAGCGACGTGCCCTTGGCCAGCAGATCCCCGGCCCCGAGCGCGAGCTCCATCCCCGGCACGATGACGACACCGCCGCCGACCCCGACCAGACCGGACAGCACGCCCGACAGCAGACCGATGCCGAACAGGACGAGCGCCTCGACGATCCCGAAGTGCACGTCGCCGGTGCGGGTCGGGGTGTTCGTGAACAGGGAGACGAGCACCACCGCGATGAACCCGACGAAGATCCACGGCAGGACCCGGAGCGAGATCGCACGCAGCAGTCGAGCGCCGACGGGTGCTCCGATGACGCTGCCGACCGCGAGGGTGAGCGCCGCGAGCCAGTGCACCTCGCCCTGCAGGGCGTAGGTGGCCGCACCGACGATCGCCGCCGGGGCGATGGCGACGAGCGAACTCGCCGAGGCGCTGCGCTGGTCCATGTGCAGGAAGGCCATGAGCGCTGGCACCACGATGACGCCGCCGCCGACGCCGAACAGGCCGGAGAGCACCCCGGCGAGGACACCGATCGCGACGAGCAGGAGGATGCGGGTGGTGCGGGAGGTCATCGGGTCCAGAGTACGTCGCGGGTTTTACACGACGGAAACGCGTTGTGTACAAACGGTGCCCCTCAAGCGTGATTGTATGCAATCACAGCCGCTCCTGAGCGCGATCCCACAAGGAACGCCACGCCACTCCACGCTTCAGGAACCCCATGCCCCCGATCAGCCCCCGACGCCGCCGCACACTCATCGCACTGCCCGCCGTCCTCGTCGCAGCGACGCTCGTCCTGACCGCCTGCGTCCCCGTCCAACGCTCGAAGGCCGGCGGCACCACCGCCGGCACGGTCACCACGACCCCGATCGGCGATCAGCAGGTCCGCGACGGCGGCGACCTCGTCATGGCGCTCTCCGCCGAGCCGGACCGTCTCGACCCGACCACGTCGTCGTCGCTCTACACCCGGTACGTCATGGAGACGATGTGCCAGAAGCTCTACGACATCGACGCCGAGGGCACGATCGTGCCGATGCTCGCCACCGCGCTGCCGACCGTGTCGGACGGCGGCAGGACGGTGACGTTCCCGGTGAGGACCGGCGTCCGGTTCGCCGACGGCACGCCCTTCGACGCGGCGGCGGTCGTCACCACGCTCGAGCGGAACCTGACGAAGGCCGACTCCAGCCGCAAGAGCGAGATGGGGCCGGTGTCGGACGTCGAGGCGGTCGACGACCAGACCGTGCGGCTGCACTACGACACCCCGTTCGCCCCGATCACCGCGGCGCTCGCCGACCGTGCCGGCATGGTGATGTCGCCGACGGCACTCGAGCGCGAGGGCGACGCCTTCGGTGACGCCCCCGTGTGCGTCGGGCCGTACAAGTTCGTCAAGCGGGTCCCGCAGACGTCGATCCAGGTCGAGAAGGACCCGGAGTACTACGCCCCCGAGACGGCGCACTTCGACACGATCACGTACCGGATCATCACCGACGCCAGCATCCGTGCGGCGAACCTGAAGTCCGGGGACGTCCAGGTCGCGGACTCGATCTCGACCCAGGACGTCGACGACCTGCGGAAGCGGAAGGACCTGAGCGTCCTGCGCACGGGGTCGCTCGGCTACCAGGGCATCACCGTGAACATCGGCAACCAGGACGGCGTCGGCACGGACCCGGAGCAGATCGACACCCCGCTGGCGAAGCGCGCCGACGTCCGACGGGCCCTGTCGATGTCGATCAACCGCGGCGAGCTCGTGCAGAGCGTGTTCCACGGCTGGGCGGACGTCGCATGCTCGCCGGTCCCCGACACGAGCGTGTTCGCGACGAAGGCCAGCTCGGCGTGCCCACCGTACGACCCGGAGCGGGCCAAGGCGATCCTGACGAAGGCGGGCGTGCAGCAGCCGTTCCCGATCGCGATGGAGGTGACGAACACCCCCGACACGGTCCGCTTCGCCCAGGCGCTGCAGGCGCAGGCCCGGGCCGGCGGGTTCGCGATCACGATCACCCCGGTCGAGTACACGACGCTGCTCGACGACCAGACGCGCGGTGACTTCCAGGCACTGCAGCTCGGCTGGTCCGGGCGGGTCGACCCGCACGGCAACATCGGCGGGTTCCTGGCGACCGGCGGCGGCAACAACTACGCCGGGTACAGCAACCCCGAGGTCGACGACCTGATCGACCGCGCCTCGCAGGCGACCGACGAGCAGGAGCGTGCAGCCCTGTACGGCGAGATGACGACGATCGTGCAGCAGGACGACCCGATCATCTACCTCTACCGGACCCGGAGCATCACCGGGGTCCGGAACGACATCGCGGGCGTCTCGACGTACGCGGACGGCGTGGTCCGGCTCAGCCAGGCCGCGTTCGTGGAAGGCGGCTCGAAGTGATCCGGTACGTGACCACGCGGCTCTGGCAGTCCGCACTGACCCTGGTCCTGGCGTCGATCGTGGTGTTCGTCGGCGTGCGGCAGCTGCCGGGCGACCCGGCCCTCGCGCTGGCGGGGGAGGAGGCCAGCCCCGAGCGCCTCGCAGCGGTCCGGCAGCAGCTCGGCCTCGACGACTCGGTCGTGGTGCAGTACTGGCGCTTCCTGGTGAACGCGCTGCAGGGTGACTTCGGCCGCTCCACCCGGACGGGCACCCCCGTGGACGAGCTCCTCGGTGGCACGCTCCCGGTGACGCTCTGGCTCGCGCTCTACGCCATCGTCGTCGCCGTCATCGTGGGCGTCGCCCTCGGCACGATCGCCGAGCGGTACCGCGGGCAGTGGCCGGAGTGGATGGCGAACGCCGCCGCGCTGGTCGGCCTGTCGGTCCCGAACTTCTGGCTCGGCATCCTGGCGATCGTCTGGTTGGCCGCGGGCCTCGGCTGGTTCCCGGCGTCCGGGTACGTCCCGATGACGACGAACCCGGCGAGCGCGATCTACCACCTGACACTGCCGGCACTCATCCTCGGCACCTCGCTCGCCGCGGTCATCATGCGGCAGACCCGGGCGTCGATGATCGAGACGATGAAGACCGACTTCGTCCGGACGGCCCGCGCGAAGGGCCTCAGCCGTGGCCGGGTCCTGTTCCGGTACGGCCTGCGGAACTCGATGATCGTCGTCGTGACGATCGTCGGGCTGCAGCTCGGCGGGCTCATCTCGGGCGCCGTCGTCACCGAGCGCATCTTCGCGCTGCCGGGCTTCGGCAAGCTCACCCTGGACGCGGTGTTCACCCGCGACTACCCGGTGATCCAGGCCGTCGTGCTCGTCATCACCGTCGGCTACGTCCTCATCAACCTGGCCGTCGACGTCCTGTACTCGGTCATCAACCCGAAGATCCGCGTCGGAGGAGCAGCATGACCCTGACCAGTCCCCCGGTCCGGCTCACGGACACCCTCGGCACCAGCCGGGGCCGCACGTGGCGCCAGGTGCGTGCGAACCGCCTCGGCATGACCGGCGCCGTCATGCTCGCGGTCGTCGTGCTCGCCGCGGTGACCGCCCCGCTCATCGCACCGCACGACCCCACCGAGACGCACTTCGACCTGCCGTTCCAGGTGCCGTTCACCGTGGGCTTCGGTCTGGGCACCGACGACCTCGGCCGGGACATCCTGTCGCGGACGTTCTACGGCATCCAGGTGTCGTTGGTCGTGGGTGCGCTGTCCGTGCTGGTGTCCGTCGTCGTCGGCACGCCGCTCGGCCTGCTCGCCGGGTACTGGAAGTGGCTCGACGCGGTCATCTCCCGCCTGACCGACGTCGCGCTCGCCTTCCCGTTCCTCATCATCGCGGTGGGCCTCGCGGCGATCAGCGGACCGAGCCTGTCGAACGCCGTCATCGCGATCGGCGTCTCGCACGTCCCCGCGATGATCCGGATCGTCCGCGGCGAGACCCTGCGGATCACGAGCGCCGACTTCGTCACGAGTGCGAAGACGCTCGATGCCGGCGGAGCGCGGATCATCCTGCAGCACGTCCTGCCGAACTGCCTGTCGGCGATCATCGTGCAGGCCACGGTCATCATGCCGGTCGCCGTGATCGGCGAGGCGCTGCTGTCGTTCCTCGGCCTCGGCATCCAACCGCCCACCCCGAGCCTCGGCATCATGCTCTCGGACGCGCAGCAGTACCTCGGCAACGCGCCGTGGGCCGCCGTCGTGCCGGGTGTCGCGATCGCCGTCATCTGCCTCGGCTTCAACCTGTTCGGGGACGCCCTGCGCGACGCCCTCGACCCCACCGCCTCCGACCGGAAGTGACCCCATGAGCACCAACCCCGCCTTCGTCGAACCCGGTGTCGAGACGACGAGACCGGACCTGCGCGGCACGTTCGGCATGGCCGCGTCCACCCACTGGACCGCGACGTCCACCGCCCAGGCCGTGCTCGAACGCGGCGGCAACGCCTTCGACGCCGCCGTCGCCGGTGCGTTCGTCCTGCACGTCGTCGAACCGCACCTGAACGGCCCCGGCGGCGACATGACCGCCGTCTTCGCGACGGCCACCGACAAGGCCCCCACGGTCCTGAACGGCCAGGGTCCGGCCCCAGCGGGTGCGACCCCGGAGCACTTCCGGTCGGAGGGGCTCGACCTGGTCCCCGGCGCCGGCGCGCTGGCCGCGGCCGTCCCCGGCGCGGTCGACGCCTGGTTCCTGCTGCTCCGCGACCACGGCACGTGGGAACTCGCCGACGTGCTGGCCTACGCGATCGGGTACGCCCGTGACGGCCACCCCGTCGCGCCGCGCGTGGCCGCCACGATCGCGACGGTCCAGGACCTGTTCCGCGACCACTGGCCGACCTCCGCCGACCGGTGGCTGCCGGGAGGCTCCGCTCCGGTACCCGGGACCGTCCTGCGCAACGAGACCTACGCCGCAGTGCTCGAGCGGCTCGTCGACGCCGGTTCCGACGTCGCCGAGGACGTCGCCGAGGACGGCGCCGACGCGCGCGCCGCCCGCATCGACGCCGCGCGGGACGCCTGGTCGCGCGGCTTCGTCGCCGAGGCCGTCGACCGCTTCGTGCGCGCCCCGCACCGCCACGCCTCGGGCACCGACCACGCGGGTGTGATCCGGGCGAGCGACATGGCAGCCTTCCGGGCGTCGTACGAACCCGCGACGACGGCCGAGTTCCGCGGGTGCACGATCGCGAAGACCGGACCGTGGGGCCAGGGTCCGGCGCTGCTGCAGACCCTGCGCCTGCTCGAGCCGCTCGAGGACGCCCGGCTCGACCCATCGACCGTGCTCGGCGCGCACACCATCGTCGAGGCGCAGAAGCTCGCCCTCGCCGACCGCGAGGCGTACTACGGCGACGGGGACGTCCCGATGGACGAGCTCCTCGCCGACGCCTACTCCGACGCCCGCCGTGCCCTGATCGGCGAGCGCGCCTCGCACGAGCTCCGTCCGGGCAGCGTCTCGACCCGAGCCGGAGCACTCCCGCCGCTGCGCGAGACCTACACACCGGGCGGCGAGCCGATCGCCGGCGTCGGGGAGCCCACCGTTCCGGGAGCGCGCGGAGCAGCCCCCGTCGAGGACCGCGGCGAGCCCGTCGTGATGGAGACCGGCGAGACCCGCGGCGACACCTGCCACATCGACGTCGTCGACCGCTGGGGCAACATCGTCAGCGCGACGCCGTCCGGCGGGTGGCTGCAGTCGAGCCCCACGGTCCCCGAGCTCGGGTTCTGCCTGGGCACCCGGATGCAGATGACCTGGCTCGAGGAGGGCACCGCCTCGACGCTGACGCCCGGGCAGCGCCCGCGCACCACGCTGACCCCGACCCTGGTGCTGCGTGACGGCGAACCGGTCATGGCGCTGGGCTCCCCCGGCGGCGACCAGCAGGACCAGTGGCAGCTGCTGTTCCTGCTCCGGACGATCGTCGGCGGGTACTCGCCGCAGCAGGCCATCGACGCACCGGCCCTGCACACGACGTCCTTCCCGGGGTCGTTCTGGCCCCGGACCTGGACCCCCGGCGGCCTGGTCGTCGAGGACCGGCTCGGGGACGCGGTGATCGCCGGGCTCGAAGCGCTCGGGCACGTCGTCACCCGCGCCGGCGACTGGTCGCTCGGCCGCCTGTCGTGCGTCACGCGCGACCCCGCCACCGGCGTCCTCGGCGCCGCCGCCAACCCCAGAGGAGCACAGGGCCATGCCACAGGACGCTGAGAACCGCCGCCCGACCACCGGAGCCGAGCCGGGCCTCCCGACCGACGCCGACCAGCGCGACCCGCTGCTGGCCGTCCGCGACCTGCGGGTCGCCTTCGGCGGCCGCGAGGTGCTGCACGGCGTCCACCTCGACGTCCGCCGTGGCGAACGCGTCGCCATCGTCGGCCAGTCCGGCTCTGGCAAGTCGACCCTGATCGCCGCCGTCCTGCGCCTGCTGCCGGGTGCCGGGCACATCACCGGCGGCTCGATCCACCTGGGCGGACTCGACCTGGGGGCCGCGGACGAGTCCGTGATGCGGCCGGTCCGCGGTGGCCGGATCGGCCTGGTGCCGCAGGACCCCTCGACGAACCTGAACCCGTCGATGCGGGTCGGTGCGCAGATCGCGGACACGCTCCGTGCCGGCGGGATGCGGGGGCGGTCGGCGGTCCGCGACCGGGTCGTGGCGCTCATGACCGAGGCCGGGATCCCCGAGGCGAGCCGACGTGCGGACCAGTACCCGCACGAGTTCTCCGGCGGCATGCGGCAGCGCATCCTCATCGCGATCGCGCTCGCACGGCAGCCCGAGCTGCTCATCGCGGACGAGCCGACCAGTGCGCTCGACGTGACGGTGCAGCGGCAGATCCTCGACCACCTGCAGACGCTCGTCGACCAGCACGGCACCACGCTGCTGTTCGTGACGCACGACCTCGGCGTCGCGGCGGACCGGACGGACCGGATCGTGGTGATGCTCGACGGCGAGGTCGTCGAGCAGGGCCCGCCCGAGGCGATCCTCCGCGACCCACAGCACGAGTACACCAAGCGACTCATCGCGGCCGAGCCCGCCCTGTCCGGCACCGCACCCGAGCCGACGCAGCACGGCGACCCGGTGCTCGTCGTCACCGACCTGGTCAAGGAGTACCGGCTCCGCGGCCGGGGCGCCGGTACGCTCCGGGCGGCCGACGGCGTCTCGTTCACCGTGCGCCGGGCGACGACCACCGCGGTCGTCGGCGAGTCCGGGTCCGGCAAGACGACCGTGGCGCGCATCCTGCTCGGCCTCGAGCAGCCGACCTCGGGGACCGCGCTCGTCGACGGGCGCGCGATCGGGACGGCCCGCGGCGCCGAGCGGCGGGCGATCCGACGGCAGGTGCAACCGGTGTTCCAGGACCCGTACGGCTCGCTCGACCCGACCTCGACGATCGAGCGGGTCATCGACGAACCGCTGCGGGTGTTCGGCGTCGGCGACCGGGCATCGCGGAGCGAACGGGTGGCGACGCTGCTCGACCAGGTCGCCCTGCCCCGGTCGATCGCGCAGCTCCGGCCGAACGAACTGTCCGGCGGGCAGCGCCAGCGTGTGGCCATCGCCCGGGCGCTCGCCCTCGAACCCGAGGTGCTCATCCTCGACGAGGCGGTGTCGGCGCTCGACGTGCTCGTGCAGGAGCAGGTCCTGACGCTGCTCGACGACCTGCAGGACCGTCTCGGCCTGAGCTACCTGTTCATCACGCACGACCTGGGCGTGGTGCGCCGGATCGCGGACGACGTCGTGGTCATGCGGCGCGGCGAGGTCGTCGAGCACGGGAGCGTCGCGCAGGTGTTCGACGCGCCGCAGGACCAGTACACGCGCGACCTGCTCGACGCCGTGCCGGGTCGCAGGATCGCCGAGGCCGCCGCGTGAGACGATCAGCACCGTGCTGAACGGTAACGGGGTCCTCGACGCGATCCGTCGCGACGTCGTCGCGGGCGTGCTCGCGCCGGGGACCCGCGTCACCGAGGCGTTCCTGGCGGAGCGCTACGGCGTCTCCCGGGTGCCCGTGCGCGAGGCCCTGCGCGGGCTCGAGGGCGAGGGCTTCGTCGTGTCCCGCCCGAACGTCGGCTCGCGGATCGCCGAGATCCCCTTCGACGAGGCCGACGACCTGTTCGCCGTGCGCGAGGCCCTCGAGATCGCGACCGCGCGCCGCGCCGCGGTCCGTGCCCGCACGCTGTTCGCCGCGGACACCCCGCCCGAGGGGTGGTGGCGCGTCCGCCGTGAACTCGGCGAGGTGCTCGACGCCGGGGACGACGCCGTCGAGCGCGACGAGCTCGACCTGCTCGTCGAGCTCAACGAGCGCTTCCACTTCCTGGTCGCCGAGCTCTCGGGCAGCAGCACGCTGGCGACCCTGCTCATGCAGCTCTCCCGCAAGATCGAGTGGCTATACGCGCTCGACACCGCGTCGCGTGGCAAGCGCCTGTGGCCGGACCACCGTCGGATCACCGCCGCGATCGACTCCGGCGACGCCGATCAGGCCGCCGAGCGGATGGGGTGGCACGTGCGCGAGAGCCGGATCGGCTACGCCGCCAGGTCCTCCGCCGACCGGGCGGACGCGTTGCGCACGGTCGGCCCCGCCGTCTGAGGTGTACCCCGGCGCGGCCCACGGGTGCGACGGGGGGCGCGCACTCGGACCGTGAGACTGCGTCTTCGCCGAGAACGGCTTGCGAGAACGACCGTTCTCCGATTGACTCGGCTCCGGCGGTCCCGGACGGGCCCGCACCCCCACACGAAAGGAGCGGCCATGCCCACGCGTACCGCACGTACCGCCTGGAACGGCGGCCTGAACGACGGCTCCGGCCAGGTCGAACTCTCCAGCTCGAAGGTCGGCACCTACGACGTGTCGTTCCCGAAGCGCGCCGCTGACGACGCGAACGGCGCCACCAGCCCCGAGGAACTCATCGCTGCGGCCCACTCGGCCTGCTACGCGATGCAGTTCTCCGCCGTCCTCGGCGAGGCCGGCGGCACGGTCGAGGCCCTCGACGTCAAGGCGGACGTCTCGCTCGGCCCGGACAGCGCGGGCGGGTTCAAGCTCACCGGCATCGTCCTCACCGTGAACGGCGAGGTCTCCGGCATCGACGAGGCGACGTTCCTCAAGGCCGCCGACGAGGCCAAGGCCACCTGCCCGGTCAGCAAGGCGCTGACGGGTGTCGACATCTCGCTCAACGCGACGTTCGAGCAGTAGCAGGCACCAAGCAGGAGTCAGCACTGCTGACGGACGGGAGGCCCGTGGCGACACCGCCACGGGCCTCCCGTCCGTCCGTACCCCGGTTCAGTGCCCGGCGGACCCGGCGAGGCGCGCGTCCGCTGCGGCGAGGCCCGCGCGCATCCGCGCTGCCTCCTCGGCGTCCCACGCGGCGGACGATGCCAGGGGCAACTCGGTCATGTACCGCCGTCGCTCGGGCGGGTACGCGCGGACGACGCGGTCGGGGTCCTCGACCACCGCGCGGTACAGCCGGGGTCCGTCCGCGTAGTACGGGTCCGTCAGCACCAGTCGCCCGTCGTCGCGGCGCATCACGTTGGCGGGGTTGTCGTCGAGCGGACCCCACCACGGCTGTTCCCGGGCGCCCCGTGCGTGCACCGAGCGGACGTGTCCGACCAGGGTCGCGACCTCGGGTGCACCGCTCGCGAGCGCACGGTGGAACGCCGCCGCCTCGGCCTCCGGCACGGGTCGGAGGTGTTCCATCAGCGTGACGTCACCGCCCCCGGCCAGCGCGCGGTGTCCGAGCAGCACGGGGACCTGCCCGGTCGACGCCGCCACGCGGTAGAGCTCGGCGGCGTACGGCGCTGCCGGGTCGAACGGGCTGATCCGCGCGACCGACCGTCCGTCCGGCGCCCGGAGTGCCCAGGCCCAGTCCCCGACGCCGCAGGGCGCCCACCCGGCGGCGCGCAGCGACGCGTCGACGTCGACGTGCGTCGCGTCGGCGGCCAGGTCGTCGAGCACCCGGTGGCCGTCGGACTCCCCCGTCGATGTCATCCGGCCACGGTAGACGACGCACCCAGCGCGCATGGAGGACGGCACGGCGCTCGGCAGGCACAATGGCGGGATGCCCGACCCGCTCCACCCTGTTCCCCGGACGGGCCGTCCCCCGCGTCCGCCCCATCGCGCCCGGGCCCGTGACGTCGCCCAGCACGACCTGCGGGACATCCGCGCTCGGCTCCGCGGCTCGATCTACGAGCACGTGGAACCCGACCGTCGGGCGGCTGCCCAGTACACCGCGGTGCAGATCGTGGACTTCTGCCTCGACGTCGCCGAGGTGATGCTGGCCTCCGGTGCCGACACCCGCAGCGTCGAGATCGCCCTGGTCGCCGTCGCGACGAAGTGGAACCTCGCACCGCTCGAACTCGACTTCACGGGCAGCTCCGTGACGATCCAGTACGCACCCGCCGAGGGCCCGGCACTGGTCAAGATGCGGACCGTGCGCTCCGACGGGTCCGACCTGAACCGCCTGGCGTGGGCGAACCAGATCGTCGACGACGTCATCCACGACGAGCGCGACATGACCTCCGCCGTCAGTGCCCTGGTGGCCGTGCTGCGGATGCCGTCCCGGTGGCCGAGCTGGGTGGCCGACGTGGGGCTGTCGATCCTCGGCACGTCGATCGCGATGCAGGCGAGCGGCGGCTGGCGTGCCGGGGTCGGCGCGTTCGTGCTCATGCTCGGGATCATCCTGTCCGGGCGGTGGCTGACGAACCGGGGCTACCCGCAGTTCTTCGTCTCCGGGGCTCAGGGTGCCGTCGCGTCGGTGATCGGCACCCTGGCGATCGGTGCCGGTGTCCTGCAACCGGCGGGCGCGGCCACGATGGTCGCGGCGATCGTGGTGCTGCTCCTGCCCCACGTGTCGCTCGTGACCTGGGCGCAGGACGCGATCTCCGGGTTCCGGGCGATGGCCGTGGCGCGGGCGTTCTACATCGGGCTCGTGATCGCCGCGATCGTCGTCGGTGTGCCCGCGGGGATCGCGATGACGAAGTGGCTGCACCTGGAGGTCGACCCGTCGGGCATCGTGACGCAGACCCTCCCGCTGTGGGCCTCGCTGTCCCTGACGGTCGTGTCGGCGGCAGCGAACTGCTTCGTGCAGCAGGCGAGCGCCCGGGTCATCCCCGTCGCAGTCGTGTTCTCGGTGACCGCGGCGGCGTCGTTGTGGGGGCTCCGGCAGCTCGGACTCCCGCTGCTCGGCGCGACGTTCCTGGCGGCGGTGCTGCTCGGTGTGCTGTCCACCTACGCCGCGGTGCGGATGCGGACCGCGGTGTCGGCGATCTCCGTGCCGGCGTTCTGCGGCGCGCTGCTGCCCGGTGTGGCCGTGTCGAACGCCCTGCTCAACTTCATGTCCGGCACGTCGAGCGCGGCACTGGACTTCGTCGCCGCGGTGTCGGTGGCGCTCGGGATCGGCGCCGGGCTGGTGCTCGGGAGCCTGTTCGCGACGCCGGGCGCACGGCGTGCACTCCGCCGCTCGCGCAAGGTCGTCGTCCACTCGGTGCACAGTGACACCACCGCGCTCCGGGTCATCCGCGACAGCGGCTACGACCCCGGCAACGGGACGGTGCCGCGACTCCCCCGCACGCCCTGACCACGACCTGCAGGCAGGGACGGGCTACAGGTCCCAGCCGTCGTCGGACCACGTCGAGAGCCGCCTGACCGCCTGGGGCTGGTAGCGCTCCATCCAGCCGCGCTCCAGGCGTGCCACGGCACGGTCGAACGCCGGCACGAGGTCCAGGTCGGCCCGCAGCAGTGCCTGCAGCTGGAGGCCCTCGTACAGGGCGATGAGCTGCTCGGCTCCGCGGCGGGGCTCCATCGTGTGCGGGGCCCGTCCGACCGCGACGTCGTGCTCGAGCCCGCGGCGGATCTGCGCGAAGAAGAGCTGGTAACGGGACCGCAGGTACGGCGCCATCGGGTGTCCCGGGTTGCCCGCGACCGACAGCAGGGCGACGAGCAGGCGCATCAGCGCGGGGTCCTCGGCGTTCGAGGCGACGATCGCGCGGAGCAGCTCGACGGTGCTGCCGTCGCCCACCTCACGCGTGACCTCGTCCATCCGGCCGCCGTTCCACCGGTCGAGCGCTGCGAGGACCAGGCCGTCCCAGGACGGGAAGTGCTGGCGGAGCTCCGCGACGGAGATGTCGAGCCGCTCGGCGACGGCGTCGGGCCGCGCCTCGTGGAACGGCACGTCCCGGAGCAGGTCGACGGTCGCACCGACGATCGTGATCCGCAGGTGCAGGGTCGCGGCAGCGGCGGCGGCTGCCGCGGTGTCCGCGCTGGTGTCCTCGAGCATCATGCCCTCCGTCGTTCCTCAGACGGTGGGTCGACGTCGCTGGGACCCGTGTCCGATCGCGGACGTCCTGTCCGCGGACCCAGCCTGACGTGTTCCGGGGCGCGACAGAATCCCCGGTCCGGGGGTCGGCATTGTGGGGGACAGGACGACCGGTCCGGCCCTGGCGCGTCACCGTCGGGCTGTGTGACGATGCCAGGGTGACCCCGGAAGACCCCACCGCCCAGGGCCTGGCGACCATGGCGTCCGCCGGCTTCGAGTTCGGCGGCAGTCCAGACCAGGTGGCCCACGACGTCCGGACGATGTGGGAGCAGCTCGGACGTCCGCCCGGCGCCTTCGCGGCCGCTGCCCGCGCGGTCGCCGTCCTGCCGCAGCGTCCGGAGGTCCCCGTCGCTGCCCAGGCCGAGCGCCGGCGCCTCGAGCGGGCGTTCGGCATCAACCCCGTCGAGGTCGAGCTCACCGCCGCGCTCGAGGCGCGCGAGCTCCTGGAGCGGATGGCTCGCGACTGACGTCGGGACGGACCCCCGAGACGGACGGGAGGCCCGGTGCCAGCTGGCACCGGGCCTCCCGTCAGCGGTCGGAGACGCCTACGGCGTGGGCATGCCGCCGTCGACGTGCAGGGTCTCACCGACGACGTACGACGACTCACCGCTCGCCAGGAAGACGAACGCCGGTGCGAGTTCGGCGGGCTGGCCCCAGCGGCCGAGGTACGTCTGCTCGCCGGCGGAGGGCAGTGCCTCCGGCGGCTGGCCACCGGCGGGCTGCAGCGGGGTCCAGATCGGCCCCGGCGCGACGGCGTTGACGCGGATGCCCTTCGGCGCGAGCTGCGCCGCCAGGCCCTTCGCCATGTTGTTCACGGTCGCCTTGGTGGCGGCGTAGTGGACCAGGTGCGGTGACGGTGCGTACGCCTGGATCGACGTCGTGTTGATGATGGTCGAGCCCGGCTGCAGGTGCGGGACCGCCGCCTTGGTGATCCGGAACGTCGCGTAGGCGTTCGTCTTGAAGGTCTCGTCGAACTCCTCGTCCGAGATGTCGACGATCGAGGACACGTTCTGCTGCTTGCCGGCGTTGTTCACCAGGATGTCGAGCCCGCCGAGCTCACGCACCGCGGTGGCGACGAGCTCCTCACAGAACGCCAGCGAGGTGATGTCGCCTGGGATCGCGACGGCCTTGCGCCCAGCTGCCTCGATGAGCCCGACGATGCGCTCGGCGTCCTCCTGCTCCTCGGGCAGGTACCCGATCGCCACGTCGGCGCCCTCGCGGGCGTAGGCGATCGCGACGGCGGCGCCGATGCCGGAGTCGCCACCGGTCACGAGCGCCTTGCGCCCCGCCAGACGACCGGAGCCCCGGTAGGTGTCCTCGCCGTGGTCGGCGGGCACGTTCTGGGCCATCTCCTCGTCGGTGCCGGCGCCGGGCAGGTACTGCTCGTCCGGCTTCTTGTCGGCGTACATCGCCGTCGGGTCCTGCATCGTGTACTGGTCAACCGCTGTCTCGTCCGTCATGGTCCCGACGGTACGCAGCACGGCCTCACGGCCCCGTCAGACGCCTGTCCCCCGTCGATCCCGAGGTCACGGTCCGGTGACGGCCCGGACCCGATTCGGTAACACCCGTCGTCCAGCGGCGAACCGGGACGTACCGTCGAACGGTGACTGCTCGGACCTGGCTCGCCATCGGCGCCGCCGCGCTCGCCCTCGTGGTGGGCACGACGACCGCCGACCTGTCGCGCGGGGCTGACCAGGACGACCGGGCCGTCGCTGCCGAGATGACCCCCGGGCCGATGACACCTGTGACCGACGCGGCGCACGTCCCGACCGTCAAGCTCAAGCGCGTCGATGGTCTCGAGCTCGATGCCGAGTCGATGACCCTGCGTCGCGGGGACCGCACCGTCGCGGTCGCCTCGATGCGCAACGCGTCCGAGACCGTGGCGCTGCTCGACCGCCTGTTCGGCACGCCGGCGCGGACCCAGACCGCCGAGGGCGACGGTGGCCGGTGCTTCCCCGCCGGGGTCACCTACACGTGGGGTGGGGCCTTCCGGGTCGCCGCCCTCGCCGCACCGTCCGAACTCGGCAACGCGCTCGAGGTCCGGATCCTGCGGTCCGAGGTCCGCGCGCGCACCGGCGGGATCGTCGAGCTGAGCGGCCCGGACGGTATCCAGGTGGGCGACGACGCCACCGACGTGATCCACGATGCCCGGGCGGGCGACCGCGAGTCCCTCGGCTCCGACGACGCTCCGGCATGGCAGGTGCTGCTCGCCGAGGGGTGGCCCTCGGACGAGCAGGGCGCCGGCACCAACGGCGTCTCCGCGCTGACCGACGACACGACGGTCACCGTGATCGGCGCACCGATGCCGGTGCACTCCGCCCGAGCCTGCTGAGGGCGGGACGCCGACCCGACGGCCGGACGCCGACCCGACGGCCGGACGCCGACCCGTCGGTCAGACGCGGATGGTCGCGACGACCGGGAAGTGGTCGCTCGCGAACCACGTCTCCGGTCCGTCGTGGTCGATGACGACCCGGTCCACCGCGGCGACCCCGCGCGTCAGGACCCAGTCGATCCGTTCGCCCGAGTCGACGGGCGCCCGCCAGTCGTTGTAGGTCGCGGTCCGGTCCTCGGGGTCGCCGGCGACCGCCCAGGCGTCCGCCCAGCCCGCGTCGGCGAACACCTGGGACGCCGCCCCGGCGCCCGCCGGCTCGTTGCAGTCGCCGGCGAACACCAGCGGCCCGTCGACCCCGGCGAACCGTTCGACGACCAACGCCGCGCTCCGCGCCCGTACCTGGTCGCCGTGGGCGTTCTCCTCGTGGTCGAAGTGGGTCGTCACCAGGGTGAAGTCCGGACCGTGCAGGTCCAGGAAGCGCGCATGGTTCGCGATGCGCGGGTACACGCTGCCCCAGGTGTTCGAGACCGGCTCGTCCGGGGTGTCCGACAGCCAGAACGACCCCTCGTCGACGGGGCGAAGCCGGTCACGCCGGAAGAACACCGCAGCGTGCTCGCCGGCCGACCCGCCCTCGCGTCCCTGCCCGACGTCGCCGAGGTGCCCGAGCCCCTGCCGCAGGTCCTCCATCTGGTGGTCGAAGGCCTCCTGCACGCACAGCACGTCCGGGTCGTGGCGCCGGATGACGTCGAGCACCACCGGCAGCCGCGCGGGCCAGTCGTGCGCCGGGTCCGGGTTCTTGATGTTGTACGTCATGAGGGTGATCGGCTGCGCTGGGGTGGTCACGCGTCGAACCTACGGGGACGTCCCTGACGGCGCCGTCATCACGCGTCGGAGCGCCAGGACCCCGTCGCGCGCCCGTGTCCTCGCAGTCCCGGTCGGCACCCCGAGGACCACCCCGAGCTCCGGCCCGCTCAGTCCGACCAGGTGCCGCAGGACGACCGCCTCGCGCTGCCGGGCCGGGAGCACCCGCAGGGCACGCCGCAGGGCGAGGCGGTCGAGCACTGACTCCGCGCGCTCGACGCTCGCGTGGTCGACGACGTCCAGGTCGCGGGCGCCGATCCGCAGGTCGCGCTCGCGCTCGGTGCACAGCTTGCGGAGGCGGTCGATCGCCCGGCGTTGGGTGATGGTGCGGACCCACGGCGCGACGGCCCGGGCGGGGTCGAAGCGGTCGGCGATGGTCCAGAGCTCGAGCAGGACGTCCTGGGTCACCTCGTCCACGACCCAGGCGTCGGACAGGTACCGGCGCACCCAGTGCGCGATCAGCGGACGGTATCGGACGGAGAGCTCGGCGTAGGCGGTCTGGTCGCCGCGACCGACCGCCGTCATCAGCGACCGTTCCTCTGCGCGGACGGCGGTCAGATCATCAGGCACAACTCAAATGTGACATTTGGGCGGTTGATCCGCAAGCCGAGGTCAGTAGATGCAGCTGTCCGCTTCGCCGTACGCGTGGACGGCCGTCGACGACGGACTCGGCTCGTCCGAGGGTGACGCGGCCGCTGACCCCGCGTCGGACGATCCCGCGTCGGCTGCTCCGGCGTCGCTCGATCCCGCATCGGTCGCCCCGGTGTCCGTCGGGGCCGCCGCGACCGCGGTCCGGCCGTCGGTGCCGAGCAGCAGCGTGACACCCGTCACGCTCCCCGTCTGCACGGCGATCGCGCCGGGCACGGCAGCGACGACGGCCTTGGCCTGCGCCTCGGACCCCGCCGGGTACTGCACGGTGGTCGCCGCCGTGCTGGTGGAGGACCCCGGCGCGCCGACCTGGAAGCCCCGGGCCGTGAGCGTCGCTCCCGCTGCGGCGGCCGCCCCGGTGACGCCGCTGCCGTTGAGCACCGTGACCTGGACCGTGGTCGGGTCTGCCGCGGTCGCCGACGTGTACGCCTCGGGCTGGCCGACCAGGCTCTGCACGAACGCGGGCATGCCGGCGGTGTCGACCTCGACGATCGACAGCGCGGAACCGCCGACGGAGATGGTCGGCGTCCCGAGGATCGGGATCGTGGCGGACTTGATGGCGGCCGGACGCAGGTTCCGCAGCTGCGCCGCCAGGGAGAGCATGTCGAGGCCCTGGTCGGTCTCGATCGACCCCCCGATCGCGTCGATGATGTTCGTCGTCTTCACCGGGTTGAGCAGGGTCCCCGCCGACAGGATCTTCCGAGCCTCTTGTGACAGGAAGTACTGCTGCCGGACCTGTCGGTCCAGGTCGCCGTTCGGCAGACCGTGGCGCTGCCGCACGAAGGACAGCGCCTGCTTCGGGTCGAGCTCCGAGTTGCCCGCCGGGAGGTCGACACCGGAGTAGGAGTCCTGCGCCGGCTCCTTCAGGCAGACGCTGACCGGCCCGAGCTGCTTGACGATCTCGTAGAACCCGAGCAGAGACACCCGCACGTAGTGGTCGATCGACAGCCCACTCAGGCCCTCGATCGTCTTGATGAGCAACTGCGCGCCGCCGCCAGCACCGCCGCCGTTGAGGGTGCCGTAGTAGAAGGCGCTGTTGAGCTTGCCCTTGCCGACCCCGGGGATCGCGACGTACGAGTCCCGCGGGAACGAGATCATCGTGGCGTCCTTGCCGTCGGCCGAGATGTGCAACACGATCATCGTGTCGGTGTTCGTCGCACCGCCGTCCGACTCGGTGCTGAGCTCCGCCATCTGCTCCGGCGTCGCGTTGTCCGGCCGGTGGTCGTCACCGACGAGCAGGATGTTCATCGCCTTGCCGTCGACGTCGTCCTCCTGCTTGGTCGACCCCGTGATCGCGTCGACCTTCGTCACGCTCGAGGCCAGTCGGTTGTACGCGTACGCGGCGTACCCGCCGCTGAGCAGCAGGGCCATCGTCAGGACCCCCGCAACGGCGGGGAAGACCACGCCCGGACCGCGCTTCTGGCGGCCGTGCCGGGGCGGCACGGTGCCGCGACGGCGGCGCTCGGTCGTCTCTTCAGGCTGCGTGCTCACTGCAGCACGATAACCGCTGGAAGGTGAGCCGAGCGTGAGATCCGCATCCGGAACGGCCGGGAGGCCCGTGGCGGGCCCGCCACGGGCCTCCTGTCCGGAACGGCGTCAGTCGCGCGTCGGCAGCAGGTGCACGGCCTCCATCGCCAGCTCCGCCGCGATCGGGTCCTTCGCCACCACGGCGTCACGCAGCTTGCGCACCTGCGGCAGGACGACGTCTGCCGGCACGAGCTCGGCGAGCTCCGGCACGCGGAGCTTGAACGCCAATCCGTCCGTGGTGGACCGGCAGAGCTGCTCGAGCGCCGCGTTGCCGCACGCCCCCACCCACATCGAGTACAGGTCCGCGCCGTCGTGCGCGAGTGCCGCCTGCTCGGACTGCTCGGTCCGCTTGACGACGTCGTCGAGCATCGCGACGACCTGCTTGCGCTCGGCGGCGGTGAACCGTGGCACCGCCAGCCGGACCACACCGCCGTAGATCACCCCGAGCGTGCGGAAGGCGTCGAGCAGCTCGGCCGCCGACGGCGCCGCGACGCGGGTGTACCGGTTCGGGGCCATCTCGATCAGGCCGGCGCGCGCCAGTTCGGCGAGCGCCTCGCGGATCGGGGTGCGGGACACCCCGAGCCAGGCGATCAGGTCGTCGTCGTTGAGTCGCTCGCCAGGCTCGAGGGTGCCGTCCATGATGGCGTCGCGGATCTTGTCCTGCACGGTGTCACGGAGGAGCTTCCGCTCTGCGGCGGGCTGCGTCGAGGGGACTGGCATGCGCTCAGCGTGTCACATGTCGGCACGTCGGCGCGACCGGCGCGACCGGCAGATCGGCGCAGCCGGGACCGGCGCTACCGGCTCGTGCGGCGCGAAAGGCGTGACGGCCACCATGCGTGTCGGCCGAGGTCGTACACGATTGCGGGGACCAGCAGCGACCGGACCACGATCGTGTCGAGCAGCACGCCGAAGGCGACCACGAAGGCGATCTGCACCAGGAACAGGATCGGGATCACCCCGAGCGCCGCGAACGTGGCGGCCAGGACGACGCCGGCCGAGGTGATCACCCCACCGGTCACCCCGAGTCCACGCAGGACGCCCTCGTGCGGCCCGGACCGGATCGTCTCCTCGCGCACCCGGGTCATCAGGAAGATGTTGTAGTCCACGCCCAGGGCGACCAGGAACACGAACGAGTACAGCGGCACCGACGGGTCCGCGCCGGGGAAGTGGAACAGGTGGTCGAACACCAGGGCGCCGACGCCGAGCGCTGCCGCGAAGGACACGATCACGCTGCCGATGAGGACGAGCGGCGCGACGATGCTCCTGAGCAGCAGCATGAGGATCAGCAGGATCACGACGAGCACGACCGGGATGATGAGCGTGCGGTCGCGGATACCGGTGTCGTTCGTGTCCACAGCGGTCGCGGTGACACCGCCGACGATCGCTCCCGGGTCGGCGCGTTCGACCGCGGTCCGGAGGTCCCGGACGGTCTGCTCGGCAGCGTCCGAGTCGGCCGTGTGCGTCAGGGTCGCCTGGAGCAGGACCCGGCCGTCGACGACCGTGGGGTAGGCCTGACTCCCCTGCGTCGGCGGTGCGCTCTGCTGACTCGCGTCCTCACCGACCGGGACCGTGCCGGAGCGGGACTCCTTCGACACCGCGACCACCCCGTCGACGCCGTCGGTGCGCTCGATCGCCGTGACCAGGCGGTCGAGCCGGTCCGCCTCGCCGATGACCTGGGCCGGGCTGCCGGAACCGGCCGGGAAGTGGTCCGCCAACACGGCCTGTCCGTCCCGCGCCTGCGACGACCCGATCACCAGGTCGCTCTGGGGTACGCCGTCGGCACGGAGCCCGATCAGCCCGGACCCCATCGCGAGCAGACCCACGGTGCAGACGATCCAGACGGTGCGCGACCGCTTCGCCACGAGCCGGCCGACGGCCGCCCAGACACCTCGGGCGTCCGGTCCGGTGACGGCCTTGTGCGCGCTGCCGAAGGTGGGCCGCAGCGGCCAGAACGCCGCCCGGCGGAAGACCAGCAGCAGGGCCGGCAGGAGCGTCAGTGCCGCGAGCAGGCTGAAGGCGATGCCGATCGCGGCGACGGGGCCCAGCGCCTTGTTGGAGTTGAGGTCGGAGAGCAGCAGGCAGAGCACCCCGACGATGACCGTGCCGCCGGACGCCAGGATCGGTTCGAGGCTCCCCCGGAGCGCTGCCTTCGTCGCGTCCCACCCGGTGCGCTCGTCACGGAGGGCTTCGCGGAACCGGGAGACGTAGAGCAGGGCGTAGTCCGTCGCGGCCCCGATGACCAGGATCGACAGGATGCCCTGCACCTGGCCGTTCACCGTCACGACGTCCGCCTTCGCCAGCGCGTAGACGACCAGGATCGACGCCGTCAGCGCGAACGTCGCCGTGCCGAGGACCAGGAACGGCAGGAGCGGCGAGCGGTAGACCACGATCAGGATGACGAGCACGGCGGCCAACGCGACGCCGAGCAGGATGCCGTCGATGCCCGCGAAGGCCTCGGTCAGGTCCGCGGTGAACCCGGCGGGTCCGGTGACGTACCCCTGGACACCCGACGGCAGCACGCCGTCCACGTCGGCGCGGATCGCTGCGACCGCGTCACCGGTCTCGGCCGCCTTGGTCAACGTCGCGACGATCTCGACGGCGTCGCCGTCGGCGCTCGGGATCACCGGGCTGACCGACTCGACGTCGTCCCGGTCGCCCAGCTGCCGCGCGAGGTCCGCGGCCGCCGTGGTGTCCGACGCACGCAGGCCGCCGTCCCGCTCGAGCACGACGACGGCGGGTGCCCCGGTCTCGTCACGGAACGCGGCGGCCTGCTCCTGCACCTTCGTCGCGTCGGCGGAGGCGGGCAGGAACGAGGTCTGGTCGTTCGTGGAGACGTCGGAGATCTTGCCGAAGAACGGCCCGCCGACCGAGGCCACGACGAGCCAGACCACGATGACGAGTGCGGGGACGACGATGCGGAGGAAGCGGGGCACGGGCTGAGCGTACTCCGATCATCAGCATGCTGATCACCTGGATCGGCCGAGCAGGGGTCAATAGACTCGGGCGCATGCACGACGACCCCGCAGCCTGGCCACTCGGTCGCCTCCTGGCAGCTGCGGCACGGTCGGTCGAGCGGGACTGGGACGAGCGCCTCCGTGCGATCGGGCTGCCCCATGCGGCGCTCATCGCCATCGACATCCTGATCCGGACCGGGCCGACCGGCGCGGACACCCTGGCGCGGACCGCCCGGGTGCAGCCCCAGACGATGTCCCGCACGCTCGAACGCCTGGAACGGGACGGTCTCGTGGAACGGGGCCCGCATCCCGAGGACCGTCGGCGGCGGGTGGTCACCGTGACCGACCGTGGACGCGCCGCCTGGCAGGAAGCGAAGCACGTGGAGCGCGAGGTCCTGCCGGACGACGACGAACTCCGCGCCGCACTCGGACGGATCATGGACCGCAATCGGAAGTCCTAGCGTATGAAATACCACATGGAGTAGACTGGAGTGTCGGCATCAGGGTCGACCTGACCCCAGGAGTCTCCATGTCCGGTCGCCGAGCTGCCCGCAAGCACCCCGATCGGCCCGCGCGCCGGCGTCGTCCGTTCCTCGTCGCACTGATCGCGACGGTGGGCGGACTCGTCGGCATCGCCGCGGTGCTGGCCGTCGTCGCGAGCGTGTTCGTCGGTGGGCTCGCCCGGAGCTACGACCGGAACACCGACACCATCGCCGACGCGTTCCCGTCGGGCGATCGTCCGGCCGCGTCGGGCGACGGTGCCGGCGCCGACGCACCGATGAACGTCCTGCTGATCGGGTCCGACTCGCGCTCGAACCTGGACCCGAACGGCGACCACGCCGCGGGCGGGCGATCGGACACCCTGATGCTCGTGCACGTCCCGGCCGACCGGAAGTCGGTGTCGATCATGTCGATCATGCGCGACTCGTGGGTGGACGTCCCGGGCCACGGCACGGCCAAGATCAACGCAGCGTACTCATGGGGCGGAATCCCGCTCACGGTCCAGACCGTCGAACAGCTGCTCGACGTCCGCATCGACCACGTCGCCGAGATCGACTTCGCCGGGTTCGTCGGCATGACCGATGCCCTCGGCGGCGTCACCGTCGAGTCCCCGAAGGCGTTCTCGATCGACGGCCGCCACTTCGACGCCGGACCGAACCGCCTCGACGGGACCGGCGCGCTGGCGTTCGTCCGCGCCCGGTACGCGTTCGCCGACGCCGACCACACCCGTGTCCGCAACCAGCAGGCGTTCATGCGGGGCATCGTCGACGGGGTGCTGTCGAAGGGGACCATCACGGACCCGGGCCGGATCCAGGACTTCGTGACCGCGACCAGCAAGTACCTGTCCGTCGACGCCGGACTCGACTTCGGCACGCTCGTCGGCCTCGGCTGGTCGCTCCGCGGCGTCACGCCGAGCGACCTGCAGACGTTCACGATGCCGACCGCGGGCGGTGGGACCTCGGCGGACGGCCAGTCCTACGTCGCGGTGAACCAGGGCGCGGTCCAGTCGCTGAGCGCAGCACTGCGGTCCGACGACCTGACGAGCTGGCTGGCCGCCAACCCGCACTGACCAGGAGCGGCGCCCGCGCCGACCAGAGGCGGGCCGCCCCGCAGACGACGAACGCCCCCACGACCGGTCCGGTCGTGGGGGCGTCCGCGCAGGCAGGTCGGCTCAGGCCGGCAGCTGCAGCGTCTGACCCGCGTAGATCAGGTTCGCGTTGTCGATCGTGGTGGTGTTCGCAGCCCACAGGTGCATGTAGCCGCCCGTGATGCCGAGCTTGGTGGCGATGCTGTCGAGCGTGTCACCGGCGACGACCTGGTAGGTCGAGCCGCTGGTCGGCACCGCAGCGGGCTTCGCCGGCGCCGCCGGAGCGGCGGGGGCAGCCGTCACGGCCTTCGGTGCCGCGCTGGTCGAGGGCGTCGTGGCCTTCGGCGCCGTCTTCTGGGCCGGAGCAGCAGCCGCGGGGGCCGACTGCTGCGGGATGGCGGCCGGCGCTGCGCCGGTGGTGCCGCTCAGTCCGAGCTTGGCCGAGCAGGCGGGCCATGCACCCCAACCCTGCGATGCGAGGACGTGCTCCGCGACGGCGATCTGCGTCTCGCGGCTGGCGCTCGCCGGGCTGCCGGTGCCGCCGTTCGCGGCCCAGGTGCTCTGCGTGAACTGCAGACCGCCGGAGTAGCCGTTGCCGGTGTTGATCGCCCAGTTGCCGCCGGACTCGCACTGTGCGAGGGCGTCCCAGGTCGAGCCGTCAGCTGCGTTGGCGGGGGCCGAGAGCCCCACACCGGCCGCGGCGATGCCGGCGAAGGCGAGTCCGCCGAGGACGGCGCGAGTTCGGGTGGTCTTCTTCATGTGTGTTGCTCCACCGGGGCCGCACGCCGTCTGCACGGCGTCCCCACTGCCCACCCCGACCGATCGCGGTCTGTTGAGGTGTCGCCGGGGGCAGTGGTCCGCGCCGGCGTCACGGTCGGCAACCATAGGCAACTCCGTCTCGTTATCAAACTGAGACAAAAGGTTCTACCCAGGGCTGTTGTGTACCCCGCAGGCGTTCCTGTATGCGACGATCGCCGCGCACGCGCCGATCGGCTGTACCCGGGGACAGGAACATCCGAATTGGCTGGCAACGCCGATCTGGCCGCCCTCCAGCGGACGGGAGGCCCGGATCAGCACCGCCACGCGCCTCCAGGCCGTACCGAGGTCACGACCAGGGCGCGGTCAGCGCCGTTCAGCCGCGTGGTCAGCCGCGCGTCAGCAGCGTCACAGCCTCGAGGTGGCCCGTCTGCGGGAACATGTCGAGCACCCGCGCCCGACGCAACCGCAGCGACGGCATCCGAGCCAGGTCGGACGCCAGCGTGACCGGGTTGCAGCTCGAGTAGACGACGTGCTGCACGTCCGAGGCCTCGAGCCAGTCCGCCAGCGTCGGCCCGATGCCGCGCCGGGGCGGGTTCACCACCACGAGTTCGGGGACCAGGTCGGGTCGGGCGTGCAGGGCGTGGTCGGTCGCGTCGTCGGCGGCGAAGCGGACGTCCTCGAGCCCGGCCTCCCGTGCGGACTGCCCGGCAGAACGGACGGCTTCGCGCGAGGTCTCGATCCCGACCACGTGCCGTCCGGGTCGCGCGGCGTGCAGGGCGAACCCGCCGACGCCGCAGTACAGGTCCCACATCGATGCCGGCTCGAGCTCGTCGATCCAGCCCGACGCCTGCGCGTAGAGCTGTTCGGCGACGGTCGTGTTCGTCTGGAAGAAGCTCTGCGGCCGCAGGTGCATCGTCACCGGGCCGAGGCGCATCGGCAGCGTCTCCTGGTCCGTCAGCACGACCTCGCGCTCCCCCTCGGTGACGGCCTTGTGCTCCGGCAGCAGGTTGGCGGTGACCACCACGGCGCTCGGCAGCGCGAGCAGCAGGTCGCCCAGCCGCGACCGGAGCCGCGCGAGCTGCCCCTCCGAGCGCAGGACGAAGCGCACCATGAGCTCGCCGTCGGGTGACTCGGTCACCAGGACGAACTTCAGCTCACCCCGACGCGTGGCGACGTCGTACGGGATCAGGCCGGCGGACGTGACGAAGTCCGCCAGCACCGGGAGCGCCTGCCGGATGCCCGGTGTGCAGATGCCGCAGTGGCGGATGTCGACACCGCGCTGCCGGTGGTCGAGCAGGCCGATGGTCGGGTGCTCGGCCGACCCGCCCACGACCATCTTCGCCTTGTTGCGGTAGCCGGACTCCGGGCTGCGCACCGCGGGGAGCCACTCGACGGCGCCGGGACCACCCGATGCCTCGACCGCGTCGTGCAGGAGCTCGCGGGTGCGGAGTTCCTTGTCGAGGACCTGGTCGGCGTACGGCTGGCCCATGAGCGTGCACGAGCGGCACACCCCGCGGTCGAAGTAGTCGCACTGCATGGCCGAGTCAGGATACGGCGTCGCGCGCCCTCGTCGGCAGTCGGTACACGGACGTCGTCGCCGTCAGGAACAGCGTCGTGCCGTCGTCCCCGCCGAAGCACAGGTTCGACACGACCTCGGGCACGGCGACCTCGCCGAGCCGCGCGCCGTCGGGACCGAAGACGATGAGCCCGCGGTGCGAGGACGACCACACGTTGCCGTCCCGGTCGACACGGATGCCGTCGGGCACGCCCTCCCCCGCAGCGAGACGGACGAACTCGCGGCCGTTCTCCACCCGGACCGCCGGGGCGTCACCGGGGCCGCGCGGGGTCGGGTCGACGTCGTACGCACGGATCACGGGCCGGTCGCCCGACGAGCTGACGACGTACAGCACGCGTTCGTCCGGTGAGAACGCCAGCCCGTTCGGCTCCTCCGTGTCGAGCACCACGGGCCGCAGGTCCTCGCCGTCGGGTCCGCACCGGAACACCCAGTGGTCGCCGTACTCGCGGGTGCCGGGGTGCCCCTCGCGCGGCTGGGTGATGCCGTAGGCGGGGTCGGTGAACCAGACGCTGCCGTCCCGGGCGACGACGACGTCGTTCGGGGAGTTGAACCGCACGCCGTCCCACGCGTCGACGATGACGCTGACGATGCCGTCGCGGTCCCGCTCGACCTGCCGGTTGCCGTGGGAGCACTGCACGACGCTGCCGTCGCGGTCGCGCGTCCGCCCGTTGGTGAACTCGACCCCGGTGGCGTACTCGTCGACCGAGCCGTCGTCCTGGTGCCACTGCATGATGCGGTCGCCGGGGATGTCCGACCAGCGGAGCGTCCGGCTCGCGGGCATCCAGATCGGCCCCTCGGCCCAGGTGCTGCCGGTCGCGATGCGCTCGAGGGCGCCGGGGTCGGGGACCAGGTCGGAGAACGCGGGCATCACGCGGCCGTGTCCTGCAGCGCGTCGAGTGCGGCGACGTCCTCCGCGGACAGCACGAAGTCGACGTCGGCGTTCTCCGCGATGCGGGACGGCGTGGTCGACTTCGGCAGGGGCAGCACGTCCTTCTCGAGCAGGTACCGGATCGCGACCTGCGCGACGCTCTTGTCGTAGCGCGCGGCGATCGACGCGATCTGCTCGTTCTCCAGCAGGCCACCGGTGGCGAGCGGTGAGTACCCCTCGACCAGGACCTCGTGCTCGGCGCAGAAGGCCGTGGTCTCGTCCTGGGTGTTGCCGATGAACCAGCGGATCTGGTTCGCGTGCGGCACGACGTCGGTGTGCTCGAGCAGGTGCTCCAGGTCCGGGACGACGAAGTTCGAGACACCGATGGACTTGGTCTTCCCGGCGTCGTAGAGCTCCTCGAACACCTTCCACACCTCGACGTTGCCGTCGCGGTGGTCGCTGCCCATGTCGCTCCAGGGCCACGGCGCGTGGATCAGGTAGAGGTCGACGACGCCCAGGTCGAGGTTGCCGGACGACTCGGCGAAGGCGTCACGAGCACCGGACGCCGTCTTCACCTCGGCGGGGAGCTTGGTCGTGATGAAGACCTCGTCGCGCGGGACGCCGCTGTCGCGGACCGCTTCGCCCACGCTGGCCTCGTTGCCGTAGGCGAGCGCGGTGTCGATGTGGCGGTACCCGGCGTCGAGGGCGGCTCGGGTGGCGTCGTACGCCTCGGAACCGGATGGGATCTGCCAGGTGCCGAAGCCGATCTTCGGGATGTGCAGGCCGTTGGACATGACGAACGTGTCGGTGAGAGCAGGCATGTCCCGGACAGTACGCCCGCCTCAGTCGGTGAGGTCCACGGAGAGCACCCGGTCGTCGCCGGCGCCCGACGAGCCCCGACCGTCGGTGTTGTTCGTCACGAACCAGAGCGTGTCGTCGGGCCCTTCGAGCACCGTGCGCAGGCGGCCGTACGTCCCGCCGAACCACTCGCGCGACGTCGTCGGGTCGGCCACGGGGACCGAGCGGAGCACCTCGCCCTGCAGGTTCGCGATGAAGACCGTGTCCTCGACGACGGCCAGGCCGCTCGGGCTCGCGTCGTCGGTCCGCCACTGCTGCACGGGGTCCACGAAGCCCTGGTCGGTGCCGCCCTTCCCCTCGACCTCGGGCCAGCCGTAGTCCTTCCCGGGCTCGATCACGTTGAGCTCGTCCCAGGTGTTCTCCCCGAACTCCGAGGCGAACATCGTGCCGTCGTCCGCCCAGTCGAGCCCCTGCACGTTCCGGTGTCCGAGCGACCACACCGGCGAGCCCGCGAACGGGTTGTCGGAGGGGACGTCACCGGTCCGGGACACGCGCAGGATCTTCCCCGCCAGCGAGTCCCGGTCCTGCGCTTCAGAACGCTCGCCGGCGTCCCCCACGCTCACGTAGAGCATGTCGTCCGGCCCGAAGGCGATCCGGCCGCCGTTGTGGAAGCTGTTCGCGGGCAGGTCCTCGAGCACGGTGGTCGGCTCGCCCAGGGCGTGGGAGCCGGCGCGGCCGGTGAGCGGGTAGCGCTCGACACGGTTGCCGTCCTGCCCGGTGGAGTACACGAACAGGTCGTCGTCCTCGACCGCCAACCCGAGCAGGCCGCCCTCGCCGCCGTGTCGGATGCCGTCGACCGTCCCGACGGTCCGGGTGCTGCCGTCGTCGGCGAGCTCGAGCACGTCGCCGGAGTCGCGCAGGCTCACCAGCGGCACGTCGTCGTCGGTCAGCACCACCGACCACGGCGCCTCGAGGTCGGTCGCGACGTCCCGCACGGCACCGGTCGGCGCGACCTCGTCTCGAGCCAGGTCACGCGGCGGAGAGGCACTGGTGCCGCCGCGGGCGGAGTCGTCGGATGCCGCCGTGCACCCGGCGAGCGCCAGGACGACCAGGGCGAGGGACGCGAGCGGGGCAGCGGTTCGGGTGCGCATGGCCGTCACGCTAGGCGCCTGTACGGGCACTCAGCCGGGAGGCACGGCACCTGTCCGGCAGACACCCGGCGGTCCGTCAGGTGGCCGGCTCCCACCGTCGCCGGTCAGCGCTGGGACACGGGACTGACCACGAGCTCGTCGATGCGGACGTGCGGCGGGGCGTCGAGCACGAAGCCGATCGTGCGGCCGATGTCCTCGGGGGTGAGCATCACGGCGCGTGCTGCGGCGTCGGGCACCTGCGGCCGCTGGTCGAGGAAGTCGGTCGCGACGTCGCCGGGGCAGAGGTGCGTCGCGCGGACGCCGTGCGGGGCCTCCTGCTGGTTGAGCGTCCGGACCACCGAGCCCAGCGCGGTCTTCGACGCGGAGTACGCCACGCCGGCACCGGGCTGGAAGGACCACCCCGCGTACGAGGAGACCACGACGACCACGCCGGACCCGCTCGCCCTGAGCATCGGGAGCGTGGCGTCGACGACGCTGACCACCGCGGTGAGGTTCGTGTCGACGACCGCGCGGAAGCGGTCCATCGACTGGTCGTCCCACCGCCGCTCGGGCGCGTTCAGGCCGGCGGCGAGCACCAGCCCGTCGAGGCGACCGTGTCGGGACGCGACGGTCGCTGCGGCGGCGACCACGGCCTCCCGGTCGGACGCGTCGAGCGGCAGCACGTCCGCGGTGCCGCCTGCCTGCCGGACCGCGTCCGCGACCGCGTCCAGGCGGTCGGTCCGGCGACCACTGAGGACCACCGTCCACCCGCTTGCGGCAGCGGTGCGAGCGGCAGCGGCACCCATGCCGCTGCCGCCACCCGTCACCCAGAGGACCCGTCCCGGTGCTGCGTTCGTCATGCGCTGATGGTAGAGGTGGAGGTGTCGACGACGTCCGTCGGCCGGACAAGGAGCGCGTGATGCACCTCGACCTGAGCGACCGCGTGGTCGTCGTCACCGGAGCGGGCCGCGGCATCGGCCGGGTGCTCGCTGAGCGGTTCCGGACCGAGGGCGCCCGCGTGGCGCTGCTCGACCTGGCGTTCGACGGCCCCGACGACCCGGACCAGGTCGTGTGCAACGTCGCCGACCCGGACTCGGTCGCCGCAGCGGTGGCAGCCGTCGTCGAGCGCCACGGCACGGTCGACGTCCTCGTGAACAACGCCGGCATCAACGTCGACGGGCTGGTCGCCGACCTGACGTGGCCCGCGTGGCAGCGCTGCATGGACGTCAACCTCGGTGGCACGTTCCTGATGAGCCAGGCGGTGGCGCCGGTGATGCAGGCCGCAGGTCGCGGGCGGATCATCAACGCGGCGTCCTTCGCGGCGATCGTGCCGAGCGTCGGGAGCGCCGCCTACGCCGCGTCGAAGTCGGCGGTGGTGGCGTTCACCCGGGTGCTGGCGTCCGAGCTCGGCCCGTGGGGCATCACCGTGAACGCGTACGCGCCGGGCATGGTGCCGACCGCGATGAACGGCTTCGCCACGATGCCGACCGAGGCGCAGGACCGGCTCCTCGACACCCTGTCGCTCCGGCGGTGGGAGACGCCGGACGACGTCGCGGACCTGCTCGTGTTCCTGGCGAGCGACGCCTCGTCCTACATCACGGGGACCCTGCTCGACGTGTCCGGCGGCAAGCTCGCGACCCAGATCCCGTCGCGGGCGCACGGGCGGTAGTCAGCGCAGCAGACGGTCGAGGAGTTCGCGGAGCCGCCGTCGGTCGGGGGCCGGCAGCTTCTCGGTGAGCGGCAGGAGCGCCCGACGCATGGCGTCCTCGAGCGCCGCAGCGACCTCGTGGCCGCGGTCGGTCAGCACGACGTCGACCGCGCGGGCGTCGTCGGCGTTCGGCACCCGCGCCAGCAGCCCCTTGGTCGAGGCGCGGGCGACGAGCCCCGTCATCGTCGACTTCTCGAGCCCGAGGTACTCGGCCAGGTCGCCGATCCGCAGGCGGCGGTCGCGCAGGATCGCGAGCACGCGGAGCTGCGTCAACGACAGACCCGCGTCGGCCGCCAGGTCCGTCAGCGCGCCCATCGTGGTGAACGCCGCCTGCCCGAGGGCGTCGACGAGGCGGTCCTGCTCGGTCGTGTCCATCGCCCCATGCTACTTGACGCGCTTCGTGATGCGAACTAGTTTGCTTCGTAACACGAACCATTGAGGAGCATCGCGATGCATGCAGCAGTCGTCACCCATTTCGACACCCCCCCGTCCTGGACCACGTTCCCGGAGCCGTCGCCGACCGGAGACGAGGTCCTGGTCGACGTGGTCGCCGCGGGCCTCCACCCGCGCGTCCGCTCGCAGGCCGACGGATCGCACTACACCAGCGAGGGTGCCCTGCCCCTGGTCCCCGGCGTCGACGGGGTGGGCCGGTTCCCCGACGGCACGCTCCGGTACTTCGCCGTCCGGAGCGACACCCGCGGATCGATGGCGGAGCAGGTCGCCGTCGACCCCCGCGCCAGTGTGGTCCTGCCCGCCGGCGCAGACCCGATCGCCGTCGCTGCCGGCGCCAACCCGGTGATGTCGTCCTGGGTCGCCCTGCGGCAGCGCATCGCACTCACCCCCGGTGCCCGCGTCCTGGTGCTGGGGGCCACCGGCGCCTCGGGACGAGCCGCCGTGCAGGTCGCCAGACACCTCGGCGCCGCCCACGTCGTCGCGAGCGGCCGCGATCCCGAACGACTCGCGAGTCTGACTTCACTCGGGGCGGACACGCTCGTACCGATCGACGACGTCCGAGCGCTCGCCGCCGCGGCGGCCGACGTGGACGTGGTCCTGGACTACGTGTGGGGGGCGCCGGCAGCGGCAGCGATGGCAGCCCTCGTCACCGCCCGTCGCTCCGCGAGCGACCGGCTCGACTGGGTCGCGATCGGCTCGACCGCCGGCTCGGAGGCCCCGGTCCCGTCCGCCGCGCTCCGCGCCTCGGGCCTGACCATCGTCGGCAGCGGCCAGGGATCGGTCGGCGTCCGCGGGTTCATGACCGAGCTGCCGGGGATCGTCGGAGCGATCGCCGACGGCACGATCGCCGTCGACGCGACCCGCGTCCCGATGCCCCACGTAGCGGACGCCTGGACCGGGCGGGTGCCGACCGAGCAGGGGCCCCGCGGAGCGAGCAGAGTGGTGCTCGCAGTCTGACCTGCGCGTCGGGAGTCCTGTCCGGTCGCACAGGTTCTGCCCATCCGGCTCTCGGTAGCCTGTGAGCCACCCAGAGCCGGACTTGCACGCCCGACCCCGAGGAGGCGCCCCATGGTCACCGTCCTCGTCGCGTTCGCCGTCGTCGCCCTCGTCGTCCCGGCGCTGACACCGCTGCTCGGCCGCCGTGTCTTCTTCGTCGCGGCACTGGCACCCGCTGCCGCGGCCGTCCTGACCCTCACCCAGACGGACCGTGCGCTGCACGGCGGTGTGACCGAGTCCTTCTCGTGGATCCCGCAGCTCGACCTGGCGATCGGCCTGCGCGTGGACGCCCTGTCGTGGGTGCTCGCCCTCGTGGTGTCGGTGGTCGGTGCCCTGGTGCTCGTCTACTGCGCGGCGTACTTCGGTGACGACGAACCGGGCCTCGGTCGGTTCGCCGGGGTCCTGACCGCGTTCGCCGGCTCGATGTACGGCTTGGTCATCGCCGACGACGTCATCGTGCTGTTCGTCCTGTGGGAAGCCACCACGGTCTTCTCCTACCTGCTCATCGGCCACGACGCCGCCAAGCGCGCCAGCCGGGCCGCGGCGATGCAGGCCCTCGTCGTCACCACCGCCGGCGGCCTGGCGATGCTGGCCGGGCTCGTCATGCTCTCGGTCGCGGCCGGCACGACGCAGCTCTCCGCGATCATCGCCCAGGCCCCGACGGGCACGGTCGTGTCGGTGTCGGTCGTGCTCGTCCTGCTGGGCGCGCTGACGAAGTCCGCGATCGTCCCCTTCCACTTCTGGCTCCCCGCGGCGATGGCTGCGCCGACCCCGGTGAGCGCCTACCTGCACGCCGCCGCGATGGTGAAGGCCGGCATCTACCTGGTGGCCCGTCTGGCCCCGGCGTTCGCCCTGCTCGGCGGCTGGCGCGAGACCATCACCGTGCTGGGCGTGCTCGGCATGCTCGTCGGTGGGTACCGCGCCCTCCGCCAGACCGACCTCAAGCTGCTGCTGGCGTACGGCACGGTGGCACAGCTCGGCTTCCTGGTGCTCGCCGCCGGGTGGGGCGCTCCGGCCGTGGCCCTGGGCGGCATCGCGCTGCTGGTCGCCCACGCCACGTTCAAGTCGACCCTGTTCCTGGTCGTCGGCACGGTGGACCACGTCACCGGGACACGGGACCTCGGTCGCCTGAGCGGTCTCGGCCGGAAGATGCCCTGGCTCGCCACGGTCGCCGTCCTGGCGCTGGTGTCGATGGCCGGCATCCCGCCGACGATCGGGTTCGTCGCCAAGGAAGCCGTGCTCACCGGCTTCGTCGAGGCCCTGCACGGTCCGGACGCCGGGTGGGCGTGGGTCGCACTGGTCGGCATCACGGTGGGCTCCGTGCTGACCGTGGCGTACTCGCTCCGGTTCCTCTGGGGCACGTTCGGCACCAAGCCCGGCGTGGAGCAGACCGAACCGCACGCGCTGCACGGACTCGGCGTCGTCCCGAGCGTGCTCGGACTGGCCGGCCTGACGCTCGGACTCCTGACCCCGTTCGTCGCGCACGGCATCGAGCCCGCTGCCGGCGCCGCATCGCTGCCCGGTGAGGTCCCGCACCTCGCGCTGTGGCACGGGCTCGAGCCGGCGCTCGGCATCTCCGCGCTGACCCTGCTCGGCGGCCTGGCGCTCTTCGCCGGCCGGACCTGGGTCGAGGCCCTGCAGCACCGGCTCGCCGGCTCCCCGAGCGCAGCCGGCACGTACCGGCGGCTGATGCGCGGGCTCGACCGCGGCGCCACGTCCCTGACGGCGAACCTGCAGCGCGGGTCGCTCCCCTACTACCTGACCGTGATCCTGTCGGTCTTCGTCGCCGGCGCCCTCGCCAACCTGGTCGTCGGCGGCCCGTGGGAGTTCCACGTGCGCTTCGCCGACTCGTGGGGGCAGGTACCGGTCGTCATCGTGATGTCGATCGCCGCGATCGCCGTCACCGCCGCCCGGACCCGCTTCGCGGCCGCCGTGCTGGTCGGGGTCACCGGCTACGGCATGTCCGTGCTGTTCGTCCTGCACGGCGCCGTCGACCTGGCGCTCACACAGCTCGTCGTCGAGACCGTGACGCTGATCGCCTTCGTGCTGGTGCTCCGCCGGCTCCCCCCGCGCATCAACACCGCCAACCCGTCGCGCTTCCGGGTGCTGCGGGCACTGTTCGCCGGGCTGGCCGGACTGACCCTGGCGATCGTCGTGATCGTGTCCGCGTCCGCACGGACCGCCGCCCCGATCTGGCCGGACATCCCCGCGCTGACCAGCTCGTTCGGGCACGGCCTCAACGTGGTCAACGTCGCACTCGTCGACCTGCGCGGGTGGGACACCCTCGGCGAGCTGACCGTCGTGGTCGCTGCGGCCACGGGCGTCGCGAGCCTGATCTTCGTGAACTCGCGCGAGGACACCCTGCCCCGCCTGCGGGACATGCCCGGCGGCGGGTCCGACGACCGCGCCGACGGCGAACCCCGCGCCTGGCTGCCGACGAGCGCGGCGCTGCCGACCGGCCGCTCCGCCCTGCTCGACGTCGTCGTCCGGCTGCTGTTCCACGGGCTCATCGTCCTGTCGCTCTACCTGCTGTTCGCCGGGCACAACGCCGCCGGTGGCGGGTTCGCCGGCGGACTCGTCGCGGGCATCGCCCTCGCGGCCCGCTACCTGGCCGGCGGGGCCGCCGAGCTCGGGGCCGCCGCACCGGTCCGCGCCGGGCGCCTGCTCGGCCTCGGGGTCGCGACGGCTGCCGTCACCGCGATCACGCCGCTGTTCTTCGGCAAGGACGCGCTGTACTCGGAGTTCTTCGAAGCCACGGTCCCGGTCCTCGGCCACGTCGAGTTCGTCACCGCCACGTTCTTCGACATCGGCGTCTACCTGGTCGTCGTCGGCCTGGTCCTCGACGTCCTGCGCAGCCTGGGGGCCGAGGTCGACCGACAGCGCCTCGAGGACTCCCGCGTCCCCGTCCGCAACACCACCGAAGCCGACCGCGACCCGGAAGAGGTCTCCGCATGACCATCACCCTCGTCCTGGTCATCGCGATGGCCGTGCTCTTCGCCTGCGGGGTCTACCTGCTGCTCGAACGCTCCCTGACCCGGATGCTGCTCGGGTTCCTGCTGCTCGGCAACGCGCTCAACCTGCTCCTGCTCATCATGTCCGGCGCCGCGGGCAACCCGCCGATCGGCAAGTCGGCCGACGGCATCACCGATCCGCTCCCCCAGGCCTTCGCCCTGACCGCGATCGTCATCACCTTCGCCGTCAGCGCGTTCCTGCTCGCGCTGATCCACCGGTCGTGGACGCTGTCCCGCGCGGACGAGGTCGAGGTGGACGAGGCCGACGTCGCGATCCGGCGGGACCGCTCGGCCGCCGAGCACGACGACCCGGAGACCGACACCGACCCCGAGTCCGACGACCAGCACGAACGGCACCACGAACCCCACGGCGAGCGCGAGGAGTCCCGATGACCTTCCTCGCCCCGCTCCTGGTCCTGGTGCCGCTGCTCGGTGCCGCGGTCGCCCTCGGGCTGCTCCGGCACCAGAAGCTGCAGCGCGCCATCACCGTCGCCGTGCTCGTCATCGCCCTGGCCGTCGCCGCCACCCTCATGGTGCTCGTCGACCAGCACGGCACGATCGTGGTCCAGGTCGGCGGGTGGCAGGCGCCGTACGGCATCTCGCTCGTGGTCGACCGGCTGAGCGCCCTGCTGCTGACCGTGTCCGCGAGCGTGCTGCTGCTCGTCCTGCTGTTCTCGATCGGGCAGGGGCTGGCCGCGGACGACGGCGAGGCGCCCGTCACGATCTTCTACCCGACCTACCTGGTGCTGGCCGCCGGCGTCCTCGACTCCTTCATCGCCGGCGACCTGTTCAACCTCTACGTCGCGTTCGAGATGCTGCTCGTGGCCAGCTACGTGCTCATCACCCTCGGTGGCAGCGAGCAGCGCGTCCGGGCGGGCACGACGTACATCGTCACGAGCCTGATCGCGTCGGCGCTGTTCCTGTCTGCCATCGGGCTGGTCTACGGCGCGACGGGGACCGTCAACATCGCCCAGATCAGCGAGCGGATGGCCGGGCTGCCCGAGCACGTCCAGCTGCTGCTGCACACGATGCTGCTCATCGGGTTCGGCATCAAGGCCGCCGTCTTCCCGCTGGCGTTCTGGCTGCCCGACTCGTACCCGACCGCACCGGCCCCCGTCACGGCGGTGTTCGCAGGCCTGCTCACCAAGGTCGGCATCTACGCCATCATCCGGCTCGAGACCGTGATCTTCCCGCGGCCGCAGCTGAACACCGTCCTGCTGGTGGTCGCCGCCCTGACGATGGTGGTCGGGGTGCTCGGCGCGGTGTCGCAGACCGACGTCAAACGGCTGCTCTCCTTCACGCTCATCAGCCACATCGGCTTCATGGTGATGGGCATCGGGCTCGGCACGGTCGCGGGCACCGCCGCCGCGGTGTTCTACACCGTGCACCACATCGTCGTGCAGACGACCCTGTTCCTGGTGTCGGGGTTGATGGAACGGGTCGGCGGGACGACATCGACCCGGTCGCTCGGTGGGCTGCTCAAGGCCGCGCCGCTGCTGGCCGCGCTCTACCTGGTCCCCGCGTTCAACCTGGGCGGCATCCCGCCGTTCTCCGGGTTCATCGGCAAGCTCGGCCTGTTCCGCGCCGCCGCCGTCGAGGGCAGTCCGATGGCCTACGTCACGATCGGCGCCGGGATCGTCACCTCGCTCCTCACGCTGTACGCGCTCATGCGCGTCTGGGACGCGGCGTTCTGGCGCCCGAAGCCCGCCGCCGAGGCGGCGGCGCCGCACGCGGCGACCGCCGAACCGCACGAGCACCTGCGTGCCCCGGAGCCGGCCCCCGTGACGCGCTCCGAGACCGACGGCAGTGTCGTCGCGGGAGGCTCGGTGACCGTCACCGACGCTGCTCCCGCAGGCGCGGCCTCCCGTCCGGATCTCGGAACCGGTGAGAAGGCGCGTCTGCCCCGGATGCTGGTGGGCGTGACGACCGTCGCGGTGCTCGGCTCCGTCGCCCTGACCGTGGTCGCCGGACCGCTGTACGGGTACGCGACCCGTGCGGCCGAGTCGCTCGAGTCGCCGGTGTCCTACGTGCAGGCAGTCCTCGGGGGTGCACGGTGACGGACGAGACGCGTCGCATCAGCCGGGCTCGCCGCATCGTCGTCGCCTGGCGCTACGAGGTGCCGCTCGGCATCGGGCTCACCGTGCTGTGGGCGCTGCTCTGGGGGTCGTGGACGCCCCTGACCCTGCTGTGCGGTGTCGTCGTGGCGCTCCTGGTGACACAGGCACTGCCGCTGCCGCCCGTCCCGCTGTCGTCGCGGTTCTCGGTCCCGAACGCACTCCGGTTCCTCGTCGTCTGGACCGGTCTGGTGATCGCCGCGTCGTTCAAGGTCGCGTGGGTGGCGTTCCGGCCCCGCGGGGTGCGCCGGAGCTCGATCGTGCTCGTCCAACTGCACACCACGTCGGAGATGACCTTCACCCTCGCGACCCTGGCGGTCTCGCTGGTGCCCGGCTCCTACGTCGCCGACGTCGACCTGCACCGACGCCGACTGCTGCTGCACGTCCTCGACACCGAGGAGCATGCCCAGGTCGAGGCCGAGAAGCGGATGGCGCTGCGCATCGACGCCCTCGTCATCCGGGCGCTCGGGTCGAAGCAGGACGTCTCCGAGCTGTCCGACCCGCTGCCGGAGGTGACCCGGTGAACGCGGGGCTGGTCGTGATGGGCATCGGCATCGCGCTCGTGCTCCTGCTGCTCGGGGCGACCCTCGCGCTCGCGGTGTTCCGCATCGTGCGCGGGCCGACGATCCTCGACCGGATGATCGGCTCCGACCTGGTGCTGACGACGGCGCTCGTGGTGATCGCCGCCGCGATGGTCATCCGCCGCGACCTGACGGGCATCCCGGTGCTCGTGGTGATCGCCGCGACGAGCGTGTTCGCCACCGTCGCGGTCGCCCGGGCGGTGACGCCGTCGTCCGACCCGTCCGACGAGGGCACCGACGTGGCGACCCCGGAACGGAGCGAGTCGTGACCGAGATCCTGCAGTCCTTCATCGACACCGCGGGGGTGCGGGCGTGGATCGCGCTCGTGCTGCTGCTGGTCGCCGCGGTGCTGTCGTTCGGGGCGGCCGTGGGCATCGTGCGCTTCCCCGACCCGCTCGTGCGTCTGCACGCGATGGCGAAGCCGCAGGTGCTCGGCCTGGCGCTGGCCCTGGCTGCGATCGTGGTGGCCGTCGGGACGTGGACGGCGTTCTGGGTCGTGCTGCCGATCATGGTGTTCCAGCTGTTCCTGGTGCCGGTGTCGACGCACATGATCGCCCGTGCCGGGGTCCGGTCGGGCGACTACCGGCACGAGGACCTGCTCGTCGACGACACGGAGTAGCGAAGCGGGGGCGGCGGGGCCCGGACGCGCGCACGGTGCGAGGTTGCACCCTGGTGCGAGGTTGATCGGGTGGTGCCGCGCAACAACCCGTCACAGGGCGATCAACGCTGCACCGGCCACCGATCTCGCACGGTGCGCGGCCACGCACCACGCCACCGGCCCCGCACGGTGCGTCCGTCAGGCCGTCAGGCGGTCAGACGGTCAGGCGGACGCGGACGCTCCCCGGCGGGACAGCACGAGGTTCACCACCGCGGCCAGCACCACGACGGCGGCGGACACGGCGGGGAACAGCATCGCGGTCGGGGTGCCGGCACGCTCCGCGACCTCGCCGACGACGGCCGACGCCAGGGACTGCCCGACGATGACCGCCGAGCCGAGGATCGTCATCGTGGTCGCCGAGCGCCCCACGGGTGACCGGTCCGACCCCAGGCTGTACTGCGCGACGAGGGTCGGGCCGACGCCGATCCCCATCACCGCGAGCACGACGGCGACCGCCACGACGGAGTCCGCCGCCGCGAAGGCGATCGTCCCGCCCAGCAGCACGACGCCGAACGCCAGCCACCGCCACCCCACGCCGAAGGCCCGTGGGAACGCTGCCGACCCGAGCGCCAGCCCGGCCGACCCGATGCCCATCAGGCCGTAGAGGAGCCCCGCCTGCGAAGCCTCGCCGTGCGTCTCCATGAACGCGGTCAGCGACGTCAGGGTCGAGCCGAAGAAGCACCCGATCCCGAGGATGCCGACGACCACGACGACCAGCCTCGGGCGCAGCAGCTGCCGTGCGGGCGCCTGCGCGACGGCCGCGTGCTGTCCGAGCACCAGGCGCCCCGTCGGGTGGAGTGCGAAGGCGGTCACGAAGACGAACGTCAGCGCCGAGGCACCCGCGACCGCGACCCACGGCGCGATCGCGCTCGCCAGGAGCCCGACGAGGAACGGGCCGATGATGAACACCGTCTCGTCGGCGGCGGACTCGTACGCCATCGTGCCGCTGAACACCCGGTCACGTCGCTCGCCCGACATGCGCTGCCGGATGATGGCGACGAGTCGGGTCCGGGACATCGGGGCGACCTGTGGTGCCGTCGCTCCGATCAGGAACGACAGCGCGAGCACCGCGAGGTCCGGTGCGGCGCTCTGCACGACGAACGGCAGCACGCCGAGCAGCACGCCGTTCGCCAGGCCGACGGGGACCAGGACCTTCCGCTGGCCGAGTCGGTCAGCGGCTGCCCCGACCATCGGGCCGAAGACCGCCGAGCCGATGCCGACGGACGCGGAGTTGATGCCGCCGAGGGCGACGGAGTCGCGCGACGCGACCACCAGCGTGAGCACGCCGACGACCATCATGGCGAAGGGGAGCCTGGCGACGAACGCGACCGGGAAGTACGACCGTCCGGCGTGGGCGATCAGGGAGACGTCTGAGGAACGGGGGTGGAGCATGTCGAGGTGTGCCTTCTCGGCCCGCGTCTGTGCGGCGGACCCATCGGGTGCCGCCGTTGTCCGTCGAGGTGCGACGGCCGGTAGATACACACTGCGTCCGTCCACGGTACCAGGGGGTTGATCTGAACATTGGTTGAGGTCGTTCACTCGCCTCATGACGATCTGGACCTGCGCGACGTGCGCGATCGAACACGCAGACACCGACGAGCCACCAGCTCGATGCGAGATCTGCTCGGACGAACGACAGTTCGTCCCGGCCGACGGACAACGGTGGACGACGAGGGAGACCCTCGAAGCGGAGGGCTTCCGCATCGTCGTCTCCGAGCTCGAGCCCGGCCTGCACGCGGTCACGACGACGCCCGCACTCGGCATCGGTCAGCGCGGGCTCCTCGTGCAGACCGAGGGCGGCAACCTGCTCTTCGAACCGCCGGGGTTCATCGACGGAGCCGGTGTCGCAGCGGTGAGCGCCCTCGGCGGCGTCGCGGTGATCGCCTCGAGCCACCCACACCTGACGGGGTCGTCGATCCAGTGGAGCCATGCCTTCGACGGGGCGCCCGTGCTCGTCGCGGCGGAGGACGAACGGTGGATCCGGCGCCCGGACCCGGTCGTCGCACTGTGGAGCGACCGGGTCGAGTTGCTCCACGGGCTGCTCATGATCCAGGCCGGCGGACACTTCGCGGGCAGCAGCGTCGTGCACTGGGCACACGGGGCCGACGGTCGGGGCGTGCTCCTCACGGGTGACACGATCGCCGTCGGGGGCGATCGGCGCTCCGCGAACGTGATGCGGAGCTTCGTGAACAACATCCCGCTGCCCGAACGGGCGGTGCGACGGATCCAGGCCACCGCGCGCGGGCTGTCGTTCGACCGGCTCTACAGCGCGTTCGGCGAGCTGCCGGCGGACGCCTCAGGCATCGTCGAGTGGTCCTTGGAGCGGTACGTCGGGTGGCTCCGCGGGGACTTCCCGGAGTGACGGGTCATCCAGGCCGCCCCGCGCATGGGAGGTCGAAACGCGCGTTGGAGGTCGGAAGTCCCGACCTCCAACGCGCGGACTGACCTTCGATGGCGAGCGTCATGGGTCAGAACGCACCCCGTGACGGACGGGAGGCCCGGTGCCAGCTGGCACCGGGCCTCCCGTCCGTCACGGGTGACGTCAGCGGTACGCGACCGTCGCGAGCGCGGCGTGCGCCACGATCACCGGCACGGCGAGGGCGTGCGGCAGGCGCGCACCCGCGCGCTCGAGCCCGGACAGCACCGACTCCACGAGCGGCGCAGGGACGACGACGGGGACTGCGGGGCGGATGATCGTGGCGGTGGCGGTCATGGTAACTCCTGCTGTGGGCGAGCACCTGATCCGGCTCGATGCACTCAACATATTGGATGTCATATTGACTGTCAAGTGCGATGTGATCCCGGGATCAGGAGACCTCGCCGGCGCGCGCTCCCGCCCACAGGTCGACGTCCGCGATGCCGACCGAGTGCTCGTCGATCGCGCGGAGCTCGTCGTCGGAGAACGTCAGGTTCCCCAGGGCCGCGACGTTGTCCTCGAGCTGCGACACCCGCGAGGCACCGATCACCAGCGACGTGACCCGCTCGTCGCGCAACGCCCACGCGAGCGCGAGCTGCGCCATCGACTGCCCGCGGGACTCGGCGACGTCGTTGAGCGCGCGGAGGTGCTCGACGACCTCGGGGGTGATGCTCGATGCGTCGAGCGACTTGCCCGCCGCGGCGCGTGAGTCGGCCGGCACCCCGTCGAGGTACTTGCCGGTCAGCAGCCCCTGCGCCAGGGCGGTGAAGCCGATGACGCCGAAGCCGAGCTCGCCCGCGGTGTCGAGCAGCCCCTCGGTCTCGATCCACCGGTTGAGCATCGAGTACGAGGGCTGGTGGATGAGCAGGGGCGTGCCGAGGTCCCGGAGGATCGCGGCAGCCTGGCGGGTGCGTTCGGCGTCGTAGGACGAGATGCCGACGTACAGCGCCTTCCCCTGCTGGACGGCGGTGTGCAGGGCGCCCATCGTCTCCTCGAGCGGGGTCGATGCGTCGAGGCGGTGCGAGTAGAAGACGTCGACGTAGTCGAGGCCCATGCGGGTCAGGGACTGGTCGAGCGATGCGAGCACGTACTTCCGTCCTCCGCCACCCTGCCCGTACGGCCCGGGCCACATGTCCCAGCCGGCCTTCGTCGAGATGACCATCTCGTCACGGTAGGGGCGGAAGTCCTCCCGCATCAGACGGCCGAAGTTGACCTCGGCGGCACCGTAGGGCGGGCCGTAGTTGTTCGCGAGGTCGTGGTGCGTGATGCCGAGGTCGAAGGCGCGGCGGCTCACTGCGCGCTGCGTCTCGAAGGGCACCTCGTCGCCGAAGTTGTGCCAGTACCCGAGCGAGAGGAGCGGCAGGTCGAGGCCGGAGTGGCCGGTGCGGCGGTACGTCATCGAGTCGTAGCGGTCGTCGCAGGCGATGTAGGTCATGCTCCGAGCCTGGCACGGGGGCCGTGCACAGGCGCGTGCGGCGGGGCCTCTGGCCGGGGCTTGGTCCGTCGGTCGTCGTCGTCCTAGGATCTCGACCATGGTGGAGATCCTGCGACCGACCGACCTGCTGACGATCGGAGAGGTCGTCGCCCGGACCGGGGTCGCCGCCAGCGCGCTGCACTTCTACGAACGCAAGGGCCTGATCCACCCGGAGCGCTCGGACGGCGGCACGCGGTTGTACCCGCGACACGTGGAACGCCGGATCGCGATCATCCAGGTGGCCAAACGCCTGGGCATCCCGCTCGCCGAGGTGGCCGAGCAGTTCCGGGCACTGCCCGAGGACCGGATGCCATCGCTCCGGGACTGGAGCCGGCTGAACGAGCGGTGGCGTGCGCGGCTGCGGGCCCGGCAGCTCGAGCTCGAGCGCCTGCAGCAGGAGATGACGCAGTGCATCGGCTGCGGGTGCGTCTCGCTCAACGCCTGCCTGGTGATGAACCCCGGCGACGCCCTCGGTGCCGAGGGGCACGGCGCCCGCCGACTGCTGCCGATCGAGGACGAGACGGCGTAGCAGCGGCGGTCCGCGCGGGTTGCGGCCCGCGCGACATCCCCGTCGTCGGACGACAGCGGCTGTGTCGTTCCGAGTCGGCTGTCCACGCTGACTCCCGAGCGCGCGACAACTCCGATGTCGTACGACAGCGGCTGTGTCGTTCCGAGTCGGCTGTCCACGCTGACTCCCGAGCGCGCGACAACTCCGATGTCGGACGACAGCGGCCATGTCGTTTCGCGTCGGCCATCCGTGGAGCGAGACGGCGTAGCAGCGGCGGTCCGCGCAGGTTGTGGCCCCGCCCGACCTCAGCGCGTGACGGGCTTCGCCGGACGCAGCCAGGGCAGCCGCGGCATGAGCAGGTCCACCCACAGCACCCGCGCCGCCGGCGCCACGGCGAGCGCCCATGCCACCGAGGCCAGGGCGTCCGTCGGGTAGTGCACCGCGTCGATCGTCACCGAGAACCACACGACGACGACCGCGACCGTGCCGAGCACCACCGCGACCCGGTGCCACCGCGTGTCGCGCAGGACCCAGCAGATCGCGATGGTGAACGCCACCATGAACACGGTGTGCCCGCTCGGGTAGCCCGGGTCCGGCTGGACCGGGAACGGGTGCGGCAGGACGGCGACGTCGGGTCGGGCGCGGTGCACGATCTCCTTGACGATCGCCGACGGCACCCAGGTGATCGCGACGACCCCGGCGAACGCCGCGGCCGGGCGCACGTTCCGCTGCACGACCCAGGTCACGGCGGTGACGACGATCGTGACGACGAGGGCGGGTGCGGGACTGATCGCGTGGTAGACCCCGTCGGTGAAGGAGCCGAGCGCACCGGTGTGCAGCGCGTTGAGGGCCCTGGCGAGCCCGATGTCGACGGTGCCGAGGAAGAACCCGACCACGGTGATGACGAGGACCGCGCCGATGCCGATCGCCAACGAGGCCAACGGGTACGGCGAGCGCACCAGGATGCCGTTCGCATCGGGCGCGCTGCGGCGGGGTCGGAGCAGGGGCGCATCACCGATGGTCATCCGTCCATCGTCCCAGCACCGCGCGGGACTAGACAGGAGGGGCACACCCACCCGCGTGAGAGGACACACATGCCCACCGTTGCCGAGAACATCGTCGCCACCCTCCGCGTGAACGACGTCCAGCGGGTCTACGGCCTGCCCGGGGACTCCCTCAACGGGTTCACCGACGCACTGCGCAAGGACGGCACGATCCGCTGGGAGCACGTCCGGCACGAGGAGGCGGCCGCGTTCGCCGCGTCGGCCGAGGCGGAGCTCACCGGAGAGCTCGCCGTCTGCGCGGGCAGCTGTGGTCCGGGGAACCTGCACCTGGTCAACGGCCTGTACGACGCGAACCGCTCGCGGGTCCCGGTCCTGGCGATCGCGGCGCACATCCCCACGACGGAGATCGGCACCGGCTACTTCCAGGAGACGCACCCGCAGGAGCTGTTCCGCGAGTGCTCCGTCTACGCCGAGTACGTCGCGGACCCGTCGCAGATGCCACGCCTGCTCGAGATCGCGATGCGCGCGGCGATCGAGCAGCGCGGGGTCGCCGTGCTCGTGATCCCCGGGGACGTGCTGCTCGCCGAGGCGAAGGACACCCGGACCACCCGCATCGAGCGCGCCACCCCGCGCGTCATCCCCTCCGAGGACGAGCTGCGCCGCACCGCCGACCTGCTCAACGGCGCGGACAAGATCACGATCCTGGCGGGCGCGGGTGTCGCGGGTGCCCACGACGAGGTCGTCGCCCTCGCCGAACGGCTGCAGGCCCCGATCGTGCACGCCCTCCGCGGCAAGGAGCACATCGAGTGGGACAACCCGTACGACGTCGGGATGACCGGGCTGCTCGGGTTCGCGTCCGGCTACCGCGCGATGGAGGACGCCGACGTCGTGCTGATGCTCGGCACGGACTTCCCCTACCCGCAGTTCTTCCCGGCGAAGGCCAAGCACGTCCAGGTGGACATCCGCGGCGAACAGCTCGGGCGTCGACACCCCGTCGACATCGGGCTCGTCGGCACCGTGAAGGACACAGCACTCGCGCTCGTCCCGCTGCTGGACGACTCGAAGCCCACCCGGCACCTGGAGGACGCTCGGAAGCACTACCGGAAGACCCGCGAGAAGCTCGACGACCTGGCCGTCCCCGCAGGGAAGCACAAGCCGCTGCACCCGCAGTACGTCACCCGCGTGCTCAACCGGCTGGCCGCCGAGGACGCGGTGTTCATCCCGGACGTCGGCTCGCCGGTCGTCTGGGCATCGCGGTACCTGACGCTGAACGGCAAGCGGCGGCTGATCGGGTCGTTCTGGCACGGCTCGATGGCGAACGCACTGCCCCAGGCGATCGGTGCGCAGACGGCGTTCCCGGACCGGCAGGTCATCGCGATGGCGGGCGACGGCGGGCTGACGATGCTGCTCGGCGAGCTCGTCACGATCGTGCAGAACAAGCTGCCGGTGAAGGTCGTCGTCTACGACAACTCGTCGCTCAACTTCGTCGAGCTCGAGATGAAGGCCGCCGGGTTCGTGAACTTCGGCACGGAACTCGTCAACCCCGACTTCGCAGCGGTCGCCGAGGCGATCGGCATCAAGGGCTTCCGCGTCGACGAGTCGGCGGACTTCGAGTCGGCCATGGCGGCGGCGTTGGCGCACGACGGCCCCGCGCTGGTGTCCGTGAAGGCCAACCGCCAGGAACTGTCGATGCCGCCGGCGGTCACGCTCGAGCAGGCCAAGGGGTTCACGCTCTACGCGATCCGCACCGTGCTGAGCGGGCGCGGTGACGAGCTGCTCGACCTGGCCGCGACCAACGCGCGGCAGCTGCTCTGACCGTCACCACCTGACGGACGGGAGGCGCGTGGCCGCGCCGCCATGAGCCTCCCGTCCGTCTCGTGGTCACCAACCGAGCGGTTCGCCGTCCTCCAGGAACGCGTCGGTCGGGCCCTCCGGGCCCGCCGAGGCGGCGGCCACCACGGTCGCGGCGCTGACCTCGACCGGGCGTCCGTGCGGGTTCGGCGCCCCGCCCAGCTCGGTCGCGGTGTACCCGGGTTCGAGCACCACGAAGCGGACCTCCGGCACGGCGCGAGCGTACTGCGACGTGAGCATCGACACCGCTGCCTTGCTCGCGCCGTAGACGATCGCGTGCACGGTGGACGCGGGCTTGGCCGGGTCGTGGGTGGCGGCGAACGAGCCGAGCGCGCTGCCGATGTTCACCACGAGCGGGGCCTCCGATCGTCGGAGGACCGGCAGGGCCGCCTCGGTGACCCGGACGATGCCGACGGCGTTCGTGTCGAACACGGCGAGTGCCTCGGGGCCGTCCAGTCCGAGCAGCGCGATGCCGGCGTTGTTGACGAGCACGTCCAGCCCGCCCTCGGCGTCGACGTGCGCCAGCGCGGCGGCGACGGAGGCGTCGTCCGTCACGTCGAGCTGCACCGCGCGGGCGCCGATAGCGTCGGCGACGGCGGTGCCGGCGGCCAGGTCGCGGGCCCCGATCCAGACGGTGTGCCCGGCGGCGACGAGCTGGCGGGCGGTTTCCTTACCGAGGCCACGGGTGGCTCCGGTCACGAGTGTCGTTGTCATGCCCGGCAGCCTGGCTCCCGCCGCTGGGTGCAGGCAGCCGCCCGGTTGTCGTAGGACTGGCAGGGCCAGGTCCGGACCGGACGCGCCGGGGCAGACTGGCCGCATGGACCACTCCGAGTTCGGCCGGACCCTCCGACGGCTGCGTGACCACGTCACCCCGTCGGCGGTGGGTGTGCCGATCGGACCGCGGCGGCGTGCGACCGGGCTGCGGCGCGAGGAGCTCGCCGGGCTCGCGGGCATCTCGGCGGACTACCTCACCCGTCTCGAGCAGGGGCGCGCGACGTCACCGTCCGCGCAGGTGGTCGAGGCGCTGGTCCGCGCGCTGCGGGTGGCCGACGCCGACCGCGAGCTGCTCTACACGCTCGCCGGGCACGCGGCGCCCGGCGCGGACGTCGTGCCCACGCGGATCCCGCCGAGCGTGCAACGGCTGCTCGACCGACTCGCGGACACGCCCGTCGCCGTCCTCGACGCGGCCGGGAACCTGCTCGTGGCGAACCCGCCGTACGACGCGCTGATGGGGCCGGTCGGTGCACTCCGCGGGCACGAGCGGAACACCGCCTGGCGCCACCTGGTCGGGCCGGGCAGCCGCGCCGTGCACTCCGCGGCCGAGCGGGCCGTGTTCGAGGAGCGGATCGTGGCGGACCTGCGCTCGACGGCGGCCCGCTTCCCGCTCGACCGGCAGCTGCGCCAGCTCGTGCGGGACCTGCGCGCAGCGAGCCCACGGTTCGTGGCGCTCTGGGAGTCCGCGGCGCCGGCGACGGGCGACGAGCCCTCGCGACAGAAGACGATCGTCCACCCGACCGTCGGTCCGATCCGGGTGGACTGCGACACGCTCGTGGTCGGGCCCGAGGACCTGCGGATCATGGCGTACACGGCCGAGCCGGGCACTCCCGACGCCGAACGGCTGGCGCTCGCGATCGTGCTCGGGACGCAGGAGCTCGTCGAGGAGCGCTGACCGGTCGGCGGCTGATCGCGGCGGCGGTGGTCGGCGGTCGGCGGCGATCGCGGTCAGGCCCCGGCGCCCCCGTCGACCGGTACGATCGCGCCGGTGACCATCGCAGCGCGGTCGCTCAGCAGCCACGCCGCGACCTCGGCGACCTCCTCCGGGCGGGCCATCCGACCGAGCGGCACCGAGGCGTTGATCTGCTCGGTGATGCCGGGCGTCGCGGCCTCCCACGCGTCGATCATCTCGGTCGCGGTCCCGCCCGGGGTGATGCCGTTCACCCGGATCTGCTCCGGCGCCCACGTCACGGCGGCGGTCTCGGTGAGGCTGTTGAGCGCCCGCTTCATCGCGCCGTAGGCCGGCAGCGCCGGGTTCGCTCGACGGCTGCCGATGCTCGACGTGTTGACGATCGCGCCACCGCCCGACCGGCGCATCAGCGCGGCCTCGGCAGTCATCGCGACCCAGTGCCCGCGGAAGTTGACGGCGAACTGCGTGTCGAGGTCCTCGTCCGAGGTGGTGTCGAGCGGACCCGGCTGCTGGATGGCGGCACCGTTGTTGAACGCCCCGTCCAGGCGACCGTGCAGTTCTTCGACCCGGGCCACCGCGGCACGGATGCTCGCCGGGTCGGCCAGGTCGAGCGCCACGGCGTCCGCGGTGCCGCCCGCGGTGCGGATCGCACGGACCACGCTGTCGAGCACGTCGGTGCTGCGTGCGGCGAGGACGATCGCAGCGCCTTCACGGGCGAACAGGTGCGCCGCGGCGGCACCGATGCCGCGACTGGCGCCGGTGATGAAGAGGACCTTGCCGGTGAGCAGGCCGATGGACGGGATGGTGTGGGTCTCGTTGGTCATGCGTCCAGCGTCGGGTCGGACACCCGCCGGCAGCCAGGTACGACCCGTACCAGGATGCGCGCGGACGGCCGGCGCAGACTCGAGCCATGGACACCACGGAACTCGCCGCCTTCCTCCGGTCCCGACGCGAGCGTCTGCGACCCGAGGACGTCGGCCTGCCGTCCGGCCCGCGGCGACGGACACCGGGGCTCCGCCGCGAGGAGGTCGCGGTCCTCGCGCACATCTCGACCGAGTACTTCGTCCGGCTCGAGCAGGGACGCGCTCCCCGGCCGTCGGCCGAGGTCCTCGCCGGCATCGCGGGTGCCCTGCGTCTGACCGCCGCCGAGTCCGAGCACCTCCACGTGCTCGCGGGGACGGCGTCACTGGACTCGGGACCGGTGGGGCGTGCGGTCCGGCCGAGCATCCTCGCCATGATCGACCGGATGCCCCAGACCGCGGCGATCGTGCTGTCGGCGACGTTCGAGGTCCTCGCCTGGAACGACCTGGCCGCGGCGCTGATGGAGGACTTCGGGGCGGTCGACCCTGACGGACGCAACCTCGCTCGGCGGGCGTTCCCGTCCGGACCGCTCCCGTCCGAGCCGCCGTACGGCATCGCGGACGGCGCCGAGTTCCAGCACCACGTGGTCATGCAGCTCCGCACGACGCTGGCACGGCACGCTGCCGACCCGACCGTCACCGCGCTGATCGACGAGCTGCGCGACGGCAACGCGGAGTTCGCTCGGCTGTGGGACCAGCACGACGTCCAGGGGGCACCGGTGCTGACGAAGACCTTCCATCACCCCGTGGTCGGGCCGGTGACGGTTGACTGCGACAGTCTGGCCCTCGTGGACCAGGACCAGTTCCTCGTCCTCTACACCGCACCCGTCGGGTCCCCGGACGCGGACGCCCTCGCGCTCCTCGGTGTGTTGGGAGCGGAGGGCGTCCTGTCCGGGGCGTGACTCAGAACGCGGGGGTGCCGCCGGCGATGGTGATCGTCGAGCCGGACTGGTAGCTCGACTCCGGGCTGACCAGGTGCACGTACGCGGCACCGAGCTCGGCGGGCTGACCCGGACGTCCGAACGGCGACTGCTCCCCGAAGTGCGCCACGGTCTCGGCATCGTCGGAGCCCGGCTGCAGCGGTGTCCACACGGGGCCCGGTGCGACGGAGTTCACGCGGATGCCCTTCGGTGCGAGCTGCTGTGCGACGGCCTCGGTGAAGAGCTTGATCGCGCCCTTCGACACGGCGTAGTCGATCTTGTCCGGCGACGGCGTCGACGCCTGGATCGACCCCGTCGTCACGATCGTGGAGCCTGGCTCCAGGTGCGGGATCGCGGCCTTGGTCAACCAGAACAGCGAGTAGATGTTCGTCTTGAACGTGGAGTCGAACATCTGGGTGTCGAGCGTCAGGATGTCCTCGTTGCTCTCCATCCGACCGGCGACCATCACCAGCGTGTCCAGCCCGCCGAGTTCGTCGACGGCCTTCTGGACCAGGTCGGTGCAGTACTGCTCGTCGGAGATGTCGCCCGGCACGAGCACCGCGCGGCGTCCCTCGGACTCGAGCAGGTCGCGGACCTCCTCCGCGTCCTCCTGCTCGTCGGGCAGGTAGGACAGCACCAGGTCGGCGCCCTCGCGGGACAGGGCGATGGCGGCGGCGCGACCGATGCCGGAGTCGGCGCCGGTGACGATGCCGCGGAACCCGGTCAGGCGCTCCTTGCCGACGTAGCTCGTCTCGCCGTGGTCGGGCTTCGGGTCCATCTTCCACGCGGCACCCGGCAGCGACTGCTCCTGCTCCGGGTACGGCGGTGCGGGGTAGAGGGAGTTCGGGTCACGCTTGTCGTACTGGCTCATGCACCCACGGTCCTCGGAGGCACACGGACGGACGCTCAGGTCCGCGCCGGACGGACGCTCAGGTCCGACGGACACGGTTCCGCGGCAGGACCGAGGTCCGCGGCGGGCACGGGGCTCAGTCCGTGGTGAACATCGTGTCGGACAGCGGCGCGTACGCCGTCCAGACGCCGCCGTCGTCGGACTCGTCGTCCTCGACGTCGACGCCCTGGTCCTCGTCGCCGTCCCGCGTGCCGAGGAGCTTCCGCGTCAGGCTCGACCGCGCCGTCAGCAGCGACTCGAGCGCGGCGGCCAGGTCCTCGTCCGCGGGTTCGGCACCGCGCATCGCCGCCCCGAGGACGCTCCGCCGCATGAGTTCCTTCGCGAACGAGCCCGTCGTGTCCTCGGCCCGCTCCGCAGCGTCGTCGATCGCCTGGTCCGAGAACGGCAAGGACCCCGCGTACCGGCGGAACAGCCGGGTGCGCTCGGGCAGTGCCGGCAGTGGGACCTCCACGGCGAGGTCGACGCGTCCGGGCCGGTCGGCCAACGCGCGCTCGAGCACGGACACGCGGTTGGTCGTCATGACGAAGGCCACGTCGGCGTCCCCGTCCAGGCCGTCGAGGGCGTCGAGCACCTCGAACAGCAGCGGCTGGGGCGAGGCGCTGCGCTCCATCGCGACGAGGTCGATGTCCTCGAGCACGACGATCGAGGGCTGGAAGGTCCGGGCGATCTCGGCGGCCGCACCGATCGCGGCGATGCTCGACCCGGTCAGCAGGACGGCGGTCACCGCCGGTGTCCGGGTCAGCAGGTGGCGGATCGTCAGCGTCTTGCCGGTTCCGGGAGGCCCGTACAGCAGGACCCCGCGCTTCAGGTGCTGGCCCGCCGCCAGCAGTGCGTCCCGCTGCTCGCCGATGCCGACGACGTGCGCGACGACCTCGTCCAGCAGGCCGTCGGGCAGCACGACGTCCCCGGCGCCGACGTCCGGTCGTCGCAGGAAGGTGGCCCCGGCATCGGAGCCGTACTCCGAGCGGGTGAAGGACAGGACCTGCCCGCGGAGCACGCTGCGCTCGATCATCAGGGTCCGCAGCCGTCCGAGGAACGCCGTCGCGCGGTCCTGGTCGGCGCACAGGACCTCGAGCGTGGCCCGAGACCGTCCGTACTCGGGCTTCGCCGCACGCTGCAGCACTGCCAGTGGGGTGCCGTCGAACGTCAGCAGCCACAGGCCGAAGGAGACGACCCGCCGGGTGGTGTCCGGCCCGCTGGCACGCGCTGCGTAGCTCACCGGACCGATGGACCACCGCGAGGCCGCGTGGGCGATGAACTCGCTCATGGAGCTGTGGAAGCGGCCGTCGTCCCCGGCGATGCCGACCAGCGCATCGGGGTCGCCGCCGCTCAGCTCCTCGAGCGCGATGTCCGCGTCGACCAGGCGGTGGTCGGCGATCTCCTCGGTCACGACGGGGACCGTCTGCGGGTCGACGCCCAGGTGGTCCCGGACGCGGAGCCCGATGGGCGTCAGCTCGGTGCGGGTCTCGCGCCCCGCGAGTTCGTTCGCGTGTTCGAGGTAGCGCGTCAGTGCGAGCATCAGGGACCGGTCGGCGTCGTCGAGCACAGCAGCATCCTGTCAGGGCCGAGGCAGCGGCCGCCATGAACGCGACCACAGGAAGGACGGGAGGCTCGTGGCGGCGCCGCCACGAGCCTTCCGTCCGGAGCCCGGTCGGATCAGACGCCGGCCGTGGACCGGATCCAGGACGCGGACTGCGCGAGCAGCGCGTAGTTCGACCCGGCGGTCGTGTTCGCACCCGGGTCCGCGCTGTCACCGGTGGAGCAGACGCCGACGACGACGCCGTTCACCAGCAGCGGACCGCCTGAGTCACCGTGGTTCGACGCGCCGGTGACGCCCGTGACGTGCTGCGCACTGCCGTTGAAGGCATCCCGGCTGGCACCCGTCAGGGACACCGTCGCCTGGTAGAGCCCGTCGGACTGCTGCGCGTTCGCCCGCAGGCCGTAGCCCTCGATCGTGCCGGTGCCGCTCGACTTCGCCGTCGCGCCGAGGTCGAGCGCCGCGTACGTCGACAGCGCGTACGAGCTGCGCAGGTGCACGAGGGCGATGTCGCCGGTCGGTGCCGCGGAGACCCGGTCGACGACGGCCGGGGTGCCGCGGTTCGCGGTGGAGTTCGAGTGGTAGACGTTCATCGCGCCGATGCCGTCGATGCAGTGGCGGGCCGTGAGCACCCACGAGGCGTTGATCTGCTCGCCCGTGCAGTTGCTGACGTAGCCCGAGGGGATCGACCCGCCCGAGGCCTCGAGCTGGACGGCCCACCCGGTCGCCGGTGCTCGGGTCCCGCCGACGACCTGTGGGCTGGCGGCGAGGGCGGAGGCCGGGGCGGCGGCGAACACACCCGTAGCGACGACGGCGGCCGCGACGAACGCGGTGGCGATGGACTTCTTCATGACGACTCCTCTGTCGGGGAAGGACCTGCCAGTTGTGTTGTGCAACTGGGCAGCATCCTGACCCCCCGTTCGGGGGAGCGCCAGTCCGCACTTGTGGGGACCGGGAAAGTCAAGCCTGGGAACTGCAAACCGTCAGCGCATCTGCTCCGAATACGCTGAGTACACACACGGTGTCCAAGCCGCCGATCAGGCGCGGCTCACCCTCACGAAAGGTCTGATGATGACCGCACACACAGCAGCCGGCCGCACCGGGTACGGCTCGACCTGGACCCAGAAGGGCGCGCTCGTCTTCGGCGTCGTGTTCCTGATCGTCGGCATCGCCGGGTTCGTCCCCGGCCTGACGATGGACATGGGCACGATGTCCGCCGCCGGTGACGGCTCGATGGCGCATCTGCTCGGCATCTTCCAGGTGTCCGTCCTGCACAACATCGTCCACCTGCTCTTCGGCATCGTCGGACTGATCGCCGCACGCTCCGGCAGTGGCGCTCGCCTGTACCTGCTCGTCGGCGGCATCGTCTACGCGGTGCTGTTCGTCTACGGCCTGTTCACCGCGAACATGACCAGCGCCGCGAACTTCGTCCCGCTCAACACCGCCGACAACGCGCTGCACGCCGTGCTGGCCGTCGCGATGATCGTGCTCGGGGTCGTCCTGCCCCGCGTCGGAGCCCGTCGCGCCTGACCCGACCGCGGTTCGCACAACCGGAAGCACCCCGCACCACGGAAGTCCGTGGCGCGGGGTGCTTCTGGTTGTGCGGGAGCGAACGGCGCCGCCGCCGCAGCAGCCACCGCGGCGCCGCCGCAGCCGCCGCAGCCGCGCTCAGTCGAGCACGCGGGCGCGCACCTGCGCCGCAGCGCCGAGCGCGACCGCGTCGGACCCGAGCAGCGCGGGCTCGACGCGGATGGTCGCCCCGGACACCGGGGGCTCGGCAGCGATCGCGTCCTGGATCGCCGGGGCCAGCAGGTCCCACGACCGTGCCACACCGCCCCCGATGACGACCGTCGTCACGTCGAGGATCCCGGCGGTGAGCAGGATGCCGCGGGCGATCCCCCACCCGGCGGTCCGGAACACCGCGGCGGCGTGGTCGTCCCCGGCGCGAGCTGCCTCGGCGATCGCGTGCACCGGCAGTCGTGTGCCGGTCAGGCCCTCGTAGCGGTCGGCCATCCCCCGGGCGGCCGCGATGGTCTCCAGGTGCCCGTACTGTCCGCAGGTGCAGCGTCCGTCGCCGAAGCCCGGCACGTGGCCGATCTCGCCGGCGGCACCGCGCGGCCCCGCGAACAGGGCGCCGTCGAGCACGAGGGCGCCGCCGACACCGGTGCCGAGGGTCATCCCGAGCACGTCACGCTCCCCCGCGACGGCTCCGGCGGCGACCTCGCCGAGCAGGAACGCGTTCACGTCGTTGTCGAGCGTCGCGGGGACGCCGAGCGCCTCGGTGACCGCTTCGGTGACGCCGTACCCGGCCCAGCCGGTGAACGAGTTGCCGGTCACCAGGACGGTCCCCGTGGCCGCGTCGACGACGCCGGCCGCGCCGATCCCGACCCCCGCCAGGGAGGCCCGGTGCGTCTCGAGCAGACCGGCCACCGCTCCGAGCGCACTCGCCACGATCGCCGCGCCGCCGGCGTGAGCGGGCGTCGGCAGGTCGATCCGGTCGACGACGTCGAGCGCGGGGGTCGCGAGCACGACCTTGGTGTTCGTCCCACCCACGTCGATGCCGGCGAGGACCCGGGTCACGAGGTCACCGCCCCGAGCGTGGCGAGCCGTTCGGTCCGTCGCTGTCGTTGCAGCACCGGATCCGGTACGGGCACCGCGGCGAGCAGGCGACGCGTGTAGTCCGTCGTCGGGTGCAACAGGGTCGTGCCGGTGGTGCCCTGCTCCTCGATCGCACCGCGGCGCATCACGACGACGCGTTCGGCGAAGTGCTGCACGACGGCCAGGTCGTGCGAGACGAACAGGCACGCGAAGCCGAGGTCGGCCTGCAGCTCGGTGAGGACCTCGAGTACGGCCTCCTGCACGCTGACGTCGAGCGCCGAGGTGGGTTCGTCGGCGACGAGCAGCCGCGGGTCGAGCACCAGCGCCCGGGCCAGGCTGACCCGCTGTCGCTGCCCGCCGGAGAGCTCACGAGGTGCCCGGGCCGCCAGCGCACGAGGCAGCCGGACGGCGTCGAGCACCTCGTCGACGCGCTGCCGACGGTCGCTCGAGGACATCCCACGGCGGTGCACGGCGAGCGGCTCAGCGATGCACTCCCCGACCGACATCCGGGCGTCGAGCGAGGCCACGGGGTCCTGCAGCACGACACCGATCCCCGAGCGCAGCGCCCGACGGTCCCGCCGGGGTGCCCGACGCAGGTCCTGCCCGAACAGGCTGACCGTGCCCGACGTCGGCGGCACCAGACCGAGGGCGACCCGGGCTGCGGTGGACTTGCCCGAGCCGGACTCCCCCACCAGGCCGACCGTCTCACCGGCGTGCACGGCGATGTCGATGCCCTGCAGGGCGTGCACCGCGCGCGCCCCGCGCCCGAACGTCACCGAGACGTCCCGCAGGTCGACCACCGGGGCCGCGTCGGGCCTCCCGGCCGGTGCGTCGGCGGCTGTGACCGGTGCGGCGTCGCGGTCCCGGAGCGCGAGCGTCTCCGGGGTGTCGAGCCGCGGCACCGCGGCGAGCAGCCGCTTCGTGTACTCGTGCTGCGGGCGGAGCAGGACGTCCTCGACGGACCCGGTCTCGACGATCGAGCCCTGGAGCATGACCGCCACCCGGTCCGCGAAGTCGGCCACGACGCCCATGTTGTGGGTGACGAGCAGCACGCCCGTGCCGCTGTCGACGGCGAGCGCGCGGAGCAGCTCGAGGATCTCGGCCTGCACCGTGACGTCGAGCGCGGTCGTGGGCTCGTCGGCGATGAGCAGCGCCGGGCTGTTGGCGATCGCCATCGCGATGACGACGCGCTGCCGCTGCCCGCCGGAGAGCTGGAACGGGAACGCCTTCGCGCGCTGCTCCGGGTCGGGGATGCCGACCTTCGCGAGGAGTGCCACGGCCTCGGCCTGTGCTGCCGCTGCCGAGACCTGCCGGTGGTTGCGGACGACCTCGGCGATCTGGGCGCCGACGCGGGTGAGCGGGTCGAGCGCGGTGGCAGGCTCCTGGAACACCATCGACACCGTGCTGCCACGCAGGCGGCGCAGCTCGGGTTCCCCGGCGCCGATGACCTGGTGGCCGGCGACCTCGGCGCTGCCCGTGACCGTCGCGTTGCCGGAGAGCAGCCCCATCGCGGCGAGCGCCACCGTGGACTTGCCCGAGCCGGACTCGCCGACGAGCGCGAGCGTCTCGCCCGGCGCCACGTGGAGCGCGACCCCGTGCACGGCGTCGACCGTGCCGGACTCGGTGCTGAACGCGACCCCGAGGTCGGTCATCCGGAGGATCTGGTCGGCGGTCATCCGCGGCCCCTCACGTCGAAGGCGTCCCGGAGCCCGTCGCCCACCGCGTTGAACGCGCAGACGACCAGGATCACGGCGAGACCCGGTGGCACGATCAGCCACCACCGTCCCGAGTACGCGGCGGTGAGTCCCGCCGAGAGCATCCCGCCCCAGTCCGTCGCGGGCGGCTGCACCCCGAGACCGAGGTACGACACGTAGGCGACGAGCAGGATCGCGTCGGCGACCTGGAACGTCGCCGCGACCACGATCGTCGAGACCGAGTTCGGCAGCAGGTGCTTGCCGATCGCGCGGGCGTGGGACCCGCCGATCGCGCGGAGCGTCAGGACGTAGTCGCGGTTCTTCAGCGTCAGGGTCTCGGCGCGGATGAGTCGCGAGGGCACGAGCCACGACACGAGTCCGAGGATCACGATGAGCCCGGCGACGCCCGGCGTGGTGATCGCCGAGATGACGAGCAGGATGAACAGTGCGGGGATCGCGATGCCGGCGTCCACGATGCGCATCATGACGGCGTCGACCCAGCCGCCGACGTACCCGGCGACCGAGCCCCACAGCGTGCCGACCACCGTCGCGAGCACCCCGGCGGCGATGCCGACCAGGAGCGAGACCTTGCCGCCGTACATCAGGCGGCCGAGGACGTCGTGCCCGACGGCGTCGGTGCCGAGCAGGTGGGCGGCGCTCGGCCCGCGGTTGGCCTGTTCGAGCAGCGTGTGGGTCTGGTCGGTCGGGTACACCAACGGCCCGACGAAGCAGAACAGCACGATGACGACGATGACGACGAGGCCGATCACCGCGAGTCGGTTGTGCCGGAAGCGGCGGGCGGCCAGGCGGAACCCGGTGGCCGCGACGGGCGCGACGCCGCCGCCGGTGCTGCCGGGTGCTTCGGGAGCGAGCTGGACGGTCATGCGCGACCTGCCTTCACACGGGGATCGATCAGGGACTGCGCGACGTCGGCCAGCAGCGTGCCGATGACCGTCGCGACCGAGATGACGAGGACGCAGCCGAGCAGCGTCGGGTAGTCCGAGGACTGCGCCGCGTTCCAGAACAGCAGGCCCATCCCGGGGTAGTTGAAGAGCTGCTCGGTGACGAGCGCGCCGCCGAACAGCACCGGCAGGTAGTACCCGAGCATCGCGACCACGGGCGTCAGCGAGTTCCGGAACACGTGGCGCCGCAGGATCGTCGCCGTCGACGCCCCACCGGCGCGGGCGGTGCGGACGTAGTCCTCCTGCAGGTTCTCCAGCGTCGCGGCCCGCATGTACCGGCTGAACACGGCGATCATCGCGAGCGCCCCGGTCAGCACGGGCAGCACGAGTCCGGCGGGGTCCGCGAAGACCTCGGCCAGGGTGTTCCCGTTCGGCGCCTGGGACGGCAGCCAGGGCAGCTGCTGACTGAAGACGACGATCAGGATGAGCCCGAGGAAGAACGCCGGCGTCGAGTAGAAGACGAACGCCAGGGCCGTGACCGTGTAGTCCACCGCGCCGTTGCGACGGGCCGCCTGCCACATGCCGACCGGGATCGCGATGACCAGACCGAGCACCGCGGACAGGCCGGTGAGCACGAGGGTCTTCGGCAGGCGCTCGCGGATGAGCTGCGCGACCGGTTCGTTGAGCGTGTACGAGGTGCCGAGGTCGCCGCTGAGCAGCCGCCCGAGGAACCGGAGGTACTGGATCGGCAGCGCCTGGTCGAGCCCTTGCGCCTGGTTGAACGCGGCGATCTGCGGGGGCGTCGCGGAGACGCCGAGCACGCCGCGGGCGGGTCCGCCCGGCAGGGCGTGCAGCAGGCAGAACACGACGATCGTGACGATGAAGACCACCGCGAGTGCCTGGAGCACCCGCCTGGTGAGGTAGAGGACTGTGGTCATGCGGCTTCCGTCATCGGGATGGATGGTGAGGACCCGGGAGGCGCGGTGCGGGTCGGACCCGCACCGCGCCTCCAGGCCGTGGTCGCGTCAGCGACCTACTTGCTCCACTTCCACTGGGCCGGGTGGAAGTTGGCCAGCGAGTCCTGGTCGAACCCGGTCAGGCCCTGCTTGACCACCGAGATCTGGTAGTCCGGGCTCGGCAGCCAGATCACCGGCAGGTCCTTCGCGACCGCGGCGCTGTAGTCCTGCACCGCTGCGGCGTCGGTCGAGGTGGTCGTCGCGTTGATGAGCCCGTCGACCTCCTTGTTCGAGTAGCTGCCGAAGTTCGCCGAACCGCCGGTCTGGAAGAGCGACTCACCGGTCGGGTACGCCGGGAAGTACCAGCTGCCCGCCGTGCCGAAGAAGGACAGGTCCCAGTCGCAGCTGGCCTCGTCGCTCGTGCAGGTCGGGGTCTGCGACAGCACGCTCGACACCGGGGCCGTCTTGATGGTGAAGCCGATGCCGGTCTTCTGCAGCGACGACTGGATGGCGCTCATCATGTTGTCGGTGACGGTCGAGCCGGACTGCGACAGGACCGACATCGTGAACTTCGTGCCCGCCGCGACGCCCTCGCCGCACTGGCTGTCGCCGGAACCAGCGTCCGAGCAGACCATCGTGCCGCCCTTCTCGGTCCAGCCGTGGCTGGTGAGCAGGGCCTTGGCCTTCGACGTGCTGAACGGGTACGGGTTGTCCTTCTGCGTGCTCGACACGTAGTCGGACGCCTGGGCCTGCGGGATCGGCCCGTAGGTCGAGGTCGCGGTGCCGTTGAAGACGACCTTGGACAGGCTGGTCTGGTCGATCGACATCTGGACGGCCTGGCGGGCGTACAGCTGCTTGAAGACGGCACCCATCGTGGGGTTGTTGAAGTTGTACGGCATGTACGTGATGGCCCACCCGGTCCACGGCTTCACGTCGTAGCCCTTCGACGTGAAGGAGTCCTTCTGGTCGAGGTCGGTCGCGTTGATGTAGCCGTAGTCGACCGCGCCCGAACGAACCGCGTTGGTCTCGGCGTCGGTGGTCGTGTAGGGCAGCAGGTTCACCGTCGTGATCGACGGCTTCTCGCCGCCGTCGTACTGCTTGTTCGCGGTGAGCTGCACCTTGCCGGCCGTGGTGAACGACGTCACGCCGTACGGGCCGGAGATGGTCTTCCACAGGTCGTCACTGGCGTAGTCGGAGATCTTGCCCGCGGCGGTGTTGAGGTACTTCCACACGGCCTTGGCGCCGTCGGTGGTCCGGTCGGCGTCGGTGACCTTCGCGCTCGCACCCGTCTTGTCCCAGGCGTGCTGCGGCAGCGGGATGATGTGGCTCAGCTGGTTCGCGAGCATCCAGTCGCTGTTGTACGCCTTGTCGAAGGTGATCGTGAAGTGCGTGTCGTCGACGGCCGTGAACGAGGTCCAGTTGTCCGGCGCCTTGCCCTCGGAGTACGAGCCCCACTGGTCCTTGTTCGCCTTGATCAGGTTGAACCAGAACTCGACGTCGCGGCTGGTGATCGGCTTGCCGTCCGACCAGTGCCGGTCACCCAGGGTCATCGTGACGCTGGTGCCGTCGCTGGCGAAGTCCGCGGCCGTGGCGACCGAGCCGGCCTTGTTCCAGGCGATCTTGCCGGTCGAGCCGTCGTAGGCCACGAGGGGCTCGTAGAGCGACTGGGCGATGGAGCCGTTGTTCGTGTTGAGGTGCGCGGCGGTGCCGATCGGCAGGAGCCAGTTCGGTGTGAAGTTCGCCGGCAGCGCGTAGTTGATCGTGTCGGACTTCGTGCTCGTGGTGGCGGAACCGCCTCCGGAACAACCGGCGAGCAGGGCACTCACCGCGAGGGCTGCTCCGGTGAGCAGTGCCCAGCGACGGGGCTTCATCATGGGGACTCCTTGTGCAAGGGATGTCGGGATGTGCACAGTCAATGGCCGAAGTGATCGAAAAAACAAACGTTCTCGTGTAAATAGTCTGTTTCTGCCGATCGGGCGAAACAGACCACGGCGCCCGAGGCCCTACGTTGGGCTGTAGGCGGCCGATCTGGTCGTGCTTCGTGCGTGATTGGAGAAAGTCGTGGCCGACCTCAGTTCCCGGGTCCTGGAGCTCATCGCCACCGGCCAGGCGTCCAGCCGCACCGAGATCGCCCAGCTCCTCGGCGCGGCACCGTCGACCGTCTCGCACGTGGTCGCACAGCTCCTCGAGCACGGGATCCTGGCCGAGGAGGGCACCGACGTGTCCACCGGGGGTCGCCCCCGCAAGGTGCTGCGGATCGGCGGCGTGGACGAGTACGCGGTCGCCGCGGACGTCGGCGGCGGGCACGCGCGCATCGGCATCGTCCTGCCGGGAGGCTCGCTCGAGTCGGTCGCGGACGTCCCGTTCGCGCTCTCCGACGGTCCGACCGCCGGGCTGACGCGCCTGGCGGCCCTGCTGTCGGACCTGGTCGAGTCGCGCGGTGCCGACGGACTGCGTGGCGTGGGCCTGAGCCTGCCCGGACCCGTCGACGTCGAGGCCGGCGTCGTCGACCTGCCGAGCCGGATGCCCGGGTGGAACGGCTTCCGGGTCGCGGCGTGGCTCGAGGAGCGGTTCGGGGTGCCCGCCGCGGTCGACAACGACGCGAACTGCATGGCCGCCGGCGAGCAGACCGTGCAGGACCCGGCCCGACGCCAGGCGATCACGATCAAGGCCGGGTCGGCGATCGGTGCGGGCATCGTGATCGACGGTCGGCTGTACCGCGGATCGACCGGGGCGGCCGGGGACATCACCCACGTGCGCATCGACGCGGCCGGGGACACCCCGTGCTCGTGCGGCAACACCGGGTGCCTGGAGACCGTGGCGTCCGGGGCTGCCCTCGTCCGGATCCTCTCGACCGCCGGCGCGCCCGTCGCCTCGACCGCCGACGTCGTCCGGCTGGCCTCCGACGCCGACCCCGAGGCCACCCGTGCGGTCCGGCTGGCCGGCCGGTACCTCGGTGAGGTGCTGGCCGCCAACGTGAACTTCTTCAACCCCGACGCCGTGTACCTCGGCGGCATCCTCTCGACCCTCGACCCGTTCGTCGCGGCCGTGCGGAGTCAGCTCTACGAGAGCTGCCACCCGCTCATGACCGAACACCTCGCCATCGAGCGCGTCTCGCTCGGGGCGGACGCGGGTCTCGTCGGTGCCGGGCAGTTCGCCCTGCAGCGTGGCCTGGCGGCGTCGTTGCAGGAGCGCTCGGCACCGATACCCCAGTCGACCACCAGGAACAGGAGCGTCCGTGTCTGACACGACCACCACCACCGCCCGTCGCCCGGTCATCGCCATCGCCGGACTGGCGATCGAGACCTCGACGTTCACGCCGACCCGGACACTGGCGCCGGCGTTCCACCCGGACCGCGGCGACGAGGTCGTGGCGCGCTACCCGTTCCTGGCATCGCTCGAGGCGGACTTCCGTGGGGCACTCATCGGGCACGCGCTGCCCGGCGGGATCGTCGCGCGGGACGCCTACGAGTCGCTCGCGTCCGAGATCGTGTCGCGCCTGACCGACATCGGCCCCGTCGACGGCCTCTGGTACGACATCCACGGGGCGATGGTCGTCGAGGGCCTGGACGACGCCGAGACCGACCTGCTCGGCCGCATCCGCGCCGTCGTCGGGCCGGACGTCATCGTGTCGGCGTCGATGGACCTGCACGGCAACGTCACCGCCGAGCTCGCGCACCAGGTCGACCTGGTCACCTGCTACCGGATGGCCCCGCACGAGGACGCGACGGAGACGAAGGAGCGTGCCGTCCGGAACCTGGTCGACGTGCTCACCACCCGTCCGGTCGGGTCGCAGCGCCCGGTCAAGGCGTGGGTGCCGATCCCGGTGCTGCTGCCCGGCGAGCAGACCTCGACGCGCATCGAGCCCGCGGCGTCGCTGTACGCCCAGGTGCCGGCGGTCGAGGCCACCGACGGCGTGCTCGACGCGGCGATCTGGGTCGGGTACGCCTGGGCCGACCAACCCCGCGACCGTGCCGTCACCGTCGTGACCGGCTGGGACCGGGACGCCGTGGCAGCCGGTGCCGAGCGACTGGCCCGCGCGTTCTGGGACGTCCGCGAGGACTTCGTCTTCGTCGCACCGACGGGCTCCTTCGACGCGTGCCTGGCCGCTGCGCTCGCACCCGGTGCCGCGCGACCGTACTTCGTCTCGGACTCGGGGGACAACCCGACCGCCGGCGGGTCCGGCGACATGACGTGGGGGCTCACGCAGGTGCTGGCGCACCCGGCGTTCGCCGACCCCGCGGGACCGACGCTCATCTACGCGAGCGTGCCCGGACCCGAGGCCGTCGCCACCGCCGTCGCGGCCGGGGTCGGTGCGACCGTCACCGTCACGGCCGGTGCCGCGGTCGACGACCTGCACGCCGGACCGATCACCATGACCGGACGGGTGCACGCGGTCAAGCAAGGAGACCGGGACGCCGAGACCGAGGTCGTGCTGCAGGTCGGCAGCGTGTTCGCGATCCTGACGAAGCTGCGGAAGCCCTACCACCACGAGCACGACTTCACCGACCTCGACCTCCGCCCGCGCGAGGCCGACGTGGTCGTCGTGAAGATCGGGTACCTCGAGCCGGAGCTGTTCGACATGGCCGCGGACTGGATGCTCGCGCTGACGCCCGGCGGGGTCGACCAGGACCTCGAGCGCCTGGGCCACCACCGGATCGTGCGCCCGGTGTTCCCGTACGATCGGGAGTTCGACACGGCGCCCGACCTCGGCGCCCGGATCATCCCGCCGTCGAACGAACCGCTCGGAGTCGTCCTGTGACCGTCGCGCTCGAGATCGCCGTGACCTCGCCCGCCGGAGCCGTCGTCGCCCGGGACGGCGGGGCCGACCGGGTGGAGCTCTGCGTCGGGCTGGAACTCGGCGGGCTCACCCCGTCGCAGGCCCTCGTCGAGGCCACCCACGAGACCGGCATCCCGGCGCACGCGCTCGTCCGCTGCCGTCCGGGTGGTTTCGTGCACGACGCCGACGAGGTCGACCTCATGGTGCGCGAGGTGACCTCGGTCCTCCGCTCCGGTGCCGCCGGTGTCGTGGTGGGGGCCCTCCGACCGGACCGCACGCTCGACGTCGACGCCCTCCGGCGCTTCGTGGACGCCGCACGCTCCGTCCGGGCCACCGCCGAGGTCACCCTGCACCGGGCCGTCGACCACGCCGTCGACCCCGTCGCCGCGGTCGCCCTGCTCGCCGACCTCGGGTTCACCCGCGTGTTGACCTCGGGCGGCGCCACGACGGCAGCTGCCGGTGCGGCGACGATCAGCCGCATGGTGTCGGCCGCCGGCCCCGTCCAGGTGATGTCCGGGGCCGGGGTCACCCCGTACGACGTGCCCGCACTCGTCGGGACCGGCGTCGCCGCGGTGCACCTGTCGGCCAAGCGCTCGGCCGGGTCCGCGCACGAGGGGGTCCCGATGGGCACCGGCGACGACGGCTCGGCGCACTTCGTCACCGACGCCTCGGTCGTCGCCGCGGCACGCGCAGCGCTCGACGCCTGACGCGTGCGGCGGGATCGCACCCCGTGACGGACATCGCACCCCGGTGCACCGGGGTGCGATGTCCGCAGCGGGGTGCGAACGCCTGCACCGCACCGCGTCGCGACCGGACCACACGCAGGACGGGAGGCCCGGTGCCA
>NZ_MJGI01000027.1:243559-270741 GCF_001864835.1 Curtobacterium sp. MCBA15_001 | reverse complement strand
GCACCGGGCCTCCCGTCCGATCGTGGGTCGGGCGTCAGCCCTTGACCGGGATCGACTGCGCCTTCAGCGCCGCGATCGTCTTGCTCTGCCCGGACTGCAGCGCCTCGGCGAGCGTGCCCTGGCCGGACGCGGCCTGACCGAAGCCGTCGGAGACGTCGGCGTAGGTCTGCGTCATCGTCGGACCCCACGTGAAGGGCTGGATGTCCTTGGCGGCCGAGGCGAACTCCTCGTAGATCTTCTGGTCGCCGTAGAAGGGCAGGCCCTCGGTCAGCGCGGGGAGCTCAGCACCGGTCGAGGACGCCGGGTACAGGTTGGCCTCCTTGTTGAGCGCGGAGAGCGCCTCGGTCGAGGTGTTCAGCCACACCAGGAACTTCGACGCCTCGGCGGGGTGCTTGCTGCCAGCGAAGACGACGTTCGACGAACCGCCCCAGGCAGCCGACTTGCTGGCGCCGGACTCCCACTGCGGCATCGGGGCGACGGCCCACTTGCCCGAGGTCGACGGTGCGCCGCTCGAGATGGTGTTCGCACCCCAGACGGCGGACACCCAGGTCCAGTCCTGCCCGCTGTCGTACGCGCTGTTCCACTGGTCGGTGAAGCTCGGCAGGGTGTTGACGAGCTTCTCGTCGATCAGGTCCTGCCAGTAGTCGGCGACCTTCTTCGACGCGCTGTCGGTCAGGTCCACCTTCCAGTCCTGGCCGGAGTTCGAGAACCACTGACCGCCGGCCTGCGAGACGAGCCCCGCGAACTGGTTGACGTCGCCCTTGGCGAAGTTCGTGATGTTGCCGCCCATCGCCTTGATCTTCACGGCGTCCTGGGCGTACTCCTCCCACGTCTTCGGCGCGGTCATGCCGGCCTTGTCGAAGAGGTCCTTGCGGTAGTACAGCGCCATCGGGCCGGAGTCCTGCGGCACCGCGTAGACGGCCTTGTCCTCACCGAACGTGACCTGGTTCCAGAGGCCGTCGGAGAAGTCCTTCTTCGCGGCACTGACACCGGCGCAGGCGCCGATGTCCTCGAGCCCGCCCTGCACGCGGAACGCCGGCAGGGTGTCGTACTCGACCTGGCCGATGTCGGGCGCCTGCTTGGCCTTGAGCTGGTTGAAGAAGTTCTGGTACGTGCCGCTGTTGCCGTTCGCGACGATGGAGACCTTGACCTGGATGTCCGGGTTCGCCTTGTTCCAGATCGCGACGACCTTGTCCATGTTCGGGACCCACGTCGTGAAGTCGAGCGTGACCTTGCCGCTCGAGGGCTTGCAGCTGGACGCGCTGCTGTCGGAGGAGCCGCTGCCGGAGCTGCTGCCGCCGGTGCTGCACCCGGCCAGGGCCATGGTGGCCGCGACCGCGACGGCGGCGACGCTGAGGAACTTCGTTGTCTTCATGCTGGTTCCGTTTCGGGAGGTGATGGGGATGTGGTGCGGAGGTGGTGGGTCAGGGGTGCACGGGCCGTCGCCCTGCGCGGCGCGCTACTTCAGACCGCCGGAGCCCAGGCCGCCGCGCCAGAAGCGCTGCAGGCTGAGGAAGGCGATGAGCAGCGGGATGATCGAGACGAACGACCCGATGAGCACGAGGGTGCGCAGGTCCGGGTACTGGTTCACGCTCGAGTTCCACGTGTAGAGGCCGAGGGTGACCGGGAACAGCGACGAGTTCCGGAGCATCACGAGCGGCAGGAAGAAGTTGTTCCAGATGGCGACGAACTGGAACAGGAAGATCGTCACGAGGGCCGGGGACATCAGCCGGACGGCCACGGTGAAGAACGTGCGGACCTCGCTGGAGCCGTCGATCCGCGCGGCCTCGATGATCTCGTCCGGCACGCTCGACGCCGCGTACAGCCGGGACAGGTACACCCCGAACGGGCTGACGATGCTCGGCAGGAACACCGACCAGAACGTGTCGGTCAGGTCGACCTGGCTGAAGATGAGGAACAGCGGGAGCGCCAGCGCGGTCGCCGGCACCAGGACGCCGCCGAGGAACACGTTGAACAGGGCCTCGCGGCCGCGGAACCGGTACTTCGCCAGGGCGTAGCCGCACATCGCGGAGATGACGGTACCGATGAACCCGGCGACGCCGGCGTACGCGATGCTGTTCGCCACCCACCGCAGGTAGATGCCGTCCTGGCGGGTGAACAGGTCGCCCAGGTTCGCGATCGTGTCCTGCACCGCGGTGCCGCTGAACCACAGCGGCGCGGTGGTGTTGAAGTTGCCGACGGTCTTCGTCGACGACACCAGCAGCCAGAAGATCGGCAGCAGGAAGTAGACGGTGAAGACGCCCATCACGATCATCGCGGCGCTGCGGGAGATGACGCTCTCGCGCGGTCCGCGGGTGCCCGGCTGGTGCGGACGGGAGGCCCGGTTCGGCTCGAGCGGTCGGCCGGCGTCGCGTACGGCGCGGCGGGAGGGGGCGTTGACGGTCATTCGGCGGCCTTCCGCTGCGTCAGTCGGAGGAAGCCGATCGACAGGATGAACGTGGCGAGTGCGAGGACGACCGAGAACGCGGCCGCCAGGTTGAAGTTCGGCACCGACGAGGTCGAGTACACGAGCATGTTCGGGGTGAACGTGGACGAGATCGTCGACGTGAACTGCCGGAACACGGTCGGTTCGGTCAGCAGCTGCAGGGTCCCGATCACGGAGAACACGGCGGTGAGCACCAGGGCCGGCACCACGAGCGGGATCTTGATCGACACCGCGATGCGCCACTGCGATGCGCCGTCGAGCTTGGCGGCCTCGTAGATCTCCGCCGGGATCGCCAGCAGCGACGAGTAGATGATGAGCATGTTGTAGCCGACGTAGACCCAGGTCACGACGTTGGCGACGGCCCAGAGCACGGTGTCCGCACCGAGCAGGTCGAAGCGGCTCGTCACGGCCGAGAACGGCGACAGGTTCGGCGCGTAGAGGTAGCCCCACATGATCGCGGCGATGACACCGGGCACCGCGTACGGCGCGAAGAAGGCCAGGCGGAAGAACCGCTTGCCGCGCAGCAGCGGGGAGTCCAGCAGCAGCGCGAACACGAGCGCGAGCAGCAGCATCACGGGGACCTGCACGATGCCGAACAGCAGCACGCGCAGCACCGAGCTCCAGAACTCGCTGTTCTGGAACACCAGGGCGTACTGGCTCAGGCCGCCGAACACCTGCGTCGGGGCACCGAACGTGCCCTGGCGCTCGATCTTCTGCAGCGACTGCCACACCGCGTACAGGATCGGCACGAGGTAGAACGCGGTGAACAACACCGCGAACGGGGTGATGAAGATCGCGATGGCACGGCGGTAGCGGAACCCGCCGGCCGTGCGACGTCGAGCGACCCGGGGTCGCTGGGCTGTGGAGGTCATGCGTGCTTCCTGTCCGTGCGGATGATCTGGGTGCCGCCGGGAGCGACGACGGTGGCGCCGTCGACGGGCCGGTCGACGACGAGCTCGTGGCCCGTCACGGTGTGCGCGACCTGATGGTCGGAGTGGTTGAGCAGGAAGACCCACTCGTGCTGGTCGTCCCGACGGCGGACGACCTCGAGCCCCGGCTCGGCGACGGGGTCGGGTCGCACGCCGGCTGCGTCGAGCACCTGGCGGAGCAGGGCCGAGCGGGCGTCGTCCTCGAGCACGGTGGAGACGTACCAGGCGCCACCCGCGCCGACGGCGTTCCGGGTGACCGCGGGCGAACCGGCGAGGGGACCCTCGGTGTACGTCGTGACGGCCGTCGCACCGTGCAGCGTGACGGGCTCGGACCAGGTGTGCGCCCGGCTGCCGTCGGAGAGTCCGAGGGTCTGGCCGGCGGCGAGCGGGCGGAACTCGTCCACGCGCACGCCGAGCAGGTCGCGGAAGGCGCCGGGGTACCCACCGGTGCGGACCCGGTCGTCGCCGTCGACGACGCCGCTGAAGAACGTGACGACGACCTGGCCGCCGCGCTCGACGTGCTCGGCGATCACCGCGGCGTGCTCGTCGCGCACGAGGTACAGCTCCGGGACGACCACGACGCCGTACCCGTCGAGCGGGGCACCCGGTGCGACGACGTCGACGGTCAGACCGAGGTCGGTCAGCGCGGCGTGGAACGCGTGGACCTGTTCCAGGTACCGGAGCTCGGTGGTGGGGTGGGCCTCCAGGTCGGCTGCCCACTGGACCTCCCAGCTGAAGACGACCGCGACGTCGGCGACGACGCGGGAACCGCGGAGTTCGCCGAGCCGCTCCACCACGGCACCGAGCGCGACGACGTCGCGCCAGGTCTGCGAGTCGGTGCCGGCGTGCGGCAGCATCGCGGAGTGGAACTTCTCGCTGCCCTGCACCGACTGGCGCCACTGGAAGAAGCAGACCCCGTCGGCACCGCGGGCGATGTGGCTCACGGTGTCGCGGAGCATCTGCCCCGGGTCCTTCGCGACGTTGCGCGGCTGCCAGTTCACCGCACCGGTCGAGTGCTCCATGAGCAGCCACGGGCCGCCCTTGGCCAGGCCGCGCGTGGTGTCCGCGGCGAAGGCGAGCTCGGCCTGCGGACGGGCCAGGCGGTGGTCGAGGTAGTGGTCGTTCGCGATGACGTCCATGTCGTCGGCCCAGGTCCAGTAGTCCAGCGCGGTGATGTGCGCGGCGACCATGAAGTTCGTCGTGACGGGCTTGTCGCTCAGCTCGCGCAGGACGGCCACCTCGGCACGGTGGTGGCCGAGGAGCTCGTCGGACGAGAACCGGTCGAAGTCGAGCGTCTGGCCGGGGTTCGTGAACGACAGGGTCGCGCGGGGCGGCAGGACCTGGTCCCAGTCGGAGTAGCGCTGGCTCCAGAAGGCGGTGCCCCAGGCGGCGTTGAGCGCCTCGACGGTGCCGTAGCGGTTCCGGAGCCAGTCGCGGAAGGCGTCGGCGGAGACGTCGCAGAAGCAGTACGCGTTGTGGCAGCCGAGTTCGTTCGAGACGTGCCAGAGCTTGACCGCGGGGTGGTCGCCGTACCGCTCGGCGGTGGCGCGGACCAGGGCGAGGGCGTGCTCGCGGTAGACCGGGGAGCTCGGGCAGAACGCCTGGCGGCCGCCGGGCCAGCGGGTGGTGCCGTCAGCGACCACGGGCAGGACCTCGGGGTGGGCGGTGGTCAGCCACGGCGGGGTCGAGGCCGTGCCGGTCCCGAGGTCGACGCCGATGCCCGCGCCGTGCAGCAGCTCGATGACGCGGTCGAGGGCGGAGAAGTCGTACTCACCCTGGTGCGGCTCGACGTGCGACCAGCCGAAGACGTTGATCGCGACGAGGTTCACGCCGGCCTCGCGCATCAGGCGGACGTCCTCGACCCAGACCTGGGGGTCCCACTGCTCGGGGTTGTAGTCGCAGCCGAACGCGAGTCCGGTCGAGCCGAGCCCGAGCGCCGTGGTGGCGGGTGCCGGGAGGGTGGTGGTCACGGGGGTCCTCGTCTGGTCGGGGCGGCGGTGCTGCCGTCCCGGTCGCGTGCGACCCCTTCGACGGCGAAGGCCACCCAGTGTTCTGGGAGCGCTCCCAGTCAGCCCCGACCGATTCGTCCGGGAGGTTCTGGGAGCGCTCCCAGAGTGAACACGATTCCGTGGTCCTTGTCAACACGGCGTCCGTTCCGGTCAGCCTCGCACCGGCCGCGGCGCCGGTCCGGCCCCGCTTCTTCGCCGAAGCGACAGATCCCTGCCGACGGTCGGCGGACATCTGTCGCTTCCGCGGGTGAGACGGGCCGAGGCTGCCGACGGCCGGCGGACATCTGTCGCTCCCGCGGACGGAACGGACGCAACGGATGGACGCGACGACGAGCCCGGCAGCCACGGACGCGACCCGGCCAGCGCGACAGCCAGCCCCGGCGCCCCGGCTAGGGTTGCGGCATGACCGACGTCCGCGCCGCACGCCCCCGTGCGACCATCCAGGACGTCGCCGACGAGGCCGGTCTGTCCCGCGGCACCGTCTCCCGCGTCCTCAACGACGAGCCCTACGTCTCCGCCGAGGCCCGCGACGCCGTGCGCGAAGCCGTCCGCCGCGTCGGCTACGTCCGGAGCGCCGCAGCCCGCAGCCTCGTCACCCGTCGTTCCGGCGCCGTCGCACTGATCGTGCACGAGCCGAGCGTCCAGGTCCTCGACGACCCGAACATCGGCAACATCCTGATCGGCACGAACGCCGTTCTGTCCGAGGCGGACCAGCAGCTCGTGACGATCATGGTCGACTCCGCGCGGGACAACGAGCGCGTCGTCGAGTACCTGCGCGGCGGCTTCGTCGACGGTGCGATCGTCCTCTCGGCACGCGACGGCGACCCCGTCACGCGGGCCATCGCCGAGATCGGGCTGCCGGCGTGCTTCGTCGGCCACCCGTCCGACGCCGCGAACGCGTCCTACATCGCGATCGACAACCGCGCCGCCGCCGAGGAGATCACCCGACGCCTCGTCGCGACCGGACGGCGACGGATCGGCATGCTCGCCTCGGGCCTCGACCGTGACTCCGGCCAGGACCGGCTCGAGGGCTTCACCGCGGCGCTCGGCGACCGGTTCGACCCGGCCCTCGTCGCCCGGGACCCGCTGTTCAGCTACACCGCAGGGGTCGAGGGGATGCGCGAGCTGCTCGAGAAGGCGCCCGACCTCGACGGGGTCTTCGCCGCGTCCGACGCGGTCGCCGCCGGCGCGATGGACGTCCTGCAGCGCTCCGGCCGCTCGGTGCCGGGCGACATCGGCGTGGTCGGGTTCGACGACAGTGCCTGGGCGCTCCGCTGCGACCCGCCGCTCTCCACCGTCCGACAGCCCGCGCGCACCCTCGGGGAACACGCTGCGCAGCAGGTCCTCGGGCAGATCGCCGGGACGGTGACCGGCTCGCACGGCCTGGTCCTGCCGACCGAGGTGGTGTGGCGCGGCTCGGCCTGACCCCACCGCACTGACCGGCACTGGTCTGGCGCGGCTCGGCCTGACCCCGCCGCGCTGACCAGCGCCGCCGTGTACGGGTCCTGTACGGACCGGCATCCCAGGACGCCCGCCAGCAGCGCATCCGGGTGTCGGCGCGCCGATGATCGACTCCATGGACGCCCCACACGGACTGGTGGTCGTCGCCGAGGACGAACCCGCCATCGCCGACGTCGAGCGGCTGTACCTGCGTGACGCCGGGTTCTCCGTCGTCGTCGCGCGGGACGGCCAGGACGCACTCGCCCTCATCCGCCGGTCGGCCCCGGTCGCCGCGGTCCTCGACATCGGTCTGCCCGGGCTCGACGGCATCGCGATCCTGCGTGCGCTCCGCACTGCCGACGACTGGACCCCCGTGGTGCTCGTCACCGCCCGCGACGCCGAGGTGGACCGCGTGCTCGGCATCGAACTCGGCGCGGACGACTACCTGACGAAGCCGTTCTCCGGACGGGAGCTCGCCGCACGCGTCCGCGGTCTCGTCCGCCGGACCCAGCTGCGCACCGGCGCCGTGCTGGGCGGCGGGCGGCTGCAGGTGGACCGGGATCGCCACCGGGTGACCGTCGACGGCACCCCGGTGGCACTGACGGCGACCGAGTTCGCGCTCCTCGCCCACCTGGTCGCGGAGCCCGGGCGGGTGTTCGAACGCGCACAGCTGCTGAGCACGGTGTGGGGCGTGGCCGACTTCAGCGGGACGCGCACGGTGGACGTGCACGTCGCACAGCTCCGCGCCAAGCTCGGCGATGCCGCAGGGCTCCGTACCGTCCGCGGCGTCGGGTACGCCTACGACCCGTCCGGTGCACCGTGACCCGGGCCGACCTGCGCCCGCGGACCCTGACCGGCCGGATCGTCGTGACCACGGTCGCCGTCGCGGTCATCGCGGTCCTGGCGGTCGCCGTCGTCGGCTTCCGCCTGGTCCGCCAGGAGTCGATCGGACAGACCGCGCTCGTGCTCCGGTCGTCCGCCCAGGCCGTCGCCGTCACCCCGCGCGGTGAACGGGCTGCGTTCGCCGCGCGGATCGAGCGCCGGAGCGCCGGCCGCATCGACGTCGGGTCCGGTGGGACCGGCAGCGTCGACGGGATCGGGATCCGACTGCCCACCGGCCTGGAGGTACGGCTCGCCACCGCCACGCGGCTGTCGGTCCGGCAGGCGGACGGCTGGCGCACCCTGCTGGTCGAGGCCGTCCCGGCGCGCGGCGGGGGCGGTTCGGTCATCGCGGTGGAGGACGTGTCGATCCTGCACGGCGACGCGGTGCTGACCGGGTTCCTGGTGGCGCTCGCCATCGGGGTGCTCGTCGCGGTGGGACTCGGCGTGACGCTCGCCCGCGTCACCACCCGTCCGCTGCGCCTGGTCGCCGCGTCGGCGGGACGGCTCGCGCGCGGCGAGCGCGGCGTCCGCTCCCGGACCGACGAGGACGCCGTCGCCCCGGTGCGTGAGGTCGCCGCGATCCAGCACGCCCTCGGGGTGCTGGACACCGAGCTCGAGCGGTCGGAGTCGGCGCAGCGCGAGTTCCTGCTCTCGATCTCGCACGAGTTCCGCACACCGCTCGCTGCCGTGCGGGGGTACGCGGACGCGCTGGCCGACGGCCTCGTGCCCGCCGACGACATCGCCCGCGTCGCCGGGGTCGTGCGTGCCGAGACCGAGCGCCTGGACGCCTTCGTCGCGGACCTGCTCGCACTGGCGCGGACCGAGGCGGACGACTTCCCGATGCGACTCGAGCCCGTCGACGTCGTCGCACTGGTGGCCACGTCGGTGCTCGCCTGGCAGGGCCGCGCGGCGACGACGGGCGCCACGGTCGCCGCTGCGCCCGACGCCGAGCACGCGCGGGTGGTGTCGGACCCGCAGCGGCTGCGCCAGGTCGTCGACGGGCTCGTGGAGAACGCCCTGCGCGTCGCGTCGCCGGGTGGACGCGTCGTCGTCCGGGTCGCGGAGGTCGCCGACGCGGTCGCCGTCTCGGTCGTGGACGACGGACCCGGCATCGACGCGGGCGACCTCCACCGCGCGTTCGTCCGGGGCGCGCTGCGGGACCGGCACCGCGACGACCGTCCCGTCGGCACCGGCCTCGGCCTGTCGATCGCTGCCCGGCTCGTCGACCGCCTCGGCGGGACCATCGAGGCGGTCCCGAGGGCGCGCGGCGCCGAGTTCCGGGTCGTGCTGCCCCGGTCGCCGCGCCCTGACACGACCCGAACACACCGCTGACGGACGCCGAACGGCCGCGGACCACGATCACGCCATGGACATCAAGCACATCATCACCCCGCTCGCCGTCGCCCTCGTCGCCGGGGGTGCCGTCACCGCCACCGCCGGTGCCGCAGACGCGGCCACGCCCGCTTCCACCCCGTCGCCGTCGAGCTCGGCCAGCCACCTGCCGGAGGGGGCCAGCCTCGGGACCATCCAGGCACACGGCGAAGCCGCGACCACCAAGCGGATCAGCTCGCTGAACGCGGCGATCACCAAGGTGGACGCCGACACGACCCTGACCTCGAGCGACAAGAGCACCCTGCTCGGCACCCTCAAGGCCGACGTCACCGGGATGGACCACCTGCACGCCGCACTGGCCGCCGACACCACGGTGGCCCAGGCCCGGATCGACGACCGCACGATCGTCACCCAGTACCGGGTGTACCGCGTGGCGCTGCCGCAGGAGCGGATCGTCCGCGCTGCCGACCGCGCGACCGCGAAGGCACTCCCCCGACTGCAGCAGGCGGAACAGCGACTGTCCGACCGCCTGGCGAAGCACACGGCGAAGGACTCCGACGCCGCGAAGGCCGCCCTCGCCGACCTCCAGAAGCAGATCTCGTCGCTGCAGTCGGACACCCAGGGACTCGCCGCCGCAGGCCTCGCGGTCACCCCGGCGCAGGACGACACGAACCACGACGTGCTCAGCGCGACCGGGGCGAAGGCGAAGGCCGTCCGCAGCGAGGAGCAGGCCGCGGCGAAGGACGCCAAGGCCATCCGCGCGGCACTCCACGGCTGACCCCGGCCCCACCCGATCACCGTGCCCGGCGTCCTCGTGACACCGGGCACGGTCGCGTCCGGCTCTGCACGGGCATCATGGGCGCATGGGGAACGCACGGGTGGGTGCGGCCGTCAGTGCCGCGGTGCTGGTCGTCGCGATCAGCGGGTGCTCGTTCGTCGGGACCACGTGCACCGCGATCGGGTGGGCGAACGCGGTCCAGGTCCGCGTGCCGGGTTCGAACGCCGACACCTCACCCGTCCACCAGGTCGCCGTCTGCCTGGGCACCGACTGCACCCCGGGCACGCCACCGACGGCGGGACCAGTCCCGAGCGACGGTGCGACCCCGGCCGCGCTCCCGTCGGGCGGCGCCGGGGAACCCGGGACGACCGCGACGCTCCCGGTCGCACCGTTCCACACGACCGTGCACGAGGGTGACGTCTGGTCCGTGACGACCGACATGAGCACGCCGGCGAGCGCACGGGTGGCCGTGCTGGACGCGGCCGGCACGACGTTGCTCGACCGTACGGTCGAGCTGTCGTGGGACCGGCACGTCGGCTCGGCGCAGTGCGGCGGACCGAGCAGCGCGGCCGTCACCGTTCAGTAGTTGACAGTTAGAACTCGAACGGTTAGCGTTCTGATCATGCAGGCACCGCACTTCGACACCCCGCTCCAGCTCATGCGCTGGATCGGGTGGGCCCAGCGCAAGGCCGCCGACGAGTGGGTCCGCGAGCGCGAACTCACGCACGAACAGAGCTTCGTCCTCGGCTACCTGCAGCAGAACCCGGGCGCCATCCAGCGTGACATCGCCGCGATGACCCGGACCAGTGCCGCCAGCGTCTCGAGCCTCCTGCAGGGGCTCGAGAAGCGCGGGCTCGTCGAGCGCCGATCCGACGTCGACAACGCCCGGACCAAGCTCGTGTTCGCCACGCCCACCGGCATCGACCTGATCACCGGGTTCGAGGACGCGATGACCGCCCTCGACGACACCCTGCTCGCGCCGCTCTCACCGGACGAGCGCACCACGCTCCGCGAGCTCCTGCGCAAGGTGACCGCCGAGCTGCCGGAACCCACCCGGTAACCGCACCCGCGCCTCCCGGCCGTCCGCCGGAGGCGCCAGCCTGCCCACGCGACGGCCACCGCCGGACGCGCCGTCGACCCTGCCCGGAAGGGACAGCACCATGACCACCGAGACCACCACCGCAGCGGCGACGAACCGCTGGTACCTGTCCGCCGCGCCGATCGCCAGGGCCCTCGTGCACCTCTGCGTGCCGATGGCCGCGGCCATGGTCGTCAGCGCCCTGTACAACGTCATCAACGCCGGCTTCATCGGCTCGCAGCACGACACGTCACTGCTCGCCGCGATCACGTTCGGCACCCCGCTCCTCGGCGTGATCATGGCGATCGGCGGCGTGTTCGGCGTCGGCGGCAGCGCCCTGATGTCGCGGCTGCTCGGTGCGTCCGAGCACGACCCGGCGAAGGCCGACGAGATCAAGCACGTCGCGTCGTTCGCCGTGTGGGGGTCGGTCATCACCGGCATCGTGCTCGGCGGCGCCGGACTCCTGCTGCTGGGGCCACTCGTCGGCGTGCTCGGCGCGGATGCTGCCGCAGTGCCCGCGACCAGCGCCTACGTGGCCGTCATGCTGGCGTTCGTCCCGGTGCTGGCCGCTGCGTTCTGTCTCGAGCAGATGGTCCGCGCCGAGGGGGCCGCACGCCAGGCGATGATCGGTCTGATCCTGTCCACGATCGGGAACCTGGTCTTCGACGTGCTGTTCATCCTGGTGCTGCACTGGGGCGTCGCCGGTGCAGCGCTGGCGGTCGGCCTGGCCAACCTGGTCAGCATCGTCTACTGGGTGCGCTGGCTCGGGACGCACAGCGAGAACGTCTCCCTGTCGCTCCGGTGGTTCACCCTGCGCCGCTCGGTCCTCCGGCCGGTCTTCGGCATCGGCGTCAGCGAGCTGCTGCAGGCCGGGTTCCTCATCGTGACGACCCTGGTGCTCAACAACCTCGCCGCGCAGTACGGCGACGACCCGCTCGCGGCGATGGGCGTCGCCGTCCGGATCGCCCAGGTGCCCGAGTTCCTGGTGATGGGGGTCACGATCGGCGTCCTGCCGCTGCTGGCCTACGCGTACGGCAAGGGCGACCGGGCCCGTCTGCACGCGGCGCTCAGGGCCTCCGCCCTGACCGTGGGCGCGATCGTGCTCGTGTTCTCGGGGACGGTGTTCGTCTTCCGCGAGCAGGTCTTCACGGTGTTCTCGTCGGACCACTCGGTGCTCGCGATCGGCCTGACGATCCTGGTCGCCCAGCTCGTCGCGACGATCGTCAACGGCTTCACGGGGCTCTTCACGTCGCTCTTCCAGGCCGCCGGACTCGCGACGCCGGCCATCGCGATGTCCCTGGCACAGGGCGTCCTGTTCATCCCGATCGTGCTGCTGGGCAACCTGTGGTTCGGGCTCGCCGGCATCATCTGGGCGCTCACGGTCACCGAGGTCCTGGTGTTCCTGGCGGGACTGGTGATCTGGCTGGCGTCCCGCGGGCGGATCGACCGGGGCCTGGCCGACGGCAGCGCCGAGCGTGCCGACGCGGTGCTCGAGGAAGCACCCGCGGGAATGTGATGTTGCACTACGCTGCAGGGGTGTTCACCGGTCTCAGCGCGTTCCCCCTGACCCCGCTCCGCGACGACACGGTCGACGAGCGTGCCTTCGCCGGGCTGGTCGAGCGCCTGGCCGACGCCGGGGTCGACTCGATCACGGCGTTGGGCTCGACCGGTTCGTACCTGTACCTCGACCGTGACGAACGGCGGCGCGTCGCGACCACGGCCGTCGAGCACGCGGGGGTGGTCCCGGTCCTGGTGGGCATCGGGGCGCTCCGCACCTCGCAGGTCCTCGCCCTGGCCGAGGACGCCCAGCGCACCGGTGCCGCCGGGCTGTTGCTCGCACCGGTGACCTACCAACCCCTGACCGACGACGACGTGTACGGCCTGTTCGAGGACGTCAGCGCGGCCGTCTCCGTCCCCGTCGTCCTGTACGACAACCCCGGCACGACCCACGTCACCTTCACCGACGACCTGTACGCCGCCGTCGCACGGTTGCCGCACGTGGCGTCCATCAAGATCCCCGGTGTCCCCGCCGACGCAGCAGCACGCGTGCAGGCCATCCGTGACCGTGTGCCGGCCGACGTCACGATCGGTGTCTCCGGGGACGCGTTCGCCGCCCGGGGCCTGAACGCCGGCTGCGACGCCTGGTACTCGGTGATCGGCGGCACGCTGCCCGCGCAGGCGCTCGCCCTGACCCGCGCCGCGCAGGCCGGCGACCACGCCGAGGCCGAGCGTCGCTCCGAGGCCCTCGCGCCGCTCTGGGACCTGTTCACGGAGTTCGGCGGCAGCTACCGGGTGGTCGCCGCCCTGGCCGAACACCTCGGCCTGGTCGGTCCCGACTCGCTGCCGCGGCCGGTCCATGGGCTCGACGGTGCTGCCCGCAGCCGGGTCGCCGCGGTCGCCGACGCGCTCGAGCTGGGCACCGGCGGCCGCGGTGTCGGCTGAGGCTCCCGAGCCAGCGGCGGCCTCGGACCCGGTCCGGTTCGCCCTGACCCGGTACGTCGTCGCAGCCACGCTCGCACGCTGTGCCGACGGCGGTGCGGTCGTGGCGGTCGTCCTCCTCGTCACGACGAACGGCGGACCGGGGTGGCTCGCCGGGCTGCTCGGTGCGAGCATCACGGCACCGCACCTGATCGGGCCGCTGCTCGCCCGCCGACTCGACACCGCGCGGGACGGCCGCACCGTGATCGCCCTCGCCTGCGCCGTGAGCGCCGTCGCGTTCTCGGCCGCCGTGCTGACGCGACCGGTCGTCCCGGTGCCGGTGACCGCAGCGCTGTTGGTCGTCGTCGGTCTGACCGGGCCGTTCCTGACCGGCGGCATCAGCAGCCGGCTGCCCGCGATCGCCGGGCCGACGGTGTCGGGCCAGCGTCGGGCACAGGGCTGGGACGTCGCGACGTACGGCCTCGGCGGGACGATCGGGCCGTCCGTGGTCGCCGTCGTCGCCGGGTGGTCGTCGCCCACGGTGGCGGCGCTGTGTCTCGCTGCGGCCACGCTCGTCGCGGCCGTGGTGGTGCGCCTGCTGCCGTGGGCCCCCGCGGTCCCCGCCGCCGAGGTCCCGCGGCCGCTGGCGACCCTGCGGCTCATGGTCGCGTCGGGGCCACTCCGTCGGACACTCCTGCTGACCACCACCGTCGCCCTCGCCGTCGCGGTGCTGCCGATCGTCGCCGTCGCCTCGATCGCCGGCCTCGGAGCGCCTCCGGCCGTCGCCGGGGCGCTGACCGCGGCGTACGGGCTCGGCACCCTCGCGGGCTCCGTCGGGGTGATGCTCCGTCCCCTGCGCGGCGATGCCGAGCGCGCCATGGTCCTGCTCGCGCTGGCCGTCGTCGCCACGCTGGTCGGGGTGGCCTCGGCGCGGACACTCCCTCTGGCCGTCGCGGCGTACGCCGTCGCAGGGATCGCGAACGCCTGCTTCTTCGCCGCCACGCTCGCGTCCCGCAGCGAGAACGCCCCATCGGAGGCCCGTGGCCAGGTGTTTGTGTGGGTCGGGGCCCTGAAGATCACCGCGGGTTCCGCCGGCACCGCCGCCGCGGGGGCGGTCGTCGCGGCGAGCGCGCAGCTCCCCCTGGTCGTCGGCGCCGTCGTGGTGACGGGAGCGACCGTCGCCGCCGCGCTCGACCGCCGACTCCGCCCGTGACGGTACGGTGGGCCGCGTGACGACCCCCGTGTCCCCGGCGCCGCCCCGTCCGGGTGGGATCGAGCGGTGGGTCGCAGCACACCCCGTCGCCGTCGACGTGCTCCTGGTCCTCGTGTACCTGGTCGTCACGGCCGGCCAGCTGCTCTCCTTCTCGGCGTTCGACCGCGAGCCCCTCGGATCGACCGCGCTCCTGGTCGCGGGCGTGGTCGTCGGGGCGCTGCGACGGCGCGTCCCCCTGCTCGCCTTCCTCGTCGCCGCGGTCGCCGCCGTCCTGGCGATCGGCGTCCTGTTGCCGCCGGCGGTCCTGCTCGTCGTCGCGACCGTCGTCACCCGCGTCGGGGTGCGGACGGCCTGGGTGCTCTCCGGGGCCACGGTCGTCGTGCTGGCCGTCGTCGGCGGCGTGGTCCTGCGCGATCCCACCCGAGCCGTCTTCGCAGCCGTCGTCCTGCTCGTCGGGATGGTCCTCGGGCTCTGGATCCGGACCCGTCGGGCCTACGTCCAGGCGCTCGTCGAGTTGGCCGACCGGGTGCGTGCCGAGCAGGAGCAGCGCGCGGCGGCCGCGGTCGAGGACGAGCGCGCCCGGATCGCCCGCGAGATGCACGACGTCGTGGCACACGGGCTGTCCGTGATGGTCCGGCTGGCCGACGGTGCGGACGCCATCGCGGCGCAGGACCCGGAGCGTTCCCGCGACGCCGTGCGACGGATCGGCTCGGTGGGGCGCGACTCGCTCGCCGACATGCGCCGCGTGCTGGGCGTGCTGCGGAACGGGGAAGGGCACGGAGTCGACCCCGGCCTCCCGATGCAACCGCAGCCGGGCGTCGCGGACCTCGGCCAGCTCGTGGCGGACCAGCGTGCCGCCGGCCTGCCCGTCGTGCTGCGCTCCGAGGACGCGGGAGCCCTGCCGGAGAGCCTGGCGACGTCGGTCTACCGCATCGTGCAGGAGTGCCTGACGAACGCGTCGCGCTACGCCGTCGACGTGACGAGCGTCGACGTCGACGTCCGACGCGAGGGCCCCCGGGTCGTGGTCGTGGTGCAGGACGACGGCCGGGCGCGTGGGCCGATGCCGTCCCAGGGGACCGGACGGGGGCTCACTGGGCTGCGTGAGCGCGCGGCGCTCTACGATGGCGACGTGGAAGCGGGGCCGGTGACGCCGCACGGCTGGCGCGTGAGCGTGACCCTGCGCGCAGAGGGAGACGCATGATCCGGGTCCTGCTCGCCGACGACCAGGACCTGATCCGGATGGGGACCGCGATGGTGCTCGGCGCGACCGAGGACCTGACCGTCGTGGGCGAAGCGGTGAACGGGCACGAAGCCGTCGAGCGGACAGCCGCGCTCGATCCCGACGTCGTCGTGATGGACGTCCGGATGCCGGGGATGGACGGCCTCGAGGCCACCCGGCGCATCGTCGCATCGGGTGCCCGGGCAGCGGTGCTCGTGCTGACGACCTTCGACCTCGACGAGTACGCGTTCGGCGCGCTCAACGCCGGCGCGAGCGGGTTCCTGCTCAAGGACGCCCGCCCCGAGGAGCTCGTCGGCGCCGTGCGCACCGTCGCCGCGGGTGACGCGATCGTCTCGCCGCGGGTCACCCGGCAGATGATCGAGCTGCACCGCGGGAAGTTCCCCGGACCCGGCACCGACGACGAAGCACTCCGCACGCTGACCGAGCGCGAACGCGAGGTCTTCGTCGCGATCGGCCGCGGCCGGAACAACGCCGAGATCGCGGCCGAGCTGTTCCTGTCCGAGTCGACGGTGAAGACCCACGTCGGGCGGGTCCTGGCGAAGCTCGCGCTGCGGGACCGGGTGCACGCGGTGATCCGCGCGCACGACCTCGGCCTGAGCTGACACAGCAACAGCACCAGCAACAGCGGCACGCAGCAAGCGCGCGCGGCGGTACTGCGGTACCACGACGACGGCCCCCGGGGTCGATGGCGCCCGTGCCGGTGCTCCGTAGCGTCGGAGCCATGATCGAAGCACGCAACCTGACCAAGCGGCACGGCGCCCAGACCGTGGTCGACGACCTGTCGTTCACCCTCGAGCCCGGCACCGTGACCGGGTTCCTCGGCCCGAACGGCGCCGGCAAGTCCTCGACCATGCGGATGATCGTCGGCCTCGACCGCCCGACCTCCGGCACGGTCACCGTCGGTGGCCGCCCCTACGTCGAGTCCCCCGCACCGATGCAGCTGCTCGGCGCGATGATCGACGCGAAGGCCGTCCACCCCGCACGCACCGCCCGCGGCCACCTGACCGGCCTCGCCCTGACGCACGGCATCGGCCGCCGCCGGGTCGACGCCGTCCTCGAGATGACCGGTCTGGCCGGCGCCGCGACGAAGCGCATCCGGACGTTCTCGCTCGGCATGGGCCAGCGGCTCGGCATCGCCACGGCGCTGCTCGGCGACCCGCAGGTGCTCATGCTCGACGAGCCCGTCAACGGCCTCGACCCGCAGGGCGTCGTCTGGGTCCGGCAGCTCTGCCGCTCCTTCGCCGCCGAGGGCCGCACGGTCCTGCTCTCCAGCCACAACATGGCCGAGACCGCCGCCACGGCCGACCGCCTGGTCATCATCGGCAACGGCCGCAAGGTCGCCGACGGCACCACCGACCAGCTGCTCGCCGCGTCGAACCGTCGCCGCGCCACGCTCGAGGACGTCTTCTTCGACCTGACCACCGGTCACACCACCCACGATGCAGGAGCCCTCCGATGACCAGCCACGCCGCCGCCCTCACCCCCCGGCTCACCTTCGCCGGCACCCTGCGGTCCGAGGTGCACAAGCTCGGCTCCGTCCCGGCGATCGGCTGGCTCGTCCTGCTCGCCGCGCCCGCCACCGCACTCGGCGTCATCGGCGCTGCACAGTTCGGCCCCGGCGTCGCCGTGGCGACGGGATCGATGGTCGGCGGCGCCGTCGTCGCACTGCTCGCAGGCCTGTCGATCGCCGGCGAGTACGCGACCGGCGCCGTCCGGACGACGCTGACCGCCGCGCCCCGCCGGACCGAGGTCATGCTCGCCAAGAGCCTCGCGGTCGCGCTCGTCGGCCTGGTCGCCGGCTGGCTCGGCGCGCTCGCCGGTGCCGCCGCCATCGGCGTCCTCGGCACTGCGGCGCTCTCCGTCCTGGCGACGGGTCCGGCGGTCGCCCTGACCGGTCTGGTCGGCCTGTACCTCGGGTCCCTGATCCGCCGCGTCGCCCCGACCGCGATCACGACGACGCTCGGCCTGTTCCTGTTCAGCGGGATGATCGGCGGGCTGCCGCTCGGCGCCGGCTCGGTCGGCGACGTCCTGTTCAGCGACAGCACGGTCGCCCTGGTCGCGGGGACGCCGGACCCCGGCCGTCCGTTGGTGGTCGTGCTGGTCTGGCTCGTCGTCGCAGCGGTGGCAGCCGGTCTCCGGTTCCGCAGCACGGACGCCTGACCGGCGCGTGCAGTGGGCCGGTGGCCCGCCGGACGGGAGGCCCGGTGCGGGCCCGCCCCGCGCCTCCTGTCCGTGGGCGGTTCAGCCCACCCCGTCGGTCCGGCCCGCCACGACGCCCCGGAGCGCTGCCCACTGCAGCAGCATGATGGTCTTGCCGTCCACGATCCGGCCGTCCTCGACCATGGCGAGCGCCTCGGCGAACGGCAGTTCGAGGACCTCGATCTCCTCGCCCTCGTCCGCGACGCCCCCGCCGGCGTCGACCCGGTCGGCCGGCGTGTACTCGGCCGCGAAGAAGTGCACGCGCTCGGTGACCGACCCGGGGCTCATGTACGCGTCGAAGACGTGGGTGAGCGCGCCCACCGCGACGCCGAGCTCCTCGCTGGCCTCGCGGCGGATTGCGGTCTCCGGGTCGTCCTCGTCGAGGAGCCCGGCGGCGGCCTCGATGAGCATGCCGTCGGGGTGGTCGTTGACGTAGGCGGGGAAGCGGAACTGTCGCGACAGCAGCACGGTCCCCCGCGTCGGGTCGTACAGCAGGATCGTGGCGCCGTTGCCGCGGTCGTACGTCTCGCGCTGCTGCGTCGACCACGAGCCGTCGCGCCCGCGCACGTCGAAGGTCGTCCGACGCAGGACGTGCCATCCGTCGGACGTCACCTCGACGTCGCGGACGACGACGTCCGGGTTCCGGGTGAGGTCGCGGCCGACCTGGTCGAGCCCGGTCCGACCACGCCCGTCGGGTTCGGCGGGCGCTCGGGTGCCTGGCTGTCCGGGTGCTGCGGTCACGGCGGCTCCTGTGGGTCGACGGTACGGGGGTGGGTCCTGACTAGCATGGTGGCACCCGTCACCGTCGACCTGGTCCCCGCAGAGGAGCTCCCGTGTCACCGAACCCCGTCCGGATCGGCCTCCTCGGTGCAGGTGGCATCGCCGTGGCGCACCTGCCCGGACTGCTGCGCCTCGGCCCCGTCACCGTGTTCGCCCACGACGGCGCACGACAGCTCGCCGACACGCACGCAGCAGCTGCCCGGGCCGCGGGGTCCTCGATCACCGTGGTGGACTCGTTGCAGGAGCTGTTCGACGCGGTCGACATGGTGGACGTCGTGACCCCGACCTCCACCCACGCCACGGTCGTGCGCGCGGCCCTGGCCGCCGGCAAGGACGTCGTCTCCGAGAAGCCGCTGGCCCGCACCGACGCCGATGCGGCGGACCTGGTCCGGTGCGCCCGCGACGCCGGCCGGACGCTCGTGCCCGCCCACGTCGTCCGGTTCTTCCCCGCCTACGTGCGCCTGCACGAGGCCGTGACCACGGGCCTCCTGGGCGACCTGGCGGTGCTGCGGTTCGTGCGCTCCGGCGCGTTCCCGATCCGCACTCCCTGGTTCGCCGACCACTCGCTGTCCGGTGGGATCGTGCTCGACCAGATGATCCACGACCTCGACATCGCCCGCTGGGTCGCCGGCGAGGTCGCCACCGTGTCCGCGGTCCGCACACGGGCCGGCACCGAAGCCGAGCCGGTCGAGGCCGCCCACGTGCTGCTCACCCACCGGTCGGGGGCGATCAGCCACGTCGCCGGCGTCTGGGGGCCGCAGCACCTGCCCTTCACGACGGAGTACGCCGTGACCGGGACCCGGGGCAGCCTGTCGCACCGATCGCGTGACGAGGTCGACCACGTTGCGGACCTGGCGACACCGGACGCGGTGGACGGGTTCCTGCCCGAGGTCGACCCCGCCGACGACCCGTACGCCGCCGAGCTCACGGAGTTCGTCGCGGCGTTCCGTGGTGGACCCGCGCCCCGCGTCAGCGCCGAGGACGGGGCGGCCGCGGTGCGGATCGCGAACGCGGCGCTCACCTCGATCGAGACCGGGCAGCCGGTGGTGCTGTCGTGAGGCCGCTCCGCATCGGCGTGCTGTCGTTCGCCCACACCCACGCGATCGGGTACCTGCAGGCGCTCGCGGCGATGCCCGACGTGGAGGTGCGCGGGACCGACCCGGACGGTACCCCTCGCGCTGGTTCTGGTTCTGGTTCTGGTTCTGGCTCCTCGCTCGGGGTGCTGCGCGGGCGGGACCTGGCCGAGGCGCTCGGGGTCGGGTACATGGACTCGTACGACGAGCTGCTGGCATGGCAGCCGGACGCGGTCGTCGTCGCCAGCGAGAACACCGGGCACCGCGCGCTCGTCGAACGGGCCGCTGCCGCGGGTGTCCACGTCCTGTGCGAGAAGCCCCTCGCGACGACGTGGGAGGACGGCCTCGCGATGCGCGCCGCGGTCGAGGCCGCCGGGGTGCTGCTGATGGTGGCGTTCCCGGTGCGCTTCGCGTCGTCGTTCGCCCGGCTCCGGGCCACCCACGACGCGGGCGCCCTTGGGCAGCTGTTCGCCGCTCGGGGCGCCAACACCGGGATGCTGCCACGGACCCGCGACTGGTTCACCGACCCGGAGCGCTCCGGCGGAGGTGCGCTGGTGGACCACGTCGTGCACATCGCCGACCTGATCGACGCACTCACGGGAGCGCAGGCGCTGAGCGTCACGGCGGTCGCGAACCGGACGCTGCACGCCGACCGCGCCCGGGCCGAGACGGCTGCGCTCGTCACCATCACCTACGACGACGGGCTGGTCGCCGCGATCGACTGCTCGTGGAGCCGGCCGGACACCTCGGCGGTGTGGGGCGGGTTGACGCTCGACGTGGTCGGGACGCAGGGCACGGTGTCGATCGACCCGTTCGGGCCGGCCGCGCACGGGATCGTCACGGACACCGGGCTGCCGATCGAAGCACGGTACGGGGCCGATCTCGACCAGGCGATGCTGCGGGTGTTCCTGGAGGCCGTCCGGACCGGGGTGCAGCCGCAGCCCGACGTGGGCGTGGGGCTGCGCACGCTGGCGATCGTGCTCGCCGCGCAGGAGTCGGCGCGGACCGGCCGCACCGTGCCGGTCGCGCGCTGAGCGCGGCGCGCACGATGTGGCTGAGCCGGCGGCGCGGCCGCGGCCGCGGCGCGCGCGCCGCGTCAGCGCCGCATCGCGTCGGCGAGCTTGACCCGCCCGCCGGTGCGCAGCAGCGCGTTCTCGTAGACGCGGGCGCCGATGACGACGACGAGCGCGGCGGACACGATGACGATCAGCAGCGACACGATCGGCTCCCACCACTCTGCGGTCCCCAGGAAGATCCGCATCGGCATCCCGATCGGCGCACTGAACGGGACGTAGGACATGATCCCGACGACGGTCGGGTTGTCCGCGGCGAAGATGATCAGGAAGTACGGGATCATCAGCAGCATCATGACCGGGGTCGTCACGCTGCCGACGTCCTCCTGCCGTGAGACGAGCGCCGCCGAGGCCGCGAACAACGACGCCACGAGCACGAACCCGATCGCGAAGAACACCACGAACCAGAGCAGGCTCGGCCCGAGCAGCCCGAACAGGTTGTCCTGCCCGGTCACGGCGAGCGCCACGGCGGCGGCGATCGCGATGGCCACCACCTGCGCGAGCGCCATGATGCTGCTCCCGATCACCTTGCCGGCCAGCAGCGCCCGGGCCGGGATCGCCGCCATCAGGATCTCCACGACCCGGGTGGACTTCTCCTCCACGACGCTCTGCGCGATGGACTGCCCGAACGTCACCGCGGCGGCGAAGTAGACGATGCCGAACGCGATGCCGATCAGCGACACCAGGCCCGGCGCCATGGCATCCGGGTCGAGGAGCTCGACCGACGGTGACACGCTGAGCGCCTGGATGACGTCGGTCGGTGCGCTGTCGAGTCCGACCACGCCGAACCCGAGCGCGCCGGACTCCGGCACGATCGCCGCGTCGACGTCCCCGTCGCGGACGAGGCGCTCGGCCGCGGCCCGGTCGTCGACCTGTGTGACGTCGAGTCCGGTGGTCGCGGGCAGGGTGACGCCGTTCACGACCGCGACGGGTGTGGTGCTGTCGGCGCTGGACTTGCCGACGATGCCGCCGACGACGATCGACGCGACGACGAGCACGAGCAGGATGAGCGCCGAGACGACGAACGCCTTGCTGCGCAGTCGCGCCTGGATCTCGCGGACGGTGACCAGGCGCACGGCCGTGGTGAAGGAGCTGTTCATCGGACGACCTCCCGGAAGACCTCGCTGAGTCGGGGTACCCGGCGGCCGAACGAGCCGACGGTCCCGATGGTGACGGCACGCTGGAGCACACGCTGGGCGACGGCGTCGTCGGCCTCGAAGGCCGCGTAGCCGCCGTCGAACGCCCGGACGTGCACGCCGGGTTCGTCGCGGAGCCAGGCGGCGTCACCGTCGACGAGCAGTTCCCACGCGGCGGGACCGGCCTTCTTCCGGAGCTCCTCCTGCGGACCCGCGGCCCGGATGGCCCCGTCGGCGATCACGACCACGTCGTCGCAGAGCCGTTCGACCACGTCGAGCTGGTGGCTGGAGAACAGGACGGGGACCCCGTCGGCAGCGGCCTCACGCAGCACGCCGAGTACGACGTCGACCGCCATCGGGTCGAGGCCCGAGAACGGTTCGTCGAGCACCAGGACCTCGGGCCGGTGTGCGAGCGCCGCTGCCACCTGCACGCGCTGCTGGTTGCCGAGCGAGAGCTTCTCGACCGGGTCGTCCGCGTGCTGGGCGAGCTCGAGTCGGTCGAGCAGTTCGGTGGTGCGCGCCTGGGCCGCCCGGCGGTCGACGCCGTGCAGCCGTGCCAGGTAGGTGACCTGCTCGGCCACCGGCATCTTCGGGTACAGACCACGCTCCTCGGGCATGTACCCGAAACGGCGGCGGTCGGTCGGCCCGATGCGCTGGCCGTCGATCGCGACGGACCCGCTGTCGGCGTCGAGCACGCCGAGCATGATCCGCATGGTGGTGGTCTTGCCGGCACCGTTCCCGCCGACGAACCCGGTGAGACGTCCCCGACCCACCTCGAACGTCACGTCGTCGAGCACCCGGCGGTCGCCGAAGTGCTTGGTCACGCCATCGACCCGCAGCATCGCTGTCCCCTCTCGGCGACGGGTACCCGGCGCACCTGCTGGTGCAGCGGTCCCGACCGCACCACCGACGCTACGGAGGCCCTGTCGTCCGCGCCTCCCACGCCGGACGGAACCCGGGCCTCCACCCCGAGACGGAGCGGGACCGAGCGAGACGGCGCGGGACCGAGCAGCGGTCAGCCGCCAGAGCGGACCACCCCGTGCTCGTACGCCCACACGACCGCCTGCACTCGGTCGCGCACCTGCAGCTTCTGCAGCACGTTCGACACGTGGGTCTTCACCGTGGCCTCGCCCACGAACAGCTGCGCCGCGATCTCCGCGTTGCTGCGCCCCCGCCCGAGCAACCGGAGCACCTCGGTCTCCCGCTCGGTGAGCCCAGGAACGGCCCCGTCCGAGCCCTCGACGACCGGCAGCGCACCCGTCGTCGCGCGGCTGATCACCCGGCGCGTGACGTCAGGAGCCAGCAGCGCATCGCCCGCGGCGACGGTGAGCACGGCGTCGACCAGCTGCTCCGGGGTCGCGTTCTTGAGCAGGAACCCGCTGGCACCCGCAGCGAGGGCGTCGAACAGCGTGTCGTCGTTGTCGAACGTGGTCAGGATCAGGACGGCCGGCGGGTCGGGCAGTGCCGTGATCCTCCGTGCGGCCTCGATCCCGTCGACGGTCGGCATCTGGACGTCGAGGCAGACCACGTCGGGCCGGTGCTGCTCGACGGCACGGACGGCCGCAGCGCCGTCGGATGCCTCGGCGACGACGCTGATGCCCGGCTCCGACTCCAGGATGACCCGGAACCCGGCACGCACCAGGTCCTGGTCGTCCGCCAGCACCACGCGCACGCTCACGTCGTCGGCAGCCATGCGCGCACCAGGAACCCTCCCCGGGCTCGGGGCCCGATCTCGACGGTGCCGCCGACCGCGGCGACCCGCTCCCGCATCCCGACGTGGCCGAGCCCGGAACCGGGCGTCCCGACCGGCTCCTCCTCGGTGGGCTGCCGGGAGGCGCGGCTCCCGATCCCGGTGTCCGTCACCTCGACCTCGATCGCGTCCGCCAACCACCGCAGCCGGAGGTCCACGCTGGCGCCGGGGCCGGCGTGCTTGAGGACGTTGGTCACTGCCTCTTGTGCGACACGGAACGCCACGGTCGCGACCGTCGGCGGGACCGGTCGAGGAGCACCGACGACGGTGTAGCGCGCGGGGTGACCCGCGGTCGTCGCAGCGTCGGCGAGCCCGGCGATCCGGTCGATGCTGTCGGTGCTCGGCGCGGTCGTCCGACCGGAGTCGTCAGGCCCGGCCGTCGGATCGGGCTCGGTGGTGCCGTTCGTCTCGCGCAGGGTCCCGAGCATCCGACGGAGTTCCTCGACCGCGGTGCGCGCGCTGTCCTCGACGACGCTCAGCGAGGTCGCCGCCTGCGCCGGGTCGCGGTCGAGCACGCGGCGGGCCGCACCGGCCTGCACCCCCATGAGCGAGACGTGGTGCGCGACGACGTCGTGCAGTTCGCGGGCGATCCGCACCCGTTCGAGCGTGATCGCCTGTGCCGCGGTCCGCTCCCGCTCGACGGCCAGTTCGGACGTGCGTTCCCGGAGCGCGTGCCCGGCGACCGCGGACGCCCACGCCCGGTTGCCCGAGTACCAGGCGGCACCGAAGTAGACCAGGTTGATGACGATCGTCAGCAGCGAGCTCGCGACGAACGGCGGGACGATCGAGTCCCCCTCGTTCGGCAGGGCGCTCGGCACCGACCAGCGGAAGACGATCGCCAGGAACAGCCACGCGAACATGCCCGCGATCACCGTCCAGCGCACGGACTCGGCGCGCACCCGGTCGGAGCACCACGCGCCCACCGTGTACAGGCCGATGAACAGCGTGAAGTTGATGAACAGGCCCTCGGGGACGTGCAGCAGCTGGGTCGCGGCGAAGGCCAGCGCGACGACGACCGCCACGGTCATCGGGAAGCGCCGCCGGAACACCAACGGTCCGGCGTTCGCGACGACCATGAGCGCGGTGACCCACCACGGTGCGACCTCGTCGTAGACCGCGCTGGACCAGTACAGCACCGTCGAGATCGTGAGGCCGACCGCCAGCGCCAGCGCCAGCAGCGCGTCCTGCCGGTGCTCACGCGGGCCGACCGGCAGGCGCGACCACGTGTCCTGCGCGGCCACCCCCGTCGTCGTCATGCCGGCAAGGCTAGCGGGCAGGCGACCGCCGCCGCGGGCCGTGGGCCCGGCCTGTGGACAGACAGGAGGTCCAGTGCCAGCTGGCACTGGACCTCCTGTCTGCAGGTGAGCGCGTCAGTCGGCCGGCGGCGCGTAGAACTGCAGGTCGTTGCCCTCGCTGTCCTTGAACGGCACGATCCGGCCCCACGGGTGCTCGCTGATCTCGCCCTCGACATCGGCGCCGCGCTCCTTGAGTCCGGCGACCTCGTCCTCGATGCTGCCGTCCGGTTGGAACGTGACGACCGCGCCGCCGCCGCTCGACGGGCTGGCGGACTCGCGCGCGTTCAGCCCGAGGCGCAGGCCGTTCGCGTCGATCTCGCTCCAGTCGTCCGACTGACTCGACACCGTGAGGCCGAGCACGTCGCGGTAGAACGCGACCGCCCGGTCCATGTCGGTGACGGGGACCCAGACTGCTGCAACTCCTGTTGCCATGATGATGCCTTCCGTGAGTGGTGCGCCGAACGGTAGGCGCAGGGGCGATGGGCACCGGCTCAGGAACGTGCACGCACCGCACCGCGGGCGTAGCTTGCGCGGCATGAAGCGGGTCACGTACTCCATGGGCATGACGCTCGACGGGTTCGTCGTCGGGCCGGACGGGCGGTTCGATTGGGGCGACCCGGACGACGAGGAGTTCCGCGCCGCGATCGACGAGGTCCGCGGCGTCGACGTGCACCTGCTCGGGCGGAAACTGCACGAGACGATGGTGTACTGGGAGGACCCGGTGCAGGCGGCGACGTGGGGCGATGCCGAGCGCGAGTGGGCAGACCTCTGGAACGCGCTGCCGAAGGTCGTGTTCTCGCGCACGCTGACCAGCGTCGACGCGAGCAACACCCGGCTCGCGACGGCGTCCGTCGGCGAGGAGATCGAGCGGCTGCGCGCCGAGCCGGGCGACGGCGAGGTCGCGATCGGCGGTGCGACGCTCGCGGCTGCGGCAGCGGAGCTCGGACTGATCGACGAGTACCGCGTGCGGGTCTCCCCCGTGCTCGTCGGTGGCGGGATCCCGTACTTCGCGATGGACGAGCGGCGCGTCGACCTCGAGCTGCTCAGCACCCGGACGTACCGGACCGGAGCCGTCGCACTGCGGTACGGCGTTCGACGCTGATCAGCACACGGTCACAGCCCCGCACTGGCAGGCTCGGGCCATGTCCGACGACGAAGGAGTCAGCATGTCCGGAGTGACCCACGTGGTCCTGGTGCAGTGGCAGGACGGCACCGACCACTCCGCCGAGGCCGACGCCCTGGCGCAGCAGCACCTGCCCCGCATCGAGGGCGTCCGGTCCGTCACGTCGGGCCGGAGCGTCAGCACCGAGGGCAAGGAGGACGGCTTCGACTGGATGCTCGTCGTCCGGTTCGACGGCCGCGACGCCCTGGCCGGGTACCTGCCGCACGCCGAGCACCGTCCGGTCGCGGAGCACATCGGTGCGGGCAGCCAGCGGGTGGTCGTCTTCGACGTCGAGGAGCCGGAGCACGAGCACGAGCCGGAGCACGACGCGCTCGCTTGACGCGCGTTCCGGTCACGACACGCCACGAGGGAGCAGGATCTGCAACGACGGTCCCGATGGTCGAGGCCGCGAGGAGGACCCCCGCATGACGTCGAACCCCTACCAGTCGTCGAACCCGTACCAGTCGGCTCCCACAGCGGCTCCCCGCCTGGTGAACATCGCGTTCTGGCTGTACCTGGTCACCGCGCTCACCCACGTGATCGCGCTCATCGTCGGTGCCACGCAGCTGCCGGCCGCGCGCCAGGCCGCGCAGGACCAGCTCGACAAGTCCGGCACCTCGACGGGCGGGGTCGACGTGAACGCCGTCGTCACCGCCTCGTTCACCGTCAGCATCGTGATCGGCGTGCTGTTCATCATCGCGTTCGTCGTCTTCGACCTGCTCATGCGCCGTGGTGCGAACTGGGCGCGCATCGTGCTGCTGGTCCTGACCATCCTCGGCATCACCGGCATCGCCAGCGGGTTCGGGATCGGGGCCATCGGTGTCATCGCGTCGATCGTCGCAGCCGTGTTGACCTTCCTGCCCGCGTCGAGCGCGTGGTTCCGGAGCGTCAAGGACCGCAAGCGCGCCGCGCTCGGCCGCTAGCACGTCCTGACGGGAGGTCCGGTGCC
>NZ_MJGI01000027.1:234173-242886 GCF_001864835.1 Curtobacterium sp. MCBA15_001 | reverse complement strand
GGCACCGGACCTCCCGTCAGCGCGTCCCCACCGCGCGCCGGACGCGTACGATCCCCCGCAACGCACCACTGACGGGCGACCGGGGGAACACGATGCGACGGATCACGGGCACGGCACTGGTGGTGGCGCTGGCAGCAGCCGCCCTGATCGGCGTGGCACCGCCGGCCTCGGCCGCCGGCGCCGGATCGGTCTCGGTGCAGCTGACGACGCCGGACGGTACCGCGATCCGACTGCCGGACGTCGACCTCGTCGCCATCGGTGTGGACACCGTCGTCGGGGACGCCACGACCGACGCCGACGGCCGGGTGACCTTCACGGGCATCCCCGCCCCGGACACCGTCACGGTGGCGACCCGGCAGCTCCCGCCGCACGGCGCGGCGACGTACGCCCCCGGGACCCGCTCGGGCATCGCGGTCGTCGGGGGCTCGACGGTCGCGGTCACGGTGCCGCTCGTGGTCGGCGCCGTCGTCCGGGGCGAGGTGGTCGGTCCTGATGGGCCAGCGGCCGGACGCATGATGTACGCGTTCAACCAGGACACCTCGCACGTGTACAGGACGACGGCGGACAGTGCCGGCCGGTACGAGTTCGTGGGGCTGGACACGGGTCTGTACCGCATCGAGGCGTACGTCAGCGGACTGGCGTCCCCGGGCGTCTGGAAGACCCGGGTGTACCAGCAGCGTGGGACCGTGCCGGCGTCGCAGGTGACGCTGTCGCGGCACTACGTGCACGACGACTACGACCTGGTCGTGTACGCGAACGGCCCGTCGTACCGGCCGACGGCAGCACTGAGCGAGGCGACCGTCACGGTGACGGACGCGTCGACCGGGGCGACGTTCTCGACCCGGTTCTCGTCCGTGCTCGACAGCGAGCAGACGGCGCAGTTCCAGATCCCGTCCGGGCAGTACGTGGTGGAGCTCCGCACGACGGCGACGTCCACGACGCCGGCGCAGACCCTGTGGCTCGGTCGACCGGGTGGCACGTACCGGTACGTCACCGAACGGGCGCAGGCCGTCCCGGTCCGGGTCGTGCACGGCGGGTACAACGGCTGGGGCGGGATGGTCCCGGCAGGCGAGTGAGCCGTGCCCGGGGCGTCACCGCTCCAGCGCCACCGCCACCGCCGCGGCGAACGCGTCCGCGCCGGCGTGGTCGTCGGCGGTCACCGTGACGACGGTCTCGCCGTGGAACAGCAGCATCTGTCCGTACGCGCCGTGCAGTCGCCACAGGGGCCCCGGTCCGCCCCACCCCGCCATCGCGTACCGGTCGTAGGGCGGCTCGGCATCCGGTCGGACCACCCAGTCGGTGTGCATCGCGTCGCACCACCCGCCGTCGACCAGCTGCCGACCGTCGACCGCGCCACGATCGCGGACGAGCCGTCCGACCCGAGCCAGTTCCTCTGTGGTCAGCGCGATGCCCTCGCCGCCGGCGACGAACCCGAGCGGGCAGCGCCGCCACGTGACGCCGTCGATGCCGAGCGGCGCGAACAGCCGGTCCGCGACGAACGCCCCCACGTCCCCGACGCGCGTCGCCAGCACCCGCATCGCGGTGTAGCTGCTGGCGTTGGCGTACTGGAAGACCCGCCCGCGCGAGGGTCGACCGAGGAACTCGCGAGCCAGGTCGGGCCAGTCGGACAGCTCCGTCGGCGACCACGGCATGTCGATCCCGCTCGTCATGGTGAGCAGGTGGCGCAGCGTGACCTCGTCCGTCCCCGCGCCGAACCGGACGTCGGGCAGGGACGCGGCGACCGGGACGTCCACGTCGAGCAGCCCGTCGTCCGCAGCCATGCCGACCGCGAGCACGCCGATGCCCTTCGCGACGGAGTGGACCTCGCGGCGGAGGTCGGGAGCCCAGCGGTGTGACGCGGCCTCGTCCCCGACGAGCACGTGCACGCCGAGCGCCCCGAAGCCCGTCGTGTCGACCAGGGCGACCAGGGTGTCGAGGACGCGCTGCGCGGAGTTCACACCGGCCATCCTCTCGCTGCGCACGTCCGTCGTGCGGTGTGCTTCCTGCGGCGCGCCGTCCAGTACCGTCAACGGCACGGCGTCCCACGGTGGAACGCCCCGGCGGAGGGACGCGAGATGCACGGTGTCGAGGGCGACGAGGTCGTCGCGTGGTCCGAAGGTTCCTGGACGAACCAGCCGGCCGCGGTGACGCAGGCCGGTGACGCACTGCTCGTCACCGCCCGCGAGGGCAGCGACGCCTGGCGCGAGACCTCGTACGGGTTCGTCCACGACACCGAACACGCGCTGCTGATGGACCTGGCGCCGGGGCAGGCGATGGAGGTCGCCTTCCGGCTCGACTTCACCGGCCAGTTCGACCAGGCCGGGCTCTTCGCCCGCGTCGATGACCGGACCTGGACCAAGGCCGGGGTCGAGCTCAGCGACGGGGTCGAGAGCCTGGGCGCGGTTGTCACTCGCGGGCAGTCCGACTGGTCGCTGGCGCCGGTGCCGGAGTGGGCGGGACGGGTCGTGTCCGTGCGGGGCAGCCGGTCCGGCGACGCACTGACGATCCGCGCACGGGTCGACGACCAACCCTGGCGGTTGGTGCGGGTGGCGCCGCTCGACCCGGACGCGACGGTCATCGCGGGGCCGTTCTGCTGCGCGCCGTCGCGGGCGGGGTTGACGGTGCGCTTCGAGTCGTGGCGGCGGACGACCGCGGACGCGAGCCTGCACCCGGAGGAGTGAGCGCTCGGGCGACCACGACGCGGGGAGGCCTCGCACACGAGGTCGAGCAGGTGGGCGACACGATGCGCGCCTGGCGCGTCGGTGGGGTCCCGCGGTCACCCGACGGGGACGGTCGTTCGGCCACCGTCCGGGGAATTGCGCTCCGTCTGCACCGTCGGCACGCCGTCCACGAACGTGAGCTCAGTCGCCGCGATCAGCCAGGTGTGCCCGTCGTCCGGGTTGCCCTGGAAGAAGAGGTACTCGCGGCCGTCCTCGTCATGCAGGTACCCCGGGTGCCCCGACTCGGACCGGTTCCAACTGCCCTCGGGCCCAGCTGGCACGAGCGGCTCGTCCGACCCGCGAGTCCACGTCCGACCGTCCGGGCTGGTCGCCCAGCCGATCTGCTGCGGCGCGTTGTTGTACGCGCCCGCGTAGAACACGGTGAACTGCTCGCCGTCCCAGCGCAGTGCCGGCGCCTCGATGCAGTCCTGCTCCCACGGCAGCTCCGGTGCCAGGGCCGGGCCGCCGACCGACAGCTGCTCCCAGTCCGCCGGGCCGTAGGCGCTACCGATGCGCGCTCGTGACGTCCCGAGCAGCTGCGTCGTCATCGACGGGTCGCGCGTCACCCACGCCAACAGGAGCCAGTCCCCCGCCACGACGAGGTCGGCGTCGATCGCCCGGCCACAGGTCCAGTCGCCCGTCGGCCGGAACACCGGGTTCTGCGGGTTCGGCGTGAAGGTCACACCGTCGTCACTCACCGCGTGGCAGATCGAGTCCTCGCGACCTCGCCCGTAGGTCTGGAAGAAGAGGTGCACCCTGCCGTCGATCACCACCGCGCCCGGGGCCGCCGAACCGCTCCGGTCGTACGCACCGAAGGGCGGCAGGACAGCGATCGTCCGCCACGAGACGAGGTCGTCGCTCTCCGCGATGCCGACCGACCAGCCCTCCGGCTCGTCGTCGCTCGTGGACGGGAGCGAGCAGTAGAGGAGGTACTGGCCGCCGAACCGGATCACCGAGGGGTCCTTCGCGTACGGGCGACCGCGACGGGATGTGTCCCCCCACGGTGCGCCGAGGAGTCGGACGGCAGCGTCGTTGCTCACCGGTCCACAGTGGACCGTGGCCAGCGAGGCGCGCTCAGCGAGCGCTCGACACGGAAGCGAAAGAGCCCTGGAGCTCCGTGGTGACGGAACTCCAGGACTCTTGACCGTGGCGGCACCGGTGGCATTTGAACCCATCGCTGCGTGTTCGTGCCTTCACGGACGCGCCCCCGATCGCCGGATTCATGGGGAAGTTGCCGACGGGTCGGGCCAGTCGGAGCCGTTCCCGGACAGGTGGTGGTGCACCAAATTGCACCACAGCGCTGCTGGGGGACGCCCGCTCCCGAGAGCGGCGCGGAGACGAAGCACCCGCCCCCGGATGGGCGTCCGGATAGCGCCCCGCCATCGCGACTGTCTGCGGACCACCTATGTGAGACAGATGGTGAGCGCTGCGTGCGACCGCGATGACTCGTACGCCGGAGGACCGTCTACCGGACGCTGCTTCCGAGTCAGATTCCTACGAGCCGACCACTGCCGGCGATCCCCGCGCGGCGGCGGTCCGCGTCAGGCCGGCCCCTAGCTGCCGGCGGCAGTGTCCGGTTCGTCCGTCGGGCTCGCGGAAGGGGCTGACCGCCGTCGCGTGATTCGCTAGTTTCAACCGAGGGAGGCGGAGATGACGAGTCCAGGGTGGTTGGGGGCGGTCGGCTGCGCTCTGCTAGTGCTCCTCGTAGACGTGGCGATCTGGGGCGTTGTGTCGATCGCGACGAATGGAATGGGTCGGAACCACGCGGCTGGCATTCGATTGCCGTCACTGATGCACAGCGACGAGGCCTGGCGAGCCGGCCATCTTGCCGCGCGGAGAGTCATGCGGCCGTTCTTGATCGCGGCGGCGATCGTCGTGGTCGTGTCGATCCCAGCGCAACTGGCGCCAGCGCTCTACGTCGTGCTGCTCGGGCTTTCCCTCGCCTGCACGCTGGCCGCTCTCGGGGCAGGTGCGCTGTCCGCGTCCCAGGCTGCTCGCCGAATCACTCGGGACGGCTGATGACCTGAGCCTCCTCGACACCCGTTGCGCGCGCTCAGCGACCTCGTTGCGTGACGCGGGGCATCTGCCTAGAACTATCGGCACGCGAGAGCGCGGTCGCGTCGCACCGGACTCGGCGTGATCCATCAGGTACCGGGCGGACCGCTTCAACATTGCTCCGTCATTACGCAACGCCTGACGAGCGTCCTTCCCGATCGGTGGTCTTCGTCAGGGGTGTGAGTCGTCGGTCCCGGCGGCGGTCCACGTCTTCGAGCCGAGGACGATCGCGACATCACGCCCGCAGTCCTGGCAGGATGCTCGGCCACCGGCGCCGACAACGACGTGCCCGGCGGGGTGATCGCAGCGCGCCTCGTCGCTCGCACCGGTCACGGTGTGCTTCGGATTGTCGATCGAAGTGCACTGAGCAACAGGGCTGTGGGCACGCTGGGAAGGGTCAGAACAGCTGCTTCCATACTCCTAGCGTCTCATGACCAGGAGGAGCACTCCCGGGCCCCCGACGCTCGGTGCCGCACACGTCAGGTCGCTGCAGGCCACGGTAGCCGATCGGCTACCGGGCGGTTTTCGTCCGGACGAGCAAGGAGAGCCCGAACACGAGCACTCCCAAGCCGAACGGGGCGAGGACGACCAGGAACGGCGCCGCCGCTCCTTCAGCGGCCAGCATCATCGCGATCCAGAAGAACGCGATGATGCCGGTTGCCGCACTCACCGCCCCAAAAGCGATCGCTGCGCCCCATCGTGAAGCATCCGATGACAACGGGACGACCAGGAGAGTGCACACAAGTGCTCCGACCGTGCCCGGCACGATGCACGACCAGAAGGCTGCGTCCGCCGAAGCCCACTGGTCCGGGCCTGCCCCGGTCCAGTGAACGGGCACTCGAGAGGGAGGATCCGTCCACGCCAGGCGCACCGCAACCACCGAAGCCGGGGCGAGCCAGGACAGCATCGCTGCCACAAGGAGAGCAGCCCTCACGCGAACCCGCGGTTCTACGACGCCAGAACTCGACACCCTCCACGGTATCGCTGTGGAACGCGCCCGGTGAGGGATCGGCTACCGGACACTCCTAGGTTTGGGCTATGGGGATGAACTGGGATCAGCGGCTGGCAGTGATCATCGGAAGCACGGTGGCGATCGTCATGGGTCTCGGGATCGCCATCTCAGGAGCACTCGGCCTGTTCGGTGCTTGATCGAACTACCTCGCCAACCGATCGGCCATCGAGACGGCTGTAATGCCGGTCTGGCGTTCAGCTTGTGAAACTGTTGGGCGATGACGCTCCGACGCGACGTGAGATGTCGCTCCCGCTGATTCCGCTGAGCCCTGGGCGGTTCCTTGGTGCGTAGCGGTGATGGTGGGCTTGGAGGTGGTTCCCGTGGGCGTGTGGATCGTGATCGCGGTGGTGATTGTGCTGGTGTTGGTAGTCGTTGGGACGATGGGAGCTGCGCTCCTCGCTGCGGCTTCCGAAGCTGAGCGGGAGGGGTTTCTCGATGACTGAGCGGTGATCTCAGGCGGGTGTTCCGAGCCGGTAGCCGACACCGCGGATGGTGGTGATCAAGTCGCGGTCGGTCTTCCGGCGGATGTAGTGGACGTACGTGTCGACCGTGCCGAGCTGCTCACCGTTGTCGAACACCGCGGACAGCAGGTGCTGCCGGGTGAACGCCCGCGATGGCTCGCTGGTCAGCAGTCGCAGCAGGGCGGTCTCCTTCTCGGTCAGCATCACCCGTCCGGTGTAGGGGGAGGTGATGCTGTTGTCCTCCGGGTAGAACACCCACCCGCCGATCTCGACGCTGCTGCCGACCCCGGTGTAGTCGCGGGTGAGTGCCCGGAGCCGGGCGGTGAGCTCGTCGAAGTCGAACGGTTTGACGAGGTAGTCGTTCGCGCCGGCGTCCAACCCGGAGACACGGTCGTGGACCATGCCGAGGGCGGTGAGCATCAGCACGGGGGTGCTGATCCGTCGCTGCCGGAGTGCCGCAACGACCTCGGTGCCGTCGATTCCCGGGAGTCGACGGTCGATGACCATCACGTCGAAGTACTCCTCGGCGGCAGCCTCGAGCGCGGACTCCCCGTCCGTGCGGAGTGTCACGGTCCACTGTTCACCGAGCTCGTCCGCGACGAGCGGACCGAGCCGGGGGTCGTCTTCGACGAGGAGCAGTCGGGGCATCATCAGTGGGCCTTCCGGTCGTGTTCCGATGTGCTGGTCGCTGCGATCGGGAGGTGGAGCGCGAAGACCGTTCCGCTGCTGTCCGTGTGTTCGACGACTGCATCGCCGCCCGCTCTGAGGGCGATGTCGCGGACCAGCGCCAACCCGATGCCGTACCCGGTGCGGGTGGTCGTCGTCGCGGTGACGTCGACGGGGGTGCCGTGGGCGAAGCGGTCGAACACCCTTGCCGGCTCGATGCCGACGACGCCGGGACCGTTGTCCGTGACGCGGATCGTCACACGAGCCCTGTCGATCACCGCGGTGACACGCACTTGTCCGCCGGTTCGTGTGTGGCCGATGGCGTTGTCGGTCAGCGCGACCAGGCAGCGGCGCAGCTGCGTCTCGGACACCCCCACGCGCGCGTCGATCGGATCGATGTCGAGGTGCACGTTCCGGTCGGCCGCGAGCACGCTCATGTCGCGGTGCACCACGTCCATCGCCGCCCGGAGGTCGGCGGCACCGTTCGGTTCGCTGGATCCGGTAGCTGCGTCGAGGAGGTCGTTGACGATGTCGATCAGGACCTGCGTGTCACCGCGCAGCTCGTCGACGACCGGCCGCCGCAGGTCGTCCGCCGGGGTCATGCGCTGCAGACGTTGTACGCGGGCGTGGAGCACGGTCAGCGGGGTCCGGAGTTCGTGGCTAGCGTCGGCGACGAAGGTGCGCTGCATCCGGGCAGCTTCGGCGATCGGCCGCACTGCGCGGCGGGCGATCAGCCATGCGGCGACACCGGCGAGGACGATCGCGAGACCGCCGACACCGATCACCGCGATGCTGAGGTCGATGGTGTCGAGGTAGATGTGGATGTCGGTCGGCCCGGGGCGCTCGTGGAGTTGGTTCGGTGTCAGCTGCCACAGCACGTAGGCCACGACGAGGCCGATGATCGCGATCACCAGCGCGGCGGATACGACCGCGACCCGGAGGGCGATGCCGATCACGGACCGGCGGTACGCCAACCGGTCCGGATCGTTCTCCGAAGCAGACCGGAACGACCACCGGGTCACCGTGTCTGCGATAGATGACCGCCACCCAGCCGACATGTGACCCCTTCCCGACGAGCGGCACCGGAACGCGAGGGGGGATGCGTTCCGGTGTCGCCGTGTTGGCTCGATCCTGCCTCACTCAGAGCAGCACCGGCAGGCCCGATCCTCACCCCCGCTAGCAAAGGAACAGCCAAGAAAGCGGCGTTCTGGCTGCAAGGTCCTTTCTTGGTGAAGTCTTGCGGGCCGGTTTCTACCGTCGGTGCATCGCCGTTCCCGCGAACCCCGTGGCACGGCTCGTCACGACGAGGAGAACGCCATGTCCCACTCGCCCGCAGCACCGCTGCCGACCAGGGCACGCTTGAACAAGGTGCCTGACCCGACCGCGTCGTTCTGGATCATCAAGGTCCTCGCGACCACGGTTGGTGAGACGGCGGCGGATCTCCTCAGTGACACCGTCGGCCTCGGGCTGCCGTTGACGACGCTGATCATGACGGTCGCGCTGGCCGTGTTCCTGATCCTGCAGTTCCGGTCCCGCGCCTACCGGCCGCCGCTGTACTGGATCACCGTGGTCCTGATCAGCATCGTCGGGACCTGCGTCACCGACAACCTCACCGACGGGCTCGGCGTCCCACTCGCAGTCAGCACCACCGTGTTCGGTGTCGCGCTGATCGCCGTGTTCGCGATCTGGTTCCGCGTCGAGGGCACCCTTTCGATCCACAGCATCGACACGGTCCGCCGGGAAGCGTTCTACTGGCTCGCGATCCTGTTCACCTTCGCGCTCGGGACCGCCGCCGGTGA
>NZ_MJGI01000027.1:199829-233600 GCF_001864835.1 Curtobacterium sp. MCBA15_001 | reverse complement strand
TCACCACGAGCGTCGTGTTCCTCGTCATCATCGCCGCGATCATCACCTTCCTCGTGATCCGGCTCCGCCGCGACGAACCCGCCCAGCGCAGCCACCTGACCGTCTGACGTCCGACCTTCGTCGGCCGCCCCACTGGTTGGGCGGTCGCCGTGACTTGTCCTGGAAGGACCGCCATGCTCTCCACCGTTCCGCTCGCCGTGAGCCTGTTCGACGCTGCGTCCGTGCTGCATTCGTTCGGTCCGTACGTCCTCGCCGGTATCGCACTGCTGATCTTCATCGAGTCCGGGGTGCTGTTCCCCTTCCTGCCCGGTGACTCGCTCCTGGTCACCGCAGCGATCATCAGCAGCACCCTCGGGGTTACGCCGTGGCAGGTCGCGCTCGTGGCATCGATCGCCGCGATCGCCGGTGACCAGGTCGGGTACTGGATCGGGAAACGGTACGGCCGCCGCCTGTTCAAGGACGACGCCCGGATCCTCACTACCGCCCGCCTCAACGAAGCGGAAGCGTTCTTCACCAAGTGGGGCGGACTCAGCCTGGTCCTCGGCCGGTTCGTCCCGATCGTCCGCACCTACGTGCCGCTAGCTGCCGGCACCGCGCAGATGCACTACCGACGGTTCCTGCTGTTCAACCTCATCGGCGCGATCTCCTGGGCGTGCGGCCTCACCGCCGTCGGCGTGCTCCTCGGCGGCATCCCGCTGATCGCCCACAACATCGACGCGCTGATGATCGTCATCATCCTCGTCTCGATCCTGCCCATCGTCATCGGCGCGCTCCGCCGCCGCCACGTCGCCCGGAAGAACCGCGCAACCTCGTCGGCACCGTCGCACCCGATCGGAGGTGACAGGTGAGCCCCGAGGTGAGCTCGCGGAATCGTGTGCCGGAGCCGACGGCGTCGTTCTGGCTCATCAAGATCCTCACGACCGGGATGGGTGAAGCACTGTCGGACTTCCTGGTCACTCGATTCGACCCCGTCCCGACGGTACTCATCACCGCGGTCCTCTTCCTCGTGGTCCTCGTTGTGCAGCTCCGGGCAGACCGGTACCGGCCCTGGCTCTACTGGGGAACGGTGTCGATGGTGGGAGTGTTCGGCACGATGGTCGCCGACGTCACCCACGTTGCACTCGGTGTGCCGTACTTCGTCTCGACCCCGGTGTTCCTCACTGCGCTCGTCGCCGTGTTCGTGCTTTGGCACCGCACCGAAAGCACCGTCGACGTGCACACAATCACGACCACCCGTCGGCAACTGTTCTACTGGGCCGCCGTGATCACGACCTTCGCGATGGGGACCGCCGCCGGCGACCTCGCCGCCAGCACCCTGCACCTTGGCTACCTCAGCGGCGGCCTCGTGTTCGTGGCAGCGATGGTCATCGTCGTTCTCGCGCGCGTGACGTCGGTCGTCGGTCCGGTGACGGCGTTCTGGACCGCGTACGTCCTCACCCGGCCCATCGGAGCATCGTTTGCCGACTTCGTCGCCGTTCCCAACGCGCGCGGCGGTCTCGCCGTAGGAACCGGGCTGGTCAGCGCGATCCTACTCATCGTGATCGCTTTCGCGGTGGCGTGGACGAGGCGCCTTCGTCCCCTCAGCTCGTCTGCTGCCGGAGCAGCACGAGACGTCCGGTAAGCCATCGACTATCGAGACTCCTTGCCGCAGTATTCGAGCGGGGAATCGGACGCCCGCTGGGGTCCCAGTCGGCCAGCCCGTGCCGTAGCATCCATAAGATGCGAACAATGCGCAGCTTTCAGACCGCGGACGTGTCTGATCCAGTGATGGCGAAGTACTCGATGGTTGCCGCTGTGCTGGAGGCAACCTTGTACTCGCTCAAGATGGCACGCGTCGCGCGCCTAGGGGGGTACGACGAAATCACCCTGGAGGATCTTGCACGTGAGTTTCGAGAGGGCTCGGGCGACGCCGGGATCTGCTTCGAGTGGACCGTCCACGACGCGATCGCGCGTCGTGACCCGTTGATCCACCCGCTTGCGAGCCAAGTGTTGGAGGACTTCTGCGGAATCGGCGACGGAGCCGACTCCATCCTGTTCGGCCCAGAGAAGGATGGGCGCATCCCGATCCTTGAGTCGGTGAACGAGGCCCTCACCCCAGACTCGCGACTCTACGTAGGCAAGCGCGGGCATCCGCCCAAGCTCCAGCGCTACATTCCGGACATCATCGAAGCTTTCCATGCCAAGGGCGATGGGGAAAAGCTGCCGCGTTCGATATCCGGGATCTGGAAGGCCGATTTGTTCATCGGAAATCCGCAGTCCGACAAGTGGGTGGGCACAACGGTGAAGTCTCGAGCGGGTGGCCTTCAGGGCGCGTCCGGCCTGCGGATCGGCATCTACCCCTCAGAAAGTCCGCGCGACACGCCCCGGAGAGACGGAAGACTGGGTCTCATCCGCCTTCCCCTGCCGTACGACGGCGGTTTCAGTGAGCTTTACTACAAAAGCTTCTTTCTTGTTCGGGCGTTTCTTCGCGCTGATGCACTGCTGCCGAGCAGGGTAGATCTCCCAGATGCGGAAGATCGATACATCACGGACGAACTCCGCGCGCGGGCCGAGTTCCCAGCTCGAGAGGTGATCGGAGCGGTTCGAGCAATGTCGCAATCGGATCTTCTCAAAACGGAAGATGTGCAACTTGTGCAGTCTGACGTTTCCCTTAGCGTCGATGGGCTTGCAGAAACCGTAGATGATGACACCGAAGGTGCGGTCTCGTTGGCGCCGGCACCGCTCCTAGGAGGCTGAGTGCGTTCCCTGCGACCTCGGCTCGCATCTCGGCCGCAGGGAGTCGGTCTGCAGTCCGCGTCCTGAATGACGCGGACTGTAGGCCCGGCATTCGCCGCTTACCAGTCCCAACAGGGGATCGGCTAACGAGATGGTAGGGGGCGGGCGCCACAGGGTTCTGGCTCCGGAGCTTCCGATGGCGGCCCAGATGCGGTGTGATCCTCCGACGGTTCGATCCGGCCCACTAGTGTTTCGCCATGAGCAGCGCGACGGGCAAGGGCGGTGCCCCGGCGACAAGGAGCGCTCCGGGCACCTGGAGGCGCATCGTGATCGTGCTCCTCGTCCTCGTGACAGCGCTGGCGATCGCTCGCTACGCCTTACTGTTCCTCTCTGCGACTGAAGGCGACACTCCGCCGGCGTCCGTTGTCGCACTTCCCTCTGGTTCTGAGGTCGTGGGCGACGACGTTGAGTGCGGGTCCGGTGGTTGCTGGCGGCTCCTCACGGTGCGACCTCCAACCGAGATGACTGCGGAATTTCTGGCCAATGAGCTCGAGCACCGGATGAGTGGCACCGTGTGTGATCCCCGAACTGTCGATCTGTCTTCCGAGGTCGACGTGGGGTTCTTGGTCGTGCGTGCCGCCTACTGGTCCTGAGCCCGAAAGTCGATCGTCTACCGGACCGGTCGCTGTTCGGGAGTTGAATGTCACGGTGCGTAGAGGACGGGTACTGGCAGCTGCTGTACTGCCGCTGTTCTCCTTGATGCTGTCGAGTTGCACCGGACCGCGCGCCTGCTCGGGGGCTGCGTCCTACCCACCGAGTGTGTGGTTCGACGGCGCCAGTTGGGCGGCGGCGCATCCCGGGAGCCTCCTCATATGCACGGACAGTCTCTGCAAGACCTTCAGCACTGGGGACCTGACTGCTACACAGCAACTAGTCGTCTCGAACGACGACGAAGGGCACGGACGTGCGGCGGTCACGCTACGAATCTCCGGCAACGACGGCACGAAGGTCGACGTCTCGCAGCGCGTGACGCTGCACGATCTCGTGGAGCACAGCGCCTGCGGAGTTTAGAACCAATGGCAAGCCGACGTTTCGCTCGGCTCCAACGGCCACATCACCATGACCGACGCCGAAACCGGACCAGGCCCGTTCTCCCCAACGCACACGCCGTCTCACTGACCGATCCGTGACCGGGCACACCACCGGCATGGTCCGCGACAGGATCGGTGGTCCGGGGCGACGGTCCTGCTTGCGGCGCGTGTGCGGTGCTTGGCACAGTTGCCCGATGATGCTGCCTGCTGACGCGCACGTGCACAGTGAGTTCTCCTGGGACGCGGCGACGGATCCGGCTTCAGAAGACCTGATGCGCCGGATGTGTGCCCGTGCGGAGCGGATCGGCCTGCCGGCGCTCGTGTTCACGGAACATCTTGACTACGAGGACCAGTGGTTCGTAGACGAAGGCGACATGGGCGCATTCGCGGGCACCTTGGTCGAACCGAACGGTCGTGTGTCGCTGCCGCCCTTCGACCTTGACGGATACCTCGACGCCATCGACCGGTGCCGACGCGAGTTCCCCGGCGTCCGCATCCTGACTGGTGTCGAGTTCGGACAGCCACACCTCTGGGCAGACGCGGCTGCGAGCGTGTTGTCGAGGGGCGTCGTCGATCGGGTGAACGGTTCCCTGCACATGCTGCCGTTCGCCGACGCGCACCGCACCGAACCGGTCACGCTGTTCCGGCACCGGCCGGCTGCTGATGTCATGTGGGCGTACTTGGAGGAGATCCCACGAATGGTCGCCGGCTCGGACGCGTTCGAGGTCTTCACACACATCGACTACGCAGCACGAACGTGGCCCAGTGACGTTGCAGGACCGTTCGACCCACGTGTGTTCGAGGAGGGGTTCCGAGCTGCAATGCGGAGCATCGCGGATTCCGGGCGAGCGCTTGAGATGAACACGCGACGGTTGTGGTCCTGGGTACCGCAGTGGTGGGCGGAGGAAGGTGGCCGAGCTGTTTCGTTCGGAAGTGACGCCCACGCACCCGACGCGCTCGCTTCGGGCTTCCCGGAAGCAGTCGCGATGCTCGAGTACTTCGGATTCCGAGCAGGTCGGCGCGCTGAAGACCTCTGGATTCGATGACGCTCGCGCCTCACCAGCAACCGTGAATCTGCGCGACTCCACCACGTTCTAACCGTCCGATAGCCGATCGACTACCGGACACTCCTAGGCTCGGACGATGGGGATGAACAAGGATCGACGGCTGGCAGTGATCGTCGGGAGCACGGTAGGGATAGTCGTGGGTCTCGGGGTAGCCATCTCGGCAGGGTTCGGCCTCTTCGGTTCGTGATCTAACTACCTCACAGACCGATCCTCGATCGGGCGGGTGGGCGATAGCTTCGGAGTATGCCGGTTTCTGAGTACGTGCGATCGCTACGAGAGCAGGTCGGCAGCAGCTACCTTCTCCTTCCCGGGGTGACCGCGGTCGTCCAAGACGGCGATCGCTTCCTCATCGCCCGACAGCGCGACTCGAGACGGTGGGGCCTGATCGGCGGCGGAGTTGAACCCGGCGAAGAGCCACACGCCGCGCTGCAGCGCGAAGTGCGAGAAGAACTCGGCGTCGGCAGCGAAATCATCCGCATCTTCGGCGCCTACGGCGGCTCCCTTCTCGAGAACGTCTACCCCAACGGTGACCATGTCGGGTACGTGACGGTGGCCTACCTCTGCTCGCTTGATGCTGCGGCGTTCGCCCTCGAAGAAGACGAAGTGCTCGAGATCCAGTGGGTCAATCTCTGCGAGCTCGGTGAGCTGGATCATCACGAGTGGATCGACCAAGTGCTGCACGACGCCGTCCGATGACCGATGGGAAACCGGATGGGGCGATAGACTGCCTAGCAACGAAACCTCTGCCGACCACGGCGGAGGTTTTCTTGTATGAGCACCCTCACGCCCCTGACCATCCACGCCGCTGACGAACGACACCGCCCACAGCTCGAACAGCTCTGGACCATGTTCCGGCACGAGATGTCCGCGTACACCGGCACACTCCCCGACGAGCACGGCCGCTTCCGACAAGAACGACTCGATGCCGGAATCTCCGAACCGGGCTGGTCCGCACACGTGTTCCAGCTCGGGCCGCACCCGGTCGGGTTCGCGGTCCTCCGCGGACTCGACACCGAGGAGCACGTAATCAGTAGCTTCTTCATCGTGCACGGAGCGCGACGCTCTCGCGTCGGACGATCAGCCGTGACAGAGCTGACCGCCGCGCACCCCGGTCGGTGGGCTGTTGCCTTCCAGGACCGCAACGAAGTCGCAGCGAAGTTCTGGCACACGGTCGCTGCTGAGCTCGACCGGTCGTGCACGTTCGAGCAACGCGACGTCCCCGGCCGACCCGAACTGCCCTCCGACTCCTGGGCACGATTCAGTGTCCGATAGCCGATCGGCTACCGAGACCGACGGCTATCGGGATGGTGGTCGGCCGTTGGTTCAATCGGCATGGTGAAGCGTTCTTTGCTCGCGCTCTGCGCTCCGGTGCGGCAGTAGAACAGGATCGCGCCCGCGTTCCACGCTGGTGTCTGCCATTGAAGTTCGGTGTCGCCGACTGAGCGCGCGTGCGCGCAGGCGGCGTTGAACAGCAGTCGCCCGACGCCATGTCCACGGTACCTTCCGTCGACGAATAGGCAGTCGAGGTGTGCGAAGGTCTGACCGGTCCAGGTGGAGACCTCGCGCGTCATGCTCGCGTACCCGAGCACCGTGTCGTCGATGCTCGCGATAAAAACAGTGACCCGGCCGATGGCTGTGAGGTCGGCCATGCGCCCTTCCCAGTCCTCGGGTACGACGGCGGCGCTCTGCTCGTACCGGGCGTAGGCCTCGACAAGCGTCCGGACCGGGGCAAGCTCTGCCCGAGCCCGAGCCCGAGCCCGAGCCCGAGCCCGAACCTGCCGTACCGTTACGCTCACGTGTCCGCCAGAGTGGGCGTGGGTGCCGGAGCGGTCAGCGGGTCCGGGGCCTGCCGCGACCGGCCGCTGTCGGAGACGACGGCGAGGCCCTCTCGTGCCCAATATTCGAACCCGCCGATGAGTTCCCGCACGTTGGTGTAGCCCATCCGGGAGAGCGCGAGCGCCGCCCGCGTGCTGCCGTTGCAGCCCGGTCCCCAGCAGTACACCACCACGGCAGTGTCCTGGTCGGGCACAACCGCCGCAGCACGGGCGGCGAGGTCGACGGTGGGGACGTGCACGGCACCCGGGATTCGTCCCTGACTCCAGGCTGCGTCGTTTCGGACGTCAAGCACGATCGGGGCTGTACCCGCAGCACGCTCCGCGGCGAGGTCGGACGGGTCGGTCTCGTAAGTCAACTTCGCGGCGAAGAAGTCGGCCGCGGTCAGTGTCGTTTGCACCCCTTCATCGAAGCGTGCAAGACGGTCTCCGCGGAACCCGAATCGAACGGCACTCGACCGCCTCGACCGCGGAACCGACGGTAGATTCCAACCCATGCCGTCGAATCCGCAGCAGCCTCTCGATACGACCGATCACGCGATCATCGCGGAGCTTCAGCGCGATGGCCGGACGAGTGTCGCGCAGCTCGCCCGAGCAGTGAACCTCTCCGCGAGCGCGACCGCTGAGCGGGTCCGCCGCCTGACCGACGCCGGCGTAATCACCGGCTACTCGGGCACCGTCGACCCGGAAGCGCTCGGGTACACCGTCACGGCGTTCGTGCGGCTCGCGTACCCGTCCGGGAACTACAAGCCCTTCCACGACCTCGTTGCCGACATGCCCGAAGTCATCGAGGCGCACCACGTCACAGGCGCAGACTGCTTCATCATCAAGGTGCTCGCCCGATCGATGCGGGACCTGGAGCGGATCACCGGACGGCTCGCGACGCTCGGGGGGATCACCACGAACGTCGTGTACTCGAGCCCCGTCCCTGCGCGACACGTGCAACCTGCATGAGCAGCAGCCGATTGCGCAGAGCGGAGCGCGCCGGAACCCTCCCGTGATTCTCACCCCCCGTCACTGCACGCCGCTGTGTCCGATAGCCGCTGGCCCCACGGACGTCGACAGCAGCTAGGTTGGCGCGATGGACGTCTTGAGCGCGAAGGTTCTGGGCTCGATCGCGCTTGCCTTCGGCCTGGTATTCGTCGCGACGTCGATCGTTCGCCTCACGCGGCCAGACCTCGACGTGATCCTGGTGATCTTGAACACCGCGCTCGGACTCTTTCGGCTCGGCGCTGGCATCTGGTTATGGCGCTTCGCACTCCGGAAGGCGAAGCACGGCCGGTAGAGGATCGGTCAACGGACGTGGCTCTGGCCGTTGTGACCAATCGCGCGGATGATGTGCGGCGTGCTCTCGATTCGACCGCGATCCAGTGATGACTGCCATCTGATCGTGTCGTGGGTGCCGGACGCCGAGGCGCTGTACCTCTTCGCCGGCCCCCGCCTGCGATGGCCTCTGACTTTCAACCAGCTCACAATCGGCGAACAGAGCCCTGAACGAACGGCATGGGTGGCCGTTGACGCTGGTCCCGAACCGATCGGCCAGTTCGAACTCACGATGCACGACAGCCATGCTCACCTCGGACGGGTTCTGCTCGATCCCACCGTGCGAGGCCGCGGCTTGGCCCACGACTTAGTGCGGCTTGCCGTCGCACAAGCACGTGCACTCGGTGCGACCTCGATCGGCCTCAACGTCGTGACGGGCAACCGTCCGGCGCTACGGACGTACGAACGCGCGGGCTTCGTCGAGACCAGTCGACAGGATGCCGTCGGGTCTCTCGCGATGACATTGAACCTGGCGACCCATGTCCGATAGCCGGTCGTTTACCGAGACGGAGCGTCGAGTGTCTCCGTCCACGTACTTCCAAGGCCTCGACTGTGAGCAGCCTCGCTCTGTGTCGTCGTTTTCGCTGCGATCGGTGTCGGGTCAGGTGGTGCCGATGACGAGGGTGCTGCGGGCGGCCTCGACGACGTCGTTGGTGATGACGTCGAGCTCGTTGATCTTCAGGACGCGTTGGATCTGAGGGAGGAGGCGCTCAAGGAGCCGGAAGTTGCCGCGGGTGATGCGTTCGACGGCGGCGATGGCTTGCGCGTCGGTGAAGTCGTCGGGGTCGAGCGTCTTGCCGAGCTTGCGCCATTGACGTTCGAGGACGAAGAGCAGCTCGTCGTGGCCGAGCGGACGGTACTGGTGGGCGAAACCGAGGCGGCTGTAGAGCTGCGGGTAGTGGCTGAACTGCTTCTCGATGCCGGGCATGCCGATGAGGATCATCGCTATGCCGGTGCGGTCGTACTGGTCGCGGAGCCACTCGATCGCGTTGCCGGTGAGGCGTTCGGACTCGTCGATGATGATCAGCTCGAGCAGGGACGGGTTGGGGCCGTGTGCGTGGTCGAAGTGGCGACCCTGGAGCAGGAGGTGTTCCTCGATGCAGCGTTCGGTGCGGAGCATGTCGTGCCGGAGGTCGTCCTGCAGGGCGCGCATCGTGGCGGAGACCTCGGGCGTGTAGAAGACGGTGCGGGCTCGGTGGGCGGCGGCGTAGATCTTCGTGTCGTCTTCGCTGCGTGCGGCCCATCTGGCGATGAACGGGCCGATGCTGTCCCAGTGGGCGTAGCGGCGTGCGGAGAGGGTCTTGCCGACGCCAGCGGGGCCGAAGCAGACGCCGATGGTGTTCTGCTTCCGGACGGCGTCGGCGAACTCCGCGAACCGACGGTGTTCCTTCGTGATGATGAACTGGCTCGTCATGACCGGTCCTCCTCGTAGGTCATCAGTCGCGGTTGATCCGGTGCCGGTGCGGGTGCTGGTGGGGTGTGATCATCGGGTGTGGGGCGGACGATCGCGATGCGTTCGCGGATCTGCCCGCGCAGGGCTCTTCGTTGCGCGTTCCGGGCGGCCTGGATCTGCTTGAGACTGATGGTCTCGGTCTGATGCGCGGTACTGATCGCGGTGCACAGGAACGCGTCGCGGTGAAAGACACGGATCTCGGTGACGTCGCGGGGGTCGTACCGGACGCTGACGGTGCTGCCCACGAAGGGTGCGAGAGTGGTTGCGGTGTAGCGGAGCCCTTCGAAGTGGATGCCGTCTCGTTGCACGACACGCGTGGTCGGGACGGTGAGCAGGAACCCGTCGAGCTGCTCGAGGGAGTCCGGCATTCGTGGCAGCCACCCGTCTGCGATCCACGCTTCCAGTGGGCTCTTCCGGAGCTCGCGGTGGATGCGGGCGTTGTAGCGGCGGATGAACGTGTTGATGGCACTGTCGACACCGGCGAGATCCAGCGCCGGCGTCGGCGCCGGCGCCGAGGATCCGGGTGCGAGGTGGCCGGGGAGCGTTGGGAGCAGCTCGGTGTTGATGGTGCCGAAGAACCGCTCGATCTTCCCGCGGCCCTGGGGGCGAGCGACCTGCGAGTGGATGATGCGGAGGTGCAGCACGGCGGCGGTGTCGCCGATTCGGTGGCTGGTGAAGTCGGACCCGTGGTCTGTGTAGAGCACGTCTGGGATCCCGCAGACAGGCCAGTCCGGTTCCGGCTTGTGCCAGATCGCTTGCCGGAGCGCGAGCGCGGTGTTCGCGGCGGATGGGGCGCCGAGGAACACCATGTACCCGCAGACCGCGCGGGAGTAGTCGTCGAGGATCACCGTCAACCACGGCCGTTCGGGCTTGCCGTCGGGTCCGACGATGAGCAGATCGAGCATCGTGTGGTCCGCCTGCCAGATCGCGTTGGGGCGATCCGCACGACGTCGGAGCAGCAGTTCGTGCTTGTCCCGATATGACGCGGGCCCCTCAAGCGCGAGCGTCACCATCCCGGGATCAAGCCCGTTCACGATCGACCGCACAACGGAGTACGACGGCGCTGAGAGACCTCGTTTGGTGCAGTAATTGTCGACCTGGCGGTGAATCGTGGCGATCGAAGGTCGTGGCTTGGTGAGTGCGAGCCCCTCAATCAGGCGCACCAGTTCCGGTGCCGTCCGTCGGGCGCCGTGATCGGTGCGGGTGCCGTCGGCGAGAGCCGGGTATCCGCCGGTTCGGTAGCGGGCCAACCAGCGTTGCAGGGTGCGCTCAGCGACGCCCGTGGTGCGGGCCAGGGTGGCGAGCGGGATGGCGTCCTCGACGTGCAGTCGAAGGATGCCCCACCGCTCGCTCGCGTCCATAGCCAGCTACATCGTTGGGGAAGGCTTGGTTCGTCGCGCCGCGACGGGCTCGGCGTGCTTCGCGAGTGCACGGTAGATGGTGGTGCGGCTAACGCCGAGCACGTCGCCGATCTGCGCGACGGTCATGTCCTGCTGTTCGTAGAGCCGGCGTGCGGTGCGCACCTGGTCCGCGGAGAGCCGAGATGGTCGGCCGCCGGTGCGGCCGCGGGCTCGAGCGGCGGCGAGGCCGGCGTTGGTGCGTTCCTTGATGAGGTCCCGTTCGAACTCCGCCAACGCGGCGAAGACGTGGAACACGAGCCGGCCGCCGGGCGAGGTGGTGTCGATGGTCTCCTGCAGGGACCGGAACCCGATGCCGCGCTCGGCGAGAGCGTGCAGCTGATCGATGAGGTGCCGGATGGACCGGCCGAGCCGGTCGAGTCGCCAGACGACGAGAGTGTCGCCGGGGCGGAGCTGGTCGAGGAGCTTGTCGAGCTCGGGCCGGTGTTGGAGCGACCCGGACATGGTGTCGACGAACACGCGGTAGCAGCCAGCGGCGTTGAGCGCGTCGATCTGCAGCGACGCGTCCTGGTCTGTGGTGGACACGCGCGCATACCCGAGAAGGTGACCCATGAAGAGAACGTAGCGAAACTCGACCAGGAGGGGTAGTGGCGGCACGTAGATTCTGGGACTGGGTTCCGCTACAAGACACGGCGCCTCGCACCCGGACTGAGCGCCGGTACGGATAGTTGTAGCGGAATCGTTCGTATTTGTTACGTCTGCCGCGCTCGCGCGGCGAGCCGGAGTGCTTGCACGGAACGGAGGTGTTGTTCCGATCGGTGGCGGCCGTTGGCGGGAGACGGATGTGGTGCTGCGATGACCGGAAGGAGTCGGGGGTGCTCGTCCAGGGTGAAGTGTCGCATGACGCCGTCGAGGGCAACGGCCCCGTACGTGACGATCGCAGTGAGAGCGGGGAGGGCCGCGAGCAGTGTGGCGAGGGCATGCCGCCCCTCGTCGATGTCCTCGAGTCGCACGCGGTCGGGCAGTTCCCATGGGACAAGGTTCCAGCGGACGTACTCGCCGCGTGCGAGTCCGGACTCGATACGGGCTGCTCGGAACGCGGCCGCGGTCGGGCCCGGGTTGTCCTCGCTGCAGATCGCTGCGTGCGCTGCGGCGATGGTCTGGGGGCCAGGCGACTGCATCAGGACCAGGACACGGCTGAATCTGCCGCCGGATCGTGGGTCGAAGCTCGGGACGAACCGTCGGCTGCCGTCGGGCGCGGTCCGCCACGTCTCCGCGAGACCGTTCAGCGATCGAACGTCAGCGAGTTCCTCGGGGGTACTCATGCCGGCTGTGGCGGTGCCAGCAGGGTGCCACGGATGACGGATCCGTGAAAGGTGCGAAGGGCAACGGTGATCCATGCGGCGACGAGGCCGGCGTAGTAGATGACGGCGAGGACGGCAACGACGGTCAGGCCTGAGTGCAGGGCGAGCCCGTTCAGGCCGGTGACGCAGGTCCCGACGGGGAACGTGAAGGACCACCAAGTCAGGCTGAACGGCAAGTGTTCGCGGGCAGTGCGGATGGTGATCGCGAGGGCGATGACGGTCCACAGCAGCGCGAAGCCGAGCATCGCGAACCCGTACACCAGCGCCACGACCAGCAGGGCATGCGCGGTACTCGCATCGACAACGGTGGGGGCGTTCGATGCGAGGAGGTTCACCGCGGTGATCGACTGTCCGACCGGCCCGAGGACGATCCACAGAGTCGGGACCATGCCGGCGGCCCCGACCTTGTGCTGCGCGAGACGGTTCCAGATCAGCGTGATCACGACCAGCGACGTGATGAGGCTGAGGCCGAAGAAGCCGTAGCAGGACCACAGCAGCGTCTCCCGCGCCTGCCCGGCGGGGGCGTACGGCAGCAGGAGCGCACCGGTGGAGGCGGACACCATCGGCGGGACGATCGGCATCAGCCAGCCGCCGAACGCGGAGTCGGGCTTGTTCTCGTGGCGGGTGAACGCCAGGTACGGCACGAGCACTGCCGTGAGCAGTCCTCCGATGGTGCCGATGGTCCACAGGACCCAGTCGATGGTGACGGCGGCGGGCAGGCCGACCCAGTCCTTGCCGAGCAGGAGTGTCCCGGCGCCGACGGTGAGGAACGCCATCGGTGGTGCGCCGTAGAAGTGCGAGATCACCGGGTTGAGCTGGTGCCCGGCTGCAGTGCTCCGGTAGCGGATCCAGTGCAGCACCGTCGCGGTCGTGAGGGCGACGAGGAGCACCGCGGCGATCGCCCACACGACCGTCGCCGCGAGGCGCAGCCCGGGGAACTGCAGCGGCAGTGACGCAGCTGCGACAGCGACGATCCCCGTGCCCATGATCGACGCGAACCAGTTCGGTGTGAGATTCGACACGATCAGGCCTGGCCGCTCCAGGTCACGGAACAACGCCGTCTGCGGCCGTTGGGGCAGCTGGCTGCCGTTCGCGGGTGCAGGGTCCGTGCGGAGCGTTGTCATGGGCCAAGCCTGCGCGAATCCTGCCTCTGGCGGTACCCGGAACCTCTTGGCAGGGCACAATCAATGATTGTGGCACTACGGCGACTCACGGACCGAACCCTCGACCTCGACACACTCGACGTGCTCGCACGCGTCGCCGAGACCGGCTCCCTCTCCGCTGCCGCTGGAGCGCTCGGCGTCACGCAACAGGCAGTGTCTGCTCGGATCCGGGTCGCCGAGCGCATGGTCGGTCACTTGTTGGTGCACCGCTCGACCACGGGGTCGGTGCTGACCGAGACCGGCAGGCTCGTCGTCGGGCTGGCCGGACCGGTCCTCGACGCGTCTCGCCACCTCGAAGCAGGAGTGGCTGCGCTGCGGACTCCCACGGGTTCGCTCGTCGTCGCAGCGTCACAGACGATCGCGGAGCTGCTGCTGCCGGGCTGGCTGCTCGAATTCCGCCGCCGCGAACCCGACGTGCGGGTGCGCCTGATCGCGGGCAACTCCGCCGCGGTGACGGACCTCGTGCAGTCGGGTGGCGCGAACCTCGGGTTCACGGAGACCCCGGTGACGGCGGCAGGTGTGTCCGCGCAGGTGATCGCGGACGATGAGCTCGCGGTCGTCGTTGCGCCGGAACATCCCTGGGCTCGGTCGACCGGGATCACTGCGGAGGTCCTGGCGGCGACGGCTCTGCTCCTGCGGGAAGAAGGTTCCGGAACTCGCGCGACCCTCGCCGCATGGCTCAGGGAGGCCGGTTTGAGCATGTCGGTTCCGGCCGCGGTGCTGGAGACCACGAGCATCATCCGGGCGAACGCGCAGGCTGGAATTGCACCGGCGGTGATGAGCCTTCGCACGGTCGCCGCCGACATCAACGACGGGTCGCTGGTGCGGGTCCCGCTCGCTGGGCCGCCACTTGCCCGGCCGTTGCGGGCGATCTGGTCGGGAGAGCCTCAGCCAGCTGGTTCTGCTTTCCTGCGCGTCGCCCACGAGGTGACCGGTCGGGGTCAGCGCAGCCCGTAGGGCAGCTCCGGATTGTTCTCCGCGATCTCGGTGAGCCGGTTGTACTTGGCGACGCGTTCTCCGCGGGCGGGTGCGCCGGACTTGATCTGTCCGGTTCCGGTGCCGACGACGAGGTCCGCGATGAACGTGTCGGTGGTCTCGCCGGACCGGTGCGACACCATGCTCCGCATCCCGAGCGAGCGTGCGACGCCGATCGCGTCGAGGGTCTGGGAGACGGTGCCGATCTGGTTCGGCTTGATGAGCGCCGCGTTCGAGAGCCCGTCCTTCCCACCGTCGCGGATGCGCTGCGGATCGGTGACGTAGAGATCATCGCCGACGATCTGGAGCATGTCGCCGAGCGCGAACGACATCGCCTTCCAGCCGCCGTGGTCATCTTCGGAGAAGCCGTCTTCGATGCTCCGGATCGGATACCGGCTGATGAGGTCGCGGTAGTAGTCGACCATGCCTGCGCGGTCGAGCCGGCGGTCCACGACCCGGTAGCTACCGTCACCGAGCGCGAACTCGTTCGCCGCCGGGTCGAGTGCGATCGCGACGGTGTCCACGCCGGGCTCGTAACCGGCGGCACTGATCGCGGCGACGAGGAGGTCGAGGGCCTCCTCGGGCGCGGCGATCGACGGGGCGAAGCCGCCTTCGTCCCCGAGACCGAGACTGCCGAACCGTTCCCGGACCAGTGCCGCCAGCGCGTGGTAGACGTCCGATCCGATCCGAACCGCGTCGGTCATGGTCTCGGCGTTCACCGGGGCGATCATGAACTCCTGGAAGTCGAGCGCGTTCGCTGCGTGCGCTCCGCCGTTGAGCACGTTGAAGTGCGGGACGGGCAGGCGGGGCGTGCTGCCGGTGACGTCTGCGATCCAACGCCAGAGCGGCAGCTCCGCTGCGGCGGCGAGAGCGCGTGCCATCGCGATCGAGGTCGCGACGACACTGTTCGCGCCGAGCCGGCGGTGGTTCGGGGTGCCGTCGAGGGCAGCGAGGGCGGCGTCGGCCTGCCCGATCGAGGTCCACGACTGGCCGGTGATCATCGGTGCGACGTCCGTCGTGATGAGGTGCAGTGCCTGGCTCACGTCGCGGCCGCCGTAGCTGCTGCCGCCGTCGCGAAGCTCGACAGCCTCATGCGCGCCAGTGGATGCGCCTGCGGGGGCGTCACCGGTGACGACGGTGCCGTCCTCGAGCTCGAGACGCACCTGGATCGTCGGGTAGCCGCGGGAGTCGAGGATCCGGGAGCCGTGCAGGCTGCTGATGGTGACGGGGCGGCTGGTGTGGGTCACGTACTCGCCCTGATGGTGGGTGGTGTGGTGGACGTTGCTGATGTAGTCGTTCACGGCGGTTGTCGCCTTTCGGGTTGGTCGTGCGGGTGTGGGCCGCGGGGAGGCGGAGGGACGACCTCCTGGCGATCACTGGGCGCCAGTTGCCTCCCCACGGCGGTTCAGGGCGCGCACTGGATGGTGTCGGGTGCGCGGGTGCCGGTCAGGGGTGCGGGGTGAACCGTTCCTGTGCGGCGCGGATGATGGCTTCGGCGTCGACACGGTTCGCCCACCCGTTGGTGGTGACGTGCTTGCCGTGCTCGATCTCCTTGTAGTGGGCGAAGAAGTGCTCGATCTCCGCCAGGACCGGCTCGGCGACGTCGGAGATGTCCTGGACGTGGTCGAAGCGGACGTCTCCGGCGGGGACGGTGAGGATCTTGTCATCGCCGCCGTTCTCGTCGACCATGCGGAGCATCCCGACCGGGCGGACGTCGATGACGACGCCGGGGAACGTGGGCCGGGGCAGCAGCACGAGCGCGTCGAGGGGGTCGCCGTCATCGCCGAGAGTGTCGTCGATCGAGCCGTAGTCCTGCGGGAACACCATGCTGGTGAACACCGCCCGGTCCAGGCGGATCCGTCCGGTGGCGTGGTCGACCTCGTACTTGTTGCCGCTGCCGCGGGGGATCTCGATCGTGATGTCGAAGTGCATGAGCTGTTCGTCTCCCAGTCGGATGGTCAAGTGAGGGTGCCGAGGGTGACGCCCCCGGCGGCTGCGGCGACGGAGACGACGAGCATCCCGAGCCCGTTCACGGCAGCCGCGGTGGTGCGGCCAGTGCGTGCGAGGCGGACGGTCTCGAAGCTGGCGGTGCTGAACGTGGTGTAGCCACCCATGAGCCCTGTTCCGAGCACCGCGACGGGGGTGGCGCCGAGGTGACCGGCGGCGCCGGTGATCAAGCCCAGCAGGAACGAGCCGGTGATGTTGATCGTCAGCGTCCCGACCGGGAGCCGGAACTGCCGACCCCGGTTGATCGCACCATCCACGAAGAACCGTGCGGCCGCGCCGACACCGCCAGCGACCGCGACGCTGAGGAAGGCCAGGGCGCTCATGATGTGGCCCCGTTCGGTCGGACCAAACCCGCGATCGCGAGGCCGCTACCGGCGGCGATCGCGCCGGCGAGGACCGTCAGGAGCGCGTACCCGGTGCCGGCCAACCCGCGGCCAGCGAGGAACAACACCGCGGTGCTGGTCGCGAGGGTGCTGTAGGTGGTGAACCCGCCGAGGACACCGGTTCCCAGAAGCAGGCGCAGTGTCCGGCGGCGACCCTCGTCAGGTCCGCGATGCGCGAGGTGTTCCAGCAGCACACCCAGTAGGAGCGCGCCGGCGATGTTGATCCAGAAGATCGCCCAGGACACCTCCTGCTGAGCGGGGAACGCGGTGCTGAGTCCGTCGCGTGCGGCGGTACCGATGGCGCCGCCGAGTGCGACGACACCGAGGTACCGCCACCGCAGATGCACTGGCCGGTCGATACGTTCCGGGTCGTTGGCGTCGATGTCTGGGTCGGGCGGGAGCTGCCCATCGGGCAGGTGCGTGTCCGTTCGGGAGGTCATGTTCCACCTTCCGCAGCGACCGCTGCCGCTGCTGCTCGTGCTGCCGGATGCAGGTACTCCCCACCCCGCGGACAGAACCCACCGTCGCCGTCGAACCGGTAGATCAGGGGTTCGCCCGTGGGGAGGTTCAGGTCCGCGAGCTCACCGTCAGTTAGGCCGTCCATGCAGGCACACAGTGCCCGCAGTGAGTTGCCGTGCGCGACGACGAGCACTGTCTGCCCGTCGCGGAGTGCCGGGGTGATGCTGTGCGACAGGACGGGTTGGACCCGGCGGATGACGTCGGAGAGTGTTTCGGTTCGACGAAGTGCCGCCCACGGCAGTCCACGAAGCGCCGGCGTCCGCCGGAGCGCCAGCCACGCGCGGATCGACATGCGTGGTGGCCGTCCCGTGCGGGTCCGACGAACAGCGAAGAACTGCTCCGCCCCCAACGCCGCTTGCGCATTCTGCTTGGACATGCCGGTGAGGGCGCCGTAGTTCCGCTCGTTCAACCGCCACGTCGACTCGATCGGCGCATCACGTCCGAGGACGTCGGTGACGAGCTCCGCCGTGTGGAGCGCCCGCTCGAGCGTCGACGTGAGCACGAGGTCCGGTCGGATGCCGGCATGCAGAAGTAGCAACCCAGCCCGATTCGCTTCGGCGCTGCCCTGTTCGGTCAGCGCGACGTCTCGCAAGCCGGTGAAGGTACCGGCAGCGTTCGCAGTGCTCTGTCCGTGGCGGAGCAGAACAAGCTGGCCGGTCACGGGGTGTCCAACGGCAGTGGGGCATCGAACCCGACCGGATCAACGGGCACTACGAGCACTGAACGGTGCTGCTGATGGGTCAGCCGTACCGCGACCGACCCCGTGAAGAACTCCGCGATTCGACCCGCTCCCGTCCTGGCCCCGACGACCAGCATCGCCGCGTCGCGGTCTTCGGCCACTTGCGACAGTGCCCGGCTCGGATCCCCGACACCCGGGACGAACGTGACGTCGACGCCGTAGGTCGTTGCGGCAGCACGTACTGCCGCCTTGTCACTGTCCGACAAGCCCTGCGGTGTCGTGTCAGCGGTGTCAGGGTCGATCGGTTCCACCATCACCGACCCGTCCGAGCGCGTACCGGCATCGAAGAGCGATGCATCCACGCTGACGCACACCAGCGTCGTACCGAAGCGCCGCGCGATAGACGACGCAACCTCGATGACCCCCGGAGCGAGGCCGGGCAGGACGCCGACGACGACCGGTCCGGAACCGATTGGTGCTGTCATGACACTCCCTACCTCAGGCGCGCAGAAGCGCGACCAGCTGAGATAGGGACTGTTGTCGACAACTGTCGAGGTTGGGTCCGGCAAGCCCCACTACCGGGTCCGAAGACACCACCATTATGCACCCGAACCCCAAGTCACGCGGGCCGTCTCGCGCACCCGCGACGTCCCGACACCGAAGGAAGCGATTCCGACGACACGGAGTGAAGCTGCCCACAGCCTCGACTGTCTCATCTAGCTGGTCCGAAACTGGTTCCGGCAAGGTGACCAATGCGAGACGGTGTCGTGCGATGGGGCTCGGGCATCAAGACGGATGAGGTCGCGGCCGCGGCCGCGGCCACCACGACCACGACCACGACCACGACCACGACTACAGCTGCTCCGCTCGTTGCCGGCTCAACGCGGAGGTGACGTTGTCCAGGTCGTCGGGGAACAGCGCCGCGTAGGTGTCAAGAGTCACCTTCGCCGACTTGTGGCCCAGCATCCGCTGCACCACTTTGACGTTGGCACCAGCGCTGATCGCGAGTGATGCAGCGGTGTGCCTGAGGTCATGTGGTGTGACTCGGCGGAAGCTTGCGTCGGCCGCCATTGTTCGCTGGACCGCCCTCGCGAACCACCCCTGGCTGGAGTGCCCTGGCCGGAGGAAACCTCCGGCTGGTGACGACCAGAGACGATCGTCGGGGTGCTTGTCCCGACAGGCCGCTGCAACAGCCGAGTCGAGGAAGTCAGGAAATGCGACGGAGCGCCGTTCATGCGACTTCACACTGCCCAGGACGTGCTGACCGTTTACCTCCGTCACTCCCTCTCGAATGTTCAGGCGACGTCGACCGGGGTCAACGCTACGAACTCGCAGGGCGGTCGCCTCGCCCCATCGGAGCCCGGTGTACGCAAGTAGCCGGACAAGCTCGCCGTACGTGGCCTCCGAAGCCAGCGCCTCGACCTGCCGATGCGTCAGGAACACCTCGTCGGGGATGGGCTTCTTCTTGACGGTGAGGCCGCGCGCAGGATTCTTCACCACACGGTTCTCCTCGACGGCCTCGTCTAGGATGCCTGCGAGCAGGTCTCGGGCCCTAGCCACCGAGGTGTGCGAGAGCGAATGCCCGAGTTCGTTCAGCCACATTTGAACGTCTCGCTTGGTGACTCGGCCTACGGCGTACCCGCCCCACTTTGGTTCGACGTGCACGCGCCAGCAGCTTTCAACGGAGTGGAAGCTGCTTTGGGTGAGCTTGAACCGGTGCATCTCAAGCCAGGCTGTCCCGAGCTCGCCGATGGTCACGCGCGCATCCGTTGGATCGACGTATGAGCCTCGCAACTTCGACACCTCGACAGTGTTGAGGTAGTTGAGGGCATCGGTCTTGCGGCGGAAGCCGCGGTCGTGGCCACGTGTCCCGTCGGGCTTTGTGTACCAAACTTCGTAGAGCTTGCCGCGGGTTTTCGTCTCGTAGGACTTGACTGATCCCACTCTCAGCGCAGTTCGTCGGCGGTGCTGGCGTACTCCTGCTCGAGAAGCCACGCCTCGACGGCTTCCTGCCGGTAGAGCGGAAATCGCCCGACGCGAATGAACCGTGGGCCCGCTCCCGTGACGCGCCACTGCCGCAAGTTACGGGTCGTCACATGGAGCCGAGCGGCCAGCGCGTCAGGGGTGAGCAGATCGCTGGGCTGCGCGAGCGGAGCGAGAGTGGTCTGAGACATAGGTGTTCCTCGAAAGTCGATGCTTCCGAGGAGGCCTTTGGAGCCGAACCTGTTAACGGTTGCTTGGCGTACCCACTCGTCGAGCCTGCAGTGGCCCTAGTCCTTTTATCTCATTCAGACGTGCGTTCACCATACCTGATGCGACTGTCTCGGACAACGCCGGACACATGAGCGCCCCCTTCATAGCTACCTGACTCTGCCGGTCCTGTGCAAACCGCCGCGGGGCTGCTCGCGCGAGCAGCGTCTCTCCCAAGCGACTCACCTGGGAGACTTCGAGGCGAATCATTTGAGAAATGATTCCGCAGCTTCACGCCCTGCTCCACCGCCCCGAGGGCGCTTCATCACAGGCCTCTCTCGCGGCGCCGCCGCATAGTGCCGCCGACCCGGAAGGGCGGCTCGCAGCCGGTGTCCGAGACGGAGCGAAGCGGAGGCGCGGCAGCGGCGCAAGGCACCCGAGAACGCCCCCGACGGGGCGTTGGAGGGCAAGGAGCGTAGCGACGCAGTATGGGCCCCAAGGAGCGCCAGCGACGACGGGTGAGGGGCACCCGGAGACCGAGCGCAGCGAAGGTCTCAGGGGGTTCCGAAGGACTGTCGGCTACGCCGACCGACGAACCAGTTTCCGACGAGCGCAGCGAGGAAGGAAACGCAGGTCGGCGTCAGTCCCCCTTATGCCCTTCTTCTCTGCCGCGAAGATCCGGAGCTTCAGCGACGGATCGAGGTCACGATTGCTGCTGTGATCGGGAGAAACGGATGGATCAGCCTCATCTTGATCAACACCAGCTCCGAAGGATCAAGTCTGGTGGTGGTGATCAAGTGGCATCCGTTTCGCGCGGGAAGTCGGGGTTTGGGTTGATCCACGGTTCTGGGCGTCGTGACGCCGGGGATCAACCCATGGAGCGCAGCGACGCCAGGGGCTGAGGAGCCTGCGGATCAACACCTGATCAACCCCGACGCAGACGCGGGCACGCGGCTGCCTTGGCCCTCGCAAGCAGCGCAGGTCGAAGCATCGCGGAAACCTCTCGCGTAGCGCCATGGCCACATCGTCACGGGGGAGGAACGACGCCGTGACGGGTCCCGCTGCCGCCCGCTTCAGCGGCGCCCTTGGGTTCTCCTTTCTCCCCTCGAGCGCGACTGTGGAGTGCACGTGAACGAGGCTCGTAACAACAGGTGTGACTCAGGTCCAGCCACGAGACCGAGCGCCCTCACGCTGGGAGCCACATGCGGTGCGTTCAGCACCGGGCTTCGGTGCCCCGTTCCTGGTCACGGCTGCGCCACTCGTGGGCAAATTCTGACCAGGGGCGGCCTTCTCTGGGCCGCGAAGCGACCGCCGAAGCTCCTTCGATGGCGCATCGGAGGAGAAAGGGGGCCACCCGGACGCGTTCAGCGTCGGATGGCCATGCCGTGACCATACGGCGGTCACTTGTCGGTCAGCAAGTGGGCGGATCACTCTGCAGCGACCATCAAGCGACAGCGAGAGGGAGCGCAGCGGTCCCGCTCCGGCCACGCAAGACCCACAGTGGGCCCGCCAGTGACCGACCAGTGCCGGCGGCCCCCAGTCGGTACGCTGCGGCCGTGAGCACAGCGCACGCATCCGACTCCCTCGCTCGGCGCGACGTCGAGCCGTTGATCATCGCCGCGATCGCGGCGCACGTCGGAGTGCCGCTGGCGCCGGCGCGCGTCGAGTTCGAGGACGGCGTCCGTGTCGAGCTCGACGGAGCGTCCGAGGACCGGAAGGTCCTCGTCGAGGCGTACGCGCACGTCGGCGCGCTTCGAGGCGGGCAGCCGAAGAAGCTCGCGACAGACGCCTTCAAGCTCCTCTGGGCCGGCCGGAAGCTCGAGGCGACTCGGCTCGTCATCGCGGTCATCGACGTCGGGGTCGAGCAGTACCTGATGCGGCCAAAGGCTTGGCTGACCGCGGCACTCCGCGACAGCGGTGTCGAGGTCGTCCGAGTCGCGATCGACGACGAAGCGCACGCGCGCGTCGAGGCCGCGCAGCGGCTGCAGCTGATGGCAGCGCCCGGAGCGTCAGCGCACGAGGAGTGACCGGCGTGACTGACAGACCGGGGGTGGCAAGTCCAATCCGATGCGCTCACCCGCCAACAGCGGGCAGAGCAGCGCGCCACGTCACAATCGGGTGACGCGCCCAGCCTGTGCGAACACGCCGTGCCGGCGTCGACCACATGAATGATCCCCCCGAGGGGCCTCTGCTCCCCGGGGTTTTTTCGTCGTACCGGTTTGTACCGGATTTCTCGGTACAGGCACGCGTTCAACGACGCCGCGAAAACCCCAGTTCAGAGGGCTGATTTTCGCCGCCTCACCGATTGTAGGCACACGCGATGTTCCACTTCGTGTACCGGGAGCAGACCCGCATGAAGGCGGTCCTGATCGGGGGAAAGCGTGCCGTGTACCGGTTGTACCGCTTCTTTCGAGGAACCCCTATGCGTGCGTGTGCGCGCATGCGCGCGTGCGTAGAGGTTCGCAGAAACCGGTACAACCGGTACAACCTGCCTCTCTACCATCCTACTTCCTTGGAAAATTGGGGAAGTAGGGCTCGTGGGGCGTACCGGTTCTCGAAAATCACGGCTCAAAAGTGGTACACGACTCACACCTGCACGAGCCCTCAAATGCCGGTTTGACCTGGGAAAACCTGCCACGCGAGCCTGTACCGGTTTCCGAACGCGAAAGTGGTACATGTGGTCCGATCGCGCCCTCGAGTAGGCCGAAGTGGCTGGCGAGCCTGAGCACCCGTGCCCGACGACGGGTGCGGCTCTCCGCCGCAGCTGTTCAGTCACGCCGCGTCGGTCGACGCCCGAGAACCTGTGCTGCGTGGACTCTATGCTTCGCCGAAACCATTCGATCGGCCGCCTCGCAACAGTCATGTCGACTATTAATCTCCCCGGGATCGCGTTGATCAGAGCCGCTTGTTGCCAAGTCAGGACGCTCGAGGCACGTTCGCGCGCACGTCATCGGCCTGTGTCTCGTCGAGGTCCCAGAGTCCGGTGTGCTCCGGGTACTTCTCACGGATGTACTCCCGCACCACCTTTCCCGGCCGCGACTCATTCGTGTAGCCGAGCTCGGCCGCCAGCTCTCCTGGCGTGTACGTCGTCACGAGCGCGGCCGCTTCGAGTGGTTCCGCACGGGGTTCCGAGGCTTGGTGAGTGACTTCGAGTTCGTCCGGCAAAGCTCGCCGATTCCGGAGCCGCACGACGGGCACGGGTGGGACAAGTCCTCGGTGGCGCGAAGATCGCGCTCCATACCTGCGTAGAACGCGTCCACCGGAACACTCGACGAGTCGAGGATCGCCTGTTCGACCAGATCGCGGTGCTTCACGAGCGCGTCGTAGAACCGCTTTGGGTCGTCGGCCACACGCATCACGGCCGGGGCGACCTCCCACAGCGCCCGCTGCAGGTTCGGAAACGGTCGCGGACCACCGCAGTCGCCGTTGCCGACGCGGACACCGTCTCGTCGGGCTTCGGCGATGTGCAGCATCTCGAGGTAGTGCAGTTCGAGAGGCGACTCCGCCGTCGCGACGATCGTCTTGGTGAGGCCACTGGTGCCATACTCCGCGAGCACCTCGGTCATGAAGGCCCCGCTGCCGAGGTAGCCATCGACATGCTTCGGGTCGAGGCGCGTGCTCTGACCGATGTAGGCCCACGCCTTGTCGGCCGGTTCGGTCCTGAACACGTACCCGACTGCTGACGCCGGCACCTTTGCCTGATCGCTCATGGTCACCACTCCCTCGAGGTCATCGTCATCGTCCCGTGAGCCGACCGAACCGCCCGCGGCGTCGCGGTGGTGCGACGCGCGCCTCCGAGGCTCCAGCCGGCACGGGAACGCCGATCGTCATGGTCCGCTCTCGCTCCGCCGGGTCCGGCATCGGCGTCATCGGCCAGTCCGCCGGCACGTAGTTGTCGGGCACCACGTACCCGCCGCAGTTGACGACCTTGACGGCGGCGATGATCGTGACGCTCTGCACGTGCAACGTCTCGTCGTTGAAGTTGAACGGCCTCCGGCCGTAAGGGACGTACGCAGTCGTCTCCCGGAGGTTCTTCGACCAGGTGAGCCGTCCGACCGTCCCGGCGGGTGAGGCCGCCCACCAGTGGCTTCCATCCCACCGCACACAGAGCTCGTCACCCAAGCGCACCCCACGCATGTGCTCGGCCACGCTCGAGCGGTAGAGGTTCGACGCCTGCGGCGTTCCGCGGATGGCATAGACACTCGCTAAGAGCCCCGTCGTCCCGAACCGGCGGTCACCGTTCTTGTGCACCGAACCGAGCTGCGGATGACCGTCCGCGGCAGCGGGCACGTCCTCTGCGTCGTTCACCTGCTTCCTCCCCGGCCCCTCGTCCCCATCGTGCTGCGTTCTCGCGCCAATAACCAGCGTCCGGGGCTCCCGCTCAGTTGTCGAGGAAGTATCCGAGATGCACCCAGCTTCCCCTGTCGCAGCTGCCGCCGACGTCACGTCGTCGGACGCCCAGCTCCGGACTCATCAGACGGCCGCCAATGAGGTGATCGCCGTCCTCTGCCCCCGCCGACAAGCTCAGCCCAGTGTTACTTCAGGGGGTCGGATCGAGGCCGACGAGAATCACAGTTATCGCAGCTATCTGGTCAACCGAGAGCCTGCCGCTGCAGGGACCGCACCGTCTGCCCAGCAGTCCTCGCGAGCCGGTGAGTGCGCCTCGCGGCTGATGACCGGACCGTCTTTCCATGGTTTCGGAGCGTTTCTCCCTCGTATACGTGGAAAACTGAAAAGCCCAGATCAGAAGCAATCTCGGCGCACTGGACAGCACCCGGCGTGAGCGTGCAAGCTGCAGCCCATGCAAGGTCACTCAGAGCCGCCCGCCGCCCCCTCGCACGTACCGACCAGCGAGGTGATCGATCGTTTCGCGCAGGCCCTCGCTCGGCTCGAGGTCGACGGCGACTGGCTGGTCGAAGCGCTGACGCAGCACATGCGGTCGATGCAGTCAACCGATCCATCTCTGTCCGCCGACGACCGGAAGCTCCTCCTCGCGGATGTGGCGTCCAGCTTGGGGATGCCGATCGATCGAGAAGCAAGTGCAATCGGCCGGGGTGACCTCCACCTGAAGATCGTGAGGACGTGGCTCAACTCGGTCTGCGCCACGCTCTCCGTTGAAGAGACGAAAGCCTTCCTCCAGATCGATGACGAGGAGCTTGTCCGCCGAGTCGCAAGTCGACACCTGGTTCCTGTCAAGCTGAACGGTCAGCTGCGCTTCCCCGATTGGCAGTTCGACCCTCGCAATTCGCCGATGAAGACGATTCGCAACCTTCCAGATATCTTTGAGTCCCTCGAGGCTGACGGAGCTGGTTGGCAGAGTGACGCGGCGTTCATGGCGACCCCTCAAGACTCGTTGCGGGCAGTGGTCGCTACGACCCCTCATCAGTGGTTACAGGCGGGCGGAGCGGTCTCCGCAGTCCTGGACCTCATCGACGGCAGGGATACCTTGTGAGCGCATCGCTCAGTTCAGGAGAGAACGACTTTCATCGAGTTCACGCCCAAGAAACCGCTCGAGTAGTCACGGGGCATCTAAGTCAATCCGGCAGAGCCACTTTCGGTTCCTGGGAGCAACTGACCGACGAGGAGAGGAGCAACATCACCGATTGGGTTGAGCTCATCTTCTTGTCTCAGATCGAGGCGTACGGGCCCGCTCTTCGACGTCTGGGCATCGACGACGCCGGGGACTGAGCGGGAGATCGCGAAGCGCTTCCTAGTAGCCGGCGACCCCTCTGCGCTCGGCTTCCATAATGACGACAGCAATTTCTGGGAAGGAACACCGATGGACTTCGAAGACGGAACCGATGCTGAATTCGATGACGACGACTACGAACTAGGGTTAGATAGCGCGCTCGACGAAGTGCTGGTGCCTCGAGGATGGCTTTCGCTGCGACGCGGCCACCTCGGTGCGGCGCGGGTGTACGACACGTGGTACTTCGAGCTTCCGTCTGGTGTCGCAATGTTCCTTGCTCCCGCGGAGAAGCGCGGCTATGAGGTGGTTCACCGCGTGGGCTCGGCAGTTCAGGAGCCAAGGCTCTACTCGATCCCACGAGAACGCCTGATCGAGCAGTTGAACCGCCTCGAGGCCGAGGGCACGCTCGCTTGGCCCAGAGTGCTGTCCTAGGAGCTCGCCGGTGGGTCTGACCAATCGCCGGCGTAACCGGCCTACGCCGTTGAATACGACGAACGAACCTGATCGATCGCGGCGGCTACGCCCTCAGCCGTGGCTCTCTCCGCGCGAGATGTCAGCCCGAAACAGGATCAGTCCGGCCCGTCGGTTCGACGTCTGCCAGCCGGAACAGGAGACTGAGAAGCGAGCCCCGATCGGAACAGGACATGATGGCGAAGATGGAAGCCGCGGACGGCACGTCCGAGCGTAAGCGGATCTCGATTCCGAAGGTCGACACCTCAGTGCTCGACTGGTGGGAGCGTCAGCACGATGCGGGCATGTCCATCAGACTTCTCATCCGACGAGAGATCGAGCGGTCTGGCTACACAGACATCGTCCACGGCCGAGTAGAACAACGGCTTCGGAGCGACGAGGTGTGATGTGGTCATCGTCGCGCGAGTGCGGGGTGTGGCCTGGTCATCGGTGTGGGCCGCTTTGACCGAGATGGTGGGTGAGGGCTGCGACGAGGACGTCGTGGAAGCTGGAAGGGAGGCCAGCGTGGTGTTGGGTTGCGTCGTCGATGCGGACCTGAACGGTGTCGTCAGTGATGTCGGCTGACCATGATGCGATCGCTGCACGGTCGAGCGTTTCCGGGCCCGGGGGTGCATGGCCGGAGTCGATGACGACATGATGCGTGAACACGGTCACGGACCGGTCACGGGGCCCCGCGGAGGCGGAGCAGGAGAAAAGGACACCGTCGGCGCGGGCAGGGAGGAGCCCTCCGAGGTCGAGCTCGGACGGTAGCGCGTGCGGTATCGCTGGTGTGGTGCGATCAGGTGGACGGTGAGCCGCGGGCGGAATCAGGCGACCGCGGGGAAGAATTCGGCGTAGGTCGGGTCCGCGTGATCGTGTGGACCGGCGATCGGTCCGTTGACGCGTGCTGAGACGAGCGCGTCCAAGGCGGTCGGGGAGAGCATGCCGCGGCGGAGCCACTCGCGCGGGTCAGCGCGCAGATCGCTCAGCCGAGGCGTGGGGTGAAGGTGATGGGCCATGACGGCCTCCAAGCGGGAATCGCACCCGGGTGCTCCCCGCCGATGACCGGATGGTCGGTCGGTGGATCCTGCGGATGCTGGGCGTCGGGAGCGAGTGCCGCCGACTGATGGGAACGCTACGGCTGCTCCCGCCGATCCCGGGGTTCGCTGATGGAACCCCGCCGCGTTCCGGCGCATCGAGGACATTCACCGTGCCGGGGCCGCGACGACGGGCACCCATCCGGAGGTGCGCCGGCAGGAGCGTGCGCGACTAGATGCGTTGCGCGACCAGTGGTGCGGCGTCACCAGGTGTGGCGGAGGGTGGCGGAGGGTTTCTCTCCGACACGCTGCGTGTAGGTGGCCGCGAACCGGCCGAGGTGCAGGAACCCCCACGCGGACGCGATCCCAGCGACGCTGGCTACTGCGGGATCCGCACGGAGCAGCAGCGCACGGACCCGGTCGAGACGCACGTTCCGCAGGTACGTGTTCGGCGTCGACTCCAGGTGACGCTGGAACGCGCTCTGCAGCGCTCGGACACTCGCACCCACCGCCTCGGCGACGTCGATAACCGTGATCGGTAGGTCCGCGTTCGCGTGGATGTACTCCACTGCAGCACGCACCCGCACGTTCTTCGGCAGCAGCAACGCCGCCGGCATCCCGACCGTCGGGGGGAACAGACGCAACACGGCCGCGGCGATCAGCATCCGACCCTCCGTCCGAGCCAGATCCGGCGCAGACGCGTCCAGCAGCGCCGGCGCCGCAGAGCGGAGCGCCAAGTTCCACCGACGGACATCGTCGACATCCGGAACAGCGTCCGCATTGAACCCGAGCCCACCAACGGCGCCCTCAACCCCGGCCAGCCGGGCCAGGAACCCAGCATCGACTTGGACGAGGCTGATGCTGGAGTCGACGTAGTGGAAACCGAATCGCTCCCCGACCGGGTACAGATTCGGGCGGCCCTGCACAGCGGAGACATCCGCCCCCGCCGCGCGGAACATTCCGGAACCGCTGGTCAACCACGACACCACGACGTCGCCGCCGGTACTGATCGTGCCGCGACCATCCGCCCGCAGCACGGTGCTCCGCAACGAGACACCGTCATCTCCGATGCTGCTGTACCGGTACTCGGTCGGCATCGACAACGGCTCGACACGAAACTCCGAGCCGTCGTAGCCGCTCTCGAACACGGCCCGCGCCTCGCCCAAACTCGACCCGGACACATCGAACCGGTCAGGCTGCTGCTCCACCGTCCGCTCCAACCGTGAGATCACCGGCGTGGTACGGCACTGATCCTCGCGCAGCCCCAAGCCGAAGGCGAAGGCAAACTCTCCGCGCCCGAACATATCGCGGCCCAGCCGCTCCCTACGAGCAGTCCCACCAGCATCCCTCGGGTCGGGGGGGGTCTGCGGACGAGGACGTGTGCGACCTGGATGGATCAGGGATAGGACGATGGCGCTGCTGTGCTCAAAATAGGTTTCCCCATCCGCAAGCCCATCAACGGACTTCCCGGCCGTGGCCCCGTCAGCGCGACGTCGCTACGGACCAACTATTTCCGGCGTGCAACGTCGAGGCTGCGCTGCTCAACCCCGAAGTCGAGCAGCGCAGCCGATGGCCAGTCTCTGGTCGCCGGGCTCGGATGCGGAGCGGTGGTCCGAAATCCGCAGGCGATCGCTGTCAGCTTCGCCGTCGCGTCCGACGAGACCATGCGTGTCGGCGGTGCCGCTCATCGGTGCAGTTGATGGTGGTCAGCGTCGGGATCGGAGCGTGGTTTTGGGGTATTCCCCGAAGAGGCTCTTGTACTCCGCGGCGAAGCGGCCCAGGTGGGTGAATCCCCATGCCCGAGCGACCTCCGCAATCGATGATTCGCCAGGGTGCGTGAGGAGAAGTTGCTCCCGGGTGCGTCGTAATCGGGTCTCGCGCAGGTATGCGGTCGGGGTCTGGTCGTAGGTGCGCTGGAACGCGTCTTGCAAGCCGCGGATGCTGAAGTCGGAGGCTGACGCGATCAGGGTGACGGTCAGCGGCTGATCCGCGTGGGCTTCGATGAACGCCACCGCGAGGCGTAGCCGGCGGTCAGATCGCATTCCGCTCCGGACTGGGGTGGGCTGGTCCCGCAGCGGGTAGAGGCGCAGGAACGTTCGGACGAGCTCCCGGCGGGCGTCATGCCACGCGAGCGATGTTGCGCCGGCGGTCTGGAGGACCTGCATCGCGCTGCTCACGGATCGTCGCCAGAGCGCAGCACCGGCTGCGTCGACACCTCCTGCGTCCTGGAATTGGATCACGTCAGTGCCGAGCCCCTGTTCGAGCGCGACGTCGTGGAGCAGATCTCGTCCGATGTGGACCAACCGCTGGTCCCAGTCCCGCGCCGCGACCCGGAACAGGCGATCCACGGGGAACAGGGTTGGTACGCCCGGCTCCATCCGGGTTTCGTCTTTGCCCAGGTCCACGCGGGCGTTCCCTCGGTCCAGCCAGTGCACGACGATGTCACTTTCAGTTGCCATCTCCCCGCGAAGGTAGCCGTGCAGCTGTGACCGGCGGATGCTCAGCTGCGCATCGCCGACGCCGACGTAGCGGAACCAGTAGTCCTCGTCCACAGCCGACGAGTACCAGGACCGGCCCGCGTACAGCCCGCCTATCGACGCGATCGCTGCGTCCGTGTCTCGGCCGGACAGCGCAATCGCCACCGGTTTCGAGGACATCGCCTCCTCACTGGACGCACTGCTGGGTTGCGGGTTCGGATCAGCCGCCATCGGTGCTGTGTTCCACGAGTGCGGCGGAGTCCGGTTCGTCGGCGGGATCAACGGTGTGCGGGATGAATCGGACACGTGTCGCTGCTCGTGTCACTTCCGCGGCGCGTTCGGTCCGCTCTTCCATGTCGAGTTGTGCGGCATCCTGCTTGCGCTCTTGGTCGAGGAGCGCGGCACGGCTGACGGTGTCGATGTAGTCCGCGATCGTGGTCGCGAGGCCGTGCTCGAGTTCGCCGAGGTTGGTGTGACTGATGATGAGTCGCCGATCACGCACGTCGAGGGTCACGTCGGGGTAGCCGGCCCCTGCGAGGTAGTCGTGCGCAGCGGCACCGCGGAGCGCGTCCATCTCTGCAGGGGCTGGGCGTCTGTTGAACACCGCTGGGACGTCGTAGAACGGGCTCGCGGGAGCGGCGCCGAGATCGCTCGGGAGTCCGGAGGCGACGACACTCGTCAGGTTGAGCACCACGGACGGTGCATCGGGTTGGTTCGTCATGGGGTCGCTCCTTCGGCGAGGCGGCTCAACTCGTACGCACCGGGAGGGCCCTGGTGCGACGACGATGAACGCCGTCGCACGGAGTATGCGCGCACAGCATGCGGATGGGAAGCAAACCCATCAAATTGCGGCAAGATCACCGATATTGCTGACCAATCTGCTCCTGCCCCTATCGGTTCGACGGGAACAAGCGCATGCTGTGCCAGATAGCGGAACCCGAATCCGCAAGCGGCGCAGTCTGGCCCGCGGGAGGGAAGCGGCCACTTGGTTCGATACGGGCGTCGACGCTTCCTTCCTGTCCCCTCTGTCATGCTCGCCCAGCCACGATTCGGGTTCAACGGGGCTGGGCGGGGTGGGACGCCCATGTCCCCGCGAGCCGGTTCGGTACCGCCGAGCCGGCTCGTGCAACAGGCTCCGCAACGCTTACCCGGGCAAGGGCAGCCCTGGTCCAGATGGCATCGGCCGCTGCTTTAGATACGCGTCTGCTGGCGTTTCGATCGTCAGCAGGGGGTTCCGCGCAGGGACGTCGAGTGGAGGAAGTCATTCGCTCCCCTACTGTTTCGCAGCATGCGGGAGGTGCACCTCAGATTTAATCGCGGTCAAAATCGCCCTGATGTCGCGGGAGAAATCCGCTCGATAGCGAGGGGATATCCTTCTGCGAGATCCGACGCTCCGCAATGGCCGGAACTCGTCGCCGCCCAAGCAACGCATGGCCCGCGCCGTAGTAACGGGGTGTTGGGTAGGGACGTGATCAACGGCATCTTTGCCCCGCAGGGGTTCTCACACATTCGGCTGACCGTGACCGACATCCACCGCAGCAAAGCCTTCTATCAGCGGCTCTTCGGCATGCCACCGGGGAGCGACTTCAGTAACCAGATCGATGACCCGACTGTGCACGACGACCCGTGGCGCACGTTCGGCGGCTGCTCGTTCACGTTCCACGGCCAGACGCTCGGCCTGCGACCCGTGGCATCCGGAGCGGACCGGTTCGACCCGGACCGGGTCGGCCTGGACCACCTCAGCTTCCGGGTCCGTTCCGTCGAGGACCTCCACGCGGCTGCACGACGACTCGACGACGCTGGCGTGACCCACGGCGAGGTCACCGATCTCCCACCGTTTGGACTCGTCATCCTGTCGGTGCAGGACCCGGACGACATCAACCTGGAGTTGGCGGCGCCGCGGGTCGGACCCTGACCAGCCGCCCGAGACCCGCCGCCGAGGCGCGTCGCCGAGTGGACGCGCCTCGGCGGTACCGTCAGGCGCCGTGGGCCTCTTCGGCCACCGGCTGCCACTCCCGCCACGTGGCCAGGCGGGACTCGTAGTCCTGCTCCGCGATCCCGAGCGGCGCCTTGCCGAAGAAGACGCGGAGCGGCGACTCGTCCGCGTCGACGATCTTGAGGATCGCGGACCGCGTCGCCGACGGCTCACCGCGGTTGCTCGCGGACGGTCGCTTCGATGCTGCCTCGCGCACGTCGGCGTACGCCGGTCCTCCTCGCTGTGCTTGGACGACGGGCCCGACCAGTCGGTGGAGAACCCGCCCGGCTCGATCAGCGTCACGTGGATGCCGAAGCCCGCGACCTCCTGCGCCAAGGACTGTGAGAGCCCCTCCAGCGCCCACTTCGACGCGTGGTAGGCGCCGACCGAGGGGAAAGCGCTGATCCCGCCGATGCTCGACACCTGAACCACGTGTCCGGAGCCCTGCGCGCGCATGATCGGCAACGCCGCCTGGGTCACCCAGAGCGCACCGAAGAAGTTCGTCTCGAGCTGCGCGCGGACCTCGTCCTCGGCGAGTTCCTCGACCATGCCGAAGTGGCCGTACCCAGCGTTGTTCACGACCACGTCGAGCGATCCGAAGTGCTCGGCGGCCTGCTGCACTGCAGCGACGTCCGCGGCGCGGTCGGTGACGTCGAGTCGCAACCCGAGGAACCGGTCCGGGTACTGCTCGACGAGGTCCTGCACGTCGTGCGGGCTGCGTGCGGTCCCGGCGACGGAGTCGCCGCGTTCCAGGGCGGCTTCCGCCCATTCCCGGCCGAAGCCCTTCGACGCGCCGGTGATGAACCAGGTCTTGCTCAAGCGTTTTCCTCCTCGAGTGACGTCCACGACGTAACGCCTCCCCCGGCGGGATCGACCTGAATGAGCAGGAGTGGTGGACGCTGATCGGGCAGGACCACGGTTCACCCGGCCTCCGCCGATCCATGGTCGCCTCGCAACTGGGCGAGCCGTCCGCGACATTGGCGGTAACCCGGGGTCGTGCTCCTCAAGCAGGACCCCCGCACCGTCGACCACGTGCGCTCTAGACGACCGAGTGCAGCGCAGTTCCTCGTACAAAACGGGCAAGAATCGGTCGCTTGATCGTGACGGTCCAGGGCGGTCGGCGCGCGGTTCTGCGCTAGTCGCCTAGGCCGAGGCGTGGGTAGAGCGCGGTGAAGCAGTTCTCGAAGCCCCCGTAGATCGCCCCCAGCACGGGGCCGCCGTGCGGGACCTCCGCGTACCGGGTGTCGAACCCGGCGGCCGTCGCAGCAGCCCGGGACGACCGCGCGGCCGCGGCGTACACGGGGTCGTCGGACCCCGCGGTGAAGACCGCCGTGGAGTGCGGGTACCGGTGACGTGCCAGGACCGTCGCCGGCTTCTGTGCGTCGTAGGCGGCCTGGTCCCCGTCGAACACATTCTGCAGCATCGCGGCCGGGTCCTCGGAGCCCGGGAAGGTCTCGCCCGACACGTCGAGGAGGTTCCCGAAGCGCTCCGGGTAGCGGGCGGCATAGAGCAGTGCACACGCGCCACCGTTCGAGTAGCCCCCGATGAGCCGCGACGCCGCGGTCGTCTCCACGGCGAGGTTCGCGTTCGCCCACTCGACGACGTCCCTGGTGATGTACGTCTCGACCTTCCCGAACCGGGCGGAGTCCGTGCAGCCCGGGTCGACGGACGGGTCGCCGAGCTGGTCGGCGACGACGACGATCGGAGCGAGCCCGTCGTGCAGGGCTGCGAACCGGTCGAGCACCCGGCCACGTACTGCGGGTCGGGATCGCCCGGCTGCCCCATCATCATGATCATCAGGGGCAACTTCGGGGCGTGCGGGACGAGGGCGGCCGGCGGCAGGTACAGGCCGGCGTCACGGGCGGCGAACCCGGAGTGCACGGCCGGGATCTGCACGGAGCCCAGTCGACCGTGCTTCGGCAGGCCGTCGGGCGCCGACCAATGTCCCGCGACGTCCTCGACGCCGCTCCCCGGCACGAAGGGGAACGGTGCGATCGAGAATGGCCGGATCGCGGGGGGGGGGG
>NZ_MJGI01000027.1:169702-199080 GCF_001864835.1 Curtobacterium sp. MCBA15_001 | reverse complement strand
GGGGGGGGGGGTGCCGCCTGCAGACGGGTATGCGCACCGGAGCGGATCTGGTGCTCGAGGACATTCCGCGACCACCCGTGTGCGGCCGCCTGGCCGGCGTACCAGTCCCGGAGCTCGTGGTCATCGAGCCGATCGAGGAGGACGGTGATGTGCCCCCAGGGCAGTTGTGCAACAGCCTGTTGCAGAATCCGCTCGTCCGGCCAGGCTGCTGCGAACGCGCGCATGTACGCGAGGTTCCGCGGGGAGAACCCCTTCATCTCCGGGAACTCCGCGCGCAGATTTGTCGCGAGCCGGCCAATGACGTTGCTCCCCCACCCCTCGTCACCCTGACGCTGCAAGATCGTCGCACCGATCCCCCAGTACAGACGAATGAGTTCCGTGTTCACCCGGCGCTGCGCCGCGAACCGTGCAGCACGCACTTGCTGCTTCAGCTCAGCAAGAGCAGCGGCATACCCGGATACGGCCGGCGACGAATCAGACATCACCGCCCAGTCTGCCCGACCAGCCGACCGGAAGAAGAACAAACGAAGCGTTCTACGGGATCAGCTATGCCAGAGTGGAGATGACCCCCAAGCGAAAGGCGACCTCCACCATGGCGCAGAAAGTCACCACGCACCTCGTCGACGACCTCACCGGCGACACCATCGACGAAGGCAAGGGCCAGACCGTCACGTTCGGTTTCGATGGCTCCGCCTACGAAATCGACCTCACCGACGACAACGCCGACGCGCTCCGCGAAGCGCTCTCCGACTACATCGCCGCCGCCCGCAAGATTACGGGCCGCTCCGGCCGTTCCGGCCGCACCAGCGGTGGCAGCGCACCCAAGCGCGGCAACGCCGAGGAGCTCGGGAAGATCCGCGAGTGGGCTGCCGCGAACGGCCACGAAGTCTCCAGCCGCGGTCGCATCAGCCAGACCGTCCGCGACGCGTACGACGCGGCGCACTGACACCACTCCCCCACGCGCAGCAACGGCCGGTCACCTCACGCGGGTGACCGGCCGTTCCTGTCTGCGCCGATAGCGGTCTCTTATGTCGATTCAACAGGCGAGCCTAGGTAGCCCTACGAGGCGTCGGTACATCTACTGCCGCTTCCCGAATCGGTTGAACAGCCTCCCCATCGTCCTTATCTCAATGATCTGACCGGCGGACGCGAAAGGTGTTGCGTTCGCTGCTGGCTGAGCGCCGCGGTCACGTTGTCCAAGTCGTCCGGGAACAAGGCCGCATAGGTGTCGAGCGTCACCTTCGCCGACTTGTGTCCGAGCATCCGCTGGACCACCTTCACGTTTGCGCCAGCGCTGATCGCGAGCGACGCAGCAGTATGCCGGAGGTCGTGCGGCGTGACTCGACGGAACCCCGGATCAGCCGCCATGGCGCGCTTCACCGCTTGAGCAAACCAGCCCTGCTGCGAGTGACCGGGTCGCAGGAACCCGCCGCTTGGGGACGACCAGAGGCGCTCGTCGTGGTCCCTGCCGTCGCATGCAGCTGCGAGGGCGTCGTCCAGGAAGTCGGGGAATGCCACGGAGCGGCGTTCGTGGGATTTCACGCCGCCGAGGACGTGCTGCCCGTTGACCTCGGTGACCCCCTCGCGGATGTTGATCCGTCGACGCTGGAGGTCGATGTTGCGCACGCGGAGCGCTGTCGCCTCGCCCCACCGAAGTCCCGTGTACGCAAGGACGCGCACGAGGTCTGCGTAGCGCGCTTCGAGGGCGAGTGCCTCGACCTGTGCATGCGTGAGAAACACCTCATCGGGAATCGGCTTCTTCTTGATTGCGAGCCCGCGCGCGGGGTTCTTCGTCACGCGGTTGTCTTCGATCGCGTCGTCGAAGATGCCGGCGAGCAAGTCCCGTGCACGCGCGATAGAGGTGTGAGAGAGCCGCCCGGCGAGCTCGTTGAGCCAGACCTGCACGTCGCGCCTCGAGATCCTTCCGACCGCGTACTTGCCCCACTGCGGCTCGACGTTCACGCGCCAGCTGCTTTCTACGGAGTGGAAGCTGCTCTCGGTCAGCTTCGCCCGATGGCGCTCGAGCCACGCTGGCCCGAGTTCGCCGATCGTTGCGCGCGCATCCGCCGGGTCGACATACGAGCCCCTGAGCTTGGATACTTCAACGATCGCGAGGTGAGCCTCAGCCGCTTTCTTGAGCTTGAAACCGCGGTCGTGCCCGCGAGTTCCATCCGGCTTTGTGTACCAGACCTCGTAGAGCCGGCCTCGCGTCTTCGTCACGTAGGGCTTGACAGTTCCCATCAGCTAGCGCAGCTCGTCGGCGGTGCTGGCGTACTCCTGTTCGCCCAGCCAAAGCTCGACGGCTTCGCGCCTATAGAGCGGCAGGCGTCCTACTCTGACGAAGCGGGGGCCTCGTCCCGTCGAGCGCCACTCACGCAGATTGCGGGTCGTGGTGTGCAGCTGCTCGGCGAGTTCATCAGCCGTGAGAAGCGAGTCGAGCGGGGAAGCTGCAATGACAGGGGCAGTGGACATAGTTGAACCTCGAAAGCTTGAGCTTTCGAGGGGACCTGTGTAGCCGAACCCGTTAGCAGTTGCTTGGCGTGTCCACTCGTCGAGCCCGTTGGCTCTGGCCCTTTTCTGTCATTTGGGCTTGGTTCCCACAATACAGCAAGAACGGGCCGCTTCGCGACAATTGATGCCGCTACGAGCGCTCGGCGCGGAAGCGAACGACCCTGACCCTGAGATGTACCGGATGTACCGCCGAATTCGGGAAAGTGCGGCTGCTCCTCCATCCGGGGACAACGAGCAACAAACAGTTGTAAGCAAACGGCCGCACCTGTTGTAACCTGGCACAGGCCTCAATGACGTAAACGGGCTAGGGACAACGGTGTCCTGACTTGAGAGACACGCCAAGCATCCGCTAGCGGGATCGGCTACTTCGGTCTCCTTGAATCCATCGATTCAAGGAACATGTATGCCCACTTCAAGCGTCACGAGCACTCTGCAAAGCGGAGTCGCCGCACCCCGTTGCAGCGTGGACTGCAGCAAGCCCTACTCGGGCACAGTCCGGCTCGCTGCCTGGCCGGCGACGAGCCGCTCGCGGGTCTCCGCCCCGCGGGAGCGCTCAGTGGCACTCGCCCACACGTTCCCACCGCTCGTGGTGAGTCGCCCCCAGCAAGACACCGACGGCGCCGCAGCTCGGTCCGGTGACGTTAGTGACGTCTTTGAACCGAACTCTCACTCCTTTCTCTCCTCGATGTCTCTTCCTTCGAGAGTTAGGGACCAGAACGTCACAAACGTCACACTCGGTGGCGCCCTCCGTGGCGGCGTTCGAGCCCGCGTTGTGCGCCACCAACATCCGGTAGCCGGTCGCCCTGTGCACCTTCGTGATCCGCACCGCCGACCCGCACAGCGCTCGCGTGGTCGTGAAGCGCGGTCCGAGCGACTGCAACAAGCACGCCCTGCACCAAGCACCCGTGCGGGATGGCGTTCGCGACGGCACGCACTCGATGCCGCCCCAGCACCGCTTCGAGGGCCGGCTCGACGGCGGCGCCTCTGAGCCACTCAACTCGCCACGAAAAAGGCCCCAGTGCTGAAGACACCGGGGCCGATCGATCACCCAGAAAGATGACTATGAACAACACTGCAACCGTATCGCAGCCGACCCTTCAAGAACAGCTGGAGGGAGGAGCGAAGTCACACCGGAACCAGGCGCAGGTCGCTCACGAATTCGCGGTCGACCACCGCGGCCGCTTCCTGTTCGTCCGCAACAAAGGATGGATGGCTTTCAACGGCCAGCGTTGGGTCGACGACACCGGCCTTACCCAGGACGCCCTCCTGAAGACCCTCCTCCGTCTCCGGGAGGAGGGGACGGAGATGAAGGCGTCGGGCGAGTTCGACCACGATGAGATTCTGCAGCGACAGGGCAAGAACCTCCTCGCTCTGGTCAAGGCATGCGAGAGCGCGAGCGGCCTCGCAGGGGTCTTGAAGATCGCGTCGAACCTGCAGGGGATGACCGCGACGATCGATCAGCTCGACTCCGATGGCCACGTCCTCAACATGCCGAATGGCACTTTGGAATTGAACACCATGCAGGTCCGCCCGCACGACCCAGAAGACCTCATCACAAAGATCACACGCGGTTCCTTCGATCCGACGCTTCCGCGGCGGTCGTCAGTGTGGGACGGGTTCCTGGACCAGGTGCTGCCCGATGCCGATGTGCAGGGGTTCTTCCAGCGGATCAACGGTCTCGCCCTGATCGGCGAGGTGATCGAGAACATCTTCACCATCGCGACGGGAACCGGCCGCAACGGGAAGGGCGTGGCCTACGGAGCAGTCATGCATTCGCTTGGCGACTACGCGGCTGTCGCTGAGGACGGTCTCTTCGAGGTGCAGCGGGGTGGCAATTCGCAGAGCGCATCGCCCGGGCTGGCCAAGCTCCGCGGCGTCCGCCTCCTTGTCGCGTCGGAGCTCGAGGAGAAGGCGCGGATCTCGGCAGCCTTCATGAAGCGCATGACCGGGGGCGACCGCATCACCGCCCGTGAGCTCTACGGATCCCCGTTCGAGTTCTCGCCGGCCTTCCTGATCCTGATGATCACGAACTACCTGCCAAAGCTTCCGGCGAACGACCCGGCTACGTGGGCGCGCGTCCGTGTCGTGCCATTCAGGGTTGTAGTGCCGAAGGACCAGCAGGACCCGTACCTCGGCTCGAAGCTGAAGGACGACGCTGACGCGGTGCTCGCGTGGGCCGTCGAGGGCTTGGCCGACTACCTCGCGAACGGCCTTGACGAACCCGCGTCGGTCCTCGCGGCGACTCAGGACTATGCCGAGTCGCAGGACGACGTCCGCCGATTTGTAGAGGCGCGCTGCACGGACACCTCCTCGGGAGGCGACACCACGACCGTCCTCCACTACGCGTTCTTGGACTGGGCGGACAAGGAGGGCATCCACGGAGTCCACGTGCTCGGCCGAACCAAGTTCGGCGAGGCCCTCGACCGACTTGGAGTGACTGCGACGCGAACGAGCAAGGGTGCCGTACGCACTGGTCTCATCGTCGACCAGAGCGCAGCCTAGGACCTGAGGAGACATCGACGTGTATATCAGTCGATCCAACACACCCCGCGCCCTGGGAAGCATCGTCAGCATCAACGGCGCCCCCGACGTCTGGAGATCGGCAAGCACAACTGCTCGGATTCCTGAAGCAGCTGCTCAGTACAAGGTCACGGCGGACACCTTGTGCGATTCGTCCAACGGACGGTCGAGTGTTGTCGCACTCCATCGTTTGGACGCACGCGGCAGCCGTGCGCGCGACCAGCGCGCTCGGCCTCAGGCACCCCGGAAAGGGTGCCCTCGACGCGCTCCGCGCGTCGGCGCCCCGCAGGGCCCCAAGGACTTTGGCGAGCGGAGCGACGCGAAAGTGTATGGGGCTACACCTTTCGTTGCCGCGAAGCAGACCACCACCCTCCCGAAGGTGCACTGGGGTGGTGGTCGGAGTCGCAGCAACGGAAGCCCCTCGGGAGAGTCGCCGAAGGCATCGTGGGGTGCAGCGACGAAGTCGGTGCACCCCACGATCGACGTCGAGCGTGGTGAAGCATGAGCTACACGATGACGTTCGACGTCTCCCACCGGGTGGGAGACGGAGGCGGGCACCGCCAGATTTTCTTCCGCCACATCGCGCGCGACGCTGACGAGAAGGCGGGATTCGCGTTCGCGCACGCCAACAAGAACATCGTTCCCGAGCGCACCCGGTTCAACTTCACGCGTGTCAACGATGGCGCCGGCGCGTTCCGAGCCCTCGAGTCAGTCGATGGCCGGCCTCCATCGCAAGAGTTCGAGGACTACCTCGTGACGCGACGAGCAACGGTGACGGGGCGGAAGCGGAAGGACGCCAAGCCCATCCGAGGCGTCATTCTCCAGTTGGATCCGAAGTGGTTCGACGACCACAACCCAAACTGGAGGACCACCGGCCCCAACGAGGAGGCGATCGAGTACATGGACGCGTCGCTGGTCTGGGCATGCAACGAGTTCAGCCAGGAGAACATCGTCGGGTTCTCGCTGCATCTCGACGAGTACAGCCCGCAGCTACAGGTCCTCGTGACGCCGGTCACACCCGATGGTCGGCTCTCTCAGAAGGACTTCTTCAAGTCGCCGGCCGACCTCCGGCGGCAGCACAAGGAACTCCGTGCACACATGGAATCAGTGGGCTACGACGTCGAAATGCGAGTCACAGAGCGATCGAGGGAGCACCTGAGCAGCAGCGAGTTCCAGGCGAAGGCCAACCGTCTCCGTGACGCGACGCAGGACGCGGAAGCGGAAAAGTCAACGTACGAGACGCTGCTCGTCAGCCTTGAGAACCGGGCAAAGAACCTCGACGGCCGTGAGGACTCGATCGCGGCCAGAGAGCGAGCACTGGACGCTGCGTCGGCAGACGCGCGGCGGGCGCAGGATGCCGCTGAGACGGCGCAGCGCGCCGCTTCACGATCGCGGTTCGCAGCGCAAAGGGCGATCGAAGAAACCGAGCAGGAGCGGGAGCTGCTGCGAGCAACGAACGAACGACTGCAGCGCGTCCCGGCCGACGTCGACCGCTGGCTCGATAAGACGAAGATCGGCGGACGGCCACTCCGCGAAGCGTTCGACGATGACATGGCGCGGGCGCGGAAGGCACGCGCCGAGGTAGGCCGGCTCATCGACGACGACAGCCCACTCCCTGAAGCCCGCAACGTGAATCGTGGGGACGCGAGACGGTCACTAGACGGTCCCCAGTGACCGTCCGACGGTCACCGTGCGGCCACTACGCAGCTCGATTGCATAGGAGGGTGCGAGGAGGCCAGAACGTGGTCCTTTCGCGGCCTCCTGACGCCCCCGAGACTGACAGCCAATACCGTGTGTCCGTATGGTGACCGTGACGCGGACGCCTGATGCCCCCTCGATCGAGAGACCTCGCTTGTAGAATCGATGTGCCTGGACGGGAGCGCTGTATGGAGCGAAACGCCACTGACTCGTCACCCGACGACGAGGATCGCGGCGTCGATCCTGTGCTCGCCATGACGCAGCAGAAGGTCACAGATCCCGTCTTGCGAGGCATCGTGAGGGACTTCGTGGCCGGAGGTATCTCTGCGGGTGATGCGTTGGAGGACGCACGTGCGTACATCGACGCCCATCGGGTTGCCACGGCTGATCCCGACGAAGTCTCGCGCCGGGTGTCGTTCGCTGACGGGGCGCTCGGTGCCGAGGGCCTCGCCGTCACAGACCCTGACGCCCGGGACCTCGCCCGACGTGTTGCCGACGGAACGATGACTGGGGACGAAGCGGTGCTGTTCCTTGCAGCTTTGGTCGACAGCGGGGCACTGGTATCGCAGGACGATGATCGCGACCCCGGCTACATGGTCGGGTCCACCCCGATGCTTGACGAGCTATACGCCGCGGTTGACGCCGGCACGGTGTCGAGAGCGGAGGCATCGCTTCGCTCGCGAGAGGTGTTCCGCGTCGACAGAACATTCCGTCGTGCCGCGGGCCCGGAAGCGTTCGACGCTCAGCTCGAGTTGGTTGAACCCACGCTGACAGCCCTGCTCCTCCAGATCGCCCGAGGTGAGCTGAGTGGCGAGCAGGCGCTCGAGGCTGGACTGTCGCACATCGCGACCCGCGCCTGACGCGTTCACAACGTGCTGGGTGGTGCTAGCCGAGCCGAAACGCGCCTGCCTGTTCCGCGAGTCGCACCGTCTCGCCCATGCGATCGGAGACAAGCGCCTGCGCGGGAGTGGTTCCGCCAAGTTCCTCTGCAGGCGAGTTGAGCCAAGCCGCGTCTCCCCAGGGGTCCTCACGCTCGGGATCCAGCGCATCAAGCACATTCTGCAGCCCGGGAAGCAGCGCACCAGCTACTCCAAACTGGAACGACGGGTAGAGCCGCTCACCGTCTGAGGACTCAACAAGCAAGACATCACTCGATCGAACGAGGCCATCAACCACTGCGCTTGTGAGACCGAAGTGCGCGCGAAGGCCTGCATCGTCGTAGAACGGTCCGATTCGCTCATCGAGTACATCCTCGGGTTGATCCGGCATGTGCTCAGATTACGACGGCGGTTCGTTCTGCTCGGTACTCGCTCGTCGGCACACTTCGAACGCCGAGTGAGAGTCCGTGAGCCTGGGTGGTGCCACGGACGCCGGTCGGGCTCATCCGACGAAGACCGTCACCAGCCCCCCCCCCCCTGCAGTGGTCTACAGGCCCGGTCGGTGCGGGTCACTTTCGCGAAATGCGTCGTGCGACTCGATCGCGAAGACTTGTTCATGGCGCGAAGCTTCTCGAAGTTCCGTGGCCGTGCACCCCGACGGTGTCGCCACCGTCGGGGGGCTTCTGCGTCAGCCGGCCCTGACCACTTCAAGATGGACGACGCCGTGGGCGCCGACACTCGGACGCAGGCTGCTGCAGGGTTGGTTGGCTCGTCGGTTGAGGCTGCGAGTGCGACTGTGGGTAGATGATCGTCTCATACTCAATGGGGTCAACTTCCTGAGTCTGCGCTGAGGTCGTTTCCGGCGGTAAGTCGCTTCGTTCCGGGCGATGATGCCCCCTCGGAGTTCGACTCGGGTCGCCCAACGCTTCCGGCTCAGGACGTTTTTCTGCAGGACCGCGGAGCGAGTAGCCCACGATCCGGCGAGAACATACGCTCGCGTCATGTTCCTCGACGCGCCCCGCGGCTTCCGCGACCCGTCCGTGCTTGCCGCTCGGCACGAGCTGCTCATCACAGCGGAGAGGACCGTCCCGCTCGAGGCCTAGGCCCGTGGCGTCGGGGACAAGCGCCGCGATCGGAAGCCGGACATCGTCTTGCCCCACTTCGACCCGGCGGAGGCCGGCGTCGAGGCACGCGTGTTGCTGCTGCTTGAGGCGCCGGGGCCGAAGACGGTGCCCGAGTGGGGTGGCTCAGGGTTCATCTCGGTCGACAACGACGACCCGACCGCGCAGAACGTGTGGACCAGTCGGAAAACAGTGGGCCTATACGAGCACGTGCTCGCCTGGAACATCGTGCCGTGGGTGCTCGGCCGAGCCTCGGTGAAGCCGACCGCGCCGGAGCTCGCGCAGGGCTCGATCGAGCTGCGAGGACTTCTGAACCTCCTGCCCGACCTTCGCGTGATCGTCCTTGCCGGTCAGAAGGCCCAGGATGGCTGGGACGCGCACCTCGACCTGGCGATCGGCGACAGGTACCGGGTGCTTCGCACGGTGCACCCCGCCGGTCAATCGTTCTCGCAGGCCGGAGCGAAGGAGCGGTTCACCGCGACGCTCGCGAAGGTCGTCGAGCTCACGACCTGACGACAGAGATTCCCTGCGCCCGAACGTGGGTCGCGGAAGCGGCCCTCAGCTTCGTAGGCTCAGCCCCATGGGGAACGAGACCCGCTGGTGGGGGCGCTGGCGAAGCGGACGAAGCGCGAGCCCGACGTCAGGCGCTCGCGCCATGCAGCCGGCGGCGGCGCGAAGCGTCGACGTCGACGTCGACGTCGAGTTGATCATCCGGGCCGCTCGGCTCGCTGTCACGACGAGGACTGCCACGAAGCCTGCGTTCATCAGGCACCTCGAGGTCTCTGACGACGTCGCGGATCAGCTCCTGCGGAAGCTGGAGCACTGCGAGGTGATCGCCAGCGACGAGCCAGGGCGGCCGCGGCGCATCCTGACGACGTCAGGGGAACTCCCCGGCGTCATCGAGGAGTTCCGACGGCGTGCTTGAGCGACACCGAGAGGGTTTTAGGCGGCGGCTGTTCGTCGCAGCCGGCACGGGGCTCATCGCAATCGCGGTCACATCGGTCGTTAGCGGGTGCGGGAACACCGCGCAGCCACCGGCGGTCAAGCCCTCACCCACATCCGGTGATTCGTCCCTCAGCACAACAAGACCCACAGGAGCGCCAAGCTCGAGCTACTGGGCAGAAGAGAAGCTTCAGTCGGTGCAGCCCGAGGACATGCCAACCGAGCCGTAGGCGGTCACCCGCTCAGTGGCCGTCGATGTCGCCTGTGAGGATCACGCTTGTGGCGCCCCTACCCGGCTCAGTTCCGATAATACGCATTCTCGGAGGCTGTAGGCGGGGGGTGACCTGACACGATGCTGAGCAGTAGTAGGGCGAAAGTGGACACGTTTGTCGTCCGCCAGCTAACTTGTCCAACTGCCACACAACGTGTCCTGAAATACGGAGCTGGACAGGTTGTTTGGCAGTCGCGTCGAAGGGCATGTCGATCTCAGCAGCCCTGGTCCCACCGTCTCGCTGGCCGATCCCCCACCGGACAGGCTGGAACAGTGTTCAACGCCCCAGGATCAGGGGCCCGGCGCCATGAGCTGGCGCGACCTGCAAATCAGTGAGCTGGTGGCCGGAGCCCGGTAAGCACCAGGGTGAGAACCCGGTGCCATGCGTCTGTAGGTGCGGGCGGGTTCATGACGGATACGACTGCGGCACAGACCGCTCGAAAGTCAGCGAACGAGAAGTCGTCACGGACAAGCCCCTGGGCCTGGTCGGCAGCGATGAGGCTGCCGATGGGCCCTTCCGACTCCTCGATCGCGAGGCGGACCTCGTTGCCGAGTCCTGTTGCGTGGCCCCGCAGCGCAGCACGCAACGATCCGTCCTCTGCGGCGCTGGCCATGTACGCCTCGAGCAGCGTTCGCACGCGAGAGTGCCCGACGGCCTGCTCGCCGGCGAACGGAACAGCATCGTCCGCGAGTCGACGGATGCGGAGCGCGGCGATCGCGTCGACGAGGGCCGCCTTGTCAGGGAAGTGCCGGTAGAGCGTCCCCACACCGACGCCAGCATCCGACGCGATCTGCTCCATCGACACTCCAGTGCCCGAAGCGCGAAGAAGCGCCGCGGCATGCTCCGTGATCCGCTGGCGATTGCGCTGCGCATCCGCTCGCATCGCGCCCCTTCCTACTTCGACGTCTGAGGCGTACCGTATCAAACGGAAGCCCGCTTCCGTTTACGATTTGGAGACCCCATCAACGTCCCAGCCGAACTCATCGTCGAAGCTCGCACCGACACCACCCGGGCGGCAGTCGCCGTGCGCGACGGCAGGATCGTGGCAGTCGCCGCGGATGCCGCCGGCGTCGATGCACTGCACGGCACCTGGTGCGGCGACTCCACCTCCGTCCTCCCGCAACACGGGGTCCTTGCTCCGCTCTTCATCGACACGCACAATCACCTCGCGTTGGCATCTCGGAACGTGCTCGGAGTGCCCATGCACGACGTGCGCACGATCGACGAGATCCTCGATCGCATCCGGGAACGCGCCGCGCACACTCCGGCAGGATCCTGGGTCATCACCGCGGCAGACTGGCACGAGATGCAGCTACAGGAACGTCGCTTCCCCACCGCAGTCGAGCTCGACGAGGCAGCACCGGACCACCTCGTCCTGGTGCAGCGTGGCGGCCACAATGCTGTCCTGAACAGTGCAGCGCTTGCTGCTGCCGGCGTCACCGCGACCTCCGGCGACGTCGCGGACGGGTATGTCGCTCGGGCGGACGACGGGACCCCCACCGGGCTGCTTCAGGACGGTGCGCTCACCGCGATGCAGTCAATGCTCCCTGAGGCTTCCCAGGAGGACCTCATCAATGGGATCGAAGCGACGAGTCGCACCTACCGGGCAGCCGGTGTCGGTGTCGTCCGGGACCCAGCCGTGTCTGTGGAGGAGTGGGGCGCGTTGCAGCGGGCCCGATCGGAGAACCGGTTGCACGTCCGGGCCTTCTCGATGATCTTCTCCCCGGCTCCCCTGATCGCGGCGGCTGGCTCGATGGACGACTACCTCGACGGACTCGAGGCGAAGGGAATCCACCCGGACGACGGTGACGACCTCCTCCGACTCTGGGGGATCAAGCTCGTCGTCGACGGCGGAGTGGAAGCCGCTGCGCTCCGCGAGCCGTACGCGGATCGACCAGACTTCACTGGCACTCTGCTGATGACGCCCGACGGTCTCACGGATGCACTTCGCGCCTGCGTCACCCGAGGACGGCCCGTCGGCACCCACGCCTGCGGAGACGCCGGAGTCGACGCATTCCTCGATGCCGTTCAGCGGAACGTCGACCGCGGCATCCAGCACGAACACGGCTCCATCGTCGTGGAGCACGGCGCCCTCATGGACGCCGACCAGATCGCGCGAGCGATCGCACTCGACGTGCACATCACCGCGCAGGAGGCGCTCCGAGATGGGCTCATCGCACCGTTCGTCGAAGCATGGGGACAGGAGCGAGCAGCCACGATGTTCCCCTGGCGGGAACTGCTGGACGCTGGCGCTTCCGTCAGCGCCGGTACCGACCACCCCATCAGCCCCCTCGACCCGATCGCCGGCGTGCTCGGAATGACGACCCGCCGTACGAGGCTTGGGATCCTCGGCGCCGAGCACGCATGCACCAGAGACGAGGCGCTCGAGCTCTACACGCGTGCGGGCGCGGAGCTCCTTCGGCACGACCTCACGGGAACGATCACGGTCGGAGCGCCAGCGGACTTCTCCGTGTACCCGGTTGATCTGCATCACGCCCCAGACGAAGCACTCGCCGGCGCCCACCCGACCCTGAGCGTCCTCGCCGGTGATGTGCTTCACCACCAGAAGGTGTCTTGATAGCCGATGGGTCATCGGACGCCGCGACCGTCACCGGTAGCAACGGTGAGCGGTAGCGCCTGCGGCACCGCGATGTCGTCGGAGAAGGATGCTCCGATGGGGCGCGCGAGGTCGTGTGCCGACCACGACGCGCTCATCGTCCCGACAGTCCCCCACCATCATTGACGCCTCGGAACGCCGCCGTTCGCCAGGCGTGGGAAGAGCTGTTCGGCGGCTGTTCTGCGTACGTCACCCAGTCGCTCTGCGCCGGGGCCGTCGTAGGTGTCGAGGTCGTGGTCGAAGCGCGCGGTCCAGTCGGGGTGTGCGTAGGGGAAATCGCTGCCGTAGAGGACGTGGCCGGGCTCCGCGAACGCTAGCAGCGACGGCAGCGACGTGGGCGAAGCTGACAGGGCGGTGTCGAAGTAGAACTTGCGCAGGCCCGCTTGGATGCGCTCCGGCGTGGTGCCCGGGTTGAACATCGCGGCAGCGCTGAACCGGCTCGCGGCGTAGGGCAGGAACCCGCCGGCGTGGGAGAGGATCACGCGCAGGTTCGGGTAGCGGTCGAACACCCCGTGCGCGACGAGGTCCACGGCGGTGCGGGTGGTGTCGAACGGGAAGTCCAGCAGTGCGGTGGGCATCCCCGGCAATTGCGTGATCGGTGGTGCGGTGGGGTGCACGAAGACCACGGCTGAGCGTGCCGCGAGCTCTGCCCACAGCGGCTCGTACGCCGGGTCGCCGAGGTACCGTCCGTGCGCGTTCGACAGCAGGAGCACCCCGTCGGCGTGGAGTTCGTCGAGTGCTCGCACAGCCTCGGCGACGGCACCATCGAAGTCCGGCAGCGGCAGCACCGCGAAGTGCCCGAACCGGTCCGGCGCCTCACGGACCAGCTCGGCCTGGTAGTCGTTCAGTTCGCGGGCGAGTTCCCGCGCCGCGGCGTCGTCACCGAAGTGCACGCCGGGTGCGCTGATCGAGAGCATTCCGGTCTCGATCCCCGCCTCGTCCATCATCTCGATCGCCGCTCGGGGGCTCCACTCCGGCATCAGCCAGCCGCCGATGGCCCGAGGCCCTCGTCGCGGCGTTGTCCCGCCGCTTCCACCCCACGGGTCCCACTGCGCGGACCCTCCCGTCGCAGCCGGCGCATCCCCCTGGGCGCCGGCCCCCATGGCTTGCGATCCTGCCGCTGCCAGCGCCTCGAAGTAGCGGGGCGGGAGCAGGTGCTGGTGGACATCGATCTTTCCTGGCATGGAGCGGTCCTCCGATCGTCCTCAGCAATGAGGGCTGGTTGTGTGCAGAAGTGGTTGTCGTGATGGTTCCCGCCGGTCGAACCGGGAGTGGTTCGACCGTTCACGGGCGTCGAGCACGCCCGTCGTGTTCAGGGCGTCGGGGTCAACGGCAGCAAGGCCGCGTTAGGCGAGCCTGCGGCGGACTCGAGGTGGGAGCCCGATGGGCCGGCTGCCGGGCGGGGATCCTGCTCGGAGCGGAGGCCGCCCTTCGGTCGAGCCGCGGCTTCGCGTCGGTTCCGGATGAGCATCGCCGTCAGCGTGAGCAGGATGCCTGCCACGGCCCAGATGCTCAGCCGGATGATCGGGGCGGCGACCGCGGCGCCGTCGAAGTACTGGACGGACCGCAGCAGGTCGAGCGCGTCGCCCTGTGGGAAGACGTAGTAGAGCGTCTGGAAGAAGTCGTTGAGGACGTGGATCCCGAGGGGACCACCGGACGACGTGTTCCCGAGGATCACCAGGGCGAGCGTCATCACCAGAGCCGCGATGGTTCCGCCCAGTGCTGCGACGCCCGTGACCGCTCCCCCGATGGCGAGCCCGGTCAGCCAGAGGATCCCGAACACGGCCCAGGGGCCGACGGTCACCGCTCCGAGTGCGGAGTCGATCCACAGGGTGATCAGACCGGCGAGGAGACCGGTGTAGAGCACGAGGACGATGCTGCGCTCGATGAACTTCGCCGCCGTGTCGACAGTGCCGAGGATGCGTCCGAACACCGTCGCACCGAGGGCGGCCCCCAGGCCGGCGAAGAGGATCGCATAGAACTCGATCGATCCGACCGGGTCCTGCTTCGGCAGGGGTGCGAGGTCTGCGGCCGTGTTGGTGGTCCGCAGTTTCGCTGCGATCGAGTCACCGATACCGGAGATCGCCTGTCCGAGGCCACGGCCGCCGCCGCTGGCGATGTAGGTGGTGACGCCGGCGCCCTTCCCCGGAGCAGGTAACACGACAGCGCCGTCGACGTCGCGGTCGAGCACCGCGGTCCGCGCCTGCTGGTCAGAGGCCACGACGGTGAGGTCCAGCGATCCTTGCTGCTCGAGCGCGACGATCGCGTCAGCGTCGCCGGTGACAGCGAGATGCACGTTGTTCGGCGTCGGGTCGCCGAACGCGCTCGAGTAGCTCGTCAGCATCGCCATCGCGAGGAGCAGGATCGCGATCCCGCCGAGGATCACGTTCCGGTAGCGATGAGCCGATCCCGGCCCTTCGGAGTTCAGCGTTCCGCCCGCGACCGCCGCTTCGAAGGCCGGGTGCTGCGGGCCGTCTCGCCGGTCCGGTGCGGGTTCGGTCACGTGCGTCATGGTGTCCTTTACAGTTGTCCAGTAGATGACGAACGTACATCAGAGCTCTCGGTCTGGCAAGATGGACGCATGACGGAGGGAACACCCACGGCCGCACTCGCGAGCCAGCGGATGGACCCGCGCATCACCCGCACCCGCGCCGCCCTGATCCGGGCGTTGACCGCACTCGTGTCCGAGTCGCCGAAGGGCGAGACGATCTCGATGAGTGCAGTGGCGCAGCGAGCTGGCTTGAGCAGGCAGGCGCTCCACAACCACTACAGCAACGTCGGTGACCTCGCGACAGATGTCTGGATCAGTCGACTCCTCGAAGACCATCTTCCCCTCGACGAGGGCGCGGCGAACCTCGCGCAGGCCCTCACCGACGCCGTTCGCGAACGCGGGATCGAACCGCTGCTCACCGCAGGACGATCGGATCGGGAGTTCTTCGACAAGCTCCGTGCCATCCCGCGCGGCGAGCGGGTCACCGAGGTGCTGGCTTCGGCGATGACGACGTGGCTGACGGAGTCCGATCGCGATGACCCCCGACCGGTGGTCGCACTCAGCGGGGACGCCCGCACCTTCACGATCGGCGGCATGATCGCGCTGGTGTCGACGTGGCAGATGGCCGACGCACCGCCGAGCACCGCCCAGCAGGTCGCCACGCTCCGCACGTTCGTAGCCGCGGCAGCCGGTGCCCGCACCGACTGACGCGCAGAGCGCCACCATGCAGAGTTCGCGGCAGCCACCCGTCCGGGCCGGCCGGCCCGGACGGGTGTGTCGTCAGCCGTCGTGGGCGACGTAGTGCAGTTCGGCGTCCCGCCGCTCGTCATGGAGCTTCACGTACGCCTGCGCGATGACCGCGGGCTCCGCATCCGGTCGCCCACCTCCGATCAGGGCGGTGATCGCGACGAAACCGACGTAGACACCCTTCTCCGCGACGGCGGCACCGAGGTTGAGGATCCAGTTCCGGAGCCCTGCGGCTGCGATGTTGACGTTCCCGCGGACCGGAGTCCGGGCGAGCGCACCACCACCGGTCGTCACGAGGACCGTGCCTGTGCCGGCGGCGATCATGTCGGGCAACACCGCACCGACGGCCGCGATGGCGCCACCGAGGTAGAAGTCGATCTGTGGCTGCAGGTTGTCCATCGTCACATCCACGGCATCGACCGACTCCAGTGCCCGATCCGCCGGCGAGTACTCGAGGACGTCGATCGGACCGAGCGACTCCCGGATCGACCGGAGTGCGCCTCGGATCGTGTCGGGCTCGCTGACGTCGGCGGTGAACCCGCGAGCCTGGATGCCCTCCGCGACGAGCGCACTCGCCAGGGCATCCACCTTCGCCTGGCTGCGGGCAACGAGCGCGACGTCGAAGCCCTTCTTCCCGAAGGCGCGAGCGATCTCGAGACCCAGTCCGGGTCCCGCGCCGATGATGGTGATGAGGGGCATGATGTGTCCTTTCGTGGCCCACCGCCGGGCCCTGCAAGCTGGTGCGGTAAGTTGAGAACGTCCTCAAATCCACTGCAGCATATGTTGAGACCGCCCTCAAGATCCTTCGGAGTCGCTGTGAGCACCCCACCCCGCCTGCGCCGAGACGCGCAGGCGAACGTCGAGAAGCTCCGCGCTGCCGCCATCGCCGTCTTCTCAAAGCGAGGGCTCTCTGCGCCACTGGAGGACATCGCGCGCGAAGCCGGGGTGAGCATCGGGACGCTCTACAACCGCATCGGGACGCGGGAATCACTCATCGACGCCGTCGTGCCCGACATCGCCGGCGCGAAACTCAGGACCCTCCGAGAACGGACACTGTCCGAGACCACTCCCCGTGCGCAATTGGAGACCTTCATCACTGAGATGATCGAACTCCAGCGAAGCGACCCAGCCATGAACGACGCAATGCTGCGGCGCTACCCGAACGCTGTGCTCCTCATCAACGCGTGCGAACGATCCATGGCGCTCGGCGCGGAACTCGTCGCCAACGCTCACACGGCAGGCGTGCTCGCCGAGGACTTCACCACCGAGGACCTCTTGACCGTCCTGTGGCTGGCCGGGATGGCCAGCCATGACCCTGCCGCTCCGGACGGGTGGCGCCGTGTCGTCGACCGGAGCATCTCCACTGCCTGGACCGTCCAGGGCTGACGCCGCGACGAGCCTCGCGTCCGCACGACGCCTGTGCGGCACTGAAACTCACACCGCCAAGCTAGCGCTAACCCCGTCCCGATAGCCGATGGTCAACCGGGCAGAAAGGTCATGACGCCGATCGGCCGGTCGCGGCGATGGTCTCGCGGTACGCCTCGATCTTCCGTTCCAGCGCCGCGAGGTGCCGCTGCACCTCCGCCTGCCGAGCGAGGACGGTCGCGTGGTGCTGCTCGAGGAGTGCGAGCCGTGCGACGTCGTCAGCACCAGCTCTGTACGCGGCCGCGTACTCGCGCATCTCCTGCACGCTCATCCCGGTCCCACGGAGCATCACCGTCCCGGCGAGCCAGCTCAGCGCAGCTGTGTCATATCGTCGCCACCCGTCCTGCCCACGATCAGGAGCCGGCGCGATGCCTTCCTTCTCGTAGTAGCGGATCGTGTCGACGGTGATGCCGAGCAATGCCGCCGCGGCGCTGATCGTGACCGACTCGTCGACGCGGACCTCGGGAAGCAGCATGGGTGGAGTCTCTCACTTGACATGGTGCGCACACCAGGGTGGAGGGTCGTCATCGTCCGGGCGATCCCGGCGACGAACGGAGAACACGCATGCAGCAGATCCCTCTCGGCTCCCAGGGCCTCGTCACGTCCGCCCTCGGGCTTGGATGCATGGGGATGAGCGCCTTCTACGGCGGCGCCACCGAAGCCGGCTCCGCCGAGACCATCCGTCGAGCCCTCGACCTCGGGATCACCCTGTTCGACACCGCAGAAGCGTACGGGCCGTTCGAGAACGAGAAGCTCCTCGGCCACGTGCTCGGCTCGGATCGGGACCGCGTGATCGTCGCGTCGAAGTTCGCCACCGACTTCACCGACGACGGCACACCAATCGGCCTCGACGGGTCCCCGGACCACGCGCGCCGCGCGATCGACCGGTCCCTCAGCCACCTCGGCACCGACCACGTCGACCTCTGGTACCTGCACCGGGCAGACCCGAACGTCCCGATCGAGGACACCATCGGCGCGATGGCTGAAGCCGTCACTGCTGGCAAGGCCCGCTACATCGGGGTCTCCGAGACCTCGGCCGAGACCCTGCGCCGTGCGCACGCGACGTTCCCGATCACGGCAATCCAGTCCGAGTACAGCCTCTTCGAGCGCGACGCCGAACACAACGGCGTCCTCGACACCGCTTCGGAGCTCGGCATCGGGTTCGTGCCCTTCTCCCCGCTCGGCCGCGGGTTCCTCTCCGGCACCCTCACCCGCAAGGACGACCTCCCCGAGGGCGACGCACGGCGGAACCTCCCCCGCTTCTCCGACGAGGCGATCGACGCGAACCTCCGCATCGTCGGCGCGCTCAAGGTCATCGCCGACGAGAAGAGCGTCACGACCGCGCAGCTCGCCCTCGCGTGGCTGATCCAGGCCGGCACCGTTCCGATCCCCGGGACCACGAAGGCGTCCCGGGTCGAGGAGAACGTCGCCGCCGCCGACGTCGTCCTCACAACTGGCGACCTCGAACGCATCGAAGCGGTCTCCCCGCACGGCGTGGCCGTCGGTACCCGCAACACCGAAGCAGGAATGGCCCGCGACCGCGGCTGAGCCGAACGCCCCGCAGCACCAGGAGGTACAGCGGGGCGTCCGTCGCGTCCGGGACTGCTGCAGGTTGGGTTGACTCGTCGGTTTTAGGCCGCGAGTGCTGCCTGTGGGTTGATGATTGCTTCGTACTCGATGGGCGTCAACTTCCCGAGACCGCGCTGTCGGCGCTTTCGGTGGTAGGTGCCCTCGATCCAGCGCACGATCGCGCGCCGCAGTTGCTCACGAGAAGTCCATCGGTGCCGGTTGAGGACGTTCTTCTGCAGCAGCGCGAAGAACGACTCCATTGCCGCGTTGTCCGCGCACGCCCCGACCCTGCCCATCGACCCCAGCAGCCCGGCATCCGACAGCACTCGAACGAACTTCTTGGACCGGAACTGGCTGCCGCGATCCGAATGAACCACGGTGTGGAGCGGGTCGCGGCGAGCGATTGCCATCTCGAGTGCCGCGACGGCGAGCGAGGATCGCATCCGAGAGTCGATGGAGTAGCCGACGATCCGGCGGGAGCACGCGTCCTTCACGGCGCAGAGGTAGAGCTTGCCCTCGCCCGTGTTGTGCTCGGTGATGTCGGTCAGCCACAGCTTGTTCAGATCCGGCGCGGTAAACGCCCTCCGCACCCGATCGTCATGCACTGGTGGTCCGGCCTTCCGGGTCAGGCCCCGTTTCTTCGCGTGCAGTGACTAGAGCCGCTGCTGCGAGCACAGACGCCAGACGCGCCGCTCCGAGACGAGCAGGCCGGCTCCGCGGAGGTCGTCGGCGATGAACCGGTACCCGAACGTCGGGTCGTCGCGGTGCGCGTCGACCGCGGCATTGGTCAGGTGCGCGTTGTCCCAATCGCGGCGGCTCACCGGGTCCTTCCGCCAGGCATAGAACGCCTGCTTCGTGAAACCCAACACCCGGCAGGCCACCGCGACCGGGATCCGGTCGGCGGCGAGTTCAAGGACCAGCGGGTACATCATTTTGGGAGATGGGCTTGGGAGAGATACGCGGCAGCACGGCGGAGGATCTCGTTCTCCTGCTCGAGCAGCCGGTTCCGTTTCCGCAGTTCTAGCAGCTCCACGTTCTCCGCAGTCGTGACGCCCGGCTTGACGCCATCGTCGACGTCGGCGCGGCGGAGCCAGTTCGTCACCGTTCCCTCGGATATCCCGAAGTCCTTCACCACTTGATGCAGCGGGATCTCGCCCCGGCGGGCAACCGCGACCACATCGCGTCGGAACTCCTTCGGATAGGGCTTGGCCATGATCGACATCCTTCCACCGAGGATCAAGTCCTCAGAGGTCAGGAGTCAACGGAACCTGCAGCAGTCCCGTGAGTAGGTCGATGGTGTGCTGGCTGGCGCGGGGCATGGTGGACGTCCTTCGGTGGTGTTGGTGATGTGGGGAGAGGCGAGCGTGCTCGAGCGGCTGTGTGTCAGGCGGGCCCGTTGCCTGCTCGGTGGAGGAACGCTGGCTCTTGCGCGCTGAGCGCGGTGAGCGCGGTGAGCTGCTCGGGGCTGAGGTCGATGTCCGCGGCGGTCGCGTTGGCGCGGAGCTCGTCGGCTGATTCCGGGCCGATGATGACTGAGGCGACTGCCGGGCGGGCCAGCAGCCAAGCAAGTGACACCTGGTAGGGGTGCAGGCCCCAGGAGTGGCTGAGTCGGTCGACCTCGCGGGCGATCGCGATTTCATGGTCCGGGAAGCCTGGCTGACCGAATCGTTGGTCACCGGAGATAGGACGGTCGAGGACGGCGAGGTCAGCGAGGAGACCGCCGTGCAGGGGTGCGTAGGGGACGATGGAGACGCCGAACTGCGTGCAGGCGGCTGCGAGCTCGCGTTCTGCGGCGCGGTCGATGAGGTTGTACTTCACCTCGGCGACCACAGGTGCGTGCAGCCGTCGGTCGTCGGCGATCCAGAGGGCGTGGGTGAGCTGCCAGGCGGGGTGGTTCGACAGCCCCACGGCGCGGATCTTGCCTTGCCGGATCAAGGTCGTCGTACACGGCGAGTGTCCCGTCGAGGGGTGTGTCTGGGTCGGGGTCGTGGGCGTAGTACAGATCGATGAAGTCGGTCTCGAGGCGGCGGAGGCTGGTCTCGACCTGGCGGATGATGTGCCGGCGCGAGAGGCCGCGCTGGTTTACGTCGTGTCCGATGACGCCGTTGGACTTGGTAGCGATGACCGTGTTGTCGCGTCGGCCGCGGAGCGCCCGTCCAAGGATCTGCTCCGCCGGTTCCCGGTCGGCTGCTGCGGGAGCGCCGGGACGGTCGAAGACGGGCATGTTCCCGTACACGTCGGCGGTGTCGATGAAATTGATGCCGAGATCCTGCGCTGCGCCGATGACCTGGTCAGCGTCCTGCGCGGTCGGGGCGACGCCGAAGGTCGCGGTTCCGAGGCAGATGCGGGACACCTTCATGCCGGTGCGTCCGAGAACGGAGTACTTCATCGTGGATTCGCTTCCCGAAGCGCTGACGCACTCCTGTGTGCCGAGACGGGCGCGCCGGTGAGGGGCGCCGTCGGGGTTCGTGCAGTGACGCTATGGCGGGACGGGCCGAGTTGCGATGCCCTCTCAGGGCACCGGTACGGGTGCCGGAGCGGAGCACGATGAGTGGCAAGGCACGCATCTTGGTTACCGGTTCCACCGACGGGCTCGGGCGAGCGACCGCGGACACGTTGCTCCGTCAGGGGCACGACGTCATCGTGCACGCCCGCTCCGCTCATCGCGCGGAAGCGATCGCGGACCTCACTGGGCGCGGCGCCGACCTAGTCGTGGCGGACTTCGCCAACCGCGACGAGGTGCACGCTGCCGCGGAGCAGCTGCAGGCCGGGGCGCCCATTGATGGCGTCGTCCACAACGCCGGCGTCATCTCGGGCACCGCAATCGTCCCGGTGAACGTTGTGGCGCCGTACTTGCTCACGGCGTTGCTGCGGAGCCAGAGCAGGCACGTCTACCTCAGCAGCAGCATGCACCGCGGCGGCTCCGCGCGGCTCGACGGCGTGGACTGGGAAGGTGGGTCGTCGTCGAGCAGCTACTCGGATAGCAAGCTGTTCGTCACAGCGTTCGCTGCGGCGGTCGCAGCCCGGTGGTCCGGCGTGCAGGCGAACGCGGTCGACCCGGGCTGGGTGCCGACGAAGATGGGCGGCGCCGGCGCATCGGACGACCTGGAGCTCGGCCACCGCACGCAGGAACGACTGATCGCCGATCCGGACGCCTCGGTCAGCGGCGGCTACTGGTTCCACGACCGGCAGCAGGACCCACATCCGGCCGTCCGGGACCCGCAGTTCCAGGACGCACTGCTGCGTGCGCTGGAGGCCGCGACCGGTGTTGCGTTACCGGAACGCTGATCAGTCGACGTCGATGTCCGCGGCGGCGCTGGTCGGAGCGGCCGCCCACGACGCCAGCAACGCGAGCCGCTCCGCGGTCGGAGTGCCGGGTTCTGCGGTGTAGACCATCAGCACCGTGCCGGGGTCGGCGGTGATCATCAACTCCTCGTAGAACAGCACCAGTTCCCCTACTTCTGGGTGGTGGAAGCGCTTGGTGCCGGACCCGTGGGAGCGCACATCGTGTGCACTCCACAGACGACGGAACACGTCGCTGCGGGTCGAGAGCTCTCCGACGAGTTCCTGCAGCTCGGTGTCGTGCGGGTCTCGTCCCGCTTCGGCACGCATCACGGCGACGCACATCTCGGAGAACAGGTCCCAGTCGGGGTAAAAGTCGCGGGATGCCGGGTCGAGGAACTGGAACCGAGCGAGGTTGGGGATGCCGGTCCCGTCACCGATGACCGTTGTGTAGAACGCCTTCGCGAGCTGATTGGTCGCGAGGAGGTTCTGCCGTTGATCACGGACGACCGCGATGCCGTCGTGGATGGTGCCGAGAACCTGCTGGATGCTCTGCCGTTGCGCCGCGCGCGGGGACCGGCGCCCCCGGGGCCGAGCGGCGAGCGTGTTGCCGTCCGCTGCGCGAGCGAGATCGAACAGGTGGCTCCGCTCGGGTTCTGTCAGCTGCAGGGCACGCGCGAGCGCTTCGAGGACCGCCGTCGATGCGCCGGCGATCTGTCCGCGTTCGATGCGGCCGTAGTACTCCACGCTCAGGCCCGCCAGCGCGGCGACTTCCCCGCGACGGAGGCCGGCGACGCGGCGCCGGCCGCCGCCGGGCAGACCAGCCTGCTCCGGTGCCAGGCGTGCACGCCGTGACATCAGGAACTCGCGCACTTCCGTCTTGTTGTCCACGCCGTCAGGGTACGGCCGGCCCGCACCCGCGAGACGTTCCCTGTCAAGGCACGTCTTGATAGGGCGTCGCTTCGACCACGCCGCGGTGGTGTCGTAGTTGCTGCGGGGCGAAGCCCCGCAACCGACAACGGACGGTCAGTCAGCGACGCCAGTGCTGCTACGCGCTCGGAGCTGAATGATCAGCAACGTCCTCTCAGACCGGTGCAGTGCTGGCGCCGTCCCCCCACCGCGCCAGCGCTGCACCACCCAATGACCCTCTCAGGAGTACCCGATGGCTCTTCCCCGGCTGACGTTCCCGCTGACCGCGGGCACGTTCCTGATGGGGACCACGGAGTTCGTCGTCGCCGGCCTCCTGCCCGACCTTGCCCGCACGTTCGGCACCTCCGTCGGCCATGCGGGCCTGGCAATCACAGTCTTCGCGATCGGCATGGTCGTGGGCCCACCAGTCATCACGCTCGCCACGCTCCGGGTGTCACGCCGCGCGGTGCTCATCGCGGCGCTGCTGACCTTCGCCGCAGGCCAGATCCTCGCCGCGACCGTTCCGGTGTTCGCGGTGTTCCTCGTCGCCCGGTTCGTCACGGCCCTCGCGACCGGAGCATTCTGGGCGATCGCGTCCGTCGTCGCGGCGAAAGCCGCCGGCCCCACCGCCGCAGCTCGAACGCTCGGCGTCGTCATCGGCGGCGGCAACATCGCCAACGTCCTCGGCGTCCCACTCGGCGCCCTCGCAGGCCTGCTCGTCGGATGGCAGGCCGTGTTCTGGGCGCTCGCGTTCCTCGCACTCCTGCTCGTCATACCGATCTGCCAACTCGTGGAACCGTCCGCAGAAACCACGCGGGTGTCGCTCCGTGCCGAATTCCGCGGACTGCGCTCCGGTCAACTGTGGCTCGTCCTCGCCACCACCGCGTGCATCACGGGCGGGGTGCTCTCCTCCTACGGGTACATCAGCCCGCTCCTCACCGACCGCGCCGACCTCCCCGAGACCGCCGTACCAATCGCACTGGTCGTCTTCGGCGCGGGGTCCGTGATCGGCAGCATCCTCGGCGGCCGCGCCGGCGACCGCCGGCCGTACGGCGCAGCGCTCAGCTTCGGCGCGATCACCCTCGTCGCGACGATTGCGATTGCGGTGACGTCAACGAAGCCGACCCTGGTACTGATCAGCTTCGGCGTCCTCGGCCTGGTCGGATTCTCCGCCAACCCGATCCTCATCGCCCTCGCCACCAAAGTCGGCGGGGACGCACCGAACCTCACCACCGCGATGCCAACCAGCACCTTCAACCTCGGCACCGCCATCGGCACCGGAATCGCCGCCGCCGCACTACAGGGGCCGCTCGGACCACTCGGCCCGGTCACCGTTGGCATCGTCTCCGCCGCGCTCATGCTCGTCCCGCTCAGCATCCTTGCACTGCACGTCCGCGCCACAGCCGCCTCAGAGGACGCGAGCTTAATTTCCTTCGGATCGGGCAGCCGATGACCGAAACGGCTCCGCACGACGTGCGCCAGTTCCAAGCGGACGCCCGCACCGAGATCCGCCACCTCACCGGCGAAGAAGCACACCGTGCGCGCCAGGAGCACATCGCCGCGGACATGGTCCTCGCCCCACTCGGGACAATCACGGCGCTACCCCTGCTCGCCCCGATCCTGACCGCCGTGCGCCGCTGCCTATCGGAGTTGCGCGAACGATGGCTGCAGTAACGACCCCACCCAGGAAGGACCCCATGCCTGAACAAGCACGACAGATCGGCGGCGGACGCCGCACCCTCGGCGACTTCGCCCCGAAGCTCGCCGAACTCACCGACGACGTCCTCTTCGACGACGTCTGGAACCGCCCCGACCTATCCGCCCGCGACCGCAGCCTCATCACCGTCGCCGTCCTCGCCGCCAGCGGCGACCTCGCCCAACTCGAGTTCCACCTCGGACGGGCCGTCGAGAACGGTCTCACCCGGACAGAACTCATCGAAGCCATCACGCACGTGACCTTCTACGCCGGCTGGCCGAAGGGCATGGGCGCGATGGGCGTCACCAAGAAGGTCCTCGGGACCGAGGAAGCAGAGAACTGATGAACATCGAACCCACCAACCCGACCAGCAAGAACCCGCCGGAGCGGTTCGCCGGCGACGTGTGGCTCGACCCCATCGCGCTCCCACACGAAGACGGCCAGCACATGGTCGTCGCGACCGTCCGGTTCGCCCCCGGCACCCGCACCGCGTGGCACTCCCACAAGAAGGGCCAGTACCTCCGCGTCACCCAGGGCGTCGGCCGCTTCGGAACCCGCGACGGCAACACCATCGACGTGCACCCCGGGCAGACGATCTACACCCCGCCCGGCGAGGAACACTGGCACGCCGCCGCACCGGAGATGTTCATGGAGCACATCGCGATGCTCGAGAACGGCGACGACCCCGCCGCCACTACTACGTGGCTCGAGCACATCACCGACGACCAGTTCAACGGCGCATGACCGACAACCCCGCATCGGCGTGGCCGGAGGACTTGCTGAACGCGATCGCCACCAGCGACGACCTGCACGTGGCGCCGTTCCGCGAGGACCGTCGCACCTACGGAACCCCCACCTGGATCTGGTCCGTCGTTGTCGACGGAGCACTGTACGCCCGCGCCTGGCACGGACGCCGGTCCCGCTGGTTCCAAGCAGCTCTCACCCAGCACGCCGGCCGCATCACTGCCGCTGGCGCTGAGCACGACGTCCGATTCGAGCAAGCGGACCCGTCCGTCAACGCACGTGTCGACGCCGCCTACGAACGCAAGTACGCCGGGAGTCCCTACCTGCCGCCGATGCTGCAGGACGGCCCCACCAGCGCCACAGTGCAGATCCTCCCCACCACCCGCTGACCACCCCGAACCCACACACCCAGCGAGCTCGGCACCCGCCGAACCGCAGGAAAGGACCCACCCCATGAAGGCCACCCTCATGTACGGCGCCGGCAACGTCCGCGTCGTCGACGTCGCCGAGCCCGTCATCCAAAACCCCACCGACGCGATCATCCGAGTCACCTACGCCTGCGTCTGCGGATCCGACCTCCATCCGTACCACGACCTGCCGGACACCCCCGAGGGCCGGCGCATGGGCCACGAGGCCATCGGCGTCATCGAGCAGATCGGCGACGACGTCACCACCCTCACCGTCGGCGACACCGTCATCGTCCCGTTTGCCTGGTCCGACGGCACCTGCGCGTTCTGCCGCGACGGCATCACCACCTCCTGCGTGCACGGCGGCTTCTTCGACGGCGCCCCCTCGGCAACCCAGGCGGAGAAGCTCCTCGTCCCCTACGCCGACGGCACCGCCGTCACCATCCCCGCAGGCACTGATGAGTCACTGATGCCGTCCCTGCTGACCCTGTCCGACGTGTACCTGACCGGGTACCACGCCGCCGAGAAGGGTGGCGTCGCACCGGGGAAGACGGTCACCGTGATCGGTGATGGCGCGGTCGGACTCTCCGCCGTCCTCGCGTCGAAGCAGCTCGGTGCCGAGAAGATCATCCTCATGGGACGCCACACCGACCGCACCGATCTCGGCCGCCAGTTCGGCGCCACCCACGTGATCGCTGAGCGCGGCGATGACGGTGTTGCGAAGGCGATGGAACTGACCGACGGGGAAGGCTCACACGTCGTTCTCGAAGCTGTCGGGCACATGCCTGCGTACGAGCAGTCCTACGGCATCGTCCGCCCCGGCGGCACGATCAGCCGCGTCGGCGTCCCGCAGTACGAGGACGCCCCGGTCGGCTTCACGTCGCTCTTCGGTAAGAACGCCACCCTCACAGGCGGTCCGGCGACGGTTCGTGCGTACCTCGAGGCGGTCCTCCCGCAGGTGCTCGACGGCACCATCGAACCGGGCAAGGTGTTCGACCGAGAGCTGCCCCTCGACGACATCGCCGAGGGCTACCGCCTGATGAACTCCCGCGAAGCACTCAAGGTGTTGATCCGGCCGTAATCCAGAACCCCGGGCTGCGTAGCGGCCCGGGGTCGCCAACTCCTTCTGGCGACACGAAGCCCCGGCAGTCCATCGCCAACCGAACGTCGTGAGTGTCCGTCTGCCAAGGAACTGCGGTGATAACTGGCGATAGTCAGTGGGCAGGCATACGAAGGTGAATCATGGGCTCCGCGGCAGACGATTCCGACCTGGAATTCCTGGAACAAGCGCAGGCGATGCGAGAGTTGCTTCCGTACCTTCGGACCCTCGTGGGTGACTCCGCAACCGTCACCGCCCGCAATCACTGGGTAACGGAACCGGACGGCAGCGTGGACCGAGGCCGATCGCCGTCGACTCGCTCGGTGCTCGTCCGGCCTCACAACCCAGCGGCTCTGGCCGTCGATCTCACCTGCGAGCAGTGGATCGTCGTCGAGGTCGGGCGAGTCGGCGGCCGATGGGAACTGGGCTACGAAGACGCTGACGTCGCGCAAGCCAAACGCCTCCTCGACGCCGCTGTCGCCGGCCGCGTGGCGGAAACCTTCGCTCTTGGTCGGTCGCGAGTCGTTGTGACCCTCACCGACGGGAGCACCGAGACCGAGACCGGGTACCAGGGCTGCTTGACCTCCTTGGTTCCTCTGCCGGGATGGAAGAAATGGGGCCGGACAACCCAGTACGAGCCCTACCGATCGATCGTCGCTGACTGAGGCCAGCCACCCGCGCCCGTCCGATAGGCGATCGACTATCGAGACAACGTCGAGGGCTTTCCGTCGAGTCGGTTGAAACCCGCCAAACGCACTCTTGTAGGTGTGCGCAGCTTCGTTCTGTGTCGTCCTTCTGGCTTCGCTTTGTGCCGTGACCGCGTCCCGGTAGCTGATGGGTCAGCGGACAGTTCCGGCCGATGGTGCTGGCTGCGTCGAGTTCTTCCAACTCACCGTGAAGGCAATGGCAATGAGGAGGACAGCGCTGACGAGTCCGGTGCCCGCGTCGAGGCCGCCTCGAGAGTGTGGGACGGCGATGTAGTCGGCGAAGGATGCGCCGATGGGTCGGGTGAGGACGTACGCGGTCCAGAACGCTGTGACAGGGCCGAGGACCGCTGTTGCCCGTGCGAGGACAACGACGATCATCGCGGCGACGAACACGAGACCGCCGCTGAGGTAGCCGAGGTGGAAGGTGCTGGCGGCGAGGTCTCCGGCGGCGGTCCCCATTGCGAACGTCGTGATCACGGCGGCCCAGTAGAACAGTTGCCGACGGATGCTGGTGATCGTGTGCACGTCGACGGTTCCCTCGACGCGCCGCCACAGGATGAACACGGCGACGAGTGCTGCGAGGAACACGGGCGTCGACACCGCGTAGGGGACGCCGAGCGCGACGTGGGTGACGTCGGCGACCATGGTGCCGAAGACTCCCACCATGGAAACGGTGCCCCAGTACAACCAGGGCCGGTATCGGTCCGCCCGCAGCTGGACGATGAGGATCACCGCGAAGAGGACCGCGGTGATCAGCACGGTCGGGACGGGGGCGAAGCGCGTGACGAGGAAGTCGGAGAGTGCTTCACCCATCCCGGTGGTGAGGACCTTGATCAGCCAGAACGATGCGGTGGGTTCCGGCACCCGGTTCAGCTCGCCTCGCGTGGTGCTCACTGCTCGCGGGCCGTCCGCTCAGCGGATGCGGGCGCAGACGTGTCGCGGTTCCTCCGAGCGACGTGGCGGCGGCGGAATGCGCCGATGACGATCGGGAGGATCGAGAACAGGATGATGACGATCATCAGCGCGTCGATGTTGTGGGCGATGAGCGGGATGCCGCCGAGGAGGACGCCGACGGCGGTCAGGCCGCAGGCCCAGGAGATCGCGCCGATGAGGTTGAAGAGCAGAAACCGGCGGTAGTGCATTTGCGCGGTGCCGGCGGCGAGGGGGACGTAGGTGCGGACGATCGGGACGAACCGGCCGAGGATCAGGCTGAGGCCGCCCCACTTGGTGAAGAACGCCTCAGCTTCGTCGAGTCGAGCGGTGGTGAGGATGCGGCCGTCGTCCTTGAACAGGCGTCGCCCGACGCGCTTCCCGATCCAGTAGCCGACCTGGTCGCCGGCGATCGCGGCGATCGCGGCAACGATGGCGACCTGCCACGGTGTCACACCGAGGGTGCTGCTGATGATCGCGGCGGTGACGAGGAGCGAGTCTCCGGGCAGGAAGGGGAACAAGACCCCGGACTCGATGAAGATCAGCAGCGCGATCCCGGCGAGGACGTATGGGCCAAACGCGTGCAGCACGGAGGCTGCGTCGAACAGGCTCACTGCGAGGGGAACGGTGTGGAGCACGGGGTGCCTTCCACGGGACGGGCTGGTGCCGCCGCCATTCGAGTCGACGGCGGCACCAGCGAACTGGGTCAGACGGTGAGTCGGCTGCGCTGCGCGGGTTCCTCGCGGCGGAGCCGGATCACGAGGAAGCTGATGATCGCGGCGATGACGGCGAAGAACACGACGCTCGTGGTGA
>NZ_MJGI01000027.1:0-169286 GCF_001864835.1 Curtobacterium sp. MCBA15_001 | reverse complement strand
TCACCGGCGGCGGTCCCGAGGGCGAAGGTGAACAGAATCGCGAGCCAGTAGAACGCCTCCCGGAAGGATCATCTGCCCTCTGCGGCTCGCAGCGCGCGCAGGTGCACCGTGGCCCAGGAGCGATACGGCTTCCACGCCTCGGTGATCTCATCGAAGGAGCGATCGGTTCCGTATCGTCTCGTGATTTCGTCGCTCAGCTTGCCTTCGTGGTGTGGCAGCACGTCGGGGAAGTTCGCGCCGCGAATCACCACGAGCTCGGCCGAGAACGGTCCCATCCCCAGGATGCCCTGCACCTGCACGAACGCCTCAGCCGACGGCATCGATCGGAGGAACGAGCCGGAGAGTCTGCCGTCGAGCGCGGCCTCGGCGATCGCGTGCAGGTACTCCGCCTTGCGTCCGGGCAGGACCAGTGATTCCGCGAACAGCGCGGCAGGAGACGGGAAGGCTCCGTCGTCGCCGAGCTGCTGTGTGAGCCGTGTCTTGATCGCGGCCGCCTGCCGGATTTGCAGGCGTTGCGACAGCACCGACCAGACGGCGGCCTCGTAGGGCGAGAAGAAGCCGCACGGACGGAAGCCACGGAGCTGCGCCTGCGCCTCCGCGATGACCCCGTCGCGCATCGCGACGTCGGGCCAGCTGCGTCCGTCGATGTCGATCGACAGCAGCCGGCGGACCTGGTCGGTCGCGGCATCCAGATCCCCGGTGCCATCGACCACGATGTGGACGGACGGCCCGTCTTGGGTGATGACGGCGTCCACCCGCTGCCAGTCGGTGTCGCACAGGAAGGTGGTGTGGATGCCCGGTGCCTGCGTCTGGGACGCGAGCCTGCCGGGGGTGAAGCCCTCCCAAAACCGCCTGCTGGTGGCGAGCGACCAGGGCCCGACGACGTCGTGGACGGTCTCGAGTCGCGACACGGCGCTCAGTGCACGTACACCGCTGCCTCGGTGTCGGACACCTGGGGCAGCAGCTCGGACTTCGAACCACGGATGAACACGGCCGCGATGATCGATGCGAGCACCAGTCCGATCGCCGCAGCGAGGAACGCGACGGAGTACCCGCTGGTGAACGCGTCAAGTTGTGACCCGCCGGCGCCGAAGTCGGCCACGCGTGCGGCGTAGAGGGCGGTGAAGACCGACAGACCGATCGACCCACCGATCTGCAACGCCGAGTTCAGCGTGGCCGAGGCAGCGCCGGCGTCTTGCGGCTCGACACCCGTCAGCGCGAGGTTCTGCAGCGGGACGAAGACGAACGCCATGCCGAGACCCAGCACGATCAACGCCGGCAGCACCTGCACCAGGTACGAGCCGTCGGCCGTGACACGGCTGAGGTAGGCGAGGCCGACGGCGGAGACCAGCGGTCCGCCGATCATCATGGGGCGCGGGCCGATGGTGGACAGCAGCTTCGTCGCCACCGGCACCATGACCATGATGCTCAGCGTGATCGGCAGCGTCGCCAGGCCGGCGAGCAGCGGGTCCATCCCGAGCACGATCTGCAGGTGGAACGAGACGTAGAGCATGGCCCCGATCATCACGCTGCCGACGATCATCTGGACCAGGAACGCGCCACCGCGAACCGAGTCGGCGACGACCCGGAGCGGCAGCAACGGCTGCGCCACACGGCTCTCGATGACCACGAAGAGCACCAGCAGACCGGCACCCAGGGCGAGGAACCCGACCGTCTGGATCTGGCCCCAGCCCTGCTCGGCGAGGCTGAACCCGTACACCAGCGAACCCAGCCCGATCGTGACCGTGACGGCCCCGATCAGGTCGTAACGGTTGTTGCCTGCGGTCTGGGACTCCGTCACCAGCAGCATCCCGCCGACGAGTCCCACGACCACGAAGAACACGTTCACGAGCAAGCACCAACGCCAGTCGGCGAACTCGGTGAGCACACCGCCGAGCACGAGTCCCACGGCCGCACCAGCGCCCGCGACCGCTCCGAAGACCGCGAAGGCGGTGTTCCGCTCCCGACCGCTCGGGAAGGTCACGGTCAGCAGAGCCAGAGCAGCCGGGGCGAGCAGGGCTGCGAAGACGCCCTGGAGGCCTCGGGCCACGATCAGTTCGGTGCCGTTCTGGGCGAGGCCGCCGAACGCGGAAGCCGCACCGAAACCGAGCATGCCGACCATGAAGGTGCGCTTGCGCCCCCAGTAGTCCGCGACCCGACCGCCCAAGAGCAGGAGGGCACCGAACGCGAGGGCGTAGGCGGTCACGACCCACTGGCGTTCGAGGTCGCTGAGGCCGAGTTCCTGCTGCGCCTGCGGCAGGGCGATGGTGACGATGGTGCCGTCGAGCACCACGACGAGTTGGGTGAGCGCGAGGACGACGAGCGCCCACCAACGCTTGGGAGATGCGGATGTGCTGGGCGCGGTCCGCGACGACATGGCCATGGAAAACCTCCGGGCTTCGATTGGGAATGCCGGAGGTTTTCAGCCTCGGATCGACTGCGCTGGAACAGCAGGTCGACCACACCGATCGGAATCGGTCAGACCATCAGGGTACCCCACACCCGGGCCGGTCGCCCGACCTGCGGACCGCCTCGGCAGCGCTACGATCGACTCGTTCACCTTCGTGAAGCGGTCGCCCTGCTCGGGCGGTCCGGGGCTGGAAACCCTCGCATCCAGCCCCGTTGACCCCGCGTCGACCGACGTCGCGAGTGGTGGCTGGCGTGCGTTCCGAGCACAGGAAGCCGCCATGAGCATGCACACCCAACTCCCGTCCACCACCTCTGCACTGACCGACCGGGTCGTCATCATCACCGGAGGCTCGAAGGGCCTCGGCGCAGCGATCAGCGCCAGCTGCGCGGCAGCAGGAGCCCGAGTCGTCCTCGTCGGCCGCGACGGTCAGGCACTGCGTGAGCACGCCGCGACGCTGGGGCAGGCTGCCAGCTGGATCCAGGCAGACCTGAACGACCCGGCGGCGCCGACCGAGGTCCTCGCACAGACCCTGGAACGCCATGGACGGATCGACGGGTTGGTCAACAACGCGGGCACCGCGCACTTCGCACCGATCGAGCGGATCAGCGCGAGTGACATCGACCTGACGATGTCACTCGACGTCCGAGCACCGCTGCTGCTGTCCGGCGCGGCCGCGCCAGTGATGCGTGAAGGCGGGAGCATCGTCAACGTCTCGTCCACATTGTCTGCTGTCGGCAGCCCGGCAACGGCGCTCTACGCGGCGGCGAAGGGAGCACTCGATGCGGCCACTCGCGCCTTGGCAGCAGAGCTCGGCCCCCGCAACATCCGTGTGAACGGTGTCCGGCCCGGTCTGACCCGCACCGAGGCGACCGAACTCGCCCACAGCGACGGCGTCTTGTTCGAGACGTACCGAGCAACGGTTCCCCTGGGCCGCACTGGGACCGGCGCCGAGGTCGGCGACGCGGTGGTGTTCCTGCTGAGCTCGGCCGCCGCGTTCGTCACCGGGCAGACGCTGGCTGTCGACGGAGGGCACACCACCTCCAACCTCGCCGTCCGCCCATCGGCCGATCGGCACTAGGGGAATCGAGAACAGGCCCCTCACCCGCGTCGTTCAACCGAGCGACCGGTGCGGGCTCGGCCATGGGCCGAGCAGATCACAGGCGCCGCCCGGTGTTTTCTTGGACGTCTCGATAGACGATCGTCTATCGAGACTGGTTCTCTCCGCGGTGCGCGGGCTTCAGGGTGCTGAGGTGGCGCTCGATGCGCGATGAATTGTGACGGCTTCGCAAATCAGGACGAACCGCCGATGCAGGGGTTCGGGAGAGCTAATCGCCGCTGAGGCGAGTACCGCGCCAAGCAGCAGCGCAACGACGTCACTGGTGTCAACGTCGTCGCGGAGCGTCCCGTCGACCCGTCCTGCTGTGAGGATGGCGTCGATTACGGCGGTGACTCGTTCTCTCGCTGACGGCACGCCACCAGCCTCAGTGGTCGCCGCGACCACGAGGACGTCCCGAATCTCCCTCTTGGCGAAGACGAGATCGGCATACCGTCGCGTCCACGCCACAAGAGCATCCGCGGCGGAACTCTTCTCGAGGAGGCCGGCCGCTGAGCTGGTGACCGCGTCCAGTTCCTCGCTGTAAACAGCGACGACGAGAGCCTCCCGAGTTGGAAAGTGTCGGTACAGCGTGCCGATTCCGACGTCCGCCTCGCGGGCGATCCGCTCAAGTGACACCACCTCTCCTGCCGTGAAGGCTGCCCGCGCGACAGTGATCAACCGTGCCCTGTTCTGGATGGCGTGCGCTCGCACCGGCAACCCACCAACAGGGCGTCGGACTGGACGTGACAAGGCCATAACGGAGGTCCCTCCGGTAGTGCTACGGTCGTATTACCGGAGTGCCCTCCGATAACCCTATGGTAGATGAAGGCGGCGTTTCATGACTGGCACGAACACACCCTCACGCAGCGATGCAACGAAGCGGCCGGGAGGGGTCGGCAGCCTCGGTGGCCGCGCTGTTGCTCGGATCGGCTACGGCGCGATGGAACTCGCCCGGCTTACAGAAGATCGCGCCCAGGGTGTCGCGCTCGTTCGGCGTGCGATCGAGCTGGGCGTCGACCATGTCGACACCGCGGAGTTCTACGGCGGCGGAGCCGTGAACCAGATCCTGCACGACGCCATCCGTCCGTCCGACGGTGTCCTTATCGCCAGCAAGATCGGCGCCGACCCGAACCCCGCCGGTGGAATGGTGCTGGCGCAGCAGCCGAACCAGATCACGGCCAGCGTGGAGACACAACTCACCACGTTGGGAGTCGAGCAGATCGGTGCGATGAACCTCCGCCGACCTGGGGTCAATCCGGAGGTCCCCGCGGAACAACGAGTGGATCTCGATGCGCAGCTTGCTGCACTACGCGATCTCCGGGACGCTGGCAAGATCGGTGCGATCGGACTGAGCAACGTCACGTTCGACGAGTTGCAGCACGCCCTCCCTCTTGGTATTGCTTGCGTTCAGAACTCCTACAGCCTGCTCGAACGTAGGGACGAGCCGATGCTCGAACTCTGTCGCGACGAAGGCGTCGCATGGGTGCCGTTTTTCCCCCTCGGAAATCGCCACCCAGGCCAACCGCGAGTCACCGACCAGCAGGTTGTACGGGCTATCGCAGAGGCGTCGGGATGGTCACCCGCTCAGATCGGCCTGGCGTGGCTTCTGCACCACGCACCCAACACCTTCGTGATCTCTGGCACAGCGAACCCCGCACATCTCGAAGCAAACCTCGCCGTGAGCGACGTCGTCCTTGACCGAGCGAGCATGGCCGCACTGGATCGCGCCTCCTGAACGACGCCGCCCGGTAGCGGATCGGCTACTTAACGAGAGTCATGAGCGACAGCGCACACTGTCGAGAGATTCAGCTGGCGAGGTGCTCCCGGAAGAAGACGTCGAGGGTGTCGGCGGCCTCGTTGACGTACTTGGGGTCGTCGTACATCTCGTAGTGGCCTGCCCCGTCGATGACGTGGAAGTTCTTGGCGTTCGGCGCTTTCTCCCAGAGGGCGAGGCCGTCGGAGTAGGAGAACGTCGTGCCGAGGCGGCCGCCGACGATGACCTGGAGGGGCTGGCTGAGGAGCTCCTCGACGAGGTTGAAGGCGTCGTAGCCGAGCATCATGGCGTCGCTGGTGAAGTAGCGGCGGTTCGTGGAGTGCTCGTTGTACCCGCGCGGTGTCCGGTAGAACCGCACGGCCTCGAGCGTGTCGACGTCGGTGATGCCGAAGGCCGCCGCCTGGTCCGCGGTGTCGGGGATCCACATGGCGCGATCGACGTCCTCGCCGGCGGCGGCCGCGGTGCGCTTGTCGCCGACGGCGTCGATCATTGCGATCGCGGAGCCCTTGGAGGAGGTGTCGGCCTGGCGGAATGCTCGCCCGACGTTGACGGGCACCACTGTGCCGAGGGCCTTGATGCGGTGGTCGGTCATGGTGGCGCTGACCGCGTAGCCGCCACCGGCGCAGATGCCGAGGGCGCCGATCTGGGTGTTGTCGACGTACGGCAGCGTTGTGAGGTGGTCCACGGCGAAGCGGATGTCGTCGATGCGCGCGGCTGGGTTCTCGAGGTCGCGCGGGTGGCCGCCGCTCTGGCCCTGGAAGCCCGGGTCGAAGGCGAGGGCGACGTAGCCGCGGTCGGCGAGGCCTCGACCGTAGTTCGCGCCGATCTGCTCCTTGACGCTGCTGCCGGGGGTGGAGATGACGACCGCTGGGTAGGAGCGGTCCTCGCTGAAGCCGTCTGGCAGGTGGAGCTGGCCGGCGAGGTCGAAGGTGTCGTTGGTGAAGGAGATGTCCTGCGTGGTCGACATGGGGGTCGATCCTTCCGAGGGGCTGAACGCTGCGAAGTAGACTGTTCATCGGGCCAGGTTGTCCGAGAATATGAATGTTCCGATTGGAACTAGTACAGGACTGTACCATCACGATCAGGAGTATCGATGAACACCTCCAGTGCTGCCCGGATCTGGTCGTTGAACCACCAGGTGCTGACCCGGGTCATGAACGACTGCGCTCCGGAGATCGAGACGCTCGGGCTAGAGGCGAAGGAGTTCTTCGTCCTCGGCGAGATCGACGACTGCCCCTACCCTGCAGAACTCGCCGCGCGGCTCGTCCTGCCCAAAGCCAGCGTGACCGTGTACCTGAAGAACCTCGAGGCCAAGGGCTTCGTTCGCAGGGAGATCGATCCCGCCGACCTTCGCCGGCACCGCCTCGCCCTCACCCCCGAAGGCGCACAGACCCTCGACAAGGCGCTCGAGATTCTCTCCGTGAAATTCGATGAATGTCTCGTGCGCCTCGACGCGGACGAGCAGACCGAACTTCAGCGACTGCTCGCGAAGTTGCTCAACTAGTCACGTTGCCCGAGCTAACAGCCGGGCAACCCACTGAGAACCGTCCGCGTTCGACCAGTCGACGACCTGGCCAGAAATCACCGAAGCCAAGACTGAACTGCACCCCACAAGTTGGACAGTTGGTCCGTGCACTCTACTGCCGTTGGTGCGACAAAAGGGCCGCCTCGCTTCAAGCGAGGCGGCCCCTTTCGTCGGTCGGTGTGCGTCTAGATGTTGACGCTGTCGGCGTAAACCGATGGGATGGTGCAGGACACCTGCAGGCTTCCAACGACCACGAACCCGTGCATGTTGGCTCCGAGCTTGCCGCTTGCAAGCACCGTCTTGGTCTTGGAGTAGTCGGCGGAGTTCATGAACGAGATGTCGGGGAAGTGTGTCGAGCCAGCGGGGCCCCAGTTGACGACCAGGTCTCGGTGCAGGATGTTGCCCTTCGTTGAGAACAGGCTCCAGCTGACGTGGCCCTTACCCTTTGCCACGCGATCCGTGTAGATCGACGCAGTTCCGCAGTCAGCGCTGACTCGGTCGCGCTTAACCGCTCCGCCTGGTGCAGCAGGGCTGCTTGTACCTCCACCGCAGAAGTCCCAACCCTGCGCGTGCCCAGCGGCGATCTGCTCGGGCGTTGTCTTCGAACAGTCCACGCTCATCGGGATCGTGGTCGTGGTGCCGGTGGTTGGTTCCGCTGAAGCGGGAGCCGCAGCGGCGAGCGAGCCGGCGAGGGCCAGAAGGGCGAGGCCGGCGATCATCGGTCGTGATTTCTTCATCGAACAGTCCGTTTCCGTGCCACCCCCCTGGCGACACGAACGCCACAGTAGACCTAGTACCGCAACGGAAACATCCCTCTGAAGACCCTAGCGTTCTACCCCCGTAGACAGGTATCTTGCGGCCATGCATGTCTCAGAGAACATCGACCCCTCGCGGACACACGCCCGAATCATCGAGACGGCTGAGCGGATGCGCCGCCGCGCCCCAGAAGTGACGGCCTTTGAGCTTGCTGACCCCATGGCAGTCGGGATCGTGGTCGAGATGCCGGTGGGCGAGGACGCCTCCGGTTGGTATGGCGATCCGTACGCTTGGACGGAGTACTGGGACGGTTTGCGTCCCACCCAGGACAGGCCCGCGACGACGACCATCGCTACGTACAGCGCGAACGACCTGGATGTCGAACGGCGACTCGGTTTCGACAGCGACGCGGCCAGCGGACCGGAGGTTGGTGCGGTGGATGTCGAAGGGACGTTGGTTCCTCTGCGCCGGGGTGCTGGCGCGGCTCTGTTTGCCCGCTGCCAGATCGCTGGCGATGTCGTCCTCGTTCGCACACGCAGCGACCAGCGTCTTGTTCTCCGCCGGGTTGCCAGCTTCGATGCTCTCATCGCGAACACGCTGGAGTGGTTCGTTTCCGGCGCGACGTCGCCTGCTTGACCAAGCCGTCGTGCACGTCTTCTACGAGAGCGGCGCACCACCTCAGCGGGCCGTTCGGATGCGCTTCGTGTTGAACCACTCGATCCATTGATCGAGTTCGTCGGGGAATGAACCGAGGTCGAACGTGCGGCCGCGAAGGAACTCCTGCTTGAAGTGCGAGAAGAAGTTCTCGGCAATAGCGTTGTCGTAACAGTTGCCACTCCGCGAGATGGACTGCGTTACGCCATGGTCGCGCAGCAGGTTGCGGAAGGCGTGATGCTGGTATTGCCATCCTCGGTCCGAGTGCAGGACGGTTGCCCCGCGATCTGCTTGGGGAAGAGCTGCGATGAGCATCTCGAGGACCATCGGCATGTTCTGGTTGGTGTCGAGCCGGTAGGAGATCACCTGTCGTGAGTGCAGATCAATTAGTGGCTACAGGAACAGCAGCTGCCCGTTAATGCTGAACTGTGTGACATCGGTCACCCACTTCTGCCCCGTCGTGGTGGTCGACCAGTCCCGTCGCAGCAGGTTGGGTGCGAAAACATTCTCGGGGGCGTCTGGTCGGGTGGTTCGGGGCTTGCGGCGCCGAACCAGACAACGGCAGCTCTCCTCTCGCATCAGGCGACGTGTCGTCTTCCCGCTGATACGTACTCCATGCTCGTGACGGAGCTCAAGCCGGAGTCCGCGGTAGCCGTATGCCCGATAGGCCCTATGGAAGGAGCTGCGCAGTAGCGGACGAATCTGCGCATACCGGTCCGTTTTCGGCGGCCGAGACCGACGGTAGTAGTAGGTGCTCGGCGCGAGCTTCACCGTCCGTAGGAGTACTCGAACCGGATGCCTGTCCGCGAGGGCGGTGACCATCTGCACTTTGACATCGATTGGGAGCGCAGGGTCGAGCTGAGCGAACAGATCGTCGCTCGGTGAAGATCGAGTGGCAGGGGCGGGCGATACAGAGTCGAACGCCGACGCTCCATGACGCCGGTACGCCTGCATCCACGCGCCAAGGCTTGCATGCGACCTGACGCCGAAGTGCGCGAGCGCCTCCGCGCGAGTCATACCGTCATCGACGACCGCACGAGCAGCTGCGAGCTTGAGTTCGGCGGTATAGGACTTCGTTGGTGCCACGGCGGCCAACGATATGGACTCGCCTCGGCGGAGCCGGTGGTACCACGCCCACGCAGTCGACATCGGCACCCCGGCCTGCTTGGACGCCGTCTCATATCCGTCCCCAGCAGCAACGACAGCTGCGAAGACCCGACGCGCTTCTTCGGAATGCCGCACGTTGGCAGGAGCACGAAAGCTCGGCATCGGAAGTAGGTCCGCTGCCGTAACAGCCGACTCGGTGCCCCCGATTCCGGCGGCCCCGTACTCAGCGACCGCGCGCGGCCAGTTCCGGATGCTGGTCTCGGAAGGAAGCCGTAGCGCCTCCATGACGGAGGTCTGACTATGACCGGCGTTCACCGCTTTGACGGCCTGCCACTTCAGGGCGAACGGTACGGCGGGTCGGTCTCCGGCGCTGACCAGCACGAGCCGTTCGACACCCCCGCTGCGGACTAACGCAGCCCATCGTCTACTCGACGTCGCCCCGATCCCCACTGCACGCCCCGCTTCGAGAACCGTTAGCCCCACTGCCAGCAGCCTCGCGAACTCGACCTTCTTCGCCGTAACCTCCGCGACCTTCATCCGCACGCCCTTCGTCAGGAACAGGTGTCCAAGTTGTGGGGTGCAGTTCAGACCCCGTGCCGTTCCGCGCTGGGGTGGCACCCGTCCCCGTCACGAACCTGCTGGGTACGGCCTACGAGTGCGCCCTCAAGGGCAGGCGTCTCGAACGCGTACAGATGGAGCCCCGGCCGGTCTCGGGGTCCTTCTCTGCCCGCCCGCCCGCTCGCTCGCTCGCTCTCGAGTGCACATATGTGACCGCATCGGTCGTCAAGACCAGGCGAGGAGCAGCTGACACATGGCTGCTCACAGAACCAATCTGCACCCCGGCGCTCCTTGAGCTGCTGCCTCTCGTCGGGAAGACTCGAGACATGCCCCTGCACCGTGACTACCGCCTCCTCGATGGGCCGCCACCCTTGGCCGGCTACCTCCGGCTGCGAGTCGAGAGCGGTCTGTCGCCCAAGAGCGGAGCCCAAGGTGCCGGCGCGCTGACCGGCTCCTGGACCTTCCGGCACGTCATCGACACCTCAGGGAACGTCGTCGGGATGGGACGTGTCGTCGGCGACGGCGCCTGGTACTTCCTCATCGCCGACATGGCGACCCTCCCCGCGCACCAAGGCCGAGGGATCGGAGGCGCCATCCTCGACGCCCTCCTGGCTCACATCGCTGAGCACGCGCCTCAGGGGGCCTACGTGACCCTCACGGCTGACCCACCGGGCAGACGCCTCTACGAGCAACGCGGCTTCGTCGACGTCGCCCCCGGACGAACCGGGATGCACCTCGTCATGCCCACTCCAGGTGTCCAATAGGCGATCGGCAAGTGAGACGAACGACGTTGGTCGGCGATCGCACCAGCGCGACGAGCTGCGGCGCCCGTTGAACGACCGGCGATCGGGACAGTGCCCGCGATGTGAGTCTGACTACGCTCCGAGCATGAGTACCCGAGGAATCGCCTTCTTCGACATCGACGGCACGCTAGTTCCGTCGAAGTCCAGCAGCAGCTTCCTCGCCGAGCACTTCGGACATCAAGACGCGCTCGACGCTGCTGAGCAGCGCTACGCCGCGGGCGAGCTGACGAACGAGGAAGTCAGCGTCATCGACGCCGAAGGGTGGCGTGGGACTCAGACGCGGACCGTTGCCGAATGGCTCGAGGGACTTCCACTGATCGCCGGCATCGACGACGTGGTCGCTTGGTGCGTCGACCACGATGTCGAGCCTGTCCTCGCGTCTCTTGCTTGGCAGCCGGTGGGAGAGGCGATCGCGAGATGCCACGGCTTCACCGCGAACGGTGGTCCACGTGTTCACGTCGTTGGGACCGTCTATGACGGCACTGTGGCGGAACACTTCAACGAGTACGACAAGCGAGACGGTGCCCTCCAACTCGCGGCGGAGCGCGGTGTCCCGATTGATCGCTGCTGCGCCATCGGAGACAGTCTGTCCGACATTCCCCTGTTCGAGGTCCTACCGACATCGCTCGCTCTGAACGCCGGTTCGATGGCGCGGGCTGCCGCATCCGCCGCCGTTGACACGAAGGACCTGCGCGACGTCATCCCCTGGCTCGAGACGTGGAAGCGCGCCCTGCGCTGAGTTCGGTTAAGCATCCATTGCCGGACACCGAGAAGGACGGATACATGCATCGGACCGAACTCATGCCGGCATTAGATGTTCCATCGACCAGGTCGGTGCTGCATCGACTGTGGTTGCGTCGGCCCTCCGGTGGGCTTCGCGCGAGCCGAGAGAAGCACGCACAGGCCGCTGGCTATTCAGGTGAGTTCGGTGTGATCAGTCCTGTTCTGTAGGCGAACGCGATGAGCTCGCTCCTCGAGGACAGGCCGAGCTTCGTCAGGATCTTTCCGACATGGGTCTTGACCGTTGCTTCACTGATGAAAGCGGATCGCGCGATGTCAGCATTTGAGCGCCCTTCGGCGACGAGTGCGAAGATCTCGCGCTCTCGCGGCGAGAGCATGCTCACTGGCTCCGGGTCCGCGACAGGGAGCCCTCGCAACGCCGGTTCGACCCGTTCTGGCCGGCGATCGCGCCCGACCTTCCAGGAGCCGGCAGTCGCGGCAAGGCTGACCACGACCCAAACGAGTGCGTTCACCGCGAGGTCACCGTCCCACGGTCGCCCGTTCACAAGCCCCCACTGGCCCGAAACGGACAGTGCGGGGATGGTCAGAAGCGCTCCGATCGCGGCGGATGCGGTGAGCAGAAGCGCAAGGGCCGAGGTTCGCGCGTGGGCGGAGCTGGAGCGGGCGACTACCGCGGGCAGGGGCAAAAGGATGAGGTAGCCGACCCAGCTCAACTGGCTGAAGCGAGCTGGCCAGAAAAGCAGCTGGAGACCAACGAGGACGATGAGCAGCAAGACTGACTGGCGGGGGCGGAAGCCCGAAACGCCGAGGACGACGGCGTATCCGATCATTACGAGCACTGCGTAGGGATTCGTGAGGAAGGTCTCGTCCCGGGTTGGAACCACGTCGACGATGCCGGCACGCTGCGTGACCCACCAGCCGGCCAGCAACGCAAGCGCAAGCGAAGGTGGGCCGAACACCAGCAACCGTTTCCACATGGCTTCACGGTACGACTACGACAAGTCCTACCAGGGCTCTTCGCGGCACGTTCGTACGGAAGTCGGACTCATCCTTCCGTAGGACTCCCTCATGGTCTCCCCCGCTCCCTCCAGCAAAGCTTCGTTCCTTCTCGCTGCCGGAGGAGTTGGACGACCAGGCCGCGGTACTCATCGCGGAGGCGTTCCTTGAAGACTTGGCCCAGCGGCAGGATGCTCTTGCCAAGCGATTCGCGTTGCTCTTCAATCTGCGGAGGTCATGGGACCATGTGCGACGTGACCAGTCGAACACGCGCAGTCGCGCACACTCAACGGTTTAGCGGCCGTCGGTCAGCGCCGCTCGGGATCGTCGTCGGTCTGTCTTGGCTGGCCGCGACGGTCCTGGGTAATCTCCTGCTCGTTCGCTACTGGCCCACGGAACAAGCATCCTGGTCGAACGCGGCTGCACGAACTGCGTTCGCTTACTTCGGGTGGGGCTGGTTCGTGACGCTCGCGATCCTGATTGCCGTCAGTCTTGCGGCGTGTCTTCTCCTGCTTTGGTCGCGCCCGCCGGCGGCCTGGCTGCCGTGGGCGCTCCCCCTGACTGCGTTCCTCGTCACACTCTCGCTGGACATCTGCTTCAGGCTGTTCACCCAGACGCAGTACGTGACTGATGCAGGTACTGCACAAGCTGCCCGCCAGGCAAACGTCGCATCCCTCATGACACTCACGCTGGCCGTCCTCATCACCGCGCCGCTCGGCCTTCTTCTACGGAAGAAGGACTCCACACCGCACACGTGAGCACAAGTCGGGACCCGCGTCCCGGTTAGGGACCCTCTATCGGGTTGGCTGCCCTACCGGGCAGCCTGGTCTGAGAGCATCAGGGCATGACACTTGTCGGTAGCCGGACTGTGCTTCAGGGGATCTCACCGGCGATGGCGCGCCGCATCGTCGTGCGGGACGAGCGTCCCGGTGACGATTGGCACCCCGAGTACCCGTTCGCCGACGAACTGGACCCACTCCGGGCCCTCGCTGCCGAGACCGCAGCGGATCCGGAGTTCACCATGTACCTCGTTCGGCGGCGGTCGGATGGCCTCGCCATCGGTGGTTTCGGATTCTTCGATGCGCCGGACGACAAGGGAACGGTCGAGTTCGGGTACGGCCTGGTTCCCTCAGCCCGAGGCGCGGGACTCGCGAGCGAAGCCGTGCAGCTCGGACTTCAGCACGCCGCGACGCGCGGGGCGCTGATTGCGCTCGCGGACACGGAACTGGGGAACACCCCCTCGCAACGTGTCCTCGAGAAGAACGGTCTCATCGAGATCAAGCGCGACCAGTCGCACGTGTACTACCGACGCGATCTCGTTGTTCGGTAGCCGATCCTCTACCGGGCAGATGCTATTGCCATGCCAAGCTTCCCGCCGAGCCCGGCTGCAAACACGTGTGCGTCCTGAAGAGACATCCACCAGCAAGTCCAGCTCACTCCCTCCCCTCCGTCGGACCTGAAGCGCGCGATCCTCGGAATGCCTCACGAACGCCAGCCAGCCCGCGCGAAGGACATCGGCGAACGGATGGTCGTCGCTCACGCTCTGGCGCGGCGGAATCGCGGGGAGCGGGTGATCGTCCTCATCGACGACGGAGGAGGTCAGCTCCTTGCTCGTCAGCACGGATTCAAACCGAGGGGCACGCTGCACGTGCTGCACCGCGCAGCACGGCTTGGGTTAGTAGCTGACTGGCCCGAGATACGAGAAATCTACTTGCGCCTGCGTCCGGAACCGGGCTCATCGCAGGCGCCGAAGGATCACGGTCTGCTCCCGCTGACCGATCCGGAGGTGCAGCGCGCCCTGCGTGACAAACGCATCTACGACCGTGGCGCCGGCGCGGCCTAACAGGTCGGCCTCGAATCACCACGACCAAGTTGTCTTCGGCGGACTCGCAGCGGGCGCCGGCTGGATCTCGCAGGCGAGGACCTCCACTCCGGGTTTCTCGGCGCCCTTCCGCGCCCGACGGTGATCCTCGCTTGCGCACCGATGTGGTAGCGGTCGGGGAAGCAGAGCCAGCCGATTTCGTCCGCCTTTTCAAAGGATGCGGCGCTCTTGTGTCAGCCGAAGAACGTCCGTGAAAGCAAAGTGAGCCCGAGCGCTCCTAGAATCACCGAGGGCAGCACCCACCACCAGCGCAATCCGCCGGCTCCGGAACGGAGAGCGACTGCCCCCGCGACGCAGGGCAGGAACGTCAGCGGCATCGCAGACCAAACGAGTTCCGGATCGCGGGCTGAGCCGACAAGCAGCCCCGCAAGCATCGCTTCGATCGCGGCCAGCGGAGCCAGGGATACCAGAACCGCGCACATCACCACCAGCGCCGAGCCGGGATCCCTCGCCGCGCACCGACCGGCGCGCGGCCTGGCATCACGAGCTGGAAGGCGCGCCGCATGTTCTCTCGGGTCAGCGTCGGGCGTTGAGGGACGCTCGTCGAAGAGGGCGAGATGATTTGTCACGGTTCATTCATATGCGGCGGACGGCAGTGGCGATCCGCGTCTACTGTCGCGTTTCATCGTCCGGATACGCCGTGCCTGCTCCGCGATCATGGAGGATGGTGAGCGCTTCGGTGAGCGCGGCGACAACGTCGACGGTGTCGTCGTAGTCGAGTGTGGCGGTCCCGGTGCAGCTGACGATGGTGACGGTGGGTCGTTCGTTGATGCGCACTTCGAGGTCGTCGGTGATCGTTGCGATCTCCGTTTCGTCCGCGGCGGAAGCAAAGCGTGTCGAGTTCATCATCGGTCCGTTCTGCCGGAGCAGGGTGCGGCGGCGTCGACCGTATGCGCGGATCGATCCGGTTTCAGTGGAAGACGCTGGGGCTTGGAGACGACGGCGAGAATCGCGCAACTCCCTCTAGACACCGCCGCGAGCGCTCGTTACTATGAGCGTCTGGCGGCGAGATGCAGTGGGCGCAGCCGCTTCGTGGTTAGGAGGCGTTTCGATGACCGATGAAGCTGACCCTGCCGGCGCCGAGAGCCAGAGAACCTCGGGACGAACAGTCCAGCGCGTGCCACTGTCATCTTTCCGGCACGAAGTTCCGCCGCACCTTCGGGAATTCTTCGTCGAGGTCCAAGCCGACGAAGCATTCATCGCAGGTCTGAAGATGGGGGTCGGCGCTCTCACGGTGCAGCGGTGGGACCCGTCGTATGCGGCCGACGGTTGGACGCTCTACGGCGCGGACCTCACTCTCGACCAGGGTCATCCCTTCGGATCAATGTTCTACCGCAACAACACCGACGGCCGAGTCCTCCGCGTCGGGGTGAAGTGGCATCCGCCCGTGCAGCAGCTCGAGTTCCCCGCGCTGCACCCGTCGAAGCCGGAGCTGACGTCCGACTGCACTGCTGAGGAGGTCGCCGCGGTGGCGTTGGATGCGCGGAGTCGGATAGGGACTCTTGTCGCGGTCAATGCGCAGATCGGGTCGTTCGTCGCTACCGAGGAGTCTGAGAACGCGATCCTCGACGCATCCGGGCTCGGGTTAGAGCGGCTGTCGGAGGACGACCCGCGGTTGGCTGGCGATGGGTGAGCGTGGGGCGCCGCGGTTCGAGCCGGTGCCGCTGCGGCTTCTGTCGTTGTCGGCGCAGTTCGACGCCGTGATCTTTCCCACGGTGGCGGGGATGACGTTCACGAACTCCACCGGACCAGAGATCCTGCAACGGACCGTCAACGTCCGCACGACAGAGGACGGGTCGGCGTTCACGCTGCTCAACGGAGCACCGTTGACGGACCCTACGGACCCACTCCTGGAAGCAGCGACGCAGGTGCTCGCGGTGCTTTCCGAGCTGCGCGCCGTGGGCCGTGGACCGGAAGCGGTTGGGCCGGCTGATGCCTGACCGGCGATGGGTGCAGAACATCCGCCACGAGCAGGCGATCCTGTCGTTGCCGTTCGGGCTTGGCTACACGATCGACATCACCCAGACGCTCACAGCTCTCGCTGCTGCCGGTATGCCGGCACGCGTGGAAGCGTTCGACCGGCTTCAATTTGACGACGGCCGGACGGCGTTCCTCGCCACCCCGGACCCGACCACCACCGTCATTGACGGCGGTGCTGGCGGCCGAGCCGATGATGTGATCCTTCTGCCGGGTGGGTCCGAGGGTGGAGTGCTGTCGTTGGTGCGCCGGTACCCGGACCTGGTGGTGGTGAACGGCAAACGGGGGCGGGTGTGGGCTGACGGTCGGCAGGTGTATGGCACGTCGATGCAGCGGGAAGCGGCCCCAAGGTGGCGGACCGTGTTCGCGATCGCCCGCAGCATCGTCATGCACGGTGGCGGCACGCACGCGATCGCGGACCGCACCGGCATCCCCATTGGCGAGGTCCGCGTCGCCATGCCGGCTCTCGCTTCGCACGTGGTTCACACGCCTCTCGGGTGGGAAGCCGCGGACCTGCCTGCCCTGGTCGACTGGGCCCTCGCGGCGTACCCGGGCTACGGCGGGGTCCGCACCTGCTGGCGCCGTGACGACACCATCGACCAGCAGGCGGACCAGCTGATCGGGCTCGGTGGGGTGATGTCGGACCGGTGGGCGGCGCAGCAGTCCGGCGTCCTCGTTCCCCCGGACCGGCTGACGGCGTTCTTCGCCGACCATCCGAATATGCAGGCGCTCGGCTACGAGCCTGCATCGGCGGATGACGCGACGGTGTCGGTCGTCATCCCGCAGGACACCACGATCCTCACCGGCGCGGAGGGGTGCTGCACGGACGACTTCATCACCGCGCACGTCATCTACGAAGACAGCTGGCTTACCGCGAACACGGATGCAGTGAACGGGCTGCGGCAGCTGCTGCACTTCCGATCCGACCTCGCCAATGACCTCCGCTGGCACCCCAACAATTGCAGCGGTGAGGGTGGGGTGGGCTGATGCTGCAGCTGCTGTCGCTGACGTTGGCGTATGACGACGCGCGCTTCTTCGGCTCCGTCATGTTCACCGATCCCGACTACCCGGACGACAAGCCGGCCGTGGTCCTCATCGACCACGCCGGGGAACCGCCCTGGTTCCGCCTCACGAACGTCGACCCGAATGCGCAGGACCCGGCGGTCCTGGCGATGGTCGAAGCAGACCGGATCATGCGGTTCCTCCTCCGCTACGCAGCCGAACGTATCGGCCGCACGTCCACTAACTTTCCGAAGCTCTGACCCGCGCTGCTCACGCCCAACCGTTGGAGGTAATTGCTGATGATGCGTCTGGTGTCCGTGCACCTGTCGAACGACCGGATCCTCTGGGGGCACGTGCTCCTCGAGGACACCGAGGACCCGGACGCGCACTTGGCGCAGATCCTCGTCCGCCCCATCGACAAGGAGCCCGGGTACGAGCTCTACGACAGAACCAATACGGTCCTGTCGGACTTGACGGTGCCGGCGGTGCGGGAAGCGAACCGGATCGTGCAGACCCTCCTTATCCCCGCATCCGAGATCGCGAAACGGGAGAAAGCAGTCCGAGCGGTGATCCACTCCGGCTACTTGGAAGGGTTCCCGGACGACATGCCGTGGCAGTCGCAGCTGTGGATGTACGCCCGCGGTGAAGTCACCCGCGAGCAGCTCAGCGCATATGCCGATGAAGGCCGACAGATTCCCCGCCAACCCGAACACAGCGCGGTCGGTCCGGCGGACGTTCCTGAGGACTGGTGGCGGACAACGCAAGCCCGGATCCGCCGGAATCTCCTCGACACCACCCTCACCGAGCCGGAAGTCGCTGCCGCCCTGCAGGTGAGCATCGACGAGGTCGGTGAGCTGTTCGAGTCGTGCCGACTAACGAGTTTCGATCTCGACGGCGAAGAACGCATCCCCGATTGGCAACTCGTGAAGCCCGCCCTCCCCGAGTTCGGCGACTCATCGTCACTGCTGCCAGGCCTCGACGTCCTCTACGCAGCAGCACCCCAACCGCTCCTCGACGCAGCAGCGATGACGGAGTTCATGACCACACCCCTCGAGTTCCTCACCGTCGACGACCGGGTCCTGACGCCGCTCGATTGGATGCGAGAAGGCCGGCCGCTGACGACGATCATCGCCCTCTTCCGCGGACGGCGGTGGCGGCAGTGACCCGCCGGCCGGACCTGTTCCTCATCAGCGTCGCCTTCGACATGCACGGCGTCCACGGGCATCTCTTTTTCCGCGACACATCCGAGGCTGAATTGCGACGGGTCATCGTGTCCGGCTCAGGCGACGCCGCTACGTACCGGGTCGAACCCGCGCACGGGGACCCTCGGGACGGGTGGGAACCGTTCCTCACCGAAGCCAGTTGGTTGATGGCGCTCATCCGACCCGACACGCGGGAGGAACGCAGCTGATGGGGCCCGCTCTCGAATGGGTCACTGCCGCCTACGCCGGCCGGCCGCAGATCACGATGCCGTACGGGCTCGGCGACACCACCGACCTCACTGGCGCTCTCGCGGTCCTGAAGCTTGCTGGCCTGCCCGCGGTCGTGGAGTCGCAGGACACGATCCGCCTCGCCGACGGTCGCCGCGCACGTTTCCCAACGCTGACGCAACGACCACGCGCCGAGGCAGAAGCAGCCGTGGAGTTGCTGCTGCTGGCGCCACGGACGGTGACGACGACGCAGATCGCTCTCGCGGAGCAGACCGAGACCGTGCTGCTCGTCGACGTGGACCGGCGGCGGGTGTGGGTCGACGGAAAGCAGGTCCTGGGTGTGCTCGAGCGGTGGAAGGACGCCGCGCCGATCTACGTCACCTTCGCGGTCGCACGAATACTCGCCGTCAACGGCGCCACGTTCGACAAGATGGTTCGCGCCGGACTCACCGCGGGGCAGGTCGATGACGCGCTCGCACGCCTCGGGAAACGCGTTCACCGCACAGACATCGGATGGGAATCACGGAAGGTCGGCGGCCTCGTCGACTTCGCCATCGCCTGCTACCCCGGACCAGGCGGCGTCCGCACCCAGTGGACATCCGACCTGCCACTTCCTGAACAGGCAGAGCGGCTCATCAGTGCCGGGTGCCGTATCTCCGGACGCGCCATCTCGGAACGGCCCGGCTACCCGCTCATCACCAAGCGGGACATGCCGTATCGGCTCGTCGCCTTCACCGAACACGAACTCGACATGGCGACCCTCGGGTTCGAACCCGACACCGTCGGCTACTCCGGCACCGAACTGATCCTCCCCGCCGACCCCACCATCAGCCTCACAGCCACCCACGCCGGCTACAGCGACCGAACCGACGACATCATCACCGCCAACACGCTCCTCCGCGCCGACATGCGCAACGACGACGACACGAAAGCGCTGGAAGAAGTCCGGAGCCAGCTGTGGTTCTTGGCCGACACCGGGTACGACCTCCGATGGAATCTGCCGAACTGAGAATGGGGAATGAGAAGTCGAATCCAACATTGTTGCTTGCGCTCGCGCCGAGGGCGAACTGATCGTCTCCTCTACCGTGAACCGTGACGAGCGCAGTACCCCTTGGAGAGCTGGCGTGGTCGATGCCGGGAACGTTGACACCCGCGGCTTGAAGCGCTTCCACCAGACAACGTCCGTCCGGTAACGTCGTCTCTAGCTGCGCCCAGCATGCGTACTTTTGCGCATAGTTCAGCGGCTGCAGCGGGCCTGGTTCGCGCCCCTGCCGCCGGACTGCTGCGTAAGTACACCCCACCCACCACTTCCCGGCCCAAACAAGTGTCTGGAAGCGGGTGCTTGTGTACACGTTCAGGCTGGCGCCGGCCTCTCTCGAACAGCATCACCCCGTAAAGATTTGAAGGACCCCAATGTCATCGCCCCGAATCGGTATCATCGGCGCCGGATTTCACGCATCGACGAACATCCTGCCGGCGCTTCGACTCGCGAACATCGATATAGCCGCGCTGGCTACCCGCGACATCGAGCGCTCTATCTCCGCCCTCTCGCGCCACGGTCTCACCAGCCGCCCATACGGCTCGGCATCAGAACTCCTCGAGGACGTAAATGTCGACGGCGTAATCATCATCGCGCAACCCCAAGACCAATTAGACCTTGTGCGAGAAGCCCTCCGAAACGGCAAACACGTGTTCGTAGACAAGCCACTCGGTCTCAACGCGACAGAAGCGCGCCTCATCAGCGACGCGGCAGACGCCGCGGGTAAACACGTCATGGTCGGCTTCATGAAGCGCTACGCACCGGCCGTACGGCACCTTCGAGACGTGGTTTCCTCAGATGCTCTCGGGAAACCACAATCGTTCCACATCCGATTTGGCTGCGACAGTACCGGATTTGCGTCGAACATCGACGACTTCGTCCGCTTGGCCGCAATTCACCACATAGACATCGCCCGGTTCCTATTCGGCGACATGGTTTCGATTCAGTCGGTGTCAACCAACGATGGTGCGCACGTCTTCGTGAAGGTCGTCGTCACCACGACCACCGGAATGGTAGGGACTATCGATCTGATCGGAGCGTCGTCCATTCCTAGCGAGCAGGACTCGATCAGCGTCAGTGGGACGAGGGGTTGGGCTTCGCTGACGGACACTCGGGCGCTGACGATATCACGCACGACGGATGGGGACGGCGACTGGCAGCAAGCAACGTCTTCGGTCACGACTTATACCCCGGCGATCAGCACGATGTCTGGTGGCGCTCAGGACCTTCACATTCGCGGCTTCGTCGCTGAGCTGACCGCCTTCGCTGACCTCGTGAAACGCGGAAACCCAGTATCATCAAGTGCTCGTGACAATGTGGCCACAACGGCCTTCTGTGATGCGATAGTTAATGCTCCAGAACTGGCAAATTCCACGCGTTTCATGTCGTTCGGCGCGCCGGGACCTGTGCGGGATGCGATCAATGCCAGCATCATGGATGGATCGAAGACGAGCTCCAGTGATCTTCTCGACGTCTACGAAGCCCGCAAAGACAACCCGCCAGTCCCCGGCGAGATGCGGCTTCTCCTTGATTCCTCGAACAGCGCCATCGCCCGAATCCGATTTCTTGAGGTGCGTTCGTTTCAGCTCAGGAAGTTGACCGAGGCGACCGCCGCGCTGGAACACCTCAGTCCACGCGACTGGGAGCGTGTGCACAAGGAGTACTGGACCAGCCTGATACCGGCCATTCGCGAGTCCCCCGGTTACGAGGACTGGGAGATAACTCCTGAAGCAACAGTGATCACAACGCGATTTGAAGTTCAGCCAATCACCTCAGGAAAGGACCAAGTATGAGCCTTCCGCTCATTGATTTGCACCGCCACCTTGAAGGGTGCATCAGAACCAGTACCGTTCTCGACATCGCTCGAACCAACGGGGATGCCTTCGCACGCGAACCGCAGCCACGCGATCTACTGGTCGCCAGCGGGCAGCTTGAGGGGCTCGTCCCTTACCTGACGAAGGTCGATCGCGCCGCGGCTGTTCTACACACCCTCGACGACTGGCACCGCGTCGCACGAGAGTCGATCTGGGATGCGTACGACGATGGCCTGTCGTACCTCGAACTGCGCTTCAGCCCTTGGTTCATCAACAACGAGACGGGTCTGGAACCTGAAGATGTTCTCGATGCAATCGCTGATGGCGTGCAGGACGCACGCCGCTCCGTCCCCATCGGAGTAGGTCTCATCGGGATCATCGTCCGAGACCTCGGACCGGAAACGGCCGAAGCGCAAATGAACACTCTGATCTCACGTAAAGATCGCCTGGTTGGCGTTGACCTTGCCGGCAATGAGCAGGGTTTCCCGGCAGCCCTCTTCGGGCCCGCTTTCGACGCTGCCCGGGCTAACGACCTACACATCACAATCCACGCCGGGGAAGCCGCTGGCCCGCAAAGCGTCCGCGACGCCATCGAACACCTCCACGCTGAGCGGATCGGCCACGGCGTCCGTTCCGTCGAAGACCCTCGCCTCCTTGACTATCTCGTTGATCACAACATCACCCTCGACGTCGCCCTGACATCGAACGTCCAGACACGGGCGGCAAAGAGCTACCCGGAGCACCAGATCGTTGAGCTGATGCGGCATGGCGTACCAGTCACGCTCAATACCGACGATCCACGAGCGAGCAACGTGACCCTGTCGCACGAATACGAGGTTGCCCGCAGCAGCGTGGGGCTGTCTGAGGACGATCTTGCGCTAGTCGCGAGAACTGCTAGGACCGCCGCGTTCTCCGACGACGTCGAAGGCGGAAGCATCGGGTAGTCCTTGCTAGCTGCCCGCGACGGTCGGCGCATTGTATTTGCTGATGTTCTGCAAATCGCTGCAGTCCCGCTGCCGGCCACCGTCTGACCGCTCGGACTGCTTCGATCTATCGAAACGGACCGCCCACGCCAGTGCACCCCATCGCGCTCTCACCTGCTCAGGGAGGGCATGTGTGTCGCTAGCACTCGATTCCACCAGGGCGGAGGGTCGACGGTCGCGATCTCGGTGAACGTCGTCGCGAGCATTCGCACGAACTAGGCTTACCCGATCTTCGTGCGGATGCGGTAGCTGTCTGCGTAGGAAGAGGCGAGGTCCTCGAAGGCGGCCCAGCAGTCCCGTTCCAGTACGAACGCTTACACAGATCCACGTGCACCTCAGCCGGCTGGAAAGCCATGGCTCGAGCATCGTGACGACCGGGAACCGATACTCGTTGCACCCGACCGGCTCGGCGTAGAGGTTCTGGCAGGCAAAGTGCTTGACTCAGGCACGCTCGGGGTGCACGCTCTCTAAGCAATACGCCCGGTAGGGATGGGTAATTGACATGTGCGCTCCCCTAGCTGCCATCACCCGGAAACGGCTTGTTCGTGGCACGCCACTCGCGGCTGACTCCGGGAGCGGCGAGAGTGCAGCTCAGTAACGGCTGGCGTAAGTTATCGGGGTCACGTCTCTCGGTGCACCCCGAGCAAGTGCCCCGCCTCAACGACGTTCCCGGTCGACCATCCGAACCACGGCAGGAACCAGCGCAACAGCATTCGCGTATCTTTTGAAACATCGAGGCGTTGAGGAGATTTTGATGAAAATTGGTGTCATTGGGGCTGGCTCTGTCGGTGCCGCTACCATCTCGGCTCTGGTCCGAACAGGCGGGGTCAGCCCCGACGTCGTGATCGTCGACCGGGATGAGAAGAAAGCTGCGGGTCTGGCGGAGGACATGACCTATGTTGCAGCGTTGTCGTCTCTGTCGAGCGTCCGGGCAGGCGGCTACGACCAGCTTGAGGGTGCGTCTCTGGTGATCGTGACCGCAGGAGTGAACGAGAAGAACGGGGGCGCGACGGATCGCAACGACCCGAAGGGACGGCTCAATCTGATTCCAGTGAACGCGAAGGCGTATCGGGAAATGATCCCGGCCGCGACGCATGCGGCCCCGGAGGCGACGCTGCTCGTCGTGACAGATCCGCCCGACCCGCTGGCGGATCTTGCCCGGGCGTTGGCGCCGACGACGAACATCGTGTCTGCGGGAACCGTCATCGACTCGTTGCGCCTTCGTCATCACATCGCGTTGCACCTCGGGGTACATGCCCGGGACGTGCAGGCAAGCGTCGTGGGAGAGCACGGCACCTCAAGCGTGGTGCTGTGGTCCACCGCCACCGTCGGCGGCGCACCTGTCTTGGACGAATTCCGCCGGCTCGGGGGCGTGCCGAAAGCGATCCAGAACCAGATCGAGTCCGATGTCCGTTTCGGCAACATCACCATCATCGAGGGCATCGGCGCGAGCCAACACGGCATCGGCGCCGTCGTTGGGCGCCTCGCCGAAGCGATCGTCACGGACGAGAACGCGGTCTTCCCCGTCGCTTCCTACCAGTCCGACTACGACGTCACGTTGGCACTGCCCTCGATCCTCGGCGCCGGAGGCGTTGTGCGGACGATCCTGCCCCGGTTCACCGACGAGGAGCTCGCCGGACTCCATCACAGCGCCGCCGTCCTCCGAGACGCGCGCGACATCGCTCTCGGTACCGCCCACTCCTGACCCAAAACAGATACTGACCTGGCGCGCCGGAGCGGATTGCTCCGCTCCGGCCGCCCCGACTTGTCCCCGCGCGGACGCTCACTCCTGACCGCACCCCGAGACCTTCCAGCGCTCGAGAGTCGAAACCTGAGCTCGGCTGCAGTGCCGCTTGTGCCGCTATCAGCACGTGAGGAACCGGCGGCGGTCCACATGTCAGCAATCGATGGCGTCAGCGACCCCAAGGTCGCCTCGTTCCACCGTGGAGGCGCGGAACCCACCGCTGCGCGCCTCCAGCCCGTCACCGGGCCGCATCCGACGCTCGGCGGTCGCGTCAGCCCTTGACCGCCCCGCCGAGCCCTGCCGAGTTGAGGAACATCCGCTGGAACCCGAGGAACAGCACCACCGGGATGAGCGTTGAGATCGCCAGCGCCGCCAGGAAGACGTCGAGCTCGGTCGTGGACTGGATGCTCGGCAACCGCACCGACAGCGGCTGCATTGCCGGGTTCGGTAGGACGAGCAACGGCCAGAGGAAGTCCTTCCACGAGTTGATGACCGCGAATACGGACACCACTCCGAGGATCGGCTTCGACATCGGGAGCACCATCGACCAGAACATCCGGAAGGGTCCGGCGCCGTCGGTCGACGCGGCCTCGAAGACCTCACGCGGGAGGGCGTCGAAGAACCGCTTGACGAGCAAGATGTTGAAGGCGTTCGCCCCGGCCGGCAGCCAGACCGCCCAGTACGTATTGATCAGCGACGTTCCGATCACCGGCGGGTGCAGGATCGTCAGGTAGAGGGGGACCAGGAGCACCACGGACGGGATGAACAGGGTTGAGAGCACCATGCCCTCGAGCACGCGGGAGTACGCCGGCCGCAGGATCGAGAGCACGTAGCCGCCGGTCGTGGCGACCAGGATCTGCATCACCCAGGCCCCGATCGCCAGAACGAGCGTGTTCCCGAAGTACAGGCTGATGTGGACGTCGTTCCACGCCGCGGAGACGTTCGCCCAGTCAACCCCGTTCGGGAACAGCGCGAGCGGCGTCCGGAGCGTGTCCTGGGTCGGCGTGATCGCGGACTTCGCGAGCCAGAGCATCGGCCCGAGTCCGAGACCGACCAGGCCGATGAGCAGGAGCCCGTTCAGCGAGAACAGCGACGCCCGAACCGACCGTCGACCGCGGTCGGCACGGGCGACGATCCCGCGCGTTGTGCTGTCCATCTGCCCGGACGAGAGGCGAACGGGCCGCCGGGAGCTCCGTCGCACTGGTGCGACGCTCGCGCCGGCGGGGTCGTCGGAGCCGAGGACCGGGGCGGAGGGAACCGTCGAGGTCATCAGACGCTCCACTTCTTCGTGAGTCGGAAGTACAGGATGCTGAGCGCCGCGAGCACGACCGCGAGCATGATGCTGAGCGCCGTCGCCGAACCGTAGTCGCCGCCGGTCGAGTTGGCGAACGCGTAGTCGTAAATCATCAGCAGGATCGTGGTGGTGGAGTTGTTCGGCCCGCCTCCAGTGAACAGGTACGGCTCAAGGAACACCTGCGCGGTCCCGATCACCTGCAGGATGAGCGTCACGAACAACACGCCGCGCAACTGCGGCAGCGTGACGTGCCAGATCTTCCGCCAGACACGGGCGCCGTCCACCTCGGCGGCGTCGTAGAGCTCCGGCGGTACCGACAGCAGCGCCGCCAAGTAGATGATCACGGTGCCGCCAGCCGCTGCCCACGTCGCCTCGAGCACCAAAGACGGCATCGCCGTCCCGGCGTTCTGCAGCCACGGCTGCGGCGGGATGCCGACGAACCCCAGGATCGTGTTGAACACCCCGGTCGCGGAGCCGTCATAGAAGAACTTCCAGAGCAACACCGCGACCACCGGCGGCACGACCACCGGCAGGTACACCAGGGCGCTGAAGAAGCCCTTGGCCCGGCGGAGCTCGCTCATGAGCACCGCCATCACGAGCGGCAGCGGGTAGCCGAACACCAGGGCCAGCACCGCGAACCACACGGTGTTGCCCATGGCCGTCGGCAGAAGCGGGTCGTGCAAAACGTTGACGAAGTTGTCCCAACCGACGAACGTCGGCGCGGTCACCAGGTTCGTCTGCTGGAAGGACATCACCGTCGCGCGGACGATGGGCCACCATGAGAACAGTCCGAAGACGAGGATCAGCGGGAGGGCGAAGACGAGCGTCGAGAGCCCACCCCGACGCAACCAGGTCGCAGGAGTGCGCCGCCGGTCCCGAGGACCGTCACGGTCCGGACGGGAGGCTCGGCCCGGGTCCCGCAACCCGGTTGCGTTGGTCGTCATCTCACTTGGCCGAATCGAGCTTGGCCTGGATCTGCGTCTGCGCGTCCGAGAGCAGCTTGGCCGGGTCCGCGGACTTGTCCGTGAGGACAGCCTGGACCACCGGGTCGAGCAGGCCGTAGAGCTCCTGCGTGTTCTTCGCCGGCTCCGGGACGATCGTCTGGTCGAACTGCTGCTCGGTGTACGGCTTCATCTGGTCGAGCGGGACGTTGATCCACTCCTTCGTCCACTCGAGGGTCTTGTCGTAGGTCGCCTTGTCGAACACCGGCACCTGCGGGGCGCCGACCGGCTGATCGGAGGCGGCGAGGGTCTTCGCGTCGCGCTGGGCGTCAGCCTTCGTGAAGAGCTTCTGCATGTAGTAGAAGTCGATCCACTTGACCGCTGCCATCTGCTGCTCGGCGGTCGACTTGGCGCTGACCGCGGCAAGGGTCCCGCCGCCGAGGGCTCCGGCGTCCTTCCCGCTGAGCGGCACGACCGTCTCACCGTACGACTTGGGGTCGATCTGGTTCTGCGAGATGAGCGAGCCATAGTTGCCGCCGCCGGAGACGTACATGCCGACCTGACCGGAGGCGAAGGCCTGGTTGATGGCGTTCCAGTCGTAGAGGAAGTTGCCGCCCATGGAGTCGTCCTTCCACCGCATGTCCTTCATCAGCGTCAGGGCCTTCTCGTACGCTGCGCTGTCCACCGTCGCCTTCGTCTTCGCACCGGTTCCGGTTTCCGCACGGCCGCCCATCGCATAGGCGAGGGACGTGAGGATCCAACCGCCCGTGTTGCCCTGCGTCATCGTCGCGTAGCCGGCTTTGCCGGTCTTGTCCGCGATCCGCTTCGCGTCGGCGCGCACCTCGGCCCACGTGGTCGGCGGGGAGTCAGGGTCCAGTCCGGCCTGGGTGAACAGGTCGCGGTTGTAGTGCAGCGCCTGGCCGTACGCCGCGATCGGGAGGGCTTCGATGTCGCCGTCCGCGTTCTCGCCGTTCTTCACGACATTCGGGTTGAACTTCTCCGCGTACGGCAGCTTCGAGACCAGGCCGGAGATGTCCGCGATCTGGTTCTGCTGGATGAGCGACTTACCGTCCGTGAACGGGATGGTGAACACGTCCGGCAGAGTGCCGCCGGCGAGCTCAGCGGCGAACGTCGTACCAGTCCACGTGTACTCACGGCTCGTCACCGTGATCTTCGGGTTCGCCTTCTCGAACGCCTTCACCTGATTTTGGAAGGCGACCTTGGCGGGCTTCTCGAGGCCAGCGTCGACGGCGACGACGATCTTCGTCTTCCCGTCGGAGCTGGCGTCCGAGCCGGTGCTGCACCCGGCGAGCAGGCCAATGGCTGCGGTGGTGGCGATCGCGGCGAACGCGATCCTGCTACGTGACTTCATCGTCGGGTCCTCTTGTGTCGGGGTGTTCGGGTTCAGACGGAGTGGACGGCGAGCCAGACGCTCGTGTCCGCGGGGAGGGTGTGGTCGGTGAGGGGGCCGCTAGCGAGCACGACGTCGGCGTCGTCGGGCAGCGGCACATTGGTCGTCCCGCAGTTCGTGAGGTGGAGCAGTGCGCCCCGGCGGAACGCGATCACGTCGGACGTGTCATCCTGCCAAGCGAACGCGCCATGCTGAAGGTCGTCGCCCCGGCGGAGTTCGAGCATCCGGCGGTACAGCGTGAGCGTTGACGTCGGGTCGTCCTGCTGCGCGGTCACCGAGTACCTCGCCCAGTCCGCGGGCTGCGGGAGCCAGGGCGCGGCATCTGTTCCGTCAGGGCTGAACCCTGCATTGGCGGCATCGTTCGTCCACGGAATCGGGACCCGGCAGCCATCACGGCCGGGGTCGACACCGCCGGACCGGAAGTGCATCGGGTCCTCGAGGCGGTCGAGCGGAATGTCCTCGACTTCGGGCAGGCCGAGCTCGTCCCCCTGGTAGACGTACAGCGCACCGGGGAGTGCGGCGACGAGCATCGCGGCAGCACGTGCACGGCGGGCGCCGACGACGAGGTCGCTCGGTGTCCCGAACCGCTTCGCATCGAACGCGAAGGCGCTGTCCGCCCGCCCGAACCGGGTCACCGGGCGGGTGACGTCATGGTTCGAGAGAACCCAGGTCGCCGGGGCCCCGACCGGCTCGTGCGCGGCGAGCGTCTCCGTGATCGCGGCGCGGAACCCATCGGCGCCCCAGGGACGCGACATGAAGTCGAAGTTGAACGCCATGTGGATCTCGTCGGGCCGGAGGTACAGTGCGAACCGCTTGAGGTCCGCGAGCCAGATCTCCCCGACGAGCACACCGCTGTAGTCCTCGGCGATGGTGCGCCACCCGCGGTAGATCTCGTGCAGGTCGTCACGGTCGAGGTTCGGGTGCTGCCCTGCGGCGTACTCACCGTCGATCTCCGGGAGCTCCGGGTCCTTCGCCACGAGGGCAGCCGAGTCGATCCGGACACCGGCGACGCCGCGGTCGAACCAGAAGCGCAGGACGTCCTCGTGTTCCCGGCGGACATCGGGATGGTCCCAGTTCAGGTCGGGCTGCTCGGGTGTGAAGAGGTGCAGGTACCACTGCCCCGGAGTCCCGTCGGGGTTCATGGTGCGCGTCCACGTGCTGCCCGAGAAGCTCGACGGCCAGTTCCCCGGGGGGAGGTCACCGTTCGGCCCCTTGCCGTCGCGGAACCAGAACCGCGCCCGAGCGTCGCTGCCGGGTTCGCTGGCGAGGGCCTCGCGGAACCACGCGTGCTGGTCGGAGACATGGTTCGGCACGACGTCGACGATGGTCCTGATGCCGAGCGCCGCGGCCTCGCTGATCAGCGCCTCGGCCTCGGCGACCGTCCCGAAGTCGGGGTGGATCGCACGGTAGTCCTCGACGTCGTACCCTCCATCTGCAAGGGGCGACCGGTACCACGGGGTAAACCAGATCGCGTCGATCCCGAGACTCGCGAGGTACCCAAGTCGGGACCGGACGCCGGCGAGATCACCGATGCCGTCACCGTTGCCATCGGCGAAGCTGCGGACGTAGACCTGGAAGATCGCAGCGGTACGCCACCACTCTCGGTCCGTGACCGGCGTGGAGGAGGCAGCTCGTGCCTCCAGGCCAATGCGGGCCGCGGCGGGTCCACCGGGCGTGACCTCGGAGTCACGGGTCGGGCTGAGCGTCATCGTCCGGTCCTTCCGACGGTCGGGCGACGACGCCTCGACCGGATTTGGTTTAGCGCTATACTCGGCGCTGGAGTGACAATATGGTGCTCCGATCTTCGATGTCAACTCCCACCCGAAACAGGATCGAACTGCCCGTGCCCGTCACCCTGAAGGACATCGCCGCCGAGGCCGGCGTCAGCCTCATGACGGTCTCGAACGTCGTCAACGGCAACCACGACAAGGTGTCCACCGGCACCATCGAACGTATTCGAGCAATCGTTGACCGCCGCGGATACGTGACGAACGCGTCCGCACGGAGCCTCGCCGCCAAGTCCTCGCGGCTCATCGGTCTGCTCGTGCCGTCGTCCGAGCACGACATCCTCGTACTCAGTCCGCACAACGTCGCAGTGTTCGGGTTCCTTGAGCGTCAGCTGCGCGATCGCGGGTACCACCTGCTGTTCCGCGGGGTGAGCGAGAAGGCCGAGGTCGACGTCGCCCTCCGCTCCTGGAACCTCGACGGCGCCGTGGTGCTCGGTTTCCTCGACGAGGAGGTCGACGATTTCCGGCCGACCGACGGCACGCCGATCCTCGCGCTCGACAGCTACTCGTCGAACCCACAGACCACCGGGGTGCGCTCGGACGACCACGAGGGCGGACGCCTGGCCGCCGCCCACCTGCTGTCGCTCGGGCACCGACGGATCGCGTTCGCGGGCCCGAAGTTCTCCGACGTCGGCCTGGTCCGGCAGCGCTTCGAGGGGTTCCTGCAGGCGCACGCCGACGCCGGCGTGGAATGGGGCCCGGCCGACCGGATCGCCGTCGACCCGACGTGGGAATTCGGGGTCGAGGGCGGCCGCTCACTCGCGACGTCGCACCCGGCTGTCACAGCGGTGTTCGCGACCGCGGACATCCTGGCCGTGGGGTTCATGGAAGGTATCCGTCAGAGCGGACGATCGGTCCCGGGGGATGTCTCGGTTGTCGGGTTCGACGACATCGACGTGGCGCACTACGTCACGCCGAAGCTCACCACCGTGCGGCAGGACGTCGCGGCCAAGGGGTCGATCGCAGCGAGCATGCTGCTCGACGAGGTGCGCGGCGGCGGCGCCCCGGGAGACCCGGTCGTGATCCCTGTCGAGCTCGTGGTGCGAGAGTCGACCGCTCGGCCCTGACATCCGGGGCGTTGCTGCCGACCCTGCGGTCTGCTCTGGCAGGGGTCTTGCGGAAAAGGTTCTCGGCCGTTTAGTTTAGCGCTCAACCGCAACGACGCGGTCCTGATTGAACGGAAAAGCACCGTGCGCAGACCCCCCACCACCACAGTCGGCCGAGCACTCGCCGGATCGCTCGCCGGAGCCGTCGCCGCTGCCTCAGCGTTGGCCCTGAGTCTCGGCGTCGCAGCCCCCGCGGCAGCCGCCACCACCACTCGCTACGAAGCCGAGTCTGCGAGCCTTTCCGGCGGTGCCGTCTCCACCTCAGACCACCCCGGGTACAGCGGTGCCGGGTTCGTTGGTGGGTACACCGACGACAACAAGGGCTCCGCCGCCACGGCATTCCGGGTCACTGCAGCAGCAGCGGGCAGCGAGACGTTCGCGATCCGCTACGCGAACGGCAATGGGTCGGCAAAGACCCTGTCGTTCCGGATTGACTCCGGCGCCGTGCAGCAGGTGTCCCTGCCTGCCACCGCCAACTGGAACACCTGGGCCGCAGCCACACTCACGAGCACGCTCACCGCTGGGACGCACACCATCACGGTCTCGTTCGGGTCCGGCGACACCGGCAACGTCAACCTCGACGCCCTCGACCTCACCCCGGCGACGACCGGCGCAGGTTCTTCCACCGGACCGCAGTTCGAGGCGGAGTCCGCCACGCTCACCGGGGGTGTGGTCGTCGGCACGGACCACACCGGGTTCACCGGCTCCGGGTTCGCCAGCGGGTTCACCGACGGCAACAAGGGCGCCGCGCAGGTCGCGTTCGCGGTGTCCAGGGCGGGCGCGGGGAGCACGGATTTGACGCTCCGGTACGCGAATGGCACCGGGTCCGCGAAGACGCTCTCGCTCGTCGTTGACGGAGGCGCCGCACAGCAGATCAGCCTCCCCGCCACGACCGACTGGAACACATGGGGCACCATCACCACGGCCGTGTCACTCGCGGCCGGCAACCACACGATCGCCTACCGTTTCGGCACCGCCGACACCGGGAACGTGAACATCGACGCGCTCACCGTCGCGACGACCTCGACGCCGACAGATCCGGGTTCACCCGGATCTGGCGGGTCGGCCGCGTCGCCCGCCGACGCCGAGTCGGCCTTCCGCTCGGGCGGCGCCACCGTCACCACGAGTACCACTGGGTACACCGGCACCGGCGCCGTGAACGGCTTCGGAACCGCCGGCGCCCGGATCATCCGCACCCTGACGATGCCCACAGCCGGGACAGCCACCACCACCCTCCGTTTCCAGAACACCAGCGGCACGACACGTACCCTCGCGCTGACCGTCAATGGCCGAGCGGCGGGCACGATCGCCCTCACCTCCGGCTCTGGATGGCGGACCGCAACCGCGAGCCTGCCGTTCACGGCCGGGATCAACACCGTCCAGCTCGCCGCGACCACCGCCGGCAGCGACGTCGCGATCGACAGCCTCGACGTCGCCGGAGTCGGTACGCTCGCGGCCCGCGGAGCCACCGTTCCGTACACCGAGTACGAAGCGGAGGCTGGGACCACGACCGGTACCGTCCTCGCCGCCGATCGCACGTTCGGCACCATCCAGGCCGAGTCGAGTGGCCGTCGCGCAGTGCGCCTCGACCAGACCGGGCAGAAGGTCTCCGTGACCCTCACGCAGCCGGCGAACGCGCTCACGATCCGCGCCTCGATCCCGGACACCGCTAACGGCGCCGGACAGACCGCGCCGCTCGCCCTCTACGCCAACGGCACCAAAGTCAAGGACGTGACCCTCAGCTCCGTCTACAGCTGGGTCTACGGCGCCTACCCGTACAACAACAACCCATCCGGCGGCGGAGCGCACCGCTTCTACGACGACACCCGCGTCCAGATCGGATCGTTCCCGAAGGGCACCGTCCTCACCCTGCAGAAAGACGCGTCATCCACGGCCGCCTCGTACACGATCGACCTCATCGACGCCGAGACCGTGCCCGACGCGCTGACCGCCCCGACCGGTGCCCTGAGCATCACGAGCTACGGCGCGAAGTCGGACGGATCAGACTCGACCACCGCGATCACGAACGCCGTCGCCGCTGCCAAGGCGCAGGGCATGCCAGTGTGGATCCCGGCTGGCACCTTCCGGATCACCTCGCGCATCAACGTCCAAGGCGTCACGATCCTTGGCGCAGGCGAGTGGTACTCCAACGTCCAGGGCACCAGCGGCAAGGGCGGGTTCTTCGCCACGGGCAGCAACGTCACGATCGCGAACCTCTCGATCCTCGGAGACGTCCGGTACCGCGACGACGCGGCCTTCGACGCCGCCCTCGAAGGCAACTTCGGAACCGGCTCGCTCCTGCAGGACATCTGGATCGAGCACACCAAGGTCGGACTCTGGGCAGACTCGGGCACGAACGGTCTCGACGTCGTCGGACTGCGCATCCGCGACACCTTCGCGGACGGCGTCAACCTGCACGCCAATGTTGTGAACGCCGTCGTCGAGCAGACCGTCGTCCGGAACACCGGCGACGACGCACTCGCGATGTTCTCCGACGGAGCGCCCGTCACCGACTCGGCCTTCCGGTTCGACACCGTCCAAGTCCCCGTGCTCGCCAACGGCATCGGCATCTACGGCGGCACGCGGAACTCGGCGACGGACTCGATCGTCAGCGACACCGTGACGAGCGCCTCGGGCATCGCCGTCGGCACACGATTCAACCCGGTGCCCCTCGCCGGCACGACCACCATCGCCCGCAACACCCTCGTCCGGACCGGCAGCCGCGAACCGAACTGGGCCACAAACCTCGGCGCGCTCTGGATCTACGCCGACACCGCGGAGATCACCACCCCTATCGTCGTGACGGACATGACGATCACCGACAGCACCTACCAAGCGGTGCTGCTCAGCTACCAGAAGACGATCTCGAACCTGTCCTTCGACAAGGTCACGATCAGTGGTGCGGGCACGTACGGGTTCGACCTGAACGCGGCCGGCAGCGCCGCAGTGTCGAACACCACCGTCACGGGGGCGACCTCCGGTGGGCTCCTGAACGAAACCGGGTACACGCTGGTGCGGGGGTCCGGCAACAGCGGGTTCTGACCTGATCCGACTCCCGGCGGCTCCGGTCCCCCAGCGCTCAGGCGTGAGGACCGGAGCCGCCGGCGTGCGACCCGGCAGCGGATGAATGCGGGCGCAGCCGCGCGGTGAACGTGGCCCAGATCGACCACTCCGACCGAAACTCGACGGACTACTCCGCACCACACTGCCCGCCAGACCCCGGCAGAAGCTTTCGAACGGTTGCTCTCGGACTCGAACCAACTACCCGTTCCAACGACCCCTTGGGACCGCCGATTCCTCGGCAGCTACCGCGACTGTGCGAGCAGCCGTTCCGATGCGTCCCAGAGCCAATCTGCTGCAACGGGGTCCAGTGCGTGCGGGAGAACTCCGTGGACACCTCCCTGGATCGCTGCGACGACCTTGGCCGGGTGGCAGTCCTCGTAGTAGGCGGGAGTCCCTGGCCCCAGTTCAGCGCGCGTTGCGACGTAGACGCTCGTCGCAGCACCTTGCTGGACGGTTTTGGTGGGGTAACGCCGCTTCATGCCTGCAAGCACGGCTGGGTCCCAGTGGCGTTGCAGGTTGGTCCAGATGCCGCCGGGCATGACCGCGGATCCTGCGATTCCGTCGCCCTCCCACCGTCGGGTCGCCTCAAGGGCGAAGAGCACATTCGCTGTCTTGGATTGCCCATAGGCGAGACCCGGGTCGTAGGGGTCTCTGTCGAAGAACAGATCGTCGAATCGGATACCCGAGGATGCGTGTCCACTGGAACTCAGCGACACGATCTTCGCACCACCGGCCGAGCGCATCGCCGGGTGCAGACCTTGCGCGAGGGCGAAATGGCCGAGGTGATTTACGGCGAAATGCATCTCCCAGCCCTCGGGGGTCCGCTGCTCGGGTAGGTCCATGACACCAGCGTTGTTCACCAGCAGGTGGAGTGGTCCCGACCACGAGCTCGCGAACGATCGGACGGATCCAACATCGGCCAAGTCGACGAACGCAGCACGGACAGCGGCGTTGCCAGTGCTCGCACGGATGTCTGCCGCGACTCGGTCCCCTGTCGCGACGTCGCGGACGGCAAGGGTGACCGCTGCGCCGGCCGCAGCCAGAGCACGGGCCGTTTCAACACCGATGCCGGATCCTGCACCGGTTACGACTGCTGTTGTGTGGTGAAGGTCGATTCCGTCGATGACTTCGAGTGCGGTCGACTCGGCTCCGAACGGTTCTCGCAGGTCGGGCATCAGCCGAGCCGCGTGTTGGCGATTCCGCCGTCGACGTCGATGATCGTGCCATGCAGGAACGAGGCCTCGTCCGAGACAGCGAACCGGACGGCGTAGGCAATATCGACGGGCCGTACCGGGCGACCTGCGACTGTCACGGCAGTCATCGCCGCGAGAACGTCTTCGCTCTCAGCGTTGCCTGGAGTGCTCGTGGCACCGGGCGCGATCGTGTTCACGTGAACCCCTTGAGGCCCGTATTCGGCGGCCCAGGTGCGCGTCATCTGCTCGAGTGCCGCCTTCGACGCTGTGTACATGGCGCCGAAGGGCAGGCCAACGCGGGCCATCCACGATCCGATGTTGACGATCGATCCGCGGCCGCGCTCCGCCATGGCTGGCGCGAGAGCCGCCACGAGGACGTGCGGGGCGCGGATGTTGATGGCGAGGACCGCGTCGAGGTCGTCCTCGGTGAGATCGGCGGTCGCGGTCGCCGGATAGATTCCGGCGTTGTTCACCAGGATGTCGATCTGGCCGCCGGCGCGAGCCGCGGCTTCACCGGCGAATCGGCGGACATCGGATGCCGATGTCCCGAGATCGGCGACGAGCGTTGAGGCCTTGCCTCCCGCCCGTTCGATCGTCGCGACGACAGCCTGCGTGCGCTCGGCATCGCGACCGTTGACGATGACATGCGCACCGGACGCAGCGAGTACTCGGGCGATCGCCTCCCCGATACCGCTGCTCGAGCCGGTGACGAGGGCGGTCTGCCCCGAGAGCCGGTCATCGGATACCAGAGAGACGAGTTCTTCTTCATTGGACTGCATGGTCCAGTCCTACCACGGACTGGACCGCATGGTCCAGCGGCGTACGCTGAACTCATGCAAGGTGCCAACATCACGGAACGCGGTCGCGCTACTCGCCAACGCATCATCGAAGCGACCGGTCGGGAGATCCTCGCTTCCGGCATCGGCGGCACCACTCTCGACACCGTCCGTGCAGCGACGCTCACGAGCAAGAGCCAGCTCTTCCACTACTTCCCCGGCGGTAAAGCTGAACTCGTCCGTGAAGTCGCCATCTGGGAGGGCGCCGAGCTTCTGGCCGCCCAGAATCCACACATCAACGACCTCTCGAGCTGGGAGTCATGGCACGCCTGGCGCGATGCCTTGGTCGATTACTACATCGGGCTTGGCCGGTGGGCCTGCCCGATCGGTTCAATGGCGACACAGGCAGCCATGACAGATCCCGAATTGGCTCAGATCATCACGGACAGCATGACGAACTGGCGGCTGTCGCTTGCCTCCGGGGTTGCCAAGATGCAGAGCGCCGGCGAGGTCGAATCCGATGCCGACCCGCAACGGATCGCCGTCGCCATCCTCGCCGCCCTCCAAGGGGGTCTCATCTTGAGCCAGCCGGAGAGATCACCCTGGCCCCTAGAAGCCGCCATCGATGCCGCGCTCGACGTCCTGCACAAGGTCGCCCACGAACGCTGACCCCGCCATTACTTCCGATACTCCGAGCCGGGGTAACGATCCTCTTGCTGCTTTCGTGCTCAAAGGGCGCCGCCGTGGAAAAAGGAACGGTGTGTGTGCCAGTCGATCTTGTGACTGACCGCGCATGGTTCATTCGCGGACTCCGTCGCCGATCAGATTGACGGGGTGAATCCGTCCGTCGACGACGCTGGTCGGACGGGGTCTCGCCGCGCCTCGAGAGCCGCGCCTGAGAGGAATGGCCGGTCTCGCACGGCCGTTCTCACCGTGCCGGGCGTCTTGCGCCTGTCCGGCAACTCGCCTCGCGACAGTGGTGTCCACGCCGACTGTACAGCTGCTACGTCAGGGCCGGGTACAGCTAGGGCCGTTGCGGGCGCTCCACCGGGCTCTGTCTCATGAGCCGATCCTGGGTTCACCGAGAGCGTCTCCTCGGTTCCTGTCGTGCCAGGGAACGCGGCAGTCGCGAACGTGGCCGGGATGGCGGGCTGGCGCACGTCGAAATCGCCGGTGGAGAAGCTCAGCGTCGACGAGTCACGCAGAAGCCACTTGACGGACGGTGAGAACGACCGCCGGGCCGCCTCCGCGGACCCGTAGGGTGAAGGGATGCGGGTATTGGTATCAGTCGACATGGAAGGTACCGCCGGGGTTGTCGACCGGTCGGATATCACCCCGGGCACTCCCGGGTGGGAACGCGCACGCGAATTCATGACAGACGAAGCATCTGCCGCAGTGCGTGGAGTGTTCGCTGAAGGCGGTGGGGCCGAGGTCACGGTGTGTGATTCTCACGCAAAAGGATTGAACATCCTTCCGGGAAGGCTGGACCCGCGTGCGCGTCTGATTCGCGGCACCCCTCGCCCCTTAGACATGGTCGCAGGCGTGGATCGTGGTTTCGACGCACTGCTCCTGGTGGGATATCACGGCCGAGCAGGCCTGACGGACGCCGTACTTCCGCACACCCTCAGCGGCCGCACCATCGATTCTGTTCGGATTAACGGAATGGTCCTGGGTGAGATCGGGCTGAGCGCGGCAGTGGCGAGATCGTATGGTGCGCCGACGGCGCTCGTGACCGGCGACGACGGAGCAGCAGAGGAGGCCGCGGACGTTCTGCCTGGTGTGGCAACGGTGACGGTGAAGCGAGCACTCGGGGTCAGGGCGGCGGACAGCGTCCATCCGGAAGTGGCGTGTTCGCTCATCGAAGACGCGGTACCGAAAGCTCTGGCATCCGTCGACCTGACCAGCCAGCTTGCCTTTCCTGCTTCGATAGACCTCGAAGTAGATTTGCGCATGGCGGAAATGATGGAACGAATTCTATTGATCCCAGGATCGGAACGTCGCGGCGCTCGGACTTTCGGCTATCCCGACATCGCCTTGCCCGCCGCTTACGGCTTGGTCGGCCTCGTGGCGGACATCGCGGAGATCAGCTGAGCCAAGACCCCATTTCTCCTCGCCGCCCGTCGAGCGTGAAGAGCGAGCTGGCCAGGTGTTCGTACCTCCTCGAGCACGAGGGATGACGTGGTCGATGGTGTTGCCGTGCTTGAAGCAGTAGGCACACGTGTAGTCGTACATCTCGAGCACAGCGCGCCGGGTCATCGGCACGGATCGACGAGGCACCCGGATGAACTGCCGCAGAAGCACAACCTCGGGCTCTGCGTACTTGCCCACCGCGCTGTGCACGATCCGATCGCTCTCGACGAGGACAGACGCCTTCTCGTTGAGGACCAGGAGAAGAGCTCGCCGAGACGAGACGACCGCCATTGGTTCGTAGCTTGCATTGAGGACCAGGGTTCGACGCTCGCTGCGCTTCATGCGGTCACCTCCATGCCCTTCCCCATGCGACGGAGGGCAACGAGAGTGAACAGCGAGAGCAGTGCCGCTAGTTCAGAAAACAGGCACGAAGCACTTCCGAAGGTCGGCCGAACACATCGAGCATCTGACAGGCCGCACTGGCGGGGCAGCGGAGCGACTTTACTGACTACCCGCAGTCAGCGGCCGACCGGCACGGCCTTCATCGGTGCGTGCCGGTAGCCGATTGCTCACCGCACGCCTGTTGCGCCCTGAATCGCGCCTCGCCGCCATCAACGCTCGGCGACCAAGCTGACTGCTGCGGTCTGATGACGTTCGTCGTCCGCGGCGAAACTGTCCCTCTGACCCTGCGCCTCAGCTCGTCATGGCCTCGGTAGTGCGTTGCAGATGCGCCCGAAGGGCGGTGTCGAAGCTGTCGGCGTCCTCGTCGCGCAAGAGAGCGAGGAGTCCATCGTGCTCCTTCAGGATCTCGTCGAGGCGTTCAGCGACCGCAACGACACCACGAGTGATGAGTAACGCTTGCCGGTCGCGGAGACGGTCGTAGAACCCTGTTAGCAAGGGATTGCCGGCCGCGTCGACGAAGCCACGGTGGAACGCGATGTCCGATTCGACGAAGGTTGCCACGTCGCCGACCAGAGCTGCTTCGCGTTGATCAGCTAGCACCGGCTCAAGGCTGTCCGCCAGCCTGCGGAGGTCGACTGCCCGTCGGGCTCCAAGTGCTTCCAACGCGTGCCGAGCGTCAGCCAACTCTTGCGCCTCTCTTGCTCCGATCTCTCGAACCAGGGCGCCCCGCTTTGGGTACACGGTGATCCAGCCCTCGTCCTGCAGGCGCGAAAGTGCAGTGCGAATCGGCGTGCGGCTCATCGCGAGGCGCGTCGCGAGCTCTGACTCGCTCAGCATCGCCCCTGCTTCGAACTCGCCACTTGCGATGGCGGCTCGGATTCCTCGATGAGCGCGATCAGCCGCGCTCTCAGTCTTCCCGGCGAGATCGTTCATCCGCAGCACCTCCTTGGCCATCTTCGCAGAAGCTCTTGAACAAGTCGGATCCAAGTTGTATCCTAGACGCACATCGAGGAAGGAATCATCATGACGACCACCAAGCTTTCGAACGACACGTTGATGCTGAGCACTGCGGAGGCGGAGGCGCAGTCCGATGACCGGACTGCGGCACGCTCTGGAGCAGACAGCGTCGCGATCCTGCGGAACGGCAGCCTCGGAAACGACCGGGTCCTGCGTATCCCGACCATCGACGGACGACGCCCCGCACGAATCTTGATCGGCGACCAGCCTGACGGCGCTGTGGGGTGGACGCTCCTCGACGACTCCGGTATCTCCGCCGTGTACGAGCACCGCGCGCCGAGGCTGCTGATGGCGGGCGACACCGCCTCGCACCGGTGAGCCGCACGATCACAGTCCACGGTGCGCGCCGGCATTCGCTCGCGCGACCGCTTCGATCATGGCGCTCTGGCGTTCCCGCAATCGCGGTGATGGCGTGGGGAGGCAACCACTTCACGCCGTTGCTCCCGATGTACGAACGCCAGTTCGGCTATTCGACTGAGGCTGTGGACGAGATGCTCGCCGTGTACGTGCTCGGGCTCATACCGGGGTTCCTCGTCGCCGGCCCGGTGTCCGACCGATACGGCCGGAAGCGACTCATCGCGTTCGGCCTTGGGTGCGGTGCAGCGGCGAGCTTGGTGCTGATGACGTTCCCGAGCAGCCTCGCTCTGATGGCTGTCGGACGTTTCCTCGCCGGTGTCAGCGTCGCGATCGCGATGGTGGTCGGGACGAGCTGGATCAAGGAGCTGTCACCTGAGACCGGCACCCCCGGGCTGGCAGCCCGCCGAGCCACACTCACGCTGACCGTCGGCCTTGGAGTCGGAGCGGGGGTGTCGGCAGCGCTTGCGCAGTGGGCGCCGCTCCCCTCGGTTCTTCCGTACGTCGCCCACCTGGTGGTCACGCTCGTCGCGAGCGTGGTGCTGCTCCGAGCGCCACGCTCACGGCCATACGACGCAGGGGTCCGTTCTCTGATCGCCGACCTTCGCATCCCAGCCGTGAGCCGTCGCGTCTTCTGGCGCTCGATCGTGCCAGTCGCTCCGTGGGTCTTCGGAGCAGCCGCAATCGCGTACGCGGTCATCCCGTCGACCGTTGAAGCCGAGGTCGGTTCCGACGCGATCTTGTACGCCGGAGCGCTGACCGTGATCACGCTCGGTTCCGGAGCGATCGCGCAAACCGTCGTTCCCCGTCTCGCCGTGTGGACTCACGGTCATCAGTCCACCGTGGGACTCTCCGCGACGATCATCGGCACGCTCCTCGCGGCACTTGTCGCCGCCCGGCCGTCGGTGGCGCTCGGCGCCTTCGCCGCGACCGTGCTCGGCATCGGTTACGGCATCTTGATGGTCTCGGGCCTCAGCCGGATACAGTCGCTCGCGAACGGGGACGACCTCGGTGGGCTGACCGGCGTCTACTACTCCTTGGCGTACAGCGGCTTCGTGCTCCCCACCGTCATCGCCTCGACGTCGGTCATCGCGCCGACGTCCGCGATCCTGATCGTCATCGCGGTGATCATCGCTGCCTGCCTCGTCATTTCTTCCCGACCCGCTCCGACGGAGCTCTGACGGAGGCTTCAATCCGGTGTCAGACCCGGAGACGCGGCGTCCGTCGTCCCGACACCGACCGAGGCCTCGTGGTCGGTCGCGACCGACGGGCGTCTACCGTGCCAAACCCAGGCTGGTGAGATATTCGAGCCTCTGACCGTGCTCAGCCAGCAGCCCCATCACGCTCGAGACGCCAGGAGCCGTTGCCTGACCGCTCTCCTTATGCCCCAGGGGCGTCCCTCCGATGCCGCTCCACCGGCGCGGTCCTCCCGTCGGATGCCTTAGCCGGTAAGAGCGGTCCGAAATCAGGTCACTGAGTCGCGTCGCCCAGACCGGGGAAGCCCCGACGCCTCTCGACCGCAACGGTCATCTGGCGGTGTCGATACCGCGAACGTTCGAAGGTCTGAAAGTGCGATGAGCGATCGCCAAGCGGGTGAGCTGGCACTGCCGGCCGACAATCGGATGAGGGTCTTCGACGAGTTGATGAACCTTGCCAGGGTCGACGCGCTCAGCTTCAGGAGCGGGCGTACCCACCTGCAGGGTCCCCAGACCTCAGCGGATCAGTTCTCTTCCGTCCGTTCCAAGGTGTTCCGAACGCATCGTCACTACCCGGACCGTCGCCGCGTTAGCTGCTCCGCGGCCGTTCCGAAGGGTGGGCGATCGCGGACGCTGCGGCGACGAGCTGCGCGTTGGACGCCGCCGGCGAACCATCCTCGAGCACGAGGGTGTCCTCTAGACCAGTCCTGATGCTGTGGCCATTGCGGACCGCGCGCCGCATGATCGTCCACGACGCTAGTCCGACACCGTGATGCAGCTCGGGCAGGCGCACTTCTGCCGCTCGGAGTTCGGATTCCATCGTTTCTGCGAGGGCCACCGCGTCTTCCGCGACGGGTTCCAGCGGTTCAACCACCAGCCGGGCGAAGCGCGACCAGGACCCTCGGCGCAGGAACGTGCGCACGTCGTCGACGCTCAGGACACACGCCTCGATCCCGACGCCTCGCCCTGAGAGCAACGCGCTCACATCGTCGATACCCTTCTCTCCTTGATTCGCAGCGATGAGATCTGGCAGCACCGTCCATCCATCGATGAGGCGAAGACGATGAACGGGGTCGGAAACAATGGAGGCGAAGGTCGTCACGTTGATCGGGACCCCCGGACACGCCGCCCGGACCGCCGTGAGCATACGGGCCACCGGCTCAGCTTCGAGAGTCTCCTGCCCATCATCGTCGAACGCATGCAGGTGCAGGAGAGTCGCCCCAGCCTCGACACAGGCCGCCGCGTCCGCTGCAATCTCCACGGCGGTCTTCGGCATCGCCGGATGGTCGACATCGCCATTGGCCGCTAGTTGCAGATCAGTCATGACATTGAGGTTACGACACACTCGTCGCTTAATCGGTGGCCGAAGCTCCGGCTCGACTACGAACTTGGTCCTCCGCGGACCGGCTGGATTGGACTTGTTTCGTGCTGTTTGTGTTTTGGTCCGTGCGCACCAGCGGTAGCGACGTCACGGGAGTGCTGCAGGTTCGGTTGACTCATAGCAGGTAGGAGCGTTGGCTCCTGCTGGAAGGATGTGCGCCACGGTGAAGGCGTATACCGAAGAGTTCCGCGTGATGTGATCGTGGGCGCCCGCAGCGGTGAGACCTCGGTGCGGCAGGTCGCGAAGGACGTCGGTGTGTCCTCGATCTGGGGACGGGGCTCGTCAGCGCAATCCTCCTGATCGCGATCGCACTCGCAGTCACCTGGACGAGAAGCGCTCGGCCGCTGATCTCTTCACCGGTGACGCCCTCGGCGTCCGATGGCCCATGGACAGAAGGCGGATGTCAGTTCGATGCCGCCGTTGATGTTGCGACCGGGGCGGCCGCTTGCCTAGCGCGCCGGCGGTGTCCGGAGTTCCTCTTCGAGCGGGGCGAGGAAGTCACGGGACAGGTCGGTGAGTGCTCCGCCAGCCCGTTCAGGTGTGCCGGTGTTGAAGGGCGGTTCGGGCGCGTATTCGGCGCCGAGGACAGCGAAGCGGGCGAGGGTGTCGCCGCAGAGGTAGGAGACGAGTCGGATGGCGAGGTCCATGCCGGCGGTGACGCCGGCTGCGGTGAGGCGGTTACCGTCCTCGACGACGCGTTCGTTGACGTCGGTGGCGCCGTATCCGGTGAGGAGGTGGCGGACGGACCAGTGCGACGTCGCACGCCGACCGTCGAGGAGCCCGGCCGCGGCGAGAGCGATCGATCCGGAGCAGACGCTGGTGACGTACTCGGCGTCGTCGCTAAGTCGTCGGATGTCGGCGATGGCTTGAGCGTCGCGGACGAGGATTCCGGTGTCGCCGCCGGGTACAAGGATCACCGCGAGAGACGTCGGGGCGTCGGCGAGGGTGATGGTCGGGGTGAGGGGCACGCCGCTGCCGCTGGGGACCGGGTCGAGCGTGTCGTCGGTGGTTGCCAGGTGCACGGTGGCGCCGGTGCCGGCGAGGAAGTGGAACGGGCCGACGACGTCGAGGAGCTCGAACCCTGGGTGCAGGACGATGACGATCGTCTTGTCGGTGGCGAAGCGGACGTCGGGGAGCGCGGCGAGGGTGTGGTGCGCGGCGATCGACCGGTCGATCGCGCCCTGTTTTACCGGGTCGTCTGAGGCAGTGAACAAGGTGCTGGCGCTGTCGGCGGGCATGCTGGTGTGCCCGGGCAGGTCGCCGGCGTCGGTGGGGGAGTCGTGCATGGTGTGGGTGCTCCTCGTTCGTGATCGGTTGGCCGGGGTCGGCGTCAGTTGTAGGCGTAGACGAGCTGTAGCCGGCCGGTGAGGGGGTTGGTGAGCGTGTCGGCGCGGACGCCGAACACCTGCTGCAGCAGCTGCGGGGTGAACACCTGCTCTGGGCGTCCGGAAGCGATGACGCGGCCGAGCTCGAGCATGACGATTTCGTCGCAGTACGCCGCAGCGAGGTTCAAGTCGTGCAACGTCACCAGGGTCGTGATCTGCAAGTCCCGGATGAGGGCGAGCAGCTGCAGCTGATGGTGGATGTCGAGGTGGTTCGTCGGCTCGTCGAGGACCAGGATCTGCGGCTCCTGCGCGAGCGCACGCGCGAGCTGCACACGTTGTCGTTCCCCTCCGGAGAGAGTGCTGACGTCACGGTCCGCGAAGCCGGCCACGCCAGCCGCTGCCATGGCCCGGTCGACAATGTCCCGGTCGTCGGCATGCCTGCCGCCGAGGAGACGGCCGTGAGGGAGGCGGCCGGTTGCGACGCAGTCGGCGACGGTGAGTTCGAGGTCGGCGGGACTGTCCTGGACGACTGCCGCGGTGATGCGCGCGGCGTCTCGTGCGGGCATCGCCCACACGTCATCACCGGCCGTGCGCACCTGCCCGTCGGCGGGGCGGAGCATCCGGTAAACGGCGCGGAGCAGCGTTGACTTCCCGCTGCCGTTCGGGCCCACGAGGCCGACGACGTTGCCTTGAGCGTGCAGGGTGACGGCGTCGATGATGCGCCGCCCGGCGAGATCCACGCTGACCCCGTCAATGTGCAGTGCCGCGCCGTCTGGGCCGGCGTGGCCGGTCATCGTTCGATCCGTCCGGAGCGGCGGAGCAGCCAGAGGAAGAACGGCGCGCCGACGACCGCGGTGAGCAGCCCCACCGGCACTTCGGTGGGTGCGAGGACGAGTCGGGCGCCGATGTCGACGACGACGAGCAGCAGCCCGCCGGCGAGGGCGGAGGCGGGCAGCACCCACCGGTGATCCGACCCGATGATCATCCGCACCGCGTGGGGGACGACGAGGCCGACGAAGCCGATCGCTCCGCTGACGGCGACGACGACGCCGACCAGGAGCGAGGTGATGATGAATAGCACTAGCCGGACCCGGCCGACGTCGACGCCGAGGCTCGCGGCGGTCTCGTCCCCGGTGAGGAACGCGTTCAGGATCGGCGCCATCAACACCAGTACGACCGTCGAGGCGACGACGACGAGGGTGGGAATCCCGAGGTCGCTCCATGTGGCAGCGGCGAGGCTCCCGGCGAGCCAGGACAGCACCTGCCCGACGCCCTGGTTGGTGCCGCTGGAGCGGAGGACGAGGTAGCTCGTGATGGAGCTGAGCAGGTACGACAGGGCAACTCCGGCGAGGACGAGCCGGTTCGGGGTGACCCGGCCGCCTTGCTGCGCGAGGACGAACACCAACACCGTGGTGACGAACGCGCCGACGAACGCCGCTACCGGGGTCGATACGGCAGCGACCGCCCCGGTGGTGAGGGTGAGCGCGGCGACCGCGGCGACGGACGCACCGGAGGAGACCCCGAACACGAACGGGTCCGCGAGCGGATTCCGGACGACGGCCTGGAGGACGGCGCCGGCGACGGCGAGAGCGGCACCGACGACGAAGCCGAGGAGTGCCCGCGGGAGCCGGAACACCCAGACGATCTGATCCTCGAGGCCGCCGGTGCCCGGGCTGGTCCAAGGCAGCAGGTGCGTCCGGATGACGTCGAGGACCGTCAGCGGTGCGATACCGACGCTACCGACGGCGACGGACAGCACCATCGCGACGACTGACGCGGCCAGGAGCACCCCGATGAGCAGCCGGGGGCGACGGGCAGCCCGTTTCCGCGGTGCTCGAGCTGCTGCGGCCGCGGTCACGAGGTCGGGACCGGCAGGTCCAGGCCGGGGTGGATCGCGTTGGCGATCTTCGTCAGCCCGACCATGACGGAGATCGACGAGTCGGTTTCCTGCGTCGGGACCTCACTGATTCGGCCGGCCTTGACCGCGGGCAGGTCCGGGAAGTTCTTCTCCAGGAACGCCTTCTGCGTGGCGAAGTCCTGCCCTGGGAACGTGCCGACGAGGATCACGTCAGCGTCGGACGCGGCGAACGCTTCCTTGCTGACGTAGACGGAGTCCTTCGCGAACACGTTCTTCCCGCCGGCGGTGCTGATCAGGTCGTCGTAGATCCCACCCGCGAGGACGATCACCGGACCGGTCCCACCGTTGAAGTACGCCGTCTTAACGGTCTTCTTCCCCTTGACCGCATCGACGACCTTCTGCTCCTGCGCATCGAGCCGGCCGATGACCTCGTCGGCCTTCTTCGATGCGTCGAAGATCGTCCCGTAGTCGCGGAGGGTGGTCTTCACCGAGTTGATGTTCCATGTCTTCGTCGACTGCGAGTCCGTCGACTTGCAGAGGTTCGCCCCGTACACGGTGGCACCGGTCTGCTCGAGCTGCTCCACGGACGCGTACCCCTGCTTGGTGTCGAACGCGAACCCGTCGAGCACCTGCCCGGTGACGAAGTCCGGCCGCTCGCTCAGTAGTACCTCCTTCGACGGGAACCCCATCGAGCTGCCGATCTCCTTCAACCCCTTCGCCTGCTTCGCGACCGAGTCCGGGTACGGCGCGTACGCGCCCTGCACCGCGACGACCCGGTCCCGCAACCCCAGCGCGAGGAGCGCCTCGGTGTTCGACTGCCACAGGCTCACCACCCGCTTCGGCTCAGCGGCGACGGTGACCTTCCGGCCGCAGTTCTCCACCGTCACCGGGTACCCGGACGACGCCTTCCCGCTCGAGGACGTGGACGCTGTCGGGGCGCTGGTGCCGGCGCAGGCGGTGGCCAGCAGCAGGAGCGCGGCAGCGGCTCCGGTGCCGGTGATGAGACGTCGGACGGTCGGGCGCATGCGGCGCTCCTTCGAAGATGGTGGTGGTGCCGCCGACAGGGCGCCGGCGGAAAGCGGAGCTACTTGCTGAGTGCTGGAGGACCGTGCGGTGTGGCGGTGCGGTTGGTGATGAGGACGTCGATGACGACGAACGCGAGCAGGGTGACGCCGAGCGCGGGCAGGAACGCGCCGATGATGATCGCGCCGACCGCGACGAGCCCGGAGCCCCACCACGGCGCCCGCGTCAGCGCGCCTGCGGCCGGTGACTTCCCGAAACGCTTGCCGTTCGGGCGGCGCTTCCACCACATGACATAGCCGAAGACGACCATTGCGGCGATCCCGAGCGCGGTGATGAAGAGCAGGATCTGGTTCGGTAGCCCCCACATCGTGCCCATGTGGGTGTCAATGCCCCATTGGGCGAGCTTGGCGGGGATCGAGAAGGTATCGAAGTTCGTCTCCGACACCACGCTCATGTCACGGGAGTCGATCGCGACGGAGTTCACTGCCGTCGGGTACGACCGCTTGATCTCCGCGACCGTCCACGCCTGATCCGCAGCCGCCGGTGGGCTGATCTGCAGCTCCGACGAGTGGATGTTCGCAGCCTTTGCCGCGCCGAGAACTTCGTCAAACAGCGCAGGCGTGATGGTCGCTGGTTCCGCATCGGTCCCTGGTGCGGGGCTTCCGTGGTGGAGAGCATGCTCGCCGCCGTCAGGAGTGGCATCGGGGCCGGTGAGGGTGGTGGCGAGTGCGGGGGTGCCCCAGCTGAGGGCGGAGCGGAGCTGGTCGACGCTGCCGCCGCCGTAATGGGACCAAGTGATTCCGGTCGCGGAAAGGAACAACGCGCCGAGGAGCAGCCACACCCCGGTGGAGGCGTGCCAGGAGAAGATCCGCCGGTAGCCGCGAACGCCACGTGCGGGGCGGACCATGTCGCGCTTGGCACGGGCCTTCCTGATCCGGATCACCCACAGGCCAAGACCGGCGAGTGCGACGACGCCGAGCCAGGACGCAGCAGTTTCACTGTAGAGCCGGCCGATGTCGCCGAGGAACAGGGACCGGTGGAACGTGTCCACCCAGGTGCGGAACGGCAGCGCCCCGGACGTGCCGTAGACGAGCAGGTCGCCGCGGACCTGGGCGGTGCCAGGATCGATGAACACCGCACGGTTCTGCGACTCCATCAGCCCAGCCTCGGAGTACATCACCCGTGTCGTGGAGCCCTGCTCGGGTGCGGGGCGGACGGCGGCGAGGGTGTCTTCGGGGTGGTGCTGGTCCACGTAGGCCTGGGCGGCGTCGATCTGCTCGGCCAACGGCTTCGCGGCCGCGGTGGACGGTGCGGTGAGTTCGTGCCGGTACATGCCCTGCTCGATCGTTGGACCAAGCGCGTACACGGCACCGGAGAGCGCGGCGATGAGGATGAACGGTCCGATGAAAAGCCCGGCGTAGAAGTGCAGTCGCAGCAGGAACTGTCCGAACCAGCCACGCTGTGTGTTCCGCGGCGGACGGATGGATGGTGGCCCGCTGCTCTCGGCCGCGGGGGCAGTGGTGGGACGGCTGTCTGTAGCGGTCATGGCTTCTCTCGGTCCTCAGCTCGTGGGAATGAATGCGAGCGCCATGCCGGCACTCATCAGCAGGAGGAGCACGCCATCCAGGCGCGCCAGGGGGTGTTGCCGGACGTGAGCGGAGGCGATCAGCCGCCCCAGCATCCAGACGGTCGCGGCCGCGAACACGACGACGAGGATCCACGAGATTGACGTCCACCCGGACCAGGAGGCGTGCATGCTGTGTCCGCTGCCGGTCATGTTCATCCCCGGCATCGACATCGAAGCCCCGCCAGCCATCGGCAGCATCACCACGCCCATGACGACCATCGCCGCCATCATCACCACGTGGTAGCCCAGCACCAGCCGGCCTGAACCGCCAGGTCCGTGATGCTCGTGGCCGCCGTACCGAGTGCTACCGAGCGTGAGGACGAGGTAGAACAGCGTCGCGACGGCGAACACGATGATCTCCAGCGTCGGCGGCGCGAGGGTCATCCCCCAGGCCCACGGCATCGCCAGCATTGCGACGCTCATCAGCACATGAAAGACATCACTCACCCGAGACACTCCGTCGCTGCCGGGTCGAAACGCGAAGCCGAGGTACCCCGCGGCCGTCACGGTGAACAGCACTGTGAGGAGAACGGACAGCGTCAGGCTGTGTGACACAAAGGGATCCTCTCGTCGAGAACGGGTCGGGCGGCGCCACTCTACAAGTTGTAGAAGCAGGTTTCTACTTGATGTAGAGTCAGCGCATGGTCGACACAGTCGGAGGACGCCGATGAGTCCGCGCCGTGCGCACGGGTCCCTCGAGGCGAACGTGCTGCAACTCCTCTGGGCGCGCGACGCTGCGCAAAACGGGCGACAGATCCGCGACGCCCTCGCCGACAACGGCGACCCGCTGGCCTCCACGACAGTGCTGACCGTCCTCGCCCGGCTCGAGAAAAAGGGCCTCGTCGAGCGGGACCCGGTATCTAGGGCGTACTGCGCCACGAAAGCCGACCCTGCCGAGACAGCCGATTCGATGGCGGAGGTCCTCGGTAGATCCAGCGATCGCAGGGCGGTACTGCAGCGTTTCACCGGCGCGCTCCGCGCGGAGGACCTGCACGTGCTGCGCGCCGCCCTCGACGGCTCCGGGAACAACGAGTCCGGGATCGACCGCACGACGGGAGAATCGGTGGCGTGATCGCCGTTCTCGCCCTCGTGGCGCTCGCGGTCGTCGTCACGCTGCTCGCGCCAGTCATCCTCACCCGCGGCACCTGGTGGCTGCACCGCCCGCAGCTCGCCCTCCGCTTGTGGCTCAGCGCGCTGACGATCGCTGCGATCTCACTGCTGCTGAGCGTCGGCATCGCTGCAGTCATCGTCGCAACGAACACGCACGCGCACGGGATCGGATCTCCCGCTGCCGGCCTCTTCGCCTGGTGCGGGCTCGGCATCGCAGGCGGTGTCGCCGCGCTCCTCGCCGCAAACGCGGAACCGATCTCGGCCGCGAAGCGACGCACCGACGTCGCGGTGACACTGCTTGTCGCCCGTTCCACCGCCCGGACAGAACACATCGGCGGCCAAGAGGTCGCCTATCTGCAGACAGCGGACCCCATTGCCTGCTCTACCGCCGACGGTCGTGTGCTGATCTCGACCGGCGTCGAAGACGCGATGCCGCCAGCCTGCGTCCGGGCGGTGATCGAGCACGAACGAGCGCACGTGCTCGGACGGCACGATTTCATCGGCCGCGTCGCGGCACTGAACGCTGCTGCATTCCCGCGGCTTCGGACCGCCCGGGAGTTCCGCCGAACGGTCGCACTGCTGATCGAGCTCGTCGCAGACGACGCAGCCGCCCGCGTTTGCGGGCCCGCAACCGTCTGCAATGCATTGACCCTGATGGACCACGTTGACCCGAACCCTGCCCTCGAGCTCCGAGCCGCGCGACTGGCGTCCTCTCCCGTGAAGAGCTGGCCGCACCGACGCCACCTGGCCCCGATCCTGCGGTCCCGCTGACCAAGCCTCTCCGGCATGGCTCGCATCTCCTTCTACGTTTTGTAGAATGCGGGTATGGAGCGATTCGAGTACCACGTCGTCGGGATGACCTGCGAGCACTGCGAACGCCGCGTCACCGGCGAACTCGAAGCTATCGCCGGCATCGAATCAGTCACCGCGGACGCCGCAACCGGCCTCGTCATCATCACCTCACCCTCCCAGCCGGATGCCGCCGCAGTCGCCGAAGCTGTCGACGAGGCAGGCTACGAGCTCGCCAGTGTCTGACACCACCGCAGCCACCCTTGACCGACCGCCGGCAGTCGTCGCCGCGGAACGATCGGGCACGGTGGCGCGCGCGTTGCCATGGGTCGGCGCGATCATCGCGGTCGCCGTCGTCGTGGTTGCGGTCGAGATGCTCGGGTCCTCGTCATACGACCGGCTGAGCCGCGGCTACCCGGGCATGCTCACTTCGATGCTGAGCGCCCTGCTCCGCCTCACCGCCGACATCACCGGCGGCCTCACAGTCGGAGGCCTCGCCGCCGCCGCGTGCCTCACGCCGCGCCGCTCCCGCACACTCATCGACAACCACCGCGATCTCGCGATCGTCCGGCCCTCGGCGACCGTATGGATGGCCGCCGCAGTGCTGCTCATCCCGGTCGACGCCGCCGACGCCAACGGACAGCCGCTGACGAAGCTCCTCACCCCGGGCGCGATCGGCTACCTCGTGCAGGCCAGCTACCTTCCCGGCGCATGGATCGTCGTCGCCTGCATCGCGGTGACGATCCTCGTCGCCGCCTACCTCGTCCACAGCTGGGTCAGCACCCTCCTCCTCGCCGGCATCGGCACGATCGGGCTCCTCGCACCGGTCCTCGTCACCCAGGTCCTCGTCGGCCCGAACCACGACTTCGGCGGAGACGCCGCCATGTTCGCCACCTCAGCCATCGGTATCTGGATCGGCGCCACCGCCGCCCTTGCCCGTCGCTGGCGCAGGAGCCGGCCCGGCGCCACGACTCTCCGTCGGTACCGCGTTCTCGCGCTCACCGCGTGGATCACCTGGACTCTTGGGTCGGTCATCGTCGCCGCCGTTGAACTCGCCGGCACACTGCCGTGGGCAGCGCCGACGGGGATCCTGTTCGCCGTTCAGATCCTCCTCGTCGCCGCCGTCGCCGGACCGATCCTGCTCCGCCGAGCCTGGTTCGCCACCCGCACTGCGCCGGCCGTTCTCCTGTCAGTGCTCCCGATCGCGACTGGGATCGGCGTCGTCATGGCGCGCATCCCACCACCGGTGTACTTCGTACCCACCGACGGGCAGCAGCTCTTCCTCGGCTACCTGGTCAACACCCCCCTCACCCCGATCACGCTGTGGACCTCGGGCCGGGTGAACATCCTGTTCCTGGTCATCGCCATTGCTGGGATCGCCTCGTACGCAGCGGCCGTCATCCGACTCCGAAGACGCGGCGACCACTGGTCGCACGGACGTACAAGCGCGTGGATGCTCGGCTGGGTCTCAGTCATCATCACCACGTCATCCGGCGTCGGCCCGTACTCGTCGGCGTCGTTCGCTGTCCACATGGGCCTGCACATGAGCCTCAACATGCTCTGCCCGCTGCTGCTGGTCCTCGGCGGCCCAATCACCCTGTTCCTCCGCGCCACCACCGCCCACCGCCGCGACGGGTTCGCTGGGCCCCATGAGTGGCTTGTGGCGCTGACGCATTCGAAGCTGCTGCGCGTCACCTACAACCCGATGTACGTCCTCGCCGTGTTCGTGGGCTCCTACTACGCCATCTACCTCACCCCATTCTTCGACTGGGCCATGCGGTACCACTGGGCGCACCAGGCGATGACACTGCACTACCTCGCCATCGGATACGTCTTCTACGCCCTCATCATCGGCATCGACGCACCACCCCGACCCCTGCCACATATCGGCAAGCTTGGCCTCGTCCTCGCGGCGATGCCCTTCCACGCGTTCTTCGGCGTCGTCGTCATGACCAGTACCGACCTCCTTGCGGGCACCTACTTCCAGTACCTCGACATCCCGTGGATCGGCAGCCTCGCCCACGACCAGTACGTTGCCGGCGGCGTCGCGTGGGCCGCCGGAGAGCTGCCGCTGATCGTCGTCGTCATCGCCCTCGTCACCCAGTGGGCGAAGCAGGACTCCCGTCAGGCCAAGCGCATCGATCGGCACGCCGACCGGGGCTTGGACGACGACTACGAGCAGTACAACGCCATGCTCGGCAAACTCACCACCCGCGACACCGGTACGGCCGTAGCGCAGCCGCGCGAAGTATCCGCGCCGGGCGAGCACCAGACCACCGATCGGGCAGGCGTAGGCGACCGGCCGACCCTGACCGTCACCGATCATCGGAAGCACCTGTGACAACCACCACCCCCTCTCGCATCGAGCAGCCGCTCGAGCAGCGGCTTGAGCTCGACATCGGCGGGATGACGTGTTCCGCCTGCGCGAACGCCATCGAACGCAAGCTCGGCAAGCTCGACGGCGTCACCGCGTCGGTGAACTTCGCCACGGAACGCGCCACCGTCACAGGTCTCGGACCCGATGACGCCGCGAGCGCCATCGCTCAAGTTGAACGCGCCGGCTACACCGCCGCCGTCCACACTCCAGGCGATGATGCCTGGAGTGCCCGCGCCGCCGAGACCCGCACCTCGACCCTCCGCCTCCGCCTCGCCGTCGCGGCGCTGTTCACGATCCCGCTGTGCGACATCACCATCATCCTGGCGCTCGTTCCTGCTTGGCGGTTCCCCGGCTGGCAGGCACTTTGCGTCCTCCTCGCCGTCCCCATCGTCACCTGGGCAGCGTGGCCATTCCACAAGGCCACACTCCGCGGGCTGCGGCACCGCAGCACCAGCATGGACACCCTCGTCTCCCTCGGCGTCGTCGTGTCCTTCGGATGGGCGCTCTGGACACTTCTCGTCGACCCCGCCACCGCCCCCGGGTACTGGCTCGGCTTCGGAAAGACCCCCGCCGGGGCGGACTCGATCTACCTCGACGTCGCCGCTGGCATGGTCACCTTCCAGCTCGCCGGCCGCTACTTCGAAAGCCGCAGCCGCCGCCGCGCCGCCGACGTCCTCGAAGCCATCGGCGACCTCGGCGTCACCGAAGCGCAACTCCTCACGGACGGGGAGGAGAAGACCGTCCCGCTCAGCGCCGTCCGAGTCGGGAACCTCGTCGTCGTCCGCCCCGGCGGCCGCATCCCCGTCGACGGCACCGTCTCCGACGGCGACGCGACGCTTGACGTCTCCGCGATGACCGGTGAGTCCGTGCCCGTCGAAGCCACCGCCGGCACCGCTGTCATCGGCGGCACCCTCGTGCAGGGTGGCCGGCTGATCATCCGCGCCGACGCGGTCGGCACTCGCACCCGGCTGGCGCAGATGGCCGCCGTCGCCGACGACGCCCAACGCCGCAAGGCCGCCGTGCAGCGCACCGTCGACCGCGTCACGAGCGTGTTCGTGCCCGTCGTGATCGGCATCGCGATCCTCGTCGCCGTCGGCTGGCTCATCAGCGGCGCCGAGGCCGGTACCGCGATCGCGAACGGCGTCGCGGTCCTCATCATTGCCTGCCCCTGTGCGCTCGGTCTGGCGACCCCGACAGCGCTCATGGTCGGCGTCGGCCGTGGCGGGCAGCTCGGTGTCCTCATCAAGGGTCCTGACGCGCTCGAAGCCAGCGGCCGCATCGACACCGTCGTCCTCGACAAGACCGGCACCCTCACCACTGGGCGGATGACCCTCACCGCCATCGACACCTTCACCACCGACGCCGACACCGCCCTGACACTCGCTGGCGCCCTCGAAGCAGCGTCTGAGCATCCAATCGGCACGGCGATCACCATCGCAGCCCACACCCGGTTCGGCTCGCTGGAACGGGTGTCGGACTTCACCGCACACACCAGTCTCGGCGCCGCCGGCATGATCGGCCGCCGCCACTGTGTGATCGGCCGCCGCGAGCTCCTCAAGCAATCAGGCGTTGCCGTTGACGAGCGTGTGGCCGCGGTCATCGAGCAGCGCGAAGCGTTCGGTGCGACCGTGGTGCTGCTCGCCATTGACGGGGAGGTCGGCGCAGTGCTCACCGTCCAGGACACGCTGCGTCCCGGCGCGATCGAAGCAGTCGCGCAGCTGCGCGCCCTCGGTCTCCGCACCGTCCTGCTCTCCGGGGACTCAGAGTCCGCGGCCACTGCAATCGGTACGGAAGTCGGCGTCGACGAGGTCATCGCCCGCGTCCTGCCCGACGAGAAGGCCGAAAGGATCGCCCAGCTCCAAGCAGCCGGACACCACGTCGCGATGGTCGGCGACGGTGTCAACGACTCCGCCGCGCTGGCGACCGCCACCCTCGGCGTCGCCGTCGTGCAGGGCACCGACATCGCCATGAAAGCCGCCGACGTCATCATCGTCCGCGAGGACCTTCGCGCCGTCGTCGAGGCAGTCCAGCTCTCCCGTGCAACCCTGCGTACTATCCGGATGAACCTCGTGTGGGCGTTCGGCTACAACATCGCCGCCATCCCACTCGCCGCGGCTGGCCTTCTCAACCCCCTCATCGCCGCCGCCGCGATGGCGCTGTCCTCAACGCTGGTCGTCTCGAACAGTCTCCGACTCCGCTCCTACGGAGGGCATTAGGAGCTGGTGGGTGTGCCGACAAACCAGGAAGCACCCGCTGAGGCGAAGGAAGCCGCGATGATGCCGCCGCTCTTCGGTGCCCCTTCGCGAGCTCGTCGACCACGGCGTGGACTTTGATACGTCTGGCAGGTGGCCGTGCCCGCAGGGGCCCATCGACGCTCTCCTCGAGAAGGCAGAGGAGCTGGCTGGAGACCGCAATGGGCCCCATCGGACTCTTGTCCGCATGAAGGCCGGCGGTGACCACGGCCAGCCCGGGAAGCGGCACTGCTCAAAATCGACCTCTCGTCGCTGACTTACATTCCCTGACAGATAAGTGGGCTCGATGCCTGTGGGGGACTTTGACGTCGCCCCTCGCCGTTGGCCCCTGATCAGCAGGCGGGCGGCTGCAGTTCAGAACCTGTCACCATCCGGACTCGTGAGCCTGGAGGGAGGGCTGCGTCGAAAGTTTCGGATCCTCCGGTCGGTGACGGCGACCAGCGGGCCGACGAGGCAGACAACCGCGCAGCTGATGAGCACCGGTGTTCGTCCCACTGCTTCGGCAGCTGGACCGATCAGCGCGATCCCGACCGGGGCCAGACCGTACGAGACCAAGAAGTCGAGGGAGGACACACGTGCTCGAAGTGGTGGCGGGACCTCTCGTTGGATCGCCGTGTACCAGGGGACGTTGAACAGTTCGACGCCGATGCCGGCCAGCACGTAGGCGGCGAGTACTGGGAAACGCTCAGTCGACACCGCAAGTGCCAGCGGCACACCGGCGTATAGCGCCAGACCGAGCATGGCGATCAAGCCGGGATGGCGAGGGTGCCACTTGGCCAGGAGCAGTGCTCCGAGGAGGGCACCGACAGTGAACGATGTGAGCGCAGTCGCAAGCATTCCGGTACCGCCGAATCGGTCTCGGCTGATCAGCGGCAGCAGTACGGACGTTGCGGCATAGCCGGTGGCGAGCTGCGTGGCCAGCACCGCAAGGACCGGGAAGAACCAGCGGTGCCGCCGTGCCTCTCGCACTCCGAGGATGAAGTCCGAGAACATTCGGGTCCGTCGCACGGTGGCCTCCGGTCGGTCGGTCGGGGCAGGGGGCGTCATGGCGGGGGCAGCGAGAGCAATGAGCCAGAGGGCAGAGCTCGCGGCGAGTACTGGTCGAGCACCGATCCAAGCCGTCAAGCCTGCGGCGATAGCGGGTGCCAGAACGGCGCTTCCGCGTGCGCCGAGCGTCGAGAGCGCATTTGCTGCCTGGTGCTGACCCTCCGCGACGACGTCGGCGAGTGCAGCTTGGTACGTCGGCCGGTATGAGCCCTGCCCGGCGCCAGCTAAGAGTGCAGCAGCAAGCACGAGCGAGCTGGCGCCGTCGACGGTCACAGCAAGAACGAACGTGCCCGTCGCCGCGGCCATCGAAGCCGCCTGGATCATTCGTCGTCGTGGTAGGCGGTCGGCGAGTACGCCCGCGACTGGCGTCAGGGCGACGTATCCCACGGTGCGCGCCGCGATGGCCAAGCCGAGCAACGTCACAGATCCACCGCGACCAAGTACAGCAAGCGCAAGAAGCACCGGGAGCGCAGCCGTCGCGGTACCGGCCGCCGTGTTGCCCAGCCACAACCGCACGAAGACAGGGTCTCGGAAGGGAGTCATGTAACTGAGGTTATACCGATAGACAGTTACGAAGCTATGGGACACTATCGATGTGGATGAACCTGGTCACTTCGGCGGTTTGGTCGCCGCGGCCATCGACCTCGCCAACGCCGCTGGTCCCGAATCGGCTTGGGGCCGCCCCCACCGCGCGCCGACGGGCAAGCCAGCGCAGAAAGCAGTCGGGAACGCCCTAGCCCTTATCCCCGCCAGCCAGCACGCTCTGGCGCCCGCCGACGTTGAGCAACTTCTCAGTACGGGCCAGCACCTCTGGCGTGCCATGTTCATCGCGGCCGCAGGCGACCTTCCCGCGGCGGCTGGACTTGTCAACGAGATGCTCTCGAAAGTCTCGACCCAGCCTCACTTGACCCAGCATGGAACGCAGCCCTGGCATCTCCACTTCGCCCCTCCAGGGAGCGGTCCAGGGCGGGAATGGTCGGCTGAACTCGTCGTCGCGGTGGCAAGCCTGTTCGGAACAAGGATGACCGACCGGCTTCGGAGCTGCGCGGCACACCAGTGCGATCGCGTCCTGGTGGACGAAACACGCAACCACACTCAACGCTATTGCTCCGTCAGCTGCCAGAACCGAACCAAGGTCGCAGCATTCCGAGCTCGCACCGGGCACGCTGCAAGCAACGAGTGAACTCGGTTCAAAGGGCTTGACAGACAGCTCGGAGAAAATCGGCGACCCGCGCGAACGCGATCTGGCGAACGCCGTTCAACCGGGACCGCAGGGCGCCGAAGGTGGGACTGTTCGAGCAGATGACGAGCGGGAGCGGACCGGACGGCATCACCCTCAACTCAGAGGCAGCCTCGTCCAGCGCACGACGTCTGCGTCTGCGTCTGGATCTTCGACAAGCTCGGCGATCTCGTCCCCAGAATCACCACACCACACGCGTCGCCTACCGGCCGGACCCCGGAACGCTCTTCTTCGCCGAGTCGCACAGCGATACGGTAAACACCACACCCATCCGAGTTGCCGGCAGCTTCATCTGACGCGCTCTGTCAGCGCCTGCTGGCGCGGTCCGAGGACGGCGGATACCAGAGATGCAGCGGACGGGAGGAAAAGGTCCGGCCCGACCAGCGCCTCCCGTCCGTCGGTCGCCCGGCACGCCTGTTGGCAGCGTCAGACATCGTCAAGGCCCAGCGGGTGCTACGTCACGTCCGGAACAGCATGATCCGCCACAACTGACAAGACCTAGCGAAGGCCGCACGGTTCCCGTGCGGCCTTCGTGTTGACCTCGCGCGCTCACGCGGTGGTGAGCTCCACTTCGGGCTCCGCAGCGACGCTGACGGTGACCGAGCGCAAGTTCGAACCGGCGATGTACTCGGCCAGTCGGACGACCTGAGCGCTGTAGCCGAACTCGTTGTCGTACCAGACGTACACGACGGCGGAGCGACCGCCGGGGGCTATCGTCGCCAGCCCGTCGACGACGCCGGCGTGCCGCGAGCCCAGCATGTCGGTAGACACGGCTTCCGGCGACTCGACGTAGTCGATCTGACGGCGCAGCGGAGACGCGAGTGAGGCCATGCGAAGGTGGTGGTTGAGTGCCGTGCGCGTGACGTCCCGATCGAACTGCAGGTTCAGCACCGCGAGGGAGACATCGGGCGTCGGCACGCGGATGGCATTGCCGGTCAGTTTGCCGGCGAGTTCTGGGAGTGCCTTCGCGACCGCGCTCGCGGCACCGGTCGCGGTGAGCACCATGTTCAGCGTCGCCGCTCGACCACGGCGGTCGCCCTTGTGGAAGTTGTCTGTGAGGTTCTGGTCGTTGGTGAACGAGTGCACCGTCTCGACGTGACCCGACACGACCCCGTACTCGTCGTGGAGCACCTTGAGGACCGGGGTGATGGCGTTCGTCGTGCACGAGGCAGCCGTGACGATCCGGTCGTCGTCGGTGATGACGTGGTGATTGATACCGAAGACGACGTTCTGCAGGTCTCCCTTGCCGGGCGCGGTGAGGATCACACGATCGACGCCCTGCGCGCGGAGGTGCTGTTCGAGGCCGTCCCGGTCTCGCCACTTCCCCGTGTTGTCGATGACGATCGCACGGTCGATGCCGAACACCGTGTAGTCGATCTCCGCCGGGTCGCTGGCGTAGATCACCTGGATGACGGTGCCGTTGGCGGTGATCGTCTGCGCGTCCTCGTCGATCGAGATCGTGCCATCGAAGGCGCCGTGCACGGAGTCACGACGGAGCAGGCTGGCGCGCTTGCGGAGATCACCGGCCGAGCCGGGGCGCAGCACGATCGCACGTAAGCGGGAGCCACGGGCGCCGGAGTCGTGCTCGATGAGCAGCCTCGCGACGAGCCGACCGATGCGACCGAAGCCGTAGAGGACGATGTCGCGGGCGCCCCCCTCGGCGTGTGCGGCCAGCAGGTCGGTGTCGTCGCGGAGGAACTCGGCGGCGGTCTTCTTGCCGCCGCCGGCGCGGTGCCGGTAGTAGTCGTAAGCAAGCTGGCCGACGTCCACCGATACCTGGCGGGGCTTCAGCTGTGCGACGGCGGCGATGATCGGCATCGACTCCGCCAGCGCCAGCACACGCTCGTCGGTGTGACGGGCGAAGCGGTGCGCCTTGAGGATGTCGATCGCGGACTTGTGCACGAGCGACCGGCCGTGAACGTTCAGCACCACGCCCTGGTCGCGGTGTAGCGCGCCGATCGTCGGGATTAGGCCTTCAGCAAGGGCTTCCGCGCGTCGCCAATGGCGGGTGTGCAGACCTGGGTCCTGGGTGCTCACTGTGTTCTCCTTTGAACGTCTGTTGCCGCGACAGGTCGGGTCAGGGCAGCGCGGCGCCGGTCTCCGCCGCGAGCTTCTCGAGGTCTTCCCACGTGTTCTCGGGGAGCTCGACACCGCCGGCGGCGATGTTCGCGGCCGCAGTACGATCCTCGATCTCGCCGGGATAGAAAATCTCGTCGTACCCGACTGCGAGCGGCGTCGATTTGACCTCGTCGATCATCTGCCCAACGCGCTCCGCGAAGCCATCGGCGTCGCCGAGCGCGTTCACGTCGATGGCGAGGAACAGGTGGCCGGCACCACTGCGAGCGGTCGGTTCATACGGCCCGTGGACGCTCTTCCCGACCGCCGATCCAGTGAGCGCCCCGGACAAGACGTCCATCATGAAGCTGATCGCATACCCTTTGTGTCCGGCCATCGGCAGGATCACACCGTGGACGGCCTCGGCGGCATCCGTCGTGGAGTGGCCGTCCTCGGTCAGCGCCCAGTTCTCGGGGATCGGCTGCTCCTTCTGCCGGGCGAGGTAGATCTTCCCGCGGGCGACCGCGGTGTTCGCGATGTCCAACGCGACGACCTTGTCCTCCCATGGGGCGGCGATCGACCACGGGTTCGTCCCCACGGCCTTCTCGCGGCCACCCCACGGCGCCATCGCCGGGGAGGCATTCGTGGTGAGGATCGAGACGCATCCGTCCGCTGCGGCGCGGCGGGTGTAGTACATCGCGGTACCGAAGTGGTTCGAGTTCCGCACCCCGACCGCGCCGATCCCGTGCTCACGAGCGCGCTGCACGGCTTCGACCCGAGCATGCTCCGTGAGCACCTGGCCGATGCCGTCGTGCCCGTCGAGGAGGAGCAAGGAGCCCGTGTCGATCAGCGTCTCCGGTCGGGCGTCGGCACGCATCGCGCCGGAGCGGATCCGCGCCACGTACCACGGCAGGCGCAGCAGCCCGTGCGACTGGTGCCCCCACAGGTCGGCCTGGAGCAAGCTGTTCGCGATGAGCGCCGCGTCGGCCGCTGCGACGTCGGAGCGGCGAAGGACGTCAGCCGCGAACGCCTCGAGTACGTCTGCGCTGACACGATTCCGGGTGATGGTTGGTCCAACCATGGGTGTAAGCCTTTCGATCACGAGCGACGTCGCTCGGTCCTGTACACCCTAAGGTATACCCGTTCGGACTAAGGAGGAAGTATGTACAGCGTTTGGGTCACCGTCGAGGTCGTTCCGGGGCGAGAGAACGCGTTCTTGGAGGCGATCAAGGCGAACGCCGCCGCGACCGTCGCTGACGAACCCGGGTGCTCGTCGTTCGACGTCGTCGAGCTGGAGCCTGGTCGTCGCTACGGCTTTTACGAGGTGTACGACGACGAGGAGGCGTTCACGGTCGCGCATCGGTCGGCGCCGCACTACGCCGCGTGGCGACGCGCGGTCGACGAGACAATCGCCCCCGGCACGCAGATCGTCACGCGTGGCCCACGGATCGTCGCGGAGCGGTAGCGCCGACGCCGGCGCCACCGAAGACTGGCCGATCGGCTGGTTGCTCAGGTCAGAGGTCGACGATCGCTTGGTCCATCCGAGAGGATGCCAGGAGCGCGTTGAAGATGGCTTGGTCGACGTGGAAGAGGTGGTGGGTGCATGCGGCGGCCGCCCGTTCGGCGTCGCCCGACTCAATCGCCCTGCACATCTCGATGTGTTCCCGGATCGACTCCGACAGCCGGCCGATGTCCTGATGCGCGATGTGCCGCAGGCGTGCGGTGTGCGGGCGAAGTTCGTGGATCGCCTGCGAGAGGTACTCGTTCGGCGTCAGCTCCACCACGTTGTCGTCGAACCGTGCCGTCAGTTCCGAGAACCGGTCCGCGAAGGCCTCGGAGTACTCCTGGATACTGAGGTCCTCGAAGTCCGCGGCGATGCCGGCGAAGAGATGTCCGATGCGGGGCTCGCGTGTTGCACGCCCTACGACCTCGCGCATCGCCGCCGGTTCGAGGATCCGCCGGAAGTCGAACAGCGCCCGTGCGCCCGCCAGCGAGAGCCTGGTCACCATCGGGGCGCGACGTGGCTGGATCTCGACGAGGCCGTCCGCGGCGAGGCGTCGGAGTGCCTCCCGTACCGGCGTCCGCGACATGCCCGTGTGTTCCACGAGCATCACCTCGGGCAGGATCTGCCCGGGTCGGAAGGTGCCGTTCTGGATGTCGTGCTTGAGCTGCTCGTAGACCCGCTCGGTCTTGCCCATCCGGACGCCGTTCAACTCGACGGCCTGCGATGCCGGAACCATCTGCATGTCGCTCATACCAACCAGTCTACGTTTGCCGTCAGGTATACCTGTGTGCATACTGTTCACACGTCGCGCATGGCGGCGTTCTGGTTCGTCCTGAGCAAGGGAGCAACGATGCTCGTGATACTCGGCTTCTGCATGATCGCCGTCTTCATGGTCCTGGTGATGGCCAAACGGATGACGCCAATCGCGGCGCTCATCATCGTTCCGATCGTCTTCGGACTCTTCGCCGGCCACGGCCTCGACATGGGTGACATGGTCATCGAGTCGCTGCTGAAGCTGGCGCCGACCGCCGGTCTGCTGTTCTTCGCCATCATCTTCTTCGGCACCATGATCGATGTTGGGCTGTTCGACCCGCTGATCCGTCTCATCCTCCGGTTCGTCAAGGACGACCCGGTGCGCCTGGTCGTCGGGACGGCGCTGCTGACCACGATCGTGTCGCTGGACGGTGACGGTTCGACGACGTTCATCATCGTCACCTCCGCGCTGCTGCCGATCTACATGCGACTTGGGATGAACCCGGTCACCCTGACGGTGGTCGCGGCGATGTCGAACGGTGTCCTCAACACCGTCCCATGGGGCGGATCGACCGCCCGCGCGTCGGCGGCGCTGAACGTCTCGCCGATCGACATCTTCGTGCCGATGGTGCCGGCCATCGCGGCTGGTCTACTGACGGTCCTCGTGCTCGGCTACTTCATGGGCATCCAGGAGCGGAACCGTCTCGGCAAGCTGGAACTGCAGGCCTCTCCCGGCTTCCTCCGGAAGGCGCGCGCCGGCGAGCCGGCGATCATCGGCGCCGACAACGGTCGCAGTTTCACCCGTGCCGTCTACTCGGAGCGCACCGCCACCGGGTCTATCGGCACCCCGCGGACTGGCTCCTCGGTGGTCATCAGCAACAACTTCGCCGCTGAGCTCGACGGCGTCAAGGGCATCCTCGACCGCCCGAACGCTCGGCCGAAGCTGATCTGGTTCAACCTGATCCTGACGCTCGCCGTCATGGTTACCCTCGTGGTCGACGTCACCGAGCCGGTCGTGATCTTCATGATCGCCGCGTCGGTAGCGCTGGTGATCAACTTCCCGCGCATCAAGCAACAGTCCGAGCAGCTCAAAGCACACGCCGACAGCGTCATCAGCGTCGTCGGCATGGTCTTCGCCGCATCCGTGCTCACCGGCGTCCTTGACGGTACCGGCATGGTCGACGCGATGGCGAAGTGGCTCGTAGGCATCGTGCCCGACCAGATGGGGCCGTTCATGGCACTCATCGCCGGCGCGCTCTCCGTCCCGCTGACCTTCATCATGACGAACGACGCGTTCTACTTCGGCGTCCTGCCGATCCTCGCCCAGACCGCGGAACACTTCGGGATCGGCGGCGTCGAGATGGCCCGCGCATCGCTGGTCGGGCAGGCGCTGCACCAGTCCAGCCCGCTCGTCGCCTCGTTCCTGCTGCTCATCGGCCTCGCCAACGTCAACCTCGCCGACCACTTCAAGAAGGTCATCTGGCGCGGCGCCATCGTCGCCGGCGTGATGCTCCTCGTCGGCGGTCTGACCCTCGCCTACCCACTCTTCTGACGGCTGCGTCCGCAGAGAACTAGAAGGAGAACCATGATCACCTCGGTGGATCCCCGCAACGGGGCCCAGCTCGCCACGTACGACAACACTCCGGCGACGGAGGTCGACACCATCCTCGATGACGCGGTCACCGCGCAGCGCGCTTGGCGACGAACCCCCATCGGCGAGCGGTCCGCGCTGCTGCGTCGCGCGGCGGCAGTGCTCCGTGCGGGCGTGCCGCGCTACGCCCACACCATCACCGCGGAGATGGGCAAGCCCATCGTCGAGGCGGAGGCGGAGATCGAGAAGTGCGCGCTCACCCTCGACTTCTACGCCGACCACGCGGCCGAGTTCCTCGCCGACACCCCCGTCGCGTCGTCCGCAGCGGACAGCCGCGTGCTCTACGAGCCGCTCGGAGTGGTGCTCGCGATCATGCCGTGGAACTACCCGTTCTGGCAGTTCTTCCGCTTCATCGCTCCCGCACTCGCCGCCGGTAACGGCGCGATCCTCAAACACGCCAACAACGTCCCCGCCGCGGCGCTCGCGGTCGAGGAGGTCATCCGCGAGGCGGGTGCCCCGGCCGGACTCTTCAGGAGCGTGCTGATCAACTCATCCGAGGTCGCAGGACTCATCGCTGACGACCGGATCGCGGCGGTCACGCTCACCGGTTCCACCGAGGTCGGGGCGATCGTCGCCAGCCAGGCGGGGACCGCGCTGAAGAAGCAGGTACTCGAGCTGGGTGGCTCGGACCCGTTCATCGTCCTCGCCGACGCGGACGTCCCCGCAGCTGCGAAGGCGGCGGTGAAGGCGCGCTACACCAACAACGGGCAGTCGTGCGTGAACGCGAAGCGGTTCATCGTCGAGGAGTCCATTGCGGACGAGTTCGTTGCGGAGTTCAAAGCGAACGTCGAGGCGCTCAAGCTCGGCGACCCATTCGAACGCGACACCAACATCGGGCCGATGGCGCGGGGGAACCTCCGTGACGAGTTGCACGACCAGGTCACGCGCACCCTCGACGCAGGCGGTGTCCTCGTCACCGGTGGCGTACCGGTGGAGGGCCCCGGGTTCTACTACCCGGCGACGATCATCGACCACGTCACCCCAAAGCATGCAGCATTCGTGGAGGAGACCTTCGGGCCGGTCGCCGCCGTCATCCGCGCAAAGGACGCGACCGAGGCCGTCGAGCTGGCGAACGACACCGAGTTCGGGCTCGGCGCGGCGGTCTGGTCGGCCGACCTCTCCAAGGCGGAGGACCTCGCTCGGCAGATCGACGCCGGCGCCGTGTTCGTCAACAGCGTCGTCGCGTCGGACCCGCGTCTGCCGTTCGGCGGTATCAAGCGTTCCGGCTACGGCCGTGAACTCGGCGTCAACGGCATCCGCGAGTTCGTCAACGTGAAGACCTTGTCGATCGGCACGACCGCAGCGCCGAAGCCGGCCGCGGCTACGGTCACCGAAGCCACGGAGTGATGGACATGCGAGACACAACGTCGATCAGCTCGTGGAAGCCGGTCATCTTCCGACCAGACGAGCTCCCGACCATCGACCGCGGCAACGGTGCACGCACCACGCCCATGGTCACCTCGGCACGCGGTGGCACCGGGTTCCTGAACGGGGTCACGACGTTCGAGCCTGGCGCCGCCATCGGGCTGCACACGCACAACTGCGTGGAGTCGGTAATGATCATCGAGGGTGACGCAATCGTTGACATCAACGGCGAGGAGACGCCGTTGACGTTGCACGACACCACGTTCGTTCCGGCGAACATCCCCCACCGGTTCAAAAACGCGTCGGACACGAACCGGATGCGGATCCTCTGGACCTACGCCTCCTTGGACGCGACCCGGACGCTGATCGCGTCCGGCGAGACCGGACGGATCGATGCGGAGCAGGCCCTCGACACGAAGGGACGGTCAGCATGAGTGTCACCGAGATCGCCGAGATCAACATCCTCGACGGCACAACGAACCGATTCGAGGCCGCGGCTGCGGAAGCCGCCGCGCACTTCCAGACGGCGCCAGGATGCCGCACGTTCGAGCTGCGTCGATCGGTCGAACACCCCAACCGATATCGGTTGTTCGTCGGCTGGGACAGCGTCGAGGCGCACACGATCGACTTCCGTCAGTCCGAGGGATTCGCCGCGTGGCGCGCACTCGTCCACACCTTCTTCGCAGAACCGCCCCGGGTCGAGCACGTCAGCACCGTGCTCAAGGCTTTCTGACCGGGAGCACCGACCGCCCTGGCCGGGTCGTGACCCACCCGGCCAGGGCATCAACAAAGGGAACACCCGTGAGCGAGACAGCAGACGTCGTCCTGATCGGCGGCGGAGTGATGAGCGCCACTCTCGGCGCGATGCTGAGTCGGCTCGAGCCGACCTGGACCATCCACATCTACGAGAGCGGCCCCAAGCTCGCACTGGAGAGCAGCGGGCCGTGGCGGAACGCCGGGACAGGACACAGCGGCCTCTGCGAACTCAACTACATGCCCGAGGGGCCGCACGGCGAGCTCGACGGCACGAAGGCGACCACCATCAACGCCCAGTTCCAGCTGAGCCGTGAGTTCTGGTCCACCTTGGTCCGGGAAGCGACGTTGCCGGAACCCCACACGTTCATCAACTCCGTGCCCCACATGACCTTCGTGCGCGGCGACGCCGACGTCGACTACCTGCGCCGGCGCTTCGAGATCTTGCGGACGCGTCCACTCTTCGCGGAAATGGAGCACACCACCGACACCGCGCAGATCGCCGAGTGGGCGCCGCTGCTTACCCAAGAACGCGGTGCCGAACCGATCGCCGCGACCCGGTCGACCGCCGGCACGGACGTCGACTTCGGGAGGCTCACAGAGGCTCTCGTGACCGACATCGAGCACCGCGGCGGCGTCGTCCGAACCAACGCGAAAATAGTCGGTCTACGGCGACCGCAGCACGGTCCATGGTCGGTGACGGTCCGCGCGGCGGGCGAGGCAACACGGAGCGTCTCAGCGAGGTTCGTGTTCGTCGGCGCGGGCGGGGCATCGCTCAGCCTTCTGCAGCAATCCGGAATTCCCGAGATCCGGGGGTACGGCGGATTCCCCATCTCAGGCCTGTTCCTGAAGACCACGGCGCCCGCCATCGTCGAACAGCACCACGCGAAGGTGTACGGCAAGGCCGCGGTCGGTGCCCCGCCGATGTCCGTTCCCCACCTCGACACCCGCGTCGTCAACGGCCAGCGTTCCCTGCTGTTCGGCCCGTACGCCGGATTCAGTCCCAAGTTCCTCATCGGCGGCCGCGTCACCGACCTACCCGGCTCGATCAGGGGACACAACCTCGGCCCGCTGCTCTCAGTCGCCGCCGGCAACCCCGGCCTCCTCAAGTACCTCGTAGGAGAGATCCTCGCCAGCCGGCGCAAACGCGACGGTGCCCTCCGCGACTTCGTCCCGAACCTGCAGGCCGACGACTGGGAGCTGATCACCGCCGGTCAACGCGTCCAAGTCATCAAGCCCGACTCACGCGGCCGCGGATCCCTTCAATTCGGCACCGAAGTCGTCGTTGGCGGCAATGGCAGCATCGCCGGCCTGCTCGGGGCCTCACCCGGAGCGTCGACCGCAGTCGCGATCATGCTCGACCTGCTCCGACGGTGCTTCCCCGGGCGCTGGGACGGCTGGCAGCCGACACTCGACGCCCTCATCCCCTCGCACCGCCACGACCTCACCACCGACCCCGCTCGCGCCGAAGCCTCCATCGCCACCACCGCTGACACGCTCAAGCTCACTCAGGTCAGGCACCGTAACGGAAGGACTGCCCCATGACCATCACCCCGCCCTCCGACACCATCACCCCGGCAGACGTCCGCGCCGACATCGCCGACTGGGTCATCGAAGTCGCGGGTCTCACCCAGCCGAGCGACATCCGATGGTTCGACGGTTCCGACCAGCAGCGAGCCGCTATCGCCGACGAGATGGTCGCCGCCGGCACCCTTATCCGGCTGAACGAGGACCTCCGCCCGAACAGCTTCCTCGCACGCTCTGCACCGGAGGACGTCGCACGGGTCGAGGAGCGGACCTTCATCTGCTCCTTGGACCGGGACGACGCGGGCCCGACGAACAACTGGCGAGCCCCCGCGGCGATGAAGGACGAGCTCCGCAGCCTGTTCGACGGCAGCATGCGCGGTCGGACCATGTGGGTCGTGCCGTTCTCCATGGGCCCCGTCGGGGGAGCGATCTCGCAGATCGGGATCCAAGTCACCGACTCCCCATACGCGGTGCTCAGTATGGCGATGATGACGCGCGCCGGATCCGAAGCGCTCGAGGCGATCGGCCACGACACCGAGTGGGTCCCGGCCCTCCACAGCGTCGGCTACCCGCTCGAGACCGAAGGTGGCATCGCCCGATCGGACGTCGCCTGGCCGCACAACCCGGTGAAGTACATCTCGCACTTCCCGGAGACGCGCGAGATCTGGTCGTTCGGATCGGGGTACGGCGGAAACGCGCTGCTCGGCAAGAAGTGCTTCTCGTTGCGCATCGCGTCGGCGATGGCACGCGACGACGGTTGGCTCGCCGAGCACATGCTCCTGATCAAGGTGACCACTCCCGAGGACGCGGTGTTCCACGTCGCCGCAGCGTTCCCGTCCGCTTGCGGCAAGACGAACCTCGCGATGATGACCCCGTCGATCCCCGGCTGGAAGGTCGAAACCATCGGCGACGACATCGCGTGGATGCGTCCCGGAACCGATGGCCGCCTCCGCGCCATCAACCCGGAACGAGGGTTCTTCGGCGTCGCACCCGGCACCGGATACACCACGAACCCGACCGCGGTGCACACGCTCTGGGGGAACGCGATCTTCACCAACGTGGCACTCACAGACGACGGCGACATCTGGTGGGAGGGTCTCACCGATGAGGCGCCCGCGCACCTGATCGACTGGCAGGGCAACGACTGGACGCCGAACGCCGGTCGCCCCGCGGCGCACCCCAACGCACGGTTCACTGTCGCAGCCGACCAGTGCCCCTCGATCGCGGACGACTGGGACGCGGCAGACGGCGTGCCCGTCGATGCGATCCTCTTCGGCGGGCGTCGCGCAACGAACGTGCCGCTCGTAATGCAGGCCCGCGATTGGGACCACGGCGTCTTCATGGGTGCAACGATCTCATCGGAGCAGACCGCCGCCGCAGAGGGCACGGTCGGAGAGCTCCGCCACGACCCATTCGCGATGCTGCCGTTCTGCGGGTACAACATGGCCGACTACTGGGCGCACTGGATTGAGATGCGGGATGTCCTGAACGGGAACACGCCCGAGGTCTTCCAGGTGAATTGGTTCCGGAAGGACGCGCGCGGCAAGTTCCTCTGGCCGGGATTCGCCGAGAACTCGCGGGTCATCGAGTGGATCATCCGACGCCTTGAGGGGAAGGTTGCCGGCGTCGTAGACGCCATCGGCCTGCTGCCGCGTCCGGACCAGATCGACACCGACGGCATCGACGTCTCACGGCGACAGCTCGAGCAGCTGTTCGAGATCGACCCGACGTCGTGGCTCCAGGAGTGCGACCAGCTAGACCGACTCTTCGACCGATTCGGCCACCGCGTGCCGGCGCAGCTGCGCACTCAGCTTGAACTGAATCGGTCCAACCTCCGTCACGCGCAGGACGACGCGGCGCCGTCTCTCCGCGGCCCTAGGTGAAGGTGATTCCGCGGCGTTGCAAGGAGGAGGTCATTGTCGTGCTTTCTGTTCGGGACGGTCAGTGAGATAAGGCGGCGGCATCACGCCACGCGGCGAGTGTGCCCATCAGCAGCGGAGCCAATCGCGCTCCGGATGGAGGACGACACGGATTGCCCTGGTGCCGCTAGTGGCACAGGGCATTGTGCGGCCGCAGTCGTCGCTGGTGAGGCCGACGACGAGGGATCCGGTCGTGATGCCGCCGACCGTGCCGATCGCGTTCGCGATGATCACTGCCGCGAGCGGGTTGTGCAGGGCACTTAAGGGTCCCGGAACCCACCAAGGGGGCTATGCTCGTTCTTATGAGCAATCGGGGATCGGACCCGAGACGGACGGACGGACGCTCCGCAGTAGGGGTCTCCTGGCCGACGAACGTAACCATTCCCTCCGGTGTGGCGGTCTGGGCACGGGAGCAAGCGGGACGGTTGACCATCAGCGGACGCGGGTCGGATGCGTCAGCGTTCCGGGTGGTCGACCTCAAGACGTGGGAATCCGTTTCGGACTTCTTCGGCGACCTCGTCGAGCGAGGCGCTCTCGATCGGCTTCTCGAGGAGCTCGCCGGGGACCGCTTCCGCGATGCGTCGCGACGTCGGCAGCCAATGCAGCCTGTGGCCCGGATGGATCCGAACGACCTTGCCACGTGGTCCCCGATGCAGATCCTCGCCGCGACGACCGCGGCCCGTTGGTCGTTGCCGGAAGCGTTGGGCGGCACGCCGGAGGAGATCCGCAGGGTGAACGGCGCCTTCCTCACCGTCGTTTGGGGGCTCTAATGAGCCTCGCGTCCAGGCCACAGTTCGGCGTCCAGGCCCGCTTCGAGCCGCGCAATGGTTGCCAAGTCCGGCCAGGCCTTCCCCGCGAGCACCGTGAGCAGGGTCACGTTACCCATGCCGACCTCGGCGGCGACAGACCGAACGCTCCGGCCGTTCATCGCCGCGCGGACGTTGACGACGAACTGCCGCGCCACCTCCGCGAGTGGGTCGGTCGCGGGGACCTCCGGCCAGGGCGCGCCGGCGAGCTCTACCGGCAGTTGCCGCATCGGACGTCCCATGGCCCCAGCGTATTGGGCGCCACCACCACGACACGTCATACCGGCTCGTACGAGGACGTCACGGCGTGCAAAACGGAGCGGCGACGGTGAGAGAAGACTCCGCGGGCGCTTACCGGCCGAAGCTGCCCGCCGATGACTGGGCAGCGATCGAGGAGTACGTGCGCAGCGTCATCGTCCGCGTCGAACCGGAGGTCGTTTACTCCGCCCGAGAGCTGTATCCGGCGGTCACACAACTCGTGCACTTCACTCGCACTTCATCCGCCCCGGTCGAAGACGACGTCGTGTTCGACCCGGTACATATCGGCCGGTTCATCAACCACCACCTTGCGTCCTACAACCGGGCGAGTCGGAACACCATCCGTGCACGGCTCCGTCGAGTGTCGGAAACGCTCCTCGGCGACGGTGCCGCAGGGAAGTTCAAGGCGCTCGGGAAGGCTGACGCCTCCAGGCCATACGTCCGGGCGGAACTCGCTGTCCTCGACGCATGGGCTTGGCAGCAGCGGACGATGGAGCGGCGCACGTCGGCGGGTGCACTGCTCGCGTTAGGGCTCGGCGCCGGATTGACCGGAGCGGAGATCATCGCAGCGCGCACGTCCGACATCACTGATGATGGGACGAGCGTCACCGTGCACGGCGCCGCTTCGCGGACCGTGCCGTTACTCCTCGAGTGGACCACCCGCATGCGGGAACGGACGGACTTCATCGGCTCCGACGGGTGGGTGTTCCGCGCGGAACAACGAGGTGGGAACACCAACCTCATCACCGACTTCGTCTCCCGGAAAGGCCCGACGGTCCAGCTCCAGGCGCGACGGATGCGCGCGACGTGGCTCGCGCACCACCTCGAAGCCGGAACGCCCCTGAAACGACTGCTCCGCGTCGCCGGACTACGATCCGCGGAAGCACTCGATCGAGTGCTTCCGTTCGTGGAGGAGTGAGCGAAGCAGCAGTGCCCGTTCATTCCGGAGCTCCTGCCAAACAGCGCGCCCATCGCCGTCGACGAGTACCGCAAAGCACGTCCATCGGGATGGGTGTGTCTCTACTCGCTTGTTGAGTACTACTGTTGTGGCGTATTGGGAACACTGCAACACGCGACAATCGTCCTGTATCCGGAACACACTGCGATCGAAGTCTTCCGTGACAGACGATGAGGCACGGTCATGGGACTCCCCATCGCCCAGGGGGTTCGAAGCGAGCCAAGATGGATCGCGAAGTACGGCGACCTTCGACACCCTACGGCGCGTCAGGCCTCGTCCACCCTCGCCGCCGGCGTCTTCTGGTCATCGATTGGAAGCCACGATCAACACTTTGGCATCACGCCGTTCGTTGATCGTCCAGCTGCGGGACCCCGGGCCATCCCCCGACGGCAAGATGGTCCGAGCTGTCAGAAGAGAAACCCAACCCCGTCAGGTGATCGTGGATCTGCTCGGCTCGACGCGGCGAAGCCATCACAGCTCCGTAGAAACTCCATGGAACGTCCTCTGCCCAATCTGCGTTGGTCGTGCTTGACGTGAGGACGGGACCCGCTGCCACGAGCGGATCTCCGTCGCGCCCGAAGTCCCACGCTCGAAGCACATCGCGATACGCCCGGAATTCTCGGAGGCCGAGACGAGGGCAGGTGCCAGTGGGAAGGATGAACTCCGAGCCAAACAGATCCGGAACCATCGCCCAGTCGCGGTACCAGCCCACACTCGTCAACCGACGCTCGAGGACTTTGCTCAGTACGGCCGAAAGCGTCCCCGGTTCGGGCGCGCGGGTATCGAGTGCGACAGCGACCGGACGACCAGCGGCACCCCGGCAGACCTGTCGCCAGAGGTCGTACCAGACACCTCCCGGCGCGACCGCCGGAATTGCATGAACCGCGATTGAGGCACCGATTGGATGCGCGTATCGGCGGCGCCGGACTATGAGTTCGTTGCCGTTGATACGCAGCCACGATGTGCGCGACGCGTCAACAGGACTCAGTGTGGTCATACCGACCGATATGCGGCGGAGACGCTACTCCGCGGGCCGGAGCGCTGGAGGCCACAAGCTCTCGGCGTTCTCTTGCTTGCCAGGGTGAACTGGACAGAGGACACCGTTACGGCACGGACCCGTGGCGGTGGGGATTCCGCACTTCTTCTGCATGGCCACGACTCTACGGCGCTGGGACCTGACCCCGCCAAGAACACGATGCTGAGCGTCGGGCCCGACATCGACGTCTGCCACGCGCGACGATGTCTGTGTGCGCACGCCGCCGCCTCGATATCTGGCGCATACCGGGTGAGGTCAGGGGTCCCGGTCTGTCAGGTCAGAGGTTGGTACGCCACGCGCCAACACGACACGCCCGAGCCTCGTCGACCGAAGTGATCTCTGATCTGGCATTTCTTTCGCAAGAACCAGCCGGTTCCGACGTCCGCGCATACAACGTTCGTGCAGAACCAGACCGATACCCCAGCGGCCAGCCCTTCCCCTGCGCCCATTTCTGTAGCACACTCTGATCCAAGAAACGAGCACAACACGCGGGTGCGGGAGGCTCTGATGCGATATCGCCCCGTCCACGTCGCGCCCGCGGACTGGCTCGCCGTACGGGACTTCGTCATCGACGCGGTCCTCGCACATGACCCTACCGATGCTCGAATCGCTATCGAACTCGTCTCGACTGTCGGACAGTACGTGCTCTGGGCGATGAACGAGCAGCACGCTCCGTTGGACAGGGATGACCTGTTCTACCCGTCGATGATGAACCGCTTCATCCGCAGCAGAACGGGCGCGGAGAGCACGCGAACGATGATGCGTTCACGGCTCTACCGTGTTGCGAACGCTGTCGCCGGTGTCGAACGTCACCGCGGTGGTGTGGGTGGCCGCCCGACGGCCCCGCTCGCCCCGTACTCGCGTCGTGAGCTCGCGGAGCTGGAGTCGTGGGCACGGACCGTCCGCAACCGCCAGAAGCGGCGTGCGGCGCACATAGCGCTCGCCTTCGCCGGCGGCGCCGGACTGACCACCGGTGAACTGCTCGACCTGCGCGGTGAGGATGCCTTCCGGACCGCACACGGCATCTCCGTTCGGGTCACCGGCCGGAACAGCGCACGCACCGTGCCCGTCCGGACCGACTGGGCGCACTACCTCGACCAGTACCTCGACACGTTTGTCGACGGTGAGCTGCTGCTGTACCCGACGAACACCGGCAAGGGGCGCCACACGGCGTTCCGGAGCGTCTATATGGGCGGGCATCCGGCGCCGAACCTCCAGCGGCTCCGCGACACTTGGATGCTCGATATCGTCAGCCGGTTCCCCATCCCGGTTGTGCTGGCAGTGGCCGGCGGCGGCCTCAACTCACTGCAGCGCTACCTCGACGCGGTCGCGCTGGACAGCGTCGACCAGTACGACACCGCACTCCGGGCGCCCGCCGAAAGCGCAAACTCTCGCAAGCGCGGGGCGGACGCGTCCCAGTTCCTCGGTACCGGTGACAACCGATGAGCGCAATCGACGACATGAACGCCTGGGACACACAGGTCGCCGCGAGCCTCCCACCGCAACGGGTCCCGTCCGGCGACGCGGTCACCGACCGGGAGGTCAGAGCCGGCAGTGGCGCGCAGAGCCTCATCGACGCCGACCTCGTCCTGACCTGGCTCAGCCGCGTGCACATGTCGAAGGTCGTGCCCGCCATCCAACGGTGGCGGGCCGACGACCGCGCCGCAGCAGGTTCGGCACCCGGAGGCCGGAAGGCGCACATCGACGACACGGTCATCCTCGTCATCGCGCTCATCCTCGTCATCGAAAACTCGACCGTCCGCGTCCGCGACATGGGTCGTGTGCTCGAATCGCGACTCACCCCGGAAGCACGCGAAGTCCTCGGCATCAGCCACCTCTACGACGGGAAGTACCGCGACTGGTACTTCCTCGCCTTCCGCGCCGTACACCGACTCATCGACACCTTCGACGGCTGGGACCGGAAGCGGTGGGCGTCGATGACACACGCCGAACGAACCAAGTGGGAGAAGAACCTCGACCTCGACCACGTCGACGTGATGCGCGCCCGCGGCGAGTGGTTCACCAACGCGCTCATCGAGATGACGCTGATGCAGCAGCCCCGGAAGTGGCGGCGCAAGCGGACCGCGTTGTCGGTCGACCAGACGACGATGCGTGCCGGGAGCCAGCAGTCCAGATGGCAACGCGACAAGTACACCAAGCAGGAACTGCCGATGGCCAACCACTACACCGGCAAGGAAGTCGACAAACCAGTCCTCGAGCTCGAAGCGGACCTCTTCCCTCGGAAGAAGAGCCGCAAGAACCGCGACGCCGCAGCAGAAGGGGGAACCATCAAGGCTTCCGACTGGGAGATGGTGTTCATGGCGAACATCATCATCGACGTCCACGAGGACCCCACCGGAGACCACGAAGGCGCTCCCCCACAGCTGGTTCGCGCGGCGAGCCTCGGCACACCGAATAAGCGCGTTGGTGAGCACACCATCGCCCTCGTGGACTCGCTCCTCGACCGTGGATACGACATCACCCGCCTCGTCTTTGACCGCGGCTACAGCGGGCTCACCGCCGAGAAGTTCCACCAGCCCCTCGCCGACCGAAACATCGACGTCGTGAAGGACTACATCGGAGGAAAGCACAACTCGCAACTCGGCATCAGCAACGGTGTCGGCGGTGCCCCCTTCGCCGACGACCGCTACTTCTGCGCCGGTACACCGAAGGACCTCCTTGAGACCGGCAAAGACTTCGACGAAGGCTCCATCACCGAAGAGCAGCACTGGAAGAACCTCCGCACACGCGAGGACTACGAACTGCACCTGCACGACCGTGCAAAAGACGGGTCGAAGATGCGGTTCTCCTGCCCGGCCCTCGGCCCGTCACCGACCGTCGACTGCCCGCTGCGGGAACTCCACGCCAAAGCCAAGCCGTCCGAGGAGGCCGACCGGCCCCGCATCTACGAGCGGGACATGCCGCAACTCGCCGAAGATAACCGAGTCTGCTGCCAGAACACCATCACGGTGAAGTCGAGCGACAACGTCAAGAACCGGCAGAAGCTCCGCTGGCACAGCAAGGACTGGTTCCGCACCTACCGTGTCGGGAGGAACGCGATGGAGAGCCTGAACGACACCGTCAAGGACGACATCGAGCTCGACAAGTCATCGCACCGACCCATGCGTGGCATGGCCGCTCAGCAGTTCGCGTTCGCGCTCCTCATGGTCGCCACGAACATGAAACGCATCATCCAGTTCGAACATGAGCTCTACATCCTCGACAAGCGCGCCCAAGAAGGGCGGCCGCCTCAGCCGCGCAAGCAGAAGCACGAACGCCTGCAGCGCCGACGCGACCGGCTCGGACGCTCCAACTACAAGCGCAACCCCGACCCGGTGAAGCTCGTACCGATGCCGCGGACGTAGGCCGGTACGGAGCCTCACGCAACTCATCAAGCACCACCAGCACCCCGGACGCTCCAACGCGCCTGAAAACGCTCCGCCAGCGTCCGGGGTGCTTCAGCGCGCCCAAAAACGCCGTCACGCCCGTTTGGTTCCGCCAGTCCTACGGACCAGCGAGTCAAATCGCGTCGCCGAACGCCAGCGGAACCAGAAGAACCCCCGGCCTGAGCCGGGGGTTCTTCTTTTGGGCCGAGTTTCGCAAACCGTTGAGGCTAGAAACACAAACGGCCCTGTGGCGGTACCGGTGGGATTTGAACCCACGGTGGAGTTGCCCCCACACATGTTTTCGAGACATGATCCTTCGGCCGCTCGGACACGGTACCGGGAGAGAGTTTACACGATCCGGGAGGCCCCCCGCGACACCGCAGGACGGCCCACCCTCCACAGGCGGTCACCCCCAGGGCGCTCCGCACCGACACAGGATCCGCCCTGATCCGACGAGTGCTGCGGGCGTACCGTCGACGACATGAAGTCCCGCACGCTCATCGCACTGCTCTCCTCGATCGGCGGCGGCCTGGTGGTCGCCGGTGGCGCGGCCCTCGGCGCCCGAGCCGGCGTCAAGGGACAGCGCGCCGCCTCCCAACGCGTCGTCGAGATGCTGCCGACGCACGCCGAGTGGTGGCGCGAACGGCTCCACCACGAGGGACAGCTCACGTACCTGGCGATCGGCGACTCAGCCGCCCAGGGTGTCGGAGCGACGGTGCCCTCCCGCGGGTACGTCGGCCTGCTCGCGCGCCGGATCAAGCACCGCTCGCGCATGACCGTCCGCATGGTGAACCTCAGCGTCTCGGGGGCGACGACCTGGGGCGCCAAGAAGGACCAACTGCCGAAGCTGCGCGGCTTCGCGCCCGACGTCTGCACGGTGTCGATCGGCGCCAACGACATCGCGGACTTCCACCCGGACAAGTTCGAGCGGAACATCCGGGCCATCTACGCCGCCGTGCCCTCGCACGCGGTGGTGGCCGAGCTGCCGTGCATGTTCTCCCCCGACCGCGAACGCAAGGTCGCCGTCGCGAACGAGATCATCCACCGCGTGGCCGACGAACTCGGGCTGACCGTGGCACCGCTGCACACGATCACCAAGCGGGTCGGCATCCGCCGCACGTTCTTCAACACCTACGGCGACCTGTTCCACCCGAACGACCGCGGGTACGAGATCTGGGCCAGCGCCTTCGAGCCGGCGATCGACGCCCGTGTGGACACCGTCGCCGCGATCCGGCACTACCTGTCGGCACGAGAGGCCGAGGACCTCGGGCGCGAGGCCGGTGCCGTGGCGAACGCGCGCGCCGAGCAGGACACCGCCGGTGCCGACGACATCGAGCACGCCCACCGCCCCGGCCGGATGGACCGCCTGCGCGAACGGGTGACCGGTTCGATCCCGATCCCGGGCGCGCAGGACCGCACCGGCACCGGCTCGGAGGGGCCTGCGAGCCGGTCCGGTGATGTCGGCGGCGCGGCCTAACCTCGTCCCATGGCCCGCCCCCAGTCGACCTTCCGCTGCTCCGAGTGCGGCTGGACCACGATCAAGTGGGTCGGCCGCTGCGGCGAGTGCCAGTCGTGGGGCACGGTCGAGGACACCTCCGCCGCCACGGCGAGCGTCCGTGGCACCAGTGCCGTGGCCGTCGCGGGCACCCGTGTCGCCCAGCCGATCACCCAGGCACGCGTGGGTGCCGTCCCGCGCTGGCGCAGCGGCATCGGTGAGTTCGACCGCGTGCTCGGCGGCGGGATCGTCCCGGGCGCTGCGGTCCTGCTGAGCGGTGAGCCCGGCGTCGGCAAGTCGACGCTGCTGCTCGAAGTGGCCTCACGCGCCGCGGCCGAGGGCAAGCGCGTGCTCTACGTCAGCGCCGAAGAGTCCGTCGACCAGGTCCGCCTGCGTGCTGAGCGCACCGGGGCCATGCACGACGAGCTGTTCCTGGCGAGCGAGGTCGACCTCGGCGTCATCCTCGGGCAGATCGACCAGGTGCAGCCGGACCTGCTCATCGCCGACTCCGTGCAGACGATCTCGTCCGCGTCGGTCGACGGCATCGCGGGGGGCACCTCCCAGGTGCGTGAAGTCGCGTCGACCCTGATCCGCGAAGCCAAGCAGCGCAACCTGCCCGTGCTCATCGTCGGGCACGTCACCAAGGACGGCTCGATCGCCGGACCGCGGTTGCTCGAACACCTGGTCGACGTCGTCTGTCACTTCGAGGGCGACCGCCAGACGGCGCTCCGGTTCGTCCGCGCCCTGAAGAACCGCTTCGGTCCCACGGACGAGGTCGGCTGCTTCGACATGGCGGGTGACGGCATCCACGAGGTCCCGGACCCGAGCGGCCTGTTCATGTCCCGCAACGGCACACCCGTGTCCGGCACGTGCATCACCGTCGCGATGGAGGGCCGTCGGGCGCTGCCCGTCGAGGTCCAGGCGCTCGTCGTCCCGACGTCCGCGCCGCAGCCCCGCCGGGTCGTCAACGGCGTCGATGCCTCCCGTGTCGCGATGCTGCTGGCGGTGCTGGAACGTCGCGCCGGCATCAAGTTCTCCGACGCCGACGTCTACGTGTCCACGGTGGGTGGGATGAAGCTGACCGAACCGGGCGCCGACCTCGCCATCGTGCTCGCCCTCGCCAGCGCCGCCAGGGACCGCCCCTACCCGCACACCCTCGCGGCGATCGGCGAGATCAGCCTCGCGGGTGAGATCCGTCCGGCGACGGGCGCCAAGCAGCGTGCGAGCGAAGCCCGGCGCCTCGGCTTCACGACCGTGCTCGGTGCCGACGCCGAGCACTTGCGCGAAGCCCTCCGCGTCGCGTTCTCGATGACGAAGTCCGTCCGCGAACGCGAACTCGACGCTGCCTTCTGACGTTCGACCCTGGCGATGAGCCAGGGCACGTCACGCAGTCAGGCGCGCAATGCGGCCAGCAGGTCCGCCGGCTCGGCCTGCATCGTGTACGGCCCGGCGATGTCGAAGAACACACCCTCGAGCGAGTCCAGGTGCGCCGCCAGGAACTCCTCCAGCCGCGCCGCGTCGTAGACCATGACCTGCCGGACCTTCTCGTCCGGGACCATCGCCGTGTAGGCGTCCGCCGACGAGAACAGCAGCAGGATGCGCTGCTCCGAGCCCTCCCGCCCGAACACCCGCACCTGCATGTCCTTCTTGCCGGTGACCAGCCGCGGCACGATCACGATGTCGTTCCGCAGCGCGTACGCCACCGCTGCCACGTCCTGCTTCGCGAGCGCGTCCTCGAGCTGTTCGCTCCGGAAACGCTGTTCCTTCTCTGCCATCACGATCAAGTTCACCAGATTTCGCCGAAACCGGCGACCGCGTCTGGCCCTTCCCCCGCAGACACGCTACGTTGGTCACACCGCTTCGGCGGCGCCCAACGTCCGACCGAGGTGGTTTCGCCCCTCAGCCGGACACACGGGTCACTGGCCTCCGGGCCTGACCCCGAACCCGTCCCGCCGGCACCTGCCCGCGTGGCGCATCACCCTCGTCGACATACGACGAGGCTCCGTCTGCGTGTCATACCGCGATGGAAAGCAAGAACAGTTAAGGAAACGCCATCATGGCAACTGGAACCGTCAAGTGGTTTAACAACGAAAAGGGCTTCGGGTTCATCGCCCCGGACGACAACAGCGCCGACGTCTTCGCGCACTTCTCGGCGATCTCGGGCAGCGGCTACCGCGGCCTCGAAGAGAACCAGAAGGTGGAGTTCGAGATCACTGAGGGCCGCAAGGGCCCGCAGGCGGAGAACATCACCGTCATCGGCTGAACCCCAGGGGAACGCTGACCGTCATCCGGTCGGCTGACCCCGAACACGACCGCGGTCGGACTCGATCGAACCTTCGTCATGACGAAGTTCGATCGGCCGGCCGCGATCGTGTTTGTATGACCAATCGCAGCACAGACACACGCACCACAAACGCCAACACCACCGGCACGAGCACCACGAACGCCCGCACCACCATGACCCGGCGCACCACCGCCGCCCGCATCGCCGCCGCGGCCGTCCTCGGCGCAGCAGCCCTCGCACTGACGGGCTGCGCGCAGATCAACCAGCAGGTCGGCGATGCCTGGTCCGTCACGTACGAAGTCACCGTCGACTCCCCGGACGCGGCCACCCTGCACGACGTCGCCTACCTCGGTGCCGAGAAGCGTGGCGAAGCCGCCGAGCGGCAGACCCTGTCGACCGCGTCCACCAAGCCCGGCGCCGGCAACGGTTCTGCGGGCGCGGCCTGGACGCACGAGACGATCGTCCTCGCGACCGATCCGGCCTCGGTCCAGGCGACCCCGTCGGACGGGCAGACGGCCACCTGCCGCATCCTGCTCGACGGCAAGCGGGTGATCGCCGAAGAGCAGGGCCAGCCCGGTCAGCCCGTCAGCTGCAAGACGACGACGCCGGAGTTCGACTGACGACCCCCGGACGCGAAGCGGCTGCCTCAGTTCAGGACGAACTGCGCCGAGTCGGCCGACGTGATGTTCCCCACCGACACCGACAGGTGGTAGCTCGCTCCCCCACCGGTCACCGACGGCCGCGAGGAGTCGCACGTGGTCGTCGACGAACGGGTCCGGTCCCAGGCGATCGCCGGCGTGGTCAGGGTCTGCCCGGCCTTGATCGTCACGTCCTGGCTCGTCCCACCGGTCTGGCAGTCCTTCGAGGACCAGTACTGCTCGGCGCCGGAGCTGATCGTCAGCACCTGCTGCGCCGAGCCGAGGTCCATGTGGCAGGACTTCGACCCGCTGTTCTCGATCGACATGGCGACCTTCGGGTCCTCGGTTGGGCCGTAGGCGCTCTTGTCGAGCACGGGCTTCAGGGCGATCTGCCCCTTGGAGCACGTCGCACCGTCGGCCGCCGCCCCATCCGAGGACGACGACCCGGCAGAAGCCGACGCTGACGGGTCAGCCGACGGCCCGGACGACGGCGCGGACGAAGCAGAAGCCGCAGCCGATGGCGACGCCGGAACGGTCGGAGCAGCAGACGACGCCGAGGGGGACGGTGCGGCCGCCGGAGCGCCGTTGCCGCGGCCGACGACGATGAGCACGATGACGACGACGATCACGGCGATGACGCCGAGGACGGTCAGACGGCGGCGCCAGTACACGCCCGGCTTCTGCGGGCCCACGGGGTGACGGAACGACGACATGCGCACAGGGTAGACACCGCCGCGCGTCCGACGAGGGAACCCCGCCGACGAGCGACCGAAAGCGTCAGAGGATCTTCAGCATGCGGGTGTTGCCGAGCGTGTTCGGCTTGACCCGCGCCAGGTCGAGGAACTCCGCGACGCCCTCGTCCGAGGACCGCACCAGCTCCGCGTAGACCGACGGAGACACGACTTCCTCGCCGATCTCCAGGTACCCGTGCTTGGCGAAGAAGTCGACCTCGAACGTCAGGCAGAAGATGCGTGCGACGCCGAGCTCGCGGGCGTCGTGCTCGAGCGCCTCGAGCATGCGGTGCCCCACCCGCTTGTGGATCCAGTCCGCGTCGAGCGCGAGCGTGCGGACCTCGGCGATGTCGTCCCAGAAGACGGCGAGGGCGCCGCACCCGATCGGGGTGCCGTCCGGCCCCTCGGCGATCCGGAACTGCTGGATCGAGCCGTAGAGCGCGACGTTCTCCTTGCCGAGCAGGATCCGCCGGTCGACGTACGGGGCGATGAGCCGCTGGATGTGCGGGACGTCCGACGCCAGCGCCGGGCGCACCAGGATCCCGTGGTCGTCCCGTTCGTGGAACGCGTGCTTCCCGTGCTCAGCCATCGCGACAACCCTAGACCGACGAACCGGAACCGCGTGCCTGGGGGACACCAGCCTGTGCTGTGCCCAGCGCCCGCCGCCTACCGTCGGGGACATGCCCCAGATCATCGAGACCATCGACGTCAACGTCCCCGTCAGCGCCGCCTACGGGCAGTGGACCCGCTTCGAGGAGTTCCCGCACTTCCTCGACGAGGTCGAGAAGATCGTCCAGGTGGACGACACCACGACCGACTGGACCGTCAAGGTCGCCGGCCAGGAGCGCCAGTTCCGCGCCGTCATCACCGAGCAGCACCCCGACGAGCGCGTCGCCTGGACCGTGAAGGACGGCGACACCGACCATGCCGGCGTCGTCACGTTCCACAAGCTCTCCGACCACGAGACCCGCGTCACCGCGCAGATCGACTGGGAGCCCTCCGGCTTCCTCGAGAAGCTCGGCTCGGCGGTCGGCGTCGGTGGCCACGCCGTCAAGAAGGACCTGCAGAACTACAAGGAGCGCGTCGAGTCGGCGCCCACCGATGCCGGTTGGCGCGGTGACGTCCAGGCCTGAGCCTGACCACGATCGACGGAGCCCCCGTGCTGGGAACGGCACGGGGGCTCCGGCGTACCGTCCGGCACATGGACAAGGACACCAACCCGGAACACCGCGAGGACAACGGGTCCCTCGCCGATCTCAACGACGAGTCGATCGGGCACCCCTTCGACCAGACCAACGGTCTGGCCGACGGGCTGACCGGTGACTCCGACGGCACTGCCGACAGCGACGTCGCGAGCGACGCCGAACGCGGCGACGAGCCGCTGGTCTGATCGCGACCATCAGACAGACGGGAGGCCCGGTGCCAGCTGGCACCGGGCCTCCCGTCTGTCGTGCGGTGGGTCCTAGGACTCGATCTCGCCCTGCGGGGTCTCCGGCGTCTTCTCGAGCGACGGAGCACCGGCGAGGACCTCTTCGCGACCCGGCTGACGCCCGGTCTCGAACTCGAACTTGCCCTCGCGGAAGTCCACCTTCACGTGGTCACCCGCGGTGAGCTCACCCTGCAGGATGTGCTCGGAGAGCTGGTCCTCGACCTCGTGCTGCATCGCGCGGCGCAGCGGACGAGCACCCAGGGCCGGGTCGAACCCGACCTTGATGAGCTGCTCCTTGGCCGGCAGCGTCAGCTCGACGGTCATGTCGCGGTCGAGCATCCGGTCGGACAGACGCTTCACGAACAGGTCCACGATCTGCAGCAGTTCGGACTGCGACAGCTGCGGGAACACGATCGTGTCGTCGACGCGGTTCAGGAACTCGGGCTTGAAGTGCTTCTTCAGCTCCTCGTTCACCTTCGCGCGCATCCGGTCGTAGCCGACGCCCGAGTCACCCTCGACCTGGAAGCCCACCGGGCCACCGGCGATGCCCTGCGAACCGAGGTTCGTGGTCATGATGATGACGGTGTTCTTGAAGTCGACGACGCGGCCCTGACCGTCGGTCAGGCGGCCCTCTTCGAGCACCTGCAGCAGCGAGTTGAAGATGTCCGGGTGGGCCTTCTCGATCTCGTCGAACAGGACCACGGAGAACGGCTTGCGGCGCACCTTCTCGGTGAGCTGGCCGCCCTCCTCGAACCCGACGAACCCGGGAGGGGCACCGAACAGGCGCGAGACGGTGTGCTTCTCACCGAACTCCGACATGTCGAGGGAGATCAGTGCGCCCTCGTCGTCGAACAGGAACTCCGCGAGCGCCTTGGCGAGCTCGGTCTTGCCGACACCCGTGGGCCCGGCGAAGATGAACGAGCCCGAGGGGCGGTTCGGGTCCTTGAGGCCGGCGCGGGTGCGGCGGATCGTCTTGGAGAGGGCCGAGATGGCTTCTTCCTGACCGATGACGCGCTGGTGCAGGGCCTTCTCCATGAAGACGAGACGCGAGGTCTCCTCTTCCGTGAGCTTGAACACCGGGATGCCCGTGGCCTGGGCCAGGACCTCGGCGATGATGCCCTCGTCGACGGTGCCGGACGCGGCGACGTCACCGGCACGCCACTGCTTCTCGAGGCGGAGCCGCTCGCCGAGCAGCTTCTTCTCCTCGTCGCGCAGGCTGGCGGCCTTCTCGAAGTCCTGCTCCTCGATCGCGGCTTCCTTCGAGCCACGGACCGTGGAGATCTTCTCGTCGAACTCGCGGAGCTCCGGGGGGGCGGACAGGATCGACAGGCGCAGGCGGGCGCCGGCCTCGTCGATCAGGTCGATCGCCTTGTCGGGCAGGAAGCGGTCCTGCACGTAGCGGTCCGCCAGGTTCGCCGCCGACACGATCGCGCCGTCGGTGATGGACACCTTGTGGAACGCCTCGTACTTGTCGCGGAGGCCCTTGAGGATGTTGATGGTGTGCGGCAGCGACGGCTCGTTGACCGTCACCGACTGGAAGCGGCGCTCGAGGGCTGCGTCCTTCTCGAAGTGCTTGCGGTACTCGTCGAGCGTGGTGGCACCGATCGTCTGGAGCTCACCACGAGCGAGCAGCGGCTTGAGGATCGACGCGGCGTCGATCGCGCCCTCGGCAGCGCCGGCACCGACGAGCGTGTGGATCTCGTCGATGAAGACGATGATGTCGCCGCGGGTGCGGATCTCCTTCGTGACCTTCTTGAGGCGCTCCTCGAAGTCACCGCGGTAGCGGGAACCGGCGATGAGCGAACCGAGGTCGAGCGAGTAGAGCTGCTTGTCCTTGAGCGTCTCGGGGACGTCGCCCTTGACGATGGCCTGCGCGAGGCCCTCGACGACGGCCGTCTTGCCGACGCCGGGCTCACCGATCAGGACGGGGTTGTTCTTGGAGCGACGGGAGAGGATCTGCATGACCCGCTCCATCTCCTTCTCGCGCCCGATGACCGGGTCGAGCTTGCCGTCGCGCGCCGCCTGGGTGAGGTTCCGACCGAACTGGTCGAGGACCTGCGAACCCTGCTGCGCGTTCTGCTGCTGCTCGCCGCCGACGGCGACCGCTTCCTTGCCCTGGTAGCCAGAGAGGAGCTGGATGACCTGCTGGCGGACACGGTTGAGGTCCGCGCCGAGCTTCACGAGGACCTGGGCTGCGACACCCTCGCCCTCGCGGATCAGGCCGAGCAGGATGTGCTCGGTGCCGATGTAGTTGTGGCCGAGCTGCAGCGCCTCGCGCAGGGACAGCTCGAGCACCTTCTTGGCGCGCGGCGTGAACGGGATGTGCCCGGTCGGCTGCTGCTGGCCCTGCCCGATGATGTCCTGGACCTGCTCGCGGACGGCATCGAGCGAGATGCCGAGCGACTCCAGCGCCTTGGCGGCGACGCCCTCGCCCTCGTGGATGAGGCCGAGGAGGATGTGCTCGGTGCCGATGTAGTTGTGGTTGAGCATCTTCGCTTCTTCTTGAGCGAGGACGACAACACGACGGGCTCGGTCGGTGAATCTCTCGAACATGTGCTCTCCCTTGCCGGACCCGTGGGAGTCCGGTGACGTACATCGAGCGTAACCAGCGCTGCCCGTCCAGGCTGCCCCTGTTCGCCGTGGGCGTGACCTCGATCGCCCGCAGTGCGCGCATCGGCGGCGAGCGCGACGGGTCGGCGGCGGGCGGCGCGAGGGAGCGGCGGCGTCAGTGGCGGGCGGCGCGGCGGAGCGCTCGGCGGAACCGGCGGGGCTCGACGTCGAGCCGGTCGAGGACGTCGTGCGCGGCACCCATGAGCGGGTCGTCGACACCGTCGAGCACGGCCAGCAGGACGTGGTGCGGTCGGACACGCTCGTGCGGCCCGGCGATCTGGGCGGACCGCGCGAGGACGCGGGCGCCGGCAGGGGTGCAGGTGACACGGTCCTCGTGCCCGGGGTAGGGCGGGACCCCGGCGCCGACGAACACCCGGATGGCCTCGCGGACGCGGGCAGTCGTCACGCCGTGGCGCTCCAGGACGTCGCGCAGCCGTGGCATGCCACTGCACAGGAGGACAGCGGCGACGAGCAGGTGCTCCGCGTCGACGAACCCGAACCCGGAGTCTCGCGATTCGTGTTCCGCGAGCAGGACGACCTCGCGGCCGTGTTGGACGGTGGGCACGCTGAGGGAGAGGGTTGACGGCCGCATCCATACAGAATATTGCATACGGCCGGATTTGAGAACCCTTCGGGTCAGGTCAGCCCGGTAGCATCCGGCGCATGGAGCAGCCCGTCGTCGGTCTCGTCGTGCACCCGACCAAGAACGTGCAGGAGTCCGTCGCGACCCTGCAGCGCTGGAACTCCTCCGGCCTTGGCCGCCTGGTCGCCCGACGCATCGACGCCGCCCGGATCGGCGCGACGATCGACGTGGTCGAGGACGAGGACTTCACCGAGATCGTGGACCTCGTGGTCGCACTCGGTGGTGACGGCACGATGCTCGGCGCCATGCGACTGGTCGCCCGGCGGCCGGTCCCGGTTCTGGGCGTCAACCACGGCAACGTCGGGTTCCTGGTGGAGATCGAGCCGCCGGAACTCGAGGCCGCGCTCGAACGGCTCTCAGCGGGCGACTACCAGCTCGAACCGCACCACGCGCTCGAGGCGAAGCTGTCCTGGAGCGGCGCCCGCACCGACTACCTCGCGTTCAACGACCTGACGATCGTCCGGCGTCCCGGTGCCGGTCAGGTGTCCGCCGACCTCAGCGTGGGCGGCTTCGGGTACGGCTACTACCGCGCCGACGCCATCGTCGCCGCGACACCGGCGGGGTCCACGGCCTACAACTACGCCGCCGGCGGACCGGTCCTCTCCCCCGCGCTCTCCGGCTCGGTCGTCACCCCCGTCGCCCCGATGGCCGGCATCGACCGCGCCGTCGTGCTCGCCGCGCGGGAGCGCTACCGCTTCGACATCGCCGAGGGCACCCGGAGCGCGGCGCTCGAGGTCGACGGGCTCGTCGTCGGCGAGGTCGCGACGGGTGCCCAGATCGACATGCGGCTGCGCAAGGACGCGGGCAGCGTCGTCCGACTCGATGCGGAGCGGCACGGACGGACCGGACGCGTGAAGCTGAGCCTGCTCGACCTGCCCGTCCGGCCGGACCAGCTCGTCGAGCTCATCCCGAGCGACCTGCGGCAGAAGCTGCGGCGCGACGCCGAGGACTGAGCGCGCCGCCGAAGCCGCGCGGCGTCTGCGCGCCGACCGTCCCCGGACATGGATGTGGCCCGCCCGAGCTGTGCTCGGACGGGCCGTCCCATCACCCCACCGGATCGTCTTCCCACAGAACGACCCGGTTCCCCGAGTCGACGTCGCAGTGGACGCCGACCGAAGCCTTCGTGCGCTACTCGGTCAGGTAGAGCTGCATGTCCTGCGAGACCGCCTTGGCGAAGAGCCGCAGCTTGGCGCGGGACTCGACGCGGCTGACAGCCTGACGCGTGGTGTGCACGATCTTCGAGATCTCGTCCAGCGTCATGGGCTTGTCGTCGTCGAGGCCGTAGCGCATGCGGATCACGTTCGCCTCGTCGCTCGGCAGCTCCGCCACGATGGAGCGGATGTCGCGGTGCAGGAGCGTGGTCTCGGTGAGCTCGTTCGGCGACGCGGCGTCCTCGTCCTCGATGAAGTCGCCGAGTTCGCTGTCGTCGGAGTCGCCGACGACGGTGTGGATCGACACGGGCTCGTGCGAACGGCCCTTGAGGTCGACCAGTTCCTCGACGCTCATGCTGAGCTCGGCGGCGACCTCTTCCGGCATCGGCGCACGGCCGAGGTCCACGGTCAGGTCGCGCTCGGTGCGGGAGATCTTGTTGATGAGCTCCACCGTGTGCACCGGGATGCGGATGGTGCGCGCCTTGTCGGCGAGGCCACGGGAGATGGCCTGACGGATCCACCAGGTGGCGTACGTCGAGAACTTGTAGCCCTGCGTGAAGTCGAACTTCTCCACCGCACGGACCAGGCCGAGGTTGCCTTCCTGGATCACGTCCATGAAGGGCAGGCCGCGCTGCGAGTAGCGCTTGGCGATGCTGACCACCAGGCGGAGGTTCGAGGTGATCATCCGCTCCTTGGCACGCTCGCCGTCGCGGACGAGCCACTTCAGCTCGCGCTGCAGGGCCTTGGGGAGACCGGCTTCGGTCACCAGCTTCTCGCCGGCGAACAGGCCCACCTCGATGCGGCGGGCGATGTCGGCCTCTTCCTCAGCGGTGAGGAGGGCCAGACGACCGATGTGGCGCAGGTAGTCACCGACCTGGTCGACCGATGCACCGCGGACCCCGGCGAGCTGCTCGTCCGCTTCGACCTCGGCCACGGTGTCGAGGGTGGTGCTCTCGACCTTGGTGGGCTCGGCCTTGGCGGTGGCCTTCTTCGTCCGGCGCGAGGTCGTGCTCGGTGTTGTCGTTGCGATCGTCATGTGACTCTCCCTGCATTGACGGTGACGGCGGTGGGTGAGACCAAGTAGAGCGGTCCCGAGGTGTACCCCACAAACGGAACCGAATGATTCCCAGGCATCTCCGTGCTTCATCGTGGGGGCCGCCCCCCACGGGGTACACCGTGCCGTCAGTCTGCCGCAGGTACATCCGCACGAGCAAGGGGATGTCGCCGGTTTTCCGGTGGTACGGAGGGAGTTCTTGCATCAGCGCAAGCTTGTACCCCGGGGTGCAGCGCTTCGTGGACAAGGAAAAGGGGTACGTCGAACCGGATCACGTCGATCCGGTCGCCGTACCCCGAACAGCAGGCAGGTCGCGACCTCACCAGGAGGGTTCGAGCCACCCCTCGCGACGCTTCGAGACCTCGAGGTCGGCGTCGCGGTCGTACTCGTCGTACTCGCTCTCGATGTCGCCGACGAGGCTGCGGGTACGGAACAGCTGGGTGATGGACATGGCGTCGATGCTCACACCGGACGGCAACGGGCGTGTGAACGCGCGGCGACGCGCAGACGTCGGGTTCCGGCTACTCCGCGGAGGCGGGTGCGGGTGCGGGAACGCCGTGCTCGCGCTCGAACCGCGCGCGCTCTTCTGCCTCGACCTTGGCGTACGCGGCGCGCTCGGTGCGGTCCGCCCGCATGATGGCGCGCATGACGAACCAGAACACGAGGCCGACCACGACGGTCGGCGTCAGGGCGAAGATGATCCCGGTCACGACTCCATGCGGCACCCGAGCATCCTAACCCCGGCGCCGATGACGTCAGCTGGGACTACTTGACCAGCGGGAACAGGATCGTCTCGCGGATGCCCAGGCCGGTGATCGCCATCAGGAGCCGGTCGATTCCCATGCCCATGCCGCCCGACGGGGGCATCGCGTGCTCGAGCGCACGCAGGAACTCCTCGTCGACGCGCATCGCCTCGGGATCGCCCCCGGCCGCCAGCTTCGCCTGCTCGACGAACCGCTCGCGCTGCACGACCGGGTCGACCAGCTCGGAGTACGCCGTGCCGAGTTCGAAACCGCGGACGTACAGGTCCCACTTCTCGACGATGCCCGGGCGGGTGCGGTGTTCGCGGGTGAGCGGTGAGGTGTCGACCGGGAAGTTCATCACGAACGTGGGGCGGTCGAGCGAGTCGATGACGAAGTGCTCCCAGAGCTCCTCGACGTACTTGCCGTGCGTGGCGTGGGCGACCTCGACGCCCTCGGCCGCCGCGAGCTCCTGCAGCTCGGCCAGCGGCGTCTCCGGCGTGATCTCCCGCCCGGCCGCCTCGGACAGCGACCCGTACATGTCGATGCGCGGCCACTCGCCGCCGAGGTCGTAGCTCGACCCGTCGGGCAGGGTGACCTCGAGCGGTCCGCCGGTGACCGCGCGCGTGGCGTTCTGCACGAGCTCCTGCGTCAGGTCGGCCATCTGTTCGTAGTTGCCGTACGCCTGGTAGGCCTCGACCATCGCGAACTCGGGCGAATGCGACGAGTCGGCGCCCTCGTTGCGGAAGTTGCGGTTGATCTCGAACACCCGGTCGATGCCACCGACGACGGCTCGCTTCAGGAACAGCTCTGGCGCGATGCGCAGGTAGAGCTCGGTGTCGAACGCGTTGGAGTGCGTGACGAAGGGCCGGGCCGAGGCGCCGCCGTGCTGGGTCTGCAGCATCGGGGTCTCGACCTCGAGGTACTCGTGCGCCGTGAAGGTCTCACGCAGCGACGCCATCACGGCGGCACGGGCACGGACGGTGGCGCGGGCCTGGTCGCGGACGATCAGGTCGAGGTAGCGCTGACGGACCCGGGTCTCCTCGCCGAGCTCGTTGTGCAGGTTCGGCAGCGGCAGGATCGCCTTCGCCGCCATCGCCCAGTCGTCCACCATCACGGAGAGCTCGCCGCGGCGCGAGGAGATCACCCGTCCGTGCACGAACACGTGGTCACCCAGGTCGACGAACTCCTTCCAGCGCGCGAGGGACTCGTCGCCGACCTCGGCCAGGGACACCATCGCCTGGATGCGTGCGCCGTCGCCGGACTGCAGCGTCGCGAAGCAGAGCTTGCCGGTGTTGCGCGAGAACACGATGCGGCCGGCGACGCCCACCACGTCCTGGGTCTCCTCGCCGGTCTCCAGGTGCTCGTACTGCGCGCGGACCGCGGGGATCGTCGTCGTGATCGGCAGCTCGGCGGGGTAGGCCTGCACGCCGGCGTCGAGCAGTCGCGCCCGCTTGTCGAGCCGGACCTGCCGCTGCTCACTCGTCTCCTGCTCGGCCAGGGCGGCGGCGTCGGCGATCGCGGTGTCGGTGGTGGCGGTCTCGTCGGTCATGCGGGTGCGGCTCCGGAGGTCGTGGGGGATCGCATCGATGGTACCCGCCCGCGTCCGCCGTCCCGTGCCCCGCGTGCGAGGGCGGGCGGCGCGCGCGGCTACAGCGTCGACTGGCCGTCGGCGGCGGCGAGCGCGTTGTCGACCGCTGAACGGACCAGGGCGCCGAGCACCCGTCCGGGGTGCTCGACCCCGATGCCCGACAGCGTTCCCGCCGACTGGTCGACGATCGCGGTCGAGAAGCTCACCGCGGCGCGCACGGCATCGGCGTACGCGGGGCGGTCCTGCTCGGTGACGACGAAGGGCTCCGCACCCATCTCGACGACGAGCGCCTGGGCGATCGGCAGCACGGGCGCCGGAGCGGTGACCGCGCAGTAGGCATCACGCAGGCGGGCGAGGTCGACGCTCGTGCCGGTGAACGCCATCGCGGGGTGGATCGCGAGTGGGATCGCGCCGGCGGCCATGGCGGGGGCGAGGACACCGACGCCGTGGTCCGGGCTCGTGTGCACGACGAGCTGCCCCGGCTGCCAGATCCCCGCGTCGGCGAGCCCCTGCACGAGGCCGGCGAGCTGGTCGTCCGGCACCGCGAGCAGCACGAGTTCGCTCCGCTCGACCAGTGCAGGGGTGTCGATCACGGGGACGCCGGGCAGCAGGGCCTCGGCGCGGTCGAGGCTGTCCTCGGAGACGGCGGTGATGCCGACGACCGCGTGCTCGGCGTTCGCCAGTGCGGCTCCCAGCACGGGTCCGACCCGTCCGGCGCCGACGACGCCGACGCCCAGGCGACCGGCCCTCACCGCACCGCTCCGGGCGCTGGCACGTCGGTCCACCCGACAGGAGGCTCGGTGTGGCTGGCCCACGGCCCGTCACCCTGGCCGGACGGTCGCGCTGGCAACGTGTCGGCGGCGACCCGGGCCTCCTGGCCGGACGCGCCGGACCCACGCCCGGACCGCCAACGGTGCGAGGTGTCGGTCGCTGCGGCCTCGACCGCACGCGACGATGCCTCGGACCAGAGCTGCTGGGCGTCACGGGCGTCGAGCGCGCCGATGGCCGCGGTGACCGGCCCGTGCACGGTCTGCACGTGCACGGACGCCAGCCGCAACAGACGGTCGACCGGGCCCTGGGAGACCTTGACGCTCTGCACGCGGGGCAGCGGCACGACGACCAGGCTGCGCCACACGGCCCCGAGCCGCAGCAGCACGGCACCCTGCACGAAGCGGTACCCGTTCCGGCGGGCGGACAGCGGGCGGAGCCAGCGGCCACGACGGGGCGAGTGCCGGAAGCCCCCCTGGTCGCCGGTGGTGGTGAGGCTGTCGTCGACGACGCTGACGGCCTCGGCGGATCCCTCGCGCAGCAGGTCCTTCGATGCCTGCGGCCCGACGACCGCGCTGCCGACCAGGGACGGCAGGATGATCTCGAGCACCTGCCGGACGTCGGCCGCGGTGCCGACGGGCAGCACGATCGACGAGACCTGCTGGTTGCTCGATGCGCCGTTGCCGGCGTTCGTCGCCCGGTTGATCCGGATGTCCCACCAGCCGAACGGCCGCCAGAGCAGGGGCTGCGCGACGCTCACGGCGTGGATGCGGCCGGGCGGCAGCGTCTCGTTCGACGTCGACACGAGACCGAAGCCGATGCGGATGCCGTCCCGGGTGTCGGCGATCGTGTACTGCAGCGACTTCGAGAACTTGCGGACGTAGTAGCCGCCGGCGCCGATCACGGCCGGGAACAGCGACACGAGCAGGAAGTACTCGCCGGTGACCGCGATGCTGATGATGATCGCGGCGATGACCGCCAACAGGAACACCGTCGTGCCGGAGAGCACCATCGACGCGATGAGCCGCCCGGGGTGCACCTTGACGATCCGCGTCGCACGCACGGCCCCGGCGTCCAACTCTGGCGACAGGAACTCATGCACGCGGTCGGAGACGATGCCCTCGGAGTCGTAGCGCGGGCGGTCGCTCTGCCCGTCGGCCTCGTCCTCCTGCGCTCCGGACGCCAGCACCAGGATGCGCTGCCGCAGGTCGTCGCCCGCCTTCGCCCCGAGGTAGGCCAGCTGGACGTTGGCGTCGTTGCCCGCCTGGGCGATCTCGAGCTTCGCGGTGCCGAACAGCCGTGGGATGAGCGGCCGCGAGACGTTGATGCCCTGGATCCGGTCGAGCCGCGCCTTGCGGTGGTTGCGGAACAGCACCCCCGAGCGCACCTCGACGATCTCGCCCGTGACGCGGAACTCGTGCATCCGCCACGACAGCCAGAACAGGCCGATGAGCACGACCAGGAAGCCGACGATGCCGAGCAGCACCCACCCGACGGCACCGTGCTCGTAGACGTAGCGGACGGGGTCGCCGTCCTCTTGTGGTCCGCCACCGGGGATCACCATCTCGACCAGGGTGTCGCGCAGGTTGTTCACCAGGATGCCGAGCACGACGATCAGGAAGATGCCCCCGCGCAGCAGCGGGGTGAGCGGGTGCAGCCGGTGCCACTCGCCGTCGGTCAGGGGCGCGGCCGCAGCGGCGTTCCCGCGGCGTGCGGGTGCCGGGGGCGGCGGGCCGGGCTTGAACGTCACGGTGGCTCCTAGAGCCCGGCGCGGCGGGACTCGGCGAGCTCGACGAGCTGGTCGCGGAGCTCGTCGGCGTGCTCGGCGGGGATGCCCGGGATGCGGACGTTCGTCGACGCGGCGGCGGTCACGAACTTCAGTTCGCTCATCCCGAGCGCGCGGTCGAGCGGCCCGCGGTTGACGTCCACCAGCTGCAGCCGGCCGTACGGCACCGCGGTGAAGCGCTGCCACATCAGGCCCTTGCGGAGCACGAAGTCGTCCTCGCGCAGGGCGTAGCCGATCGCGCGGACCCGGCGCGGCGTCAGGATCGCGGTGATCACCGTGGCGATGCCGACGGCCACGGCGATGCAGGTCCAGACGAGCCCGGCGGTGTCCGACGGGCCGCCGTTCAGCACCGCGAACAGCACGCAGCCCGCCGTCACGACGACGCCGGCCAGCACGGTCGTGACGAGTTCGGTCCACACCAGCTTGGCGGACACCCGGGTCCAGGTGATGCCGGTCAGGCCGAGGCCCGGCTCGTCGAGTCGTTCGCGCGGCATCGGGCCCTCCAGGTGGTCATCGTGCCGTGGTGCCACCCCGCGGGTCGTCGCGGTCGTCGTCGTCCGGTGGGGCGATGCACATGCGCTCGGCGACGAGGGCGCACACGGTGAGCACGATCCCGCCGCCGACCGCCAGGACACTCGGCAGTGTCGAGCCTAGCGAAGGCACGACCGAGCGGGTCAGGAGGTACACGAGCAAGCCGAGCGCGAAGGTGCCGAAGAGCACACCGCAGATGCTCGATGCCTTCGCGAGCACGACGACGCGGGTCGCGTAGATCGGGTCGACACGACGACCGGCGTCGCCGCGGGCGTGCCGCCGGACCGGGACCGCCAGGGCGATGAGCACGATGCCGATGAACGCCAGCGCGAAGCCGAGGGGGCTGACGAGGATGAGCGCGGGCGCCTGGCGCGAGGCCAGCGCGGCGTTGAGCGCGAAGCCGGCGATGCCCGCGACGACGGCCAGGCTGACGAGGGTGGAGGCGCGGGTCGTCTTCATGAGGCGGCGTCCGTCCCGCTCGCGCTCGGTCGGGAGGCCGTGGTCGCCGGGTCGAGCAGGCGCGGCTCGTCGACGCGCTCGGTGTCGTCGCCGAGCGCGGCCAGCAGGTCGGCCACCGGTCCGCGACCGGGCAGCACGGCGTCGGGGTCGGCGTCGAGCCACGGCGCGAGCACGAAGGCCCGCTCGTGCGCTCGCGGGTGCGGCACGTCGAGGGTGTCGGTCGCGATGTGCTCGTCGCCGTACGTCACCACGTCGAGGTCGAGCGTCCGGTCACCCCAGCGGACGTCACGGGTCCGACCATGCTCGTCCTCCACCCGGCGCAGGGCGTCGAGCAGGTCCTGGGCGCTGAGCTCGGTGTCGACGACCACGACGGCGTTCCGGTAGCGGGGCTTGTCCGTGTCCAGGCCGTCGAGCGTCAGGGCGACGGACTCGACCTCGTGGCTCGACGCCACGGCGGTGACCCCGGGCAGCGCGGCCACGGCGGTCGCTGCGGCTCGCAGGGTGCTCCCCCGGTCGCCGAGGTTGGCGCCGAGTGCGACGACGGCGCGGGTCACGCGGCGTCCGGAGCGACGGTCGTCCGCGTGCGTTCGCGGCGGATCGTGATCGAGACGTCGGTGAACGGCACCGTGATGGGTGCCTGTGGCTTGTGCACGGTGACCTCGGTCGCCAGGGCGGCGTCGTGCGTGAGGACCGCGGCGGCGATGCGCTCGGCCAGGGTCTCGATGAGGTCGACCGGGTCGCGTTCGATCTCGGCGACGACCTGCTCGGCGAGCACCCCGTAGTGCACGGTCTTCTCGAGGTCGTCCGGACCGGCGGCCGCGTGGGCGTCGACCTCGACGGCGACGTCGACGACGAAGTCCTGGCCGTCCTGACGCTCGTGGTCGAAGACCCCGTGGTGGCCACGTGCACGGACTCCGACGAGGCGGATGGTGTCGTTCACGATCGAGCTGCCCTCCAGGCTTCCCAGACGTCGAGCACGGCGCGGGTGGGTGCCGGGTCGTGCACGCGCACGCCCCAGGCCCCGCGCTCGGCTGCCAACAGGCTGATGGCGGCGGTCGCGAGGTCGCGGTCCGCCGGTGGTGCGCCGACCGGGCTGCCGATGCCGTCGAGGAACCGCTTGCGCGACGCCGCGACGAGCACGGGCAGACCGATCGAGGCGAAGCGTTCGTAGCCCGCCAGGATCTCCCAGTTCTGCACGCCCTGCTTGGCGAACCCGAGCCCCGGGTCGATGACGACCTGGTCTTGACGGACCCCGAGGACGATGAGCTCGGCGACGCGCATCTCGACCTCGCGCCGGACCTCGTCGACCGCGTGCGCGTAGACGGCGTCGCGGTACATCCGGTCGCTGTGCCCGCGCCAGTGCATCACGACGAACCCGCACCCGGTCGCTGCGACCACGCGCGCCATGTCGTCGTCGGCCAGCCCACCCGAGACGTCGTTGACGATCGCGGCACCGAGCTCGACGGCCCGTTCGGCGGTCGAGGCGTTCATCGTGTCGACGCTGACGGGGATGCCTTCGGCCACGAGCTGCTCGACGACCGGCAGCACCCGCTGCTGCTCGACCTCGACCGGGACACGCTCGGCACCCGGGCGGGTGGACTCGCCGCCGACGTCCACGATGTCGGCCCCACCGGCGACGAGGTCCCGTGCGTGCGCGACGGCTGCGTCGTAGGCCGCGTGCAGTCCACCGTCGGAGAACGAGTCGGGCGTGACGTTGAGGATGCCCATGACCCGGGTGCGCCCGTTGCTGGGCACACCCGGGTCACGGCGACGGCCAGCCACGGCGAGGCGGCGGTCCCGTCGCGTCGGGAGGTCGGTCATGCCGGCCTAGGCGGGAGCGATGCCGGGGTTGCCGAACGGACGGTGCCGCGGGGTCTTCGACGGCTCGCGGTCGCTCGACTCGGCGGCCGTGTTGGCTGCCTTGCCGGGGACGTCGATCGCGGGCAGGTTGCTGACCGGGCGCTTGTCGCTGGAGAGCCACTGCGGGCGCTCCGGGAGCTTGCGGACGTCCTTGAAGATCTCGACGAGCTCCGGGGCGTCAAGCGTCTCCTTCTCGAGGAGCTCACCGGCCAGGCGGTCGAGGATGTCGCGGTTGTCGTTGAGCACCTGGTAGGCCTCGTCGTGGGCGGCTTCGAGCAGCGCACGGGTCTCGGCGTCGACCGTCTCGGCGATGTTCTCCGAGTAGTCGCGTCCCGTGCCGCCGCTCATGTCACGACCGACGAACGGCTCGCTCGAGCCCGACCCGAGCTTGACGGAACCGACCGCCTGGCTCATGCCGTACTCGGTCACCATCTTGCGTGCGGTGCCCGTGGCCTTCTCGATGTCGTTCGACGCACCCGTCGTCGGGTCGTGGAAGACGATCTCCTCGGCGACGCGGCCACCCATGGCGTAGGTGAGCTGGTCGAGCAGTTCGTTGCGCGTGACGGAGTACTTGTCCTCGAGCGGGAGCACCATCGTGTAGCCGAGTGCCCGGCCGCGCGGCAGGATCGTGATCTTCGTCACCGGGTCGGTGTGCCGCATCGCAGCCGCCGCCAGGGCGTGGCCGCCCTCGTGGTAGGCCGTGATCAGGCGCTCCTGGTCGCTCATGATCCGGGTCCGACGCTGCGGGCCGGCCATCACACGGTCGACGGCCTCGTCCAGCGCGCGGTTGTCGATGAGCTGCGCGTTCGATCGGGCGGTGAGCAGGGCGGCCTCGTTGAGGACGTTCGCCAGGTCAGCGCCGGTGAAGCCCGGCGTCTTGCGGGCGAGGAGCTCGAGGTCGACGCTCGCAGCGAGCGGCTTGCCCTTCGCGTGCACCTCGAGGATCTGCTTGCGGCCGGCCAGACCCGGGGCGTCGACGCCGATCTGGCGGTCGAAGCGGCCCGGACGCAACAGCGCGGGGTCGAGCACGTCCGGACGGTTCGTCGCGGCGATGAGGATGACGTTGGTCTTGCCGTCGAAGCCGTCCATCTCGACGAGGAGCTGGTTCAGCGTCTGCTCACGCTCGTCGTTGCCGCCACCGATGCCGGCGCCGCGGTGACGACCGACGGCGTCGATCTCGTCGATGAAGACGATGGCCGGCGAGTTCGCCTTGGCCTGCTCGAAGAGGTCACGGACACGGCTGGCGCCGACACCGACGAACATCTCGACGAAGTCCGAGCCGGAGATCGAGTAGAACGGCACGCCCGCCTCGCCGGCGACGGCGCGCGCGAGCAGGGTCTTGCCAGTTCCGGGAGGGCCGTACAGCAGCACGCCCTTGGGGATCTTGGCGCCGACGGCCTGGAACTTCGCCGGCTCCTTGAGGAACTCCTTGATCTCGTGGAGTTCCTCGATCGCCTCGTCCGAACCGGCGACGTCGGAGAAGGAGACCTGCGGGTTCTCCTTGTTGTTCATCTTCGCCTTGGACTTGCCGAACTGCATGACCTTCGAGCCGCCGCCCTGAGCGCTCGAGAGCAGGAACCAGAACAGGCCGAGGATGAGCAGGAACGGCAGGAGCGTCAGGATCAGCGAGACGAACCAGTTCGACTGCTGGACGGTGTCGTTGTAGCCCTTGGGCAGGTCGGCCTTGGCGATCGCGTCCACGACCTCGGCACCACGCGGCGTCGAGTAGTAGAACTGCTCGGTCGTGCCACCGTCCTTGAGGGTGAGGTCGACCCGCTGCTCGGTGGAGTTGACCACCGCGGAGGAGACCTTGCCGTCCGAGAGCTGCTCGAGCCCCTTCTGCGTGTCGATCTGCTGCGTGCCGGACTGGCTGATGAAGGCCCATCCGATCCAGATCCCCACGAGTGCGATGAGCACGTAGAGGTACGGCCCGCGGAGGATGCGCTTGAAGTCCATGTGATCCGGGCGCCAGGGCCCGAGCCTTTCTCTGCCGAAAGTTGCGTGCTCGCCAGCATACGGCCGCGATTCTGTGGCGAGAATGGGTGTCCTCTGCGGGCGAACTGCCGGTTCGCCCACCGGCGACCGGGTCCGTCGACGAAGAACTCCGGGTTCGTCTACGAGTAGATGTGCGGGGCGAGGACCCCGATGCCGCGCAGGTTGCGGTAGCGCTCGTCGTAGTCGAGGCCGAAGCCCACCACGAAGGCGTCCGGGATGTCGAAGCCGACGTACCGGACGTCGACCGCGACCTTGGCAGCCTCGGGCTTGCGCAGCAGCGTGACGATCTCGACGCTGGCGGCCCCGCGCGACTCCAGGTTCTGCTTGAGCCAGGACAGCGTCAGACCGGAGTCGATGATGTCCTCGACGATGATGACGTCACGCCCGTGCAGGTCGGTGTCCAGGTCCTTGAGGATCCGCACCACACCGGACGACTTCGTTCCGGAGCCGTAGGACGACACCGCCATCCAGTCCATCTTCGCCTGCAGCGTCAGGTGGCGGGAGAAGTCCGCCATGACCATGACCGCGCCCTTGAGGACGCCGACGAGCAGCGGGTCCTTGTCGGCGTAGTCCCGGTCGACCGCCGCGGCGAGCTCGGCGATCTTGTCGTCGAGCTGCTCGGGGGTGAAGAGCACTTCGGAGAGGTCGTCCTGCACGTCGGAGAGTTCCACCACGCCACCCTACTGCGCAGCGAACGACAGCCGGTCCCCGTCCCGGGTGGCCCGGACGCCGGGCAGGTCGATCGGCCCCTGCCCGCTCCAGTCGGTCACCAGACGACACACCTCGAGCGTCTGCAACCGGCTCAGGGTCACGCCGAACTCGCTCTCGACCGCCAGGCGCACCAGCCGCTGCCGGAGCGCGGGCGGGTTCGCCGCGAGCTGCCGCACCGACAGCGCGATGCCCGCCTCCGAGTGCTCCGCCAGGTCCTCGGCCATCTCCTCGGCGAAGTGGTCGAGCGCTGCGGAGTCCTCACGCAGCTGGTCGGCCGTCCGCGCCAGGGACTCGGCGACGTCCGCCCCGAGCTCGCGTTCGAGCACCGGCATCACGGCGTTCCGGACGCGCACCCGGGTGAACGCGACGTCCTGGTTCTGCGGGTCGTGCCACGGGGCCAGCCCCGCCGCCGAGCACGCCTGCCGCGTGGTGTGACGGCGGACGCCGAGCAGCGGGCGACCGTACGCCGGCCCACCGTCGCGGCCCGCGAGCGGCTGCATGCCGGACAGGCTGTCGGGCCCGCTGCCGCGCAGCAGGCCGAGCAGGACCGTCTCGGCCTGGTCGTCCAGGGTGTGGCCGAACAGCACCAGGGGCGACCCGAGGTCGGACGCGACCCGCGCGATCGACGCGTGGCGGGCCTCCCGTGCGGCGGCCTCGGGACCACCTGCGGTGCCGACCTGGACGCTCCGGACGACGACCGGGTCCAGCCCCAGCTCGGATGCCTGTCTGGAGGCCCGGCTCGCCACCGCCTCGGAAACCGCCTGCAGCGCGTGGTCGACGACGACCGCACCGGCCCGGAGTGCCTGTTTCGGTGCTTCGAACGCGGTGGCCGCCGCGAGCGCGAGCGAGTCGGCTCCGCCGCTCAGCGCGACCAGCACCAGGTCACCGTCGGCGACGAATCGTCCTGCGCGTGCCTCGGCGAGCAGACCGCGGACCGCACGCCGGGTCGCGGCGACGGCGGGGTCGAGCCGGGGACGCGGAGAGTTCACCCGGTAACGTTAGCCGCGCTTTCCCGTGCAACCGACAGACCAGGAGCAACCAATGGCCGCGTACGACGTCGTCGTCGAGATCCCCAAGGGCAGCCGCAACAAGTACGAGGTGGACCACGAGACCGGTCGCGTGTACCTCGACCGCGTGCTGTTCACCTCGTTCGTCTACCCGACCGACTACGGCTTCTTCGAGAAGACCCTGGCGGACGACGGCGACCCCGTGGACGCGCTGCTGCTGCTCGAGTACCCGACCTTCCCGGGCGTGGGCGTCAAGGTCCGCCCGGTCGGCGTCTTCAAGATGAGCGACGAGGCCGGCAACGACGCGAAGGTCCTCGTGGTCCCCGCGAAGGACCCGCGCTGGGCGCACATCCAGGACATCTCGGACGTCGACGAGCAGACGAAGGCCGAGATCGCGCACTTCTTCGAGCGCTACAAGGACCTCGAGCCGAACAAGTGGGTCAAGGCCGAGGGCTGGGGCGACGCCGCCGAGGCCGAGGCCATCGTGACGGCCGGCCAGGCCGCCTACGTGCCCCGCTCGCACTGACGCTCCGCGGGCCGCTCGCCCGCCCGGGGTCCGCACCCCTGTACGAACATCGCGCCCCGTCTCGACGGGGCGCGATGTTCGTTGGTGGGTGCGATCTGCGCTACATCGAGCCGGAGGGGCGAGCCACGTAGGGCAGCAGCTGGTTCGGCAGCCACACGCCACGCTCGACCACGCCGACGCCGGGGCGGGCCGCCTCGATCATGCGGCCGTTGCCGGTGTAGATCGAGTCGTGGTAACCGCCAGAGGCAGTGCCGTTCGACGAGTAGAAGAGGATGTCGCCGGGCTGACGCTGCGACAGCGGGACCAGGCGGCCGATCGACTTGAAGTAGTTGTACTGCCAGACGACGTTGTGCCCGCCGGTCGCGATGCCCTGCGAGCTGTAGGCCATCATCACCAGGCCGGAGCAGTCCCAGACGTTCGGCCCCGCACCGTTGAGGACGTAGGCGTCGCCGAGCTGCGCGCGGGCGAAGGCGATGGCACCGGCGGCCTTGGACGGGGTGCTCGGGGCGGTGGTCACGGGGGCCGGGGCCGGCGCGGGGGCCGGGGCGCTCGACTTGGAGGGGGCGGGAGCAGGGGCTGGGGCTGGTGCTGGTGCCGGGGCCGGTGCTGCGTTGCTCGACTTCGACGGAGCCGGAGCCGGGTTGCTGCTGCTCGCGCCGCCGTTGCTGCCGCCCGTGCTCGGGACCGGGTTGTTCTTCGTCGTCGTGGTGGTGGTCGTCCGCGTCGGGGCGCTCGACCCGGCCGCGGCGTCCTTCGTCGCCTGCGCGGCGAGGGCGACCTCGGCCTGCTGTGCACGCTGGTCGGTGTAGTACGCGCTCTCGGTGGCGACGGTCGTGCCCTTGAGGAAGGCGAGCTGCTGGAGCACCTCGTTCTGCTGCCCCTGGGCGTCCTGGAGCGCGCCGTTCGCCTGGGCCGCGACGCTGTTCGCCGTGTCGAGGGCGTTCTTCGTGGCGTCGGTCGCCTTCGCGAGGGCCTTCGTCGCCTGCCGCTTCTGGGCGGCCAGGGCGTCGACGGTGTTCTGGTCAGCCTGCGCCTTGGCGAGGACCGTCGCGGACCGCTCCGAGAGGTGCGACATGGTGCCGACCTGGTAGAGCAGGTCCTTGGCGTCGGAGGCGTCGACGAGCATGCTCGTGGAGAGGTCCCCGCCGCCGGTGCGTGAGAGCTCGACCACGAGTGCGGCGACCTGACCCGCCGACGCATCCGCTGCCGCCTTCGCGCGCTCGGCCTGGGAACCCAGGTCGTCGAGCGTCGCCTGCGCCTCCTGCTGCTCGGAGGCCGCGAGCGCGTACGTCTGCCCGGCCTGCTGCACCACGATGCCGGCCTGGTCGGCGGAGTCCTGCAGCGACCCAAGCCGCGAGGCGAGCTCGTCGACGGTCTGCTGCGTCTCGGCCTGGTCGGCCTTCGCTGCCTGCACGTCCGCCCACGACGGGGCGCTTGCGGGGGTCGCCCCCGCGGGACCGGCCACGGCGACCGAGAGCCCGATGCCGAGCAACGAGATCGTGGCGATGCCGCAGACGAGTGGGCGTGCAGGCTGCTTCATGGGGGTCAGGGCCTCTCGGGCGCGCACACGGTCATACCGAGATCCCCCGCGCTGCCATGAAGGGGACCGGGTCGACGGCGGCGCCGTTCACCCGGGTCTCGAAGTGGAGGTGGCAGCCCGTGGACCAGCCGGTCGAACCGACCTGGGCGATCTGCTGCCCGGCGGAGACGTGCTGGCCGTTGCTGACCATGATCCCGCCGTTGACGATGTGGCCGTAGGCGGTGGAGATGCCGCCGCCGTTGTCGAGGATGACCTCGTTGCCGTAGCCGCCGCCGTTGCCCGCGAACGTCACGGTTCCGTCGTGGGCCGCGTAGATCGGCGAGTAGCAGGCCGGGGCCAGGTCGACGCCGGCGTGCAGTGCGTGTGCGTGGGTGTACGGGTCGACGCGGTAGCCGTACGGGCTCGTCTGGTAGCCGGCGCTCGGACGGACCCAGCCGGACGCCGTCGGCGTCCCACCACCGGAGCCGTTCGAGCCGCTGCCCGACCCGCCCCCGGACGGCGCGGCGGCGCGTGCGGCTGCCGCGGCTGCGTCGGCGCGCTGCTTGGCGAGGGCCGCCTGGCGGGCCTGCTCAGCGGCGACGCCTTCGTTGTACTTGGCCTCGACATCGGTGGCGTTCGAGGTCAGGAGCGTGAGCTGCGCCTCGAGTCGGGTCTGGTTGTCGTTCTGCGCCGCGACGGCCTGCTGGGCCGCATCCGCAGCCTGCTGCGCGGCCTGCATCTTCTGTTGCGCTGCCTCGGCCAGCGCCCCGAGGGCCTTCTTTGCCTTGTCCGCCTTGTCGGCCTCGGCCTGTGCGGTGCCACGGTCCTGCGTCGCCTGGGAGTAGATGCCGTCGGCCTGCTCGCTCAGCTTCGACATCGCGCCGAGCTCGTAGAGGTAGTCCTTCGACCCCGTCGGGTGGGTCAGGAGGTCAGTGGTGACGTCGTTCGCGCTGGCACGGCCGAGCTGCGCGGCGAGCTGGCCGGCCTGCGCCTCGGACTTCGACGCGGTCACCTCGGCCGCGTCGGCCTGGTCCTGGAGCTGCTGCTGCTGGAGCGTCGCAGCGTCGAACGTCGTCTGCGCCGTCTGGTAGGCCGTGCCCGCGTCGTCCGCCGACTGCTGCTTCGCCGTGGCCTGCGTCTCGAGGTCGGCGATGAGGCCCTTGATCTCGGTGACCTTGTCCTGCTGCGCCGACTGCGACGCCTTGGCGGCCTGGACGTCGGCCCAGCTCGGGTAGCTCGTCGCCGACGCACTGCTGCCCGGGCTGAGCGCGACGGCTGCCCCGGTCGCGAGCACGACGGCGACCGCGGCGGCGATCACGCGGCGGCGGAGGCTGGGGTTCAGGAGAGTGGGCATCGACATGGGTCTCGATTTCGTAACAGCGCGGCATGGCTCACGCACGTAACACTGTCAACAAGCGCAACAGTAACAACAGGTGCCGGACCGGGGCAGCCCCTCGGTTGAGGGGCACGGGCCGACGACGATGTTCGCACTGAACACCGACGGCGCAGAATCGGAAACCCGCAGATCTCGGGCGGGCCCGTCGCGAGTGAAGCCCTCGCGGCCCGCGTGACGGGGCGCGACACGCCGGGCGGAGCCGGTGTCGGCGACTCGATTTGTCATCCGCGCAGGGCTTCCGTATGCTTGACCTCCGGTGCAGCGATGTACTGCTTGCGGCCCCATCGTTTAGTGGCCTAGGACACCGCCCTTTCACGGCGGCAGCACGGGTTCGAATCCCGTTGGGGTCACTCCACGTGAGACAGCAAGCAGTTCGGAACGACACCACAGCAAGACAGCAACTCAACATGGCCCTGTAGCGCAGCTGGTTAGCGTGCCGCCCTGTCACGGCGGAGGTCGCGGGTTCAAGTCCCGTCAGGGTCGCCACGGCTGGATAGCTCAGTTGGTAGAGCGTTCGACTGAAAATCGAAAGGTCCACGGATCGATGCCGTGTCCAGCCACCAAGAAACCCCCGGTTCGCCGGGGGTTTTTGGTTTTCCGGGGATGACGTCCCCGGAAGACGACAGCGGGCGAACCGATCCGGAGTCGTCCCACAACGGGAGAGGCGCCGAACCTGTCGGTCCGGCGCCTCTCCCGTTCGGCTACTGATGCGGAGTCGGTCGCTGTCTGGTGAAGGCGAACCCGGTGGGCCTGACGATGAGCCAGGCGATGACTCCGATCACGGGGACGAGCAGGAGCACGGTCCAGATCGCCTTCCGTCCGAGCCGGAGCATGTGCGAGCGGAGCGTCGAGATGATCGCGAGCACTGCAGGAACCGCCACGACCACGGTCGCCAGCAACACCCAGACGTGCGAGTAGTTCGTGGTCTCCAACATCGTCTGATCCCTTCGGCTACTGCCAGATCCGGCCGGTCGCGTTGACGTGCATCGTGTGCGACTCGTCCCAGTTCACGAAGCCACCGGACGGGATGGCCGAGATGTGCCAACGCACGTAGAGGTCGCGCTGCGAGTTCGAACCGCTCTCGGAGCAGGCCTTCTCCTCCACGACGTACCCGACCGCCCAGTTCACGACACAGTTGTGCGTGCCCTGGTAGCCGCGGTACTTCGAGGTCACCCAGGCGCGGCTGCCGTCGTAGTAGAACGTGCCGCTCTGCGACTGCTTGTCGGTGATGTTGTTGAAGCCCTGGCTGTAGTTCTTCTTCTTCACCGATCCCGCTGCAGCCGCCGCCTTGAGCTGGGTGAACTGCGTCGCGCTCAAGGACTGTTCTGCCTGGGCGAGGTCAGCAGCGGTCACGCTCTCCTCCGGCGATTCCGACAGGGTCACCGTGGAGGTGCAGGAAGCGAGCGACACGGTCGTGTCCCCCTTCCGCTGCGCTGCAGTGACCGCTGACACACACTCGCTGTTCGTCGTCGTCTTCGAGGAGACGACAGACGACGCTGCGGTGGTGGCCGCTGATGCCGGTGCGACGGCGATGGCGCCGAACATCAACGCCATCGCCGCCGTGCCGACGGTGCCGGCGATGAGCTTGTTGGTTGTCTTCATCGAGATGAACCCCCTGAGTGTGCGGCTTCCCCGTGACGCCGCGTGCGATGAGGTTCGCAGCAGCTCGGGACGGCCGCATCAGACAGCAGGGTGACGTCCGATGACCGACTGGCCACCCGCCGCAGCCAGGAGGACAGGCAGGTCGAGGATGCAGACGCTGAGCTCGTTGCCCTCGTCAGGCCTCGCGGGTCTTCGGGCTGCTGTCGTTCGTCTTCGCCGGGTCGCGCTCCACGATGCCGCCGAGTGCATCGTCGATGCGGGACATGAGCTCGGCGGGGATCGTCACACCCGCGGCGCCCGCGTTGTCGTGCACCTGCTCCGGGCGGGACGCCCCGATGATCGCCGACGCGACGTTCTCGTTCTGCAGGACCCACGCCACGGCGAGCTGCGCCATCGACAGGTCGAGCTCCTTCGCGACCGGCTCGAGCTCCTGCACGGACGAGAGCACCTCGTCGCGCATGAACCGCTTGATCATGTCCGCGCCGCCCTTGTCGTCCGTGGCACGCGAGCCCTCGGGCAGCGGCTGACCGGGCTTGTACTTGCCGGTGAGCACGCCCTGCGCGATGGGCGACCAGACGATCTGCGAGATGCCGAGCTCCCTCGAGGTGGGGACGACCTCACCCTCGATGACCCGCCACAGCGCGGAGTACTGCGGCTGGTTCGAGATGAGCTGGAAGCCGAGCTCCTTCGCCAGCGCAGCACCGGCACGCAGCTGGTCGGCGGTCCACTCGGACACGCCGACGTACAGCACCTTGCCCGAACGGACCACGTCGGCGAAGGCCTGCATCGTCTCTTCGAGGGGGGTCTCGTGGTCGAACCGGTGCGCCTGGTACAGGTCGACGTAGTCCGTCTGCAGGCGCTCGAGTGACCCGTCGATCGACTCGAGGATGTGCTTACGGCTCAGTCCGGTGTCGTTGTGTCCCTTGGGCCCGGTCGGTCCGAAGACCTTCGTGGCGATCTCGAGCGACTGCCGCCGCTCCCCCTTGAGCGCTTCGCCGAGGACGGTCTCGGCTCCGGTGTTCGCGTAGACGTCGGCGGTGTCGAACGTCGAGATGCCGACGTCGAGCGCTGCCCGGACGCAGGCGATGGCCGCGTCGTTCTCGACCTGGGACGCGTGGGTCAGCCAGTTGCCGTAGGTGATCTCGGAGACCTTGAGGCCCGAGTTGCCGAGGTAGCGGTACTCCATGTGCGTGTCACTCCTGTCGTGGCCGCGTCGGTGCGGCTCGGATCGCGACAGTAGTCCCCAGGTCCCGCGGCCCGATCAGTCTCGACGGGGCCCGTCAGTAGACTGATGTACCAGATGCGGGCAGGGCAAGACGAAACCCCGGCGATGTGGCGCGAGCCAGGGATCGTTCCGGGGTCTTCGTCACCGATGGTACATGGGGAGGGTGACGGATGCCAATGGATCACGAGCGAGTGGCGGCGCTGCTGAGCGCTCCACGCCTGACGTCCTATCGCCAGAACACGACGACCCTGACGGAGGCGGTCGAGCTCTACGAGTGGGACCTCCGCGCCGCGTCGCGCGTGCTCGTGCTCACCGGGCTGGTCGAGGTCATCGTGCGGAACGCCATCGATCGCGAGCTCGCGGGATGGGCATCCCGGAGGTCTGACTCCTCGGAGTGGTTCGATCACGTGCCGCTCGATGCTCAGGGTGCTGCGGACCTCGCGAAGGCCCGGCTCCGCGCCACGCAACGTGGACGCCGTCCCGAGGTGCACGGCCGTGTGGTCGCGGAGCTCACCTTCGGCTTCTGGCGGTACCTCGTGGAATCCCGCTACCACACGGCGCTCTGGGTACCAGGCGTGCACCGGGCGTTCCCGGACGGAGCCCCGAATCTGCGCGTCCGTCGCGCAGAGGTCGCGCAACGCCTGCAGCAACTGCACTTCGTCCGCAACCGCGCCGCGCACTACGAACCGATCCACGAGCGTGACCTCGGCCGCGACCAGCGGCTCGCCGTCGAACTGCTCTCGTGGGTGTCCCCGGTCGCCGGCGCCTGGGCCGAGCGGGTCTCCGACCTGCCCGCCGTCATCGCCGCGCGGCCGCGATCACCGCACCTCCGATGCACCCGAGCGACCCCGCACCCCGAAACTGCGCGGCATCGCGCCCGGAAGGTGGTTTCGTGGACGCATGACCAGTAACGGAGCGCGTGTCCTGTTCATCGGTGGGAGCGGCGTCATCAGCGCCGCGTGTGTGACGGAGGCGACCCGACAGGGGATCGACGTCACCGTCCTGAACCGCGGGACCACCGGAGGCAGGCCGATCCCGGACAGTGTGGAGCGCCTCCAGGCCGACGTGTCGGACCGCGCCGCACTGGCGGACGTCCTCGGCGACCGTCACTTCGACACCGTCGTGAACTGGATCGCCTTCACGCCCGACCAGGTGCAGGCGGACATCGACTTCTTCGCCGGCCGGACGAACCAGTACGTGTTCATCAGCTCGGCCTCGGCGTACCAGACCCCCGCGACGCACCTGCCGATCACGGAGTCGACGCCGCTGAAGAACCCGTTCTGGCAGTACTCGCGGGACAAGATCGCGTGCGAGGACCTGCTCATGCAGGCGTACCGCGAGCAGGACTTCCCGGTCACGATCGTCCGGCCGTCGCACACCTACGACGAGACGAAGCTGCCCCTGACCGGCGGGTGGACGGCGATCGCACGGATGCGGGCGGGCAAGCCGGTCATCATCACGGGCGACGGCAGTTCGCTGTGGACGTTGACGCACAGCCGTGACTTCGCAGTCGGGTTCACCGGGCTGCTCGACAACGCTTCGAGCATCGGAGAAGCGTTCACCATCACGAGCGACGAGGCCCCGACCTGGAACGCGATCGCCCACGAGATCGCGGCTGCGGCGGGCGTCGAGGACCTGCGGATCGTGCACGTGCCCGCCGATGCCATCGCCGCGGTGGACGCGGACTGGGGTGCTGCGCTGCTCGGCGACAAGGCGAACAGCTCGGTGTTCGACAACAGCAAGATCCGGTCGCTGGTGCCGTGGTACCGCCCGCGTACTCCGTACCGGCAGGGTGTCCGCGAGGTCATCGCGTGGTACGAGGCGCACCCGGAGGAGCAGGTCGTCGACGAGCGGCTCGACGCGCTGATGGACCAGCTCGCGGAGCGCTGGGCGGTCTAGCGGCGTCTGCGTGGGCCCGCACCGCGCCTCCGGCCGGGAGGCCCGGTGCGGGTCCGCTGCGTCAGCTGCGGTCGCGCAGGACCTCGCCGAGCACGCCGATCGCCATGGCGATCTCGTCGTCGGTCACGACGAGTGGTGGCGCGAAGCGGATCGTCGACCCGTGGGTGTCCTTGACCAGGACTCCGCGTGCCGCCATCGCCTTCGCGATCTCCTTGCCGGTCCCGATCGCGGGGTCGATGTCGATGCCGGCCCACAGTCCGGCGACGCGGTGCGCCACGACACCGTGCCCGACCAGGTCCTCGAGCAGCCCGCGCAGGAGCGGTTCGCCGTCGAGGGCCCGCTGCTGGAACGTGCCCTCGGCGAGCATCGCGACGACCTCGGACCCGACGGCTGCGGCGAGCGGGTTGCCGCCGAACGTCGAGCCGTGCTCGCCCGGACGCAGGACGCCGAGGACCTCGCGGGAGCCGACGACCGCGGACACCGGCACGATGCCGCCGCCGAGGGCCTTGCCGAGCGTGATCAGGTCCGGGCGGACGCCGACGCGCGACACCGCGAGGGTGTGCCCGGTGCGACCGAGCCCGGACTGGATCTCGTCGGCGACGAACAGCGCGCCGAACTCGTCGCAGATCGCCCGCACGGACGGCAGGTAGGACTCGGGCGGGATGACCACGCCGCCCTCGCCCTGGATCGGCTCGAGCAGCACCGCGACGACGGTTTCGTCCATCGCCGCGCGCAGGGCCTCGGCGTCGCCGTACGGCACCGTGCGGAAGCCCGGCGTGTACGGACCGAAGTCATCACGCGCGGAGGGGTCGTCCGAGAAGGAGATGATCGTCGTGGTCCGACCGTGGAAGTTGCCGCTCGCCACGATGATCGTCGCGTGCTCGGCCGGCACGCCCTTGACGCGGTAGCCCCAGGCGCGCGAGACCTTGATCGCGGACTCGACCGCCTCCGCCCCGGTGTTCATCGGCAGGACCATGTCGGTGCCGGTGAGCTCGGCGAGCGCGGACGCGAACGGGCCGAGGCGGTCGTTCACGAACGCACGGCTGGTCAGCGTGACGCGGTCGAGCTGCGCCCGGGCCGCGTCGAGCAGCCGGGGGTTGCCGTGGCCGAAGTTGACGGCCGAGTACGCGGCGAGGCCGTCGAGGTACTCCTTGCCGTCCACGTCCGTCACGGTGGCGCCGGAGCCCGAGGCGATGACGACGGGCAGCGGGCTGTAGTTGTGGGCGAGGGAGCGGTCCTCGACGGCGAGCGCCGCCGCGGTCGCGGTGCCGGTGTCGACGGTGGGCATCAGGACCGTGCCACGGAGGTGCCGGTGCCGACGGGGTGCAGGTCGAGCGTGCAGCACTTCACGCCGCCGCCGCCGAGCAGCAGCTCGGACAGGTCGACGCCGATCGGGTTGTAGCCCTTCGCCCGCAGCTGCGAGGCGAACGTCGTCGCCCGCGCGGCGATCACGATGTTGTAGCCGTCGGAGTACGAGTTCAGCCCGAGGATCGCGGCGTCCTCCTCGGTCGCGATGATCGCGTCGGGGAAGCGCTCGCGCAGGATCGCGAGCGAGGGCTCGTCGAACGCGCTCTCGAGGTACGCGATGTTCGACGTGCCCTCGGCGTCGGGCTCGGGGTCGAGCACGGCGATCGCGGTGTCGAGGTGGTAGAAGCTCGGGTTGATGAGCTTGAGCGTGATGACGTCGCGGCCGTAGACCTTCGCGATCTCCTCGTGCGAGGTGCTGTCGGACCGGAACCCGGTGCCGGCCAGGATGACGTCGCCGACGAGCAGGAAGTCACCCTCGCCCTCGTTCGTCTCGACGGGCTCGGCGACCCGCAGGCCCGCCTGGCGGAACCAGTCCATGTACGCGGGGCCCTCGGGCTGGCGCTCCGGGTACTGGAACTTCGCCCCGTACGCGATGCCGTCGAGCACGAAGCCGCCGTTCGCCGCGTAGACCATGTCGGGCAGGCCGTCGATCGGGTCGATGAGGTGGATCTCGTAGCCGAGGCCCTGGTACACGTCGTACAGGTCCTGCCACTGGCGGACGGCCTTCGACGTGTCGGTCGGGTCCTCGGGGTGCATCCACGGGTTGATCCGGTAGCTCACCGTGTAGAAGTCCGGCTTGCACATCAGGATCGTGCGCTTGGTGGCGGTGCGGACGGGAGCCGCGTGGGTCGCTGCGCTGGGCGCTGTGGTCGTGTTCGACACTGGAGTCCTCCTGGGGACTTCGGGCCCGAGCCTGCCAGGAACCACCGCTCGGAGCGATCTCGGTGAGATGCAGGCTCACTCACCGTGTTCGTCAGGCGGACCAGGTCGACGCCTGCGATCAGTCTAGGGAGCAGGACGCTCCGACAGGCTGCGAACGCGCGCACGTTTCGTGCGTCGGGTGCGGCGTCCTCGCAAGAACTCCGCGTAGAGTCAGGTGCAATGGATTCGCTCGACCACCGCATCCTGGATCGACTCCGGGACAACGCCCGCGCCGGCTACGGCGACATCGGGTCGGTGGTCGGACTCTCGGCCTCGGCCGTCAAGCGTCGCGTCGACCGGCTGGTGGCCGACGGCGTCATCCGCGGCTTCACGATCAAGGTCGACCCCGCGGTCGAGGACCGGGGCACCGAGGCATGGGTCGAGCTGTACTGCCGCGGCACGGTCTCGCCCGACGAACTCCGGTCGCTGCTCGACGCCGTGCCCGAGGTGGTCGACGCCGGCACCGTCACCGGCAGCGCCGACGCCGTCGTGCACATGCGCTCGCGGGACCTGCCGGCGCTCGAAGAAGCCCTCGACCGCGTCCGGTTGGCCCCGCAGGTGGACCACACCCGGTCCGCGATCGTGCTGTCCCGCCTGGTCTCGCGCGAGTCCGTCTGACTCCAGCCACGGGGCTGACATTCCGGATCGTCCACGCTCATTCGACATCGATGATGGTGCGTGACACCTGAAATCTCAGGTGCTACGTTCGGTCGTGCCGGGCAACGAGGTCCGGCATCCGAGGTCACCTCGGATCGGCGGTGCCGAGGCGTTGCCCGGCATACGGAAGGAAGTGCTGATGTCTCTTGCAGTCTCGACCATCCCGGTCCAAGCGAACATCCTGGCCTTGAGCGCACGTGATCGAGTCCTCGATCGGGTCGCGTCCAGTCACAATCCGGTCCTCATCATCGTGGTCGCCGCGGCGATCGTTCTGGGGCTTGGTCTCGTTGCCTACCTCACGGCATCGTGCATCTCCCATGGCTACCGCGGATTCAGTGCCATCGTGAACATCAGCTGGAACAATCCTCTGAACGCGAACGTCAAGTTCAGCTGCTTCAAGTGACACGACGGCCGTGACGCATCCCCGCCTTCTCGCGCTGGACTGTTCGAAGAGGTACCGAAGCGGCACGCGCGGTCTCTCCGGGGTTGACCTCGAGGTCGGGCCCGGAGAGCTCGTCGCACTCCTCGGTCCCAACGGAAGTGGAAAGTCGACCCTGGTTCACGGCCTGGTCGGGATCCATGAGATCGACGCCGATCTCCTCGAGGTAGACGGCCTGACGCACTCGTCAATCCAGGCGAAACAGCAGATCGGATTCGTCCCCGACGAACTTCCGATTCCGTCTTCCCTGACGGGCGTCGAGTACCTCGAGCACCTGGATCGACTTCGCGGTCGTCGCGATCATCGTCCGTGGAGGAACGCGATCGTCGAGCGGCTCGCGCTGACAACGCACCTCGACAAGTTCATCGGTGAGATGTCTCACGGAACGAAGAAGAAGCTCCAGATCGTCGGGGCCGTCGCACACCGACCGTCGATGATCGTGATGGACGAACCATTCCGGGGGCTCGATCCACACGCTGTGGTCGTCATCCGCGCGCTCGTCGATGCAATGCGTGAGACCGGGTCTGCCGTGCTCGTCGCCACCCATGACGTCCTCGCTGCTGAACACTGGTTCGAGCGAATCGTCCTGCTCGATCACGGGCGAATCGTCGCCGACGGTCGACCCGCGCAGCTCATCGCTGAAACCGATGCTGCCTCCCTCGAAGACGTCATGCTCCGTCTCACCGGCGTCTCGGACACAGCTTCGATCCACGCCGACCTCACTGCCGCACTCTCCACCTGAAAGGAACAACCATGTCCATCGTCAAGCTCCTGATCACGGCTTCGTCCGCGATGGTGGTTGCACCCGTCCTGCTGTTCGTCGCCGCTGCTGTGGCGTTGATCGCGTCGACGTCCCGGGGCGTGGACATCGCGCTGCCAGGACTCGTCCGCGTCGTGTCCGGAGCCGGATCAGAACTCGCCAGCGTGAGTCTCGACGGCGCCGGGATCATCGTGTGGTGGCTTGGCGCTTCAGCATCGCTGTTCGTCGTCTTGCTGGTCGGCGACCACCTCCGAGGTGCGCGCCGCCTTCGGCGTCGTGCGTGACGTCGTGCGGGTCAGCCGGCTCGTCGGGGCCGTCTGGATGGGGGACGTGACTCGAAGCGTGACGGGCAGACGCTGGCGCACACATGCCGTGCTGTCCGGTGTCGTCGTACTCGTCCTCGCTTGGCTGGTGTTCGCGGTGGTGACGGCGTTCTCCGGAGTGGGAGATGACCGGATACCGTCGGCGCTCCGGACGCAGGTCCTCGTCGAGAGTGCCCTCGGGACGGGGCTGGCCAGTGCGTGCATCACCAGCGTGCTGACCGTTCTTGCTCCGAGCATCCGGTCGTTGGACACGATGCTCGCGAGTGCACCGATCAGCCGAGGAGCACGTTCCTTCGCCATGGCCGCACCGACCGTCATCGTCTCGAGCACTCTCGCCCCAGTCGTCCTTGCCCCCCTGCTCGCTTCTGGCACAGCGCTGATCGGTGGTGCTGACGCGGCGTTCACAACGGCTGCCGCGATCATCCTCGGAGTGGGCTCCTCCTGCGGTGCCTCCGCGTCGATCCACGGCATCCGGCGAGTCGCCAGCACCCTGGGACGGGGTGACGCGACTGCCACGAGCGTCGCTGCCGTCGCAACGATCTGCGGTGCAGTCGTCGCCTACCGAACTCTCACGACCTCGACGTGGGTAGCGTCGCTGTCTGGGGCTGGACCGCTCCGCTTCGTCACCGCGACTGTTGCGGCGCTCGTCGTCACACTCGTTGCTGTCGGGCTGCTTCTGGCAGTCGTGAAGACCACGCGCGCCTCAGGACCCCCCGAAACGGCAGGCTTCGCGCGCCGGCTCCCGCGGTTCGTCAGCTCACACCGTGGGAGCACGGCGGCGTTGCTTGCTCTCAGGGACCCGATGATGACCTCGTCGCTCGTGATCGTCGCAGCGCTGTTGATCGGGACCCGCGTCGGCGTGGCGATCATCGCTGAGCCCGACATCCAGGGCCTGCTGTTCCAGATTGCTGTCATCGGAACACCAGCAGCCCTCCTCCTTCCCCTCTACTCCACCGACAGGAGGACTCTGTGGCGTCGATCGCTCGTGATCTCGATCCGCTCCGACCCGTGGAACACGACAAGCGTCGTCGCAATGGTCGCCGCCGGCGTCGTCGTGGCCATCGCGGCTGCGTCCGTCTTCATCGGGACGCCGATCTTCGATTCTCCGACCTGGTTGCTGATCCTGCCAGCGGTGTGGCTGTGCCTCTGCTCCGCCGTCCTCGCTGGAGTTGCCTTCCCGAGCGATCTCGACCTCCCCGGTGCAGGTGTGCTCGCGGCGATCCTGACGGCTGCGCTCACTGCATTCCCGAGCGTGCTCGTGGACGACTCCGCTCCGCCTCCACTGGGAGCGGCTGTCTCTGTGTTGCTTGGTCTGCTCCTGATGACAGTCTCGCCGTTCGCTGTTCGGCATCGGAGGATGACATCCGTTCTCTCTTGAGGCCGCTCCGCCCCCACGAAGGTGTCGTCATACGTCAGGTCGCCGCGGGACATCAGCTCGTTGACCTTCCCACCGGTTTCGATGCGGTCGTCCAAGGCAGCGTGTACGAGATCAGCGCAGTCCTCCTCCAGAACGGGCTCGCACATGCCCCAGCGCGGCACCGGAGGAACACCATCGCAGAGTCCGGTGTCGAAGATGTCGCAGCGGCACGCGCCATCCACGTACTCGGCAGCGCTCGCCGTCGAGTCGTCCCCAGCGACAGACGGCTAGCCGTTGCCACTGCGGCGTTCCGAGCACTCGCATCGGTGTGGGGCCTAGCGACCGCAGTCATGTCCGGGGCACTCGGTGTTTCTTTCTTGGCGGTCGGCGCATCGGCAGAGACGACCTGGGCGGCGGTCGCTGCTCCTGTTGCGATGCTCTTCTGTGTCGGCGTGCACGAGACAGCACACCTGGTGGCGGTCCGAGTGCTCGTCGGACCTGGACGTGGTGCGGTCATCTGTTCGTCTCGCGTCGTCGCGGTGCTCCATCCCGCGGTCTGCGGGTATCGCGCTCGACTGATCGCCTCCGCTGGTCCCGTCGCAGGGGCGGTCTTCGCCGTTGCGTACTGGACGCTTCGCCCTGGAGATGTCGTCTCCCAGTACACCGCTTCGGTGCTGCTGGTCGTCAACCTCTTCGGGCTGATCCCACTCTCGACCGATGGCAAGGTGCTGCTCCACGGCTCGACGACGACTCTGCCGTCCGGAAAGCACTCCGCCTAGGCTGAGTCCATGGGACCCAGGACGGCCAGGAGGCCCGGTGCGGCTCCCACGGGATCGCGTCCCGCCCGGCGTCTGGTCACGGCTGCGAGCGTCGCCTACGTCGCGAACTGCCTCTGGGGCACGGCCGTCGCCGTCCGGCTGATCCGGACGAGGAAGCTCCGGGTCGTCCACCACGGACTGTTCGTCGTGACGGCCACCTTGACCGGCGTCGCGGCCACGACCCCGCTGTGGACACGAGACCGGTCGGCGTTGTTCCTGCTGCCGGCTCTCGTGCCGCTCGCGGTCGCCCCGCGCACCGACCCCCGAGCGAGAGCACACTGGAAGGTCGCGGTCGCCGCCGCACCGTCCTACCTGGGGGCGCTGCTCGCGCGGCGCTGACGTCAGGGAGGAACTGCGTGGAGCTCTTCGAGGCCATCCGACGGCGACGGACGACGAACGGCGCCTTCCTGCCCGACCCCGTGTCCCAGGAGCACCAGCGGCTGCTCGTCGAACTGGCCGGCCGCGCACCGTCGCAGCTCAACAGCCAACCGTGGCGCTTCGTCCTGGTCGAGGAACGGCCGACGATCGACCGGGTCGCCGAGATCAGCGGCCGCTCGATGACCCGCACGATGGCCGAGGGCACGTTCTTCCAGCGCTACAAGCCGTACTTCCGCTTCAGTCAGGCCGAGATGGACGAGCGGCGCGACGGCATGCTGTTCGACAAGCTCCCCGGACCGCTGAAGCCCTTCACGAAGCAGGTCTTCACCAAGCGCGGGCAGCTGCTGATGAACACGCTCCGGGTGCCGCAGACCCTCGGCGAGGAGAACCGGAAGCTGGTCGCGGGGTCGCCGCTGCTGCTCGGGGTGATGCTCGACCGGCACGAGTACCGGAAGGAGCAGCTGTCGGGCTTCTACTCGGTGTTCAGCATGGGCGCGGCGATGGAGAACATCTGGCTCGCGACGACCGAGCTCGGCCTCGGCATCCAGTTCGTGTCCTTCCCGATGGAGACGCCCGGCGCGTGGGAGGAGATCCAGGAGCTGCTGCGCGTGCCCCCGGAGCTCGAGCTGATGGCCGTCTACCGGCTCGGGTACCTGCCGCCCGAACGCCGACGTCCGGCGATCGACTGGACCTCGAGCGAACGGAAGCGCCCGTCGCAGTACGTCTTCCGCGGGACCTGCGACACCCCGCAGCAAGGGTGGGACGACGCACCCGTCGCCGGCCACATCGACGACCGGACCGACTCGTGACCGCCGGACGGGTCGGCGGGGCCGAGCCGGGCCTCCCGGCTGTGTCGTCGACGGCACCGGACCTGCCCGGCCGGCCGTGGATCTCCCAGGACTGGCTCGACGTGGTCTTCGTGCACTGGCGGGTCGACCTGTCCGCGGTCGCGCCGCTGCTGCCGGTCGGGACCCGGCCGGACACCATGGCGCTCGACGGCTCCGACGACGGGGTGACCACGTGGGTCGGACTCATCGGCTTCCGGTTCACCGACACGCGCTTCCCACCGCTCGGGCCGCTCGGCCGGACCGGACGCATCGGCGACTTCGTCGAGGTGAACGTGCGGGTCTACACACGCGACGACCAGGGGCGCCGCGGGGTCGTGTTCCTGTCCCTCGACGCGGGCAAGCTGCTGCCGACCCTCGGGGCGCGCGCGGCGACCGGGCTGCCGTACTGGTGGGCAGACGCTGCGACACGCACGGGCGACGGTCGGGTCGGCTACGCCATGCGACGGCACGGGACGCACCTGCGGTCGGCCTTCGACGTGCGGATCGGGCCCGAGGTCACGGAGCCCACCGCGCTCGAGACGTTCCTGACCGCGCGGTGGGGCATGCACGTGCACACGTTCGGCGCGACGCGGTTCTGGCCGAACGAGCACGAGCCGTGGGCACTGCACCGCGGGTCGCTCGTGTCGCTGCGGGACGACCTGATCGGTGCGGCGGGGCTGCCGTTCGCGCTCACGGACCTGGAGCCGGACTCGGTGCTGTACTCCCCCGGTGTGACGACCCGGTTCGGGGCCGGTCGGCGCTGACGCGGTGGGTCGGCGCAGCGTCCGCCGGGCGCTGCGGCTGGGTCGGCTCCGGGGCACGACCAGTACAAGGGGACCATGACACGTGTGGCAGTGGTGACCGGTGGTTCAGCGGGACTCGGACGGGCGACGGTGCGCGAACTCGCCGCGCGGGGCTGGGACGTCGCCGTGCTCGCCCGTGGGCAGCAGGGCATCGACGCCGCAGCCGCCGAGGTCGTCGCAGCGGGACGGCGGAGCCTCGCGGTGTCGGTCGACGTCGCGGACCGGCACGCCGTCGAGGCCGCCGCAGACCGGGTCGAGGCGGAACTCGGACCGATCGACCTGTGGGTGAACGACGTGATGGTCGGGGTGTTCAGCCGCTTCCTCGACACCGACCCCGACGACTTCGAGCGGGCCCTGCACGTGACCTACCTCGGCTGCGTCAACGGCACCCGGGCGGCGCTGTCGCGGATGGTCCCACGCGACCGGGGCCACGTGATCCAGGTGGGATCGGCCCTCGGCTTCCGCGGCATCCCGTTGCAGTCGGCCTACTGCGGCGCGAAGCACGCGATCGTCGGGTTCACCGAGTCGATCGTCTCCGAGCTGATCGACCAGGGCAGCAAGGTGCAGGTGTCCCGCGTGGACATGCCTGCGCTCAACACGATCCAGTTCAACTGGGTGAAGTCGAAGCTGCCGCACCACCCGCAGCCCGTCGCGCCGATCTACCAGCCGGAGGTCGGTGCCCGGGCGATCGCCGCCACCGCCGAGCACCCCCGACGTCGGACGTGGGTCGGCGAGTCGACGGTGTACACGATCCTGGGCAACCGGATCAGCGCCAGGTTCGCGGACTGGTACGCGGCGAAGACCCTGGTGTCCGGGCAGCAGGCAGCCGACAAGGACGGTCAGATGCTGCCGACCAACCTGTACGAGCCGGTCGAGGGCGACCACGGCGCGCACGGCATCTTCGACGACTCGGCGCACGCCTGGTCACCGCAGACCTGGTGGGTGGAGCACCGTCGGTTGGGCAACGGGATCATCGGCGCGACGCTCGGCATCGTCGGCGCAGCGGTCCTGACCGGGGTGCGGAAGCGATGAGCCGCCGCAGCGACGCTCACGGCGCGACCACCGTGGTGGAGGGTGTGCGTGCTGTGATCGGTGCCGTGCACGTCATCCGTGCGGGATCGGACCGGTCGACGGCCACGTTCCACCGCGTGGTCGGACTGCGCCAGGTCGCGCAGGCCGGCATCACCGCTCGGGTCGGGTCGGGCAACGCGCACACCGTCGGGGCCGCCGTGGACGTGCTGCACGGGGCGACGATGCTGCCGCTGCTGCTCGCGCCGGCGCCGTGGCGTCGCGTGGCCGGGCGACAGCTCGTGATCGCCGTCGTGCTGGCCGTGGCGGAGATCGTCGCGGTGGGGACCGGACGGCGAGCGGGACGACGCTGAGCGGTACCTCGGGGTGGCGGTCGCGCTCCGGCTCGAGCACAGGGACGCTCAAGAGCCGGAGCGTCGACGCTCTGGCGAGCCTCGGTGGGCAGGGGTCCCACCGATCGGGGTGGCTCGCTGATGTCGACTCTAGTCGGTCCGCACTTAGGGGGACAGACAGGTCGGTACCCCACTTCGGGCGCCAAACGGCCAGCGCTCCACCCGCTTCCCAGGTCGCCGCGTAGCGTCCGGGACATGAGCAACGACGAACAGCAGACCGAGCCCGTCATGGACGGCGCCACCGAGGCCACGAACCACGAGAAGCTCTCGGGCCTGATCGAGCAGGTCAACCACGACCACGGGCACGAAGGCGCAGCGTCGATGGCGGACCACCTGCGCGACCGGATGGACGAGACCGGCGTCGAGGACGAAGAAGGCGGCGACACCGAGGACTGACGCCGCGGATCACGCGGGCGGACTGCGGAAGGTGCGGAGGGCCTCCAGGTCGGCCGAGCTGAGACCAGACCCGGCGACGAACCGGTCCACGTCGAAGCCGGCGACGACGGCGCGGAACGCGTCGGCGACCGTGGTGCCGTGGTCCGCGCAGAGCGCCTCGGTGCGGGGGTCCTGACCGAGCGGGTCTGCGGCCATGGTGACCAGGTAGTCCGCGACCACGGCCTGGGGCTCGACGTCGGCCAGGGTCAGCACCGCGAGGGCGACGATGCCCGTCCGGTCCCGCCCGGCCGCGCAGTGGAACAGCACCCCGCCGGGCTCGGCCCGGGCCAGCGCCCGGAGCGCCGCACCGGTGCGCTCGGCCTTCCGTTCCAGGTGCGGCCCGTAGTACAACGGCGTCCCGACCAGGCCGTTCGCCCAGAAGTCGTCCCAGAACGCCGTGTCCGCCAGGTCGTCGTGGTCGACCGCCACCGTCGTGACCCACGCCGGCCGCGGATGCGTGTCCTCGGCACGCTCGGACGGGGTCCGCAGGTCGACGACGGTCCGGATGCCGGCTCCGCGGATCGTCTCCCATCCCCGCTCGGTGAGGCGGTCGACGGACTCGGAGCGGAAGAAGCGTCCCCGTGGGGTCGTCCCGCCGCCACGGCGCGGCAGCCCGCCGAGGTCACGGGCGTTGCGGAGGCCGTCGGCGACGAGGGTACGGTCTGCGTGCATCCCGTCACCGAACTGCACGATCCTCACGGACGGCTGAGAGGGTGGGGCATGACCGACTGGCGGACCACACTGCTCGACCGCATCCGCGACTGGCCGACGGTGCTCGCGGCGGAGCCGTACGGGTCCGTCGTCACGGGCGAGGTCGACGTCTGGAGTGACCTCGACGTCCGCGTGGTCGCCCGCGGTCCGCTCGACGTCGAGGAGCTGCTGGGTACGCGGCTCTGGGCGTGGCAGCAGGCCGACGACGGCGCGCAGCTCCGACTGCTGACCGACGACGGCCTCTTCGTGGACCTGGCGCTCGACGGTGCCCCGATGGTGCTCCCACCGGCCCCGGTGGACCTGGCGGTGCGGTTCGACGCGGCGCTCGCGATGCTCCGGCTCGGGCGGGGCAATCGGCTGGTCGGCCTCCACCTGGTCCTGGGGGTCGCACGGGAGGCCCTGGTCACCTCCATGCGCACGGCCGACGCCGCCACGGGCACCGTCCACCACCGGCTCCCCACCGCCTGGGACGCGCGCGCCGACGAGGTCGCCGCCCTGTGCGCCGGCCCCCTCGGCCCGGAGACGGCACTGGCCGCCTACGAACTGGCCGCGCGCTGGGACGGCCGGCCCGCCGAGGCCGACGGGCTGCGAGCACTCCTCAGACGCGCAGGTCGGTGAAGTCGGCGTCGGGTTCGCCGAACCGGTGCGCGGTGATCGACACCGTCTGCTCGCGCAGGTAGGGCAGCATCTCGATCAGCCCGGCCTCGACCACCGGTGCCGCGAAGACCGCGACGTCGATGCTCGCGCCGAGCGCTTCCTCGAGCGCCAGGGGGTCGCCCCCGAGGAGCCGGATCCGGGCCCCGGGTCCGCCGAACACCGTGTGCCGCGGCCGGTCCTGCCCCTGGGACAGCACGGCATCGAGGGCGTCCTCGGGCTCGTCGGTCGGGTTCGACCAGTTCTCCTGGAAGAGCGCCCCCGACGCTGCTCGACGCAGGAACTCGTCGTCCGACTCGACCAGGTGGTCGACGACGTCGAGCGGGGACCGCCCTGCGGCGAGCAGCTGCGTCAGGGGACCGGGCAGCGGGCGCGAGGTGCTGAGCAGCAGGTGCGCACGACTGGCCGTGGCGGCGACGAGCGCGCGGACGAGGTCGCCGCTCGATGCGTCCTGGGCCTGCCGCAGGATGACCGACTGCGGCCGCCAGCGCAGCACGTTCCGCTCGAGGACCAGCCCGGCGGGGTCGCGCGAGCGCCCGAACTCGTCCGCCCGGGCCTGCACGTCGCTGGTGGCCCCGGCGCGGACCTGGTCGAACTCCTCGAAGGACAGACCACTGCGGGCAGCCTCGATCACCGCGGTCACGCGCTGGGACAACCCGTGCAGCTGGATGCTGCGGTGGACCTTGCGGGTCACCGGCTCCCACCGGCCGAGGGTCGCGACGGACATGGACCCGTCGGGCTTCGTGCCGGTCCCGACCGCGGACCGCTTCCACCCGCCGACGGGGCTGCGTCCGACGACCGCGCCGGTCGTACCGCGGTTGACGACGAGGCTGCCGGCGCGGACGCGCTGGAGCCACTCGCCGACCTCGTCCGTGTCGAGCGAGTGGATGCCCGCCACCAGGCCGTGGTCGGTGCCGTTCTGGATCGCGATCGCGTCGTCCAGGGTCTCGGCGTGCATGATGCCGAGCACCGGCACGGCGCGGTCGGTCCGGTGGTGCTCGCTGCCCGGACGGACACCGTCGCGGATCCCCGGGGACCACAGGCGTCCGGAGTCGTCGAGCGGGACGGGCTGCACGAGCCAGGACTCCCCCGGGGCGAGCTCGGTGAGCGCGGCGAGGAGCGGACCCGTCGGTTCGGCGACGAGCGGGCCCATCTGCGCGGTCGGGTCGTCCGGCCACGCCACACGGATCGTCCGGGTCGCGTCGACCAACTGCTGCCGGAAGCGCTCGCTGTCGGCCAGGGACCCGACGAGCACCACGAGCGAGGTCGCGTCGGGGCGTTGCCCGGCCTGCGCGAACGCCGAGCGCACGACGTCGTGGACGGCCAGGTCGACGTCGGCCGAGGGCGTCACGACGATGGCGTTCGTGCCGCCGGTCGCGGCGGTCAGGGGCAGGCCCGCACGCCACCACGTGAAGGAGCGTGCGGTGTCGGCAGCGCCTGCGAACAGGATCCGGTCGACGGCGGCGTGGGCGATGAGCTGCCGGCCGAGGACGTCCTCGTCCAGGTCGACGAGCTGGAGCAGGGAGTGCGGGACCCCGGCGTCCCGGAGCACGTCCGCGACCACGGCGGCCGACCGCCTGGCCTGGGGTGCGGGCTTGAGGAGCACCCCGCTGCCCGCGGCGAGCGCCGCCAGGACGCCGCTCGCCGGACCGGACACGGGCTCGGTCCACGGCGGCACGACGACGGTCAGCCGCGGCGGCACGAAGGTCGCACCGGTGACGTCGACGAGGTGCCGCGCACGGTCGGCGGCATGGTGCGCGAGGTCGACGGCGCGGCTGACGTCGGCATCGGCCTCGGCGAGGGTGGTGCCCGTCTCGGCGACGGCGACCTCGACCAGGTCGGCACGGCGCGCCTCGAGCTCGTGGCCGATGAGCTCGAGGAGCTCGGCCCGGTCGACCGGGTCCTGGCGTCCCCAGTTGAGTCCGGCCTGGGCGGTGCTGCGGACGATCCGCTCGAGCTTGGTCCGGTCGAGGACCCGCGACCCGCGCACGGTCTGTGCGCCGAGCTGCGAGCGGGGCACACGCCGGAGCACGTCCGCCGCCCACTCGCGGTTGGCCGGGGTCGTGGGATCGGTGACCGGGGCGTTCCGGAACGCGTCGCGCGGGATCGGGTCTCCCGGGGACAGCCGACGGTCCTGCGTGCGGTTGGTCGCCGGGACCGGTGTGTCGAGCGCGTCGACGGCGGCGAGCCAGCGGGCGTGCTGCAGGTCGAAGACGGCCGGGTCGTCGTCGATCGCGAACGCGGCGGCCATGGAGCCCTCGGTGCTGGCGTGCTCCTGCAGGCGGCGTACCAGGTACCCGATGGCGGAGCGGAAGTCGTCCGGGTGCACGACGGGGGTGGCGAGCACGACGGGCCCGACGTCGGTGCGGACGGCATCGAGGTGCTTCGCCGTCATGCCGAGCAGCATCGCGACCTGGACCGCGTCGGTGACCCCGCGGCGCTGCGCGAGCACCCACGCGGTCGCCAGGTCGAACAGGTTGTGCCCGGCGACCTCGACCCGGACCGCGTCGGTGCGCTCCGGCGTGAGCGCGGCGTCGAGCATGCGCAGGTACGCCGTGTCGGTCTCGCGCTTGCTGCCCCAGGTCGCGAGCGGCCAGTCGTGCAGGACCGCGTCGACCCGTTCGGCGGGGAGGTGCGCGCCCTTCACCAGGCGCACGGTGATCGGTGCCCCGCCAGCCGCACGGCGCTGCAGTGCCCACCGGGTCAGGGACTCGAGCGCCCCGGCGCTGTCGGGCAGGTACGCCTGCAGGACGATCCCGGCGTGCAGGCCGTGGAACTCGGGGCGTTCGAGCAGGGTGCGGAACACGGCGACGCTGACGTCGAGGTCGCCGTGCTCGTCGACGTCGAGCGTGATCGTCTTGGGCTCCGGTCCGGAGGCGGCCAGGCGGAACAGCGGGACCAGCCGGTCGACGGCGCGGGCGACGGTGGCGTCGAACGCCCACGGCGCGGGCTGTGGCAGGACCGTGCCGACGGCGATCGAGACGCGGTCGACGTCGTCGCGTGCCAGCAGCTCGGTCGTCGCCTGCAGCCGCCGGTCGCTCTCCGCGCTGCCGAGCACGGGGCCGCCGAGCAGGCTGACGTCGAGCCGGGTGCCGTCGGCGCGGAGCTTCGTGAGTGCGGGCCCGAGCTTGGTGGGCGCGGCGTCGACGACCAGGTGGCCGGTCATCCGACGCAGGATCCGCCGCGCGGTGGGGATGACGGCCCACGGCGCCATCGTGGCGAAGCCGCCGCCCAGGGACACGGCGCCGCGCAGGTACCAGGCGAGCGCGTCCGGCACGCCCTGGCTGAGCTGTTCGAGGTGCCGGGCAGCGACACGCGGGTCCTCGGGCCGGATCACGCGGTCGATGAACCCGAGCGTGAAGTCGAGCCCCGCGTCGTCCTGCAGGACCTCGGCCAGGCGTGCCGCACCGGGGTCGGGCTTGACGCCCGCGGACGCCGCGATCCACCGGCGCACGAGGGCGGTGGCGTCGTCGGTGCAGTCCTTCAGGCGGGCGCTCGGCATGCTCTGATCGTAGGCGGCGCCGCCGACGCGACCTCGGAGCGCGCCGAGTGTGCGCCAAGAGACAGCGCGGTGTCAGCGTCGCGCCCGCCGGGTCCTGCATGGATACGCTGTGGGGATGCCGAACCAGGGGGCTGACCGTCACGACTGGGCGACGTGGGACGCCTACCACGACGTCTGGCGGCGCCTCGACCGCGCCCTCGACCACGCCGTGCAGCAGGGGGCGGGCATCTCGATCCCGGAGTTCGAGATCCTGATCGGCCTGCACCGGCAGCCCGACCACCGGCTGCGCGTCCGCGACGTCGCGGCGGGCATCGGCTGGGAGAAGTCCCGCGTCAGCCACCAGGTCACCCGGATGGTGTCGCGGGGACTCGTCGCGCGGGCTGACTGCCCGACCGACGGCCGCGGCAGCTGGGTCGTGATGACCACCGACGGTCGGCGTGCGGTGCTCGCCGGCATCCGCGCGCACACCGCGGCACTCGAGCAGCTGTTCTGGAGGCCCGTGGCCGACGACGCAGACACGCTGCGGTCCGTCAGCGCCCGGGTCCAGGTCGCGCTCGGCCCGACCGACCCGGGCCTGTAGGCCCGCGCTGCGGCACGGGTGTCAGTGCCCGCGGTGGTCCTGGATCGTCATGCGGGGACCGAACGCCGGCTTGCGGAACCCGCTGCCGCCGATCAACCGGACGATCCGCTCCCGGTGCCCCCGCCAGGGTTCGAGCAGCTCGAGCATGCCGTCGTCGTCCACCGGGCCACCCGTCAGCGCCCACCCGACCAGTGCCGGGACGTGGTAGTCCCCGACGCTCGGCGCGTCCGGGTCGCCGTGCGCCCGCTGTGCGGTCTCGGCCGCTGTCCACTTCCCGATGCCGGGCACGGACTGCAGTCGCGCGGACACCACCGCGCCACCACGACCGAGCGTGAGGGTCCGTTCGAGTGCCGGCGCGACCTTGACGGCCCGCATCACGGTGGCCGACCGCCCCGGTTCGATGCCGGCGCGGTGCCACTCCCAGCTCGGCACGCGGGCCCACTCCGCCGGGGTCGGCGGGACGATCATGCCCTCGGGCGCGGGGCCCGGGGCCGGGGTGCCGTAGCGGCGGAGCAGGTACCGCCACGCCCCCCACGCCTGGCGCGAGGTGACCTTCTGCTCGAGGATCGCCGGCACGAGCATCGCCACGACCGTGTTCGTGCGGCACAGCCGGAGCCCGGGCTGTCGGTGCAGGGCGTCCCGCAGGAAGGCGTCCGCGGAGACGTCGAGGTCGGACCAGTCGTCGCCGCGGCCGACCAGGTCCGGTCCGTGCTGGACGGCCCACGCGGCGCCGTCCCCCCACGCCGAGATCGCGATCGTGTCGCCCGCCTGCCGGACCGCCACCGACGCCGGGCCCTCCGGCGTCCGCAGCGCGAGCCACACGTCCGACCCGACCACGCGGAAGGCGGGGTCGCCGGAGCCGCGCTGCAGGGGCCGGAGCGTCGCGCGGACGTCCACCGGGCCTCCAGGACGCCACACGGTGTCGTGCCGGACGTCCCCTGACGGACGCGGGGCGAGACGGACCTGGGGCATGACAGGGATGGTAAGCGAAACCACCGTCCGACAAGATGGGGGCATGCGCATCGGCATCCTCACCTCCGGCGGCGACTGCCCCGGCCTCAACGCAGTCATCCGGGCCGCGGTCCTCAAGGGCATCGCGATCCACGGGTACGAGTTCGTCGGGTTCCGGGACGGCTGGCGCGGCGTGGTGGAGGGCGACATCGTCCCGCTCGGCCGCAAGGACATCCAGGGCATCGCCAAGCAGGGCGGCACCATCCTCGGCACCAGCCGCACGAACCCGTTCGAGGGCGAGAAGGGCGGCGTGGAGAACATCCAGCGCGTGCTCGAGCGTCACGGCATCGACGCCGTGATCGCGATCGGTGGCGAGGGCACCCTGGCCGCCGCCAAGCGCCTGACGGACGCGGGCCTGAAGATCGTCGGCGTGCCGAAGACCGTCGACAACGACCTCGGCGCCACCGACTACACGTTCGGCTTCGACACCGCCGTCGAGATCGCGACCGAGGCGATGGACCGCCTGCGCACCACCGGTGAGTCGCACTCCCGCTGCATGGTGGCCGAGGTGATGGGCCGGCACGTGGGGTGGATCGCGCTGCAGTCCGGCATGGCCGCGGGCGCGCACGCGATCCTGATCCCGGAGCAGAAGACGTCGCTCGAGCAGATCGCGTCGTGGGTGCGGTCGGCCTACGACCGTGGGCGGGCGCCGCTCGTCGTCGTCGCCGAGGGCTTCGTCCCCGACCACGAGGACAACGCGCACTCCGAGCGCGGGCTCGACGCGTTCGGCCGGCCGCGGCTCGGCGGGATCGGCGAGCGCCTGGCACCGCTGATCGAGGAGATGACGGGCATCGAGACCCGTGCGACCACACTCGGTCACATCCAGCGCGGCGGCACGCCGACGGCCTACGACCGGGTGCTGTCGACCCGGCTCGGGCTGGCCGCCGTCGACTCGGTGGTCGAGGAACGCTGGGGGCGCATGGTCGCGCTCCGGGGAACGGAGATCGTGCACGTCTCGTTCGAGGATGCGCTGGGCGAGCTGAAGACGGTGCCGCAGTCGCGGTTCGACGAGGCCGCCATCCTGTTCGGCTAACGCCAGGCGCGGGTAGCGTTCGGCGCGTGACCCGCGCCGTCCTCGTCTCCAGTTCCACCGCCCCCGCCGTCGCGTCGATCGACGTGCCGGACCCCGGCGAGGGCGAAGCCCTCGTCGACGTCGCGTACTCCAGCGTCAACTACAAGGACGGGCTCGCCCTCGCGCGCGATCCCGGCGTCGCCCGGACCGACCCGCTCGTCCCGGGCATCGACGTCGTCGGGACGGTCGCCGCGCTGGGCCCCGGCGTGCACGACGTCCGGATCGGCGACCGGGTCGTGCTGAACGGCGCCGGCGCGGGCGAGTCCCGCCACGGCGGCTGGGCGGAGCGGGCCGTCGCGCCGTCGGGGTCCCTCGTCGTGCTGCCGGACGGCGTCTCGGAGGACTTCGCCGCGGCCATCGGCACCGCGGGCTTCACCGCGGCGCTCAGCGTCCTCGCCCTGGCGCGCTTCGTCGACCCCACAGACGGCCCGGTCCTGGTCACCGGCTCGTCCGGCGGCGTCGGCTCGGTCGCGATCCCGCTGCTGGCCGGACGCGGGTACCGGGTCACCGCGTCGACGGGCCGACCGGCGAACGCGGACGCGCTCCGGACGCTCGGCGCGTCCGACGTCGTCGACCGGGCAGCCCTGGCCGACCGCGGACGTCCGATGCAGAAGGCCACCTGGGCCGGCGCGGTGGACAGCGTCGGCGGCGCGACCCTGGCGAACCTGCTCGCGAGCACGCGCTGGGGCGGAGCCGTGACGGCGTGCGGGCTGGCGCAGGACGTCGAGCTCCACACGACGGTCCTGCCGTTCATCCTGCGCGGGGTGTCCCTGCTCGGGATCAACTCCGTGGACGCACCGCTCGACCTGCGCCGTCGCGCCTGGGACCTGCTGGCCGAGGAGCTCGACCCGGCACTGCTCGCCGGGGTCACCCGCACGGTGAGCCTGAGCGAGGCGATCGCCGTCGGGCCCGAGGTCGTCGCCGGGCGCGTGCACGGCCGGACGATCGTCGACGTGCGCCGGTGAGCCGCGTACTGTATTTCACAAACGGTTGCACATCAACACGTTAGGATCGGCATGTCAAACACACACTGCTGAGTGGAGTTCGTGATGCCCGTTCCCAAGTCCTCCGTCGAGACCTCGCCGCGCAAGCTCCTGCGTGACGTCGTCCTCGAGAAGATGCTCGCCGCGATCCAGGACGGCACGCTGCAGGCCGGCGAGCGCCTGAACGACGACGAGCTGGTGCAGTGGCTCGGGGTCTCACGCACGCCGATCCGCGAGGCGATCGCCAAGCTGGTCGACTACGGCCTGGTCGAGATGGAGGCCAACCGCTACACGCGGGTCGCCACCCCCGACCCCAAGCAGTTCGACGAGGTCCTCGAGGTCTACTACGGCATCGGCGAACTGGCCGTGCGCCTGGCGGTGCCGAAGCTCGACGACGCCGGTCGCAAGCGCGCGCTGGCCATCATCGAGACCCTCGGCGCCCAGGTCGCCGCCGAGGACCACGCGGCCTTCCGCACCCTCGACAGCCTGCTGCTCTTCATGGTCGAGCAGACCGAGAACGAGCTGCTGAAGAAGGTCAGCGAATCGCTGATCACTCGCACCCAGTTCGTCATGCTGGCCGCCCCGGAACAGATGTACTGGGACGCCGGCGCCGGACTCGACACGTTCGCCGCGACGGTGCGGAACGGTGACGGCGAAGCAGCCGCCGCGGTCCTGCGTGGCATGGGTGGCGCCCTCGCGGCACACATGGCCGAGCTGCGCGCGAAGGCCTAGATGCCGGGCGACGTCCTCGTCCGAGCGGCCGGCGTCCGGGTCACCCGGTCCGGCCGCGACCTCGTGCACGACGTCGACCTGACGATCCGGCGCGGCGAACACTGGGCGTTGCTCGGGCCGAACGGCGCCGGCAAGTCCACCCTGCTGACGGTGCTCGGCGCGACCGGGCACCCGTCAGCGGGGACGGTCGACGTGCTCGGGCACCGCCTGGGCCGCGTCGACGTCCGCGCGCTCCGCGAGCACATCGGGCACGTCGACCCCCGCCACCGGATGCAGTCCCCGCTGAGCGTCACCGAAACCGTGCTGACCGGACTCACCGGCACGACCGACCTGATGCTGCGGTGGGAGCCGTCCGCCGCGGACCTGGCCCGCGCCGCCGAGCTGGTCGCCGACGTGGGGCTCTCCGCCCGCCGGGACGCCCGGTGGCCGGTGCTGTCCCAAGGCGAACGCGGCCGGACGCTCATCGCCCGCGCCCTGATGCCCGACCCGGAGCTCCTCCTGCTGGACGAGCCGGCGACCGGCCTGGACGTCGCGGCCCGCGAGCACCTGCTCGACACCGTCGACGCCCTGCGCCGGCGACACCCGGACCTCGGGAGCGTGATGGTGACCCACCACCTCGAGGACCTGCCGACCTCGACCACCCACGCCATGCTCCTGCGCGACGGCGCGGTCGTCGCCCAGGGGCCCGCGGCGACGGTGATCACCTCGGAGGCGGTGTCGCACGCGTTCGACTTCCCGCTGACGATCGCGCGGACCGACGGCCGCTGGCACGCCCGACGAGCGGCAGCGACCGCACGCTGACGCCCCCGGGCTGACAGCCCCCAGCGCGGCGCTGACGGCCGCGGCGCTGCCAGGCCCCGGAGGCGCGGTGCTGTCCCCTGTCCCGCCCTCGGCGGCGCGGTCGGTACGTGGTGATGCGACGTGCTCTGTGCACCGTCACCGGTGCGCGGTGCTGGGCATGCAATGTGCACGGCCTGCACCACGACGCCGCCCACGGCGCCTCCAGAGGACCGGGTTGCCCGCCGGTCCGTCGGGTCCGTACCCGCCCCGGTCCGCCTACCGACGCACCGCGCTCCCGTTCTCACTGCACCAGCGTCACCGCCCAGTTCGTCCGCTGGATGACGGCGTCCAGGTCACGCAGCTCCTTCGCCAGGCGGTCCGCGCGTGCACGCAGCTCGGCGGTGGGCAGCGCGGCGAACGTCCGGAGCTCGCTGCGCATCTGTCGCCAGCCGCCCTGCCCCGATGCCGCGTCCGCCGCACCGGTCACGACGATGTGCCGCAGGCGCAGCGCGTCACGGCGTGCGAGCAGGGCCGTCACCGTGGTGCCGTCCGGTAGCAGGGTCGCAGAGTTCGTCGCGTTGATCCGGGCGACCAGGACCTCGAGGGCGTCGATGGTCCGCTCGGCGTCGGTCAGCAGCGCCGCCGCGTCCTCCTGCGGTTCCTCGCCCTCCTGGTAACGAGCGTTGCTGGCGATCCGGCCGCGCAGCTGCTCGACCCGCTTCTGCAGGTCGGCGCGTTCGATGAGCGCTTCGGCGAGTTGCATGCCCCCATCGAACCAGCGGACGGGAGGATCGGCTCGGCTCCGGCGCCGATCTCCCGTCCGTCGTCAGCGCGGGCCTACGGCGTCGCGGCCGCGGCTGCGCGCGCGGCAGCGGGCAGCGCCTGCAGCACCCGGTCGACGGCGCGGTCGTCGTGCGCCGCGGTGACGAACCAGGCCTCGAACACGCTGGGCGGCAGCGTGACGCCGGCGTCGAGCATCGCGTGGAAGAACGGCGCGTACCGCCAGGTCTCCTGCGCGCGGACGTCGTCGTAGTTGCGCGGCGCCGTGTCGGTGAACGCGAACGAGAACAGGTTGCCCGCACGCTGCACCGTGTGCTCCACGCCCGCTGCGCTCAGCGCCTCGCTCGTCGCGGTCGAGATCACCGAGGCCGTGCGGTCCAACGACTCGTACACGGCCGGGGTCGCGTGCCGGAGCGTGGCGATGCCGGCGGCCACGGCGAGCGGGTTCCCGGACAGGGTGCCGGCCTGGTAGACGGGGCCGAGCGGGGCGAGGAAGTCCATCACCTCGCGACGGCCGCCGAGCGCTGCCAGGGGCATGCCGCCGCCGATGACCTTGCCGAAGGTCACCAGGTCGGGCTTCCACCCGGCACCGTCGGGCACCGTGCGCGAGGCCTCGAGACCCCACCACCCGGCCGACCCGACACGGAACCCGGTCAGGACCTCGTCGACGATGAGCAGCGCGCCCTGCGCCTTCGTGATCTGCGCCAGGGCGCGGTTGAACCCACGGTCGGGTGCCAGCACGCCCATGTTCGCCGCGGCGGCCTCGACGATCACGGCCGCGATCCGCTCGGAGTGGGTGTCGAACGCCGCACGGACGGCGTCGAGGTCGTTGTAGGGCAGCACGAGGGTCTGCGCCGCGGTCTCGGCCGTGATGCCGGCGCTGCCGGGCATCGCCAGGGTCGCGACGCCCGAACCGGCCTCGGCCAGCAGGGAGTCCGAGTGGCCGTGGTAGTGACCGGCGAACTTCACGAGCAGGTCACGACCGGTGTAGCCGCGCGCGAGACGGATCGCCGTCATCGTGGCCTCGGTCCCGGTGGAGACCATGCGGATCTTCTCGATCGGACCGTCCCCGTCGACCGACACCCGCTGCTTGACGAGTTCGGCGAGCTCGGTCTCGCCCGGGGTCGACGCCCCGAACGACAGCCCGCGCGCAGCGGCCTGCTGGACGGCCTCGACGGTGCCCGGGTGCGCGTGCCCGAGGATCGCGGGACCCCACGACGCCACCAGGTCGACGTACTCGCGGCCCTCGGCGTCCGTGACGTACGGACCCGTCGCCGACACCAGGAACCGGGGTGTGCCGCCGACGGAGCCGTAGGCGCGGACGGGCGAGTTCACCCCGCCGGGGATGCTGTTCTTCGCACGCCCGAACAGCTGGTCGTTCGTGGTGGAGGACGGGGCGGTGGTGGTCATTCGGGGGCCTTCCCGGTCGATGCGATGCCGGCGACGTCCGCAGTGGTGCCGGAGGTCCGGAGCCCGGCCTCGTCGTTGAGCTTCCGGGCGATGTCGACCGCGAAGTAGGTCAGGATCGCGTCGGCGCCGGCACGCTTGATGCCGACGAGCGACTCCATCGCGGCGGCGTCCCGGTCGATCCATCCGTTCTGGGCCGCCGCGGTGATCATCGCGTACTCGCCGGAGATCTGGTACGCCCACACCGGGACCGGCGAGGTCGCGGCGGTCTCGGCGAGGACGTCGAGGTAGCTCATCGCGGGCTTCACCATCACGATGTCCGCACCCTCGTCGACGTCGAGCGCGACCTCGCGCAGCCCCTGTCGACCGTTCGCTGCGTCGATCTGGTACGTCCGACGGTCCCCGACGAGCGATGACGACACGGCCTCGCGGAAGGGACCGTAGAACGCGCTCGCGTACTTGGCCGCGTAGGCCAGCAGCGCCGTGCCACTGTGCCCGGCGGTGTCGAGGGCGTCACGAGCGGCAGCGATCTGGCCGTCCATCATGCCGCTCAGGCAGACCAGCTCGGCGCCGGCCTCGGCCTGGGCGACGGCCATGTCCCGGTAGCGCAGCAGCGTGGCGTCGTTGTCGACCGACCCGTCGGCGGCCAGCACACCGCAGTGCCCGTGGTCGGTGAACTCGTCCAGGCACAGGTCGGACTGCACGACGAGCGCGTCGCCGACCTCGGCCTGCGCCACCCGGATCGCGACGTTGAGGATGCCGTCCGGGTCGGTCGCACCGGAGCCGGTCGCGTCCTTGGTCGAGGGGACGCCGAACAGGTTCACGCCGCCGATGCCCTGCTCGGCCGCCTGCACCAGGGCACGTCGGAACGAGTCGAGCGAGTGCTGCTGCACGCCCGGCATGCTCGAGATGTCGACGGCCTCCTTCGCGCCCTCGCGGATGAACATCGGCAGGACGAGCTCGGCGGGGTGCAGCCGGGTCTCGGCCACCAGACGTCGCATGGCGGGGGTCGCGCGCAGTCGTCGCGGGCGGACCTGGGGGAAGCGTCCGGTCACGGGAGGCCTTCCTGTTCGGGAGTGGATGGGTCGAGGGCCACGACGACGGCGTCGAGGAGGGCTTCAGCGGAACGGGCGGACCCGATCACGTGGACGGGGAGTCCGACGGCACGGGCGTCCGCGGCGGTCCCGGGGCCGATGCAGGCCACGACGGTGCCAGGGTCGAGCGGGGCCATCCGACGGGCGACCTGTCGTGCGACGCTGCCGCTCGTCACGAGCACCGCGTCCGGGACGACGTCCGGCAGCACGGGGCCGTCGCCGGTCCCCACGGTACGGTACGCGACCGGGTCCTCGACGTCGATCCCGCGGGCGCGGAGTCCGTCGACCAGGGTGGCGGGCGCGATCTCGGAGCGGGGGAACAGGACGGTTGCGGCCGTGTCCGGCAGCGCGGCGACGAGTCCGGCCGCCGAGGCGTCGTCCGGCACCAGGTCCACGCTCCAGCCAGCGGCGCGCGCGGCGCGGGCGGTCGGCTCGCCGACCGCCGCCACCCGCAGTCCGGACGGGAGGCTCGGCACCTGCCCGGCGAGCACCGTCACGGTGGTCGCACTGGTCACCACGAGCCAGGCGTACCCACCTGACCGCGGGCCGGCTCCTGCCGGGGCCGCACCGGGACTCCCGTCCGTCACACCGGCCGTCAGTCGGTCCAGCGCGCGGTCCAGGGGACCCGGGTCGAGCGGCGGCTCGGTGGCGATGAGCGGCACGATCCGTGGGTCGAGTCCGCGCGCCCGGGCCGCCGCGGCCACGCGCTCGCCCCAGTCGCCACCACGGGGGATGACGACGACGGGCGGGCGCGTGTCCGTGACGGGACCTACTTCACGCTGTCGGCGAGGTCGGCGAGGTCACCCGCACCGTTCTCGAGCAGTTCCGCGGCGACGCGACCGCCGACCTCGAGCGCCTCGGCCAGGCGGTCCTGCGGCGAGCCGTCGAGCACCGCGGCGTGCGACGCCGTGCGGTACTCGGAGCCGTCCGGGCGGTAGACCGTGGCGGACACCAGCAGCATCTCGGCGTCGACGATGGCCGTCGCACCGATCGGCGCCGAGCAGCCAGCCTCGAGCTTCGCCAGGACCTCGCGCTCGGCGGAGACCGTCAGGCGGGTCGGGGCGTGCTCGATCTTGCGGAGCGCGGCGAGCAGGTTCCGATCAGTCTCATCGGCCCGGATCTCGATGGCCAGGGTGCCCTGACCCGGCGCGCTCGGCCAGAAGCCGAGGTCGAGCAGCTCCGTCGCCTCGGCCAGCCGGTCGATGCGGCCGAGCCCGGCGGCGGCGAGCACGACGGCGTCCAGGTCGTCCTGCACCCGGCCGAGCCGGGTGTCGATGTTGCCGCGGATGTCCACGACGTCGAGGTCGGGACGCTTCGCCTTGAGCTGCGCGACGCGGCGGGGTGATCCCGTGCCGACCTTGGCGTGCTCGGGCAGGGTGTCGATCGTGGCGGCGTTGCGGGCGACCAGGACGTCGCGGGCGTCAGCGCGCTTGGGGACCGCCGCGATGGTCAGGCCCGCGTACGGCGCGGTCGGCAGGTCCTTGAGCGAGTGGACGAGCACATCGACCTCGCCCGCGACCAGGGCCTCGCGCAGGGCGCTGGCGAAGACGCCGGTCCCGCCGAGGCTGGCCAGCGACGCCCGGTTCGTGTCGCCCTCGCTGGTCACCGTGACCAGTTCCACCGGACGGCCGGACGCCTTCGCCAGGCGGTCGGCCACGTCCTGGGACTGGGCGACCGCCAGGCGGCTGGCGCGGGTGCCGAGCCGGATCGGGCGGACGGCGTCGCGGTCGGCGGCGGCAGCCGGGTCGGGGGCGGCGGCCGGGTCGGGGGCGGTCACGGGGCGACGCCGGCCGCGGCCGGCTTGAACCCGGCGCGCTCGTTCTCGCAGCACCCCGGACGGCAGACGTCGTACCAGGGACCGATGTCGGTCAGGTGCGGACGCTCGGCCTTGGACAGGCCGTTCACCCGCTCGAGCACCAGGTCGACGAGCCCGGAGACGTACGCGGGGTCGACGCCCGGCGTCTGGGTGCGGAGCGACCAGAAGCCGAGCTCCCCCGCGGTCTCGGTGGCTTCCTCGTCGAGGTCCCACATGACCTCCATGTGGTCGCTCACGAAGCCGAGCGGCACGATGAGCACGGCGCGGGTCGGACCGCCCTTGAGCTCGTCGTTCAGGAAGTCGTTGATGTCGGGCTCGAGCCACGGCTGCGACGGAGGGCCGGAGCGCGACTGGTAGACGAGCTTCCACGCCGGCTTGCTCGTGCCCTGCAGGTGGGCGTGCTCGGGCTGCTCGAGCAGCTCGGACCAGGCCTGGTCGAGGACGACCTGCGCCACGGCTTCGTGCTGGGCGGCGTACGCACCACCGTCGCCGAACCCGCGGAAGTCCGGCCCGGACTTGGCGGCGTCCGAGGACGGGATCGAGTGCGTGGAGAAGAGGACGTGCAGCTCGGTGGCCACGTCGAGCCCGTCGTTCTCGGCGATCGCGCGGGCCATGCCGTCGCGGACACCGTCGACGAACGGCCGCACGAACCCCGGGTGGTCGAAGAACTGCCGGACCTTGTCGATCTGGATCGTGTCGATCAGCCCCGTGGCGTCGAGCACGCGGGCGTAGTCCTCGCGGTACTGGCGGCAGCTGGAGAACGACGAGTAGGCGCTGGTCGCGATGGCGATGAGCTTCGTGTAGCCCTTGTCGGCGGCGTCCGTGAAGGCGTCCTCGAGGTACGGCGCCCAGTTCCGGTTGCCCCACAGCACCGGCAGGTCGATCCCGCGGCTGGCGAGTTCGGCTTCGAGCGCTGCCTTGAGTGCCCGGTTCTGCGCGTTGATCGGGCTGACGCCGCCGAAGTGCCGGTAGTGGTGGGCGACTTCTTCGAGGCGCTCGTCCGGGATGCCACGGCCGCGCGTGACGTTGCGCAGGAAGGGGATGACGTCGTCCTGGCCCTCGGGTCCACCGAAGCCGGCGAGCAGGATCGCGTCGTACGCGGTCGGGGTCTCGACGTGCTCGGGTCCGCTCGCCGCCGCCGGGGTGGCGGCGAGGACGGGCTGGCCGTTGGTGATCAGGCTGGTGTCGGTCACGACAGGATCTCCGGGAGCTCGGTGGTCGTCACACGACGACCGGTGTAGAAGGGCACTTCTTCGCGCACGTGCATGCGGGCCTCGGTGTAGCGGAGGTCGCGCATCAGGTCGACGAGGTCGACCAGGTCGGGGCTCTCGAGCGGCAGGATCCACTCGTAGTCACCGAGGGCGAACGACGCGATCGTGTTCGTCAGGACCCGACGGTACTTGGCACCGGCGACACCGTGGTCGCGCAGCATCTTCGAGCGCTCGTCCTCGGGCAGCAGGTACCACTCGTACGACCGGACGAACGGGTACACCGTGATCCAGGCCTCGGGGTCCTTGCCGCGCAGGAACGCGGGCGTGTGGCGCTTGTTGAACTCGGCTTCGCGGTGCATGGCCATGGCGTGCCACACCGGCTCGGCGTCCTGGAACAGCCCGGTCCGACGGATCGCGCGCAGGACGGACTGGATCGCCTGGGCGTCGTCGCCGTGCAGCCAGATCATCACGTCGGCGTCGGCGCGGAAGCCGGAGACGTCGTAGAAGCCGCGGATCGTCACGCCCCGCTCGGCAGCGGCGGCGACGACGGCGTCCAGCTCGGCCACCGCGTCGTCGCCGACGGGGTGGACGGCTCCGAGCGGCCGACGGAACACCGCCCACAGCGCGTAGGCCGTGAGCAGGTTCGGGTCGATGCCGGCGTCGGGTGTGGTCTCGTGAGCGTCGTGCGTCGTGGGCTCGGTGGAGCTCATGGGGTCCATTGTCCTATCGGTTGCGCAGAACGGATTCGCCGGTTCCGCGTCCGATGGGCACCTGACCGGCGAGCGCCCTGACCGCGCGTCCGGTGACCCGGACCTACCGCCGTCGGAGCACCGTCACGACGATACCCCCGACGACCACCACGCCCGCTGCGAGACCGGCCAGGTACGGGGGACGCTTCTCGAGCACGCCACGCTTGACCTTCGAGGCGGCGATCCCGAGCTGCTTGGGCACGTTGAGCTTGTCCTCGATCGCGTCGAGGGTGTCGAACAACTGCGCGCGGGTCGTCGCGACGTCGTCGGCGAGCCGGTCGTGCGGGTGCTGGTCGGTCACTGGTCCTCCGTGGGTGGTGCTGTCGGCGTGACGCGAGAGCGTCAGAACCGACCGCCGACGTCCGGCTTGCGGGACGCGTACTGGTTCTCGGGCGTGGGCTTCTTGCCGAGGCCCTTGACCGCGTTGATGTCGTTCTTGACGCTGTCGATCGTTCGCTTCGGCGTGATCGGCAGTCCCTTCTTGAACCGCTTCCAGCCGACGAGCCCGAGGATGCCCGCGACGATCAGCATCACGACGGCGAGCAGCAGGGCCGCCAGCCACGCCGGCATCACGGTCGCCAGCCCCATCACCGCAGCGGTCAGCAGGACGCCGATCGCGTAGAGCACGATGACGAGGGCGACCACGAGGAGCGCCGCGGCGATCGCGAAGACCTTCGCCTTCCCCGTCAGCTCGGCCTTGAGCAGGGCGATCTCGCCCTTGACCAGGTTCTTGACGAGCTGGGGGACGTCACCGACGAGACCGAAGAGCGATCGCGGCTTCCGGTCACGGGTGTCGGTCATGAGGTCGCGGCGTCCTTCTTCTGGCCGACCTTGCGGACGACCTTCTTCGTCTGCTCACCGACGAACTCGGCGACGTCCGGCGTCTTGTCGGCGACGAACTCCTCGACGTTGTGGACGCCCTTCTGGACGCCGTTGCTGTTCCAGATCTTGCCGCTGACGGTCTTGATCTGCTCGTACCGCGCCCGTCCGGCTCGCGATCCCAGGACGTACCCGAGTGCTGCGCCGGCGACGAACAGGAGCCTGCCTCGCATGGTTCCTCCGTGAGTTCAGTGTGCGGTGGTCATACGCCGAGCGGAATGTCTCGACGTGAAGACCAACAGTAGCCCTCGGGGGGTGCGCGGTCCGCTCAGGAACCCAGCAGGTCCTGGATGCGCGAACGGGTGGTGCCGACGATGCCGGCGAGCCCCCGCCCGTTCGCCGCCTCACCGATGCCGACCACGCCCTCCGCGAGACCGGCTCCGACCGTGTCCGGCCCGTGCCACCGCACGACGGCGGCACCCATGACCTGGGCAGGCGGGATCGGCACGCCGAGGAGTGCCGCCGCGTCGGTCGCGGCGCGCACGCCGGTCGCGTCCGTCGGGTCGACCGGGAGGCTCGTGCCCAGGTCCGCCACGTCGGCTGCGGGGGTGCGGTAGCTGAGCCGCAGGACGTGGCGCCCCTCGGCCGTCGCGGCCAGCCACGGCCACTTCGCGGTCGCGTGGGTGATCGCCTTCGCCCGCACCCCGGTGGCGTCCGGGTGGACGAGCACGCCCGTCCCACGGGGGCCTGAGTCCAGGGCCGGTTGGTCGACGACCAGGGTGACGAGCTCGATGCCGGCCGGGGTGGTCACCCGCTGGCGTTCGGGGTCCGGGACCGCCGCGACCACGTGGTCAGCCACCAGCCGCTCGGATGCCCCGTCCGGCCCGGTCACCGTCACCGCGGCACGCTCGATCGCGGTGGCGCGGGTGTGCAGCCGGACGTCGACGCCCCACGTGGCGAGGTCCGCCACGAGTTCGTCCACGAGCCGGACGATGCCGCCGCGGATGCCCTGGACGGCGGATCCGGCGGTGGCCCGTTCCCGCAGCGCGATGACCGCCCGGGCCAACGACCCCTCGCGCTGCAGCGCGGCGCGGAGCCCGGGTGCCACGCGGTCCGGGTCGAGGTCGTCCGGGTGCGTGGAGTGCACCCCTGCGACGACCGGTGTGACCAGGTCGTCGAGGACCGTCGCGCCCATCCTGGTCCGGACGAGCGCGCCGAGGGACTGCGCCCGCGCACCGATCGGCGACGGCAGCAGCGAGTCCATCTGCGCCCGGAAGGCCGCGCGCTGGCCGACGACGGCGATCACGTCGGCGGCCATCGGGGTACCCGGGATGCCGAGGAGCCCGGTCGCGGGCATCTTCGCCGTGCGGCCGTCGCGCGTCATCAGCCAGGCACCGCGGGGGTCCGGGTCGACCAGGTCGTTGCCGAGCCCGAGCTCGATCGCCAGGGTCGCCACGGCGTCGGTGCGGGTCGCGAACGAGTCGGCCGCCATGTCGAGGTCGATCCCGGCGACGGTGTGCCGCCTGACCATGCCCCCGAGCGCGCCCGAGGCCTCGACCAGGACGACGTGCACCCCGGCCTTCGCCAGGTCCCGTGCCGCGAGGAGGCCGGCGAACCCGCCACCGACGACGACCGCGTCCGTCACGCCGCGGCTCCGCTGCCGAGCCCGTGGACGAGCTCGACGACCCGGGTCAGGACGCTCGGGTCGGTCTCGGGCGGGACGCCGTGGCCGAGGTTCACCACGTGGGCACGGGCCGCACCGCCGCGCCGGACGACGTCGCGCACGTGGGCCTCGAGCACGTCCCACGGCGCCGACAGCATCGCCGGGTCGATGTTGCCCTGCACGGTGACGCCGTGGCCGACCCGCTCGACGGCCACGTCGAGCGGCAGGCGCCAGTCGACCCCGACCGCGTCGACGTGGGGCTGCCCGGACGCGTCGCCGAGGGTCGTCATGTCGCGCAGGACCTCGCCGCTGCCGACGCCGAAGTGGATGCGCGGGACGCCGAGGTCGGCCACGTGGGACAGCGCCTCGGCCGAGTGCGGTGCCACGTGCTGCAGGTAGTCCGCACGCGAGAGCGACCCGACCCACGAGTCGAAGAGCTGCGCGGCCGAGGCGCCGGCGACGACCTGTGCGCGCAGGAACGCCCCCGACACCGACGCTGCCCAGGCCAGCAGACGCGACCAGGTCTCGGGGTCGCTGTGCATGAGGGTCCGGGCCCGGATGTGGTCCTTGGACGGGCCGCCCTCGACCAGGTAGGCGGCCAGGGTGAAGGGGGCTCCGGCGAACCCGATCAGCGGCGTCGACCCGAGTTCCGCGACGGTCCGGGCGACGGCTTCGTGGATGGGGGCCAGGGCCGCGGGGTCGAGCTCGTGCAGGGCGTCGACGTCGGCGGGCGTGCGGATCGGCGACGCGAGCACCGGACCGCGGCCGGGCACGATCTCGACGTCGACCCCGGCGAGCCTGATCGGCACGACGATGTCGCTGAAGAAGATGCCCGCGTCGACCCCGTGTCGCCGGACCGGCTGCAGCGTGATCTCCGACGCCATCGCCGGGTCCAGGCACGCGTCGAGCATCGCGGTGCCGACGCGCAGGTCGCGGTACTCGGGGAGCGAACGCCCGGCCTGTCGCATGAACCAGACCGGCAGGGTCTCGGGGCGGTCACCCCGCAGCGCCCGGACCAGCGCGGATCCGGCGGTGCGCCCGTCGGCCAGCGGGTGCGTGGGCGGGAGGGCGGAGGTGGGTGCATCGGTCACCCGTTGATTCTCGCAGCAGCGACTGTCGGACATGCGCGGTACCATCGAGTACGTGCTCATCTGTCTCACGGCGTCGCATCGCAACGCCAGCTTCGACCTCCTGGAGCGACTGAGCATCGGCGCCCCCGCGGCCGCCTCCCACCTGGTCACCGACTCGGACGTCCTCGACGGCGCCGTCGTCCTGGCCACCTGCAACCGGTTCGAGGCCTACCTCGACATCGCGGGCGACGACAGCGACGCCGCCGTGGCCACCACGGTCGAGGCCGTCGCCACCGCCAGCGGCCTGAGCGGCACGGACGTGCTCGACTCGGTCACCGTGCTCGACGGCAAGGACGTCGTCCAGCACCTGTTCGCCGTGTCCAGCGGGCTCGAGTCCGTGGTGATCGGCGAGACCGAGATCTCCGGGCAGGTCCGTCGGTCGCTCGAGGACGCCCGCGCCAACGGCACCACCACCTCGGACCTCGAACGGCTCTTCCAGGAAGCCGCACACACGTCGCGCGGCGTGAAGACCCGCACCCGCATCGGCGCCGCGGGGCGCTCGCTCGTGCGCCTCGGGCTCGAACTCGCGTCGTCCCGTGTGACCGACTGGGGTCGGGCGCACGTGCTGCTGGTCGGGACGGGCAGCTACGCCGCCACCACGATCGCCGCACTGCGCGACCGCGGCGCCCAGCGCATCCAGGTCTTCTCGCCCTCGGGTCGCGCGGCGTGGTTCGCCACGAAGCACGACCTGGTCGCCGCGCACGACCTGCGCCAGGCGATCGCCTCGAGCGACGTCGTGATCACCTGCACGTCGAGCGAGCTTCCCGTCATCGGCGCCGACGACCTGGACGACGGCGCACGGCGCATCGTCATCGACCTCGGCCTGCCGCGGAACGTCGACCCCGATGCCGCGCAGGTGAACGGGGTCGAACTGCTCGACCTCGAGACGATCAGCATCCACGCACCGGTGGCCGAGCTCAACGCCGAGTCCGAGGCCCGCGCGATGGTCGACGACGCGGTGTCGCGCTTCCGGGCCCAAGCGCTGGAGCAGTCGACCACCCCGGCGCTCGTCGCGTTCCGCAAGCACGTGTTCGGCATCCTCGACGACGAGATCGAGCGCTCGACGCGGCGCGGCGACGTCTCCCCCGAGGCCGCCGAGCAGACCGAGCGGGCCCTGCGGCACCTCGTCGGGGTGCTGCTGCACCGGCCGTCGGTGCGCGCGCGGGAGCTCGGCCGCGCCGGTCGTGGCGAGGAGTTCGTCGGCGCCCTCGACGCGCTGTACGGCGTCCGGCCGGAAGCGGAGTCGGTGGCGGACGTCGCCGCCCCGGTCGTCCCGTTGTCGGACCGGACCGCCTGCCCGCGCGACGACACCGCTGCGGACGCCAGCTGAGCCTCCCGGCCGACCTGCCGTTGCTGCAGGTCAGCGCGCTGCTGCTCGTGCGGGACCGGCGCGTGCTCATGGTGCGTGCCCGCGGACGCGACGTCCTCTACCTGCCCGGCGGCAAGGTCGAACCCGGCGAGAGCGCGGTGCAGGCTGCGGTCCGCGAGGCCCACGAGGAGACCGGGCTGACGCTCACCGCCGCGGACCTCGATGAGTTCGCCGTGGTCACCGAGCCGGCGCACGGACAGGCGCCGGGCACGATCGTCAGGATGACGCTCTTCCTGGCGCGCGCACCGGGCGCCCTCGACGCCGCCCAGCCCGTCGCGTCGGCCGAGGTCGACGAGATCGAGTGGGTCACCGCGGACGACGCCGACCGGTGCCCACCCGCCGGCGTCGAGACCCTGCGGCTGCTGGTGCGGGCCGGACTGCTCGACGACCCGTCCGGCCCCGTGCCGCCCGGCTAGCCGTTCTCGGTGTCGTCGGTGCCGGCGCCGGAGTCGACGTAGTGGCCGACCTCGCCCGAGGGACGCGGTTCGTCCTCACCCGGGATGTCCGACTCGACGTACTCGCCGTCCGTGCCGGTGCTCGTCGGGACGGCTTCCCCGGGGATGTCGCTGCCGACGAACTCGCCGACCGGCTCGTCCGACTGCACCGTCGGTTCGCCCGGGATGTCGCTGTCCGTGAACGCCCCCGCGCGCGGCTCGACGCCGTCGGACCGGTCCGACTCGCCGCGGATCTGCTCGTGCTTCCCTGCCATGGTGGGTCCTCCCGGTCGGTGGGACGGCCACTGCGCCGTCCGATCGCGAGTGTGCTCGCGGTCCCTGTGTACCCCCTCGGACGTACCGCAGTGGAAGTGGTTTCCTGTCGGCATGCAGCTGAGCAGCAGACCGTTCGCCGTCGGAGCCGTCGCCCTCGTGGCGGTGGGGGTCCTGTCCGGGTGCTCCGCCGGCGGGACGACGGACAGCACACCGACGGCCACCGCCACGAGGACCGTGACCGCGACGCCGTCGGCACCGTCGTCGGCGCCGTCCTTGCCCGCGCCGTCCACGTCGGCGGGATCGTCGGCCTCCGGCGGTGACGCGGGCAGTGGCGCAACGGGCGGCCGGTGTGCGACCTCCGACATGACCGGGTCGATCGAGCCGGGCAGCGGCGGCGCGGCGGGGAGCGTGGTCGTGCACCTCGTGCTGACCAACACCGGCGCGACGAGCTGCACGCTGCAGGGCTGGCCCGGCGTCTCGTTCGTGGGTGGTGGCGACGGCGCCCAGATCGGCGCGGCCGCGACCCAGGACCAGGCCTCCGCGCACCCGACCGTCACGCTCGCCCCCGGGCAGGCCGCGGTCGCACCCCTGAAGATCGGGCAGGCGGGCAACTACAGCTCCGCCGACTGCGGCCCGCGGACACCGGACGGGTTCCGCGTGTACCCACCCGGGTCGAAGCAGTCGTTGTTCGTGCGGGACACCTCGTACCAGGCGTGCGCGGACAGCTCAGCCACACTGCTGTCCGTCGAGGCCCTCGTCCCCTCGGGGCAGGCGACCTCCTGACACCGGCCGGGCTGACCTCGTCCGGCGTGGGGATGTGAAGATGTCCTCGTGAGCACCTCGCCCGACAACGGTTTCCGCAAGGAGCGGTTCTCGGACGACGACGGCTCGGACTACGGCGCGATCTACCGGTCGGAGTACCACGGGTCGGACTTCGCGTCGGACACCTTCGTGACGCCGGGGACCCGCTACGAGTACCTGGTCATCGGCGACGACGACCTGTCCCTGCGCACCATGCGTGCCACCGGTGGTCGACGGACCGGCGTGATCGGCCCGCGCGAGGACCACGTGGTCTTCTGGTTGGCACAGGGGCACCTCGAGATGCACTTCGCGGACCGTGTGCGGGTCGTCCAGCCGGGTTCCCCCTACATCGCGTCCGCGTCGGAGGCCTACCGGTTCGAGTCCGAGGACACCGTCTACAACGGCGTGCACGTCGCCGACCGGTTCCTCCGCCGGGTCGGCCGCGAGCTGGGCTACCACCAGCCCGACGGGCCCCTGCTGTTCGAGCAGCAGGACGAGGTCATCGCCCGCCGGGAACCGCTCCGCCGGCTCATCCGCGAGCTCAGCCCGGCCCTCCTCGACGACCGCGTGCGAGGGGCCATGCGGACGGCGCTGAACCGGCGCCTCGCCGTGGTGGTCCTCGACACGTTCCCGCTGCGCGACCGCGGCGACGACGTCCCGGTCGCCAACCGCCTGCGCGACGCGATCCGCTTCATCGAGGTGCACGCCCGCGAGCGTCCACCGGTCCGGGCCATCGCCGACGCCGCGGGGCTGTCCGAACGGAGCCTGCAGGACGTGTTCGTCCGCACACTCGGTGTCACCCCGAGCCGGTTCCTGCGCGACCACCGTCTGGACGAGGCGCGTCGGGCCCTGTTGCACGGCGCCGGCGAGGGCGGCGTGGCCGACGTGGCGCGGACGTGGGGGTTCTCGAACCCGGGGCGCTTCGCCACGGCGTACCGGGAGCGCTACGCCGAGAGCCCAGGCGCCACGGTCCGAGCGGCACGGGGTCCCCGGCCCGACACCGGCGCCCTGTCGAACCGGGTCCGCACGGCCCTGGCGTTCATCGAGGACCACGCGGACGAACCCCTGACGGTCGAGCGCATCGCCGACGTCGCCGGGGTACGTCCGCGGCGGCTGCAGCAGCTGTTCCAGGCCGAGTGCGGCAGCAGCCCGATGGCCTGTGTCCGCCGTGCCCGTGCGGAACGTGCAGAGCGCAATGGCGTGGACGAAAAGCGCGCGGAATCCTGACCCGTCGGCCCGATGGGGGACAAGTCCCCCGCAATCGGGCCCGAGTCTGGCAGGTCCCTGGGAAGCATGACGGCCGCGTGACTTCTCTCTGAGTCAGCCCGTCTCATCCGTGAACAGCAACCGCTGGGAACACCCGGCGGGCACATCGGAAGGAGACCCCATGGCCGACACCACGAACACCCCCACCACCGCCACCACGGCGGCCCGCAGCCAGAACACCGGCCCCACCGCCGGCAAGACCGTCATCGACGACACCGTCGTCTCGAAGGTCGCCGGCATCGCCGCCCGTGAGGTCAACGGCGTGCACGGCCTCGGCGGCGGCGCGGCCCGTGCCATCGGCGCGATCCGCGACGCCATCGGCCAGCGTGACCTGGGCCAGGGCGTCAAGGTCGAGGTCGGCGAGAAGCAGGTCGCCGCCGACATCGTCATCGTCGCCGAGTACCCGGTGCCGCTGCAGCAGGTCGCCGACGGCGTCCGTTCCTCGGTCGCGCGTGCCCTCGAGACGATCGTCGGCATGGAGGTCGCCGAGGTCAACGTCACCGTCCAGGACGTCTTCATCCCGGGTGACGACGACGACGAGGACGACAAGAAGGAGTCGCGAGTCGCATGAGCAGCACATTCATCGGCGCCCTGATCGGCGCCATCCTGGCAGTCGTCGCACTGCAGTTCGGGTTCTGGGGCTTCGTCCTGGTCATCGTCTTCGGGGCGATCGGTGCGCTCGTCGCAGCGCTCGTCTCGGGCAAGATCGACCGCGGTGCCCTCACCGACGTGCTGACCGGACGCCGGAGCTCCCGGTGACCGGCGGCCCGGACGTCCCGGGCCGCGTCGAGATCACGGCGCGGGCCTTGACCTCGTGCGCCCGCGCCGTCGCCGCTGAGCGCCTCGGCGCTCCGGCCAAGCAGGTCCGCGTCGCCCTCGGCGACCACCGTGGCCTCCTCGCCCTCGACATCACGGGTCCGATCGCGGCGGTCGACGACATCGTCGGCCGCGCGACGGCCGCCGCGTCCGAGGTGAAGGACCGCGTGGGCGCCCTCACCGGCCGTCAGGTCGGCAGTGCCCACATCGAGCTGACCGGGATCGTGCGCGAGCGCGACACCCGAGTCCGGTAGGAGACATCATGAGCAGCAACAGCGTCGAGCGTCGCATCCGGCGCCGGAGCGTCCACCGCTCCCGGTCGACCGCGGTGTCGATCGCGCTCGTGGTCCTCGTCCTGGTCGCGGCCTGGATCGGCACCGAGTCCGTCCTGCGCGCCGTCGGCTCCCCGCCACTGCTGGCGGACCCGCAGACCGCCGTGGACACGGCCCTCCGCCCGGACGCCGCGTTCGTCACGATCGCCGAGGTGATCGCCGTCGTGCTCGTCGTCCTCGGCGTGGTCCTGGTCGTCCTGGCCCTCAAGCCCGGTCGACAGCACCGTTCCGCGGTGCCGCACGACCGCGGTGCCGTCGTCATCGACACCCGCATCATCGCGGCGACCGCGGCCAACGCCGCGAGCTCCGCAGCCGGTGTGCCCGAGGACAACACCTCCGCCACCTCGCGCGGCTCCAGCACCGAGGTCCGGGTCGTCCCGGTCTCCGGTGTGGCCGTCGACGAGGCGGCAGTCCGCTCCGCCGTCGAGGAACGCCTCGGTCGGCTCGACGAGCGCTTCGGCCGTCGCGTCAAGGTCCGGGTCGCAGAACAGGGGTCGCTGTCATGACGAAGAGCAACCGCACCATGAACCGCATCATCCTGTTCGTCCTCGGCCTGGTGGCCGTGCTCGTCGGACTCGCCATGGGCGCCGGCGTCCTGCCGGCCGTCCGCGACGCACTCAAGCCGACCGTCACGTTCCCGAATGCGGTCGACGTGCCCGCAGCTTCGCTGTGGATCGTCGCCGTGGTCTGCGCGGTCGTCATCGTCCTCTCGCTCATCTGGGTCTTCACCCGGGGCGGCGGCGGGACCTCGGTGGCCGTCCGCGAACGCTCGGGTGACGACGCCGTGACGGTCAACGTCGCGCTCGTCCGGGACGTCGTGGACCACGAGCTCAGCGGCGTCGGTGACGTCGTCAACGCCAAGGTCGACGTCTACCAGGTCCGCAAGCAGCGCGCCGCCCGCATCCGCGTCGCGGTCCGCCGTGGCGGCGACGCCGTCGCGGTGCTCGACGCCGTGGACCGTGCACTCGCCGTCCTCGACCGCACCCTCGGTCGGCCGGTCCCGGTGCTCGTGCACCTGACCGGCGGGACCCGCTCCGCGCTCGCGAAGTCGGTCCGCGTCCACTGACACCCGTCTGCGGAAGCACCACGGGCCTCCCGGCCCACCACCAACCAGCCATCAACACCACCGGGCTCCGGCCCGACCGACGGAAGGAACCCATCATGGGTCTCGACGACAAGATCAAGAACGCCGCACAGGACCTCGCCGGCAAGGCGAAGGAGGCCGTGGGCAACGCGACCCACGACGACTCCAAGGTCGCCGAGGGCAAGAAGGACCAGGCCGCCGCCAGCGCGAAGCAGACGGGCGAGGACGTCAAGGACGTCTTCAAGAACTAGGCAGCTGCAGTGACGACGACGGGGCATCCGGGATCGGGTGCCCCGTCGTCTCCTGTCCGGACCGAGGAGGACATCATGGAGAACGAAACCCACGCCCGCACCCACGTCGTCGACGTGGCACTGCCCGCATCGCTGACCGAACCCCTGCCCGAGGACGCCAGCGCCCTGACGGTCGCTGCGCGCACCGCCGCGGTGACCGCGATCGGCGTCGACGGCGTGCACCACCTGGGCGGCGTGCTCGAACGCGCGGCCGACCAGGTCCGCTCCCGCCTCGGCCGGACCGCCAGCGCCCTGGGCGTCAAGGTCGACGACGCTGACGGCACCCTGGACGTGCAGGTGTCCCTCGTGGTCACCTACCCGGAGCCGGTGACGAAGGTCGCCGAGGAGGTCCGCGCACAGGTCGCCCACGCCGTCGCCCAGGTCGTCGGGCAGCCCGCCACCGTCGACGTGCGTGTCACCGACGTGCACGGCCCGTTCGACGACGAGCCCTCGAAGCTCTCCGAGGCGGTCGACACCGTGCGCGAGAAGACCGCCGAGGCGACCGACCGCGTCAAGGACGTCGCGTCGGACGCTGCGGCTGCGACGCAGAGCGCTGCCTCGGACATCGCCGCGAAGGCGCAGGAGGTCGGCGCCGACGTCGCCGACCGAACCCGTGACGCTGCCGACCACACTCGCGAGGCCGCCGCAGAGGCGCTCGACCAGGTGCGCGACACCGCGTCCGACACTGCGGACAAGGCACGCGAGGCTGCTGCCGAGGTCCGCGACTCGGCCGCCGACACGGCGGACCGGGCGCGCGACGCCGGTGCCGCCGCACTGGACGGCGCCCGCGACGCCGCGGCGGACGTGCGAGACGCTGCCACCGACACTGCTGACCGTGCCCGCGAGGCCGGTGCGGACGTCGCGGACCGCGCTCGTGACACCGCGGACCGCGCAGGCGAGGCCGGCTCGAGCGCGCTCGACCGGGCCGCCGAGGCCGCCAGCGATGCCGCCGACGCGGCCGCGGACGCTGCCGACTCCGCGAAGGACGCCGCCGCGCACGCCCGTGACGCAGCAGCAGACGTCGCGGACGCCGCCGACGACGCCGCACCGAGCACGGAGACCGTCGACGACCACGCACAGGAGGCCGTCGAGGCCACCCGCCGTGCCGCGGAGCACCTGGACGACGACGCGGCACACGCAGCCGAGGTCACCCGGGCCGCCGACGAGCACGACGCAGCGACGTCGACGTCGACGTCGACCGAGTCGGACTCCCGCGCATGACCACCTGGTCCGGCCGTCGCGGTCGTCGCTTCGGCCGGGAACGTCCGCCGCGCGCCCGCGGCGTCTGGATCGCGACCGTCGTGGGCCTGGTCGTCGTCCTGCTGCTCTTCGTCGGGGCGTTCCTGCCCCTGACGGGGTTCCTGGCCGGCGTCACCGCCACCACGGCCGGCCTGGTGCCGTTCCCGTTCGTCCGCGTCACGCTGGTGACGATCCTGGGCGGCATCGTCGTCCTGGCGTTGCTGGTACTCGCCGTGACCCGGCGACGTAGCGTGGCGGCGTGGGTGCCGGTCGTCCTGGCGGTCCTCGTCACGCTGGCCGTGACGGCCTACCCGCTCGTCACCGTCGCGATCGGCTCTGCAGATCGCGCTGGCGACGTCTGGCCGATCATCACCGACCTCGTACGACGGATCACCGGCTGACCGGCCGGGATCCGACACAGAAGGGACACTCCATGCGCAACCGCCTCCTCGTCATCGCCGCCATCGTGCTCATCGGCTTCTGGTTCGGCTCGCGGTCCAACCGGACCGTCGTCAAGCAGTCGAAGGGCGAGACCGTCCGCAAGATGTGGAACGACCCGCACGCGCGCAAGTCGCGCAAGAAGCTCCGCAAGAGGCTGGAGAAGGCCGCCAAGCAGCACAGCTGACCGGCCTGGAGGCGTGACCCGCCTCCGCCACGACGGCCCGACCGGTCTTCCGGTCGGGCCGTCGTCATGTGGTCACCACGCGCGGGTCCAAAGCGGCCCTGCGGGGCCGAACCGGGCCTCCCGTCCGGCCCGCCAGCGCGTCCGGGTCAGCGCGTGACGGTGACGTGGACCGCGTCGAGGACCTCGGTGCCCATCGTCCGGAGCGCCTCGACGACGGCGAGTCGTCGATCGAGCGTGTCGTCCTCGAACGTCACCGTCACGGCGTAGCTCACCGATGAACCGGGTCCGCGCAGCACGCCCGCCTCGGAGCGGACACCTGGCCCGCTGCCCGTGACGGCGACCGCCTGCAGGCCGTGGTCGAGCGCGCGGTGCGCCAGTGGGTCGAGGCCGAACGCCCCCGCGACCAGGCTGAGGTCGCTCGCCAGGGACAGCCAGCCGAGGACGCGGTTCGACACCCCTTCGTCGACGACCTCGCCGAGGGCCAGCCCGCGCATCACCCAGCTGAGCTCGCCCGCTGCTGCCACCGCGACGTCCGGGGCATCGTCCGGTCCGCGCCGGTCGCGCACCCGGTCGATGAAGGCGGACCGCTCGACGCCGAGCGACTCGGCCCGCTCGCGCACGGCGTCGATGCCGACCGTCGACAGCAGGGCGTTCGTCGCCCAGGCGTCCGCGGTCGCGCCGACCAGCGTCGCCAGGTCGGACACCTGCATGGTCGGCTCCTGCAGGAACTGCCAGAGCCCGGGGCCGGTGGCGGTGTCCCGGGCCATGCGTTGCAGCCGGTCGCCGTGCAGCCGACCGTCCTCGAGACGGGCAGCCACCTCGATGAGCAGGAGCACCCGGCCGAGCCCGCCGACGGACTGCACGAGCCGGTCGTCGACCGCCAACAGGGCCTTCCCGCTCGACGTGTCGATCACGGACGCGCTGACGCCCGCTCCGTCCAGGGCCAGCGACCCCAGGGCATCGACCGTGGCGGCGAACCGGTCCTCGCCACCACCACGGTGCCGACCCCTGGCGCGGGACCCCGAGCCCGGGCGGCCGACGTCGTCGCGGCGTCGCCGCCGCGAGGACGGGGCCGCGTCGGGCTCGACCATCACCAGATCGCGACGCGCTCGGCGGGGTCGAGGTACATCGCGTCCTGCTCCGTCACGCCGAAGGTGTCGTAGAAGACGTCGATGTTCTTGACGACCTGGTTGCACCGGAACTCGTTCGGCGAGTGCGGGTCGATCGTCAGCAGGCGCTCCGCCTCTTCCGGTCGGATCGCCATCTGCCACGCCTGGGCCCAGCTGAGGAAGAACCGCTCGGCGCCGGACAGCCCGTCGATCACCGGGGGCTCCTGGCCGTCGAGGGAGAGCAGGTACGCCTTCCACGCGATCGACAGGCCACCGAGGTCGCCGATGTTCTCGCCGATCGTCAGGGCACCGTTGACGTGGCCGTCGGGCACCTCGGTCGGGACGAGCGCGTCGTACTGCGCGATGAGGGCCTTGGTGCGCTCCTCGAACGCCGTGCGGTCCGCCTCGGTCCACCAGTTCTGCAGGCGGCCGTCGCCGTCGTACTGCGAACCCTGGTCGTCGAAGCCGTGCCCGATCTCGTGCCCGATCACCGCGCCGATCGCGCCGTAGTTGGCCGCTGCGTCACGTCCCGCGTCGAAGAACGGGAACTGCAGGATGGCGGCCGGGAACACGATCTCGTTGAACCCGGGGTTGTAGTAGGCGTTGATCGTCTGCGGCGTCATGAACCACTCGTCGCGGTCGATCGGCTTCCCGATCTTGCCGAGCTCGCGGTCGACCTGGAAGCTCGCCACCGCCCGGACGTTCCCGAGCAGGTCGTCCGCGGTCACGGGCAGGGCCGAGTAGTCGCGCCACTTGACGGGGTACCCGATCTTCGGCGTGAACTTGTCGAGCTTCTCGAGGGCCCGCTGCCGGGTCTCGTCCGTCATCCAGTCGAGCGCCGTGATGCTCTGGCGGTAGGCCTCGACCAGGTGCGCGACGAGGTCGTCCATCGTCGCCTTCGAGGTCTCGTCGAAGTGCTCCTCGACGTAGATCCGGCCGACGGCCTCGCCCATCGCGCTCTCGACCAGCGAGACACCACGCTTCCAGCGCTCACGCTGCTTGGGCGCACCGGTGAGTGCCGTGCCGTAGAAGGAGAAGCTCGTCGCCGAGAAGGCGCTGGTCAGGTACGGAGCGGAGCCGCGGACGACCTGCCACGCCAGCCAGTCCTTCCAGGCGCTCAGGGTCTCGGACTGCAGCAGTTCCGCCAGGCCGGTGAGGAACGAGGGCTCGCGCACGACCACGGTCTCGAACGCGCCGGCCGGCGCGTCGATGGCCTCCCACCACAGCTGCAGGTCGATCCCGGGCGCCAGGGCAGCGACCTCGGCCCACGGCATCTCGTTGTAGGTCTTCTGGCTGTCGCGCGTGGCGACGTTGTCCCAGTGCTTGCCGGCGAGGGCGGTCTCGAGCCGGATGACGTGCTCCGTGCGGTCGGCACTCTCGTCGTAGCCGGCGAGGGGGAACATGGCGGCGACGAACTCGCGGTACTTGTCGCGGATGTCGGCGAAGCGCTCCTCGCGGTAGTACGACTCGTCGGGCAGGCCGAGGCCGGACTGCTCGAGGAACACGACGTAGGACTCCGGGTCGCCCGGGTCGTTGTCGACGAAGAGCTGCAGGAAGCTCGGCAGTCCGAGGCGCTCGAACCGGCCGACCAGGCGGATGACGTCGGCCGTGGTCTCGACCGCGGCGACCTCGGCGAGCAGGGGCTCGATCGGGCCGGTGCCCAGCGCCTCCAACGCGGTCTCGTCCGTGAACGCGGTGTACAGGTCGCCGACCTTGCGCTCCTCGGAGCCCGGGGCGGCCTGCTGCGAGCGTTCGATGATCTGCCGGACGGCGACCTCGGCCGCCTCGGCGAGCACGGTGAACGAGCCGTACCGGGCCTTGTCGTCGGGGATCGGCGTGGCGGCGATCCACCGTCCGTTGACGTGGCGGTACAGGTCGTCCTTCGGCTGCACCGTCTCGTCGAGTTCGTCGGTCTGGATCCCTGTGGTGCCTGCGACGTCCGTCATGCGGTCCACGATAGTCACCCGAGCCACCGGGGCACCCTGGTGCCGGTACGGTCGTGGGCATGGGACTTCCGTGGAAGCTGCACGGGGACGGCGCGACCGTCTCCGCGACGACGATCGTCGCTCCGGACGAACGGCTCTCGTGGGGTCGGACCATCGGCCTCGGCGTGCAGCACGTCGTCGCGATGTTCGGCGCCACCTTCCTCGTCCCGCTGTTGACCGGCTTCCCGCCGTCGACCACCCTGCTGTTCAGCGGCATCGGGACGATCCTGTTCCTGCTGATCACCGGCAACCGGCTGCCCAGCTACCTCGGGTCGTCGTTCGCGTTCATCGCGCCGATCGGCGCCGCGACGAAGATCGGCGGGATCCCGCTCGCCCTGTCCGGGATCATCGTGGTGGGCGCCCTGCTCGCACTGGTGGGCCTGGTCGTGCACCTCGCCGGTGCGGGCTGGATCGACCGGCTGATGCCACCGATCGTCTCCGGTGCGATCGTGGCGCTCATCGGGTTCAACCTCGCTCCGGCCGCACGTGACAACTTCACGAAGTCCCCGCTGATCGCCGTCATCACCCTGCTGTCGATCATCCTGGTGACGGTCCTGTTCAAGGGGCTCATCGGGCGACTGTCGATCGTGATCGGTGTGGTGATCGGGTACGTCGCAGCGCTCATCGGCGGCCAGGTCGACTTCTCCGCCGTCGGGGACGCCCCCTGGATCGGGCTGCCCCGGTTCACCGCTCCGGCGTTCGACCCGGCGCAGCTGCCGATCTACCTGGCATTCGTGCCCGTGGTGCTCGCGCTCGTCGCCGAGAACGTCGGGCACGTCAAGGGCGTCGGGCAGCTCACCGGTCGCGACCTCACCCCGCTGACCGGTCGGGCGCTGATGGCCGACGGCATCTCCACCGTCCTGGCCGGCGCCGGCGGCGGTTCGGCGACCACGACGTACGGCGAGAACATCGGCGTGATGGCGGCCACGCGGGTCTTCTCGACCGCTGCCTACTGGGTCGCGGCCATCGCCGCCGTCCTGCTCGGGCTGTCCCCGAGGATCGGCGCGGTCATCTCCAGCGTGCCGGCGGGCGTGCTCGGCGGTGCGACCACGGCGCTGTACGGGCTGATCGGCGTCATCGGCATCCGCATCTGGGTCGAGAACCGCGTCGACTTCGCCAAGCCGAAGAACCAGCTCACGGCGGGCATCGCGCTCATCATCGGCATCGCGGACTTCACGTTCTCGTTCGGGCAGGCCAGCTTCGGGGGCATCATCGTCGGGACCGTGGCGGCGATCGTCGTCTACCACGTGATGGACCTGATCGGGCGTGCCCGCGGGACGGACCCGGCGCCGGAGCCGGCGTCCGAGCCCGCACACGCTGCGACGGGCGGCGTGCCGGCGGAACCACGCAGCGACCGGAGCTGACCCGCACGGCCGTCGGTCGGACGGCGGCCGATCGAGCTCACCGCTCGCCGCTCAGTCCAGCAGGCCGGCGATCCCGGTGACGAGCTGCACGAGGCCGACCACGACGAGGACCGCCACCAGCACCAGCGACCCCCACCGGCCGATCCACACGCGCATCGCGGCGAGCGCCCGTTGCGCGTGCGAGCCGAGCACGACGGCCAGCACGATCGGCAGGACCGCCGTCGAGCCGGCAACCAGGACGAAGACGACGCCGGCCGTCACGGCATCGACCGGCCCGGGATCAGCGTCCCCGAACGACAGTCCGGCGGCCAGGACGAGCACGAGGGCCTTGGCGTTGGAGACGAAGCCGAGCACGCCGAGGCCGAACGCCCGCAGCGGGCCGAGCGCCTCCATCGCGTCCGACCACCGCGAGCTCGACGGGGATCCGTCCGGCAGGCGGCGGACGGTCCACTGCCACACGGCCAACCCGAGCAGGACCACGCCGGCCGCGACGGCCACGAACTCCCGGACAGGAGGCCCGTCCCCCGACTCCGCAGGCAGGCGTTCGCCGACCACGACGGCGACGACGAGCCCGACCGCGATCGCCAGGACCCACCCGGCCGCGCAGGCCGCTGCCGACGCGTAGCCGCGTCGGTGTCCGAGCAGGAACACGATCGACGCGACGGACACGGGGCTGAGGGCGATGCCGAGCGCACCGGGTACGAGCAGGGCAGTGTCCACGCGCCGACGCTAGCCCGCGGCATGATGTCCTGATGCCCTCGACCCGCCGCGCCGTCGACCGCGACATCGTGCGCCTGGCGCTGCCCGCGCTCGGTGCGTTGGTGGTCGAACCCCTGTTCCTCATGACGGACACCGCACTGGTGGGGCACCTCGGCGCGACGTCCCTGGCAGCGGTCGGCCTGGCGAGTGCCGTGCTGCAGACCGCGACCGGGCTGCTCGTGTTCCTCGCGTACTCGACGACGCCCGCGGTCGCCCGTGCCCTCGGTGGCGGTGACCGACGCGCAGCGGTCCACGCCGGGGTCGACGGCATGTGGCTGGCCCTCGGGCTGGGCGTCGTCCTGGCCCTGGTCGGGTGGCCGCTCGCGGGGCCGTTGGTCGACCTGTTCGATGCCGATGCCGGGGTGGCGGACGCGGCCACGGCCTACCTGACGGTGTCGCTCGTGGGACTGCCCGGCATCCTGGTGGTGACGGCCTCGACCGGACTGCTGCGCGGGCTGCAGGACACCCGGACGCCCCTCGTCGTCGCGACGGTCGGGTTCGTGGCGAACGGGCTGCTGAACGCCCTGCTGATCTACGGGCTCGACTGGGGCGTCGAGGGATCGGCGGCCGGCACCGTCATCGTGCAGTGGGCGATGGCAGCCGTGTACGTCGTGATCGCCGTCCGTGCCGCACGACGCGTCGGAGCACCGCTGCGTCCGGGTGCGTCCGGGGTGACCGGCGCGCTGCGGTCGGGTGCGTGGCTGTTCCTGCGCACGGCATCCCTCCGCGTCGCGATGCTCGCGACCGTCGGGGTCGCCGCGAGCCTCGGGACGGCCGGACTGGCGACCACCCAGGTCGGGCTGACGGTGTTCGGCACGCTCGCCTTCGCCCTCGACGCGCTGGCCATCGCGGGACAGGCGCTCGTCGGCCACGCGCTCGGTGCACGGGACGCGGAGCGGGTCCGCCTGGTGACGTCGCGGCTCGTGGTGCTCGGGATCGCGGGCGGCGTGCTGCTCGGGGCGCTCACCCTCGCCGTCAGCGGGGTGCTCGGTCCGGTCTTCTCCGACTCGGCGGCGGTCCGGTCGGCGCTGCCGCTCGTGCTGGTGCTCGTCGCCGCGGGGATGCCGGTCGCCGGGTACGTGTTCGTGCTCGACGGGGTGCTCATCGGCGCTGGGGACGCACGGTACCTGGCGATCGCGGGCGGCGTGAACCTCGTCGTGTACCTGCCCCTGCTCTGGCTGGTCGGCGACGGCCTGGCGAGCCTGTGGGCGGTGTTCTCGTTCGGGTACATCGGCATCCGCGCGGTGACGCTCGGGCTCCGTGCGCACCGACCGGGGTGGATCGCGGTCGCCATGGCGCGCTGACGGACGCTGTGGAGCATCCTGCGCGACCTGGCACGGTGCGAGTTCCGTACCCGCGCACGGTGCGAGGTCTGCCGCCGGTGCGAGGTTCGTCGGGTGGTGCGGGGGTCCAACGCCGCACAGCGCGCGCAACCCCGCACCGTGCGCGGCCTCGCACCGTGCCGCCGCCGCGGCGCGCAGCGCCCTACGCGCGGGGCGGCCCCGTCGTGTCGCCCAGGCGCAGCTCCGAGCGGAAGGACGCCGGACTCGGCTCGGCGCCCTCGAGCATCGCGATCGCCGCACGGGCCGCTGCCTGCCCCTTCTGCACGAAGGGCTGCACGAGCGTGGTCAGGTGCCGGATCGGCGAGCTGTGGAACAGGCTGTCGTCCACCGTGATGCCGTCGAAGCCCACGACGCTGACGTCCTCGGGCACGCGGAGCCCGGCCTCGAGCGCTGCCGACACCACCCCCACCGCGAGCAGGTCGCTCTGCGCGACGACCGCGGTCGGACGAGTGCCGCCCGGGCCGAACAGCGCTGCCCCGGCTGCGCGCCCCTCTTCCACCGAGCTGCCGCCGGCCTCGAACGCGGCGGCGTCCGGGAACACCCCGCGCACACCACGCAGGCGCTCCCGGGTCGTGTGCGCCGTCCCCGCGTCGATCCGGGCGTCGGTGATCGGTCCACGCTGCCGCGCCGCGTCGATCGGCAGCGTGACGACCGTGACCGCGCTGTGCCCGAGGTCACGCAGGAACGCCGCCGCACGCCGCGAGGCCTCGCGGTTGTCGAGCTGGATCGGCACCGCTCCCTCGATGTCGTCCGCCTCGATCGCGACGACGGGGATGCCCCGACGTCGGAGCACGGCGACCGCGGGGTCGACCCGCACGTTGCAGCCGACGAGCACCACGGCGTCCATCGGGGCGTCGACGAGCGGACCGGCCCCGCGTTCGTCGTCGAGAGGACTGCGGACCAGCAGGAGGGAGAGTCCGGCCTCGCCGGCGACCTCGGCGATGCCGTCGAGCGTCAGGACGTTGACCGGGTCGCGGAAGGCGTCGCTCAGGCGGTCGTCCATCACGACGCCGATCACTCCGGAGCGACCGCGTCGGAGCGACCGGGCGCGCGGGTCGGGTCCGTCGTAGCCGAGGGCGGCCGCCGCTGCCAGGACCTTCGCTCGCGTGTCCTCGGACACCGGGCCGGTCCCGCTGAACGCCAGCGAGGCCGTCGAGGGGGCGACCCCGGCCGCCCGCGCGACGGCGACGAGCGTGGGGCGCGGGCGCCGCGAAGCATGCGTGTCGGACGCGCCGGGGGGTGTTGCCGTGTCGTCCATCGCCGGATAGCGTATCCGACACCAGCACTCGAATCGATTCGACAGGGAACACAGCATGACGACGGCGTCCGCCACCCGGACCACCCGGTCCGCCCCGAGCACCACGGCCTGGCGCAACGCGGTGTTCGTCGTGTTCACCCTGTCCGGACTGGCCATCGCCACGTGGCTCGGCCGGATCCCCAGCGTGCGGGACGAGCTCGACGCGAGCACGTTCGAGATGGGTCTGCTCGTCGTCGGGATGAGCGTCGGGTCCATCGCGGGTCTGACCTTCGCCGGCCACATCGTCGGGCGCCTCGGCGCGAAGCGGGGCGTGCAGATCGCGGCCGTCTGCCTGGCGCTCGGGCTGGTCATGGCCGGCGTCGCCGTGACCGCGGGGTGGGGCTTCGCCGCGATCTGGGTCTGCCTGATCGCCTTCGGGTTCGGCAACGGCCTGTGCGACGTCTCGATGAACGTCACCGGTGCCACCGCCGAACGGCTGGGCGGCCGCACGATCATGCCGCTGTTCCACGCCACCTTCAGCCTCGGCACCCTCGCCGGCGCCGGCCCCGGAGCCCTCGCCGAACGGCTCGCGGTCCCGGTCGCGCTGCACTTCATCGTCATCGGCGTGCTGACCTGCGTCTCGATGGGCACCGCCGTGCGCTGGTTCGGCGACGAGCGCTTCACCGACCCGGAGCCGACGGACACCAGCCCCGTGCAGCTCCCCGTCTCGCGCTGGGCCGTCTGGAAGTCGCCGTCCACCCTGCTCATCGGCGTGATCGTGCTCGGCATGGCCCTGGCCGAGGGGTCCGCGAACGACTGGCTCCCGCTGGCCATGATCGACGGCCACGGGCTCGACAACGCCGGCGGTTCGGCCGTGCTGACCGTGTTCCTCGCCGCGATGACCGTCGGGCGGGTGGCCGGCAGTCCACTGATCGACCGCTTCGGCCGGGTGCCGGTCCTCCGCGCGAGCGCCGCCGTCGCTGTCGTCGGCCTCGGCATGCTCATCTTCGTGCCGGACGTGCCACTGGCGATCGTCGGCGTGGTCCTGTGGGGGCTCGGTGCCAGCCTCGGGTTCCCGATGGGCATGTCCGCTGCGGCCGACGACCCTCGCACCGCAGCCGCCAAGGTGAGCGCCGTGGCCACGATCGGCTACGTGGCATTCCTCGCCGGCCCGCCGATCATCGGCTTCGCGGGTGAGCACTTCGGGCTGCTCCACGGCCTGCTCATCGTGTTCGTGTTCATCATCGCGGCCGGTCTGGCATCGGGGGCCGCCCGCGAGCGGACACCGGAGGCGACCCGACCCGGCGGAGCCGAGCCGGGCCTCCAGACCGAACGCGACGCGACGGACCCGACGAGCGCGAGCGACGCGACCGACGCCCGTTAGGCTTCCGGGGTGCGTCTCGTCATCGCCCGCTGCTCCGTCGACTACGCCGGTCGCCTGTCGGCCCACCTGCCCCTCGCCACCCGGCTGCTCATGCTGAAGGCCGACGGCTCGCTGCTCGTCCACTCGGACGGCGGCAGCTACAAGCCACTCAACTGGATGAGCCCGCCGTGCTCGATCGAGATCGGCGAGCCGACCGACGAGCAGACCGAGGCCGGCATCCAGCAGGTCTGGACGGTCACGCAGAAGAAGACGCAGGACAAGCTCGTCGTCAGCCTGTACGAGGTGATCGCCGACGAGTCCCACGACCTCGGCGTCGACCCGGGCCTGGTCAAGGACGGGGTAGAGGCGCACCTGCAGCAACTGCTCTCCGAGCAGATCGAGCTGCTCGGCGACGGGCACACGCTCGTCCGCCGCGAGTACATGACGGCCATCGGCCCGGTCGACATCCTGGCGCGCGACGACGCCGGCGCAAGCGTTGCGGTCGAGATGAAGCGCAACGCCAACATCGACGCGGTCGAGCAGCTCACGCGCTACCTCGAGCTGATGAACCGCGACCCGATGCTCCGTCCGGTGCAGGGCGTGCTCGCCGCGCAGACCGTCGCGCCGCAGGCCCGCACCCTGGCCGAGGACCGCGGCATCCGCGTCCTGGTGCTCGACTACGACGCGATGCGCGGCATCGAGGGCGGGCACACCCGCCTGTTCTGAGCGGCGCACCCAGCCGGGAGGCCCGGCGCGCCCCCGCGTAGCCAGTCACGTCGCGCGGATGGTCACCGCCACGGCCCGGATAGGGTGGACAGGACATGACAAGCCCGTTCAGCGCCATCCTCTTCGACCTCGACGGCACCATCAGCGACTCGGCGCCGGGCATCCTCGACAGCCTGACGTACACGTTCCAGCAGGTCGGCGTCCCCGTGCCGGACCACGCGACGCTGCTGTCGTTCGTCGGCCCGCCGATCCTCGACACGTTCCGCATCGCGATGGGCATGGACGAGGCGATGGCCGAGCACACCCTCTCCGTGTACCGCGAGCACTACCTGTCGCACGGCGCACTCGACTCCGCGATGTTCCCGGGGATCGACATCGTGCTCCGCACCCTGCACCAGGCGGGCATCCCGATCTCGACCGCGACGAGCAAGCCCGAGACCCCGGCGACGTACATCCTCGACCACTACGGCCTGACCGGCGACATCGACATCATCACCGGCGCGAGCGACGACGAGGTCCGGTCGAGCAAGGCCGACGTCGTGGAAGAGGCGCTGCGCCGACTCGCTGCGCGCGGCTTCGACGTGTCGCGTCCCGTGCTCGTCGGGGACCGGCTGCACGACGTCCAGGGCGCAGCGGTGCACGGCGTGCCGACCGTGTTCGCCGAGTGGGGCTACGGCTCCCCCGCCGAGGCCGAGGGCACCATCGCCCGCGCGGCCACCCCGCTCGACCTGCTGCCGATCCTGCTGCCCGGGGTGTCGCCGACCACGACGTCGGCGTCGTGAGCTCGGTCGTCCGGCGCGCCGCCTGGGTCCTGCCGGTCGCGATCGTCCTGGTCGCCCTGAACTTCCGCGGACCGATCGTCGCGCCCGCGCCGGTGATCGGCGACGTCCGGCTCGACCTCGGGCTGACCACCACGGTCGCCGGCCTGCTGACGACGATCCCGGTGCTGTGCTTCGCGCTCGCCACTCCCCTGGCCAGCTGGGTCATCGCCAAGGCCACACCCGAACGCGCGGTGTCACTGTCGCTGCTGATCGTGCTCGTCGGCACCGTCGTCCGGTCGCTCCCGAGTGCCGCCGCGCTGCTCATCGGCACCGCCGTGATCGGCATCGGCATCACGATCGGCAACGTCGTGATCCCCGTCGTCATCCGCCGGGACACCTCGCCCGAGCGCGTCGGCATCGTGACCGGCGTCTACACGTCGGCGCTCAACGTCGGGTCGATGACGACCTCGCTCGGCACGGCACCGATCGCCGCCCAGTTCGGGTGGCCGGCCGCGCTCGCGGTGTGGGGCCTGCTCGCGGTCGTGGCGGCACTGGCGTGGACGTTCGCCGTGGGCGCTCGTGCCGCATGGCTCGGGCCCGTCGGCGTGCGGTCCGCCGAACCGCTGCCGGAGACCGGTCCGATCGACCAGGTGCTCGGCACCGGGGCGATCCGGGTCCCCACGACCACGACCACCGCGGTGCGCCCGACGCGCTGGGTGACGCTCGGGCTGACGCTGGCGTTCGGCGGCCAGGCGTTCTCGTACTACGCGCTGACCGCCTGGATCCCGACACTGCTACACGACGAGATCGGGTTCTCGAAGGAGTCGTCGGGCGCGAGCTCGTCGGTGTTCCAGATCCTCGCCGTGGTCGGCGCGCTCGGCGTCCCGGTGCTCGCGGCACGCTGGCGTCCCCGCGCGATCCTGTCCCTGGTCGGCACGCTCTGGCTGGCGATGCCGCTCGGGCTGCTCTTCGCGCCCCAGCTCTGGCTGCTGTGGTCCGTCCTGGGCGGCGCGGCGCAGGGTGGCGGCATCACCGTGATCTTCATCATCATCGTGCGGCTGGTGTCGAACGACGTCGACGCCCGCCGGATGTCCGCGTTCGTGCAGGGCGGCGGGTACCTCATCGGGGCTGCCGGTCCGATCGTCGCCGGGGCCCTGCACGGGGCGACCGGCGACTGGACGGCACCGCTGCTCGTCGTGCTCGTGGCGGTCCTGGTGCTCGGCGTCGTCGGCACGATCGCCGCCCGCCGGGTGCCCTGACGCGCTGCGGTCAGCCCGCTCCCCCTGGTCAGGCGCGAGGGGGCCGAAACGCGCGTCGGAGGTCGTTCCTTCCGACCCCGTACGCGCGATTCGACCTCCCATCGCGACAGACATGGGAAGGAACGCGCGGGGTCAGCCCGCGCGCAACACGTCCTGCAGCGTCATCGGCTGCCGGCCCGTGACGCGCTCGACGTCCCCGGACACCGTCGCCAGCGCCCCCTCGGCGATCGCCGTGTAGGTGCTCACCCACGCGTCCGCCTGCCACGGCTCCGGGTTCCACTGCGCGCGCGACGCGTACGCCTCGTCGAGGGTCTCGCGGTGGTACGTCACCGTCGTGCCCCGCTCGGCGCTCACGATCGCCGCGGCCTGGTCCAGGGTGATCGCGACCGGTCCGGTCAGGTCGTACGTCCGGTCCAGGTGCGCGGTCGGGTGCCGCAGGACCTCGGTCGCGACCCGCGCCACGTCGGCCCGCGCCACCGCCGCCATCGCCCCGTCGCCGCCCGGTCCGCGGATCACCCCGTCCTCACCGACCAGGTCCTCGACGAAGTCCAGGTAGAAGCAGTCGCGCAGGAAGGTGTGGGCCATGCCCGTCTCGCGGATGGCTGTCTCCGTCGCCCAGTGGTCGCGCCCGAGCGTGAAGGTCGCGTCCGCGGCGGCCCCGGCGAACGAGGTGTAGACGACGTGCCGGACGCCGGCGGTCGCCGCCGCGGCCACGAAGGTGCGGTGCTGCTGCAGCCGGTCCTGCGCCTCGGCACCGGACACCATGAGCAGCGTGTCGACGCCCTCCAGCGCCGACCGCGCCGCCTCGCCGTCCGAGAACGACGCGGTCCGCACCTCGGTGCCGGGCAGTTCCGGCGCGCGGGCAGGGTCGCGGACGAGCATGCGGAACGGCACGCCGTCCGCCGCGAGCGCGCGGGCGACGGCGCCGCCGATGTTGCCGGTGGCACCGGTGATGGCGATGGTCATGTCGGGTTCCTCTCGCAGGTGGTCAGGTCGTGATCGTCCAGGAGGCCCGGCTCACCGTGGGCGCGACACGTGCGGCGTTCACGCCGTCGACCTCCACCGCCCAGCTCCGGGCCGCGGCGTGGTCGCGGCCGTGTCGCATGTGGCGCCCGACCAGGCGGTCGAAGCGGACGCCCTCGTCGACCGCGCAGAACCAGGTCTCGGTGAAGAGCTCCGGCAGCGCGGACCAGGGTGCGTCCTCGTCCAGCAGGTAGTTGCCCTCGGAGACCACGAGCCGGGCTGCGCGCGGGACGGCGATGCTGCCCGCGACGGGCTCGTCGACGCGCCGGTCGAAGTCGGGCGCCCAGACGACGGGCTCGGTCCCTGCCACCAGTCGCCTGACCAGGGCCACGTACCCGTCGGCGTCGAAGGTGTCGACCGCGCCCTTGCGGTCGTGCCGGCCGAGCGCTTCGAGGGCGCTGTTCGCCAGGTGGAAGCCGTCCATGGGCACCTGCACGGCCGTGCCGCTGCCCAGGCGCGCGTCGACCTCGGCCACGATGCGCCGGGCGAGCGTCGACTTGCCCGCGCCGGGCGCGCCCGCGATGCCGAGCACCACACGCTCCCCCGTCGTCGCCAGCTCGACCGCCTGTCCGACGGCCTGCTCGACGGTTCCCTGCGCGCGCACACGGTCATCCTCGCAGAGGAGTTCACTGTCGGGCATGGACATCGATGCGACGAAGGCGTTCAGCGGGTTCTCGGTGCGCGACACCGCCGAGGCGAAGGCGTTCTACACGGACGTGCTGGGGCTCGAGGTGACCGAGGACCACGGCATGCTCGGGCTGCAGCTCGGCGGCGGCCACCACGTGCTGGTCTACCCGAAGGGCCCGGCGCACGAACCCGCCGCGTTCACGGTCCTCAACTTCCCGGTGCCCGACGTCGACGTCGCCGTGGACGCGCTGACCGCACGCGGGGTGACGTTCCTGCACTACGAGGGCATGACCGACGACAAGGGCGTGAACCGCAAGGGCGGACCGCTCATCGCCTGGTTCACCGACCCGTCCGGCAACGTCCTCAGCGTCATCGCGGAGTGAGCCCGTCCGGCGACAGGGTGACGGACCTCAGGCGCTGAGTGCGCCCGCCCATCCCAGCGCGATCGGCACGACCAGGCCGTGCCGGTGGTGCGGCAGGTCGGCGACCGGGATCCAGCCCGCGCGCTCGGTCGAGCCGTCGGCCTCGTCACGCAGTTCGCCGCCCGTGACGGACACCCGGAACACGACCTGCACGGCCTTCATCGGCCGGCCGTTCTCGTGCATGCGACGCTCGGCGGGCACCAGGTGGTGTCGGACACCGAGCAGCCCGTCGACCGCCACGCGGTAGCCGGTCTCCTCCATGAACTCGCGGACGACGGCCTGCTCCACGCTCTCGTCGTACTCGACCCCGCCGCCGGGCAGCGCCCAGACGCCGGCCTCGGGGAACCGCTGCATCGCGAGCAGCACACGACCCTGGTCGATGACGACGCCGTAGGCGGCGAGCCGGGTGTCGTAGTCCGTGTACTCCATGGGGTGACCATCCCAGCAACGGGAGACATCGGCGGCGTGCCGCGCCGGGCCTCCAGGCCGTGTGCCGGAGCGCCTCCGGTCCACCGGTGCCCCCGGACTGGGACGCTGCGCCCACCGGCGCAGTCGGTGACACTGCGGTGTGCCCGAACAGCAGTCGACCGTCCCCGTCCTCCACGAACCCGCCCCCGGTCCGGCGACCGCCCGCCTGGTGATCGGGGTGGGCACGTGTGACGAGCCGGTGCTCCTCGCCGGGATCAGCCACCTGGTCGAGCACCTCGCCGTCCGGGGTGCGCTGCCCGTCGTCACGTGGCACAACGCCGTGACCAGCGACTGGGCAACGTCGTTCGAGGTCACCTCGGCGACGACGCAGGACGCGCTCGACGTGCTGGTCCGCGTGACGGAGTCGATCGCCGCACTCGTTGACGCCTCGGACGCCGACGTCGAGCGAGAGCGCAGGGTCCTGGCGGCCGAGGACCGCCTCCGGTACCACGAGCAGGTCCCGTCGATCCACACCGTCCGGTTCGGGCCGACCGGTCCGGGCCGTGCAGGCGCGGGAGCCGCGGCGACGCACAGCCTGACCGCGACGGAGGTCCGCGACTGGGTGCGGCGGTGGTACGTCGCCGAGAACGCCGTCGTGACGATCACCGGCGGGACGGCACCGGCCTCGCGGCTCTCGGTCGCGCTGCCCGCTGGGGCCCCTGCCGGGCCGTTGGCACCCTGGACAGGTCGGAGCGGAGGCGGGTTCCTGCAGACCAGTGGCCTCGGTGGTGTGGCCGCGTCCGTCGTGGTCCCGCAGGCCACCGCGCAGCTGCTCGAGGCCGTGATCGAGCACGAGGTCTTCGACGACGTCCGCATCGGTGCGGCACTGAGCTACGCGGTCGACGCACACACCGTCGACATCGACCTCGAGACCAGCGTCGTCGCGGTCGTGGTCGAGCCCGCCGAAGGCGACGTCGCGGCGAGCGTCGAACTCGTCGTGTCCGCCCTGCGGCGCATCGCGGAGCGCGGTCCGTCCGCCACGACGCTGGCCCGTGTCGGAGCCGCGCGTGTGCTCAACACCCTCGACGCGACCGTCCGTGCGGACATCCAGCTGTCGTTCGCGGCGCTGCAGCGACTCCGCGGTCGGCGCGACCCCGGGACACTCCCTCCCGAGGTGACGGACGAGGAGGTCGCCGACCTGCGGGCAGTACTCCGCCGGGCGATGCCCGACCTGGTCGTGTGCATCGACGAGGACCTGGACGTCGACCACGCTGCCGTCGCGGAGCGGGTCGGCCTGACGTACCGGGCGCCGGCGATCGGGACCCCGCTGCACGAGGCCGGTCCGCTGGGCCGTCCGACCGGCAGGACCCACCGGGACGCGATGGTGCCGACCTGGGCCACCGCGTGGGCACAGCTGCGCGGTCCGGTGCTGACCATCCGGATCCGCGATGGTGGCGAACGGGCGGTCGACCTGTCCGACGTCGCCGTGGTCGGGCTGCGCGGGGACCACGGCATCACCATCGTCGACGGGGCCGGCGAACAGTTCCAGGTCCGGGCCGAGGACTGGTGGCGGGGCGCTCGACTCGTCGCCGAGGTCCGCGCGGCCACGCCGCCGCACCTCGTCCGCGAGTTCTCGGCCTGAGCAGAAGCGCGCGCGTGGTGCGTTCGGTGGCGTGCCGCGCCGGGCCTCCAGGCCGTGTGCCGGACTACCCTGACCGCCATCGGGACCAGGAGGCGGCCATGACGACGACGGTGACGACCGAGGTGGGACCGGTCACCTTCCGTCCCGGGAACCAGGTGGCCTGGGCGGACCTCGACGCGGTGTTCGGCGAGCGGGGCGAACCCGCCCGGTGCCACTGTCAGTGGCTGAAGACCTTCGACCGCGCCTTCACGGACATGCCGGTCGACGAGCGCACCGGCCGGTTCCGCGCCGAGGTCGGCTGCGACGACCCGGGTGCGCGGACGACCACCGGCGTCGTCGCGTACCGGGACGACGAGCCGGTCGGGTGGGTCGCGGTCGAGCCACGGCCGGCGTTCGTGCGGCTGCGGAAGACGCGGGTGCCGTGGACCGGGCGCGACGAGGACCGGACGGACGAGGGCGTCTGGGCGATCGCGTGCTTCGTGGTGCGGAAGGGGTTCCGGCGCCAGGGACTCAGTCACGCGCTGGTGGTCGGCGCGGTCGAGCATGCCCGACGGAACGGTGCGCGGGCGGTCGAGGGCTACCCGATGCAGTTCACGCCGGGGAAGGAGGACGTGTGGGGCGAGCTCTTCGTCGGCCCGGTGTCGGCGTTCGTGGCGGCGGGCTTCCGCGAGGTGACGCACCCGACGCCGCGCCGGTTCGTGATGCGGCTCGACCTGGCGTGACGGATCCGTCGTCGCGGTCGCGCGGTGGCGGACCCGTCGCGTCAGCGCAGGGCGGTGCGCTCGTTGGTGAGCGCTGAGCCCCATCCGACCCGCATCCGGGCGACGGCGCGGTCGTAGCCGGGCAGGACGTCGGCGTCGTCGCGCAGCAGGGACTGCATCTGCAGGCCCTCGTACAGCGCGAGCAGCTGCTCGGCGGCGAGCCGTGGCGCGACGCCGCGGCTCTCGCGGCCGCGGACGACGTCGCGGACCAGGGCGAGGGTGAGGTCCTCGTAGGTGAGCTCGTACTGGCGGCGGAACCACCCGGCGGCCGCGTGCCCCGGGTTCGACGCGGCACTCAGCAGCGCCAGACGGAGCCGTACGAGCGCCGGGTCGGCGAGCCCGGTCTCGAGCCGTGCCCGGACGTGGGCGACGGCGCCCTCCTCCTCGGCGATCTGCTGGAGGGCGGGATGTTGCGCCGAGGACCAGCGGTCGATCACGGCGATGATGAAGAGCTCCCACACCGGGTAGGCGCGGCGGAACTGGTCGACGGTGACGTCGGCGTGCTGGGCGACGGCCTCGGCGCCGACCGTGTGGAAGTCAGCGGCGCGGTAGGCGAAGATCCCCGCCGACACGATGCGGTCGCGGAGGTCCACCTCGATCGCTGACATGCGTCGATTCTCCTGTGCGCACCGCCGCGGCGCGACCGCCCCGTTCGGGGGATCGACGGCGGTCCGGACGGCGGCCGCGGTGGCGGTCCGGCGCGCCGCTCAGCCGCGGTCGAACGCGAGCGTCTCGTCGTCGGGCGCGGTGACCCGGCCGGTCCGAGCGAACTCGGCCCAGATCGCACGGACACCCGGCCCGCGGCGCTCCACCTCGGGCCAGTCGCGCTCGGGCACGAAGCGGCTGCCCGCCCAGGCGTCCCGACGGCCGAGCAGCAGCGGGAGGTCGCTCATGTGCACCGCCCCGGTCGGGGTCGAGGTGGCACCGCGCAGCAGCCGGTACACGACGGCGCTCCCTCCGGCCGCACGATGCCGAGCCGCGAAGGCTCGGGCTTCACGACCGTAGATCACCTCGGTCAGCGGCCGGACGACCCACCACCGCACGAGCGCACGGGCGACCCGGTTCCGGACGGCGCGGCCCAGCACGGGCGTCAGCGGCACGTACAGACCGGCCTCGTCGGAGCCCGATCCGATGAGCACGTCGTGGTTCGGGGCGGCACGACGCCAGGCGTCGGCCAGGTCGCGCTCGGCGGGCAGGGGCGCCTGCCCGTACTGCGTGCCGAACGGCATGCCGCCGCGCAGCCCGTACGGCGCCGCCACCGACTCGGCGCGGGCCTGTCGCTCGAGCAGGTCCTCGACCGGGGTGTCGGCGTCGACGGACCCCACCGCGCGGAGCATCGCCCGGGTCATCCGCGCACGGCGGTGCGACAGCCCGAGGGGCGCACTCTGGATGATCGCCCGACGGAACAGCCCCGCGGCGCCGTCGCTGACCATGAGGTGCGCGATGGCGTCCGCTCCGGCCGACTGCCCGAACGCGGTGACCAGGTCCGGGTCACCGCCGAACGCGGCGATGTTCTCGCGCACCCAGCGCAGCGCCGCGATCAGGTCGAGCAGGCCGAGGTTGGCCGGTACGTGCTCGCCGTCACCGAGGAACCCGAGCACCCCCAGGCGGTACGTCACCGTCACGACGACGACCCGCTGCTCGGTCACCAGGTCGTACGGGTCGTTCATCGCGAGGTCGCCGCCGCCGATCACGTACGAGCCGCCGTGCACGAACACCATGACGGGCAACCGCTCGTCGGGGTCGGAGTCCGCCGGCATCGTGATGGAGAGCGCCTGGCAGTGCTCGTCGACCTCGGCCTCGACCGGGTGCAGCAGGTGGTCGATCGCGGGTGAGGTCGTCTGGGGTGCGAGGGGCGCCGGCGTCGTCGCGGCGTAGACGTCCGCGAAGACGGGCATCGGCTGCGGTGGCCGGAAGCGTTCGGCTCGGGCGTAGGGCACGCCGAGCACGCGGACGACGTCGCCGTCGCGGGTGCCGCGGATCCGTCCTGCGGGGCTGTCGAAGGTCGGGGTCACGTCGTCGAGCACCAGCCCACGCTAGTCCGGGAGGCTCGGTGCGAGCCCGGAGCACCGGGCTCGCACCGGCAGCGGCGCCAGCAGCGTCAGCGGACCCGCTTGATCGGCAGCACCACCAGGGCGCCGACGATGGCCACGACCCCCGCTGCCCAGCACATCAGCTGGTAGTTGTCGGCCGAACCGTCCGACCCGATCTTCAGGAAGAACAGCGCGGCGGCCGGTGCCAGGGACTGGGGCAGCGCGTTCGCGATGTTGATGACGCCGAGGTCCTTGCCGGGCCGGTCGGCGTTCGGCAGCACGTCCACGACGAGTGCGGTGTCGATCGCCGAGTAGATGCCGTAGGCGAAGCCCATGATGACCTCGGCGACGTAGAACCCGTTCACCGTCTCCGCGTGGGCGAGCACCACCAGGCCCACGGCGAAGAGCGCGGTCGATCCCGCCACGAAGACCTTGCGGCGACCGAGGCGGTCGGACAGCCACCCCGAGACGGCGGCGCTCACCAGGAGTGCGATCGTGTAGAGCAGCACGCCGAACGCGACGGCCGCGGTGGCCGCGCCCGCGTCGGCGATCCCGATGTGCTCCTGCATGTAGAGCAGCCGGTACGTCGTGAACATGAACGTCGCGAAGATGATGAGGAAGCGCGACCACCACGCGAACGCGAAGTCGGGGTTCTTGATCGGGTTCGTCCAGAACGAGGCGACGAGGTTCAGGAACGTGAACTTCTTGAGCGTGTAGGTCGGCAGGTCGTCACGGGCGACGAGGGCGTAGACGACGACCAGGACGATCGCCAGGATGCCGGGCGCGATGAACAGCACCGGCAGGTTCGCGACGAAGAACACGGACAGGTAGGTGCCGGCGAGCACGGCGATGTTCTGCGCGAGGGCGATGATGCTCGACGACTTGCCGCGCTGGAACTCGGGCACGTTGTCGGCGAAGCTCGCGGTCAGCGTCGCCAGCACCGTGTTGGCGGCGAGCTGCGCCAGCAGCCACCCCAGCGTCAGGTTGAGGGTGTCCGGCGCGTACGCGATCCAGGCAAGGGCGATCGCGAACACGACCACGCCGGTCAGCATCCACGGGCGTCGACGGCCCCAGCGGGTGCGGGTGCGGTCGGACAGGGCGCCGGCGAGCGGGTTCATGATGAGCGCACCGAAGGCGCCGATCGGCAGCACCGAGCCGATGACGTTCGCCGCATCGTCCCCGACGAGGGCCTGCGCCTTGAGCTGCATGCTGACGTAGACCGGTGCCATGAGCGCCACGAACAACCCGAACTGCCCCAGGAACAGCGCGACCTGGTAGCCGACACCCACCTTCAGCGTGCTGACCGGCTGGGTGATGCCCGCCTCCGGGTGCACCAGGGTCGGGGTCTCCGCGGGTTCGGGTGTGCTCATGACGCCTCCTTGAGTCGATGAAAACCGTGCCTTGCAAGGTTTTTACGAGCGAGAGCCTACATCGATTGCGGGAAGCGCGACACACGTCGTGGAACTCGGCGTGCCAAAAACTGCACACCGGGTGGTTTTCCGTGTAGCGTCGTCCTCGATCTCGCCGCGGAGCATCGCTCCTCGACGGGCCGCGACACCCAGTCAGGACCGAAGGAGCCTCTGCAATGCCCACCACCTCTGTGCAGCTGTACTCACTGCGCGACGCGATCGCCGAAGACCTCGACGCGGCCATCGCCCGTGTCGCCGAGATCGGCTACGAGAACGTCGAGCCGTACGCGTTCGTCGAGCGCGCCGCCGACCTCGAGCGCGCCTTCGCTGCCACTGGCCTGAAGGCCCCGTCCGGCCACGTCGCCGTGATCGACGCCGAGGACACCGCGCCGATCTGGGACGCCGCCCAGCGCCTCGGCATCCACACCGTCATCGACCCGTTCATCCCGACCGATCGCTGGCAGACCGCCGACGACGTCGCGAAGATCGCCGAGCGCGTCAACGTCCTGACCGCCGAGGCGGCCTCGCGCGGCCTGCAGTTCGGGTACCACAACCACCAGTGGGAGTTCACGAACAAGGTCGACGGCCGCACGGTCTACGACCTGTTCGTCGAGCAGATCTCGCCCGAGACCGTGCTCGAGGTCGACACGTTCTGGGCGACCGTCGGTGGCGCCGACGCCCCGGCCGTGCTCAAGGCCCTGGGTGACCGCGTCGTCGCGATCCACGTCAAGGACGGCAAGGTCGACGGTGACATCCTGACCGCGCTGCCCTCCGCCGAGAGCGCCCTCATCGTCCCCGAGGCACTGCAGCGCGCGTTCGAGAACCAGAAGCCGGCCGGCCAGGGCGACGTCGACGTGGCGGGCATCCTCGCCGCGGCGCCGCAGGCCATCCGCGTCGTCGAGTTCGACGCGTACTCCGGCGACGTCTTCGAGGGCATCACCGAGTCCCTCACCTGGCTCAAGGCGAACGACACCGAGGGGAGTGCCGCGTGAGCCGCGTCGGCGTCGGCATCATCGGTGCCGGGAACATCTCAGACCAGTACCTGACCAACCTCACGCAGTTCGCTGACGTCGAGGTCCTGATGGTCGCCGACCTCATCCTCGAGCGCGCCGCGTCCCAGGCGGAGAAGTACGGCGTCCCGGCCTCGGGCACGGTCGAGCAGCTCCTGGCCCGCGACGACATCCAGATCGTCGTGAACATCACGATCCCGGCCGAGCACGCCAAGGTCGGGCAGCAGATCATCGCCGCCGGCAAGCACACCTGGAGCGAGAAGCCCGTCGCGACGAACGCCGAGGACGCCCAGGCGCTCCTCGCCGCCGCCGAGGCAGCCGGGGTCCGCTACTCGACCGCACCGGACACCGTGCTCGGTGCCGGGATCCAGACCGCGATCCGCGCCATCGCCCGCGGGGACATCGGCACGCCGCTCACCGCGACGACCATGTTCCACGTGCCCGGCCCGGACCAGTGGCACCCGGACCCCGAGTTCCTGTACGCCCAGGGCGCCGGTCCGCTGTTCGACATCGGCCCGTACTACGTCACGACGCTGCTCCACGCGTTCGGTTCGGCCTCGCGCGTGCAGGCCGTGTCGTCGAAGTCGCGCGAGACCCGCGTGATCGGTTCGGGTCCCCGCGCCGGCACCGAGTTCGCGGTCGAGGTGCCCACGCACCACGCTGCACTCATCTCGTTCGTCGACGGGCAGTCCGCACAGACCACCCTGTCGTTCCAGCACGCGCTCCCCCGCAACGGCTTCGTCGAGATCAACGGCTCCGAGGGCACCATCGTGCTGCCGGACCCGAACGTCTTCGACGGCGAGAGCACCCTGTGGACGCTCGGCAAGGACGAGCCGACCACCCTGGCGCACAAGGGCTCCACGTGGGGCCGCGGCACCGGTGTCGTCGAGCTGGCCCGCGCGATCGCCGAGGGCCGCCCCGAGCGTGCCTCCGGCGCCGTCGCCTCGCACGCGCTCGACGTCATGCTCGGCATCCGCGACGCGGCCGAGTCCGGCCAGGCCGTCGAGGTCACCTCGCGCATCACGAAGCCGGAACCGCTCCCCGAGGACTTCGACCCCTCGGCCGCGGTCCTGGCCGAGGGCGTCAACGCCTGATCCACAGCGCAACGCGAGAACGGCCGGTCCCTTGTGGGGGCCGGCCGTTCTGGTTCGTGCGGGGGTGTTACTTGATCTGGGCGGTGATGGTGGCGGTGCCGACGAGCAGGCCACCCTTGACGGCGTCGGTCTTGAACGTGCTGTTCAGCAGCGTCGCGGCGTCGTTGGAGACGTGGACGGTGGTGCCGGTGAGGATCGCGTTGTCACCCTCGAGCTGCAGCGGCTTGAGCGTCCCACCGTGCAGGGAGAACAGGTACGCGTTGCTGGCGGCGACTTCGCCGTTGACGAGGACGTCACCGTAGAGCTTGGAGGAGCCCGGGTTCACCACGAAGTTCTCCAGCGTCACGGTGGTGCCACCCGCGGCGAGGGTCAGGCCGGAACCGTTGTGGTTCAGCAGGCCCTGCACGTAGGGACGGTACGACCCGTCCGGCGACCAGTACGTCACCGAGCCGGCGGTGATCGGGAACGACACCGCGCCACCGTCGAGCTTCGCCGAACCCGACACACCCGGGGTCAGGCCCAGGGTCTTCAGCGCGTCGGTGAAGCCGGAGTCGAGTGCGACGGAGGTGTTGCCGCCCTTGACCTCGGGAACCGACGCGACCGGTGCCGGGATCTTCGACGACGACGATGCGACGGTGTGGACCGTGGGGGTCGCGGCGTTCGCGGC
>NZ_MJGI01000026.1 GCF_001864835.1 Curtobacterium sp. MCBA15_001 | reverse complement strand
CCGCCGGACTCAACGTTGGTGACACCAGGGAACCCCTGACCAGTGATGGTCAGGGGTTTTCTGCGTTCAGGACCTGCCGCTGCACGTCGACGACGGCGAGGTCGCGCTGACGTCGTCCGGCTCGAGGGGCGGACACGGGCCCGGGGTGGTCGAGTCGGTGCTCGCTCGGTCGCTGTCTCGGTCCTGGGAGCGCCCGAGCGAGGACCGGTAGAACAGATCGGTGAAGGTCGTCGGAGTACAGCAGTTCGGAGGGCCCGAGGCCCTCGCCGTCCACGAGGTGCCGGAGCCGCACGCCGGAGCCGGCTCGGTCCGGATCCGGGTGGAGGCGTTCGCGGTGAACCCCACCGACACGGGCGTCCGTGCGGGGCAGCGTGACAGTTCGGATGCCCAGCCGCCGTACGTCCCCGGGATGGACGCCGCCGGGGTCATCGACGAGGTCGGCCCGGACGTCTCCGGTTGGCAGGTCGGCGACGCCGTGATGGCCATGGCGCTGCCGCTGAGCACCCACGGCGGCGCGTACGTCGAGGAGCTCGTCGCTCCCGTCGGGTCGTTCACGCACGTGCCGAAGGACACCTCGATCGAGCTCGCCTCCACCGTGCCGATGAACGGCCTCACCGCGATCCGGATCCTCGAGCTCGCCGGGGTCGAGCGTGGCGGGACCCTCGCCGTGACCGGGGCCGCCGGACTGCTCGGCAACTACCTGGTGCAGCTCGCGAAGGCCGAGGGGATCACCGTCATCGCCGACGCAGCGCCCACCGACGAAGCGCTCGTGCGCTCACTCGGCCCGGACCACATCCTGCCGCGCGGCGACGGGTTCGCCGCTGCTGTCCGCGAGATCGTGCCCGAGGGGGTCGACGCACTCGCTGATGCCGCGGTGCAGCGGGACGTCGTCGTGCCGGCCGTGCGCTCGGGCGGGGCGTTCGTCGACGTGCGCGGCTGGGAGGGGAACGGTGCTGCCGGAGTGCGCTTCGAACAGGTCATGGTGTTCGGCGAGTACCGGTCGTTCGACAAGCTCGAGCGGCTGCGGCACGCCGTCGAGGGCGGGACGATCACACCCCGGGTGGCTGAGGTGCTGCCGGCCGCGCGGGCATCCGAGGCGCACGAACGGCTCGAGGCCGGTGGGACGCGTGGGCGGTTCGTGCTGACCTGGTCGTGATCAGGTGACCGGTCGTATGCCGTGCTGCGACCGATACTCCCACCGTGCGCCGAGCGCATCGGTGAACTGCAGCGTCTCCAACCGCCAGCGGTCGCTGCGTGTGAACGGACTGATGCCGCGGTCCTGACGGGCGAGTTGCTCGCAGCCGGCCAGGAACTGCCAGGTGTGTCGACTGCCCGGCGGGTTCCACGTGGCGAAGGACTCGCCGGGCGGGCAGACCGCCGCGCGGAACTCGGTCGCACGCCCGTTCATGACGGCGCTCGCACGCACGTCGTGGATCGCCGCGTCGGAGGCGTTCCGGATGACGAGCACGTTGCTCTTCTGTGCGAGGTCGTCCGGCGCGGCGTTCGACCACACCGCCGCGACCCAGGCGCTGACGCGGGCAGCCTCGCGCTCGTTCCGGTCCTGGCGGGCCGTACGCTCGGCTCGTCGGGCGACCCGGAGGCTCCAGATCGCGACGGCGAGCGTCACGAGGACGCCGCCCCAGGTCGCCATGGCTTCGTTGCTCATCACTGCACCCTAGCGAAGCGGAGTGTGATGTTCCACGCCGGACCGGCGTCAGGCGTCCTTGCGGTTCCAGCGGAAGGTGACCAGGCAGGCCACCGCGCCCAGGACCAGCCACCCGACCAGCACGAGGATGCCCAGGGTCAGGTTCCACGCGCCTCCCGGCTCGGACGACGCGAACGCGTCGGGCAGGAAGACGGACCGCATGCCGGACGCCATCCAGCGCAGCGGGAAGACCGACGCGGCGTTCTGCAGCCAGTCGGGCAGCTGCGTGAAGGGGAGGTAGACGCCCGAGACGAACTGCAGGACGAGGACGATCGGCACGATCGTGGCCGTGGCGCGGCGACCCTCGCGGGGGAGTGCGGAGATCGCGATGCCGAGGACGCAGCAGGTGGCGATGCCGAGGAGTGCGATGCCGGCGAAGCGCGCCCAGCGGGCGCCGTCGGTCGGGAGGTCCACCCCGAACACCAGGCTGGCCACCGCCAGCAGGATGGCGATCTGCACGGCCGTGGTCACCACGACCATGCCGATCTTGCCGATGAAGTAGCTCAGGACCGGCAGGGGCGTGCCGCCGAGGCGCTTGAGGGTGCCGTCGCTGCGCTCGCCCGCGATGTCCACGCCGAGCGACTGCGTCCCGGAGAGCAGGATCGCCGTCGCGACCAGGCCGGGCAGGTAGTACGTGGCGTAGTCGACGCTGACGCCGGGGCCGGCCTGGATGTCGGCGGCGCTGCTGAAGGCGACCGAGAACAGCGCCAGCATGATGATCGGGAAGAGGAACGTGAAGAACACCGCGTCCGGGGCCCGGAAGTACGAGCGGATCTCGTAGGTGATGCGGGCAGTGCCCATGCTGACGGGGTTCATCGGTTGCCGACCATCTCGAGGTAGACGGACTCGAGGGAGGGGCGGATGACCTCGAGGTCGTGCATCGGTTCCGTGGTGCTGCGGATCCGGTCCGCGGCGTCGGAGGTGCGTTCCTCGTGCACGGCGCCGGTGTCGTCGCGCCAGCGGATGCGTGGCGTTCGGGCCTCGGCGCCGCCGATCTCGTCGATGGGCGCGACGTCGAGCAGTCGACCGTCCGCGATGACTGCCGCACGGTCAGCGAGCTGTGCAGCCTCGTCCAGGTAGTGGGTCGTCAGCAGGATCGTCGTCCCCTCGTGCTGGACGCGCTTGAGCAGGTCCCAGAACTGCCGACGGGCTGCGGGGTCGAAGCCGGTCGTCGGTTCGTCGAGGAACAGGACCTCGGGGTGGCCGATGATGCCGAGGGCGACGTCGACCCGTCGACGCTGTCCGCCCGAGAGCCGGGCGACCCGCGTGTTCCGCTGCTCGGTGAGGCCCGTCGCCGCAAGCAGCTCGTCGATGCTGCGCGGGTTCGGGTAGAGCTTGGCGAAGTGGGTGAGCTGTTCGACCACGGTGACGTTGGGGGACTCGCCGCTGGTCTGCAGGACGATGCCGATGCGGGCGTTGTGCGCGCGGCTGACCCGGGCCGGGTCGTGCCCGAGGACGCTGACGTCGCCGGAGGTGCGGGAGCGGTAGCCCTCGAGGATCTCGACGGTGGTGGACTTGCCGGCGCCGTTCGGGCCGAGGAGGGCGAAGGTCTCGCCCTGCGCGATGGCGAAGGAGACGTCGTCCACGGCGCGCTTGCCGGTGGGGTACTGCTTGGTGAGGTGGCGGACCTCGATGGCGGGGGCGGCGGGCATGGGGACAGTGTGCCTGGTCGGGGTGGGCGGGCGCCATCGGTCTGTGGTTGCCGGGCCGGTCAGTCTTCGTCGCGGCGCGGGGCCCGCAGTCGCAGCGTCGCACCGAGGCCGATCACCAGGAAGCCCGCCGCCGAGAACGCCGCCGCTCGGGTGCCGTCCGAGAACGCGACCGCAGCAGCATCGGCCGTCCTTCCCTGCAACGAGCCGATCGCTCCGCCGGACGACTGCACGACCGCGTCCGCGACCTTCGAGGCCGCCGCAGCCGGCGTCCCCGCGTCCTGCAGGCGATGCTCGAGCGCGGTGCCCGTCGAGGTGAACAGCACCGTGCCGAGGACCGCGATCCCGAGCGCCGAACCGATCTGCCGCGCCGTGCTCTGGGCGCCCGAGGCCTCGCCGCTGCGCTCGACCGGGACGTCCTGCAGCACGACGCCCGTCAGCTGCGCCGTGGCCAGACCGACCCCGAAGCCGTAGACGAACAGGCACGGGACGATCGCCCACCACGCGGTCGACGCACTGACCACGAGGCCGATCGCCGCGACGCCGACGATCTCCGCGCCGATGCCCATCCGGACGATCGGCAGCGCCCCGATCCGCTGGCCGACCGTCGCTGCGAAGCCGCTCGCCACGAACGAGCCGATCGCCAGCGCCAGCAGCACCAGGCCCGTCTGCAGCGCCGAGTAGCCGAGGACGTTCTGCAGCCACAGCGGCAGGCTGAGGATGATGCCGAACTCGCCGAGCGAGACGATGAGTGCCGCGATCGAGCCGTTGCGGAACGACCCGATGCGGAACAGGTCGAGGGCGATGAGCGCCGAGCGACCGTTGCGCTGCCGACGGAGCGACCACGCCACGAAGCCGACGCCCGCGACGACCGCGATCAGGAACGCCACCGGGATCGGTGAGATGCCTGTCGACCACGACCAGTCGCCGATCGTCAGCGGCGTGGACGACGGGATCCACCAGCCGTAGGTGCGGCCCTCGATGAGCCCGAACACGAGCGACGCGCTCGCCACCACGGACAGGACCGCGCCGACGACGTCGATGCGGCCCGCGTGCTCGGCGTCGCGGGACTCGTTCACCGCGGACACCAGGCCGACCAGGATGATCGCGACGATCGGGACGTTGATGCCGAAGGCCCACCGCCACGAGAAGTCCGTCGTCAGCCAGCCGCCGAGCAGCGGCCCGACCGCGACCATCCCGCCGATCGTCGAACCCCAGACCGCGAAGGCGATCCCGCGCTCGCGGCCGGTGAAGGTGGCGTTGAGGATCGACAGCGTCGTCGGCAGGACCATCGCCCCGCCGACGCCCTGCACGATCCGGGAGAGCACGAGCAGGTCGCCCGTGGGGGAGAGCGCCGCGAGGACCGAGGCCACCGCGAACACGATCACGCCCGTGGCCAGGAGCCGGCGGCGGCCGAAGCGGTCGGCCAGGGCGCCGAAGACCAGGAGCAGCGCCGCGAACACGAGCGTGTAGCTCTCCTGCACCCACTGCACCAGCGTCGAACCGATGTCCAGGTCGGCGACGATGCTGGGGATCGCGACGTTCACGATCGTCGAGTCGACGATGATCAGCGCGACGGCCAGGCTGATCACCACGAGGCCGATCCAGCGACGGCGGTCGGGGGTGGTCGCGGGGCCCGTGGTGGTCGATGTGGCCGGGGTGGTCATGGCGGTCCTCTCAGATGTTCAGCATGCTGACGATCTGATGGTACGCCTTGGTATGGGGTACGGGATGCTCAGTCCTCGCAGCCGACTCCGTCCCCGTCCCGGTCGAGCTTGCGGGAGTAGCCCGGGTCGCCCACGCGGACCGGTGCAGCGCCGGCCGCACGCGCTGCGTCGCAGTTCGCGAAGGACGTCGCGGTCGCTGGAGCGGCGGCGGCCTGCGCCTGCGCAGCTGCGGCAGCCTGGGCATCAGCGGCTGCCTGCGCTGCTGCCGCGTCCGCAGCCGCCTTGGCATCGGCAGCGGCTTGCGCCGCGGCAGCCTGCTGTGCAGCCGCCTCCTCCGCGGCCTTCTGCGCCGCGGCGTCCGCTGCAGCCTTCGCGGCGGCGGCATCAGCAGCAGCCTTGTCCGCCGCGACCTTCTTCGCTTCGTCGGCTGCGGCCTTGGCGGCGGCCGCAGCACTCGCGGTCGACTTCGGCGTGGCTGAGACGTCGGCGACGAGCGCCTTCGCGTCACCGACGTCGCTCGCGCTGCACGCGCTCAGGGAGAGGACGAGGGCGAGTGCTCCCGCAGCGCCGATGATCGCGCTACGGAGAGGGGTCGAGGATGTCATGCGGGCGCTCCGAATCTGAGGGTCTCTACATGATTGCTGGAACGCAGTCTTCGGGCGAGGCCCCGTTCACGGGGTGCGGCTCACCGCCGCGGATGATGCGGGATCTGCCGCGCCGTGGTGGCGACCGAGCACCGGACGGGAGGCGCGTTGCCGGCCCGTCCCGTGCCTCCCGTCCGCAGGTGGTCGCGTGGACGCGACCGCATCAGGTCAGCTGGCTCGCGTGTTCGTCGCGATCCGGCGCCAGAGGTCGAGCTCACGCTCGACGCGGTCGGCTGCCTCCTCGACTACTTCGTGTTCCCAGACCCGGAGGACCTTCCAGCCCTCGCGGCGCAGGACCGCGTCGTGGTGGGCGTCCCGTTGCCGGTTCGCCAGGAGTTTGGCACGCCACAGCTCTGCGTTGGCCTTCGGCAGGTGCGTGTGCTCGTCGCAGTAGTGCCAGAAGCAGCCGTCGACGAAGACCGCGATCCGGGCTCGGGGGAAGACGAGGTCGGCGCGGCAACGCGTCGCAGTGCTCAGTCGGCGGTCGACGAAGAAGCGCAGGCCTCGGGCGTGGAGTGTGCGGCGGAGGGCGAGTTCGGGCGCGGTGTCGCGGCGGCCGAAGCGGGCCATGTGGCGCCGGCGGGCGTCGGTGGCTTCCCAGTGCTGCACGGGTCGAGGGTAGGGGCGCGGAGACCGCCCTGGTCGAGTTCGGGCGCGGGCTGTGGACAAGCGGTCAGGCCGGTCGGAACACGGACTCCAGTCGGGTCGCGACCGCGTTGACGTCCACGTCGCCCTCCGCGCTCCGGAGCAGCTGCGCGAGCTTGTTCGGCCAGAGCACGTGTACGTCGTCGACTCGGAAGGAACCACCGAACAACGGTCAGTCCGCGTCCACGAAGCAGAGCGCTCCTGTGACGGGCACGTCCGTGACGGAGCGGAGCACCGCGAGCTGTTTCGCCATCCCCGCCAGGAGCGACGCCTTCTCGCGGCCTCCGACGACGAGGTGTTCGGTCCTGGGGCGGATGATGCCTCCGTCCACGCGGAGCACCGGTCGCTGACCCTTGTAGCGCTTCGTGTCGATGACCCAGACTCCCGCTGACGTCACGACGATGTGGTCGATGTTCGCGCGCGACTTCGGGATACGGCGGTCGTGCAGTACCCGGATCGACTCCGACGCAAGGGCATCGAGCGCTGCCCCGACCCGTTCTTCGCCGATCGCTCCGGTTCGCCAGGCGGTCGTGCTCTGGCGTTCTGGGGTCAATGCAACGGCGATCCCGCCGAGCTTGCCCCAGCTGGCTCGGATCGCTGCCTCGTCCTTGGCGCGGCGTCGTTCGTGCTCGCGGCGGGCCGAGGAGCCTGCCCGGTCGGCTCGCTCCGCGGAGTCGTCAGTCGTCGTCATCTCTGCCCCTCCGAGCGGACACCTCCCTCGGGTGGCCGGTCGTGAATCATCCTCGGGGTTCAGGATGCGGTGGCGGGAGCACCAGTTCTGGGGACCTCGGCCTGGTGCGTCCGACGCTCCACGAAGGCCCGCAACCGGTCGGGAGCAATGCTCGCTCGGCCACGGAGATGGTCTTCGACGAGCACTCTGTCGATGCGGTCGTGGACGGAGATGCGAGACAGACGCACGATGCCCGCACTCGCTGCTGCATCCTTCATGGCGTCGTACAAGGCTCGCTGTTTCCACCGCGGTGCGCCGTTGCCCTCGAACATCCAGTGCGGATCCGCCGGGCCGAACATCCGTTCAGCAGAGGGATTGGTCCAGCGGCGCCCACCCGTTCCGGAACGGCGTTCGTGCATCGCGGCGAACTCCCGGTAGTCGGTGGCCCAAGGCAACGAGCTCGCGAACGGCGTTTCGAGCGTTGCAGCGCGGTAGCGGTTGAAGTGCATGTCCTCGTCGAGTTCGACGAGGACGCCTGCATAGGCCAGATCCCACGAGCCAGGGCGGAGGACGGGGTACTCGAGGAGCCCGCCGAGGCCGCGGTACAGGTCGAGAACGGCTGCGCGCGACTGATCCGGGAGATCCTCGAGACGCAGACGAGCAGGGATCGGGGCAGGGCGCAGCCCGGCTGCCTGCATCGCTCGATCCAGTGCTGTGGCGCGTGCGCCGGTCTTCGTCATCACCCAGTCCTCTCGGTCGTCCGGTCAGCGTACGAGCAGTGTCTCGCCGCGTCGTCGCGGCTCGCGACGTCGGACGGGAGGCGCGGTGCCAGCTGGCACCGCGCCTCCCGTCCGCTGCTCCTGCCGTCTCAGCCCAATCGCGTCGACGCGATCCCACCGTCCACGTCGATCGTCCCGCCGGTGATGAACGCCGCCTCGTCGGACACGACCCACCGGACCGCGCGAGCGATGTCGATCGGCTTCACCGGCTTGCCCGCGGGCGTGCCCTGCGTCATCGCCGCGAGGACCTCGGCCGCGTCCGCGTTCCCCGGCGTTGCAGTCGCCCCCGGTGCGACGGTCACGACGCGGATGCCGCGGTGCCCGTACTCAGCGGCCCAGGCGCGGGTGAGCTGCTCGACCGCGGCCTTCGTCGCCGGGTAGAGCGCCATGAACGGGACGCCGACGCGCGCCATCCACGAGCCGATGTTGACGATGTGCCCGCTGCCGCGTTCGGTCATCCCCGGTGCGAGTGCTGCGACGAGGACGTGCGGCGCGCGGATGTTGGTCGCGAGGAGGGCATCGACGGTGTCGTCGGCGAGTGACTCCGTGGGGCCGCCGGGGTAGACGCCGGCGTTGTTCACCAGGACGTCGACGCGACCGCCGAGCTGGTCGAGGGCCTCGGCCGCGAGGGCCCGGACGACGGAAGGCCCCTGCGACAGGTCGGCGACGAGCGGCACGGCCCGGCCACCCTGACGCTCGATGTCGGCGGCAACGGCTCGGGTGCGGTGCTCGTCGCGGCCGTGGACGGCGACGGTCAGGCCGGCGGCGGCGAGTTCGCGGGCGATGGCCTCGCCGATGCCGCTCGAGGCGCCGGTGACGAGGGCAGTGCGCGGAGTGGTCTGGTCGTTCGGTGCAGTGGTCATGATCCGATGCTCCGACGAGCGGCAGGGGCGGTCCTTGCCCGGATCCACGAGGAGCTTGCCGGATCCCCCATCAGCGGGTCGATCCGGTCCGTGGTCGGAGCACCGGTGGGTAGGTTGGCGGCGTGGAGGACCGCATCGCGCAGCACCTGGACCGAGCGGCGGCCGCTGCCTCGGCACACGCCGCCGTCCTCGGCCGAGACCACCACGCAGCCGCCGCCCGGACCGGGTCGGCGCACCACGCGGACACCCTCGGGCTGACCGTGTCGCGGGTGCACGAGGCGACCGGGCTGTTCGACCGCCGGTACGTGCCGTCGCTGTCGGTCGTACTGCGCGGGCGGAAGCGCTCGATCGTCGGCGACGACGACCAGGAGTGGGGCCGCGACCGGTTCATCATCACGCCCGTCGACCTGCCCGTCGTCGCCGGGGTCATCGACACTGCAGGCGACGACGGCTTCGTCTCCGCGGTGTGGCGGCTCGACCCGGTCGTCGTCGGCGAGGTCATCGCGTCGATGTCCGTGCCCGGCGCCGCGGTCGCCGCGACGCCGGTGCCACGGCTCGGGAGCTGGACCGAGGCCCTCGCCGACGCGTTCGCCCGACTGCTCGGGCTGCTCGACGCGCCGGAGGACATCCCGGTTCTGTTCCCCCTGGTCTCGCGGGAGATCGTGCTGCGGCTGCTGCAGACCTCGCAGGCGCCGCGGATCACGGCCGCGCTCGACGGCAGCGGCACCTCGGTGGTGACCGGGGCGACGGCGCTGCTGACCTCGCGGATGGACGAGCCGTGGTCGATGGACCGGCTCGCGCGCACCCTGCGTGTGAGTGAGTCGACGCTGTTCGCCAGGTTCAAGGAGGCGACGGGGATGACGCCGGCGCAGTACCTCAAGCGGACGCGGCTGGGGGAGGCGCGGCGGCGGATGGTCGTGCACGGGGACACCGCGGCACGCGCTGCTGCTGCGGTCGGGTTCCGGAGCGCGTCGCACTTCTCGCGGGACTACCGGGAGGCGTACGGGCGGCCGCCGGCCGCGGATGCGGTGGTGGCGCGGGCGCAGCTCGCGTTGGCGACGGCGGTGTAGCGGCGGGACTGGCGGACTGGAGGCGCGGGGCGGGGTGGTGACGGGACTCCCGTCCGGTGGGTGGCTCGCCAATAGCACCGGTTTGGATAGCAGCCGCTGGAGCTGACCCTTCGTCCGTCCTTCGCAGCCCTACGCCCAGCGCGTGTAGGTTCAGCGAGACCGACCTTAGAATTTGATATCGCGGCCGCTCCGGTTCCGTCTCTGTTCCAGCTACAACATCAGCTCATCAGCGCGGTCGCCAGCAGCTAGGGCAGCATCGATGATTCAGATGTGCTCCGGCATTCGTCTTACGCGCACATCGGCCCCGAGCGACTCACGCCGAACGTACGTTCCCACTCCCTTCTCCTGCGATGCCTGTGTCATCCCAACACTTCGGGACCGAAACACTATTGCGCTGGCACGGGAAGCGGTGTCAGCCTTGGCGGCGACCTCGCGTGTAGCGCTAGGAGGACAGCAGGCTGCGCACAGGCATGTGCCATGATCAGTGACGTGCCTGCGCTGCTATCCTGGAACGAAATCCGCTCCCGCCTCGACGTGTTTGTTCTCGAGTTCGCCGACGAGTCGCGAGAGCACGCGGAATATGCGACATTCTGGGACCAACTCCTCGCCTGCTACGGCATCACCCGCCGCCGTGTCGCAACGTTCCAGCAGCAGGCGACTCGGGCTTCCACCGGGAACACCGGGTTCATCGACTTCTTTTGGCCGAAGGTCGTCATTGGCGAGCACAAGTCGCTCGGGAAGATGGGCATGGAAGGTAAGGTCGCGGAGGCGCAGGCGTTTGACTATCTCGCCGGCGGTGACATCAGCCCAGAGGACTTCCCGCGCTACGTCATCTCCACCGACTACGCCCATATGCGAGTCACCGACCTTGAAGCCCCCGGCGGGACGAGGAGCACGTTCTTTCCGCTGAGCGAACTCCGCAAGCACGCGGAGGAGCTCGGGTTCCTCGGCGGCTACCAGACGGTCAGCATCGACACAACCGCGCAAGAAGCCGCGTCGGTGCAGGCCGCGAAGGTCATGGCGAACCTCTACGCGGCGCTCACCGGAGATGCCGACCAGGACTACGACGACGCGGGCGTCGAATCGGAGGACGACGAGGACGAGACCGTCCACCGCACCGCGGTACTTCTCACCCGGCTACTGTTCCTCATGTTCGGCGACGACGCCGGTCTCTGGCAAAAGGGCCTGTTCCTCAACTGGGTGCGGGACCGCACTGCCACGGACGGCTCCGACCTCGGCGCGAAACTCGCGGAATTGTTCCAGGTGCTCAACACCCGGAAGCGCCCGGACCGGATGGACGAGTCGCTGAAGCGGTTCCCGTACGTCAACGGCGGCGTATTCTCCGCCACCGACGACCTCGGCATCATCGCGTTTGACCAGGATATGCGCGACGCGCTCATCAAGGCGTGCCTGTTCGACTGGTCCGACATTAGCCCTGCCGTGTTTGGCTCCCTCTTCCAGGCGGTGAAGTCTAAGGAAGCCCGCCGCCTCGACGGCGAGCACTACACGACCGAAACGAACATCCTCAAAACGCTGAACCCGCTGTTCCTTGACGACTACCGAGCCCGCGTCCGCGCATCATGGAGTAACGCGAAGAAGCTCCACGACATCCACGACGAACTCGCAACGAACGCCTACTGCGACCCCGCTGCGGGCTGCTCGAACTTCCTCGTCATCGCGTACCGGGAACTTCGGGACATCGAACTCGGGGTCATCATGCGTCTCCGAGAGCTCGAAGGTGACCAGACCTCCCAGATGCTCGACGTGTCACTTGGCCTCCGCGTCTCGCTCGACCAGTTCACGGGCATCGAGATCAACTGGTGGCCCGCGAAGATTGCGGAGACCGCGATGTTCCTCGTGGACCATCAGGCGAACCTGCGGATGGCGGCATCTCTCGGTAAGGCGCCGGACCGCCTCCCCATCACCATCGCCGCGAACATCGTCCACGCGAACGCGCTCACCACCGACTGGACCACCGTCATCCCCGCGGTGAAGGGCCACACCTTCGTATTCGGCAACCCGCCGTTCCTAGGCGACCACACCCGTGACAAGCAGCAGAAGGCCGAGCTGCAGGCCGCCTGGGGCGGCAGCAAGACACTCTCCCGGCTCGACTACGTCACCGCCTGGCACGCGAAGACGCTCGCGTTCTTCCGGGCCCGCCCTGGCCGCGGGGAGTGGGCTTTCGTGACCACCTCCTCCATCACGCAAGGCGACCAGCCCGCTCGTCTGTTCGCCCCCATCCACGACGACGGATGGCGCATCAAGTTCGCTCACCGCACGTTCGCGTGGACATCTGAAGCGCCTGGCGCTGCCGCGGTGCACTGCGTCGTCGTCGGGTTCACGAAGTCGAAGACCGGTAAGCCACGACTGTTCGAGTACGCCACTGTGAAGGGCGCCCCGCAGGAGATCTCCCCAAAGGTTGGCATCAACGCCTATCTCCTCGATCAACCGTGGGTGCTCGTCGAGTCGCGCTCCACACCGCTGTCGAGGGACATTGCAAAGGTCGCGCGCGGTCACATGGCCACTGACGGCGGCAATTTCATCGTCGACGACGCCGACCTCGATCTTGTACGAGCCGACGAGATCGCAGCGAAGTACCTTCGCCCCTACGTCGGGGCGAAGGAGCTCCTCCGCGGCACGCACCGCTGGTGCCTTTGGCTCAAGGACGTGGAACCGGGCGATCTCGCCAAATCTAGCGTCCTCCGCGCGCGAGTCGAGGCGGTCAAAGCATTCCGTGCCGCGAACGACAAGCCCGAGTCGACCCGGTCCTACCCGCATCACCATCTGTTCCGACAGCTCGGACCGGAAGCTGACTCGTACCTCGCAATACCCGCGGTAGTAAGCGAAACTCGGCGCTACTTCCCTGCGGTACGTCTGGACAACTCCATTCCGTCGAACAAGGTCTACGTCACACCCGACGACGACGGTTTCCAATTCGCGGTGTTCTCCTCGTCGATGTTCGTCGCTTGGCAGAAGGCGATCGGCGGACGTCTCGAATCTCGGCTGAACTTCGCCCAGACCGTCACCTGGTACACCTTCCCGCTGCCGGCGCTGTATGACGGAGACCGCCAACGCGTCATCGACGCCGGCCGGGGGGTGCTTGCTGCTCGATTGAAGCATCCTGAGCGGACGCTGGTTGACCACTACAACCCCCTGGCGATGGACCCCGACCTGGTGAAAGCACACAATGTGCTCGACCGAGCAGTCGACCGGGTCTTCGGCCAGAAGTCACGGGTCGTCGATGAAGCGTCGCGCCAGCGCATCCTCATCGACGCCTATCTTGCGGCGACGGGGAAGCAGACCCTCGACCTTTTCGTTGAGGATCCGCTGGCGCCACGCACGAATTTCGCTGCCGTCCGTGCTTGGGCTTCCGCCAACGGCTACACCGTTGGTGCTCGTGGTCGGATCCCGACGGAGGTGCGTGAAGCGTATGAGCTCGCAGCCGCCGCGTTTGGACAGTGAGACGGCGACGCGCCCACCAAGCTCCGACTGAGTTTGACGCGGCAGGAGATCAACGTTTACGACTAGTGGGCGTGCCGGCTGAAACTGGCAGGCGTGCCAAACTATTCGCACAGGTCTTGGGACCCGTTCTTACAAAGACGGCATTTATCCTTTGTTCGAGGTCTATTTAATAGAACCGACGACCGTTCTGTAACGTTGGCATCACGAGCGAGGGGCGGTGGGTCGTGAGGCTATCCGAAAGATGTTTTCTCCTCGATGAAGGCTTCAACGACAAAATCTCCGGAAATAACGCGAAGGCTCTTTACTGAGAGGCGTGGTTAAGCAAGGGAGGTTTGTCGGCACTAACGGCATTATTGTTCCCGTCATGCGCCACCCGCACGGGGCCTACCCAATGTGTCTGTGCACGCTCCTGCGATTCGAGTCGTGGGAGGTGGTCGACGGGATCGGCCCACCGCGCCGGAGCACGCGCGGTACTCGATCTCGCCCGGGGGAATCGGGGCCCCGTTCGAAGGAAGCGGCCTTTGGCTGACTCGTGCGTATGTCCCAGCGCCCGATGGCACCCATCTTCGCGTCGGCGCACTGCTGGTATCGTCGGCACTGGATGCCGTGTGCGTCCTGTGGCTCGACGATGGCCGACCGTTCCAGTCAAAGTATGGCGGACCGCCGCCCGTCGCCGGCCGCGATCTACGCTGCCGAACCCGGCTAGTGCCTGCGACGCCGGACTTGGCGTAACTTCTTTGGTCGTGCGCTATTGGACGCTGGCCCGAGTTGGACACATGCGATCGCGACTGCCTTTGGGCATCGCCGCCGAGGTTCGCCCGTGGCGCATCTTCGTGCGTCGCCACCGCGCTCGATGTGATTCAGCCTGGTTTGATTGGTCGGCGCAATCCCCGTTGTTGTAGTGATCGGAACTCCGTCCCCTTTCATGAGATTGCACGGCGATGGCTGCCGTTCTTCCTCCACAGCCCCGCCGGCTTCCCCGGCCCCTCCGCCCGCTTCCCTTCGGCCACCACCAGCATCGGCACCATCGCCCTCCGGAACGAGTCCGGCAACAACGCCCGCCCCGCCACCGCCTCGTGCACCCGCCGCAACTCGGTGATCGTGAACGGCTCCGCCACGAGCCCCCACGGATCCGGCGCCCCCGCGTAGTCCGCGCGCAACCGATCGACGGCCACGGCGATGATGTCGTCGTGACCATGCACCATTCCGGTCGCCTCGCTGACGGGAAGGAGCCGCGCCTCCACGCCGAGCGAGAGCTCCGCCGCTGGCACGACGTCGAGGTGCGCCACCGACATCACCCACCCCCGGTCGTCCCGCCCAGGCTCGTCGAACACGTGCAGCTGCTGCGGCGACAACCCCGTCACCCCGGCCTTCGTGCGCAGCGACCGCAGCACGGCGTCAGCCAGCCGCTCACCCTCGTGCACGAACGTCCCCGGCAGCCGCCAGTCGCCGTCGACCGCATCCCGCACCCGCAGCACCGACAGCGATCCCTCCACAGGCACGGTCAGGACGGCTGTGTCCACAGCTACCGACGGTCGGGGGTAGTCGACCAGGCGTTTTCCGGCAGCATCGCGGTAGTCACTCACGACGCCGAGTTTACGCGTACTTGCGCAAACCGGGAGGGCGTGTCACAGTTAACGCAATAACGCGCAAACTCGAGGAGGCGCCATGGACACCACCACCCGCGACCGAGCAATCGGGGCCGTGCTCGGCTCCGCCGCAGGCGATGCCCTCGGCGCTGGCTACGAGTTCAAGCCCGCAGTCCCGGAACCCACCCCGATCCGCATGGCCGGTGGCGGCTCGTTCGGCTGGGCACCGGGGGAGTGGACCGACGACACGAGCATGGGCGTCCCGATCCTCCGGACCCTCGCCCGGGGCGGAGACCCCGCGGACGAGGCATCGCTCGACGGCCTCGTCGCTGCCTGGGCAGCGTGGGCCAAGAACGCACCGGACGTCGGCATCCAGACGCGCAACGTCCTCACCGGTCTGGAGGCCCACACCGCCTCCGCCAGTCGCGCTGCGGCCCGGCGGGAACACGAGTACAAGGGCCAGTCAGCCGGCAACGGATCGCTCATGCGGACCGCGCCGCTCGTCCTCGGGTACCTGGCCGGCGCTGACGGCGAGGAGCAAGACCTGGCATCGGCGGCGCGATCGATCAGCGACCTGACGCACTTCGAGGCGGATGCGGGGGACGCGTGTGTGCTCTGGTGCGTGGCGATCCGGCACGCGGTGCTGACCGGGGAGCTCGACGTCCGACGGGGACTCCCGCTGCTGGGCGAAGACGAGCAACGGCGTTGGGCCGAACGGCTCGACGTCGCGGAACGCTCACAGCCGATCGACTTCACCGACTCGAACGGGTGGGTCGTCTCCGCGTTGCAGGCTGCCTACGCGGCGGTCCGGCAGAGCTCGACCCTCGAGGACGCCCTCGTCCGTGCAGTCCGCACCGGCAACGACACGGACACCGTCGCGGCGATCGCAGGCGGCCTTGCCGGGGCGCTCTACGGTGCGGCGGCACTCCCGTCCGAGTGGCGTGAGCTCCTGCACGGGTGGCCGGCCCTCCGCGCTGACGACCTCGTCGCGCTCAGCGAGCAGGCACTGCAGGCCGCATGACCGGACGGTCGGGCTCGACATCGGACGCTCTCATTGGGGGGAGTGTCCGCCGCCGAGTCCGGCCGGCCGTGCGGCTACTGCGTGCGGATCGGCGCCGTCCGTCGGCGGTCGACCAGCTTGCCGACCCGCCCCTGGAACAGCAGGAGCAGCACCCAGAACATCCCGACGTTCGGGAACGCCACGGCGAGCACGAGGGCCAATGCGAGCAGTCCCGAGGCGACGAGCCCCTTGCGGGCGTTCGGCAACGGCGTCGACACGAGTTCCGGATGACGAGTCAGCCGCAGCTCGATGGCGGCGAGCGACAGGCTCGTGACGAGCATCGTCCCGATGTACACGGCGAACGACAGCCGGTCGCCGTCGATCCCGTGGTTGAGCAGGTTCGCCGCGAACGGCAGGAACACGATGCTGATCAGCCACACGAAGTTGAGGTGCAGGACGCGCTCGTCGTACGTGTGGACGTGCTCGAACACGCGGTGGTGTGCGCGCCAGAAGCCCGCGATCACCCAGAACGTCACGACGAAGGCGACCAGCGCGGGCCAGTGTTCGGCGAGCAGGTCGCCGGTGCTCTGCCCGTCGCGCAGGTCCGCCGCCAGGTCGACCAGCGGCAGGACCAGCAGCGTGATGGCGATCGCCACGGTCGCGTCCGAGAAGTTGACGAGACGGTCGAGTCCGCGTTCGGTCCGTGCCGGTTCGCTCATGATCGCGAGTCTAGAGACGTGACGGACGCTCGGTCAGGAGGCCCGGATCACCTCGCCCACGCGACGTGCGTCGCGCAGGTGGGTCGCGCCTCCTGACCGTCGATTGCGGGTCGCAGACCACCGCGACTGACGAGGCGGAGACTGAGTCGATGGCCATCGTGATCCGCGATCTGGAGCAGGGCGACGTCGACGCCCTGCAGGAGCTGATCGAGTCGTATCCGGCGTACGCCGAACGCGTCACCGGGCACCCGCCTGGTTCGTCGGACGCCCTCTCGGCGCTCATCTCGGTGCCGCCGGACTTCGATCCGGCTGGCAAGCGGGGCATCGGCCTCTGGGACGACGGCGTCCTCATCGCCTTCGCCGACGTGCTGTTCGGCTGGCCGGACACGTCGACGGCGCACATCGGGCTGCTGCTCGTGCACGGCGCGCATCACGGGCAGGGCGTGGGACGGCGGCTGCACGAGGCGGTCCTCGACCGCGTGCTGCAGGAGGTCAATGCGACGCAGATGCGCCTGGGGATCGTCGAGCGCAATGCCGCCCATGCCGAGCCGTTCTGGAGTGCACTCGGGTACGCGCCTACGGGGGAGGTCAAGCCCTACCGCTACGACAAGCTCGAGAGCACCGTCAGCATCTGGACGCGCCCGGTCGACCCGGGTCGCCCGTAGCATCGGGAGCGTGAGCAGCGACGTGACGCCTGGGCGATACCGGCACTTCAAGGGCGGCGAGTACCAGGTCGTGCTCGTCGCTCGGGACGTCGAGACCGAGGAGCCGGTGATCGTCTACCAGGCGCTGTACGGCGAGCACGGGCACTGGGTGCGGTCGCTCGCGGACTTCACTGCGCACGTGTCGCGCGATGGGTACGAGGGACCGCGGTTCGTCCGGCTCGACGACTAGTTCGGCACCCCGAGCCGTTCGCACTCAGCCCACTGCTCCGGGCGATACCTTGCGAGCCGCAGGATGCGTCCGAGCTCCAGGAGCACGATGCCGCCGAGGATCGCGGGCAAGGTCGTGCGGAACCACGATCGGCGAACGACGAACTGGGCCCAGGTGTTGACGCTGTCGCTCATCGTTCCCCCTTGCCGATCACCGTACTGACGGTGCTGAGCCTGCGTTCGGGATGCTGCTGAGCCGCTGCGCCTCGACAGCCCGGAGGTACCGGCGCGCGGCAGCGACCTTGCGTCGGGTGAAGAGCGCGAAGAACGCGCCGACGAGCACGATCGCCAACAGGAAGATGCGGCTGAACCAGAACTGCCACGGATCGTCCGACGTCAGTTGCGGCAGCTGCACGCCCCCGATGCCGACGTAGAGCAGTGCGAGTTGTGCTGTCTGGTACGGGAGGAGCAGCGCCAGCGCGCGCGCACGGTCGGCTCCCCGACGTGCGAGTTCCCCGTCCGGCGGTGCGACCGGCACTCCGGCCCGGATGCTGCGGTTGATCCTGCTGCGTGTCGCGCGGTCCAGGCCGGCCAGCGGGACACGCAGGTCGGGCGAGTAGGTGCTCACCGTCAGGATCAAGGAGAGGGCGCCGGCGATGCCGCCGACTCCGCAGGCGAAGCCGATCACAGTGAGGACACCATGGAGGCCGTGGTCGTCTGTCAGCGCGAGCGCGAGACCGCCGATCCCGCCGACGACAGCGCCGATCGCGGCGATCCAGACGGTGCGACGGCGGGCACGCTGCAGGATCGGTTCGAGGTCGTCCACATCGTTCATCGTAGGGAGGCCCCTCTCGGCGCGGCGAGCTCGTCGCTCGGGCTTCGGGGCGCCCGCTCAGGTCCGGTAGAAGTCATCGACATCTCCCAATCCGCAGAGCGATTGCACCTCGATGGTCATGCCGCTCGTCGTGACGCCGAACAAGATCGAGTCGACGTCCTTGCCCGTGGAGCCGACTCGGTGCAGGATCCTGCCGTCCCCACGCCTCGCAGTCTGCGTGTTCGCGGCGAGCCCCTGGTCTCGCCACACCTGTTCCACCCGTTCCACAGCAGCGCCCGGATCGGTGACTCCGTCAGCGGTCTGGTCCCACGAGAACGTGACGCCATCGTGGCCGGCCGGAGTTGTGCACGGGTCGGGCGGGGGCCCGTCACTCAGACTCGTCCAGCTCCCTCCCGCCGCTTGCATCGTGTCGCGGACCAGCGCCTGCATCTGCTCGGACGCATGTTCGGCGCTCACCGAGTCGCGCAGCGTCGGGGTGCAGGCCGTTGCGGCCATGGTGAGTGCCAGGATCAGCGCCGCAGAGCTGAGGGCACGCGTTGCTCGTGTCATGCGGGCGGGACGCTTCCGGTTCCGCAGAGTGACTGGACGTTGATCGACATCCGACTCGTCGTGGCGTTGAACTCGATCGAATCGACTTCACGTCCTCCTGATCCGACTCGGTGCAAGGTCTTGCCGTCCGTTCGCTCGACGCTCTGCGTCGTCGTCGTGAGACCTCTGTCCTGCCAGGCCTGATCGACGCGGTGCATCACTGCCTCGGGATCGCTCGGCCCGTCGGCGTCCTGGTCCCACGAGAACCAGACGCCTTCCGAGCCATTCTGCAGTGAGCACGGATCAGCGGCCGGACCGTTGCTCGCACTCGTCCACTCGCCGCCGGCCGTCTTCATCGTGTCCCGGACCAGCGACTGCATCTGCTCCTGGGCCGTCTCGCCACTCAGGGGCTTCGGTCCCTGCGTCGCGGTGCACCCCTGCACGGCGAGTGCAGTCGCCACGACGAGCACGATCGATGGGACCGTCGTCCCCTGATGGCGCCTCAACCGCGGACTCCGGCGACGTCGTGATCGTCGACGCCAACGCACACCGAGTCGACCGTCAGAGACGAGGTCTGTAGGTTCGCAGCCGCTGACACCGCCGGGCGATCGCCGTCCAGGGTGTGAACTTGATGGAGAACGCCGTACTTCCCGAAGTCCGTGCTCCGGATCGACACCGCATAGTCGTTGTCTCGGAGGACGACGGCGACAGCATCGATCCAGCCTTCGGGATCGGTCGGGGGTGTGCCGCGCGAGTCCCAGTGCAGCTGGACTCCACCGCGCGGATCGCCGACGTAACTGCACTCGGTCGGGGCTGGCGATGTTGTGCGAGTAGCCGCTCTCCACTCGGAACCGGGAACATCGAGCACGAGGTTGCGTGCGGTCTCCGCGTCCTGGCGATTCGTCCTGAAGTCCGTCCTGCTTACTCCGGTGGCCGAGCAACTACAGAGGAGCGTGACGATCGTGACGACGATTGCTGCGGACGCTACGCGCGATCGTCCGGTATGGGCCGCTCGGAGTTCAGCTCTGATCGCTGGTATGCCGCAGCTGCCATCCCCCGTCACGGTCAATCGTAATCAGCCGCGTTGCCCTCAGCGCACGCCGAAGAAACCTGGAGGACCGTGTTGACGGCGCTCGAACCGAGGCTGACTTGCGCACCGCTGTCTGATGCTCCCGCGACGAGGTAGAGAGGGCGCCCATCGTGCAGCTCTCGGGTGCTCTGCTCGACGGAGAATCCGGCTTCGCGCATCACCGTGTATGTACGAGCGATGAATTTCTGCGGGTCGGGCGGAGCTGCACCCTCGGACGCCCAATGGAACTCGACGCCCTCGGTCTCGTGCGGCCCGCACTCGACCGAACTTGGCGTTCCTGTCCAGGTGACGGCCTCGTCGTCAAGCGCGCGGAGATCATCGACCAACCGCTGCCCCTCAGATCGTGCAGCCGACGCGTCCATTCGATACTCCTTCGCGCTTGCGTCCGCCGACGTTCGCGGTTCGTTCGTCGCCGAGGCGCAACTTGTCAGAGTCACGGCAGACAAGCACATGGTGATCACCAGAATTGCGTTGCGGACACTCATTCGGTGGTCGCTTCCGCGGCGTTCTGCAACGAGTTCGTCTCCACGTCGAAGTACCCCCACTGGTGTTGATGCTCGGTCTCGTCATGGATGAGGGGGTCATGTGCGTTGACGCCCTCGAGACCGTTGCCCGGTCCTGTGTCGAGGTGTTCCGCACCGAACCCGAGTCCGTCCGGGTCCACGCGGCCGCCGCCGAATCGCCCGGCGGGTGCGACCCATTCATCGCCGGTGCCAGCGTAGACGTGCTGAGCGTGAAGCTGGGAGGCGTTCATCACATCGAGGGGGATTCCGGCCGAACCGAGCGCCACATAGCTGTTCACATGGAGGTCAGGAGCGCTCTGGAGCGCCAGAGCACTCATGGTCGTCCCGTATGAATGCGCGACGACGTTCAACTTCGGCCCGTCTCCTACCGACGCACGGTATCCGGCCAAATCGGACGCGAACTGAGGCGCACCGTCCCGCGCGCGGTTGTCGTACAGAACTGACGGATCGCCGGATGCAATCGGTTTCGGAGTCTCGTAACCAATCCAGGCGACGACAGCGGTCGAATCCTGGGTCGACAATGCCTGCGTGTTCCGCAGGTTGACCGCAGCCTGTAGGAGTCGAGTTGTGTCAGCGAGAGTTGTGCCCATTCCGGGAACGAAGAAGGACGTGTTCTGGGCATCATCGAGGTTGCCGACGCTGATGGCGCCGAGCGGCGGCGGCCCGAGGCGCAGCGCGATCAGTTGGCGCGCCCCGCTCCGTAGGAGGTCGTAGTCCTTCCTGCGCCCTGCATCGAAGTTCTGCAACTGGTCGCGGTACTTCGTGGCATCGACGAGCTGCGACTCCAACGCCGGAGACCACCCCGGTCCGTTGCGCTGAGCTTCCAGCGCCTGCACCTTCTGCTTCGCCTCGGTGAGCGCGGACTTCAGCGTGACCCGGTTCGCGGTGTCCCGAGCCCAGTACGCGACGCCGTTGAGATTGCCGATCACAGCAGGGAGCGCCGCGATGAACGCATCCTGCGCGACCGAGTGGGCATCCTTCAAGCCCTTCCCGTAGTCACCGCCGAGCCCCGACCACCACGTCCCCACCGCCTCGGGGTCGCTCACCTTGCTCAGTCGGTCGGCGAGTGCCTGGTCGCCAGCGAACGCTGCGATCTCCTCAGGCTGCAGTCTGGCGAGGAACGCGAGCAGCTGCGTGTCGGTCATCCCCGTGATGGTGGAGGTGCTCGTCGCGAATGCGCCCAGCACCTCGAACTCGCCGAGTCTGGACGCGGTCTCCGCATCAGCAGCCTTGCGGCGGGCGACGAGGTCCTGCCACGACGTCTCGAGCGCGACCTTCGACACCTGGAGTCCGGCGGCCTCGGCGGACAATCCGAGCATCTGCATCGGTGCGTCTTCGGCGTCCGACTGCTGCAACTTCTTGACGGCCCGGGTGTTCGAGGTGAGGTCGTCGTGGTTCCGGGCGCGCGCCGCGGAGATCGTCTGTGCCTCAGTCTGGATCTGTTGGATCCTCGTGGCGTACGTCATCAGGACGGTCGCGGCGCGTTCGACATGGCCCGCTATGCGCTCGCCGCCAGCACCGATCTCGGCTGCAGCGGAGACGAACGACGCCTTGCTCTTTGCCTTCCACGCCGCGTCAGAGACGACCTCCGCCTGCCGATGCACCTGGCTCGCGGCGTCGCGGATGTTCGAAGAGCGCTGCTGCAGACGTTGCGCCACGGAACGAATGGAGTGCGGGTCGCCAGCGGTCGGGTTGACGGTCATCGTCCGACCGTTCGTGCTCGGGACGCGTCCCAGTCGTCGAACGCAGCGACGACACTGTGCGCCTGCTTCGCGACGGTTCCAGCGTTCTGCCCGAGCGCGGTGATGGTGTCAGATTACACACGGAGGGCCGTCTCGAACGCCGACTGCACATCGGCGGAGCCGAAGTCCGCGCTGCCGAGCATTGTGATCGCGAGGTTGCTCAGCTGCGTCTGACTCTGCTCGACCTTGCCCGCGATGCCGCGGATGGCCCCCGTGTCGATGACGATGTCCGTCATGGTGTCCCTTCCCCCGAAGCGGTGCGAACGGCAGCATATCAGTGTGATCCGTCGTCCACAGCACTCGCGTAGCCATCACGATTGCGCGCTGAAGCACTGGAAGGCTCGGTGCTACGGTCGTCGCGCTGGAGGAGCCGAGGGGGAGACATGAGCTGGACTGCGGCGAAGACAGGCGCCGTCTCATCGCGACAGCGAAGTGTCCGTGCCGCCGCTGTCGCCATCACCATCGGGACGGCAATGTTCGCATCGGCGGGGTGCACGGAGCGGCCGCTCATCGGTGAGCGGCACGGAGACCGGTCAGTGGGCTGGGAGTCGAGGAAAGCGCAGACGACAGCCTTTGCCGAGGACGCGACCGGCTCCGTGGACGCAGCGTGGGCCGAGCCGGGCGGCGTGACCGTCGGGGAATGCACCCACGCGGACGAGGACGGGGTGTTCTTCGAATCGTCGTGGCTGGGAGCAGGACGGGACGACGCCGAAGAACAGGTCAAGCAATTGCAGCGCCATTGGCAGCAGAAGGGCTACAAGGCGAACGTCGGCAAGCTCGGGCAGACCAGTACCGGTGCAGATCTCTGGACGGTCACGACCTTCGATGCGCCCGGCATCAAGAGCGCTGGCTACACCGTTTCGGCGATGCGCTCGAGCTTCGACGTAGAGGGGTTGTGCGGGTACGGCATCACCGCCTACGAGCTCTGGGACGAGCAGGATCCGCCTGACGAGGAGTAGCCGAGGCTGTCGGCGCCCGCCCCTACGGTGGTCCCATGCAGATCACCGAGGCGGGCAGCGCGCTCCTCAGCCCGAGCGACCTCAGCACGTGGGCCACGTGCGAGTGGGCCTTCCTGCGCCGTCTCGACGTCAAGCTCGGCCGTGGGGAGCCCCTGCCCGACGAGCACGACGACATGCTCGACCGCACCGCTCGCCTGGGGGATCAGCACGAGCTCGACTACCTCGAGATCCTGAAGCAGACGCGCGACGTGGTCGAGTTCGACCGACCGGCTCCGCCGGACTACGCAGCCGCAGCGCAACGAGCGATCGATGCCTTCGGAGCCGGCGCCGACGTCCTCTACCAGCCGACCTTCTTCGCACCACCGACCGAGCACACCGCGGGGTTCATCGGCTTCGCGGACTTCATCATCCGCAGCGCCGCGGGGGAGTACGAGGTCTACGACACGAAGCTCGCCCGGCACGCCAAGATCAGCGCGCTCCTGCAGCTGGCGGCCTACGCCGAGCAGATGCAGGCACACGGCATCCCGACGGGACGGCAGGTCCACCTGGTCCTCGGCGACCGCTCGACGACCACCCACGACCTGGCCGACATCGCGCCGGTCTACCGCACGCAGCGGACGGAACTGCGACGGGTCATCACGGAGCGGATCGCGGCGACCGAACCGCTGCACTGGGGCGACCCGAGGTACAGCAGCTGCGGCCGGTGCGGCGTCTGTCAGCAGGAGGTCGAACGGCACCGGGACCTGGTCCTCGTGGCGGGGATGCGCCTGGACCAGCGGACGAAGCTGATCCGGCAGGGGGTGCGGACCATCGACGACCTGGCGGTCCGCACCACGGCGGTGCCGGGCATGTCGAGCACGACGCGCGATCGTCTGGTGCGCCAGGCGAGCCTCCAGATCGAGACGGAACGACGCGGGACGGAACACGATCAGAAGACCGCGCCGGCCTTCGAACTCCTCGATGCCCGCGCTCTCGACGCGATCCCGGCACCGGACCCGGGCGACGTGTTCTTCGACTTCGAGGGGGACCCGCTCCACACCGAGGACGGCGTGCACTGGGGCCTGGACTACCTGTTCGGCCTGGTGGACACGCGCGCGGAGTTCACGTCCTTCTGGGCCCACACCATCCGCGACGAACGCCAGGCGTTGGTCGACTTCCTCGCGTTCGTCGCCGAGCGTCGCCAGCAGTACCCGGGCATGCACATCTACCACTACGCGGCGTACGAGCGGACGCACCTGCTCTCCCTCGCGGCGCGACACGGGGTCGGCGAGGAAGCGGTGGACGACCTGCTGCGCGCGGGCATCCTGGTCGACCTCTACCCCGTGGTGCGCAAGGCACTGGTCGTCGGCAGCCACAGCTACTCGATCAAGAAGCTCGAGCCGCTCTACATGGGCGACGACCTGCGGATCAGCGACGTCACGAACGCGGCGGACAGCATCACGGCCTACGTGGAGGCGATCGAGGAACTCCGCACCGGCGACCACACCGAGGGCCAGCGGATGCTCGAACAGGTCGCGGACTACAACGCCTACGACTGCCGGTCGACGCTGCGGCTGCGGGACTGGCTGCTGTCGCTCCGGCCGCCGTCCGCCGATGCGCCGCTCGAACTCGACGTGCCGCCGATCCCGGTCGAACGCGAGCCGAACCCGGTGTCCGTCGCGCTGGCGACGGAGCTCCAGGACGTCGACGCCCTCGACCGGACGCCCGACCAGACCGCGCTGGCGCTCGCCGCAGCGGCGATCGACTACCACCGGCGCGAGGCCAAGACCTTCTGGCAGGACCACTTCGACCGGCTCCGGAACCCGGTCGACGAGTGGGCGGACACCCGCGACGTCCTGGTCGTCGAGCGCGCGTCGGTCGAGCGGGACTGGGGCAAGCTGACGCCCCGCCAGCAGCCGTCCCGAGACCTGCGGTTGTCGGGGACGCTCGCGCCCGGCAGTCGGCTCCGGCCTGGAGGCACGCCCCACCTGGTCTACGACGACCCGACCCCGCCATCGGTCGGCTCGCCCGGCCCCGGCTCGAAGGGCGCGACGGAGCGCGCCACCATCCTGGACGTGCGGGACGACGGCGAGGCCGTCGAGGTCCTGCTCAAGGAGAGCCTGCCCCGGGACGGGGAGCCGTACCACGAGTTCCCGGTCGCGCTGGCGCCGTCCTCGCCGCCCCGGGCGAAGCCGCAGCCCGAGGCGATCGCCGAGTGGGGTGGGTGGGTCCTCGACGCGCTGCCGTCGATGCTCGAGGACCCGGCGCTCGACCTGCTGCGACGGGTGCCGCCGCGCGGGGCGCTCGCGCCGGTGGTCGGCGACGACACCGTGGGGGCGGTGGTGGCGACCCTGCTGGGGCTGGACCGCTCGTACCTGGCGATCCAGGGGCCTCCCGGCACCGGCAAGACGTACGTCGGGTCGAACGTCGTCGCGCGGCTCGTGCGTGAGCACGGGTGGCGGGTCGGCGTCGTCGGGCAGTCGCACGCGACCTCGGAGAACTTCCTGTCCTCGGTGGTGCGGGCCGGCGTGCCGGCGGACCGCGTCGTGAAGCAGCCGAAGGCGGGTGCAGACGCGGATGAGATCGAAGCTGCCGCGTGGACGCCGGTGAAGAACGGTGCCGCGATCGCGGCGTTCCTGGCCTCGTGCGAGGAGACCGGCACCGGCGGGGTCGTCGGCGGGACGGCGTGGACCTTCGCGAACGAGGGCACGGTCGCGCGACGATCGCTCGACCTGCTCGTGGTCGACGAGGCCGGGCAGTTCTCGCTCGCGCCGACGATCGCGTCCTCGGTGGCGGCCTCACGCTTGCTGTTGCTCGGGGACCCGCAGCAGTTGCCGCAGGTGTCGCAGGGGTCGCACCCCGAGCCGGTGGACGAGTCCGCGCTCGGGTGGTTGGCGGACGGCGAGCACGTGCTGCCGCCGGCGTTCGGGTACTTCCTGGCGCAGACGCGGCGGATGGAGCCGGCGTTGACGGCCTCGGTGTCGGGGCTGTCGTACGACGGGCAGCTGTCGTCGATGGTCACCGGTCGTCACCTCGACGGCGTCGATCCGGGTGTTCACCCGGTGCCGGTCGTGCACGCGGGGAACACGACGTCCTCGGTGGAAGAGGCAGCACGGGTCGTCGCGCTGGTGCAGGACACGGTCGGGCGGTCGTGGACGTCGGCGTCGGGGACGCGGTCGTCGGGGTCGCGGACGCTCACCGACGAGGACGTGATCGTCGTGGCGCCCTACAACGCGCAGGGGGCGGTGATCCGGGCGGCGCTCGACGCGGCCGGATTCGGCGGGACGCAGGTCGGCACGGTCGACATGTTCCAGGGGCGTGAGGCCGTCGTGTCGATCGTGTCGTTGGCAGCCTCGAGCGCGGCGGACATCCCGCGCGGGCTCGACTTCCTGCTCATGCCGAACCGGTTGAACGTGGCGCTGTCGCGGGCGATGTGGGCGGCGTACGTCGTGTACTCGCCAGCGTTGACCACGGCGCTCCCGCCGTCGATCCCGGGGCTGACGCTGCTGTCGCGGTTCATCGAGCTGGTCGAGCCGCGGGGCTGAGCCGGGTCGTCCTCCACAGGTGCGTGCCGGGGGTGGGCTGTCCACCGGGTGGACGGGTGCCGATCGCGTGGTGTTCGGACGTTCCTACGCTGCCGACATGGACGTGCAGGAGACGACGATCCGGCAGCTGCTGGAGGGCTCGAAGCAGTACGTGGTGCCGCTCTACCAGCGCCCGTACGGCTGGGGGAGTCGGCAGCGCTCCCGGCTGTGGCGGGACGTCCTGGCGCTGGCGGATCTTCGGCGGACCAGACCCGCGGCGACGCACTTCATGGGCTCGCTCGTGCTGGCCTCCGGTCACGTCGGGCCGACCGGCGTGGAGTTCTTCGTCGTCGACGGGCAGCAGCGGCTGACGACGCTCTCGATCCTGCTCTGCGCGATCCGTGACCACCTGTCCTCGCACCGCTCCGACGACCCGATGCTCGCCGCCAGCCTGCACGACCAGTACATCGACGACCGGTACAAGTCCGGTGACGCGCGCCTCAAGCTCCTGCCGACGCAGGCGGACCGCGAGGCCTACCGCGCGATCGTCAGCGACGGTCCCGATGCCGTCGGCAGCGTGGCGCCGGTGACCGAGGCGTACCGGGAGTTCCGGAGCGCCGTGGCGAGCGTCGAGGACCCGACGGACCGCCAGCGGGTCGAACACCTCCGCGACGCCGTGCTCGGAGGACTGGCGTTCGTCTCGATCACCGCGAAGGGAGACGACGACGTGTACCGGATCTTCGAGTCGATCAACACGACGGGGCTGCAGCTCACGCAGGGCGACCTGGTCAGGAACCACCTGTTCATGCGGCTCGGTGCTCGGGGCGAGACCGTCTACTCGACGTGGTGGCTCCCGATGCAGGAACGCCTGACCCCGGACGACCTCGAACTGCTGTTCTGGCTCGACGCCGTCGTCGATGCGCCGACCCTGCGACAGTCCGAGATCCACGCCGCGCTGCAGGCCCGTCTGGCCGACCGCCCGGACGTCGACATCGTGGACGAGGTCGTCCGGTTCGCTCGGCTGTCGGAGCTCCTCGCCGTGATCCGCCGCCCCGCGCTCGAACCGGACCCGGCCGTGCGGGAACGCCTGCAGCACCTGGCCGAGTGGGGATCGACGACGACCGTCCCGATCACGCTGCGACTGCTCGCCCGTCGTGCTGCCGGCACGAGTACGTCCGCGGAGGTGGCCGGGGCGCTCGCCGCCGTCGAGTCGTTCCTGGTCCGACGGACCATCACGGGGCGGGGTGGCGAGGGCGCGAACCGAACGCTGCTGCAGGCGTGCGGCGAGCTGCGGGACGACCGCACCGAGCCAGACGACCGTGTGGTCCTGGCGTACCTGTCCGCCGGCCGGAAGCACTTCGCCGACGATGCCGCGGTGACGGAAGCGGTGCTGGGAGCGCCGTACTACCTGCGCGGTCGCCGTCCGCACCAGAAGGTGATCCTCGCGTGGATCGAACAGTCACTCCGGCCGAACGAACCCGTCGACTTGACGGCGACCACGATCGAGCACGTCCTGCCGCAGCGCCTGACACCTGCCTGGCGGGCTGCGCTGCGACACGACCTGCGGGACGGGGAGACCGTCGAGTCGGTGCACGAGTCCCTGGTCCACACCCTGGGCAACCTGACGCTGACCGGCTACAACGCCGAGCTCGGCAACCGGCCCTTCGCCGAGAAGCGGAACGGGCTGCGCGCGAGCGGACTCCGCAGCAACCAGGTGATCGCGGCCGAACCGGCGTGGGGACGCGCGGAGATCCAGGCCCGCGGCGCCTGGCTGGCCCGGCGGATCTGCGCGATGTGGGTCCCGCCCGACCCCGAGCAGCGTCGGACCAGCAGCGGCACCGTCCGGTGGGACGTGCTCCACCGAGCGGTCGCGGCGATCCCGCCGGGGTCGTGGACGTCCTACGGCGACCTCGCCGCGCTGGTCGGCACCCACCCGATGCCCGTGGGCCAGCACCTGGCGGGCACCGCGGTCACCAATGCCCACCGCGTACTGCACGCCGCGGGCACGATCCCGCCGACCTCGCGGTGGTCCACCGTCGACGGCCGCGAGGTCCGGGCCGTCCTGGTCGACGAGGGCGTGGTCTTCTCGGAGTCCTCCGGCCGAGCGCACCAGTCGCAGCGTCTCGGGCCTGCGGAGCTCGCGGCGCGGTTGGCCTAGCTCGTGCTGGCACGGTCGTCGTCGTTGTCGTCGTCGTCGGGGGCGACGGTCCCGCGGAGCTGCGCTCGGATGCCGGCGAGCGCGTCCGCGTGCAGGAAGTTCGCCGCCTCGGTGCTGGTCGGGTCGATGACGATGCCGAACTCCTCGGGCACGGCGGTCACGAGCTCCGCCATCCGGACCGGGCGGGCCTCGGTGTCGGGGAGCCCGGCCGCCAGCTCAGCCGGGTCGGTGAAGACGGGCACGAAGGGCAGGTCACGGATCATGACGTGGGCGATGCTCCCGCCGTCGGGGTCGTCTGCGGACCGCCAGGGGACCCACGCGGCGCTGCCCAGGAAGCCCTGTGCCGACGAGGCCATGCGCCGACGGAGTTCGCCGGCCGCGGTGCTCGCGGCGTTCCCGACCCCCCGGCCGAAGGCCGAACCGGTCGTCTCGTTGCTGCTCATGGCGCTCCTGTCCGTCGTGTCCGGCCATGCTCCCACGCACGAGCGCCGAGGCCGAATGCGCACTGGGGACACCCGTGTCGGTGCGGACGTCTACGGTCAGACCGAGCACCGATCCGACCCGAGGAGCCACGTGTCACCACCGCAGCTGACCCGCCGTTCGCTCCTCGCCGGCGCCCTCGGCATCGCCGCCGCGACGAGCCTGAGCAGCTGCGTCGCGAACAACGGCCCCGACCCGAGCAGCGCTGCCGCGGGGTCGAAGGCCGACATCGGCGAGGTGGAGGGCACGCTGCGCTTCGCGTTCTGGGGTGGCAGCGACGGTGAGAACTCCGGGTTTGCCCGGGCCAAGAAGGGCTTCGAGGCGCGCCACCCGAAGGCCACCGTCGAACTGCAGACCCTGCCGTACGACGGGTTCTTCTCGGGCATCGACCGCGGCATCCTCTCGAGGACCGCGCCCGACGTGTTCCGTGTGGACTACACGAGCATCGGCAAGTACACCTCGCACGGGGTGCTGCTGGACATGACCCCGTACCTCAGTGCGACGGAGGCGAAGGGGTTCCTGCCGGCGCTGTACGACGCCGTCCGGTTCGAGGGCCGGACGTACGGCGTGCCCCACCAGACGGACACCTCGGCGATCGCGTTCAGCACCGAGGCGCTCGAGGAAGCCGGCATCCGCGCGGTGCCGGACCGGCTCGAGGACGCATGGACCTGGGACGAGTTCACCGACGTCAGCACGAAGCTCCGGAAGACCCTGCCGGACGCCAAGTACCCGTTCGCCTACGACTGGACGGCAGCGGGCGCGTACCGCTGGGCGAGCTTCCTGTACCAGGCGGGTGGGTCGCTGCTCACCCCGTCGCTGCAGCACTCCGCGGTCGACAGCGATGCGGGCCGCAAGGCGATGGCGTTCACGCAGCGCTTCTTCGACGAGCGCTGGGTCCCGGCGAACAACACCATCAAGACCACGGTCTACTCGGACAACTTCTTCCTCAACCAGACCGTGGCGATGACGTTCATCGGGGACTTCCTGGTGCCGGAGCTCGCCGACGGGGCGAACGGGTACCAGGGCGGGGAGTGGACCACGACGTACATGCCGCGGGACGAAGCGGCGGCGTCGGACCTCGGCGGCAACGCCCTCGTCGCCACGCGCGACACCGCCAATCCGGAGCTGGCGGCGGCGTTCCTGAAGTTCATGGTGGAAGAGGACCAGATGCGCGACTTCTGTCAGCGGGCGAACGAGCTGCCGACTCTGCAGAGCCTGGCGAGCACGACGCTCGACTACGCGGTGCGGCCCGACGTGATGGACGTGTTCACGCAGCAGGCGACCACGATCACGGAGACCGCGGTGCGCGAGACGGTGGTGCCGGGGTTCGCGTCGGTCAACACGGCGTTGCAGGACCAGCTCGAACTCGCCTTCCACGGGCGCAGCACCGACGCGGCGATCACGGCGATCGATCGGGCAGTCGATGCGGCGGTGTCCGCATGACGGGCGCGGCCGAGCGGATCGGCGGCGCCACGGCGGGTGGAGCCGTGCGGCGCGGACCGCGGCGGACCGCCGGGCCGTTCCGGGCCTCCACTGGGGCGGCGGCGACCGCGTTCCTGGTGCCGAACGTGGTGCTCATCGTCGTGTTCACGCTGTTGCCGCTGGTCTACGCCTTGGTCATCAGCTTCCAGGACCTCGACTCACTCGGCGGGACGAGCTGGGCGGGCCTCGGCAACTACGCGAAGCTGCTGACGGACCCGGTGTTCTGGCAGTCCGCGGCGAACACCGGCGTCTTCACCCTGCTCACGGTGCCGGTGGGCATGGCGATCGGTCTCGGGATCGCGGTGCTGCTGAACGGGGTGCTGCCCGGGCGGGCGGTGTTCCGGACGATCATCTTCCTGCCGCTCGTGGTGTCGGGCGTTGCGACGGGCGTGCTCGGCGCGTGGATGTTCGACCAGAACAACGGGTTCATCGACAAGTTCCTGCACACCCTCGGGCTGCCGCAGATCCAGTGGCAGTCGAGTGGTGGCTGGGCCATGACCGCGGTGATCCTGATGACGCTGTGGCAGCGCATCGGGTTCGACATGCTGATCTACCTGGCTGGGCTGCAGGGTGTGGACCCGGCGGTGCAGGAAGCAGCGACGACCGACGGCGCGAGCGGGTGGCAGAAGTTCCGGCTCATCACGTTCCCACTGCTCGGGCCGTCGACGTTCTTCCTGCTCGTGATGAACCTCATCTACTCGTTCCAGGTGTTCGACACGGTGTGGGCGATGACCCGTGGCGGGCCCGGCTACGGCACGACGACGATCGTGTCGTACGCGTACCGCGTGGCCTTCGACGAGCACGGACCACAGCTGCTGGGCTACGGCGCAGCGGTCGGCATCGTGATCTACCTGGTGACCCTGCTGATCACCGGGCTGCAGTGGCGCTTCAACGCCGGACGGGACCAGGCCGACTGATGACCTCCTCCACCTGGGACACCGGCGCCACGGGCGCCCGTCCGGCCGCCGGCACGGCCGTGTCCGCTCCCGCTGCGCAGTCACCGCGCGGGCGTCGGAGCAGGACGCTCTGGCTGCGGCTGACGGTCGCCGTGATCGTCACGATCGTCATGGCGTTCCCGCTGTACTGGATGCTGCTGACGGCGTTCTCCACCCGCGCCGACCTGTACGCACCGGGGCTGCAGCTCTGGCCGGCGCACTTCACGCTGCAGAACTTCATCCGGCCCTTCCAGGAGTTCCCGGTGTGGCGGTGGTTCGGCAACTCGCTCGTGGTGGCGGTGGTCGTGACGGTCATCACCGTCGTGTGCAACCTGCTGGCTGGGTACGCCTTCGCGAAGCTGCGGTTCCGCGGCCGGAACGCGCTGTTCCTGGTGCTGCTGTCCACGCTGATGATCCCGCCGCAGGCGATCATCGTGCCGCAGTTCTTCATCTCGATCGGCCTGCACCTGTACGGCGGCCTGTGGGCGGTCATCCTGCCCGAGGCTGCGGCGATCTTCGGGGTGTTCCTGGCGCGGCAGTTCTTCCTGGCCGTGCCGGACGAGCTCATCGAGGCGGCGCAGCTCGACGGCGCCGGTCGGTTCCGGACGTTCGTGTCGGTCGTGCTCCCGCTGTGCCGACCGTTGCTCGCGGTGCTGGTGCTGCTGACGTTCATGGGGGAGTGGAACGCGTTCGGGTGGCCGCTGGTCGCACTGTCCGGCAACCAGGACCTGTTCACCGTGCCCATCGGCATCGTCGGCACGCTGCAGGGGCAGTACACGTCGGACTACGGTGCGATCATGGCGGTCAACCTGCTCATGATCCTGCCGATCGTCGCGCTGTTCCTGGCCTTCCAGCGGTACTTCGTCGAGGGACTGTCGCGGAGCGGCCTGCGGTGACGTCGGCCGACGACACACGCCGGCCCTCGCTTGACGACGCCCGGCGCTGGGTGGCCGCGGACTTCGGCGTCCGTGCGGTCACCATCGAACAGGTCACGGGCGGTACCGACACCTCGGCGGTGGTCTGGCGTCTTGTCGACGACGCCGGCAGCGCGTGGGCAGCGAAGTGGACGACCCGGCCGACGCGCACCGGGACACGGCTGGTCGCCTCCATGGCCGCCGCCGGGCTCGCGAGCACCCCGCCGACCCGTCCCACGGACGACGGCCGCCGCCGCAGCCGTCGCGCAGGAGGTCGGCTCGGCCTGACCCTGTGGTCGGCTGGCGAGGACGCTGCGACCGTCGGGCTCGGCCTGGATGGGTACCGCGCGTACGGCGCGCTGCTCGCGGACGTGCATGCCCACGCCTTCCCCCTGCCGCCGCGGAGACGAGGAGCGCGTCGCGGCATCCGCAGGCGCCGTCGGCGCTACCGCGCTGAGATCCGCGCGCTCGACGCGGCCGCCGTCGAGCGCACGGACCCGGTGCTCGACCTGTGGCGCGACGCCCGCCCGCGCGTCGACCTGCTGCTGCGTGGCACGGCGCTCGTGGCGTCCGAGTCCGCCGAACCCGTTCCGTGTCACGGTGACCCGCACCTCGGCAACGTCCTGGTCGAGGCCGACGGCGCACTCCGATTGGTCGACTGGGACGAGGCCGTCGTCGCCCCGCGCGAACTCGACCTGCACCTGGTCGAGTTCAGCGTGCTGTTCGACCCGGCGACGCCCGAGCAGCTCGCCGCGTTCCGGCAGGGCTACGGGCCGATGGTCGTCGACGAGGACCGGCTGGTGCGGTTCGCATGCATCCGCGCGCTCGAGGACCTGACCTCGACGATGACGGCAGCGGCGGCGAGCGGTCCTCGGGAGGACCGCGACGAGGCACTCCGCGTGTTCACGGGCATCCTTGCGCCGACGGGCTCGGCGTCCCTGGTCGAGGACCGGCTCCGTACCGCGCTGGCACGCGCCGACGCCCTACGCTCGTCCCTGTGATCGACTTCAGCAACGGCACCCTGTTCAAGCTCGCCCAGTGCGACCCGGCCGAGATCGCTCCACAGATCTCCGGACTGCTGCTCGAGGGGGAGCAGATCCTCGTCGCAGCCAAGACGATCCGCGACTTCGTCGTGTTCACCGACAAGCGGATCCTGGCCGTCAACGTGCAGGGGATGACCGGCAAGAAGCGCGACTTCACCTCGTTGCCGTACAGCAAGATCCAGGCGTTCTCGGTCGAGACGGCGGGCACGTTCGACCTCGATGCCGAGCTCGAGCTGTGGTTCAGCGGGCTCGGCAAGGTGAAGTTCGAGTTCAAGGGCCACTTCGACATCACCTACCTCGGCCGCCTCATCGCGCACCACGTGCTCTGACCCGGTCACGGTCTGGTGAACCCGGCCCTCAGGCGATGGAGGGCCGTTGTACCGGACCGGCACCGGGCCTCCCGTCCGTCGCCCAGCGCACGCGGTGGTGCGCCGGGTGCCGGACGGAACGGTCTCAGTACTGCGCCGACTGCCCACCGTCGATCGGGACGACCGTCGCGTTGACGTAGCTGGCGTCGTCGGAGAGCAGGAACGCGACGACGCTCGCGATCTCGGGGGCCTCGCCGTAGCGCTTCGTCGGGTTGACCTGGATGAACTCCTCCGCTGCCTTGCGGGGGTTCTCGGCGTCGAGCTGCTTCATCGAGTTCTCGACCATGGGCGTCCAGATCGCACCGGGCGCGATCGCGTTGATGCGGATGCCGTAGCGGCCGTACTCGACGGCCGAGTTGCGGGTCAGGCCGACGACGCCGTGCTTGGCTGCCGCGTAGCCGGACTGGTTGCCGATGCCGCGTATGCCGCCAACGCTGGCGGTGTTGACCACCATGCCGGATCCCTGCTCGCGCATGACCTTGAGCACCTTCTCGAGGCCGAGGAACACGCCGCGCAGGTTGATCGCGACGACCTTGTCGAACTCGGCAGCGGTGAAGGACTCGGTGGGGTTCTGCTTGCCCTCGATGCCGGCGTTGTTGAAGAAGCCGTCGATGCGGCCGAAGCGCTCGGTCGTCGCGGCGACGTAGGCGACGACCTGCGCCTCGTCGGAGACGTCGGCGACGGTGGTGAGGACCTGCGCGTCCGGGGTGGCGTCGAGGACGGCGGCCTTGGTGGCCTCGAGGCCGGCGGCGGAGACGTCGACGAGTGAGAGCGCGGCGCCCTCGGATGCCAGGCGGACGGCGGTGGCCCGTCCGAGGCCGGAACCGCCGCCGGTGACCAGGACGACGCGGTCGGTGAATCGGGTGGTGCTGGACGCGGACATGTGGAGGCCTCCTGAGGTCTTCGTCGCTGGAGGTCGATGCGTTCGCATCGGCTTTCGTCTAGACTACACCTGTCGCTTAACAGGTGTTGTGGCATCGTCGGCAGGGAGGACGGAGCGTTCATTGCAGCGTCTGACGAATCTGGTCGGCGTACCCCGGGTCCGGCGAACCAGATTCGTCAGATCCCGTCGTGCGATCCTCATCGGGCTGCGGGTCAGCCACGCGTCGTCAGCAGCGCGCGAGGACTCGCAGCATCGCGTCGCGCTCCGCCGGGACGACCCACAGACGGTAGGTCGACTTGACCGTGATCTGGTGCTCGACGTAGGTGCAGCGGAAGGCGGTGTCGGCCGGCAGCCAGGTCGCAGCGTCGCCGGAGCGCTTCTGCGCGTTCGAGTGTTGGTCGACGGCGAACAGGTTCTCCGGGTCGTTCGCCAGCGCCTGTCGTTCGGCCTCGGTCAGTTGTTGTGCGCCGGTCGTCCAGGCGTTCTCGAGCGCGACGACGTGGTCGATCTGCACGAGCGTCGACGTCGTCTCGCCGCGCACGAAGTCGACCGTCTGCCCCGTGTACGGCGACACGAGCACGCCTGACATCACGCGGCAGCCTCCGGGACGGACCACATCGGTCAGGTCACGGGCGAGGACATCGTTCCGGGTGTCGCACCCGTTGTGGTCGACGTCGAGCCAGGCAGTGCCGAAGTCGGCGGTGCGGTCGTAGCCGGTCGCCGGGGCCTTGCCCTTGACGGGCAAGGTCGCGAGCAGGGCGCGGGCGCGGTCCGCGTCGGCGTCCGTGTCCGCGCGGTCGGTCGCGGTCGGACTGGAGGCTCGGGTCGGCTCCGGCACGCCGGCGGCGGTCGGCTCTGCGGTCGCCCCGGTCGTTCCGGTGGCACTGGTCGACGCTGGCGACGGCGCTTCTGCCTGGGACGGGAGCGCGCCGGTGGCGTGCAGGGCGGACCCGACGACTGCGATGCCGACCAGGATCAACGTGGCGGACAGGGTCAAGCGGTTCCTGCGGCGTCGGCGCGACGTCATGGTGCGTGGTGCTCCTGGTGGTGCTCGATGGGGCTGTCCCTCGATCCTGGTGGACGCATCCGACATCGCCGCGTAGACACGGTGACATGACCGACTACGCAGAACCGTCCGTCTCGGTGACCGGAGGAGCGATGCCGCTCCTCGGCTTCGGGACCTGGCAGATCGCCGACGCCGATGCCCCCGCCGCCGTGAGCGCCGCGCTCGAGGCCGGGTACCGCCACATCGACACGGCCACCGGCTACAGCAACCAGCGCGGTGTGGGGAAGGCGATCGCCGACTCCGGCCTGGCCCGCGGTGACGTCTTCGTCACGACGAAGCTCCCGCCGGACAACGCCGACCGGGTCCGTCCGACGATCGAGGAGAGCCTCGACCAGCTCGGACTCGACCACCTCGACCTGTGGCTCGTGCACTGGCCGCCGAACGGTTCGGCCCGCCCCGACGTCTGGGAGCAGGTCGTGCAGGCGCAGCAGGACGGCCTGACGAAGGCCGTCGGCGTCAGCAACTACTCGCTGGCACAGATCGACGAGCTCATCCAGGCAACCGGCGCCACCCCGGCGGTGAACCAGATCAAGTGGAGTCCCGCCGAGTTCGACCGTGCCGTCGCCGACGGGCTGCGCGAGCGTGGTGTGGTGCTCGAGGGCTACAGCCCCTTCAAGGCGAGCAACCTGCAGGACCCGACCCTCGTCGCCATCGCCGAGGCGCACGACGTCGACACCGCGCAGGTCATCGTCGCGTGGCACGTCGCGCACGAGTTCGTGGTGATCCCGAAGTCGTCCAACCCGGACCGCATCCGGTCGAACGCGGCGGGTGCGACCGTGGCGCTGTCCGCCGACGAAGTCGCACGGATCGACGGCCTCGGTCGCTGACCCTCGGTAGCGTCGACGGGGTGAGCACTGCACTCCTCGTCATGGACTACCAGAACAGCATCGTCGAGCGGCTCGGGACGCCCGAAGCGCTCGCCGCTGCCGTCTCCGCCGTCGACACCGCTCGGCAGCGGGGGCTCCCGGTCGTGTTCGTCCGTGTGGCGTTCCGACCGGGAGCCCCCGAGGTCGCCGCCTCGAACCGGATGTTCGGCGGGATGCGCGACCGGATGGGTTCGCAGGCTCCGGACGCGACCGAGGTCCACGCCGGCTTCGACCTGCATGCGGACGACATCGTCGTGACCAAGCTGCGGGTGAGCGCGTTCACGGGGTCCGACCTCGAGGTGTTGCTGCGCGGGCTCGAGGTGCGTGACCTGGTGCTGGCGGGGATCGCGACCAGTGGTGTCGTGTTGTCGACCCTGCGGCAGGCCGCCGACCTGGACTTCGGGCTGACAGTGCTGTCGGACGCGTGTGCTGACGGCGACGCCGAGGTGCACCGGGTGCTGACGGAGAAGGTGTTCCCGCGACAGGCCGAGGTCACCACGGTGGCGGACTGGACCGCGTCGCTCGGCTGAGCTGGCGGGCTTCACGCAGCGATCAGCGGTCCCCAGTCCGGCTCGCCGGGAGCGCGCTCGATGACCGGGAAGCCCGCAGCGCGAGCGGCGCGAGCCAAGCGCGTGTCGAACGTGACGAGGGCATCGCTCGTCGTGATCGCGGTGTGCAGCACGACCGCGTCGGGTGTCTGCAACTGGTGTCGTGCGCACAGCGCGGCGATGCCGACAGGATCGTCGTCCTCGACGGGCACCACCAAGATGTTGAGGGACTCCAGGTCCCTGAGTGCCTTCGTGACAGCGCTGATGCGCGCGGGGTGCACAAGCGCTTCGGCGAGGGTCACTGCCGAGGTCAGGTACTCCTCCCATTCGTGGTGATCGAGGACGTCGACCGCGCGTTCGTGACTCGCATCGTGGTGGTCGAAGCGCGCGATCATCACATTGGCGTCGAGCGTGATCACAATCGGCCTGCGCGGAGGTCCTCGAGGTAGTTCGGTGGGTAGCAGATGGACCCGACGAACCCGACGAGTTCGACCTGGGCGCCGTTCGGGAGCGTGATCCGAGAGGTCAACTCGTCCGGATCGCGGGTCAGGTGTGGTGTCGGGAAGTCGACGCCGCGCGCGACGTCGAGTCGTCCGATCGGGTGCTCGAGCAGGGTCATGTGACGACCGTAGGCATCTGTCGTCCCTGCACGCCAGGAATACAGATGTTGCATGTCGCGCCCGAGCAGGTCACGCCAACAGCGACCGGATGTCCTCAGCCGACAGGTCATCCGCGAAGAGCGCGTCGTCGTCGATCATCGCGGCGAACAACTGCGCCTTGCGCGCCGCCAGCGCGAGGACCTTCTCCTCGATGGTGTCCTCGGCGATGAGCCGGTGCACGTTCACCGAGCGCGTCTGCCCGATCCGGTGGGTGCGGTCGACGGCCTGCGACTCGGCGGCAGGGTTCCACCAGGGGTCGAGCACGAACACGGTGTCCGCCTCGGTGAGGGTGAGCCCGAAGCCGCCGGCCTTGAGCGAGATGAGGAACGCCGGCGCAGTGCCGTTCCGGAAGCGGTCGATGACCTTCGTGCGCCCACGTGTCGATCCGTCGAGGTACTCGTACCCGATGCCCCGCGCGTCGAGGGCGGCGGACACCATGCGCAGGAACGACGTGAACTGACTGAACACGAGTGCCCGGCGACCTTCAGCAGCGAGCTGCTCGAGCTCGTCGAGCAGCAGGTCGAGCTTGGCCGAGGGCACGCCTTGAGCCGCGGGCGACTCGGGACCGCCGGACGACCCGGACGAGTCCGTCGCCTCGGCCGCCACCAGCGCGGGTGAGAGCGCGAGCATCCGCAGCAGCGTGAGCGAGCGGAACACGATCATCCGGTTCCGGTCGAGGTCGTCGATCAGGTCGAGCACCTTGAGGCGCTCCCGGTTCAGCGTGCGCTCGTAGACGTCGCGGTGCGCGGGGTCGAGCGTGACCCGCACGACCTGCTCCTGCTTCGGGGGCAGGTCGGACGCGACGCTCTCCTTCGTCCGGCGCAGCATGAGCGGCCGGATGCGGCGTCGCAGCCGCGTGGTGAGCTCCGTGCGAGCCGCGCCCCGGAGGTCCGGGGACGCGAGCGGCTTGACGTAGTCGTCGCCGAACCGCGTCCAGGAGGACAGCAGGCCCGGCGCGACGATCGAGAACAGCGCCCACAGGTCGGTCAGCCCGTTCTCCAGCGGCGTGCCGGTGATCGCGATCTTGACGGGCGCGCGGACCTCGGACGCGGCGCGGTGGGTCTGCGACTGCGGGTTCTTGACGAACTGCGCCTCGTCGAGCAGCAGTGCCGACCAGGACAGGTCCGTGTAGGCCGTGGCGTCGAGCCGGAGCAGCGCGTACGAGGTCACGACGACGTCCACCGACGCAGCGGTCCGTGCGACGAGGGCCGGGTCCTTGAGCGAGGTGGTCTCGATCGTGGCGACCCGGAGCGAGGGGACGAACCGTGCGGCCTCCGCAGCCCAGTTGCCCACGACCGAGGTCGGCGCGACGACCAGGAACGGGGGCTCGTCCGGTGCGCTCCCGCGCCGCGCGGCGATCATCGCGAGCGCCTGCAGCGTCTTCCCGAGCCCCATGTCGTCGGCCAGGACCCCGCCGACGCCGTGCTCGACCAGGAACGACAGCCAGGCGTACCCCGAGCGCTGGTACGGCCGGAGCTCGGCGTGCACGGTGTCCGGCACGACGACGTCCCCTGGGGGAGCGGCATCGAGCAGCCGCGCAGCCATCGCCCGCCAGCGTTCGTCGTGGTCGGTCTCGTCGGCGAGCTGGTCGAACTCCGACCACAGCCCGGCCTGCAGCGGCGTGACCGTCATCGGTTGCGACGGCTCCCACTCGCCCTGGTCGCGGGCTTCCTCGATGAGTTCCTTGAGCCGGTCGAACGCCGGGTCCGCCAGCGACAGGTACGAGTTGTCGACGAGCTTCATGCGTCGCCGGCCGCTCGCGAGCGCGGTGAGCAGCGGCGTGAACGGGATCTCCTTGCCGTTCACGCTGACGAAGATGCCCAGGTCGAACCAGTCGTGCTTGTCCGACGGCATCGTCGTGACCCGGATGTGCGGGCGCCCCGTCAGTCGCTCGTAGTCGAGCCGTTCGCCCTGCACGACCACGCGGACGCCGGCATCGCCGAGCGCCGGCAACAACTCGGTGGCCAGGACGGCGACGTCGGCGCCGTCGACGGTCCCGTCGACGAACCAGTCCAGACCGCCGCCCGGTCCGGTCGATCCGGGCCCGGTCGCGTCGTGGGGTGCGGTCGCGTCGTCGGGTCCGGTCGCCTCGGCACGAACGGGAGGCTCGGCCTGCGCCGCGTCGTCGGCCGGCGGCCCGACGTCGGTCGGGTCGTCAGCCGCCCGCACCGCACGCAGGTCGGGCAGCGGTCCGTGCATGGTCACCGGGTCCTTCCGCCCGTCGACGTGCCAGCGCCACTGCAGGTGGGCGACGTCGTCGGTGCGCGGCGCCCGGGCCGGTTCGAACGTGACGGTCAGCACGAGTTCCGGCGGGGTCCGTTCGGGCAGCTCGATCGACCCGTCCGAGCTCACCAGCCCCAGGGCCCCACGGAGCCGCGGGGACCAGTCCGCCAGGAACTCGGGGACCTCGGCCGTGGGCACCGTGATGCGGGTGTCCTCGGTCAGCATCCGCCGCTGGTCGTCGGAGACCGGTTCCGGGGTCGGGGCCAGGTCGACGTGGAACTCGGGGGACTCGCGGAAGACGTACAGGCCGTGGTCGCCGATGAGCCGCGCGGCACCGTGCACGACGGGGCGTCCGTCCAGCACGGCGCTCGCCCCGATCGCGAGCCCGTCGTCCGAGCGGGCGACGTCGAGCAGCACCCTGGCCTCGGTGCCCAGGGCGACCCCGCCCTCGCGCTTCCCGGTGACGAACGCGATGCCGAGCGCCGGTGCTCGGCCCAGGAGCGGCCAGAGCAGCGGGCTCGGGAAGTCGTCGAGGTGGATCCAGTCGGTCTCGCCGGGCAGTCCCGCGAGGGCGCCCGCGCGGTGCAGGGCGGCGAGCTGCAGGAACCAGGCGTGCTGCTCGGGGCCGAGGCCCAGTCGGTTCATCGAGTAGGGGAGCGTGCCCCACGTCAGCTGCCCGCGGACCCAGTTGCCCGCGTCGCTGCGGGTGACCGGGCGGACGCCGAGCCGGACCGACCGCGACGCCGTGGGCAGCGCTCGACCGGCCGCGCGGGCCCGCGCGGCCATGCGCGCGGGGACCGCGTCGCGGAGCTCGAACTGCAGGCCGAGCGGGATGGTGTCCTGGAGCGCGGCAGGCGGCGGGGTGTCACCGGTGAGGCGGGCGACCTCGTGCCTCCAGTCCGGTGCTGGCGGCGGTGCGGGTGTTTCGGGGCGAGGTCCGGCGTGCGCGGCGACCGCACGGGCGTTGATGGTGAGCAGCGCTGCCGCGACGTGCTTGCACTCGCCGCCGATCGGGCAGGTGCAGCGGGAGCGGACCGGTCGGACGAACTCGCCCCGCGCGGCGGTCGTGTCCACGTGCACGTCGTACGGGTCGTCCGCCGATCCGGCCACGGAGCCCGTGATCGTGCCGGCGTCGTCGTCCCACACGGCCGACTCGACCAGCCCCTGCCGGACGAGGTCGCGCGCCCGGCCGAACGTCTGCGGTCCGACGAAACGGATGACGTCGACGGCGTCGATCATCGGGGCGGCTGGCACGGAGACCATCGTGCCAGCCGCCACCGACTCCGCACGCCGTCCTCCCGCGATCGGGAGCGCTCCCACCCGGAGAGGGGGTGTCCGGGGACGCCTGGACGGTCCAGGCTGGAGGGACCATGCTGCAGTCACTCGTCTACATGAGCTCCGCCACCGAACCCTTCGACGACGACGCTCTCGAGGCCGTCCTGGCGTACTCCCGCGAGCGCAACACCGCCGACGGGCTGACCGGCATGCTCGTGCACCGGGCGGGGCGCTTCATGCAGCTGCTCGAGGGGCCGTACGACGCGGTGATGGCGACGTACGCGCGGATCCTGCAGGACGAGCGGCACGACGACGTGGCGCTCCTGGTCGAGGAGAGCCTGCACACCCGACGCTTCCCGGAGTGGTCGATGGCGTACGACCGCTCCGACGACCAGGACGTACCCGAGGGCTTCAGCGACTTCCTGGCCTCGGGCGACGCCAGCGCCGACCGCAGCCGTTCGCGCGAGCTGCTGCGCTGGTTCCGGAACCACCCGATGGCCGACCCGACGGCGTCGGCGGGGAAGCACCGCCGCTAGCGTCAGCGCCGCTGAAGCCCCCCGTTCTGGGGTCCCTTCTTGGTGTACAGACCTGTCAGTCTGCTCACGGGGGACCACGAGGGGTGTGTTCTCCAGAGGGGAGCACGATGACAGAACCGTCTGACGCGCACGAAGGGGAGGGGCCACCGGTGGCCCCGCGAGGCACGACGAGCCGGAGATCGATGCTGGTCTTCGCAGCGGCTGCGGTCGGGGCGACGACACTGATCGGGACGGGTCGGGCGACCGCGGCGTCGGCCACCGACCTGGCGCACCCGTCCTACCCCGAGTCGTCATCGGTACCGGGGCCCAGCGCCCGCGCGTTCTCGGTCCAGTCCGCATCGGCGTACCCGAACGGGCAGATTCCCGTGTCGGAGCTCGCGTACGTCGGGGAGTCGACGAACAGCCTGGGGGCGCAGTACCTGATCGCTGACGCTGCTGCGTCGTACCGAGCGCTGGCCTCGGCCTACCAGAAGGCGCTCGGGAAGCCGCTCACGCTCGCAGAGGGCTACCGGAACCTGGCTCGGCAGCAGTACCTCTGGGACGGGTGGAACGAGCGACGTCCCGGCTTCAAGTTGGCGGCGAAGCCCGGCACCTCGATCCACGGCCTGGGCCGCGCAGTGGACTTCAGTGGCGGCATCGACAGTTACGGCACGACCGCGAAGAACTGGATGAACAAGAACGGTCCGACCTACGGCTGGATCCCGAAGGGCGACGGGTTCTCGCCACTGGAACCGTGGCACTTCGAGTACGACGGGTCCTGGACAGACACAACGAACGCAGGAGAAGACGACTTGTACAAGATCATCAAGGCAGCAGAGACCGACAACGTGTTCATCGTCGGCCCGGCCGGACGAGCGACCATCTCGACCCCGAGCCACGTGAGCCTGCTGCAGCGGATGCAGAAGGGCGACACGCTCCTCACCGTCGAGGTGGACATCTGCATCAGCTACATCCGCAAGGTGTACTGAGCCGTCGGCTGCGCACACGAAGCCCTCGTCCTGATCGGACGAGGGCTTCGTCTTCGCTGCGAGCGGTCGTGGTCAGCGCTGCTGCTCGACGGCCAGCTTGCTGTGCTTCCGGCTGTAGCCGAAGTACACGCCGAGGCCGATCGCGAACCACACCGCGAAGCGCACCCAGGTCTCCCACTGCAGGAACGTGACGAGCCACAGCGACGCGATCACGCCGATGGCGGGCACGATCGGCATGAACGGGAGCGTGAACTGCCGCGGCAGGTCGGGCTGGGTGTAGCGGAGGACGATCACCGCGGTGCACACCACGACGAAGGCCAGCAGGATGCCGATGTTCGTCAGCTCGGCGACGACGCCGATGGGCAGCACACCCGCCAACACCGCCGATGCGATGCCGAGGATCCACGTCACCCGGGTCGGGACGTGGCGCTTCGGGTCGGTCTTGGAGAACCACTTCGGCATCAGGCCGTCGCGGCTCATCGAGAACCACACCCGCGAGGCGCCGAGCATGAACGTCACGAGCACCGTCACGATGCCGACGATGGCGCCGATGGCGATGACGTTCGCCACGCCGCCGAGCCCGACCGACGCGAAGGCGGACGAGAATCCGGACGCCGGGTCGATGTCCTTGTAGTCCTGCATCCCGGTCAGGACGATGGTCGCCAGCACGTACAGCACCATCGAGATCGCCAGCGAGAGCAGGATCGCCTTCGGCATGTGCTTGCGGGCGTCCTTCGACTCCTCGGCCGCGGTCGACATCGCGTCGTACCCGAACACCGCGAAGAACACCGTGGCGGCGCCGGTCATCACGCCGCCGAAGCCGAACGGGAAGTACGGGTCGTAGTTGGCGCTGTTGATGTGGAACACGCCGAGCACCACGATGAGCACGACCAGCGCGACCTTGATGCCGACGGCGACGAACTCGAACCGGGCGGCGCTGCGGATGCCCCGTGTCAGGACGAAGGCGGTCAGCAGGCAGAGCAGGATGGCGAACACGTCGATGACGTGCCCGTCGCCGGTGCCCGGAGCGCCGAGCATCCAGGCGGGCAGGTCGATGCCGAACTGCCCGACCAGGAATCCGACGTAGCCCGAGATCCCGATCGCGACCACCGCCACGATCGCGGTGTACTCGAGCAGCAGGTCCCAGCCGATGAACCACCCGACGATCTCGCCGAGCACGGCGTAGCCGTACGTGTACGCGCTGCCCGCCTTGGGGATCAGGCCGGCGAACTCGGCGTACGACAGGGCTGCGGCGGCGCTCGCGACGCCGGCGACCAGGAACGAGATGAGCACGGCGGGCCCGGCGACCCCGTGCGCGACGGTGCCGGCCAGGGTGAAGATGCCGGCGCCGATGATGCCGCCGATGCCGATCGCGGTGAGCTGCCACAGCCCGAGGTGCCGTTTCAGGCCGCTGTCGCCCCCGGTGTCGTCGTCGATCTCGTCGATCGGCTTCCGGCGGAACAGGGTGGGTCGCGGCGTCGTTGTCACGCGCCCACTCTGCACCTCGTGCGCGCGGTGCGCGCGGTCACGCGCCCACCTGTGGAGAGCGGCCGGGCCTGTGGAGCGAGCTGGGCCCGTGGACGGCGGTCGGGACGGACGGCAGGCGCGGTGCCGCCCCGCCACGCGCCTCCTGGCCGTCAGGGGGTCGCGTAGGGCGACCAGAAGGGCGGTGGGACGGCGCCGTGGCTCAGCACGAACACCGTCTGGTAGCCGGTCGCGACGAACGCGATGCCCACGATGACGATGGCGGTCCACGCCCAGAACCGCGGGGCGCGGCGGGATCCGGCGATGGCGAGGGCGCGCCACCCGCTCAGCAGCCCGACCACGCCGAACACGCCACCGAGGGCCGCGTGCCGCGCCAGCTGCTCGGCGGGGATCACCAGGCCGAGGTAGAGGGCGATGCACCCGAGCAGGACGGCGACGAACGCCGGGGCCGCAGGGGGTTCGTGGTCACGGGAACGGGCGGCCATGTCCTCGAACCTACCGACCGGAGGGGCTGTCCGGCAGGCGCCGGTTCTGGGGGCGCCGTGCGCGTGCCGTGCGGGCCGGGCATGCTGGACGCATGCGTTCGTTCCTCCGTGTCCTGCTCGGACTCGCCCTGGTCTTCGCCGGGACGAGTCACCTCACCTTCGCGCGGCAGGACTTCCGGGCGCAGGTGCCGGACTTCGTGCCGCTCGACACCGACACCACGGTCCTTGCTTCGGGCGTCGCGGAGATCGGTCTCGGATCCGCGCTGCTGGTGACCCCGCGGCGCCACCGACGCCTGGTCGGCACCCTGGCCGCGTGGTTCTTCGTCGCGGTGTTCCCGGGCAACATCTCCCAGTGGCTGAACCGCCGCGACGCGTTCGGACTCGACTCCGACACCAAGCGCATCGGTCGCCTGTTCGGGCAGCCGCTGCTGATCGCGGCGTCGCTCTGGTCCACGCGCGACGGGTCGCGTCGGAGCTGACGATGGCTGCGCGGGTGGCGCCACACGAGCGGCGGGAGGACCGGCGCGGGGCTGTTCCGCACCCGTCGGGCCCGGTGGACGCCGTGGGAGCGTCCCGTCCGCGACGGCCCGTGCTGGGCGCGCGTCGCGTCGCCGACATGACGGCCACCATCGTGCTGCTGGCGATCGACGCGGTGGTCGCGGTGGTCGCGGGGTGGGGGATCGTGTTCCTCTCGCTCGGGTTCCAGTCCTGCTCGGTCCCCGGGAACCGGTGTGACGAGACGCTCGGTGGTGCCGTGGTCTACGCCGGTCCGGTGCTCGTCGCGCTGGCCCTGGTGCTCGCTGTCGTGTTCTCGGTGCTGCGGCTGGTGCGACGTCGTCTGGCGTGGCCGATCGCGGTGACGGGGCTGGTCGCCCTCGTGGTGGTCTTCTCCGGTGCGCTGGTGCTGGTGGACAGCGCGATCACGCGCGGCGTTTGACAGGGCGGCCCGGGCGTCGGGCGCGGGGTCGGCGGGGTCTTCGGTCTTCGGGGTCGCCGGGTATTCCTCCACAGGTGGGCGTCTGGGCGGCGCTGTCCACAGCGGGGCGTGCTGGGCGTCGTTGTGGGTGGCTGTGACGCGAACATCGGGGCATGCCAGACACCGACGTGCTCGACCGACTCGAGCGAACCGCAGTCCGTACCGACGACGACGTGGTCGACCTCGTCGTCGCGCTCCTCGAGCGCCCCGTCCGACGCCAGTGCTGGGTGCTCTTCCTGGCGCCCCGCGGCATCCCGATCCAGCTCGTCGTGCCGATCGCCGACCTGCCGTACCAGCCCGACGAACACGTCGACGACTTCGGAGCGCTCGTGGCCGACCTCGTCGAACAGGTCGACGCCGCCGACGTGGTGATCGCGTGGGAGCGGCCGGGGACGCGTGGCCTCAGCCCGGTCGACTGGGAGTGGGTGGACGCGATGGCCTGCGTCCTCGACGAGCACCACGTCAGGCTGCGGGGTCAGGTCGTCGTGCACGACGCCGGGGCCGCGATGGTCGAGTTCGACGAGGACGAGGTGACGGAGGCCGCGGCGTGAGCCTCAGCCCTGGGGCGCGGTGTCCGGCACGGCCTGGCCGGTCAGCCCCTCGACCACGGCCTTCGCAGCGGGCCATGACCTGGCGTAGTGGTCCGGGTCCGCGTTCACCTGGACCGCGTGCGCCATCTGTGTCGGCGTCATGGTCTTCCACCCGGGGACCTTGACGAGCTTCGCGTAGAACATCGACGCCGCTGTGTACGGGTCCATCCGCTGCTCGTAGGTGCCCCAGGCGCCGTTGTCCCGCTGCTGGAAGAGCCCACGGCTGTCCGGTCCGACCGCATCACCGTGGTCCAGGTTCTGCAACCCGGACTCCCCGATGGCGGTCATCACCCCGACGGCCTGGGTGTGCGGCCCGATGCCGAGCGCCCGCGCGGCGCGGATGACCTGCGCCGCGTTGACCAGCCGGTCCTGGCAGTAGCCGGCGATCGGGCCCTCGGGGACGACGATCCCGTCGATCGTCTGCGACGCGGCGGCCGGACACGTGACGGCCTGCGGTGAGGACGTGCTCGCGGTCAGGCCGGACAGGGAGTTCACCGCGATGACGACCAGCACCACGACGCCGATGCCCACGGCCACGACGCCCGCGCCGAACACCGACGCCAGGGTGATGCCGACGCGTCGCATGCTCGGGTCCTTCCGTCCAGGGGCCCGGACGGGAGCCGTCCGGGTGCCAGGACGAGGGTACGAGGGCGGCCTGGGAAGGGCCACCCTCGCCACGCCCCCGGTTCAGGTGCCCAGCGGAGCCCGCAGTCTCGGCGCGCACCGGGAGCCGACGGTCCGGGCCCGGGCGCCGGTCAGCTGCGGTGGTCGTCGCGGTCCTGGTGCACGACCTGCGTCGGCTCCGTGACCACCCCGGTCGGTGCCTTCTCGGTCTGCTTGCGGCCGTGCGTGAACCACGTCACGATCCAGAGCACGATGCCCAGGGCCAACAGCCCGCCGGCGATCTGGTACTGCTCGATCGCCCGACCGGACGAGAACGGCAGCACGAGCCACAGGCAGGTCACGACCCCGATCACGGGGATGACCACGCCGGCGCGGAAGTGGCGGTGACTCACCCGGTCGCGCCGCAGCACGAGCACGGCCAGGTTCACGACGGCGAACACCGACAGCAGCAGCAACGACGTCGTGCCACCGAGGACGACCACGATGGGGGAGTCGGGGCTGAGCGACACCCAGCCGATCAGCGCCAGGGAGATCATCGTGGTGAAGACGATCGCGGTGGACGGGGTGCGACGCGTGTGCGACACCTTCGACAGGAACCCGGGCAGCACGCCCTGCTTGCTCATGCCGTACAGCAGCCGCGACGCCATCATCATGTTGATCAGCGCCGTGTTGGCGACCGCGAACATCGAGATGAACGGCAGCAGGTTGCCGATCGGGAAGTCCGGGGCTGCCGTCTGGACCACGGTGACCAGCGGCGTCTCGTTGCCGGCGAGCTCACCGATCGGCACGACGGCCACGGCGCAGATCGACACGAGCACGTAGATGACCGCCGTGATCCCGAGGCCGGTCAACATCACCTTCGGGAAGATCCGCGAGGGGTCCTTGGTCTCCTCGGCCATGTTCACCGAGTCCTCGAAGCCGACCATCGCGAAGAACGCCAGTGACGTCGCCGTCGAGATCGACAGCAGCAGGCCCTTCTCCTCGGGCGTCTCGAACATCACGACGCGCGAGAAGTCCGCGTTGCCGCCAGCGATCGCCCAGAAGCCGATCAGGATCACCATGACCAGACCGCTGAGCTCGACGAGCGTGAGCACCACGTTGGTCTTCACGCTCTCGCTGACGCCACGGAAGTTGACCGCCATCACCGCGAGCATGAAGCCCATCGCGATGAGCATCACGACGCCGTTCGGCAGTTCGAGCCCGAAGCCGACGCCCAGGTTGGCGGCGAACGCCCGCGATGCCGTCGACGCCGAGGTGATGCCGGAGCACATCACGATGAAGGTGACGATGAACGTGACGAAGTGGATGCCGAACGCCTTGTGCACGTACAGTGCCGCGCCGGCCGTCTGCGGGTACTTCGTCACGAGCTCCAGGTACGAGAACGCCGTCAGCAGGGCGACGGCGAACGCGATGAGGAAGGGGAGCCATGCCGCCCCTCCGACCTCGGCCGCGACCTGTCCGGTCAGGGCGTAGACGCCCGTGCCCAGGATGTCGCCGACGATGAACAGCAGCAGGAGCTTGGGGCCGATGACGCGGCGCAGCGTGGGCTGTTCCGCCTTCGGACGCTCGGTGTTCGTGGTGGCCATGCACCACACTGTTCCCCCTACAGCCGTGCCTGTCCAGTCTCACAGAGTTCTCCCCGCCCGCTGCAACACGGCTGTGACCTCCCTGGCGACCTGATCGGACAGGCACCGGGCGCGGTGGCTACGATCCGCTGCATGGACGACGAGTCGAACACCACCGAGGAACCGATCGAGTTCGCCGACTTCAACGCGAAGCTGCTCGTGCTCGACGTGCTCTGCTACGACCTGGACGTGCTCGACCCGTACGACGGCGAGGCCGCTGACGAGTCGGACGAGGACATCGACGTCGAGGGCCAGGACGACCGCGCCCGCGAGTACTACGACGACCTCGACCTGCTGCCTTCGCACCTGTCGCTCGTCACCGAGGTCACCGTGGACTCCGACCTCGAGGTGCTGCAGGACGTGCACCCGGGCTGGGAGGGCACCGACGACCGGTTCGACCCGCAGAACTGGGACGACATCGTCGAGCTGCCGGCGCTCCGGACGGTCTACGTCGCCACGCGGCTGCCGGCGCACGTCGCCGAGGCGCTCGCCGCGAAGGGCGTCGACATCCAGTCGGCCTGACCGGGCGCGCGACGGCAGCGCGTCCGCGCGACGGAGAGCGCGTCCGCCCGCCGTCAGCCCGACAGCTCGGCCAGCTGCGCCGTGAACTGCGTCGCGCCGCCCTGCGCCGGGTGCCGCACCGCGACCGCCTCGATCCCGGCCGACGCCAGCGCCCCCTGTGCCTTCCGTCCGACGGCCACCACGCGGCGAGCACCGATCGCCTCGAGCAGCGCCAGCGTCACGGGCGCCCCAGCACGGACCTCCGCCGGTCGGGGCGTGCGGTTCGTCAGCCGGTCCGTCCCGACGAACGGGTGGTGCGGGAAGATCGCCCAGGCCACGGGCAGCGGACCACGCCACCCCTGCAGTGCGGCGTGCACGACGCGCGAGGATGCCTCCCACGGTGCGGTCGGCGCGGACGGCTCCAGGAACGCGGGACCCGAAGACGCCCCGACCCCAGTCCACGCGCCCTGCCCGAGCTCCCGCATGCTCGTGAAGGGGATCCCGGTGTTGGTCATGCCGCGCCACCCGGGCGCCTCGGCGACCAGCAGCGTGTCCGCCGTCGGCCCGACCGCGTCGAGGTACCGCTGCAGGTTCGTCCGCCGCAGCTGCCCGTCCGGGGAGCCGTCGTAGAGCGCCTCGGCATCGGGCTGCACCGGCACCGCGTCGAGCGCTGCCCAGAAGGGACCGAGGTCGAGCGTCCGGGGCATCAGCCGCGCCCGAGCACCCGGAGGTAGACCCGCTCGAGGCCCGCTGCCGACCGCTCCCAGCTGAGGCGTTCGGCGTGTTCCCGTCCAGCGGCGGACAGGTCGGCGGCGTACGTCGGCTCGGTCAGGATCCGCTCGATCTCGGCCGCCCAGTCCTCGGGCGCGCGCGACTCCAGCACGACACCGGTCTCCCCGTCGAGCACGGCCTCGCGCAGCCCGCCCGCAGCGGCCGCGACGACGGGCACCCCGGACGCGGAGCCCTCGAGCGCCACGAGCCCGTACGTCTCGGAGTGCGACGGCACGAGCACGGCGGAGGACCCGCGGAACAGCAGGGCCAGGTCGGCGCGGGTCTGCGGTCCGATGAACGTGACCCGTTCGGCGACCCCGAGCGACTCGGCGAGTCGTCGCAGCTCGGCCAGGTGGTCGCCGGCCTCGCTCGAGGCGTCCCCGGCGATGACGAGCGTGGGGCGGGCCGCGGGGGAGATGCCGGCGATGGCAGCGATCGCCAGGTCGAGTCCCTTGAGCGGCTGCACGCGCGCGGCGGCCACGACGTACGGCGTCTCGGCCCGGCGAGCACCGGCGGGTGCGGGGCGGAACACGGAGCCGTCGACCCCGGGCGGGACGATCCACACGCGCGCCGGGTCACCGCCCAGGCGCTCACGGACGGTGTCCGCCTCGGCCTCGCTGACGACCACGACGGCGTCGGAGTCGCGTGCCAAGGTCGCCTCGCCCGCCATCCGTCCCGCGGACTCCGGCCGCTCGCCCTCGGACAGCGGCGTGGCCGAGTCGGCAGCGATGGAGTGGAACGACTGCACGTGCGGGATGCCGCGCTGCCGGGCGACGGGCAGCGCGGCGGCGCCGGAGAACCAGTGGTGGGCGTGCAGCACGTCGAAGGGGCCGAGCGCCGCGAGCTCGTGGCGGAACGGCTCGATGAACGCGTCGTGCTCGCCCTTCGGCACCGGTGCTGCGGGTCCGGCGGACAGGAACCGCAGGCAGACGCCGGGCACGAGCGACACGGAGTCCGGCTGGTTCGGTGACGAGCGCCGGGTGATGATCTCGACGTGGTGGCCGCGATCGGCCAGGGCCTCGGCCTGGTGGCGGACGACGACGTTCATGCCGCCGACCTCGCCGGAGCCCGGCTCGTCACCAGGGGAGGTGTGCAACGAGACCAGGCCGATGCGCAGGGGTTCGGTCGTCGAGGTCACACGCTCAACCCTAGCCGCGGGGCCGCCGCTGCGACGGGCGCGCCGGGGCGATCACGACGGGCTGTCGGGCCGCCTCGTCCACGGGGTCGCACGGGAGGCCCGGGTCACCTCCCAGCACCTGCACGCGCTGGTCGCCGTGCCGCTCCCAGAACGCGGCGGTCCAGGCACACAGCACACCGTCGAGCAGGTCCTCCCGGTGCTTGTGCGTCGGACCGTGCAGCACGGACGGGTCCGCCAGGGACGCCGTCAACGGATGGGAGTCGAGCACGACGGGCGGGTCGAGCGGCGTCGTCCGGAGCCGCCGGACCAGCTCGTCGAACGCGACTGCTCGGCGTCGGCGTGCCTCGGGAGCGGGCAGTGCCGTGTCGAGCCGCTTGTAGCGGGGTCGTTCCTCGTCGTACCCGAGTTCCTCGACCCCGACGAGCGTCGTGTACGGGTAGCACTCGAACGCCGCCGGTCCGGTCCGCTCCCGCATCGCCGTGGTGTCGCTGACGTACCCGATGCCGAGCGCCGTCAACCGGTGGAGCAGCTGTGTCCCAGCGCTCGCCGCAGAGGCCTGGTTCGTCGGGTTCGCCGCGACCTTCCACCGGCCGTAGCGCTGTCCGACCTGCCGTTCGGCCTCGCGGATGCCGGTCGGGTTCGTCACGACGAGCGACGCGTCGACGGCGATCAGCGTGCGCGGGCCCAGGTGGTCGGCGATCCACGCGGTGACGTCGTCCACACCGCGGGCCCAGCCGGCGTCGAGCACCCGGCCGGCCTCGTCGAGCGCAGCCAGCCCGGTCTCGTTCGGCGCCCGTCGCTCGGTGCCGAGCCCCCACGCCAGGTCCACTCCGAGGTACGCGCTCACGTCCCCATCCTGCCCGGGAGCACCCTGCCGGAAGCAGGACCCATCCTGCCCGGAGTAGGTTCCGCTGCATGGCGAGCGAAGCGACCACGCTGACGGTCCCGGGTCCGGATGGCGACCGCGAGGTCCGGATCAGCAGCCCGTCCCGCGTGCTGTGGCCCGAGGCCGGCATCACCAAGCTCGAGCTGGCGCAGTACCTGGTGGACGTCGGGGCGGCCTTCGTCCGGGCGAACGGCGACCGACCCGTCTCGCTCGAACGGTTCCCCGGCGGCGTCGACGGCGAGCAGTTCTTCTCGAAGAACCCGCCGAAGGGCGCACCCGAGTACGTCCGCTCGGTCACGGTCACCTACCCGAGCGGCCGGAAGCACCCGCAGCTCGTGCTCGACGAGCCGGCGGTGGCGGTGTGGGCAGCGCAGATGAACACCGTCGTGTTCCACCCGTGGGCCTCCCGCGCCGGGGACAGCGACCACCCGGACCAGCTCCGCATCGACCTGGACCCGCAGCCGGGCACCGACTTCCACGACGCCGTCCCGGCGGCCGAGGAGCTCCGCACGGTCCTCGACGAGGTCGGGCTGACGGCGTGGATCAAGACGAGCGGCAACCGCGGCCTGCACGTGTTCGCACCGATCCGCCCGGAGCACGAGTTCCTGGACGTCCGGCACGCGGTGATCGCCGCCGCGCGGGAGCTGGAGCGCCGGATGCCCGACCGGGTCACGACCGCGTGGTGGAAGGAGGAGCGCGGCCAGCGCGTCTTCGTGGACTTCAACCAGGCCAACCGCGACCGGACCATGGCCGGCGCGTACAGTCCCCGTGCCCTGGCACACGCCCCGGTCTCGGCGCCGCTGGCGTGGGAGGAACTGCGCGACGCTGACCCGCGGTCGTTCACGGTGCGGTCGATGCCCGAGCGGCTCCGGACGACCGGCGACCCGTGGGAGCAGATGGGGTCCGAACCGGGGTCGATCGCCCCGTTGTTGGCGTGGTGGGAGCGGGACCTGGGCGACGGGCTGGGCGAGCTGCCCTTCCCACCGGACTTCCCGAAGATGCCCGGCGAGCCACCGCGCGTGCAGCCCTCACGCGCGAAGAAGGCCCCAGCCGAGGGCTGAGGCCAGATCGCACCGCGAGTGGAGAACGCCAGGAAGGTCGGGTGACGCTAGAGCGTCGGGCGGTCCGGCCGACGGTCGGAGTCGTCGACGCGCTTGGTGTGCATCGGCAGGTCGATGGTGGCGGTGTGCAGCCGGGTCAGCCTGGACCAGGTGCTGCGGTTGCGGTCGGTGATGCCGTCGACGATCACGCGCCGAGTCCGATCGTGACGAGGGCGAGCGCCGTGGCGGTCACGCCGACGATGCCACTGATCACGGCACTGATCTGCAGTGCCCGCTGGTGTCGCGTCTCGCGCACCTCGGTGAACGGGTGCCGCTGCGAGTGTCGAACGAGAGTTGCGTTGCTCATGTCGATCCGCTCCGATCCGTCGACATCCACCGCGGATGTCGATGTCTCGATCCTTTCACGAACTCACTAGTTTGCCTAACTAGATTCGAGAACCGGACACGGGACGGGGTCAGGACAGCACTTTCCGGAGGTCGTACGCGCTCGGAACCTCGAGCTGGTCGAACCCGCACGACGCTGCGTCCCGGTCCGGGCGCCAGCGCTCGAACTGCACGGTGTGCCGGAAGCGGTCGCCCTCCATCTGGTCGTACCGCACCTCGAGCACCACGGACGGTTCGAGCCGGACGAACGACGTGTCGCGACCGGACGAGAACCGTGACTTCTCCCCGTCACCGGTGACGGGCCTCCCGTCCGCGTCGCGGACCACGACGGGGTCGAGCTCGTCGACCAGCGCGAGCCGACGCTTGTCGGAGAAGGCGGACACGCCGCCCACCTGGCGGAGTGCCCCGTCGTCGTCGTACAGCCCGACCAGCAGCGAGCCGACCCCGGAGCCGCTCTTGTGGACGCGGTACCCGATGGCGACGACGTCCGCGGTGCGGTGGTGCTTCACCTTGAGCATCGTGCGCTTGCCCGGCTCGTACGGGCGCGTCCGCGGCTTGGCGACGACGCCGTCGAGTCCTGCGCCCTCGAAGGTGCGCAGCCACTCGCGCGCCAGGTCCACGTCGAGCGTGGTGCGCGTCACGAACAGTGGGTCGACGAACGCGGTCGCCATCGCCTCGAGCCGGGCACGGCGCTCGTCGAACGGCTGGTCCACGAGCGAGGTGCCGTCGGCGGACAGCAGGTCGAACGCGACGAACTGCGCGGGCGTCTCGGCGCTGAGCTTGGCGATGCGTGACGCTGCCGGGTGGATCCGCTGCGACAGGGCCTCCCAGTCGAGCCGCTCGTTCCCGCTCGGCCCCGAACGCAGCACGACCTCACCGTCGAGCACGACCGGGTGCTCCCGGCCGCCGAACTGCGTCCGGAACGCCTCGACCAGTTCGGGGAAGTAGCGCGTCAGGGGCTTCGCGCCGCGGCTGCCGATCTCGACGTCGTCACCGTCCACCGTCACGATCCCGCGGAAGCCGTCCCACTTCGGTTCGTAGCGCAGGCCGCCGGACACACTGTCCGGGGCGGGGACGTCGGCGACGGCCTTGGCGAGCATCGGTGCGATCTCCATGGGTCCTGTCTACGCGGTCGCGTCGGCGCAGCCTGGAGGCCCGGGTCGCGTCGGTCCCGCGGCGCGCGTGGCTAGGGTGGCCGGGTGACGACCGCCGTGCCCCCGTCCGTGTTCCCGGCTCCGGTCAGCCCCGTGCAGGCCCGCGCGCTCGCCGCGGGGGAGTTGCCGCCGGTGGAGCAGGTCCGACCCGGGACCTGGACCCTCGCGGTGCCGTTCCGGTCCGGCGTGGTCGACGCCACGCTGGTGTACGTCCTCGAGGGGACCGACGGGGTGCTGACCGTCATCGACCCCGGATGGAGCGAGGACGGCTCCCTCGACGTGCTGTCGACCGGGCTCGCCGCGATGGGACGGTCGGTCGCCGACGTCGGGCACGTCGTCGTCACGCACCTGCACGCCGACCACCTCGGCGCGGCCTCTGCGCTCCGTCGGGCCTCGGGCGCGCAGGTCGCGATGCACGGGCTCGAGGTCCGCGCCCTCCGGGACGAAGCGGCCGACGCCGAGCACCGTGACGCCGACGTCGCCACGTGGGGGCTCCCCGACGCCCTCGTGCCCGGGGTCCGCGCGGCCTGGGGGACGGGACGACGCATCGGGCTCGGCGCGACCGAGGAACCGTTCGCGGACGTCCTGCTCGGCGACGGCGACGTGCTGCCGGTCGCCGGCCGGTCGGTGCGGGCGCTGTGGACGCCCGGGCACACCGCCGGGCACCTGTGCTTCGTCGACCAGGACGCCGGGCTGCTGTTCACGGGCGACCACGTGCTGCCGCGCATCAACCCCGGGATCGGGCTCGGGGGCCAGACGGCGTCCAACCCGTTGGCCGACTACCTGGACTCCCTGGATCGGCTCGACCCGTACGCCGGGCTCGAGGTCTGCCCCGGGCACGAGTACCGCTTCGGCGACGTCGTGCCGCGGGCCCGGGCGTTGGCGCAGCACCGTGCAGAACGGACCCGACACGTCGCGGCCGCGCTGGACGCCTTCGACGCGCCGACCCTGTTCGAGGTCGCGTCCCGCGTGCCGTTCAGCGGTGGCATCGGGTCGATGACCGGGTTCCTGCTGGCGAGTGCCCTGACGCAGACCGCCTTCCACGTCGACCTGCTCGGGCGCTCGGACGAGGTCCGGCGGGCGTAGTCGTCTCGCGCGTCGGTACGTCGGCGCGTTACCGCGTCAGCGCGTCAGGCGACCGTGGTCGCGAGGCGCTCCAGCGTGGTCTTCGCGTCGTGGAACTCGGCGGAGGCATGGTCGGCGAGCGGCGCCAGGTCCGGCAGTCGGTCGGCGAGCGTGGCACTCACCGTGACGGGCCAGTGCCGCATGCCGAGGGCGTTCGCCAGGACGATCTCGAGCACGGGGGAGCCGTGGTCCCAGTGCTCCGTGGGGGTCCCCGCGTCGTAGGTGCCGCCGCGGCTGACCACGGTGACGACGGGCCGGCCGGCGAGGGGCTGCACGCCGCCGGTCAGCACGCCCGGGACGTGGATGCGGTCGATCCAGGCCTTCAGCGTCGACGGCACGGAGTAGTTGTACAGCGGCGACCCGATCACGACGGCGTCGGCGGCGAGCATCTCGTCGATCACCGCCTGCCGCAGTGCCTCGGCTGCGGGGTCGACGGTCTCCTCCGCGGTCCGGTCGCCCGCTGCCCAGTGCAGCGCCGAGGTCTCCAGGTGCGGGAGCGGGTCGGTGTGCAGGTCGCGGCGCACCACCGTGTACTCCGGACCACGGGCGCGCCAGGCGTCGGCGAACGCGGCCGTCAGGGCACGCGAGCGGGAGTGGACGAGGTCGGCGGACGAGTCGATGTGCAGCAGCGAGGGCATGCGGCCAACGCTACCGACCCGACGGGCGTCCCGCGGGGAACGGAACGGCCCCGCCGCACCCCGGGAGGGGCGTGGCGGGGCCGGGCCGAGCCTCCGGTCCGTCAGGCGCGTGTCCCGACGGACCGGAGGGATCAGCGCTGGGTGCGGCGACGCGCTGCGCGGAAGCCGATCAGACCGGCAGGGCGGCGGCTCGGCAGTGCCGGCACCGCCCGGCAGTACCGGGCCCAGGCGGCAGTGCCACGCGGGCCCCGGTGTCGGGGACAGGCGTGGCACTGCTGGGCCGCCGGCTACCGCTGGGTGCGGCGACGGAACGTCCGGAGCCCGATCAGACCAGCGCCGGCGGCCAGCATCGCAATGCCCCACGGCAGGGCGTCGGTCGTGTCCGAGCCGGTGAAGGCGAGTTCGCCCCGCGTGGTGGTCGGCGTGCCGGTCGTCGCGGCGACCCGCGGGACGACCGTGACCGGGAACGAGACCGACTGGTCCGCGATGGTCACCGTGAGGACGTGCGTCGATGCGTTGGGGAAGGTGACCGCCGTCGCGGCCGAGTCCGGCTCGGGACGGAGCACGTCCGTCGGGTTGTCGCTCGTCACCGACTGCTCGGGGGCGTTGCCCGCTGCGTCGTACTGCGTGGCGGGGTTGCCGTACGCGTCGACCTGGTTCCCGGACACGGCGAGCGACGCGCCCTGCGACACCGTCGGCCGGCCACCGTAGGTGATGACCGGATCGGTGTCGGGTACCGCGGAGGGTGTGATGGTCGTGACCCGGCCATCGCGCTCGATGAGCCACTGGGTGAAGGGTCGCCCGTCGGCCTGGCTCCCGTTGACGGCGCGCTCGGAGACCCAGGCCGTGATGCCGGCGGGTGCGCCAGCGAGCACCTCGACCTGGACGAACTCGGTGGCGCTCGACGTGCCGTTGCTCGCGATCACGGTGAACTCCCACACACCCGTGGTCGTCACCGTGCCGGTCAGCGTCCCCGTGGTCCCGTCGAAGGCGGCACCGGCCGGCAGGTAGTCCTCGGGGGCGCCGTACTCCGCCTTGGAGGGGTCCACGTACCCGATGGTGTAGGTGACGGTGCCGCTGCCCCGGACGACGCGGACGGACTCGTCGAGGGCGGCGCCGGCAGTGACCTGGACCAGTCGCGGCGCCGTGTTCGACGTCTCCGCAGCGAACGCCACGTCCTCGTTCGGAGCGGCCGCTGGTGGCTCCGCTGCTGGTGCCGGTGCCGGTGCCGGTGCGGCTGCTCCTGTCGGTGCCGGTGCGGCGTCGACCCCGACCTCGGCGTCGTCCGTCGCCGCGCCAGGCGTGGAGTCAGACGTGGCGTCGGGCGTGGCGGTCGCGCTCGCACTGGCCGTCGGTGTCGCCGTCGCCGTCGCACCGGCCGTCGGTGTCGCTGTCGCCAGCACCTCTGCCGCGTCCTGCGTGGCCGTCGGCTCGGCTGCCTGGGCCGTCGTGGCGGTGATCCCGATCGCGGCAGAACCCACCAGCATCGCGGCGACGGTGCCGACGGCCGCGTACCTGCGGACCCCCGACGTGGAGTGTGTGGTCATCGTTTCCCCCCAGAGGAACGTGTGTGGTGCACGGTCCGTGATGACCGCTCACGATGGAGCGTATGGTGAGTGGGAGCTCAGGAACGGCTCCGTCCGATCACGATCCGGCAACGGAAGACGTCGCGGAATCCCCGTCATGATCAGGCGTTTCCCGACATGGGGCGCTCAGGATCGCGGAGCGGCCGCCGCGCGTTCCAGGGCCGTGCGGAACGCCGACACCGCGGGCGACTCTGCGGTGGCGAGCCGCTGCGCCGTGAAGATCGTGCGCCGGGCCGGGTCGGGCAGTTCGAGCAGACGGCAGCGCGTCGATCGTCCGGCCCACACCAGGTCGGGCATGAGCGCGACGGCGTTCCCGGACTCGATCAAGCGGATCTGCGCCTGCAGGTCGGCGGTCTCGTACCGGACGTCGGGCTCGAAGCCCGCGCGGCGGCAGGTCTGCTCGGCGAAGTGCCGGGACGCAGCGCCACGCGGCTCCATCACCCAGGGCAGCGAGGCGGCCTCGTCGAGGGACGTGACCGGCCAGAGTGCCGTGTCCTCGGGCGGCAGCGCGAGTCGCACCGGGTCGGTGGTCAGGTCGCGGGCGTCGAGCCCGGGGAAGCGCGGGGCCGCGTGCGCCGGGTACCGCTCGGCGACCACCATGTCGAAGTCGCGCGCCCACGTCTCGTTGAGGGCGGTCTCCGGTTCGCGCTGCACCATCTCGACGCGCACGTCGGGGTGGTCCACGGCCATCGTGCGGAGCGCGCTCGGCATCAGGGCGAGCGCCGCCGACTGGAACACTGCGACCCGGATGCGCCCCTGCACGCTGGTGAGGGTCGACTCGACCGATGCCTGTGCCCGTTCGAGTGTGTCGAGCACGTCGCCCGCCGCTGCCACCAGGACCTCGGCCTGCGGGGTCAGCTGCAGACGCCGGCCGGCCTTGCGGAGCAGCTGCACACCGGCCTCGCGCTCGAGCACCCCGAGCTGTTGCGACACCGCCGACGGGGTGAGGTTGAGGGCCTCGGCGACGGCAGCCACGGTGCCCCGGATCGAGAGCTCGCGGAGCAGGACCAGGCGCCGGACGTCGAGCATGACGAAAGCGTAGAGGAACTGAACGGAAACCGTCACAACAAGTTGCTTCCGCTACCGGAACGGTGGGCGACACACTGATCCCATGACCGACGTCCAGCCGCGCAACGAAGCACCCGCCACGACCGCTCCCGCCGGAGCCCACGACGACCTGGCCGACGCGTCGGTCGCGCTCGTGCGCCAGTGGCTCGCCGAAGCCGAGACGTACCCGGTCGACGGCTCGGCCAAGCAGCTCGCGGGCGTGCTCGCCGACCCGAAGGGCCTGGCGTTCGCCGTCGGGTTCGTCGACGGCGTCGTCCGCCCCGAGGACCTCGGCGTCGCCGCGCGCAAGCTCCGCGCCATCGCGCCGGACGCGCCCGGGTTCCTGCCCAGCGCACTGCGCGGCCTGGTGCGCCTGGGTGGCGGACTGGCACCGGGCCTCCCGGGGGTCGTCGTGCCGATCGCCCGACGCGTGCTGCGGAACATGGTCGGCCACCTCATCGTCGACGCGACCGACGCCAAGCTCGGACCGGCCATCGCGAAGATCAAGCAGGACGGCATCCGGCTCAACGTGAACCTGCTCGGCGAAGCCGTGCTGGGGGAGCGCGAGGCGGCCCGTCGGCTCGAGGGCACCCATGCGCTGCTCGCCCGCGACGACGTCGACTACGTGTCGATCAAGGTCTCGTCGACGGTGCACCCGCACTCACCGTGGGCGTTCGACCACGCCGTCGACGACATCGTCGACAAGCTCCGCCCGCTGTTCGCGCGGGCTGCTGCCTCGTCGCCGGCGAAGTTCATCAACCTCGACATGGAGGAGTTCAAGGACCTCGACCTGACGATCGCGGTCTTCACGAAGCTCCTCGACGAGCCGGCGTTCCTCGGGCTCGAAGCCGGCATCGTCCTGCAGGCGTACCTGCCCGACGCCCTGTCCGCCATGCAGCACCTGCAGGAGTGGTCCGCAGCGCGGCGTGCCCGCGGCGGCGCCGACATCAAGGTGCGCCTGGTCAAGGGCGCGAACCTGCCGATGGAGCAGGTGGAGGCCTCGGTGCACGGCTGGCCGCTCGCCACCTGGCACACCAAGCAGGACTCGGACACGAACTACAAGCGGGTGCTCGACTGGGCGCTCACGCCCTCGCGCGTGGCGAACGTCCGTGTCGGCGTCGCCGGGCACAACCTGTTCGACGTCGCGCACGCCTGGCTGCTCGCCGGAGAGCGCGGGGTGCGAGAAGGCATCGAGTTCGAGATGCTGCTCGGCATGGCGCAGGGCCAGGCCGCCGCGGTCCGCAAGACGGTCGGGTCGCTGCTGCTCTACACGCCCGTCGTCCACCCGGGGGAGTTCGACGTCGCGATCGCCTACCTCATCCGCCGACTGGAGGAGGGCGCCTCGCAGGACAACTTCATGTCCGCGGTGTTCTCGCTGCACTCGTCGCCGTCGCTGTTCGCGCGTGAGGAGTCGCGGTTCCGCGCGTCCCTGGAGCCGCTGTCGCGCCCGGACGGGCTCGCCGTCCCGGAGTCGCACCGCGTCGCCGACCGCTACGCAGCCGTCGGTCGCCCGACTCCCGGCCACTTCGAGAACACGCCGGACAGCGACCCGTCGGTCGCCGCCACCCGCGCCTGGGGCGCGGCCATCACCGCCCGGGTCGCGTCGTCGACGCTGGGCACCGCCGCCGTCCGGGAGGCCCGGGTCACCTCCGCCACGGCGCTCGACACCCTGCTGGGTCGCGTCAAGGCCGCCGGGACCGAGTGGGGGACATGGTCCGGTGCCGCACGCGGCGCGGTCCTGCACGCCGTCGGCGACGCCCTCGAGGCGAACCGTGCGGCGCTGGTCGAGGTCATGGCGTCCGAGACCGGCAAGACGATCGACCAGGCGGACCCCGAGGTGTCCGAGGCGGTCGACTTCGCGCACTTCTACGGCGACCTCGCCGCGGCGCTCGACCAGGTCGACGGCGCCACCGCCGTGCCCGCTGCGCTGACCCTCGTCGCACCGCCGTGGAACTTCCCCGTCGCGATCCCCGCCGGGTCGACCCTGGCAGCGCTCGCCGCCGGATCCGCGGTCGTGCTGAAGCCCGCCCCGCCGGCTGCCCGCTGTGGCGCGGTGCTGGCGTCCGTGATGTCGACCGCGTTCGACGCGATGGGGGCCCCGGCGGACGTGCTGGCGTTCGCGGACGTCTCGGAGTCCTCGCTGGGCTCCGAGCTCGTGGCGTCGCCCATGGTCGACCGGGCCGTCCTGACCGGCGCGTACGAGACCGCGTCGCTGTTCCGGTCCTTCCGTACCGACCTGCCGCTGCTCGCCGAGACCTCGGGCAAGAACGCCATCATCGTCACGCCCTCGGCCGACCTCGACCTCGCCGTGAAGGACGTCGTCGCGTCGGCGTTCGGCCACGCGGGGCAGAAGTGCTCGGCTGCGTCGCTCGTCGTGCTCGTCGGGTCGGTCGCCCGCTCGAAGCGCTTCCACAACCAGCTGATCGACGCCGTGTCCTCGTTGACCGTCGGGTACCCGTCCGACCCGACGTCGCAGATGGGTCCGGTCGTCGCACCCGCGTCCGGGAAGCTCCTGGACGGGCTGACGAAGCTCGAGCCCGGTCAGCGCTGGGCCGTCGAGCCCCGCCGGCTGGACGACACCGGACGGCTGTGGAGCCCGGGTGTCCGCGGTGGTGTGCAGCGCGGGTCGGCCTTCCACCGGACGGAGTACTTCGGCCCGGTGCTCGGGGTCATGCGCGCGGCGACGCTCGACGAGGCGATCGACATCGTCAACGAGGTCGACTACGGCCTGACCTCGGGGCTGCACTCGCTCGACCCCGCCGAGATCGGCACGTGGCTGTCGCGCATCGAGGCCGGCAACCTCTACGTCAACCGCGGCATCACCGGCGCGATCGTGCGTCGGCAGCCGTTCGGTGGCTGGAAGAAGTCGGCGGTCGGCGCGGGCACGAAGGCCGGCGGCGTGAACTACCTGGTCGGGCTGTCGTCGTGGACGCCTGCTCCCGCTGTGTCCGGTGCTCCGGTGTCGGCAGCCGTGTCGTCGTTCGTCCGTGCCGCCGGGGTCTCCTCGCCGTCGCTCTCGCGGGCGCTGGCGTCCGACGAGCTCGCGTGGACGTCCGAGTTCGGCGTCGCGCAGGACGTGTCGGCGTTGAGCGCCGAGCGGAACATCATGCGGTACCTGCCGTACCCGGGGGTGCACGTGCGGCTGGCCTCCGCGCTGCCGGACGACGTCGAGTCGCTCGTCCGCGTCGTCGCTGCAGCACTCCGCACGGGGACCACGATCGACGTGTCCTCGGCCGGGTTCGTCCCGCCCGCGATCGCTGCGCTACCGAACGTGCGGTCCGTCACCGCGTCCGAGTCCGACGCCGCGTTCGGGGCCCGCGTGGCCGGTGGTCCGTCGACCCGCGTGCGGCTGATCGGTGCCGCGGGTGTCGGGACTGCTGCCGTCGCTTCGGCGCTGTACGCGGCCGTGGGTGGTCGGCCGGACGTCGCCGTGTACGCCGAGCCGGTGACCGAGGCCGGGCGCATCGAGCTGCTGCCGTTCCTCCGCGAGCAGGCGCTGTCGATCACCGCGCACCGCTTCGGCACGCCGAACCACCTGACCGATGACCTGATCTAGGGCGCGGGCGTGGGGGCGGGCTGGTTGTTCGGTCCGCGTCCGCACAACGGAAGGCACCTCGCATCGCGGAAGTCCGCGGTGCGAGGTGCTTCCGGTTGTGCGGACGCCATCGGCACCACATCGCCGATGTCCGGTGTCCGGTCTCCGCGTCGGGTCGGGACGCTCGGAGCCGGCGGGCGTTGGGTCGGTGGCATGAGTGAACCGATCGCCCGTCCCACCGCCCTCGCCCACGTGCGCGTCACCGTGACCGACATCGCCCGGAGCAAGGCGTTCTACCAGCAGCTGCTCGGCGCCGATCCCGTGATCGACTTCAGCGACCAGGTCGACGAGCCCGGCATCCGCGAGGACCGCGAGCGCTTCTACGGCGGCTGCGTGTTCCAGCTCGGCGACCAGGTGTTCGGCCTGCGTCCCGTGGCGCCGGCGGGTCAGCGCTTCGACCCGGACACCGTCGGGCTCGACCACGTGAGCTTCGCCGTCGGCAGCGTCGACGAGCTGCACCAGGCGGCGACCCGACTCGACGCTGCCGGGATCGAGCACGGCGAGGTCACGGAGCTCGGCCAGGCCGGCATGACGATCCTGTCCGTGCAGGACCCCGACGACATCAACCTGGAGTTCGCCGCGCTGAGCAGCTGACCCGGCGCGCTTCGCACCCCGACACCAACATCGCACCCCGGTACAACGGGGTGCGATGTTCGTTGCGGGGTGCGAACGGCTGCGTCAGGCGTCGACGGGGACCGTCATCGTCGCGGTGACGAGCTCGCGGAGCGCGTCCGGCAGCGGGACGGGGCGGCGGGCACCCTCACGGTCGATGACGACGTGCACGAACTCGCCCGTGGCCAGCAGTGCACCGTCGGACTGCCGGAACAGGCCGAACTCCCACGACAGGCTCGTGCGGCCCAGGTGCTTCGAGCGCATCCCGACCTCGATGACGTCGGGCCAGACCGCCGACTCGACGAAGTGGCAGCTCGACGACACGAGCACGGCGATCCACTCCGACGAGAACGGGTCGAGCCCTGCCTGCGAGCGGAACCAGTACGTCGCGGCGTTGTCCATCGCGCTGTAGTAGATCGTGTTGTTGACGTGCCCGAACATGTCGTTGTCGTTCCACCGCGTGGGGTAGCTGCGGTGGAAGGGGTACTCGTCGATGGTCATCGATCTCCGATCGGGGAAGGAGCGGGGGCTGGAACGGACACGGGCACGGGCGCCGTCGGCCGGAGGACGTACTCGAACGTGGCGCGGGCCCGGGCGGGGTCCGGGGTCTCGCCGGAGATCAGGTCGGCGTAGGTGAACGACTCCGAGATGCGCACGAGCAGCCGCGCGAGTTCGTCGGCGGACAGCGGCGCGGGGTCGAACGTACCAGCGGCCCGCTCGGCGTCGATGAGCGACGTCACCGCGTGCACGAACCGGCTCTGCACATCGCTGTCGGTCGTCGTGAGCAGCCGCAGCGCGCGAGCGGGCTCACGGGTCAGGAACCCGCGGAAGTACGACGCCTGGATCAGGTCGGCGGTGAAGCGGTCGAGCACGTCGACGATCCGCGCGGCCCCCGTTCCCCGAGCAGCGCGGCGGGCGCCGTCGAGCGTGGGGACGGCCAACGACCACAGCACCTCGGACAGCAACTGGTCGCGGTTGCCCACCCACCGGAACAGCGACGTCCGGTCGACGCCGAGCGCGGCGGCCAACGCACCCATGTCGATCCGTGAGCCGGCGATGAAGGTGTGGCGGGCCTCCCGGAAGGCGCGCAGCGCGGGTTCCGACGTGTACACAGATCTCCCTTGCAACGTTTCCGAGAATGATGCATCGTTGTTCCCATGTCAACGACCACCGCCCTGCCCACCTTGCTCGAGTCGGACTTCTACGGGTTCGCCGAGCAGCTGAGCGACCAGGAGCGCGAGTCGATCGGCCGGGTGCGCGAGTACCTGGAGCGCGAGGTCGCCCCGATCGCGGACGAGTACTGGGCGCGCGCGGAGTTCCCGATGCAGGTCGTCAAGCCGCTCGCCGAGCTCGGCATGTACGGCCCGGGCGTGCCGCTGGTCCGCCAGTTCGAGAACTCGGCCGTGTACCGCGGGTGGGCGGCGCTCGAGCTCGGGCGTGTCGACGCCAGCGTCGCGACGTTCATCGGCGTGCAGTCCGGCCTGGCGATGAACTCCATCGCGGTCGCCGGCAGTGACGAGCAGCAGCAGGAGTGGCTGCCGCGCATGGCCGCTGGCGAGCTGATCGGGGCGTTCGGGCTGACCGAGCCGTACTCCGGCAGCGACTCGGCGAAGGGGCTCCGCACGACCGCGCGGCGCGAGGGCGACGAGTGGGTGCTCGACGGCGAGAAGCGCTGGATCGGCAACGCCACGTTCGCCGACGTCGTCGTCATCTGGGCGAAGGACGTCGCCGACGACCAGGTGAAGGGCTTCCTCGTCACCACCGACACCGCGGGGTTCACCGCGACCAAGATCGAGGACAAGATCGCGCTGCGCGGCGTGCAGAACGCCGACATCGTCATGCAGGGCGTCCGGGTGCCCGAGTCGCGCCGACTGCAGCGCGCGACGTCGTTCCGCGCGACGGCCGAGGTGCTCCGCCTGACCCGGACCGAGGTCGCCTGGCAGGCCGTCGGCATCGCGGTGGGGGCCTACGAGGCAGCGCTGGCCTACGCCAAGACCCGGATCCAGTTCGGCAAGCCGATCGCCGCGCACCAGCTCGTGCAGGACCTGCTCGTGAAGTCGCTGGCGAACATCACTGCCTCGATCGCGCTGTGCACCCAGGCCTCGGCGATGCAGGACGCGGGCACCGGCGGGGACGAGCACTCGGCGCTGGCCAAGGCGTTCGCCACGGCGAAGATGCGCGAGACCGTGGCCTGGTGCCGCGAGGTCCAGGGCGGCAACGGCATCGTGCTGCAGCAGGGCGTCGCGCGGTTCTTCGCAGACGCCGAGGCGATCTACTCGTACGAGGGCACGCGCGAGGTGAACACGCTCATCGTCGGGCGGGCCATCACCGGCCAGGCCGCGTTCGTCTGACGGCACAGCCGTCTGACCTGACGCGCCCACAGACCGGGCGTGCGGCGTTTCGGGTCGCCGCACGCCCCACCCCTGAACGAGACAGGCAGCGGGCCAGGCAGCACATCCACGGCAGGAAGCCCGCTACCCGAGCAGCTCCGGCCGCTCCCACTCCTGCCCGAGCACGTGCTGCGCGAGGAACGCGAACACCGTCCGGTACCAGACGATCGCGTGCTGGGGCTGCAGCACCCAGTGGTTCTCGTCCGGGAAGTACAGGAACCGGTGCGGCATCGACCCGTCCGGCCCGGCGTGGTGCTCCGCGAGCTCCGACCACAGCCGCAGCCCCTCGCCGATCGGCACTCGGTAGTCGCGGTCGCCGTGGATGACGAGCATCGGTGACACGATGTCGCTGACGAAGCGGTGCGGGTCGTTCTCGCGCATCCCGTCGGCGTCGAAGATCGACTGCCAGTAGTCCGAGGCGTCGGTCGTCCCGGCGAACTGCTCGAGCGCCCACAGGCTGGCGTGCGTGACGACCGCCCGGAAGCGGTCGGTGTGCCCGGCGACCCAGTTCGCCATGTACCCGCCGAACGACCCGCCCATCGCCGCGGTGCGGGTCTCGTCGATGTCGGGACGGGCGACCACGGCGTCGGTGATCGCCATCAGGTCGGTGTACGGCGCCTGGCCCCAGGCGTTCCACCCGCGGTTGACGAAGTCGAGCCCGTACCCGGTCGACAGTGCCGGGTCGGGCAGGAGCACCGCGTAGCCCTGGGCCGCGGCGAGCATCGGCGTCCATCGCCACGACCACTGGTTCCACGAGTTCAGGGGTCCGCCGTGGATCCACAGCAGCAACGGGTGCGGCCCGTCGCCCTCGGGCAGGACGAGCCAGCCCCGCACGCGGGCGCCGTCCGCGGCGGTCGTCTCCACTTCTTCGAGGCGGCCGGGGACCGCGGGCAGCGGCGCGGGGGTCGGCAGGGCGGTCACCGTGCCGTCGGCGTCGATCCGCACCGGGTGCAGCGGCGCCGCCCAGGAGGCCCGGAGTGCGACCACGACACCGCTCGCGGCCGACACGTGCAGGCTCGAGTACGCCCAGTCGTCGTGGGTGAGCTGCTCGACGGCGCCGCCGTCGAGCGGGATGCGGAACACCGGCGCGCGGCCGTCCTGGTCGGCGACGGCCAGCAGGGCGGTGTCGTCGGGCGCGAAGACGAGCTCGGTCGGCCAGCGGTCCCAGTCGGACGCGACCCGGCGGGCGTCCGAGCCGTCGAGTGCGGCCACCCAGACCTCTTGCGGGTTCGCCCCGGCCGGGGTCGACCGGACCGTGCGGACCCAGGCGATCGTCGTGCCGTCGTGCGAGAGCGCGGGGAGCTCGTGGTCGACGTCTGGCTCGTCGAACAGCACCGTACGGTCCGCGGTGTCGACGTCGATCGACACGAGCGCACTCCGCTGCCCCCGGGTCGTCGGCACCCCGACCGCGGCGACGAGGGTCCGGCCGTCCGGGGTGAGCGCCCCCGACACGTGGTCGAGCGTGCGACCGGGCCCCGGAGTCACGTCGAGGGGTTCCGGCAGGTGTGCCGGGTACGGGGCCGGTGTGTCGGCGGGCCGCGCCGCGCTCGCGTCGGTCGTGACCCCGGTGGCCGGTTCGGACGCGATCGGCTCGGTCAGGTCGCCGAGGTCGAGCGCGAGCACGTGCGGTTCGTCCGGTCCGAGGTCGTGGTCCCAGTACCGCACCGGGTAGGTCTCGTGCAGGATCGCGTGCACCTTCGCGTCGTCGCGCCGCTTCCGGAGCGCTGCGTCCCGCGTCGCGACGCCCACGCGCTCACCGGCGGCCGCGGTGGGCAGCAGGTCGGCGGTGATCGCGACCACGTCGGCGGCGCTGGCCGTCGCGAGGACGCCACCCGCGCCTCCTGTCAGGCGCGTCACCGGGCGCGCGTCGCCGCCGCCCGACGGCAGCAACCAGAGCTGCGTGGTGTCGTCCGTGCCGCCGTCGGCGTCTGGACGGCCGGAGACGAAGAGCAGGTCGCCGTTCCGGGTGAAGGCGGTGCCGGACTCGCCCTTGGCGCTGCGGGTGAGGCGGACCGGCGCACCGTCGCCATCGGAAGGTACCGCCCACACCGCTCGGCGGTACGCGGTGGCGTCCGGGTCCAGCGTGCTGACCGTCAGTGCGACCCGCTGCCCGTCCGGGCTGAGCGCGATCCCGTCGACGCGGGGGAGGGCGATGAACTGGTCGAGGTCCGAGAACGGCGTCGTCATGCCCCCACGCTAGCGAGGCTCCGGGACGCTACGCCCAGAAGGCCGCGATCTGTGGAGCGATCGCGCTGCCCTGGGTGTGACCGGCCTCGGCCGACGGCTGCTGCGTCGACAGGGCGAGCGAGTTCGTGCCGAACGCCTGCGTCGACGCGCTGTCCGCGACGACGACCTCGACGCTCGACCCGCCTGCTCGGAGCGCCTCGACGGACTGGTCCAGCCACGGCCCGAGCGGCGACGGGGCCTCCGGACCGCAGGCGATGACGAGCACGCGCTCGTACCCGGCGGCGACGTCGGCGTTCGTGGCGGAGCGCATGCCGCCGTCGATGTACGGCTGGCCCTCGACGTCGACGGGGGACCAGACCACGGGCACCGAGCAGCTCGCCGCGACGGCGCGGGGGAGCGGCACGCCGTCGGCAGCGGTCAGGACGCGGAAGGTGCCGTCGGTGGCGTCGATCGCGGTGATCCCGAGCGGGCGCTCCGGCCATTCGGCCGAGGGCAGCGTCTCGGAGAAGGTCGCCACGCGTTGCTCACCGGTCTGCCCGGCGGTGACCTGCTGCGCGAGGTGCCCCAGGCGCGCGCGGGCGTCCTGCTCCGAGGTCGCCCCGGCCAGCGCCTGCCCGATCTGCTGCTGCACGGCCTCGGCGTCGATGCGCGCGGGCTCCTCGTAGGTGGTCGGGACGGGTGCGCTCTGCTGGGCGAACGCGGCGCCGATGCCGCCGTGCCGGACGAAGGTGCCGACGACGCTGCCCGCGCTGGTCCCCACGACGAGGTCGGCCGCCGCGAGGTCCACGCCGGCCTCCTCGAACGCCGCGAGCACCCCGAGCTCCCAGGCGATCCCGGCGACTCCGCCACCTCCGAGGACGATCGCTCGGGTACCGGCAGCGGGCGTGGCAGGTTGGCTCATGCACCATGTCTACCAAGCGGTGCGGTGGTGTGGGTCAGGGCGCGGCGAGGGCGCCGAGCGAGCGCAGCTTGTGCCCGAGCTCGAAGCGCTTCTGGTCGCGATGGTGCACGAGGTAGTCCGCGTGCACCAGGGCGTGGAGCAGCCGGTAGGCCGTCGGCAGCGGGTAGCCGGTGGCCTCCGCGACCTCCTTGGCGGTGGCGCCGCCGCGGTCCGCGACGACCTCGAGGATCGTCAGCGTCTTCTCGACGGTCTGCACCGTGCCGGTCTGGGGCGCGGCGGACGCGCCCTGCTCGGGCGCGGTCGTGGGCGAGTGGGGCGGATCGTCGCTGATGCGCATTGGACGATGGTCCTCCCGTCGCGGCGATCCGGCAATGGTCGGACTGGAGGCCCGGGTCGGGTCCGCAGGCTCGGTTCGGCTTGGTCGGTGGTCGCGGCTAGCGTCGCGGACATGGGGCAGGGGAACGAGCGGTCGGGCAGCCGACGGTACGGCGACGTGGTGCTGCCCGTCGTCGCGGCTGCGCTGCCCACGGCCGTGTTCCAGGCGCCGAACCTGGTCGGGGTGCCCGTCGAGCGCGCCGTCGTGGTCGTCGTCGCCCTGGCGGTGTTCGCCGCCGTGGTGCTGTGGCAGGTCGTCCGTGCACGCCGTTCCGCAGCGGCCCGAGCCCGCGCCGAGGACGCCGGCGCCACGGCACTCGCGGCGTACGAGGTCGCGGTGCAGTACGGCTTCGGGCAGATCGCCACCCGACTCACCCGCTTCGCTGCACACGACCACCCCACTCGGCGGTCCGAACTCGGAGCGTTCGCCGACCGCGCCGCCGCAGCCCTGGCGTTCTACCTGCTGCCGCACGTGCCCGACGTCCGCGCGAACGTCTACCTGCTGTCGCCGACGCTCGACGCCCTCGAGCCGATCGGGCACGGCGGCGCGGGCGACACCGCCGGCACGTTCCGCGCGGGTACCCCGTACGGCGACCGCAACCTCGAGTGGGTGCTCGCCGGTGGGGCACCGCGGGTCGTGGGCGACCGCGAGTCCGACGTCGACGCCGCGGACGACGCCCCGGACTTCGACCCGCGGTACCGGTCCTACGTCGCGGTCGTGATCCGTGGCGAAGGGTACTCGTTCGGCATGCTCACGGTCGACTGCCCGTCACCGGACGCGTTCGTGGACCTCGACGTCCGGAACGTCGACGTCGTGGCCCAGTACGTCGCTGCCGCCTGCACGATGGCGTTCCCGGTCCGGTCCGCGGCCGCCGCGGTCGGCGGCAGGGGGGCCGCATCGTGACGAGCGTGCACCCGGGACCCTTCGCCTTCGGCCGGGCACCGATCGGCGGCTTCGACCGGCGTGACGACGCGGACGCACCGGTCGGGGACGCCGACTACGACGACCCGACCGTCGTGGCCGCCAACCTCGAGCGTGCGCTCCGGGCGGCGCGGGCCCGGATGACCGGACGCCCGCGCCGCCGCTGAGGGCGTGCGGGGCCGGATCGCACCCCCGCAACGACATCGCACCCTGTCGGAACGGGGTGCGATGTCGTCTGCGGGGTGCGATGCCCCCGATGGAGCGCCTACGCCGTGGCCACGTCGATGAGCACCTTGCCGACCGCGTCGTGCTCGACCGCGTCGTGCGCCGCCGCGGTGTCCGCCAGCGTGAACCGGGTCAGGGGCAGCCCGGCGTCCTCGCCCACGGGCAGCACCCCGTCGTGCAGCGCCTCGGTCACGTCCTCCGCCGCTGCCTGCAGGGCCTCGTCGCCGATCGTGTAGAGCAGCAGGAACTGGTACCGCGCGTTCACGCTCATGTTCGGTCGGATCGGCAGCGAGGCCGCGTCACCGCCGTTGTTCGCGTAGATCGACACGACGCCGTGGTTCGCCAGGACGTCGGCGACCAGGTCGGCGTTCTGCGGGATCGACACCTCGACGACGATGTCGACCCCGTCCGGGGCGATCGACCGGATCCGGGCGGCAGCGTCCTCGGTGCGGTAGTTCACCGTGTGGTGCGCGCCGGCGGCCGTCGCGAGGGCTGCCTTCTCGTCGGAGCTGATCGTCGAGACCACCGTCGCACCGGCCCAGCGGGCGAGCTGGATCGCGGCGTGCCCCACCGCGCCCGCGCCGCCGGCGACCAGGACCGTCATGCCGTCGAGCGCCCCCGGACCCAGGCGGGCCGGGCCTGCTTCGTGCGTGGTGAGCGCACGGTGTGCCGTCATCGCCGGGACCCCGAGCGAGGCGCCGACGTCGAACGAGACTCCGTCGGGGAGCGGCACCACGCGCGAGGCCGGCACCACCGTGTACTCCTGCGCGGTCCCGGTCGGGCGCGACGCCGCAGCCATGAACAGCCACACGCGGTCCCCGACGGTGACCTCGTCCACGCCGGGTCCGACGGCGTCGACGACACCGGCGCCGTCCTGGTTCGGGGTGATCTCCGGGAAGGGCAGGCCGTCGCCGTAGGTGCCGCCTGCGCGGGCCTTCCAGTCGGTCGGGTTCACGCCGGAGACGACGACACGCACCCGGACCTCGCCCGCGGCGGGCTCGGGCAGGTCGCGCTCGACGAGGGAGAGGACGGACGAGTCACCGGGCTGGGAGTAGACGATCGATCGCATGTCTCCACGCAACCACCGGCATGGCTCGGGGATTCCAGGGACCGGTCAGCGTGCGGCGTCGTACTCCGTCCGGGCCACTGCCACGTCGGCCATGTGGGTGGTCGCCCAGTCCTCGAGCGGCTGCAGCACCGTGCGGAGCGACCGGCCGGCGTCCGTCAGTTCGTACTCGACGTGCGGCGGGATCTCGGGGAACACCGTGCGGGTGACGAGGCCGTCCCGCTCCAGCGCCCGGAGCGTCTGCGTGAGCATCTTCTGCGAGACACCCTGGACACGCGCGGCGATGACGGAGTACCGCTGGGGACCGTCGGCGAGGGTCCCGATCGTCAGCACGCTCCACCGGTCACCGATCCGGTCGAGCAGCTGCCGCGAGGGACAGTCGGCGGCGTAGGGGCTGTACTCGAGCGCACTCATGGGTCCTCCGGGACAGGACGGGAAACGACGTGCAGGCACGCACCACGAGGTGCCTACTTACCGAAAGAGAGTAACACCCCTACAGTGAGTCGGGACAGACCGCACCAGACGGAAGGAACACGCATGAGCACCATCGTCGTCTTCGGAGGCACCGGGTACGCCGGCTCCGCCATCACCCACGAAGCGCTGACCCGCGGCCACCAGGTCGTCGCGGTCGCCCGGGACACCTCGAAGCTCGAGCCCGCCGAGGGCCTGACCCTGGCGCAGGGCGACGCGTTCGACGCGGCCTTCGTCGCCGACGTCACGAAGGGTGCCGACGTCGTCATCGTGTCGCTGCACGCCGTGCAGTCCGACGGCAGCGAGCTCAAGGACCGCTTCCAGCACTTCGTCGACGCTGCTGCCGCTGCCGGCGCGCGCCTGGGCATCGTCGGTGGTGCCGGTTCCCTGCTCGTCGCCGACGGCGGCCCGGCCCTGTTCGACACCCCGGACTTCCCGGACGCGTTCAAGGCCGAGGCGAAGAGCCACGCGCAGATCCTCGACGCCCTCCGCGCGAGCGACACCGACGTCGACTGGTTCTACGTGAGTCCGGCAGCGGCCTTCGGCGGCTACAACCCCGGCGAGCGTCGCGGCACCTACCGCGTCGGCGGCGACGTCATGCTCACCGACGCCGAGGGCAACTCGGACGTCTCCGGCGCCGACTACGCCATCGCGATCGTCGACGAGATCGAGCAGCCGGCGCACCACCAGGAGCGCTTCGGCGTCGCGTACTGACGCCAGCGCGTGCACCGCACCCCCACACGGACATCGCACCCCGCCCTGACGGGGTGCGATGTCCGCAGCGGGGTGCGACGCGACCACGCGACGCGACCACGTGACGGACGGGAGGCTCGGTGCCAGCTGGCACCGGGCCTCCCGTCCGAGCGAGCCGACGCGTCAGCGGTGACCGACGATGGCCGGCAGTGGAACGTGGTGCCGCATCCGCACGGCCAGGTGGAAGCCGCCGCGGTGGGCGAGCACCAGGCCGATCACCGCGGCCGCGGCGGCGGGGACCCCACCGGCGACGACCATGCCGACGTGGGCGCCGAAGTGGTCGACGACCTGGCCCATGAGCGGCCCGCCGATGGCCTGGCCACCCAGCAGCACGAGGACGTAGAGCGACATCACCCGGCCGCGGATCGCGATGTTCGACGACAACTGCACCATCGAGTTCGACGCGGTCATGAACAGCAGCTGCGACATGCCGACAGCGACCAGCGCCACGGTGAACGGCGCGATGACCGGGATCGACCCCGACACCACGAGCAGCAGCCCGGTCCAGAACACCCCGCCGACGATCGTGCGGAGCCGGACGGTCGCCCGTCGCGTGGACAGCAGCGCCCCGGTCAGCGCGCCGACCGCGACCGCGGAGTTGAACAGGCCGTAGCCGCCGGCGCCGACGTCGTACACCTGGGACGCGAAGGCCGACAGCAGCACGGGCATGGTCAGCGCGAAGACGGAGAAGAACACCATGAGCACGACGGGCACCAGGATCGTCGGCTTGCGGACGGCGTAGCGCAGTCCCTCGACGAGCTGTCCCTTCGCGCGCGGCATCGGCGGGGTCCGGTGCAGGTCCGCGGTGCGCAGGAAGCCGAGCGTGACGACGACGGCCACGCACGCGACGGCGTTGATGCCGAACGACCACCCGGCGCCGACCGCGACGAGCAGGGCTCCCGACAGTGCGGGCCCGATCATGCCGCCGAGCTGGAACACCGACGAGTTGACGCTGATGGCGTTCCGCAGGTGCTCGTGCCCGACGATCTCGGTCACGAAGACCTGACGGGCCGGGTTGTCGATCACGGTGACCATGCCGACGACGAAGGCGATCACCCAGATGTGCCACGCCTGCACCACCCCGGTCAGGGTCAGGACGGCGAGCAGCAGGGAGAGCACGGCGAAGGCGCCCTGCGTGATCATCATCAGCGCGCGCTTGGAGAACCGGTCGACGAGGACGCCGCCGAACAGCCCGAACAGCAGCATCGGAGCGAACTGGCAGGCGACGGTGATGCCGACCTGCGCGACGGAGCCGGTCAGCTGCAGGACGAGCCAGTCCTGTGCGATCCGCTGCATCCACCCCGCGGTCATCGCCACCAGGTTCGTCGCCGTGAACAGCCGGAAGTTCGGCACGGACAGCGCGATGAACGAGTGCCGCCATGGTGGTCGGGCGGCCTGGATCGGCAGCGGTTCGGTGGGTGGGGGGAGGGTCGTCGATGACGCGCTCACTGGGCAGGGACTCCGCACGGTCAGGGGTGGACTGGTACCCACTCGAAACTACGTGGCACGGGTCCATTCGATCCCCGTATGGTTGCTATCACTCCATTGCGATGTCGAATGAGAGGCGCCCGCGTGCTCGATCCCGTCCTGCTGCAGACCTTCCTGGCGGTCGCTGAGACCAGCAGCTTCACCCAGGCCGGAGCCCGCCTCGGCATCAGCCAGCCCACCGTCTCGCAGCACGTCCGACGCCTCGAGACGGCGGTGTCGCGGACCCTCGTCGCGCGGGACACCCGCGGCGTCACGCTGACGGACAACGGCGACGCGATGGCCGGGTTCGCGCGCACGATCCTCGCGGCACACGCCACCGCGGACGCCTACTTCTCCGGCTCGGCGACCCGTGGCCGACTGCGGTTCGGGGCCGCGGACGACCTGGCGATCACGCAGCTGCCGCGGATCCTCCGGGACTTCCGACGGCTGCACCCACAGGTGAACCTCGAACTCACGGTGAACCAGTCCGCGCCGCTGTTGCGACGAGTACACGCCGGGCAGCTCGACCTGGTGTTCATCAAGCAGACCGCGGGGGAGTCCGCCGAGGGCACCCGCGTCGCGACCGACCAGATGGTGTGGATGGCGCAGGACGGCATCGCGGTGGAGCGGGACGAACCCGTGCCGCTCATCGCCTACCAGGCGCCGAGCATCAGCCGTCAGATGGCGATCGACGCGCTCGAGGCCGCCGGACGCACGTGGCGGATCACCTGCAACACGCGCGACGTGAACGGTGTGCTGGCCGCGGTGCGTGCGGGCATCGGTGTGGCGGTGTTCCCGCACTCGCTCATCCCGGCGGACCTGGTGAAGGTGTCGCAGCGCCTCGGCCTGCCGGACCTGCCCGCAGTCGACTACGTCCTCATCGCGAACCCGACCGTGCAGCGCGAGCCGATCGACGCCCTGACCAATGCCATCCTGTCCCGCGGGGTCGTCCGCGCCGTCTGAGACGCCGTGGGCTCAGGGGGCGATCGTGGGGACCGCGCCCGTGCCGGTCAGGTCGGGCAGCGTGCCGGCCGGCAGCACCGCGGACGCGACCGCCCAGAGCAGCACGACGGTGCCGACGACGCCGAGCACGGTCCCGAGCAGCGCCACCGGCCGCTGCCACGTGGCCGAGGGGTCCCGGAGCGTCGTGACGCCGCAGACGACCGCGACCAGGCCGAGCAGCAGCCCGGCGGCGTGCACGGTCGTGGGCGTCGTGAACCACCAGGCTGCGAGTCCGGTGGTCGCGGTGCCCGCGACGGCGGCCAGGGCAGCCGACGGGGTCACGCCGAGGGGGCGGCGTCGGTCCGTGACGGCGTCGGACGGGAGGTCCGGCTCGGCATCCACGGTCGGCGCCGTCGCGGAGACGGTCGGTGCCGGCTCCGGCGCTTCCGGTGCGGGTGCCGCGACGAGGGCGTCGAACGCGTGCGCGGCGGGCGTCGGCGCGGGCTCGGTCACGCGGTGCGGGGTCGCGACGGACTGCTGGTGGGCGAAGCGCGCGGGGGTGCGGTAGCCGACCGGTCCGACCGGCTCGTCGGTCGTCCCGGCGACGACGACGTGCTCCAGCCCGGGGACGGAGAACCGCGGCTGGCCGGTCAGCGGGACGAGGGGGCCCTGGTGTGCCGGGCCGGACATGGCCGGCTCACGGACGGCGTCGACCGGGGAGACCGGTGCCGGGACCACGACGGGCGCGCGGGAGGCGTCGAACGGGGCGGTGTGCAGCGCTGGCGAGGTCGGTGCCGGGGGCAGGAGGTCCTCGGACGGCGGGTAGTCCGGCACGACGGCGTCCGGGTCCAGCACGGGGCGGGACACGGGCGCCGGTGCAGGAGCGGCGGCCACCGGCGGCACCGGCGGTGTCGCGGGCGGGGCGGTGGGCTCGGCGGAGCGGACCGTAGGCGGCGTGGCGGCGGCGGGCGGGGCCTCCTGGCCGGTCGAGACGTCCGTGACCGGCGCGGTCACCCAGGCCGGGACGGGCCGGCGGGGTCGATCGGAATCGGACATGCGGTGCGACGCCACGTGCGGTGCTCCCTCCGTCGGCTGATCCATCGTCAGTTCTAGCGGCACCGCGTCGTCCTGACCCAGCCCCAGTTCCGGGGGCGCGGTAGCGTCGCTCGCATGACCGTGATCGAACACCGTCCGCTCGGCCCCTCGGGGCTCGTCGTGTCCACCGTCGGCCTCGGCTGCAACAACTTCGGACGGACCGGCACCGTGACCGAGTCCCAGGACGGGACCGACGCCGTGGTGCATGCGGCGCTCGACGCCGGGGTGACGCTGTTCGACACGGCCGACATCTACGGCGGGACGCCCGGACAGTCGGAGTCGATGCTCGGCCGTGCGCTCGCCGGACGCCGAGACGAGGTCGTCCTCGCGACGAAGTTCGGCATGGACATGCAGGGCGCGAACGGGCCGGACTGGGGTGTGCGTGGCTCGCGGCGGTACGTGCGGCTGGCGGTGGAGGCCTCGCTGCGGCGGCTCGGGACGGACTGGATCGACCTGTACCAACTGCACCGGCCCGACCCGGTCACCCCGATCGAGGAGACCCTGTCGGTGCTCGACGACCTGGTGCGCGAGGGGAAGATCCGCTACGTCGGGCACTCCAACCTGGCCGGGTGGCAGATCGCCGAGGCCGAGCTGACCGCGTCGATCGCCGGCACCACGGCGTTCGTCTCGGCGCAGAACGAGTACAGCCCGCTGGCGCGCGGCGTGGAGGCCGAGGTGCTGCCCGCGGTGCGCGCCTACGCCCTCGGGTTCCTGCCGTTCTTCCCGCTGTACAACGGGCTGCTCAGCGGCAAGTACACGCGGAGCGACAGCCCGACGGACGGACGGCTCACGCGGCTGAAGCCGGAGCTCCTCGAGCACGCCCCGTGGGACGTGCTCGAGGAGTACCAGCGCTTCTGTGACGACCGAGGCGTCACGATGCTGCAGGCGACCTTCGCCTGGCTGCTCGCGCAACCGGGCCTGACGAGCGTCATCGCCGGCGCGACGAAGCCGGAGCAGATCGCCCAGAACGTCGACGCCGGGACGGCCTGGGTGCCGTCAGAGGACGACCTGGCCGAGATGACGCTCGTGTTCGACGGCCACGAGTCGCGCTAGCGCTCTCGCGTCGCGCTCTCGCGTCGCGCTCTCGCGTCGCGCTCGCGAGTCGCGGGAGCCGTCACATGTCGCGGTAGCGCTTCGCCTCCGCGACGGCCTGCCTGAGCTCGTCAGCGGCGTACGGCTTGACGTAGCCGGGGGTGTCGCGCTGGATGCGCCACCCTTCGGCCAACGGGCCGATGTCGACCGCGTCGAACCCGAACTCGTCGAGCAGGTCGGACACCGTCTGCTTGGCGTCCGCGTCGTCTCCGGCGACGACGAGGGCTCGGCGGTCCGGGGTGCCCGAGGGGGTGCCCGCGGTGGTCAGGTCCGACGCCATGATGTGGTTGAACGCCTTCACCACGCGGGCGCCGGGCAGGTGGTCCTGCAGGAGCTCGGCCGTGGTGGTGGTCTCGTCGTCGAGTGCGGCGATCTGCCCATCGCGCTGGGGGTAGTAGTTGTTCGTGTCGATGACGACCTTGCCGACCAGCGGCTCGACCGGGATCGTCTCGATCGCGGCGAGGGGCGTGGTCACGACGACCAGGTCGCCGGCCGCCGCGGCCTCGTCACGGGTGACGGCTCGGGCGTGGTCGCCGAGTTCCGCCACCAGGTCCTGCAGGGTCTCCGGGCCGCGGGAGTTCGCGATCGCCACGTCGTGGCCGTGCTGGACCGCCAGTCGAGCGAGTCGGGAACCGATGTTGCCTGCGCCGATGATGCCGATCGTTGTCATGCCCCCATGCAACTCGCACCGGTCGGGACCCATTCCAGCCGACCCGCGGGGACTTCCCGCGGACGCGCCGTGCGGGCATGATGGCGGCATGGCTCACGAGTTCCGCCACGAGGCCGACCAGCAGCGGTACGCGATGTACGTCGACGGCGACCTGGTGAGCGTGCTCGACGAACGGGAGAACGACGACGCGGTCGCCTTCCCGCACACGTACACGGTGCCGAAGCACCGCGGACACGGTTACGCGGCCGAACTGGTCGCGTACGCGGTGGCCGACGTCGAGCGGCGGACCGACAAGCGCATCGTGCCGATGTGCTGGTACGTGGGCACGTGGTTCGACGAACACCCCGACAAGGCAGCACTGCTCACCCGCACCGCCGCGGGCTGAGCCCGACGACAGGACACACCATGCGGCAGATCGTCCCCTTCATCTGGTTCGACGGGCAGGCCGAGGAAGCGGCCACCTTCTACGCCTCGGTGATCCCCGACTCGTCGGTCGACCACGTCGAACGGATGCCCGACGGCTCCACCCTGGTGGTCGAGTTCCGGCTGCACGGGCAGCCCTACCGTGCGATGAACGCCGGCCCCGGGCACCCGCACTCCGACGCGATCTCCTTCCAGGTCGACGTCGACGACCAAGACGAGCTCGACCGGATCTGGGACGCGTTCCTGGCCGGCGGCGGCACCCCGTCGATGTGCGGCTGGCTCACCGACCGGTGGGGTGTCGCGTGGCAGGTGACCCCGGCGAACTGGGGCGAGCTGATGGCGGCCGGCGGCGACGCGGAGGCCTCGGGTCGGGCCTACCAGGCGATGATGACGATGGTGAAGCTCGACATCCCCACGCTCCAGGCGGCGATCCGCGGGGCGTGACCGGACGGCCGACCGGCTGCGGGGTCCCCGGGCTGCGACTGACCGTCGGATCGTGACCTGCTGCGTGAAGACGCACGAGCAAGCCGGATCACGCAGACGTCGGCGGGGCGTCCGGTCCGAGGCCCGAGACCCGCAGGTATGGTGACCGCCAAGGGAACACGAGGGTTGGAGGCACCATGGACCAGCCGGGACCCGACGTCCGCACCGCCGCGATCGGACGCGCGTACACCGAGCTGTCGCGCATCACCCGGCGTGCGAGCATCCGGGCACGCGGCAACGAGGCGGTGCTCAGCGTGGTCGACCAGTCCTTGGTGGACTTCGTCGTGCAGCACCCCGGTTGCATGGCCATCGACATCGCCCGCTACCTGCGCCTCAACCGCTCCACGATCTCCCGCCAGCTCGCCGGGCTGCTGGCGGCCGGACTGATCCGCACCACGGACGGCGGCGCCGGCAACGCGAAGCCCCTCGAGGCCACCGATGCCGGTCGCGCCGCTCTCGACCGCTCCGTGCAGCTGCACCGCGCCGCCCTCGACGAACGCATCGCCGCGTGGTCCGACGACGACATCGCGTTGCTGGCCGGTCTGCTCGAGCGGCTCGGCGCAGCGGACGAGGCCGGGCTCCCGATGCCGGTCCGCAGCGGCGGGGACGGCGGCGACGACGCGTGAGCACCGCGCTCCTGCTCGTCTCCGACACCCACCTGCCCAAGCGCGCGAAGGACCTGCCTGCAGCGCTCTGGGCGGACGTCGACGCGGCCGACCTGGTCGTGCACGCGGGGGACTGGGTCGACCTGGCCACGCTCGACGCCCTCGAGACACGCAGCCGGTCCTTCGTCGGTGTCCGCGGCAACAACGACGGGCCCGAGTTCGACGACCGGCTGCCCCTCGTCGCACGGTTCACCGTCGAAGGGCTGCGGTTCGCCGTGGTCCACGAGACCGGTGCCGCCACGGGACGGGAACGCCGGGCCGAGGTGGACCACCCCGACACCGACGTGCTCGTGTTCGGGCACTCGCACATCCCGTGGGACTCCACCGCGCCGAGCGGGATGCGGCTGCTCAACCCCGGTTCACCCACGGACCGCCGGCGTCAGCCCGACTTCACGTGGATGCGGTGCACGGTCGACGGCGCAGCGCTCGACGGCTCGGCGCCCGTCGGTGCCGCGCTCGACGTCGAGCTGGTCCGACTCGCCCCGAGCGCGTAGGGCATCGCGAAGAACTCGCGTTCCCAGATCGTCGACGTCCGGAACGCCCGGGCCATCCGTCCGCGGAGGACCGGCGACGCGGCTGCGGCCATCGCCTCGACGTGCGCCGTCGCTGCACGACTCGCCGCCGCGAACCCGGGGTCGCCGTACGCCGTGACCCAGTCGGCGAAGGGGTGGTCGGGGGCAGGCGCGCCGAGCTGCTCGCCGACCCAGGCGTACACCCGGAAGCACGGCAGCACCGCGGCCGCGAGCACCTCGGTCGAGTCCCGTGCCGCAGCGTCCAGGTGCGCCAGGTACCCGGCGCACACCGGGTGCACGGCGTCCTCCGCACGACGGCCCGCCAACCGCCGGTGGTGCAGCGTTGCCGCCTCGGTCGCACACCCGGCAGCGGCGGCTGCCCAGAAGTCAGCGGCGTCTCCCGAGGTCGCTGTGCTGAGTGCGGCCAGGTGGTGCTCGTACGCCCGGAGGTAGTGCACGTCCTGCGCCAGGTAGCCCGCGAAGACGGCGTCCGCGAGCGTCCCGGAGGCGAGCTGTGTCAGGAACGGCGCGCGGAGGGTCCCGTCGAGGACCTGCTCCACGTCCCGCCACCACAGGTCGGTCGACGCCACGGCCGGTCGCTCCGCGCGGACGACGGCGCCGTGGTCGACCGGCCCGTTCCCGGTGCCCACCCGGAGCGCATCGGCACCCCGGAGCGCCGCCGTCAGCCAGGTCTTCGCCGCGCCGACGGCCACCTCCCAGTCGCCGTGCTGCGCCATCAGGGTCGCGACCGCGCTCGACAGCGAACACCCGGTGCCGTGCGTGTTGCTCGTCGCGATGCGCTGAGCGGGGAACCACCGGACCGAGCCGTCCGGTGCCACGAGCACGTCGTCCGAGGTCGGCCCGTCCCCGTGACCGCCCTTCGCCAACACGCGGACGTCGAACGCCGCGGCGACGAGCCGAGCCGCAGCGACCGGATCCGTCGGCGAAGACGCCAGCGTGTCCGACGGCGTCGTCGACGTCGCCAGCCGTGCCAGCACGGCCAGCTCGGGGCGGTTCGGCGTCACCAGGTCGGCCAGCGCGAACAGCTCGGTCATCGCGCGCTCGGCGTCCCGGTCGAGCAGCCGGTCGCCGCTCGTCGCGACCATCACCGGGTCCACGACGACGACCGGCGGTCGGTGCGCGCGGAGCCACTCGGCGACCTGTCGGACGACGGCGGCCGTGCCGAGCATCCCGACCTTGACGGCGTCCACGACGACGTCGTCCGACACCGCCTCGAGCTGGTCCCGCAGCACGGACACGTCCGGCACGTGCACCGAGCGCACCCCGTGCGTGTTCTGCGCGACGACAGCGGTCACCACCGCCATGCCGTAGCCGTCGTGCGCCGCGATGGCCTTCAGGTCGGCCTGCAGCCCGGCGCCACCGGTGGGGTCCGTCCCCGCGATGCTCAGCACGCGGACCGGCCCGCTCACCGTGCACCTGCTCGGAGGCCCGGCCCGCGTCCGGCGGCCATCCGACCGTCGTGCGCAGGGTCGGCCCCACCGCGTCGCCACGCGGCCACGTACGCCGCGGCCGCCGCACCAGGGTCCGGCGCCGCGCAGATGCCCGACACCACCGCGACACCCGCAGCCCCCGCGGCGGCGAGCGGCGCCACGTCCTCGAGCCCGATGCCGCCGATCGCGACACAGGGCACCGGAGCGGCACCCGCGATCCGCGCGAAGCCGTCGTGCCCGAGCGCCGGCGGGTGGTCGGGCTTGGTCGTCGTCGGGTGGACGACCCCCACCCCGAGCAGGTCGACGGTGCCCCGGGGGAGCCGTGCCAGCGCATCGAGGTGCGCGGGCGTGTTCGCGGTCAGCCCGACGTGGGCGTCCGGGCCGAGCAGTGCGCGAGCCACGGTCACCGGCAGGTCCGACTGCCCGAGGTGCACGCCCGCCACCCGGTGCCCGGCGAGCCGAGCGGCCAGCGCGACGTCGAGCCGGTCGTCCACGACCACCACCGCCCGGTCACCCACGGCGTCGGCGACGGCTGCGGTCAGCGCCAGCAGGTCCCGAGCGCTCGCGGCCTTGTCCCGCACCTGGACGACACCCACCCCGGCCTGCACCGCTGCCCGGACGACACCGAGCACCCCGTGTCCGTGCCGGTCGCACATCGCGCCGTCGGTGACGAGGTAGACACCGACGTCCGTCGTGCGGGTCATGCCGCGGTCTCCTCGACGGTGATCCGAGCGAGACGGACGACGTCCTCCGGCGTCAGCGCAGCCAACCGGTCCAGGAACAGGGGCTGGAACGTGCCCGGCCCCGCAGCGTCCTGTGCTGCGAGCTCCGCCGCGACCGTGTACACCGTCGTCCCCGCCACCGCGGCGGCGACCGGGTCCCCGTCCGAGACGGCCGCGAAGGCGGCGATCACCGCGCCGAGGGCGCACCCGCCGCCGGTGACCCGGGTCAGCAGGGCCGTGCCGTTCGCGACCCGGACCAGCGTGCCGGGGCCGGCAGCGTCGTCGGTCATGCCTGGTGCGGTGGGGCCGGCCACCAGGTCGACGGCACCGGACACGGCCACCGCGCCCACGGTCCTCCCGGCCCCTGCCAGGGCCGCGGACCGGGCGTCCTCGGTGTCGGCGGTGCTGTCGACCCCACGACCGCCCACCGACGTGCCGAGCAGGGCCAGCACCTCCGAGGCGTTGCCGCGCAGCACCGACGGCCGGAGCGTCAGCAGGTCGTGCGCGAGTGCGGTGCGGACCGGGAGCGACCCGACGGCGACCGGGTCGAGCACCCACGGCGTACCCGCGTCGGCGGCGGCCCGAGCAGCCTCGACCGAGGCGAGCCGCTGCTCGGCGTGCGGGGTGCCGGTATTGACCAGCAGCGCGTCGGCGGCCCGCGCGAACGGACCGGCCTCGGTCGGCACGTCGACCATCGCGGCCGACGCCCCGAGCGCCAGCAGCACGTTCGCGGTGACGTTCTGCACCACCGTGTTCGTGATGCACTGCACCAGGGGACTCCGGGCACGGACGGCCCCGAGGAGTGCGGCGGCATGTGCGGCCCGTTCGGGCGCAGCGTTCTGCATGGACGATCCCTTCGCGAGTACGAGCTCGAGCAGGTTCGACGGGTGTGATCTCAGCCGCTGGATGCGGCACCCCGTGTCTCTGGGCAGCACGGTACACGACGCCGGACGACGCATCACGGCCCGGTGCGAGGTCCGTGTGGAAGGGTGGGGCGGTGCCCGACGTCCTGCCCCCTGGTCCGCCTCCCGGTCCGCGCGACCCCGGCGACGCCTGGGCGTACGGACCCGACGGCACCAAGGCATGGGGGCTCTTCGGCGCCGCCGGCCTGCTGGTCGACGACGGGGCCGGACGGGTGCTGCTGCAGCACCGCGTCGAGTGGAGCCACCACGGCGGCACCTGGGGGATCCCGGGCGGCGCCCGACACCAGCACGAGGACGCCGTCACCGGGGCCCTGCGCGAGTCCGCCGAGGAAGCCGGTGTCCCGCGCGACGGCATCGACCTGCGCCACACCGCCCTGCTCGACCTGGGGTTCTGGACCTACACCACCGTCGTCGCCCGCGCCGCGCGGCCCTTCGATCCGGTGATCGCCGACCGCGAGAGCCTGGCACTGTCGTGGGTCCCCGTCGAGTCCGTCGACGCACTGCCGCTGCACCCGGGGTTCGGCGCGTCGTGGCCCGCGCTCCGAGCAGCGATCACGGTCACCCCGCACGTGGTCGTCGACGCGGCGAACGTCGTCGGGAGCGTGCCGGACGGGTGGTGGCGGGACCGAGCCGGTGCGGCGACGCGGCTGCTCGCCGGAGTGTCGGCGCTCGCCGCAGCGGGGGTGCCGGCGGCCCGGCTCGACCTCGGCTTCGACCGGTGGTGGCCGCGGTGGAGCGTCGTGCTCGAGGGGGCGGCCCGTGACGGCGCTGCCCCGGGCGCCCCGTCCGACGCCGCCCTCGCGGTGGTCCGGGCTCCGGCGTCGGGTGACGACACGATCGTCGAGGTCACGGCCGCGCGGGTGGCCGCCGGTGACGGGCCGGTCGTCGTCGTGACGGCGGACCGCGAGCTGCGCGACCGGGTCACCGCGCTCGGCGACGCCGTCGAGGTCCGCGGACCGGGCTGGCTCCGCGAACTGCTGTAGCGCCCAGCTGCAGCACGACGTGCCGCATCGGATCGCGGATGGATCGCGACATCGGCACGGGTGAGCCGCTACGCTGACCCACACGTCAGCAGCACGTCAACGACGACGACCGCGACAAGGAGGGCTCTCATGGAGCGCATCACCAGGGCCGCCGACCGTGTCCACCGCCCCGCCGGCCCCTGGACGCCCACCGTCCACCGCCTGCTCGGACACCTGCACGAACAGGGCTTCGTGGCGGCGCCGGAACCCATCGAACTCGGCCACACGCTCGAGACGGTGTCGTTCGTCCCCGGCGTCGCGGGCGAGTACCCGTGGACCGAGGACATCGCCAGCGAGGCCGCCCTCGTCACGAGCGCCCGCCTGCTCCGGCACTACCACGACGCCGCGGCGACCTTCCCGCTCGACGAGACCCGCGACGTCTGGTCCCAGTCCGTGCGGATCCCGGTCGAGACCGTCGTGCACGGGGACTTCGCGCCGTACAACTGCGTCTACGACGGCATCCAGGCCGTCGGGATCATCGACTTCGACACCGCGCACCCCGGCCCCCGGGTCTGGGACGTGGCCAGCGCGGTCTACCGGTTCGCGCCGTTCACGACCGGGCAGGTCGAGGGCAGCACGGCTCCGACGCTCGACGAACGGCTGTCCCGTGCGGCCGAGTTCTGCGACGCGTACGGGCTCGACCAGGACTCCCGCGCCCGACTGGCACCGACGATGGTGTCGTCGATCGTGGCGCTCGTGACGACGCTGGAGTCCGAGGCCGCGGCCGGCAACCCGAAGTTCGTCAGTGACCTGCAGCACGGGCACGCCGACCTGTACCGGGCGGACGTCGCGTACCTCGAGGACCACCTCGACGTCATCGCGCGCGCGGTCGCCTGACCCGGGCACCGTCGGACCAGCGCACGACGACGGACACCCGACCGTGGCCACGACCCCCGCGCAGCTCCGGGCGATGCGCCTCGCCGCGCAGCGCATCGGGGCGCCCGGCGGGACCCCGGTCGACGTCGTCGCCCACATGCACGCGATGCAGGGGCAGGACCTCGGGCAGTCGCTGTGGGCCGTCGGCGCCCGGGCGCTCGGCGTCACCCGCGCCGACGTCCGTGCCGCGTTCGACCGTGGTGACCTCGTCCGGTCGTGGCCGATGCGCGGCACCCTGCACGTGCTGCAGGCCGACACGTTGCGCACGCTCCTGTCCCTGACCGCGGAACGGACCCTGCGCGGCCTGGCCCGCCGAGCCCGCGAACTCGGGATCGACGACGCGCTGGTCGCGCGTGCCCGGGACCTGACGGTCGAGGCGCTGCACGGCGGAGCGTCACGGGACCGCGACGGTGTCTTCGCGTGCTGGCGAGCTGCCGGCATCGACCCGACCGGCGGCCGTGGGTACCACCTGCTGCTCCACCTGTCGCAGCAGGGTCTCGTCGCGTGGGGCCCCACCGGTCGGGTCGGGCAGGAACTCGTGCTGCTCGACGAGTGGGCACCGCCTGCCGAGCCGGTGCCCGACCACGACGAGGCCCTCCGCCGCACGCTGGTGGGGTACCTGCGCGGGCGTGGTCCGGCGACCGAGGCCGATGCCGCGCACTGGACGAAGCTGCCGCTCGGGGAGGTCCGGCGCGCCCGGGCGGTGGCCGGTGACGCGGTCGAGGAGCTCGGCGACGGACTGCTCGCGCTCGCCGACCGCCCCGAGCCGCGGAGGTCCAGCGCCGCGCACCTGCTGCCGGGCTTCGACGAGTACCTGCTCGGGTACGCCGACCGCACCGGGCACCTCGCCGCCGAGCACGCCGACCGTGTCGTCCCCGGCGGGAACGGGATGTTCCTGGCGATGGTGGTGCACCGCGGCCAGGTCGTCGGCACCTGGCGCACCACCGAGCGCACGCGGGACGTCCGCGTGACGATCACCCCGTTCCGAGCGATGTCCGACGCCGCCCTCCGTGCCGTCGAGGCAGCGGCGCTGCCCGTCGGACGGTTCCTCGGCCTGCCCGTGGTGACCACGGTGGCGCCGCCGGCCACCTGAGCGACCGACGCCGGCCCGGCTGCCGCCCCGGCCTCCAGTCAGTACCCAGCCGCTGTGCGGCTGACGCATACGGCACGTCCGGTACTGTGCCAGGGCCATGACCGACAGCCCGGCCGACGCCACCCCGTACGAAGTCCTCGGCGTCCCCGCCTCCGCCGACGACGAGGAACTCCGCCGCGCCTACCGTCGCGCGGCCCGCGAGACCCACCCCGACCTGGGCGGCGACGCCGTCCGGTTCCGCCGCGTCCAGATCGCGTGGGAGCGCGTCGGCACCCCCGCGGCGCGCCGCGCCTACGACACGGGATCCCGGCCCGGTTCCGCCCCGTCCGCTCCGTCGGGTTCGTCCAGCGCTTCGGACTGGAGGAGCGGGTCGGCTCGGGACGCCTACGCACCGCCCGCAGGGCGCCGCGACTCCCGCCCCCGCGCCCGCTCCCACGGACACCCCGGCGGGCGGTCGCGCGAGGTCTTCCTCGCTGCCGAACGCGAGTGGGTCGGCCTCGGTGACCCCATCGAGGACCCGTACGACCCCGGACTCATCCGGTCGGCCCCGCGGTCGATCCGTCGACTGCTCGGCGAGGCCCTGGCGGAAGAGGCCACCGCCGCGATCGTCGCCGACATGGGCATCGGTGTCACCGTGTGGCACGACCTGGACGCCGGTGCCGAGGGCAAGCTCGACCACGTCGTGCTCCTGCCGAGCGGGCTGTGGGCGGTCGAGTCGATCGACTGGGGCGGCCCGGTCCGCATCGAGCACGGCGAGGTCGTCGGCGAGACGCTCGAGCCGGGGGAGCGCCCGGTCAAGGAACTCGTGCGCGCCGCCCGTGCCGTGCAGAAGCAGACCCGGGTGCGGTTCACCGGGCGGTTGCTCGTCGTGCCGGACGCCGCGGTCGACGTCGACGTCCAGCTCGTCGGCCCGCAGCGGAAGCCCACGGCGTTCGTCGTCCGGCGGAGTGCGCTCGGGCAGGTGCTGAACGGGGTCTGGTCGCCCGAAGGTGCGGTCGACGTGTTCGAGGTCCGCGACCGGCTCCAGCAGACCGTCCGCTTCGTCTGACGGTCAGTAGCCGCGGAGCTTCTCGAGGTCGCGGCGCTCCCGCTTGCTCGGGCGTCCGGCACCGCGGTCGCGCATCGGCACGAAGCCGGCCTCTTCGCGGGGGAGCCGTGGCGGCGTGCGGTCGTCGAGGTGCTTCGCGGCCTCGGTGGCGCCGACGCGCTTGAGGATGATGCTCTTCACGACGACGATCCGGTCGAAGCCCGCCTGCCGCACGCGGACCTCGTCGCCGGGACCGACCGGCTGCGAGGGCTTCGCGCGTTCGCCGTTCACCTTGACGTGCCCGGCCTTGCACGCGGTCGTCGCGGCGGACCGGGTCTTCGTGATCCGGACCGCCCAGATCCAGCTGTCCACCCGGGCCTTGTCCATGCCCCCACCCTAGGCGCGCCGTACGCTCGGACCCATGGGAGCGGCTGAGCAGGGAGCGGCGGAGCAGGGGGCGATCGCGCGGGTCCTCGCGCTCGCGGTGCTGACCGAGGTCGCGATCGGGGAGCGCGTCGTCGTCCGGGCGCTCGTCGGCGAGGGAGCGCAGGACGCCCTCGGGGACCTCGTCGCGCGGACGCCGGACACCGTCACGATCGACACCCGCCGGGGCCTGGTGGCCGTCGCCCTCGCCGACGTCGTCGCCGCCAAGCGCGTGCCCCCGCCGCCCGCGCCCCGCCCGCGCTGACCCTCGAAGCGCGCCGCGCGCACCGAGACGCCGGACCCCGGCGAGCCGCGACCGACCGGTGCACCCCCGCGTCGTAGCCTTCCGCCATGGCTGTCCCCGTCCCGCTCGGCACCGAGGACCGCACCGCACGCCTCACACTCCACCGTCCCGACGCCTGGCGTCGCGAGGACACTGCCCAGGCCGACCTGCGCGTCACCGGCGACGGCATCGTCCTGACCGTCCGGTCACGACCGAGCGACCGCACGATCGCCGACGAGGACGCCTCGCTGCTCGACCGACTGCCCGGCTCGGTCGACGGGCTGCTGCTCGTGGGCTGCGACGTCTGGACCGGGGTCGGTGCGCCGGCACGCCTGGTCGAGTACGTCCGACCGGACGCCGGCGACGACGCCGACGAGGACGGACGCGGAGCCGTCGCCGGCGCGCACCTGCTCTTCGTGACGGGTCGGCACCGGGTGGACATCACCGTCGAGCGGCCGCTGGCCCTGCTCGACGCCACCGACGACGTGGTCTTCGCGGTGCTGGAGTCCGTTCGGGCGACCGGTCCCGTCACCGCACGCGCCACCCGCGAGCTCGAGGCCCTGCCGTCCCCGCCGCCCGTGCCGGAGATCGCGGGACCGCGGTTGAGCGACGCGGCCCTGACGACCCTGCAGAGCATGGCCGGCCGCCGCTGGAGCCCGACGCTGCTCCGCTCGGCCGCGGGCAAGGAGCTCGTCGACGCCGGCCTGGTCGGCCGCTTCGGCACGCTCCCCGCGACGACGCAGACGCTCCTCGGACCCTGGAGCGGCGACGCCCCGCCGACCACGCTGGAGCAGCACCTGCCCGACGGGCGCGAGTCGCGCCTCCAGGCCTGGACCGGCACGGTCGTCGACCGACCGGACGACCGTGGCTCCGTGGTCGCACCGCTGTCCGCCGAGCGGGTGGTGCAGACGGCGGCCGGGAGGCTCGGTGTCGGCCCGGCGTGGACCTTCCCGTTCCGCACGGGGTCGCTCCGGGCCGACCTGCTCGACCGGCGGCTGGCCGGTGGTGCCGACGCACCCGACCTTCCGGCGGACCTGGCGGAGGCCGACCCGCGCCTGGCCCGCTTCTGGTCGGCGCCGTGGACCGTGTCGTACCTGCGCCGTCCGGGGCGGCCGCGGCCGGTGACGATCGTGCGCGCCGGGGGCATCGGCTTCGCGCGGGTCGGACGCACGGACGCCGGCGCCACCGCGTTCTCCGCGGAGTCGCCGGCGAACGTCTACCGGTCGGTGGTGCGGGCGTTCCTGCCCTCCGGATCGAACGGTGCCGGACCCGCTCGCGTCGGGTCCGGCACTGAGTCCGGCACCGGGTCCTAGAGCGCGGGGCCCGCGGTCAGCGTCACCGTGACGGTCGTGGCCGTCCCGGCGCTGTTCGTGTAGCCGACGGTGACCTGGTCGCCGACCGACTTCGACTGGATCAGCTGCGTCAGCTGCTCGGAGCTCGTCACCGCGGTGCCGTCGACCGAGGTGATCGTGTCGCCCGCGACCAGGCCGGCGTTCGCCGCTCCGGACCCGGCGATGGTGCCGGCGACGCCCACGCCACCGGTGGCCGTCGTGACCTGGACCCCGAGGAACGCGGGGAGGCCGAGCGTGATCGTCCCGCCGGCGTCCCCGGCCAGGATCTTGTCCGCGATCGACTTCGCCGTGGCGATCGGGATCGCGTAGCCGGTGACGTCCGCGGACCCGGACGACGCCGCGGTCGCCATGCCGACGACCTCGCCCTCGGAGTCGAGCACCGGACCGCCGGAGTCACCCGACACGATGTCCGCGACGACCTCGAGCAGACCGGTCAGGGACTCGGTACCGGTGCCGGACTCGCTCTGCACCTGGATGTCCTGGCCGGTGGCCGTGACCGAGCCCTCGGCCGCGACGAGGTTCCCGGTGCCCTCGGCGTTGCCGACGTCGGTGACGCTGTCGCCGGTCTTCGCGCCGCCGTCGTCGTCGAGCTTGACGGTGGACAGGCCGGAGGCATCCCGGAGCTTGAGGACCGCGACGTCGTTCGTGGCGTCGGCCCCGACCACGTCGGCGGTGTACTCCTTCCCGGTGGTCTCATCGGTCACGGTGATGCTCGTCGCGCCCTGGATGACGTGGTTGTTCGTCAGGATCGTGCCGTCGGAGGTGAGCACCATGCCGGTCCCGGCCGCCTGCGTCGACGCGTCGTAGCCGATCACGGTGTTGATCGTGACGACGCCCTTCTTCTGGGCGGCGGTCGCGGGGGTCGCGGGGGACTGCGTGCTCGTGCCCGTCCCGGAACCGCTGCTGCCGCTCCCGGTACCGTCGCCCGGCACGGTGAACCCGTTCGTGCCGCTGCCGTCGGTGCCGCTCCCGCTCCTGCTGCCCGTTCCCGGCAACGTCGAGCCCTGCGACTGGCTCGAGGTGGTCTGCGTGCCGTGCGAGGACAGGCCGAGCGCCGTGCCCCCCGCTGCCCCGAGGATCGCCAGTGCCGCGATGCCCGAGCCGATCATCAGCCCGAGCTTCCGCTTCTTCGTGCCGGGGTGCGTGCCGAACGCGCCGCTCCAGCCCTGCGGGGCGTGTGCGGTGTGCGGCGCGTGTGCGGTGTGCGGCGCGTTCGCGGCGTGCGGTGCGGCGTGGGCCCAGGCGCCGACGCCGGCGAGTGCCGGGCTGCCGATGAGGTACGGGCCACGGCCGTCGGCGGCGTAGGCGTACGGGCCGGAGCCGTCCGGGGCGTAGAGGTACGGACCGGAGCCGTCGAAGGCGTAGGCGGGGCGCAGGGTCGTCGGGTCCGCGTGCGGCGCCTCCCACGTGGAGCGGGGTGCTGCGTCCTGCGCGTCGATCGGCGTGGTGCCCGGTTCGGCGTCGGGGTTCGGGGTCTCGTTCATCGGTGCTCTCCGGTCGCTCTCGACGTCCCGGTCGGGCGTCGATGGGTACGAGTACAGGCCCGGAACCCATGACGAGCCTATGAACCGGCCCTGCGTGCGCTCACGACTGGCTCGGCGATCACCGAACAGGGGTCCACGTTAGGGTTGCCTCACCCCTCATGCGTTCCTCGTCGCCCGCGCCACCGGCGCCCAGCTCCGTGCCCCGACTCGTCGGCACGACCGTCCTCGCGGTCGTCGTGCTCGCCGTCGCGGTGGCGCTGAGCATCGCGTTCGGGTCGCGGCCGATCCCGCTCGGCACGGTGCTCGACGCCGTGCTGCACCCGGGCCGCACTGACGAGGTCGGGCTCATCGTGCTCGGCAACCGTGTGCCCCGGACCCTGGTCGGCCTGCTCGCCGGCGCGGCACTCGGCGTCGCCGGCGCGGTCATGCAGGGCGTGACGCGCAACCCGTTGGCCGACCCGAGTGTGCTCGGCATCAACTCGGGCGCGGCGCTGGCAGTGGTCGCCGGCATCGCCGTCTTCGGCATCAGCGGCACGGCCGCGTACCTGCCGTTCGCCTTCGTCGGCGCGGCCCTCGCCGCACTGCTGGTCTACGGCATCGCCTCGGTCGCGCGGCGGGGGCTGACGCCGGTGGGGCTGGCACTGTCCGGCGCCGTGGTCGCGGCGGCGCTCGCCTCGGTCACCACCGCCGTGCTAGTGACGAGCCAGAGCCTGCTCGACCAGCTACGGTTCTGGCAGGTCGGCGCACTCGCCGGCAAGGACCTCGGCACGGCCGGTGTCATCACGGTGCCGGTGCTCGTCGGGCTGGTCCTCGCGTTCGCGCTCGGCCGGTCGCTCAACACCCTCGCGCTCGGCGACGAGCTGGCCGCGTCGCTCGGGCAGCGGGTCGTGATGGTCCGCGCGCTCGGGGGCGTCGTCGTCGTGCTGCTCGCCGGGTCGGCCGTCGCCGCCGCCGGACCCATCGCCTTCATCGGGCTCGCCGTGCCGCACGCCGTCCGTCGCCTGAGCGGCCCGGACCACCGCTGGACCATCCTGCTGTCGGCCGTCGTCGCCCCCGCGCTGCTCCTGGTCGCCGACGTCGTCGGGCGCGTCGTCGCGTACCCGGGGGAGCTGCAGGTCGGCATCGTCACCGCCCTGATCGGCGCGCCCGTGTTCATCGCGCTCGTGCGGTCGAGGGCGGTGAAGGGCCTGTGAGGACGCGCCTGGTCGGACCCCGCCGCGAGCTCGTCGTGCTCGGGTCGGTGCTCGTCGTGCTGGTCGCCCTGGTGCTCGTCGGGCTGGGCGTCGGTGAGATCCCGCTCGCGCCCGGGCAGGTCGTCGCGGCACTGGTCGGGCACGGCGACACCGTGTCGGACTTCGTCATCGGCCAGCTCCGCGGTCCCCGGACCCTCGCGGCACTGCTCGTCGGGGCCAGCCTGGGCGTCGCCGGGGCCATCGTGCAGAGCGTCGTCCGGAATCCCATCGCCAGCCCCGACGTGATCGGCGTCACAGCGGGGGCGAGCACGTCCGGACTCACGGCCATCGTCCTGTTCGGAGCGTCGGGGGCTGCGCTGTTCACCACGGTGGTCGTCGGTGCGCTCGTCGTCGCCGCCGTGATCGGTGCCCTCGCATGGCGCCGGGGGATCACCGGCAACCGCGTGGTCCTGGTCGGCATCGGCGTGGCCGCGATGGCGCTGAGCGTCACCGGGTGGCTGCTCACCAGCGGCTCCGTGCAGCAGGCCGGCACCGCGCTGCTGTGGCTCTCCGGCAGCCTGAACGCCGTCGACAGCGGGGTCGTCGCGCTGCTCGGCATCGCCTTCGTGGTGCTCATGGTCGCCGCGCTCGTGCAGTCCCCGCGGCTGACGGTCCTGACGCTCGGTGACGACGTCGCGTCCGCCCTCGGACTCCGCCCCGACCGGGCCAAGGTCCTGCTGCTGGTCACCGCCGTCTGCCTGACCGCCGCGGCCGTCGCCACCGCGGGGCCGGTGGCGTTCGTCGCGCTGATGGCCGCACCGATCGCGCGGCGCCTGGTGGGCGGAGGCCGCGTCGCGCTCGGCCCGGCCGCCGCGATCGGAGCGGCGATCACCCTGTCGAGCGACCTCGTCGCACAGTTCGCGATCCCGGGCACAGCGTTGCCGGTCGGCGTCGTCACCGGCGTCGTCGGTGCGCCGTACCTGCTCTGGCTGCTGGCCCGTGGGCGCTGACCCGCCCGCCTACGCGACGCGCGGGCGCTGGCCCGCCTCGAGCTGGGGCCGGAACGCGCCCGCCGGAGCCGCACCGGGCCTGGCGTCCGCACCGTCCCCGCATGCGTGTTGCGGGTTGCCGCACAGCAGGGCCCAGACCCCCCGTCCGGGTGTCCGCATCCCCCGGAGTGTCCCCCTAACGTCGGACCGAACCGGACACCCGACAGCACGCGAACCCGATCGCACGCTGGTCCGGACGAACGAAGGACACCCATGCCCGAAGAGTTCGACGTCGCGCCCGTGCGCCGTCGGCAGTGGGGTTCCGAGCGGCGTACCCACCCGCTCGACACACTGCACGCCCGCCCCTCCGACCGGAAGCTCGTCGCCGGTCGCATCGCCGTCATCCTGACCATCGCGTTCTGGCTCGCGTACGTCGTCTACACCGTGATCCGCCAGTTCCTGGACTCCGGCACCGAGAGCTTCCGCTTCACCACCGAGGCGCTGTCGTACCTGGTCGTCGTGACGTTCCTGACGTTCTCGGCGCTCATGCACCTCATCGCGCGGCAGGGTGCGCTCGAACGCTTCGCCACCCACGTCCGGGTCCCGCGCGCCGAGCTCGACCGGCACTTCGCCGAGGGCCACGACGTCCCGCTCACCGTGCTGGTCCCGAGCTACGCCGAGGAGCCCGAGGTCGTCGCGACCACCCTGTGGTCCGCCGCGCTGCAGGAGTACCCGTCCCTGCGCATCGTGCTGCTCGTCGACGACGCCCCGTTCCCCACCGACCCGGCCGTGCTCGCCAAGCTGGAGCAGACCCGGGCCGTCGCCGCGGGCATCCAGACCCAGCTCGCCCCGGCGGCCGAGCGCTTCCAGGAGGCGCTGCTGTCCGCCGAGGTCGAGGCCTCCCACACGCCCACCGCGACCGTCGAGTCGCTCCGCACCCTGGTGGAGCACCACCGCTGGGCCGACGCCTGGCTCCGCCGCCACGCCCGCGAGCACGACGTCGTCGACCACGTGGACCACTTCTTCCGGGACCAGGTGCTGGTCGGACTCGCTGACGAGTTCCGCCTGACCTGGGAGGCCCTCGAAGCGGCGATCGACGACGCGACGGCGGCGGCCGACGCGGCGGCCGCTGCCGGCGATGCCGCTGCCGGTGGCGCCGCGGCCGGTCCGGTGCTGTCGGAGATCCCGTCGTCCCGCGTCGTCGAGCTGCAGCGCCGCCTGGCCTGGACCTTCACGGCCGAGATCACGACGTTCGAGCGGAAGCGCTTCGCCAACCTCTCTGACGAGGCGAACAAGGCGATGAACCTCAACGCCTACCTCGGGCTGCTCGGCGGTGCGTACGCGTTCGACGAGACCGCCTCGGGCACGATCCTCCGCACGGTCAGCGACCCGGACACCGCGGACCTGGTCGTGCCGGCGTCGGACTACGTGCTCACGCTCGACGCCGACTCGGTCCTGCTGCGCGACTACTGCCTGCGCCTGGTCTACTTCCTCGAGCAGCCGGAGAACGCCCGCGTCGCCGTCACCCAGACGCCGTACTCGTCCTTCCGCGGCGCCGCGACCCGCATCGAGCGGCTCGCCGGCGCGACGACCGACATCCAGCACATCCTCCACCAGGGCATGTCGCGGCACAACGCGACCTTCTGGGTCGGTGCGAACGCCGTCATCCGCACCCGGGCGCTCCGCGACATCGAGGAGATCGAGACCGTCGGCGGGTTCGAGGTGAAGCGCTACGTGCAGGACCGCACGGTGATCGAGGACACCGAGTCCAGCGTCGACCTCGGCATGCACGGGTGGACCCTCGTGAACTACCCGGAGCGGCTGTCCTACAGCGCGACCCCGCCGGACTTCGGCTCGCTCATCGTCCAGCGTCGGCGCTGGGCCAACGGCGGTCTGCTGATCCTGCCGAAGTACCTGCGGCAGGTGCGCGAGCGCCGCGCCCGTGGGGAACGCGTCGGCATCGTCGAGCTGTCCCTGCGCGTGAACTACATGGCGTCGATCGCGTGGGGCTCCCTCGGACTGATCTTCCTCCTGGCCTACCCGTACGACTCGCGCCTGCTCAGCCCGATGGTGCTGCTCGCCGCGCTGCCCTACTTCTGGCTGTTCAGCAGTGACCTCAAGGACTGCGGCTACAAGCGCACCGACATCCTCCGCATCTACGGGTTCAACCTCATCCTGATGCCGGTCAACGTCGCCGGGGTGCTGAAGAGCGTCCAGCAGGCGTTGACGGCGAAGAAGATCCCGTTCGCCCGCACGCCCAAGGTCCGGGACCGCACGGCATCGCCCGCGCTCTACGTCCTCGCACCGTTCGCGATGGTGGCCTTCTCGGTGTTCACGTTCCTGCGCGACGTGCACGCCGGCAACTGGGGCAACGCCGTGTTCGCGGCCTTCAACGCCCTGCTCGCCACGTACGCCATCGTCGCCTACATCGGACTGTGGAACGCGGTCGTGGACGTCTTCCTCTGGGCGACGTCCTGGATGTTCTACGACCCGTCCGCCCGTGCCGCGCGACGGGCTGCCCGCCGGGACGCCCGTGCGACCCGTCGAGCCGTCCGCCGCGGTCGGACCCCCGAGCTCCTGCCGGGCACCGAGGACTGGCGCGCCGTGCTGTACTTCGGCGACCGCGGGCGCACGATGCCGAACCACCACCACGCGGACGTCGTCGGAGCGGGCACGGGCAGCAGCCCCCGCGGCCGGGTCACCACCTCCGCCCCGAACGAGAAGACGGCCGCCTGACCATGTCGACCACGAGACGCCTCTCCCCGCTCCGCGTGTCCCTCGCCGCCGTCGTCGCGATCGGCCTGGTCGCTGCCGGCTACGTCGGCTTCGACCGCTGGCAGTCCGCCCAGGCGACGGAACCCCAGCACGCCTGGTTCGCCGCCTACACCGACGTCACGGCCACCCCGACCTTCGCGTTCGAGGACCTCAAGAGCGCCAAGGGCCGCGCCGTCATGCTGTCCTTCGTCGTCGCCGACCACGACGCCGGCTGCACCCCGACGTGGGGCTCGTACTACTCGCTGCAGGGCGCCGCGGACCAGCTCGACCTCGACCGGCGCATCGCCCGACTGCAGCAGCAGCAGGGCGCGGTCGGGGTGTCCTTCGGCGGCCTGACCAACGACGAGCTCGCGACGACCTGCACGGACGCCGGCGACCTCGTCGACGCCTACGCCGCCGTCGTCGACCGCTACGACGTCAGCACGGTGGACTACGACGTCGAGGGGGACGACCTGACGAACCACGCCGCGGGTCAGCGGCGCGCCGAGGCCGTCGCCACCCTGCAGCGCGAGCGTCGGGCAGCCGGACACCCGCTCGCGGTGTGGCTGACCCTGCCCGTCGCCCCGTCCGGGCTGACCAGCGACGGCACCACCGCCGTCGCGCAGTTCCTCGAGGCCGGGGTCGACCTGGCCGGCGTCAACGCGATGACGATGGACTACGGCGACGCCAAGGGCTCGAGTCAGAGCATGTACTCCGCCTCGGTCCAGGCGCTGCAGGAGGTGCACCGGCAGCTCGGCGTGCTGTACACCCGCGCCGGCACCCCGCTGTCGAGCGGGACGCTGTGGCACAAGGTCGGCGCGACGCCGATGATCGGTCAGAACGACGTGCGGGACGAGGTGTTCACGATGGCCGACGCAGCGAAGCTCAACACCTGGACCCGGCAGCAGGGCCTCGGCCGGATGTCGATGTGGTCGTTGAACCGCGACACCACGTGCGGGTCGAACTACGTCAACCTGTCGACGGTGTCGGACTCCTGCTCGGGTGTCGACCAGCACGGCGTGCTGTTCGCCGACGTCCTGGGCAAGGGGTACCGGGGCGGGATCGTCGCCGCGGCCTCCGGGGTGACGACGGCCGAGCCCTCCGCCACCGTGCAGCCGACGGACGACCCGAAGACGAGTCCGTACCCGGTCTGGAGCGCCGACGCGTCCTACCTCGAGGGCACCAAGACCGTGTGGCACCACAACGTCTACCAGGCGAAGTGGTGGACCTCGGGCGACCTGCCGGACGACCCGGTGCTGAGCGCGTACGAGACGCCGTGGCAGCTCATCGGTCCGGTGCTCGAGGGTGAGAAGCCGGTCCAGCCGGTCACGCTGCCGAAGGGCACGTACCCGGCCTGGTCGGGGACCGCGACCTACGACACGAGCGACCGCGTCCTGTTCCAGGGCGTCCCGTACCAGGCGAAGTGGTGGAACACCGGGAACTCGCCGCAGGCCTCCACGAGCGACCCCGACGGCTCGCCCTGGGTGAAGCTCAAGGACGCCGAGATCAAGCAGATCCTGCAGGCCCAGCAGGACGGGACGGCCCTGCCGACGGGTGCGGCCGGCTGACGTGCGCAGTGACGGACGGGAGGCTCCCCACCGGACACGACCGACCCGCCGCTGGCGCGTCGGTCCGGAACCGGCCGGCGTGGGCCCAGGTGCCAGCTGGCACCGACCCTCCCGTCCGCATGATGGGGGACCCGCGTGTCCGCTGGTCGCGGACAGGGGGTGTCACCCGTCCACGGGGCTCTCGACGAGGCTCGCGTTTCCGATACGCTTGGACGCCAAGAGGAGGAGGTCCACCGATGCCAGATCCAGTGGTCCCGCAGCCCGAGGGACAGAAGACCCCGGAGCAGCGGCTGGTCGACACGACGCTGACCTTCAGCATGGAACTCGGGGCGGCACTGACGCCCGAGTCCGGTGTCTCGCCCGAAGAACGTGACGCGATCAACGCGCTGCCGTCCGGCTCCGCCCTGCTCGTCGTCCGCCGCGGCCCCAACGTCGGGGCGCGGTTCCTGCTCGACTCCGACGTCACGACCGCCGGCCGTCACCCCGACGCCGACATCTTCCTCGACGACGTCACGGTGTCGCGCAAGCACGCGCAGTTCCTGCGGCAGGGCACGTCGTTCACCGTCAAGGACAACGGCTCGCTCAACGGCACGTACTTCGACGGCGAACGCATCGACGAAGCAGCGCTCACCGACGGCGCCGAAGTCCAGGTCGGCAAGTTCCGCCTGACCTTCTACGCGTCCCGCGTCGACCTGGCGCGCCTGGCGAACGCGTAGTGGCTGCGCGCTCGGCCGCGGTGCGGTCGGGTCTGCCGGCTGCGGACCTGCTGACCATCGGGCAGGTCCTCGCCCGGCTCAAGCCGGAGTTCCCCGACCTGTCGAGCTCGAAACTGCGGTTCCTCGAGGAACGCGAGCTCGTCACGCCCGTCCGGACCGCCAGCGGCTACCGCAAGTTCTCGGCGGCCGACGTCGAGCGGCTGCGGATCGTGCTGGGACTGCAGCGCGACCACTACCTGCCGCTCAAGGTCATCAAGGAGTACCTCGCCGACCTCGACGCCGGGCGAGAGCCCGTCCTGCCGGGCGGCGGAGACGGTCCCAAGCCGTCGATCCTCGGCGGCGAGAAGCGCTACTCCCGCGACGACCTCGTGCGGGCTGCCGGCGCGTCGCCGATGCTGCTCACCGATGCGGTCTCCGCGTCGCTGCTGCCCGCGTCGGACACCTTCGGCGAGGACGCGGTCGTCGTCCTCAAGGCCCTGGTCGAGCTCCAGCGCACCGGCATCGAGCCGCGCCACCTCCGCACCTTCCGCGGCACTGCGGAGCGCGAGGTCGGGCTGATCGAGTCGGCGTTGATGCCGGTGTCGCGCCGCGGTGACGCGACCTCGAAGGCCAAGGCGCTCGAGGCCGCGCGGGAGATCGCCGGGCACCTCGAGGTCATCCGCTCGAACCTGATCCGCGCCGCGATCGGGCGGATGGACGCATGAGCGCGGTCGGTCCCGTGCCTGTCGCGCGGTCGGTCGGCGGGCGTATCCTCGACACGCCGGACGCGCCGTGGCGGATGTCCCGCGCCGGAGCCGTCGGAGTCGCTACCGTGGACCTCGGCACAACTCTCAACCCGTCGTTGAAGCTTCGGGAGAGGGCTCGAACGTCCTGGAAGGCAGTCCAATGAGTGGGAACGAAACCCCCGGTACCCCGTCAGACATGACGCGGTACGACCTCGGTCTGCTCTTCACCGACGGCCTGCCCGAGCACGACGAACAGAACGGCTACCGCGGCACCGTCGCCGCCAAGGCCGCCGGCATCAGCTACCGCCAGCTCGACTACTGGGCACGGACCGAGCTCGTCGAGCCCACGATCCGCGGCGCCGCCGGCTCCGGGTCGCAGCGGCTCTACGGCTTCCGCGACATCCTCGTGCTCAAGCTCGTGAAGCGCCTGCTCGACACGGGCATCTCGCTGCAGCAGATCCGCACCGCCGTGAACCAGCTGCGCGAGTCCGGCGTGTCCGACCTGGCGCAGACCACGCTGATGTCCGACGGTGCCTCGGTCTACCTGTGCACCTCCGACGACGAGGTCATCGACCTGGTCTCCCGCGGGCAGGGCGTCTTCGGCATCGCCGTGGGCAAGGTCCTGCGCGAGGTCGAGAGCTCCCTGGTCGAGCTCGACGCGACGCCGGCGGCCGACCCCGCCGACGAGCTCGCCGCACGCCGGGCGACGCGCGCGTCCTGACCCGCGCGCGGGCGCGAGGCTGCCCGGCCGCGCGTCACCCCGCGCCGGAGTCCCTGCGCCCGACCGAGGTTCCACAATTCCGGCATCTCGACGGGCGGAACCGGTCGAATGCGACACCTCGGGGAACGTGAGCGGCACGTCGTGGCACCGCAGTGGTCGCAGCAGGCTCGCCGCGCCCGCGCCCACTGCGTCGGCTGTCGGCTGTCGCCTGTCGGCCGCATCCTGAGTCGTCGAAGTCGCGCAACCCGCCGTCCGCGCGTCCTCGACGTCGCACTTCCCGCCGGTAGCAGCGGGTCTGAGCGGCACTCGGTGCGACGTCGCCGAACGCGAGCGGCGTGTTGTGAGACCGCGAGCGTGCTGCGCGCGAGGCTCGTACGAGCGTCGGACTCCGCCTCGTACCGGGCCGCCCGACGGCAAGTAGCAGATCGCGGATCTCGTGCTGCTCGTCAGTCGCGCAACACGCCGTCGGCGTGACGCCGAGATCGCTGAGTCGGCCGTCCGCGAGCGGAGCAGCCGACGGTTCCTGCGACTTCGGCGGTCGTGAGCGGCGTGTTGCGCGACTTCGGCGCGGGCCACCCACACGCACGGAGCGCCCCGGTCCACGCGGGACCGGGGCGCTCCGTCACGTCAGGCGCGGGTCAGGCGGGGGCGCCGTCCGCGTAGGGACCGATCTTGCCCGTGCGCATGATGCGCTCGAGCAGCTGGTCGAAGTTGCGCGCCATCTCCTGCGCGGACTCGCCGGGCCACACGTGCAGGGGCTTCGCGGCACCCTGAGCCTGCTGCAACGAGGTGCGCTCGGGCAGCTGCGGCGAGAGCACCAGCGGGCCGAACATGTCGCGGAGTTCCTTGATGCGGAACTGGTGCTCGAGGGACTGCACGCGAGCCCGGTTGACGATGATGCCGAGGGGCTGCAGGCGGGGGGAGAGCCCGCGTCGGATCTCCTCGATCGCGCGGAGAGCCCGGTCGGCGGCCGCGACGGAGAACAGGCCCGGCTCGGTGACGACGGTCACGCGGTCGGACGCGGCCCATGCCGTGCGGGTCAGGGCGTTGAGCGACGGAGCGCAGTCGATGAGCACGAGCTCGTAGTCCTGCTCGACGTTCGCCAGTGCTTCTTCGAGCTTCCAGATGTCGCGGATGCTGGGGTGCGGGCCGTCGAAGTTGATCGCCGAGGGGGACCCGACCAGGACGTCGATCTTGCCCTGCGATCCCTTCGTCCAGCCGGACGGCGCGATGGCCTGGCGGACGATCTTCTCCTTCGGGTTCTCGAGCACGTCGGCCACGTTGAGGTGCCCCGCGATGTTGATGTCGAGACCGGTGGAGACGTCGGACTGTGGGTCCAGGTCGACGACCAGCGTTCGCAGGCCCTTGGCGAACGCGGCCGAGGTCAGACCGAGTGTGACCGTCGTCTTGCCCACACCGCCCTTGAGAGAGCTCACGCTGAGTACATGCACGTTGAGCAACGTTACCGCCACTAGGGTTGTCCCACCTGACCCAGCGCTGAAAGGGCCCGCGTGTTCCGCAAGATCCTGGTCGCCAACCGTGGCGAGATCGCGATCCGTGCCTTCCGCGCGGCGTTCGAGCTCGGCGCCCGCACCGTCGCCGTCTACCCCTACGAAGACCGCAACTCGCTGCACCGGCTCAAGGCGGACGAGGCCTACCTGATCGGGGAGCGTGGCCACCCGGTGCGCGCCTACCTCGACGTGTCCGAGATCGTCCGCGTGGCGCGCGAGTCCGGCGCCGATGCGATCTACCCCGGGTACGGCTTCCTGTCCGAGAACCCGGACCTGGCCGCCGCTGCCGAGGCCGCCGGCATCACGTTCATCGGTCCTGGGCAGCACGTGCTCGAGATGGCGGGCAACAAGGTCACGGCCAAGGAACACGCCATCGCCGCGGGGGTCCCCGTCCTCGCCAGCACCCCGGCCAGCCGCGACGTCGACGAGCTCGTCGCCGGGGCGGACGCGATCGGCTTCCCGGTCTTCGCCAAGGCCGTCGCCGGTGGTGGTGGACGCGGCATGCGCCGGGTCGAGACGAAGGACGAGCTCCGTCCCGCGCTCGAAGAGGCGATGCGCGAGGCCGACAGCGCGTTCGGGGACCCGACGATGTTCCTCGAGCAGGCCGTCCTGCGTCCGCGGCACATCGAGGTGCAGATCCTGGCGGACGCGACCGGCACCGACGCCGGCACGATCCACCTGTTCGAGCGGGACTGCTCCGTCCAGCGTCGCAACCAGAAGGTCGTCGAGATCGCCCCGGCGCCGAACCTCGACCAGTCGATCGCCGCCGCGCTGCACCGTGACGCCGTGGCCTTCGCGCGCTCGATCGGCTACGTCAACGCCGGCACGGTCGAGTTCCTGCTGGACACCGTCGGCGAACGCGCCGGCCAGCACGTCTTCATCGAGATGAACCCGCGCATCCAGGTCGAGCACACCGTGACCGAAGAGGTGACGGACGTCGACCTCGTGCAGTCGCAGATGCGCATCGCCGCGGGGGAGACCCTGGCGGATCTCGGGCTGTCGCAGGACACCGTCGCCCTGCACGGTGCCGCGCTGCAGACGCGCATCACGACCGAGGACCCGACGCAGGGCTTCCGTCCCGACACCGGCCGCATCACGACCTACCGCAGCCCGGGCGGTGCCGGCGTCCGACTCGACGGCGGCACGGTGGCCACGGGCGCGCAGATCAGCCCGCACTTCGACTCGATGCTCGCGAAGATGACCTGCCGCGGGCGGGACTTCCCGGCCGCGGTCACCCGAGCCAAGCGGGCCCTCGCCGAGTTCCGCATCCGCGGGGTCAGCACGAACATCCCGTTCCTGCAGGCCGTCCTCGACGACCCGGACTTCGCGCGTGGAGACGTCTCCACCGCCTTCATCGGCGAACGCCCGCAGCTGTTCAGCGGCCACGTGTCGAAGGACCGCGGCACGAAGATCGTGAACTGGCTCGCCGACGTCACGGTCAACAAGCCGAACGGCGAGCGTGGTGCGCAGATCGTCGACCCGGCGCTGAAGCTCCCGCACGTCGACCTGACCACCGCACCGCCGGCCGGGCAGCGGCAACGACTGCTGGAGCTCGGACCGGCTGCGTGGGCGCAGGCACTGCGCGAGCAGATCCCGCTCGCGGTCACCGAGACCACCATGCGCGACGCCCACCAGTCGCTCCTGGCGACGCGCGTCCGCAGCAAGGACCTGGTCGCGGTCGCCCCGTACGTCGCCCGTCTGACCCCGCAGCTGCTCAGCACGGAAGCCTGGGGCGGCGCGACCTACGACGTCGCGCTGCGGTTCCTCGGCGAGGACCCGTGGGAGCGCCTGGTCGCGCTGCGCGAGGCGATGCCCAACATCCCGATCCAGATGCTGCTGCGCGGCCGCAACACCGTGGGCTACACGCCCTACCCGACCGAGGTCACCGACGCCTTCGTGGCCGAGGCGGCGGCCACCGGCGTCGACGTCTTCCGCGTGTTCGACGCGCTCAACGACGTCCGAGCGCTCCGTCCCGCCCTGGAGGCCGTGCTCGCCACCGGCACGGCGGTCGCGGAAGCCGCGCTCTGCTACTCCGGCGACCTGCTCGACCCGAGCGAGGACCTCTACACGCTCGACTACTACCTGCGTCTCGCCGAGCAGATGGTCGACGCCGGTGCCCACGTGATCGGCATCAAGGACATGGCGGGCCTGCTGCGGGCCGGCGCGGCCGAGAAGCTCGTCACCGCGCTGCGCGAGCGCTTCGACCAGCCCGTGCACGTCCACACCCACGACACCGCCGGCGGCCAACTCGCCACGCTCCTGGCCGCAGCGCGCGCCGGGGCGGACGCGGTGGACGTCGCCGCCGCACCGATGGCCGGCACGACCAGCCAGCCGAGCATGTCCGCGCTCGTGGCCGCCCTGGCGCACACCGAGCGCGACACCGGCCTGTCGCTCGACGCCGTCGGTGACCTCGAGCCGTACTGGGAGGCGGTCCGCCGGGCGTACGCGCCGTTCGAGTCCGGACTCGCCGGCCCGACCGGGCGCGTGTACAAGCACGAGATCCCCGGCGGGCAGCTGTCGAACCTCCGTCAACAGGCGATCGTGCTCGGACTGGGCGACCGCTTCGAGCAGGTCGAGGACTGGTACGCCGAGGCGAACCGGATCCTCGGGCGCCCGACCAAGGTGACCCCGTCCTCCAAGGTCGTGGGCGACCTCGCGCTCCAGCTCGCCGCGGTCGACGCCGACCCGGCCGACTTCGAGCAGAACCCGCAGCAGTACGACATCCCGGACTCCGTCATCGGCTTCATGGCCGGCGAACTCGGCGAGCTGCCCGGCGGCTGGCCGGAGCCCTTCCGGTCGAAGGTGCTCGCGGGCCGGAACGTCACGCCGACGATCACACCCGTCCCGGACGACGAGGCGCCGCACCTGGCGACGCCCGGCCCCGACCGCCGACAGGCCCTCAACCGGCTGCTCTTCGAGGCGCCCACCCGGGCCTTCCAGCAGGTCCGCGACGAGTACGGTGACCTGTCCTCGGTGTCGACCGTCGACTACCTGTACGGCCTGCGTCCGGGGGAGGAACACGTGGTGCCGCTCGGCCGTGGCGTGGACCTGTTCGTCGGCCTCGAGGCGATCGGCGAGGCGGACGAGCGCGGCATCCGCACCGTGATGGCGACGCTCAACGGCCAGCTCCGTCCGGTCGCCGTCCGCGACCGGTCGATCCAGGTCGAGACGAAGGCCGCCGAGAAGGCGGACAAGACCGTCCCCGGCCAGGTCGCGGCACCGTTCTCCGGTGTCGTGACGCTCAAGGTCGCTGTCGGTGACGTCGTCGAGGCCGGCGCGGCCGTGGCGAGCATCGAGGCGATGAAGATGGAAGCGGCCATCACGACCCCCGTGGCGGGGACCGTCGGCCGACTCGCGATCCCGGTGACCCAGCAGGTGGACGCCGGAGACCTCCTGGTGGTGCTGCAGTAACGTGACCGTCCGTCCCATCCGCCTCTTCGGCGACCCCGTCCTCCGTTCGCCCGCCGACCCGGTCGCACCGTCCGCCTTCGGGACCCAGGGCCTCCGCGACCTGGTGCGGGACCTCGTCGACACCGTCAAGGAGCCCGGCCGTGCCGGTGTGGCCGCACCGCAGATCGGCGTCTCGCTGCGCGCGTTCTCCTACAACGTCGACGGCGAGGTCGGCTACGTGCTGAACCCCGAGGTCGTCGAGGTCGGCGGCGAGCCCGAGCTCATGGACGAGGGCTGCCTGTCCGTCCCCGGGCTGGCCTACCCGACCAGCCGTCACCCCTACGCCAAGGTGCGTGGCGTCGACGTGGACGGTGAGCCGGTCGAGCTCGAGGGCACCGGTCTGATGGCCGAGGCCCTGCAGCACGAGGTGGACCACCTCGACGGCACCGTCTACGTCATGACCCTGGCCCCCGAGACCCGGCGTCAGGCCCTCCGCGACATCCGCACGCAGGACTGGTTCCACTGACCGTTCGGCTGCGGTTCACCGCACGATCGTGACACCCGGACGCGGGATTGTCGCCATGTCCTGACGAAGCGGTACCGTATCCGGGTCGGACACCCCGCCGACACGGTCCCCCACCCCCACAGGACGCACCATGGCCCCCCAGAACGACGAGCTCAGCTCGCACCGCACCCGCACCAACCGGCGCCCCGAGCCGGCCACCACGACCACGGCCGCGACGGCCGTGCTCGAGCCCACGGACGCGCCGGAGCAAGCCGCCGCCGTCTGACCGCGGTCGGTGTTCCGACCCCTGGAGGCCCGGTGCCGGTCCCAGGGACCGGCACCGGGCCTCCCGTCGGTTGCGATCCGACCCATCGCGCGCGGCATCGAAAGTCGAATCGCGCGTAGCCGGTCGGAAGAACCGACCCGCTCCGCGCGATTCGACCTCCTGCGCGAGATCCGACCCGCTAGGCGCGACCGCGACGGCGTCCCTGCACCACCGGCGTCGCCGTGGTCTGCACCTCCGAGCCCGAGTAGATGTGCTCGACGTCGGCCGCGAAGTCCCGCATCACGACCGCCCGCTTGATCGTCAGCTTGGGCGTCAGGTGCCCGGACGCCTCGGTCAGCTCGGTGTCGAGGACCGTGAACGACCGCACCGACTCCGCCCGCGAGACCCGGTTGTTCGCCGCGTCGATCGCCTCTTGCACCGCACGGTGCACGCGCTCGTCGTAGGCGGCCTCGTGCGGGGACAGCGCGGGGGTGATGCCGTGCGAGGCGCACCAGCCCGGCAGCATGTCGCGGTCGAGCGTGACCAGGGCCGCGACGAACGGCTTCGCCTCACCGACCACGACGACCTGCCCGATGAGCGGGTGTTCGCGGATGCCGTCCTCGAGCGGTGCCGGGGCGACGTTCTTGCCGCTCGCGGTGACGATGAGCTCCTTGGCGCGACCCGTGACGGTGAGGATGCCGTCGCCGTCCAGCTGCCCCAGGTCGCCGGTGCGGAACCACCCGGCCGCGAAGGCCTTCTCGGTCGCCTCGGGGTTGTTCCAGTAGCGGTCGAAGACGTCCACCCCGCGGATCAGGATCTCCTGGTCCTCGGCGATGCGGACCTCGACCCCGGGCAGGGCCCGTCCGACCGAGCCGATCCGGAGCTCGCCCGCGCGGTTCACGGTGGCGGGCGCGGTCGTCTCGGTCAGGCCGTAGCCCTCGAGGATGCGCACGCCGATCGAGCGGAAGAAGTGCGACAGTCGCGGTGAGAGCGGTGCGGACCCGCTGATGGCGTACTCGCACCGACCGCCGATCGCGTCGCGGAGCCTGGCGTAGACGAGCCTGTCGAACAGCCGGAAGCGCAGGCGCAGCGCGAGCGGGACCTTCCCGGTGGCCAACGCCTCGGAGTGCGCGACGGCGGTGGCGGCCGCAGCGCGGAACACCCGCCCCTTGCCGCCGAGGTCCGCCTTCTGCTCGGCGGAGTTGTAGATCTTCTCGAACACGCGCGGGACGGCGAGCAGGAACGTCGGCTTGAAGGTCGACACGGCTTGCATCAGGTCCTTGGTGTCCGGCTCGTGCCCCACGAGCACGCCGGTCGAGATGCTCATCACGGCGATGAACCGCGCGAAGACGTGTGCCAGCGGGATGAACAGCAGCGTCGAGGAGCCCTCCGCGACGACCTCGGGCATCGCGACCGTGGCACCCTCGACGGTCCCGGTGAAGTTGTCGTGCCGCAGGACACAGCCCTTCGGCCGCCCCATCGTGCCCGAGGTGTAGATGATCGTCGCGTCGTCGTGGCCGTGCACGGTGGCCGTCCGGGCGTCGAGCTCGTCGTCGGTGACGTCCTCGCCCAGACGGGTCAGGTCGTCGAGCCCGCCGCCGTCGATCGTCCAGTGCTGTCCCAGGTGGGGCAGGTCGGGCGCGATGCCGGCGACCCGGCGAGCGTGTTCCTCCTGCTCGACCACGATCGCCACGGCCTCGGAGTCGCCGAGGATCCAGCGGACCTGGTCGGGGGAGCTGGTCTCGTAGACCGGCACCGAGACGAGTCCGGCGGTCCAGACCGCGAAGTCGACCAGTGTCCACTCCAGCCGTGTCCGCGAGAGGATCGCGACGTGCGCGCCCGGTTCGAGTCCGGCGGCGACGAAGCCCTTGGCGATGCCGCGGACCCGGCGATCGACCTCGGCGGCGCTGATCGTGGTCCAGGCGTCCCCGTGGCGTTCGGCGAGGATCGGTCGGTCCGGGGTCGTCCTGGCCCGGTCGGAGAGCAGGCGTGCTGCCGATCCGTGGTCCGGGGCCGCCGGCGCCGCGCTCTGCTGCGAGGTGCTGGCCTGGTGTGACTCGCTGGTGGGTGCGGGTCGCTGATCGTTCACGGCAACTCCCTTGTCGACCGGTTCGATGACGAGTGCGTCTCACGTTGACGGCTCTGATCCCAGCATAGAGGCGGATGTCGCACGTTCGATGTGCACGCACTGAACCGGTAGGCTCGGTGCTCGTGCATGCCATCGGAATCGACATCGGGGGCACCAAGATCGCGGGAGCGGTCGTCACGGAGCTGGGCGAGATCGTCGCCGAGGACCGCGTCGCCACGAACGCTGCGGACCCGGACGCCATGCTGGACGACGTCGTCGCGATGGTCTCGCGCCTGCGTGCCGGCAACGAGGTCGAGGCGGTCGGCGTCGCCGCGCCCGGCTTCATCGACGCCTCGCAGTCGATCGTCTACTACACGCCCAACATCCGCTGGCGGAACGAACCCCTCCGCCAGAAGCTGCAGCAGCGCCTGGGCGCGCTGCACATCACCGTCGACAACGACGCGAACGCCGCCGGCTGGGCGGAGTTCCGCTTCGGTGCCGGTCGGCTGGTGTCGGACATGACGATGCTCACCATCGGCACCGGCGTCGGCGGGGCGATCGTGACCGAGGACCGCCTGTTCCGCGGCGGCTTCGGCACCGGCGGCGAGATCGGCCACCTGCGCATCGTGCCGAACGGCCTGCCGTGCGGGTGCGGTGCCCGCGGCTGCATCGAGCAGTACGGCTCCGGCCGCGCCCTGCAGCGCATGGCGAACGACGTCGCGGACGCCGGCGGCATCGGCGTCGCTCTGGCCCAGGCCCGCGACGACAACGGCGGCCAGCTCGACGGCGCGGTCGTCGGCGACCTGATCCTGGCTGACGACCCGGGCGCCCTCGCAGCCCTGCGCCGCCTGGGCCGGCACCTCGGCGAGGCCTGCGCGTCGCTGTCCGCGGTGCTCGACCCGCAGCTGTTCGTGTTCGGTGGCGGTGTCGCCAGCGCGGGGGAGCGCCTGCTCGACCCGATCCGCCAGGCGTACCTCAACAACCTGCCGGCGCGCGGCTACCACCCGGAGCCGGACTTCGTGATCGCCGAGCTCGTCAACGACGCCGGCGTCGTCGGCGCGGCGGACCTCGCGCGCATCCACGCGCGGACCGCCTAGGCCCCCGTCCGCTCGCGCCACCCGATACGGAGTCGACGATGCTCTACTGGCTGCTGAAGAACTTCCTGCTCGGCCCGCTCATCCTCACGCTCTTCCGACCGTGGGTCGTGGGCCGCGAGCACGTGCCGACCTCCGGGCCGGTCATCTTCGCGTCGAACCACGTGTCGTTCATCGACTCGGTGATCCTGCCCGCCGTGCTCGACCGCCGGATGTCCTTCCTGGCCAAGAGCGACTACTTCACCGGCCGTGGGCTCAAGGGCTGGGCGACCAAGACGTTCTTCAACGCGATCGGCCAGCTGCCGATCGACCGGTCCGGCGGCAAGGCGTCCGAAGCGTCGCTCCGCACCGGGCTGCAGGTCCTGGCGCGCGGAGAGCAGCTCGGCATCTACCCCGAGGGCACCCGCAGCCCCGACGGCAAGCTCTACCGCGGTCGGACCGGCATCGCGCGGATGATCCTCGAGGGGCGCGTCGTGGTCGTCCCGGTCGCCATGATCGGCACGCGTGAGGTCCAGCAGATCGGCCAGCGCTTCCCCAAGTTCAAGCGCGTCGGTGTCGTCTTCGGCAAGCCGCTCGACTTCTCGCGCTTCCAGGGCTTCGAGACCGACCGCTTCATCCTGCGGAGCGTCACCGACGAGGTCATGCACGAGCTCGCCGGCCTGAGCCGCCAGGAGTACGAGGACGTCTACGCGACGAGCGTCAAGGAGCGTGCGAGCACCGCGCGCGAGCAGGTCATGCGGGAGCGACGCAGCACGCCTGCACGCTAGGCTGATGTGGTCCTGACGCCCCGTCCGGACCCCGCCACGAACGAACCCGAGGTACCACCTTGTCCGAGTCGACCGACTTCGTCGCCCTGCAGGAACCGGACGCGATCGACGGCTTGGACCATTGGCGCACCCTCCCCATCAAGCAGCAGCCGACGTGGCCGGACCAGGCCGCGGCGGAAGCCGCCTCGGCCGAGCTCGCCACGCTGCCGCCACTCGTCTTCGCGGGCGAGGTCGACCAGCTCCGCGACCGGCTCGCCGCCGCGGCGCAGGGCAAGGCGTTCCTGCTGCAGGGCGGTGACTGCGCCGAGACCTTCGCCGGCGCCACCGCGGACTCCATCCGCGACCGCGTCAAGACGATCCTGCAGATGGCCGTCGTGCTGACGTACGGCGCGTCGATGCCCGTCGTCAAGATGGGCCGCATGGCCGGGCAGTTCGCCAAGCCGCGCTCGAGCGACTTCGAGACCCGCGGCGACGTCACGCTGCCCGCGTACCGCGGCGACATCGTCAACGGCTACGACTTCACGCCGGAGAGCCGTCAGGCCGACCCGCGCCGACTCGTGCAGGGCTACCACACGGCTGCGTCGACGCTGAACCTGGTCCGGGCGTTCACCCAGGGCGGGTTCGCGGACCTGCGCCAGGTGCACTCCTGGAACAAGGGCTTCGCGTTGAACCCCGCCAACGCCCGCTACGAGCACCTGGCGCAGGAGATCGACCGCGCGATCCGCTTCATGGCGTCGTGCGGCGCGGACTTCGACCAGCTCAAGCACGTCGAGTTCTACGCCTCGCACGAGGGCCTGCTCATGGACTACGAGCGCCCGATGACCCGAATCGACTCCCGGTCGGGCCAGGCGTACGACACGTCCGGGCACTTCATCTGGATCGGGGAGCGCACCCGCGACCTCGAAGGGGCCCACGTGGACTTCCTGTCCCGCGTGCGGAACCCGATCGGGGTCAAGCTCGGCCCGACCACCACGGTCGCGGACATGGAGGCCCTGATCGAGAAGCTCGACCCGGAGCGCGAGCCCGGGCGGCTGACGTTCATCACCCGCATGGGCGCCGGCAAGATCCGTCACGAGCTGCCGAAGCTGCTCGAGGCCGTCAAGGGCATGGACGCGAACCCGCTGTGGGTCACGGACCCGATGCACGGCAACGGGCTGACGACGCCGACGGGCTACAAGACGCGCCGCTTCGACGACGTCGTGGACGAGGTCCTCGGCTTCTTCGAGGTCCACCGCGAGGCGGGCACCTACCCGGGCGGCATGCACGTCGAGCTCACGGGCGACGACGTCACCGAGTGCCTGGGCGGCTCGGAGCAGATCGACGAGGCCACCCTCGCCACCCGCTACGAGTCCCTGTGCGACCCGCGCCTGAACCACATGCAGTCGCTCGAGCTCGCATTCCTGGTCGCAGAGGAACTGGGCGCGCACCCGTACCCCGCGCGCTAGCCGCGCACCCACCAGACAGGAGGCCCGGTGCCAGCTGGCACCGGGCCTCCTGTACGTGGCGGCGACCGCCGCTACTGGTCGTAGGACAGGCGGATCGTGTCGCCCTTGTGGACCGTCGCGTTCGCGCCCGGGTCGGTGCCCTTGACCGGCAGGGTCGACTTCCAGTCGTAGAAGCCGCACAGCACGTTCGTGCAGTCTGGGTACGAGACCTTGAGGCCCAGCGCCTCGAGCGTCGAGGCAGCCTGGTTGATCGTCTTGCCGTGCACGTCCGGCAGGGTGATCGGCGCCGGGCCCTTCGAGACGACGAGGTCGATCGCGGTGCCCCGGACGACCGGGTCGGCCTCGGCGGTGGCGGAGATGACCTGGCCGGAGGGGACGTCCTCGTCGTACTGCTCGGTCTGCTTCCCCACGGTGAGGTCGACCTGCTGCAGGGTGGCCTGCGCGTCAGCCGCGGACTTGCCGGCCACGTCCGGGACGGCGCCGAGCGACACGGTCAGTGTGACCGGCCCGCGCTCCCCGTACTCCTGCACGGTGGACAGGTCGATCGCGGAGCCGTCGGTGGCCCGACCGGTCGCGGCGATGACCGTGTCCTTCGGGACGTCGGCGGAGAACTGGTACTGCGGGTCCTGCAGGTCGAAGTCGTCGTCGAGGGCGGCCTGGGCCGTCGTGACGGACTGCCCGACGATCGCGGGCAGCGTGATCATCCGCGGGCCGTTCGACACCAGGATGACCACGGGGGTGCCCTTGCGGACCTCGCGCTTCGCTGCGGGGGCGGTCGCGGAGACCTCGCCCTTCGCCACGACCGCGTCGAACCGCGTGCGGGTCCGGTCGGCTGCGCGGAGCCCCTCGGCCTCGAGCAGCTGCCGTGCCTGGGACACCGTCTTGCCGGCGACCTCGGGGATCCGGACGTTCCCGCCCGGACCGGGCCCGAACCACCAGCCGACGCCGGCGCCGACGACGATGAGCACGACGACGACCACGAGCGCGATCCAGCCGCGCTTGGACCGCTTGGTCGCCTTGTCGGCGAGACGCTGGCTGGCGGGGGAGAGCGCACCCGGGGCCTGCCCGGTGCGGCGCGGGCCCGGTGCGTTCCGGCCACGCCCGGTCGGACCGGTGGCGCGCCCGGTCGGGCCCGTCCCGGCCTGTCCGGTCCCGCCCTGGGGCGGGATCACGGTGGTGGCGTCCGTCGCCTCGGGTCCGGGGGCACCGGCCGGGAGGATCGCGGTCGCGTTCTCGGGACGCAGCACGGCCGTGCGGTACTGGCCGGTGGCGCGCTGCTGGTTGCCGTTGATGTGCTCGAGCATCTCGCGCGCGTCGCGCGGACGGTCGTCCGGGTCGCGTGCAGTCGACCACGCGACCAGGTCGTCGAGCTCGGACGGCACGCCCGGCACCAGGAGGCTCGGCGCGGGCACGGTGTCGTGCGCGTGCTGGTACGCGATCTGCATCGGCTGCTCGCCCTTGTAGGGCTGCTCGCCGGTGAGCATCTCGTAGAGCATGATGCCGACCGCGTAGATGTCGCTGCGCGAGTCGGCGGCGCCGCGGGTGACGAGCTCGGGGGAGAGGTACGCGATGGTGCCGAGCAGCGCGGCCCCGGTGGCGGTGTTCTGCGTCGACGCGCGGGCGAGGCCGAAGTCGCCGAGCTTGATGCGCCCGTCGTCCGCCAGCAGCACGTTCTCGGGCTTGAGGTCACGGTGCACGATGCCGGCACGGTGCGCCGATGCCAGGCCGGCCAGCACCGCACGCAGGATGTCGGTCGTCTGCTCGGGCGTCAGGGCACGGTGCTCCTGCAGCAGGTCCCGGAGCGTGATGCCCGGGATGTACTCCATGACGATGTAGGCGGTGTCGGCCTCGGCGCCCTGGTCGTAGACGCCGACCAGGTTCGGGTGCGAGAGCCTGGCGGCCGACCGGGCCTCCTGGATGAAGCGCTCGCGGAACGCCGCGTCGTCGGCCAGGTGACCGTGCATGATCTTGATCGCGACCCGGCGTTCCAGACGCACGTCGGTCGCCAGGTACACGGTCGCCATGCCGCCGCGCGCGATGCGGGATCGGACGCGGTAGCGCTGATCGATCATCCGACCGATCATCGGGTCCGTGGCGGCGTTCGTGGTCATCGGCGGCATTCTACGAAGCGCGCCTGCACACCGGCGTACCGGCGCACCGGTCGTGATGCAATCTCGATCTGGGGGATGAGGCCGCGGGATGGGCATGACCGCCGTGCGGCCACGCCCACGGCCCGGGTCAGAGCGTCGCCAGCCAGCTGGTGGCGGCCTGCTCCCACTTGGCGTACGCCGTCGGGTAGGCCGACAGCTGCACGGACTGGGCTGCGTCGGTGACGCTCTTGGACGACCAGTCGGGGATGTCGAGCAGCCCGGCGGTGGTGCCGGCGTTCGGGTTCGAGCGGCCGCCGAAGAACAGGCGCGCGGCGTACGCGGGGTCCTGCAGCTGCGCCGCGGTGCCCCAGCCCTGACTCGGGCGCTGCTGGAACAGCCCCACCGAGTCGCGGTCGCCGTTCGGCAGGTTCCGCAGGCTCGACTCCTGCATGGCGGCGGCGAGGGCGATCACGAGCCCACGCTGCGGGACGCCGAGGGAGCGCCCGACACGGACGATCGTCTCGGCGTTGGCGCGCTGTTCGGCGGTGAGCGTCGAGCCCGGGGTCGCTGCCGGGATCACGAGGGTCTTGCCCGCGTAGATCGTGCTCGTGTACGTCAGGCCGTTGGCCGACAGCAGCGCCGAGACGGACACGCCGTGTGCGGCGGCGATCGTGGCGATCGTCTGCCCGGCCGTGATGGTCACCGAGCCGGACTTCGCCGGGGCGGCTGCCGCTGCGGGGGCCGCGGGGGCGGGGGCGGCAGCGGGGGCAGCGGCGACGGGTGCGGCACCGGCGGCCGGCACCGACAGGGTCTGTCCCGGGAAGATGACGCTGCCGAGCGTGAGCTTGTTGGCCGTGAGCAGCGCCTTGGTCGACACGCCCACTCGGGCGGCGATGCCCGAGATCGTGTCGCCCTGCTTGACGTGGTAGCTCGAGCCCACCGAGGACGTGGGCGTCGTCGCGACCGCAGCGACCGCTGGCGTCGACGCCAGGTGCAGGGTCTGCCCCGGGTGGATGATCGTGTTCCAGCCGAGGCCGTTCCGCACCAGCACCTCTTGCGCGGAGAGACCGAAGCGGGCTGCGATGCCCGAGACGGTGTCGCCCTGCTGCACGGTGTAGGTGACGGGGGCCTTCGTCACCGCGGCGACGGTGGTGGCCACGGTCTGCGCCGGACGGGCGACCGCTGGGCGGTACACCGAGCGGTGACCCTCGTTCTGGTCCAGGTCGACGTGGCGCTTGGCGTTGCCGTCGTCGTCGTGCCGGGGTTCGGCGTGCGCCACGGGGCCGGTGAGCCCTGCGGTGACCGCGATCGTCCCAGCCAGGACGATCGGCATGGTGGCGAAGCGGGCGGATCGTTGGCGTCGAGCGTGGTCGTCTGCTGCGGTGTCCACGGGGTGCTCCTGTCTCCGGGTGAGCCGTGCGCGCGCGCGAGCGCATTCACAGGCGACTCCACGCTGGCATGTCGCGAATCGCAAGTCAACCAGAGAGTCGGATGTGGTGTGCGTGACGGTTGTGACTCGTGTGGTGGTTCGCAGGACGCCAGCACTCTGGCACGATGAACGTGTGAGTGCCACACCCACGGATGACATGACCCTTTCCGAACGCTGGCTGACGGTCCCGGACCTCGTCGACCTGCTCGGCGTGAGCCCCGGCCGCGTCCACCGCCTGTTCGAGCAGCGCACCCTGCTGCCCGCCCGCGTGGGCGGCGTGCTGCGCGTGCCGAGCGAGTTCCTCGACGAGGGCGAACCGCTGCCCGAGCTCCGCGGCACCCTCATGGTGCTCTCGGACAACGGCTTCACGGACGACGAGGCCGTGCGCTGGATGCTGGAGGTCGAGGACGCCATCGGCGACTCGCCGATCAACGCGCTGCGCGCCGGCCGCAAGGCCGAGGTGCGCCGCATCGCGCAGTCCCTGCTCTAGACCCGCTCCGTGCAGACGGGAGGCCCGGTGCCAGCTGGCACCGGGCCTCCCGTCGAGCGCTTCGTCCGTCCGGCTGCGTCGTCCTGCTACGCGACGCGGCGGCTCACCGTGTCCGCCAGCGACGCGAGCTGCTCGCGCGCCGACGGTGTGAGCGGCGCGGCGTCGAGCGCAGCCTTGGCGCGCTGCACGTGCCGGTCGATCGAGCGTTCCACCGCGGTGACCGCTCCGGACTCGGTGAGCGTGGCGCGGAGCATCTGCACCTGGGCCTCGTCGAGGTCCGGGTCGCCGAGCAGTTCGTCGAGCAGCGCGCGGGAGCCGCCTGGCAGGGCCTTGCGCGCCGTGGCGATGAGGACGGTGCGCTTGCCCTCGCGCAGGTCGTCGCCGGCGGGCTTGCCGGTCAGCTCGGGGTCACCGAAGACGCCGAGCATGTCGTCGCGCAGCTGGTACGCCACGCCGAGGGGGAGGCCGAAGCTCCGCAGCCCCTCGAGCTGCGACGCGGACGCACCGGCGACGAGCGCGCCGATCACGAGCGGGGCCTCGACCGAGTACTTGGCGGACTTGAACACGACGACCCGCTGTGCACGGAGCAGGTGCTCACTCTCGTCCACGGTCGGCCAGGCGGTCTCCTCGTGGATGTCGAGGTACTGGCCCGCGGTGACGTCGAGGCGCATCGCGTGGAACTCCTGGCGGACGACACGCGCCCGCGCCGGGTCGAGCAGTGCGAGGCCCTCGTCGAAGACCGCGTCGCTCAGGGACAGCAGCAGGTCGCCGAGCAGCAGGGCCGAGTTCGTGCCGTACAGCGCGCGGTCGCCGACCCAGCCGGAGTCGGCGTGCCGGGACTCGAAGCGGCGGTGCGCTGCCGGACGCCCGCGGCGGGTGTCCGAGCGGTCCATGATGTCGTCGTGCACGAGGGCCGCGGCGTGGAAGACCTCGAGCGCTGCCGCAACCGTCACGACGGCCTCGGCGGTGGTCTGGCGTGAGCCTTCCGCCAACGGGTCGAACGACCCCGACCGGCCTGCCACCGACTGCCACCCCCAGTAGCAGAACAGGGCCCGGAAGCGCTTGCCGCCGGACAGGAGGTCTCGGGCGAACTCGTCGAACGGAGCCAGGTCCGGACTGATCGCGGCGAGTCGATCGCGCTGCTCGTCGAGCGCCCGATCGATCCGCGCCGAGACGAGGTCCACTAATCGCGTACTCTCAGCCACGATGCCTACCCTAGTGGAGTGGTCGAGACATAGAATCGGCCAACCAATCAACGCGTTGATCCCAGGGACAAAGAGGGAATCAAGATGCCACTCTCGGAGCAAGAGCAGCGACTTCTCGAAGAGATGGAGCGCAGCCTCTACCAGAACGACTCCGACTTCGTGGCGCGCGTCACCCGGCGACAAGGGCGTCCGACGTACACGTCGATCACGCTCGGGGTTCTGGGCGCGCTCGCTGGAGTCGCTGTCGTCATCCTCGGGCTGGCCATGCGTCAGCCCCTGATCGGAGTCCTCGGATTCGTGGTCATGCTCGCCGGGGTGCTGTTCGCGCTCCGACCCGGCATGCGTGCGCCGAGGTCCTCCTCGAAGGCACCGCGGACGCCGTCGTCCGGTGGTGCTCGGGGGAGCTCGTCCGGCGGGTCCTTCATGGACCGGATGAACGATCGATGGGACAAGCGCAACGATCCCAGTTGAGACGATGAACTGACTTCCCGGAACGGGGTCGGCCCACTTGGGTCGGCCCCGTTCCGTGCGTCCGGGGGTGGTGCTGCGCGGGGTTGGGGTCGTTCCGCGCGGGGGCCGTTCCGCGCGTGGGAGGTCGAATCGTGCGTGGTCGGTCGGAAGTCCTGACCTCCCACGCGCGGTCCTTCCCCCCATCGCAGGTGTGATGGGAAGGAACGCGCGTGCCGGCGGGGGTGGTGCTGTGGCGCGACGGACGGGAGGCGCGTGGCGTGGTCGAGCCGCGCCTCCCGTCCGGCCGTGCCGCGCGACGGCGTCGACGTCGTACGACAGCGGTGTCGTCGCGCCCGCAGTACTCCCCACGCGAGGACGGGGGCTGCCGGGCTGCGAAAGTCCTCCACTTTCCTCCACGAGCTCGCGATGCCCACGATCCCCATGATTCCGGCAGTCGTGATCGGCCAACGCGGAGTCTGACCGCCCCAGAAGGGGTGACAGCGGCACATTCGGGAGTGGTTTCGCCCCGGAGTGGAGGGAAGTGGAGTACCGTGGGGTCCATCGACGACCGGTGGAGCTGAGGGGAGGCCCCGAGTGCTGCTCGGTACCCATGCCCCGAAGCTCGACGAGAAGGGTCGCGTGATCCTCCCCGCCAAGTTCCGGGACGAACTGTCCGGGGGACTCGTGATGACCCGCGGGCAGGAACGGTGCGTGGTGGTCTTCGGCGCTCGGACGTTCGAGGAGATCCACGAACGCGTCCGCCAGGCGCCGATGACGTCGAAGCGCACCAGGGACTACATGCGCCTGTTCCTCTCGGGGGCCAGCGCAGAGCAGCCCGACAAGCAGAACCGCGTGACGATCCCGCAGAACCTCCGTGAGTACGCGGGGCTCGAGCGGGACCTGACCGTCATCGGCTCGGGCGACCGAGCCGAGATCTGGTCCACCTCCGCATGGGAGGCCTACTACGCCGAAGCCGAAGAGGCCTTCGCAGAGAACGACGAGGAGGTGATCCCGGGCATCTTCTGATCCGCGGATCGGGACTCCCAGCCGTGAAGCCCTGACTCACCTTCCCCGGTGTCAGGTCGCATGGATGGGGATCCGGGTCAGCGGCCCAGGAGAGCAGGGCCACGACATGGCAGAACACGACGCAGCAGGGACACCCCGCTTCCCGCACACCCCCGTGATGCTCGAACGCATCGTGGACCTCTTCACCCCCACGCTCGAGGGCCCGGGCAAGGTCGTCGTCGACGCGACGCTCGGCATGGGCGGCCACTCCGAGGGCCTGCTCGAGCGCTTCCCCGACCTGACCCTCATCGGACTCGACCGGGACACCGACGCCCTCGGCATCGCCGGGGAGCGCCTGGCGCGGTTCGGCGACCGGGTCCGTCTGGTGCACACCGTGTACGACGAGATCGTCGACGCGGTGCAGGGCGAGGGCTTCGACCAGGTCGACGGTGTGCTGTTCGACCTCGGTGTCTCGTCCCTCCAGCTCGATCGCGCCGAACGCGGCTTCGCGTACAGCCAGGACGCTCCGCTCGACATGCGCATGGACCGGACGCAGGGCATCACCGCTGCCCAGGTCCTCGCCGAGTACGACGAGGGCGAACTCCGACGCATCTTCCAGCGCTACGGCGAGGAGAAGCTCGCGGGCCGGTACGCCAAGGCCATCGTCGCGCGTCGCACCGAGCAGCCGTTCACGATGTCCGGCGACCTGGTGCAGGTCCTGCACGACGCCACCCCCGTGGCGATCCAGCGGCAGGGGCACCCGGCCAAGCGGGTCTTCCAGGCGCTGCGCATCGAGGTCAACACCGAGCTGAGCGTGCTCGAGCGCGCGATCCCCGCGGCGCTCGACACGATCGCGGTCGGCGGCCGGATCGTCGTCGAGTCGTACCAGTCGCTCGAGGACCGCATCGTCAAGCGCGCGCTGGTCGCACGGACGACGTCGAGCGCCCCGGCCGACCTGCCGGTGGAGCTCCCCGAGCACGCCCCCACCTTCTCCTTGGTCGTCAAGGGCGCGGAACTGGCCGACGAGGCCGAACGCGCAGCCAACCCCCGAGCAACACCCGTGCGACTCCGCGCGGCCGAGCGGATCCGGAAGTGACATGAGCACGAACCTCGCACTCGTCGACCCAGCCGTCGCCCCGTCGCGCGCACCGCGCCCGTCCCGGCAGCGTCCGGAGCTGGTCGAGGTCACCGCGACCCGCGCCCAGCGTCGCGCCCGACCGAAGATCGCCTACGCGATCGTCGCCGTCGCAGCGCTCGGCCTGCTGCTGTTGGCGCAGCTCGGGATCAGCATGGTGCTCAGCCAGGGCGCCTACGAGCTGAACTCCCTGGACGCCCAGCAGACCACGCTGAGCCGCACGCAGCAGTCACTGTCCGAGGACCTGCGGGTGCTCGACTCGCCGCAGAACCTGGCGCGGAACGCCCAGTCCCTCGGCATGATCGCCAACTCCACGCCGGTCTACCTCGACCCGAAGACCGGTCGTGTCTACGGCACGCCGACGCCGGCCACCCCGGACGAGGCCACCGGCAACACCGCGAACCAGGTGCCGAACTCGCTGCTGAACGACGTCCCGCTGGTCGCCAAGCCCGGTGACACGGCGACCAGCAAGGAGAACGGCGCGGCGACCGACGGCACGACCGGCGCGGCGACCGACGGCACGTCCGGCGCGGCAGCCGGCACGTCCGGCGCAGCAGCCGGCACGATCGGCGCGGCCGCCGGCACTGCGGACGCTGAGAACACCGGCGGTGCCAGCGCGTCGGACCGGGCTTCGTCGAAGTCGTCCGTAGAGTCCGACCCGAACCAGCTCCAGGCACCCTCCACCCGGTGACCTGCGGGTCAGCCAGGTGACCTGCGGGTCAGCAGAACCAGCCGGGAAGGACCGCACCGCGTGACGAAGACGATCCGCAACCGCCGACTCCGATACAGCGTCGTCATCGTCGCCGTGATCGCCCTGGTCGCGGTGTTCGTGATCCGCCTGGTGGACATCCAGGTGGTCCAGGCCGCCGAGCTGAACAAGGCGTCGACCGCCAAGCGCAGCATCCCGGTGACGCTCTACGGCACCCGCGGCTCGATCGTCGACCGGAACGGGACCGAGCTCGCCGACAGCGTCACGCGGTACAACATCACGACCGCGCCACGCCTGGTGAAGGACTTCCAGGGCAAGCTCGGGGGCACGCGCGTCAAGGACGTCAGCGTCGCCGACGCCCTCGCCGCGATCGCGAAGGCCTCCGACGGTGACGCCGGTGCGATGCAGAAGGCGATCGACGCGAACCCCGGGTCCGACTTCGCCTACCTGGTCAAGGGCCTGGACGTGAAGCACTACGAGGCGGTCCGCGCGCTCGACGTCCCCTGGCTCTACCCGCAGCAGCAGTCCGCACGGACGTACCCGACGGGCGCGACCACGGGCAACATCACCGGCTTCATGGGCACCGACGGCGCCCAGGCCGGACTGGAGTACGCGTACAACCAGTGCCTGGCCGGCACGGACGGCTCGCAGACCTACGAGCGCGGCGAGGACGGCGTCCAGCTGCCCGGCAGCACGGTCACCACCAAGCAGGCCAAGGACGGCGGCACGCTCGAGACCACGATCGACAGCGACCTGCAGTACATGGCGTCGCAGGACATCGCCGACGCCGCGCAGCAGCTCGGTGCCGTGTCCGCGACGGCGACGGTGACGAAGGTCAAGACCGGCGAGGTCCTCGCCGTCGCGGACTGGCCGACCGTGGACCCGAACAACGTCGACGGCACCACCGACAAGGGTGCGTACGGCTCGCGGGCCCTGACCGACACCTACGAGCCCGGCTCGACCATCAAGGCCGCGATCGCGGCAGCGCTGATCGACCAGGGCAAGGCCACCCCGACCACCGGCGTCGTCGTGCCCTACTCGCGGACCTTCCCGTGGGGCGGCACGATCCACGACTCCGAGTTCCACCCCACCGAGAACCTGACGCTCACGGGCATCCTCCGGGACTCGTCGAACGTCGGCATCACCGAGCTCGGGTCGCGCCTGACCGAGCAGGAGCGCTACGACTTCATGAAGAAGTTCGGGCTGTTCCAGCCGGAGTCGGCGATCGACTACCCGGGCCAGCCGGGCATGCAGTACGGCGCGAGCCCGAACTGGGACCAGCAGACCGACATCAACTCGATGTTCGGGCAGGGCATCTCCACGACGGCGATGCAGGTCGCGAGCATCTACCAGACCATCGCCAACGACGGTGTGCGCATCCCCCTGCACTTCGTCAAGGGGTGCACGACGCCGGACGGCACGACGATCGACGCGCCCGGCGTGCAGCCCGAGCGCGTCGTGTCCGCGAACGCCGCGACCCAGGTGACGGACATGCTGCAGAGCGTGGTCACCGGCGGCACGCTCGTCGGCATGAAGCCGATCTCGGGCTACAACATCGCCGCCAAGACGGGCACCGCCGAGGTCGCCGAGGGCAGCAAGGGGTACGGCGCGCAGCGCATCACGTCGGTGGCCGGAATGGCACCCGCCGAAGACCCCCAGTATGTTGTCACGGTGACGTTCACGAAGCCGCAGACCAACAAGTGGTCCAGCGGAGCGGCTCCGGCGTTCCGCACACTCATGTCCCAGGTGCTCGAGAAGTACCGTGTCGCCCCCTCCACGACCGAGGCGAAGACGTACCCGTCGACGTGGTAGGCCAAGCCGTCGACGTGGGAGACCCACCAGTCGACGTCATGGCCCCGCCCGTCACCGAGGTGAGGAAGAAGGAGCACTTGTCCGCACGGATCCCCCCGGTCCTCCGACCCGAACACCCGACCCCGAGGGCCGTCGCCGAACTGGCGAACGCCTTCGGCCTGCGGGTCGTCGGGTCGCTCGACGCGGTCGAGACGACCGGCGTCACCCTGAGCGCTGCCGAGGTGCAGCCCGGTGACCTGTTCGTCGGCGTGCACGGAGCGAACCGCCACGGAGCCCAGTTCGCGACCGAGGCCGCCGAGCGCGGTGCCGTCGCGGTGCTCACCGACGCCGACGGTGTGGCGATCGCCGAGCGCTCCGGCCTGCCGGTGCTCGTCGTGGACGACCCCCGCGCGGCGCTCGGCGACGTGTCGGCCTGGGTCTACCGCACCCACCCGGACGAGGCGACCGACCTGCCGCAGCTGTTCGCCGTCACCGGCACGAACGGCAAGACCAGCACGTCGTACATCCTCGAGGGCATCCTCAAGCAGCTCGGCCTGGTCTCCGGCCTGAGCTCCACCGCCGAGCGCCACATCGGCTCGCTCAGCGTCACGAGCCGGCTGACCACGCCCGAGGCCAGCGAGATGCACGCGCTCCTGGCCCGCATGCGCGAGAGCGAGGTGCGCGCCGTGGCCGTCGAGGTCAGCGCGCAGGCCCTGAGCCGCCACCGGGTCGACGGCATCGTCTTCGACGTGGTCGCCTTCACGAACCTCAGCCACGACCACCTCGACGACTACGCCGACATGGAGGAGTACTACCAGGCGAAGCTCCCGCTGTTCCAGCCGGAGCACGGTCGCCGCGGGGTCGTCTCGCTCGACACCGACTGGGGTCACCGCGTCGTCCAGGACTCCCGCATCCCGGTGACGACGATCACCGTGCACCCCGAGGTCGAGGCCGAGTGGCACGTCGACATCGTGGACGCGCACGCGGCCTACACCGAGTTCCGCCTGACCGGCCCGGAGAACCGCGAGCTCACCACCCGTGTGCCGCTGATCGGCTGGCACATGGCGGCGAACGCGGCCCTGGCGATCGTCATGCTGGTCGAGGGCGGCTTCGAGCTCGGCGCGATCGCGCACGCGCTCGAGAGCAACCACCGCCACTACGAAGACGGAGCGGACACCGACGGTGCCGTCTCCGCGATCGAGTGCTACCTGCCCGGCCGGACCGAGCGCGTCTCGGGCGACCGCGGACCGAGCGTCTACGTGGACTTCGGCCACAGCCCCGACGCCTTCCTCAACACGCTCGCGGCCGTCCGGCAGTTCACGCCGGGCAAGGTCGTGATGCTGTTCGGCGCCGACGGCGACCGCGACACCACCAAGCGCGCCGACATGGCCCGCGTCGCCGCCGAGGGCTCGGACATCCTGGTCGTCACCGACCACCACCCGCGCTTCGAGGACGCCGCGTCGATCCGGAAGACCCTGGTCGACGCCGCCCGCGCCGCGTTCCCCGACCACGAGATCCACGAGGTCAGCCCACCCGAGGCGGCGATCCGTGCGGCCGTCGCGCTGGTCGGCGAGGGCGACTCGATCCTGTGGGCCGGTCCCGGTCACCAGGACTACCGCGACATCCAGGGCGTCCGGACGCCGTACTCCGCGCGCGACGAGGCCCGTGCCGCCCTCCGCGAGGCCGGCTGGGAACCGAACGCCGGTCCGGTGGAGGAAGCGCGATGATCGCCCTGTCCCTCGCCGAGGTCGCCGCCGCGATCGACGGCGAGCTGCTTCGCGGTGCCCCCGAGACCGTCGTCGACGGCCAGGTGGAGACCGACTCGCGTCTGGTCGGCCCGGGGTCCGTCTTCTTCGCCCTGCTCGGCGAGGAGACCGACGGCCACCGGTTCGTGCCCGCCGCCGCGGCCGCCGGAGCCGCGCTGGTCGTCACCGAGCGCGCCGTCACGGTCGACGGTGACACCGCACAGATCGTCGTGTCGGACGGCTACGCCGCCCTCGCTGCGCTCGCGCACGAGGTCGTCGCCCGCGTCCGCGCGTCGAGCGCCGACCGGGTCGCCGCCGACGGCACGCCCACCCCGCTGCGCGTGGTCGGCATCACCGGCTCGAACGGCAAGACCAGCACCAAGAACATGCTGCGCACGATCATGTCCGGGCACGGCGAGACCGTGGCACCCGAGGGCTCGTTCAACAACCACGTCGGCGCGCCGATCTCGATGCTGCGCATCACCCACGACACTCGCTTCCTGGTGGTCGAGATGGGCGCGAGCGGCAAGGGCCACATCGCCAAGCTCGTCCGCATCGCCGAGCCGGACACCGGCGTCGTCCTCAAGGTCGGCCTGGCGCACGCCGGTGAGTTCGGCGGCATCGAGGCGACGCAGCGCGCCAAGAGCGAGATGGTCACCGACCTGCCGGACACGGCCACGGCCCTCCTGAACGTCGACGACGACCGCGTCGCCGCGATGCGCGCGCTGACGGCCGCCCAGGTCGTCGGCTTCGGCACGTCCGACCAGGCCGACTACCGCCTGTCCGGCGTGTCCACGGACCGCGAGGGCACCCGCTTCACGCTCACCGCGCCTCCCGTCCGGCCGGAAGCCGACCAGGATGTGCCGGGAGGCTCGGAGCAGGTCGCCGAGACCGTCGACGTCCGCCTCGCCATCCTGGGCGAGCACCACGCGATGAACGCGACGGCCGCCCTGGCCGTCGCCCACCGCTGGGGCGTCCCGCTGGCCGCGGGCGCAGCCGCACTCGCGTCGATGACGCGCGCCGAGCGCTGGCGCATGGAGCTGCTGCAGGGCGGCCCCGAGGGCGTCACCGTCATCAACGACGCCTACAACGCTTCCCCCGACTCCACCGCCGCAGCACTCCGCACGCTCGTGCAGGTCGTGCGGCCGGGGGAGCGGACCATCGCCGTGCTCGGCGAGATGGCCGAGCTCGGCGAGTTCTCGGTCGAGGAGCACGACCGCATCGGTCGGCTCGTCGTCCGGCTCGGCATCGGCCAGCTCGTGGTCGTCGGCCGTGGCGCCATGCCCATCCACCAGGCCGCCACCCTCGAGGGATCGTGGGACGGCGAGTCCGTGTTCATCGAGGACGTCGAGGACGCCGTCCACACCCTGCAGGAGATGGTTCGCCCCGGCGACGTCGTCCTGGTCAAGTCCTCGAAGTCGGCCGGGTTGCGCTTCCTCGGCGACCGCCTCGGAGGTGTGTCCGCATGATCGCCCTCTTGATCGCCGGCGCCGTGTCGCTGGTGTTCACACTGCTGCTCACGCCGCTGTTCATCAAGCTGTTCCACCGGCTGGGCTGGGGACAGTTCATCCGCGACGACGGCCCGCAGTCGCACCACACCAAGCGCGGCACCGCGACCATGGGCGGCATCGTCCTGATCCTCGGCACCGTGATCGGCTACTTCGTCGGACACCTGGTCGGCCGTGACTCGGTGACCCTGTCCGGCATGCTCGTGCTCTTCCTGATGGTCGGGCTCGGACTGGTGGGGTTCGTCGACGACTTCCTCAAGGTCCGGCGGCAACGCAGTCTCGGGCTCGGCGGCTGGGCCAAGGTGCTCGGGCAGGTCATCGTCGGCGTGGTGTTCGCCACCGTCGCCCTGGTGGTCCCGAGCTCGACGGGCAAGCCGCCGGCGTCCACGATGGTGTCCGCGATCCGCGACATCCCGTGGCTCGACTTCATGGCGCTGGGCACGGTCATCGGCACGATCCTGTTCCTGGCGTGGATCGTCCTGCTGACGGTGTCTACGTCGAACGGGGTGAACGTGGCCGACGGGCTCGACGGTCTGGCGACGGGATCGAGCATCCTGGCGATCGGCTCGTACGTCATCATCGGCTTCTGGCAGTCGAACCAGATCTGCGGCGGCGCCCGGCTCGACGCCAGCACCGAGCACGCGTGCTACACGGTGACCAACCCCCTCGACCTGGCGGTCGTGGCGGCAGCGGTCTGCGGTGGGCTGATCGGCTTCCTCTGGTACAACACCTCGCCGGCGCAGATCTTCCTCGGCGACACCGGCTCGCTCGGGCTCGGCGGCGCGCTGGCCGGCCTGGCGATCCTCAGCCGCACCGAGCTGCTGCTCATCCTCATCGGTGGCCTGTTCTTCATCGTCACCGGGTCGGTCATCCTGCAGCGGGCGTACTTCAAGATCACGCACGGCAAGCGCATCTTCCGGATGAGCCCGCTGCACCACCACTTCGAGCTCAAGGGCTGGGCCGAGGTCACCGTCGTCGTGCGGTTCTGGATCATCGCCGGACTCTGCGTCGCCGCGGGTGTCGGGCTCTTCTACCTGGAATGGATCGCGCGCGTTGGCTGACCTGCCCCCGACCCCGGACCGTCTCGACGGACTCGACAGCTGGTACGCCGGGGGGTGGAAGGGGCTGCGCGTCGCCGTCCTCGGTCTCGGCGCGACCGGGTTCTCGGTCGCGGACACGCTGGTCGAGCTCGGCAGTTCGGTCACGGTGTACTCGACCGACGCCCCCGCCGACAGCGTGGAGCTGCTCGACGTGATCGGCGCGCGGTTCGTGCAGACCCCGCTCGACGTCGTCCCCGAGGCCCTGGTGGAGCAGGCCCCCGACGTCGTCGTGGTGTCGCCCGGCCTGCCGCCGCACAACCCGACCGTGCAGTGGTCCGTCGCGAACAGCACCGTCTGGGGCGACATCGAGCTCGCCTGGCGCGTGCGGGACAAGGTCGTCCGCGGCCCGGTCCCGGCCCCGTGGGTGACGATCACCGGCACGAACGGCAAGACCACCACGACGCAGCTCACGACCGCGATGTACGAGGCCGAGGGGCTCCGCGCCGTCGCGTGCGGGAACATCGGCGTGCCGGTGCTCGACGTCGTGCGCGACCCGGACGGCTTCGACGTGCTGGTCGTCGAGCTGTCGAGCCACCAGCTCCACTACATGTCCGACGCCGGTGACGGCGCGGTCGTGCCGTTGGCGTCCACGTGCCTCAACATCGCCGACGACCACCTCGAGTGGCACGGCTCCGCCGAGGCCTACCGTGCGGCGAAGGCCAAGGTCTACGAGCGCACGGTGCTCGCGTGCGTCTACAACGTCACGGACGAGGCCACCCGGCACATGGTCGAACAGGCCGACGTCGTCGAGGGCTGCCGGGCGGTGGGCTTCACGCCGGGCATCCCCGGCCCGAGCGAGGTCGGCGTCGTCGAGGACGTGCTGTGCGACCGCGCGTTCACCGAGGACCGTCGGAACAGCGCGCTCGAGCTCGCGACCCACGACGACCTGGTGGAGGCCGGCCTCGCCAGCCCGCACATGACGATGAACGTGCTCGCCGCGGCGGCGCTCGCCCGTGCCGGGGCCGTGCGTCCCAGCTCGATCCAGCGTGCCGTGCAGGCCTTCCGCGCCGACCACCACCGCACCGAACTCGTCGCGACCGGACCGGACGGCGTCGTCTGGGTGGACGACTCCAAGGCCACGAACCCGCACGCCGCGACCGCGTCGCTGTCGTCGTTCGAGACCGTGGTGTGGGTCCTCGGCGGCCAGTTCAAGGGCGTCGACATCGACGGCCTGGTCAAGCGCTTCGGTCCGACCGCCCGCGCCGTCGTCGTGATCGGCACCGATCGGACGCCGGTGCTCGAGGCATTCGCGCGACACGCGCCGACGGTGCCCGTCCTGCAGGTCGAAGCAGCGGACACTGATCAGGTCATGCCCGAGGCGGTCCGGCATGCCGCTTCGGTCGCGAGACCCGGCGACACGGTCCTCCTCGCCCCGGCTGCTGCGTCGTTCGACCAGTTCGGTTCGTACGCGGACCGGGGGCGTCGATTCGCGGCGGCGGTCCACGAGCACCTGGGAGGCAACGCCGATGGCGACACCGACGGACTTCCGGAACAGGGCGCGTAGCGCGCTCGGCGGCGGACGCACGGGCACCGCGGGCCGCTCCGGTCCCACCGGGCAGTCGAGCCGTCGGCCGAACGGCGCCGTGGTCGCGGTCAAGAACGTCTTCGTCGCCGAGTCGAGCACGTTCTACTCGATCCTCGGCGTGACGCTCTTCCTGGTCGTCTTCGGCGTCGTGATGGTGCTGTCGTCGTCCAGCGTGGAGCAGTACGCCAAGACGCACGACTTCTTCGGCGCGTTCACCCGTCAGGGCATGTTCGCGATCATCGGCATCCCCGCGATGCTCGTCGCGAGTCGCGTGCCCTCCGGCGTGTGGCGGAAGTACTCCCGCTGGGTGATCGTGGTCGGCCTCCTCGTGCAGGCCGCCGTCGTGCTGACCCCGCTCGGCTACTCCATCCAGGGCAACCGGAACTGGATCAAGGTCGGCGGGTTCACCGCGCAGCCGTCCGAGATCCTCAAGCTCGCGCTCGTGCTCGGCATCGGCACGATCGTCTACCAGAAGCGCTTCAAGCTCGACCAGTGGAAGCAGATCCTCCCGCCCATCGGGCTCGTCACCGCCGGGTCGATCGGCCTGGTGCTGTTCGGCGGTGACCAGGGCACCGCGATGGTCATGATGATCCTGGTCTTCGGCGCGATGTTCGTCGGCGGCGTCCGGCTCCGGCACATCGGGGTCGGCATCGGGGCGATCCTGGTGCTGCTGCCCTTCATCACGATGGCGTCGAGTTCGCGGTCGTCCCGCATCAGCGCGTGGCTGTCCGGGTGCACCGACACCAGCCAGTACCAGGATCTCTGCTGGCAGCCGGTCCACGGCATGTGGGCACTGGCGTCCGGCGGCGTCTTCGGTGTCGGGCTCGGCAACTCCAAGGCCAAGTGGTCCTGGTTGCCCGAGGCCGACAACGACTACATCTTCGCGATCATCGGCGAGGAGCTCGGCCTGATCGGGGCCGTCGTCGTCCTCGGGCTCTTCGTCGTGCTGGCGGTCAGCATGATCCGCATCATCCGCCTGTCCGACGACGCCTTCGTGCGGACGGTCACCGGCGGCGTGCTGGCCTGGATCATCGGCCAGGCACTGGTCAACATCGGCGTCGTCCTCGGTCTCCTTCCCGTGCTCGGCGTGCCACTCCCACTCATCTCGGCCGGTGGGTCGGCGTTGATCATGACGCTCGTCGCGATCGGGGTCGTGCTGTCGTTCGCCCGCGACCTGCCGAGTCGGCAGACGTTGGCGGCCCGTGCGGCGCAACGGCTGCCGGAGCCGACCGGGCGGCTCCGATGAGCACGTACCTGTTCGCCGGGGGTGGGACCGCCGGCCACGTCAACCCCCTGCTCGCCGTCGCCGACCGGCTCACCGAGCGTTCGCCCGAGGACCACGTCGTGGTGCTCGGCACGGCCGAGGGCCTCGAGGCGCGGCTCGTCCCGATGCGCGGGTACGAGCTGCTGACGATCCCGCGGCTGCCGTTCCCGCGGAAGCCGAACGCCGCAGCACTCCGGTTCCCCGGTGCCTTCTGGCGCGCCGTCAAGCAGACCGAGGCGATCATCCGCGACCGTGGCGTCGACGTCGTGCTCGGCGTCGGTGGCTACGCGTCCGCCCCGGCCTACATCGCCGCCAGGCGCACCGGCACGCCGATCGTGGTGCACGAGCAGAACGCCAAGCCCGGCCTGGCGAACCGGCTCGCCGCCTTCCTGACCCGGTACGTCGGCGTCACGTTCTCGAACACCCGGCTCCGCGGCTCCCGGGTCGTCGGGATGCCGCTGCGCCGCGAGATCGAGTCGCTCGACCGGCGGGCGTCCCGCGCCGAGGGGCTCGCCGAGTTCGGGCTGGACCCCGCGCGGCCGGTGCTGCTGGTCACGGGCGGCTCGTCGGGTGCCCGGAGCATCAACCAGACCGTCAACCGGTCGGCCGCGGCGATCGTCGGCGCCGGCTGGCAGGTCCTGCACGTGGTCGGTGGCAAGTCCGACATCACCTCCAGCGACCTCGACGGCTACACGGTGCTGCCGTACTGCGACCGGATGGACCTGGCCTACGCGGCATCGGACTTCGTGGTCTCGCGCTCCGGCGCCGGCATGGTCTGCGAGCTCACCGCGGTCGGGTTGCCCAGTGTCCTCGTGCCGTACCCTGTGGGCAACGGCGAGCAGCGGCACAACGCGCGCGACGTCGTGCAGGCGGGCGGTGCGGTGCTGGTGGCGGACGAGGAGTTCGACCAGGACTGGGTGACCTTCCACCTGTTGGACGTCCTGCAGGACCGCGCTCGCATCGCCGACATGGCGGTCCGCGCCGGCAGCGTCGGACACCGTGACGGTGCCGACCGCATGACCGACCTCGCACTCGACGCCGCGAAGCGCGCGAACGGCACCAGCACCACGAAGGAACGACCATGACCATCAAGCCGGATCTGACCCAGCCGATCCCGGACGACCTCGGCACGGTCCACTTCGTCGGCATCGGTGGCTCCGGCATGAGCGGCATCGCCCGGATGTTCCTGGCCGCTGGGCACACCGTCACGGGCAGCGACTCCCGCGAGACCGCGACCACCGGTCGGATGCGCGAGCTCGGCGCCACGGTGCGGATCGGCCACGACGCGGCGAACGTCGGGGACGCGGACACCATCGTCGTCACGAGCGCCCTGTGGCCGGACAACCCCGAACTGCTCGAGGCCCAGCGCCGCGGCCTACCGGTGCTGCACCGCTCGCAGGCCCTCGCCGCGCTGATCGCCGAGCACCGCCTGGTCGCCGTCGCCGGCGCCCACGGCAAGACCACGTCGACCGGCATGATCGTCACCGCGATGGTCGAGCTCGGGCTCGACCCGAGCTTCGTCAACGGCGGCGTCATCCAGTCGCTCGGCACCAGCTCCGCGCCGGGCAGCAGCGACCTGTTCGTCGTCGAGGCCGACGAGTCCGACGGCTCCTTCCTGCTCTACGACGTCGCGGTCGCCCTCATCACCAACGTCGATGCCGACCACCTCGACCACTACGGCACCGAGGCCGCCTTCATCGACGCGTTCGTCGAGTTCGCCGGCAAGGCCAGCGAGCGGGTCGTCGTGTCGAGCGACGACGCCGGGGCGCAGCGCGTCACCGAAGGCGTCCGCTCCCGACCCGACGCACCCGAGATCGTCACGTTCGGCGAGGCAGCGGGCGCTGACGTCCGCATCGAGCGCATCACCGAGTCCGCCGGTGTCGAGGTCGACTTCCGCGCCGACGGCCGCAGCCACCACCTGACCCTGCGCGTCCCCGGTCGCCACAACGCCGTCAACGCGGTCGGCGCCTTCGCCGTGCTCGTCGGGTTGGGTGTCGCACCGGACGACGCGATCCGCGGGCTCGAGGCCTTCGGCGGCACCGAGCGCCGCTTCGAGCTGCACGGGGTCGAGCGCGGCGTGTCGGTGTACGACGACTACGCCCACCACCCGACCGAGGTCGCCGCAGCACTGCGGGCAGCGCGCAACGTCGTGGGGGACGGCCGGATCATCGCGATCCACCAGCCGCACCTGTACTCGCGCACGCAGCTGATGGCGGGGGACTTCGCCGCGGTCTACGAGGACCTCGCCGACCACACGGTCGTGCTCGACGTCTACGGCGCCCGCGAGGACCCCATCCCGGGCGTCACCGGCGCCCTCGTGCAGGAGCGCTTCCACGACCAGTCCCGCGTGGAGTACCTGCCCGACTGGGCGGACGCCTCGGCACGTGCGGCAGCGGTCGCGCGCGACGGCGACATCATCATGACGCTCAGCTGCGGCGACGTGTACCGGATCATCCCGCAGGTGCTCGGTGCGCTGAAGGACGACGGTGCACTGCAGGACGACGGGACGCCCGCCCGGTGAAGCGTCCCGAGGGCTTCGACGAGCGTCCGGCAGCGCCGGAGGCTCCCGACGCGACGGACCGCGCACCACGCGAGCGACGGGTCCCGCGGATGCCGCGGCTGTCCGTCCGGCGTGGCGCCGCCGACAGCCAGGAGGCCCGGCCCACCCCCGACGCGACGGCCCCCGACACGTCAGGGCACCTCGACGCGCCCACCGCTCCGAGCGCGTCGCATCCCGCTGCGGACGTCGCACCCCGGCAGGACGGGGCGCGACGTCCGTCCGGGGGTGCGACGCCCGAGGCCACCGCAGCGTCGCACGCTGACACGCGCGCCGACACGCCCGCTGCCGCGGCGGACCGCCGCGACCACGACGCCGTCGTGACCGACGTGATCGACCCGTACCGGGCCTCCCGTCCGGTCGACACGGACGCACCGCGACCGACGGAGGGGACCGACACGCCGATCGGCGCAGCCGTGCGCGCGGCCGAGACGGCCCGCGAGGCGCGCGCCGCCCGCAAGCGTCGCCGTCTGCTCGAACGGGCCGAGGTGCGCCGGTTCACGCGCCGCTCCCGGCACCGCCGCGCCGTCGGCATCACGGCGGCGAGCGTCGTCCTCGTGCTCGGCGTGTCGATCCTGGTCGCGGTGTTCTCACCGCTGATGGCCCTCCGGACGATCGAGATCAAGGGCACCAGCCGGGTCGACGACACGCAGCTGCGCCAGGCGTTGTCCGGCCAGATCGGCACGCCGCTGGCACGCCTCGACTTCGGTGCGATCAAGCGCGACATCGCCGGGTTCCCGCTCATCGAGAGCTACGTGACCGAGGAGGAGCCGCCGCACACACTGGTGGTCACGGTCACCGAGCGCACCCCGGTCGTGGCGGTGAAGACGGGCGACGCGTTCCAGCTCGTCGACCCGGCCGGCATCGTGGTGCAGTCCTCGCCGACGCAGCCCGAGACCATGCCGGTCGCCGACATCGGTCGGGCGAAGCTCGGGTCGAGCGTGTTCAGGACGATGACCGAGGTCGTGCTCGCGCTGCCCTCGGCGGTGCGGTCGCAGGTGTCCGGCGTGGCGGCCTCGACCGCGGACGACGTGACCCTGACCATGCACGACGGGTCGCGGGTCGTGTGGGGGAGTCCGGACGACTCCGCGGCCAAGGCGGCGCTCCTCGACGCCCTGGTGAAGGACCACGCCGCACGCGACCCGAGCGCGGTGGTCGAGTACGACGTGTCCGCCCCCGACAACGGCATCATCCGCGCCCAGTCCTGACGCGGGGGAGAATTGCGGGACCACATCGCCGACACGCGGCGTGGCGGGACGACACCGCGGCGGACGCCCCCGTAGCGTCGTCGCAAGCACCACACCTAGCAGCAAAGACCTGCAACTTCAAGTAGAGGTTGAAGGTTCAACCGGAGGCCGGACTGACGTGACCACGAACCACAACTACCTCGCCGTGATCAAGGTCGTCGGTGTCGGCGGCGGCGGCGTCAACGCCGTCAACCGCATGATCGAGCTGGGCCTCCGAGGCGTCGAGTTCATCGCGATCAACACCGACGCCCAGGCGCTCCTGCTCAGCGACGCCGACGTCAAGCTCGACGTGGGCCGCGAGATCACCCGCGGCCTCGGTGCCGGCGCGGACCCCGAGGTCGGCCGTCGCGCCGCCGAGGACCACGCCGAGGAGATCGAAGAGGCTCTCGCAGGAGCCGACATGGTCTTCGTCACCGCCGGCGAGGGTGGTGGGACCGGTACGGGTGGTGCTCCCGTGGTCGCCCGCATCGCCAAGTCGATCGGCGCGCTCACCATCGGTGTCGTCACGAAGCCGTTCAGCTTCGAGGGCAAGCGTCGTCAGTCGCAGGCCGAGAACGGTGTCGCGGGCCTCAAGGACGAGGTCGACACGCTCATCGTCGTGCCGAACGACCGCCTGCTCGAGATCTCGGACCGCGGCATCTCCATGGTCGAGGCCTTCGCCACCGCGGACCAGGTCCTGCTGGCCGGCGTGCAGGGCATCACCGACCTGATCACGACGCCGGGTCTGATCAACCTCGACTTCGCCGACGTCAAGAGCGTCATGCAGGGTGCCGGTTCGGCGCTCATGGGCATCGGTTCCTCCCGCGGGGCCGACCGTGCCATCAAGGCCGCCGAGCTCGCCGTCGCGTCGCCACTGCTCGAGGCCTCGATCGACGGGGCACACGGCGTGCTGCTGTCGATCCAGGGTGGCTCGAACCTCGGCATCTTCGAGATCAACGACGCGGCCCGCCTGGTGCAGGAAGCGGTCCACCCCGAGGCGAACATCATCTTCGGTGCGGTCATCGACGACACCCTCGGTGACGAGGTCCGCGTGACCGTCATCGCCGCCGGCTTCGACGGGGGCGAGCCCTCGTCGCAGGTCAAGGAGCGACGCGCCAGCTGGGTCGACCCCGAGTCGAACGCCACGGCCCCCGTGTCCGGTGGCTCGAACGCCATCGAGGACTCGACCACCTCGTCGACTGGTGCCCGCTCGTGGGCGTCGTCGGAGCACGAAGCGCCGACGCAGCGCGCGGCCGACCCGGCCTTCGACGGTGACGACGAGCTCGACGTCCCCGACTTCCTGAAGTAACACCCGGTGGCAGCCGACACGCGCCTCCCGTCCGCCTCGTCCCACGACGACGGACTGGAGGCGCGTCTCGCGTCCGTCAGGCAGAGCATCGCCGACGCGGCGCGGGCCGCAGGGCGCTCCGCCGACGAGCTGACGCTCATCGTCGTGACGAAGTACCACCCGGCGTCCCTGGTGCGCGACCTGGCCGCGCTGGGCGTCACGGACGTGGGGGAGAACCGCCACCAGGAGGCGCAGGCGAAGGCTGCCGAGCTGTCCGACCTCGACCTGACCTGGCACTTCATCGGGCAGCTGCAGTCGAAGAAGGCACGCCAGGTCCGGCGCTACGCCCACGTCGTGCAGTCGCTCGACCGGGACTCGGTCGTCGACGCCTTCGCCCCGACCGAGGCCGAACCCGAGCCGCTCGTGGTGGACGGCTTCGTGCAGGTCAACCTCACCGACGACCCGGGCCGCGGGGGCGTCCAGCCCGACGCGGTGGAGGCGATGGTGGAGCGGGTCCTCGGCACCGGCACGATCCGCCTGCGCGGTGTCATGGCCGTCGCGCCGCTCGACGAGGAGCCCCGGCGCGCCTTCGCCCGGCTGCGGGAGGTCTCCGCGCGTGTCGCCGCGATCGCGCCGGACGCCACGGACATCTCCGCGGGGATGAGCAACGACCACGCCGAAGCCATCGCCGAGGGCGCGACACACCTGCGGATCGGGACGGCAATCACGGGGAAACGGCCCACCGCGCCCTAGCCTCGTCACAGGGAGCAGCAGGGCATCCCGAGCACGCACACCCCTGGAGGAACCATGGCCGGTCCGTTGAAGAAGACGATGGTCTACCTCGGCCTCGCCGACGAGGAACTCGAGTACGAGGACGAGCAGCCGACGCAGCACCAGCAGCGTGCGCAGCAGCAGCCCTCCGCACCCGCAGCGACGCAGCACGAGGCTCCGGCGGCTGCGGCCCCGGCAGCAGCACCCGCCGCGGCGCCCGTCGAGACGAAGGCCCCGCACACCCAGCACCAGCGCGGCGCGCAGGTCACCCCGCTCCGCCGCTCGCACACGACCGCACAGAAGGCGACTCCGGTCCAGGAAATGAACGAGATCCTCACCGTCCACCCGCGCGAGTACAAGGACGCCCAGTCCATCGCCGAGAGCTTCCGCGACGGCATCCCCGTCATCATCAACCTCTCGCAGATGACCGAGTCCGACGCGCGTCGCATGATCGACTTCGCCAGTGGCCTGTCGCTCGGCCTCTACGGCAAGATCGAGCGGGTCACGAACAAGGTCTTCCTGCTCTCCCCGGCCCACGTCGCAGTGAGCGGTGAGGCGCCCGAGGTAGAGTCCGACATCGAGGCGTCCTTCTTCGCCCAGTCCTGAGTCGTCACGCCCTGCAGGTCACCGGACCCGTGGGGCGCCGCCCAGGCCCACCCGCCCCGTGCTTGAGCCCCTGCGGGGGTCCGTGCACCCGAGTCGAGCGAGCCGACCGTGTCCGTGATCTTCACGCTGCTGTACTTCCTCCTGCTGCTGTACTTCTTCGTGCTGTGGGGGCGGTTCGCGTTGGACATGGTGCAGGCGTTCAACCGCTCGTGGCGTCCCCGCGGCGGCATGCTCGTCGTCGCCGAGGTCGTCTACACGACCACCGACCCGCCCATCCGGACGGTGCGCAAGGTGTTGCCGCCGCTGCGCATGGGGGCGGTCGCCCTCGACTTCGGATGGTCGATCGTGATGCTCGTCACGATCATCCTGATGAGCATCGTCCGGGTCGCATCGGTCTCGGTCTGACCCACCCGCCACGACCCGGCCTGGCCGCGACACGCGCCACGCCCGGTCTGTGCGCGCGGTTCCTGCCCGTCGTCGGTGTACGGTGGTCGGGATCGATGCCCTCCCTCGGTGGGCATCCGCACCGAAGGTCCTGCCTGGTACATTTCCAGGCGAGACATCTCGGTTCCACACGTTCAGCAGTTCTATTGAGGTGACGGCAATGGCTTTGACGCCGGAAGACGTAGTCAACAAGCGGTTCCAGCCGACCAAGTTCCGCGAGGGCTACGACCAGGACGAAGTCGACGACTTCCTGGACGAGGTCGTCGTCGAGCTGCGCCGTCTGACCCAGGAGAACGACGAGCTCCGTCAGCGGCTGCAGTCGGCCGAGTCGGCGCCGAAGCCGGTCGAGATCGAGAAGGCCGCTCCGACCCCCGAGCCCGAGCCCGAGCCGGCCCCCGTCGCCGCCGCTCCGGAGCCGGCTCCCGTCGCCGCCGCGGCACCGGCCACCACGGTCAACCCGGACGACGACACCGAGGGCACCACGAACCTCCTGACGCTCGCACGTCGTCTCCACGAGGAGCACGTCCGCGAGGGCGTCGAGAAGCGCGACGCGCTCATCGCCGAGGGCCAGGCCCAGGCCGCCCGTCTGGTCTCCGAGGCCGAGGCCAAGCAGCGCCAGATCATCGCCGACACCGAGAACACCAACCGCCAGCGCGTGCAGGTGCTCGAGGGCGAGCAGCGTCAGCTCGAGGGCAAGATCGACGAGCTCCGCACGTTCGAGCGTGACTACCGCGCACAGCTCAAGAGCTACATCCAGGGCCAGCTGAGCGAGCTCGACGCGTCGTCGGGCACCGAGCAGTCGGGTCTCACCCCCGCGCCGGCATCGGCGCAGGGCTTCGGCAACTGACGTTGTCCCAGCAGCAAGACCAACGAGCGAAGGTCAGTGTCCGCGCGATCGCGGCACTGGCCTTCGCCGCTGTCGTGGTGGTGGCGTTCGACCAGGTCGTCAAGGCGCTCGTCGTCACGAACCTGCCGTACGGGCAGGTCGTCCCCGTCCTCGGGGGCGCGCTGCAGTTCCTGTACGTGCGGAACCCCGGTGCGGCGTTCTCGTTCGCGGTGAACATGACCTGGGTGTTCTCGATCGTGTCGGCCGCCGTCGTGGTGGCGATCATCGTGTTCGCCCGGCGCATCCGCTCGATGTGGTGGGCCATCGTGCTCGGCATGTTGCTCGGCGGGGCGCTCGGCAACCTGCTCGACCGGCTCTTCCGTGAGCCCGGCTTCGGGCGCGGTCACGTGGTGGACTTCATCTCCACGCCGTGGATGATGCCCGCGATCTACAACATCGCCGACTCGTTCATCTGCATCAGCATGGTGGTCTTCGTCCTGCTGGTGGTGTTCGGGGTGAACCTCGACGGCACCCGCTCGGTCAGCGACCGCAAGCGCCGGGGCGAGCAGTCCGCGGTGGCGACGGACCAGGCGGACGCGACCGCGGCCTCCCGTCCGGCCCCGACCGCCGACCAGCGTGACGGACGCGACCAGCGCGACCAGCTCGGCCACGACGCCACGTGAGCGAGCAGCGGTCCCTTCCCGTCCCGGACGGGCTCGCCGGTGAGCGTGTCGACGCGGCCATCGGGAAGCTCCTCGGGTTCAGTCGGTCCTTCGCGGCCGACGTCGTCGCGGCCGGCGGCGTGCGCGTCGACGGCGTCGTCGTCGACAAGTCCGACCGCCTGCACGCGGACTCCTGGCTCGAGGTCGAGTGGACCCCGAAGGAAGCCCCGCGGATCGTCCCGGCCCTCGTGCCCGGGATGACGATCGTGCACGACGACGAGGACATCGTCGTCGTCGACAAGCCCATCGGCGTCGCCGCACACCCGTCGCCCGGGTGGGACGGGCCCACCGTCCCGGGAGGCCTCGCTGCCGCCGGGTTCACGATCGCGACGTCCGGGGCCGCCGAGCGCGCGGGGATCGTGCACCGGCTCGACGTCGGCACCTCGGGTCTCATGGTCGTCGCGAAGACCGAGCTCGCGTACACCCACCTCAAGCGCGCCTTCAAGGAGCGCACGGTCGAGAAGGTCTACCACGCCCTCGCGCAGGGCCACCCGGACCCGACCTCGGGCACGATCGACGCCCCGATCGGTCGGCACCCGGCGAGCGACTGGAAGTTCGCTGTCACCTCGGACGGCAAGCCGAGCGTCACGCACTACGAGACGCTCGAGGCGTTCCGGGCGGCGACGCTGGTCGAGGTGCACCTGGAGACGGGGCGCACGCACCAGATCCGCGTGCACATGGCGGCGACGCGGCACCCGCTCGTCGGGGACACGATGTACGGCGCCGACCCGGGCCTGGCCGAGTCGCTCGGGCTCACGCGGCAGTGGCTGGACGCGGTGCGCCTGGGGTTCGCGCACCCGCGCACGGGGGAGTGGGTGGCGTTCCAGGCGTCCTACCCGGATGACCTGCAGGTCGCGCTCGACCGGATCCGCACCGCGTCCGCCTGACGCGTGCTCGACACGCCCGTGGGTGTCGCCTGCCCCGGTTAGGCTGTCCGAGTCCCACACGCAGTTCGTTCGACCGGAGGCCCCGTGGCGAGTTCCGACTCCTTCGTCCACCTGCACGTGCACAGCGAGTACTCGATGCTCGACGGTGCGGCACGACTCAACGACCTGGTCGCCGAGACCGCCGCACAGGGGATGCCCGCGGTGGCCGTCACCGACCACGGCAACATGTTCGGCGCGTTCGAGTTCTGGAAGGCCGCCAAGGCCGGCGGCGTGAAGCCGATCATCGGAACCGAGGCCTACATCACGCCGCGCACCCACCGCACGGACAAGACCCGCGTGCGCTGGGGCGACGGCGGCGGTGACGACGTCTCGGGTGCCGGCTCGTACACGCACATGACGATGTTCGCCGAGAACACGACGGGCATGCACAACCTGTTCCGGCTGTCGTCGAAGGCGTCGATCGAGGGCTACTACTTCAAGCCCCGCATGGACATCGAGCTGCTGCAGGAGCACCACGAGGGCATCATCGCCACGACCGGGTGTCCCTCGGGGGAGATCCAGACGCGCCTGCGCCTGGGCCAGTACGACGAGGCGATCAAGGCCGCGGCGGACTACCGCGACATCTTCGGCAAGGAGAACTACTTCGCCGAGATCATGGACCACGGGCTCGAGATCGAACGCCGGGTCATGAGCGACGTCATCAAGATCGCGAAGGACCTCGGCATCCCGCTGGTCGGCACGAACGACCTGCACTACACGCACGCCCACGACGCCAAGTCGCACGCCGCGCTGCTCTGTGTGCAGTCCGGTTCGACGCTCAACGACCCGAACCGCTTCAAGTTCGACGCCGACGAGTTCTACCTGAAGACCCCGCAGCAGATGCGGCACGTCTTCCGCGACAACCTCGACGCCTGCGACAACACGCTGCTCATCGCCGAGCGGTGCGAGGTCGAGTTCGACACGTCGGCGAACTACATGCCGAAGTTCCCGGTGCCCGAGGGCGAGACCGAGCACAGCTGGTTCGAGAAGGAAGTGGCGAAGGGGCTCGAGTACCGCTACCCCGGCGGCATCTCGAAAGAGGTCCAGGACCGCGCCGACTACGAGGTCGGCATCATCAACCAGATGAACTTCCCCGGCTACTTCCTGGTGGTCGCGGACTTCATCAACTGGTCGAAGGACCACGGCATCCGGGTGGGCCCGGGCCGTGGTTCCGGCGCCGGCTCGATGGTGGCGTACGCGATGCGCATCACCGACCTCGACCCGATCCGGCACGGCCTGATCTTCGAGCGCTTCCTCAACCCGGACCGCGTCTCGATGCCCGACTTCGACGTCGACTTCGACGACCGGCGCCGCGGTGAGGCGATCAAGTACGTCACCGAGAAGTACGGGTCCGAGCGCGTCGCGCAGATCGTCACGTACGGCACCATCAAGGCCAAGCAGGCGCTCAAGGACTCCTCACGCGTCCTCGGGTTCCCTTTCGGCATGGGCGAGAAGCTCACGAAGGCGATGCCGCCGCCCGTGATGGGCAAGGACATCCCGCTGACCGGGATCTTCGACAAGAACCACCCGCGGTACAAGGAAGCCGTCGACGTCCGCACCGTGGTCGAGACCGACCCCGAGGCGAAGACCGTCTTCGACACCGCGCTCGGGCTCGAGGGGCTGAAGCGCCAGTGGGGCGTGCACGCAGCTGGCGTCATCATGTCGAGCGACCCACTGATCGACATCATCCCGATCATGAAGCGGGAGCAGGACGGCCAGATCGTCACGCAGTTCGACTACCCCGCGTCGGAGTCGCTCGGCCTGATCAAGATGGACTTCCTGGGGCTGCGGAACCTCACGATCATCAGTGACGCCCTCGACAACATCAAGACCAACCGCGGGACCGACCTCGACCTCGAGACCATGGGGCTCGAGGACCCCGAGGCCTACGCCCTGCTGCAGCGCGGCGACACCCTCGGCGTGTTCCAGCTCGACGGCGGCCCGATGCGCGGGCTGCTGCGCCTGATGAAGCCCGACAACTTCGAGGACATCTCCGCGCTCATCGCCCTGTACCGCCCGGGCCCCATGGGCGCGAACTCGCACACGAACTACGCGCTCCGCAAGAACGGCGAGCAGGCGATCACGCCGATCCACCCCGAGCTCGCCGAGCCGCTGAAGGACATCATCGGCACGACCTACGGCCTGATCATCTACCAGGAGCAGGTCATGGCCATCGCGCAGAAGGTCGCCGGGTTCTCCCTCGGCCAGGCGGACATCCTCCGCCGCGCGATGGGGAAGAAGAAGAAGTCCGAGCTGGACAAGCAGTACGCCGGCTTCGAGAAGGGCATGCAGGACAACGGCTACTCGGCCGCTGCGATCAAGACCCTGTGGGACATCCTGCTGCCGTTCTCCGACTACGCCTTCAACAAGGCGCACTCGGCGGCCTACGGCGTGGTGTCGTTCTGGACGGCGTACCTCAAGGCGCACTACCCGGCCGAGTACATGGCGGCGCTGCTGACCAGCGTCGGTGACGCCCGCGACAAGCTGGCGCTGTACCTCAACGAGTGCCGCCGGATGGGCATCCGCGTGATGCCGCCGGACGTCAACGAGTCGATCGGGTTCTTCGCCGCCGTCGGTGACGACATCCGCTTCGGCATGGGCGCGATCCGCAACGTCGGGTTCAACGTCGTCGACGACATCGTCAAGGCCCGCACCGAGAAGGGCGCGTTCGACTCGTTCCACGACTTCCTCCGCAAGATCCCGATCTCCTCCGCCAACAAGCGGACCGTGGAGTCGCTCATCAAGGCCGGCGCGTTCGACGAGTTCGGTGACAGTCGCCGCGCGCTGGTGGAGATCCACGAGGGTGCCGTCGAAGCAGCGGTCAAGGTCAAGCGCGACGAGGTCCACGGCAACGTCGGGTTCGACTTCGACTCGCTGTTCGCCGAGGTCGCCGAAGAGCAGCCCACGATGGCCGCGGTCTCGCAGGTGCCCGAGCGTCCGGAGTGGTCCAAGCGCGACAAGCTGGCGTTCGAGCGCGACATGCTCGGGCTCTACGTCTCCGACCACCCGCTCGCCGGGCTCGAGATCGAGCTCGCCAAGCACCAGTCGATCACCATCGCCGACCTGATCGGCGCGGACGACTCGGTCGAGGGCGAGACCGTCACCGTGGCGGGCCTGCTGACGAGCGTGCAGCACCGTGTCGCGAAGACGAGCGGCAACCCGTACGGCATCGTCCAGATCGAGGACTTCGGCGGCGAGATCGGCGTCATGTTCCTCGGCAAGACCTACCAGGAGTTCGGCCCGTCGCTGGTCGCGGACTCGATCGTGGTCCTGCGCGGTCGGGTCAACGTGCGCGACGACGGCAAGGCGCTGCACGCGGTGAGCATGTTCCAGCCGAACCTCGGCGACGTGATGGGCTCCGGTCCGCTCACGCTGACCCTGCCGGAGCGGCAGGCGACCACGTCGACCGTGACCGAGCTCGCCGCCGTCCTCGGTCGGCACACCGGCGAGACCGAGGTCCGCCTCCGCCTGCTCAAGGACGACGTTGCCCGCACGTTCGAGCTCCCCTTCCCGGTCAACCTGACACCCGACCTGTTCGGCGAGCTGAAGAGCCTGCTCGGCCCGCGCTGCCTGGTCTAGGGCTGCTCGTGGACGACACCGCAGCACCCCGGCCCTCGGCCGAGGTGCTGCGGGCGTTCGGGGTTGCGCATGCGCCCCTGGAACACCTGGACGGTGGGCAGGGCCAGACGTGGCGCGCGGGTCCGGTCGTCCTGCGACCGCACGGCGCCGTCCAGGAGGCCCGGTGGCGGTCCGACACGCTGGCGCACCTCCGGCACACGGACGCGTTCCGGACGCCCCGCCCGGTCCCGACGGTGGCCGGGGGCGGGCAGGCCGGCGGCTGGCTCACCGGTGGGTGGGAGGCCTGGGAATGGCTCGACGGCGCCACCGACCCTACCCGGGTTGAGGACGTCATCGTCGCGGGCGCGGCCTTCCACCATGCGCTCGCCGACCTGCCCCGCCCGGGCTTCCTCGACGCGCTGGACGGACCGTGGGCCACGGCCGACCGGATGGTCTGGGGCGCGGTCGCACTGCCGGCCGACCCGACGCTCGAGCAGCTGGCGTCGGTCTTCCGCCCGGTGTCGTCGCCGTCGCAACTGATCCACGGCGACCTGCTCGGCAACGTGCTCTTCGCACACGGGCAGCCGCCGGCGGTCTTCGACTGGGCGCCGTACTGGCGCCCGGCAGGGCTCGGTGCGGCGATCGCGGCCGTCGACGCGGTGTGCTGGCACGACGTGCCCCTGACGCGGCTCGGGGCACTCGGCGCGGGCGTCCCGGAGTGGTCGCAGCTGCTGGTCCGTGCCCTGGCGTTCCGGATCGCCACGCTCGTGCTGCTCGGGGCATGGGACCGCGCGCAGACCGACCACCACCGGCCGGTGGTGGCGGCGCTCGTGCAGGGCGCCGCCGGTACGCTGGTCGTCTCATGATGCAGCGAATCGACCTCCGTGGTGGTCTCCCCGCCCGTGCCGAACTCCTCCGGCTCATGCCCCGCGCCGCCGGCGACATCGGCGCCGCCGTGGACGCCGCCCGCGTGCTGGTCGACGCCGTGCGCGACCGTGGCGCCGAGGCCCTGCACGAGCAGGCCGAGCGCTTCGACGGGGGAGCGCCCGCGCACGTCCGTGTCCCCGCTGCCGAGATCGCAGCCGCCGTTGCCGGCCTCGACCCCGAACTCCGCACCGCGCTCGACGAGGCCATCCGCCGCGTCCGGGCAGCGAGTGCCGCGCAGGTGCCCGCCGCGTCCGTCACGACCCTGGCCGACGGCGCCGAGGTGCACCAGCGCTGGCAGCCGATGCGCCGTGTCGGGCTGTACGTCCCGGGCGGCAAGGCCGTCTACCCGTCGAGTGTCGTGATGAACGTCGTCGCGGCGCAGGTCGCCGGTGTCCCGTCGATCGCCCTCGTGTCCCCGCCCCAGCGGGCCCACGGCGGAGCGGTGCACCCGACGATCCTGGCCGCTGCCGGACTGCTCGGCGTCGACGAGGTCTACGCGATGGGCGGTGCCGGCGCGATCGGTGCGCTGGCGTACGGGGTGTCGTCGATCGGCCTCGAACCCGTCGACCTGGTCACCGGCCCGGGCAACAACTACGTCGCCGCGGCCAAGCGCCTGGTGCGCGGCGTCGTCGGCATCGACTCCGAGGCCGGCGCGACCGAGATCCTCGTGATCGCCGACGACACCGCCGACCCCGCGTTCGTGGCGGCCGACCTCGTCAGCCAGGCCGAGCACGACGAGCAGGCCGGCAGCGTCCTGGTGACGACGTCAGCGGCGTTCGCCGACGCGGTCGAAGCCGCCATCCCGGGGCAGACGGCCGTACTCGGGACGGCAGCGCGCCTCCAGGCCGCACTCGACGGACCGCAGTCCGCCGTCGTGCTGGTGGACTCGCTCGCCGAGGCGGCGACCGTGAGCAACGCCTACGGGCCGGAGCACCTCGAGATCCAGACCGCGGACGACGACGCCGTGCTGGCAGACATCGACGCGGCCGGCGCGGTCTTCGTCGGGCCGAACACGCCGGTCAGCCTCGGTGACTACCTGGCCGGGTCGAACCACGTCCTGCCCACCGGCGGACAGGCCCGCTTCGGGTCCGGGCTGTCGGCGTCGACGTTCCTGCGCCCGCAGCAGGTCGTCCGGTACACCGCACGCGCCCTGGCCGAGGTCGCGCCGCACATCGTGGCGCTCGCGACCGAGGAGCAGCTCCCCGCACACGCCGCCGCGGTCACCGAACGGACGGGTCGGGCGGGCACCGTCCGATAGCCTGGGGCTGCCATGTTCTGCCCCTTCTGCCGCCACCCGGACTCCCGCGTCGTCGACTCCCGCACCAGCGACGACGGCACCTCGATCCGTCGGCGCCGTCAGTGCCCGAACTGCGGGCGACGGTTCTCGACCACCGAGACCGCCTCGCTCAACGTCGTCAAGCGCAACGGGGTGCTCGAACCGTTCTCGCGCGAGAAGATCATCTCGGGCGTGCGCAAGGCATGCCAGGGCCGACCGGTCACCGACTCCGACCTCGCCGTCCTGGCACAGCGGGTCGAGGAGATCGTCCGGTCCTCCGGAGCCAGCCAGATCGAGGCGAACGACATCGGCCTGGCGATCCTCGAGCCCCTCCGTGAGCTCGACGAGGTCGCCTACCTGCGCTACGCCAGCGTCTACCAGGCCTTCGACTCGCTCGAGGACTTCGAGTCCGCGATCGGCCAGCTCCGCGTCGACCACGGCGGCCGTCAGGGCGAGCAGTCCGGGGCGAGCGCGTGAGCGGCATCGGGGAACGACTCGTCCGGAACGGCTACGGCGTCGTGTTCCGGTCCGTGTTCGCGAACATGGACCCCGAGCGTGCGCACCACATCGCGTTCGCCGTGATCCGCTGGCTGCCGCACGTGCCGTTCCTCGCCGGCACGGTCGAGCGGTACTCCCGGCCCGCAGCTGCCGACGGCGTCACCACGATGGGGATCCACTTCCCGTCGCGCTTCGGTCTGGCGGCCGGGTTCGACAAGGACGCCCGCGGGATCGCCGGTCTCGGGTTGCTCGGCTTCGGGCACGTCGAGGTCGGCACGATCACCGCGAAGCCGCAGCCCGGCAACGAGAAGCCACGGCTGTTCCGGCTCATCGCGGACCGGGCGCTCATCAACCGCATGGGCTTCAACAACCGCGGGGCCGCCGCTGCCGCCCGCCGGCTCGAGCGTGCCCGCCGGAACCCCGGTCGTCCGGTGATCGGCGTGAACATCGGCAAGAGCCGTGTGGTGGACGTCTCCGACGCCGTGGACGACTACCTCGAGTCGACCCGCCTGCTCACGCCCTTCGCGGACTACCTCGCGGTGAACGTCAGCTCCCCGAACACGCCCGGACTGCGCGGTCTGCAGGAGCTCGACCAGCTCCGCCCGTTGCTGACCGCCGTCCGCGACGCCGCGGGCAAGACGCCGGTGCTCGTCAAGATCGCGCCCGACCTGACCGACGAGCAGATCGACGCCATCGCTGGCCTGGCCGTCGAGCTCGGGTTGTCCGGGGTGATCGCGAACAACACGACGATCGCCCGGACCGGCCTGACGACGCCGTCCACATCGGTCGAGGCCATGGGCGCCGGAGGACTGTCCGGTGCGCCGATCGCGGCCCGATCGCTCGAGGTGCTCCGGCGCGTGCGGGCTGCCGTGCCGTCGGACTTCTGCGTGATCGCGGTCGGGGGAGTGACCTCCGAGGCTGACGTGCAGGCGCGACTCGATGCCGGCGCGACGCTGGTGCAGGGCTACACGGCGTTCCTCTACGAAGGGCCGACCTGGGCCACGCGGATCAACCGGTTGCGTCGTCGGCGGTTGCGGCGCGCCGCGCGCTGACGCGGGCGGGGCGGGCGCCGCGCGCTCGAGGTTCCAGAATTCCGGCATCTCGACCGCTCGCACCGACCAGTTGTCGTACCTCGGCGACCGTCCTGCGGCGAGTCGTGGAACCTCGGCAGCAGCATCAGCAGCAGCAGCGCCACCGCCGTCAGACTCCTTCCGGTGGCTCGGGGAGGGCTGGTGCCGAGGTCGCACGACACGCCGCTCAGTTCCGCCGAGGTCGCGCGTTCCGTCGCTGACGCAGCCGTCCGGCGACACGTCGTGCGACCTCGGCACCGAGGTTGCGGCATGTCGTGCGACCCACGAGCGGACGGGAGGCGCGTGGCGGCCCCGTCCCGTCCCTCCCGACCGCTAGGCCGACGGACGGGAGGCGCCTGGCGGCCCCGCCCCGTCCCTCCCGACCACCGGGCCGCCGGAGGGGAGGCGCGTGGCGGTCCCGTCCCGTCCCTCCCGACCGGCGGGCAGCCGAGGTCGCGCAACACGCCGCTCAGCTCCGCCGAGGGGCACGAACTGTCGGTCGGGAGCGCTGCGGGCGACGGTTCGTGCCCCCTCGGCGCAACGCCTGCGGCGTGTTGTGACACTTCGACCACACCCCACGCCCGCCACCCCAGCCCCCGCGCCGGGCCTCACCAGGCACGCCACCCCCTCCGCACGACGAAGCGCCGCCGCCCCGAGGGACGACGGCGCTGCAGCCAGCTGGACTCAGAGGGCGGGGTGCTGCCCGCGCTTGACCTGCGGCTTCGGCAGACGGAGGAACCGCAGCTGCCACGCCCGCGTCAGGATGTAGAGGAACGTGCCCTTCTGGAACACGCCGAACTTCGCGGTGAGCTTCTTGCGCAGGATGAACCAGAGCACCAGGCAGTCGAGGATGAACAGCGCGACGAACGCCCACACGAGGAGCAGCGCGAACGACGCTGCAGCGGTCTGCGACGCGACGAAGCCGACGATCAGGAACAGCACCAGGACGGGCATCATGACCTCGCCCACGTTCCACCGGGCGTCGATCGTGTCACGCACGAACCGACGCTGCTCGCCCCGGTCCTTGGCGGGCAGGTAGCGCTCTTCGCCGTTCGCCATGCCGATGCGGGCCTTCTCGCGCTCCGAGTTCAGGCGAGCCCGGGCGGCCTTCTTGTCGACGGGGGTGTTGCCGACGAGCGGGCGACGGTTGGCGGCTTCACGGTCACGACGCGACGGCGTGGGGCGGCCCTTGCCGTGCTCGAGCAGTTCCTCTTCCGAGGGGTTGACTGTCGTGTTGGTCTTGGGTGCTGCCTTGGCCACGGTGATTCCTGCTGTCGGTGAGCGGTGCACCCCGGAACGTGCGGGACGTGCGCGGTGCTGGTCGTCCTCTAGATTACCGGGCATGACCGACACCCAACAGTCCGCGCCCGCGACCGACCCCGAGCTCCTCGACGCCCTCCGCGAACACGTGCAGGGCGACCTGCCCACCACGATCGCCGACCTGTCGGCCCTGGTGCGGATCCCGTCGGTGTCGTGGTCCGCGTTCGACCCCGCGCACGTGCGCCGCAACGCCGAGGCCGTCGCCGACCTCGCGCGGAGCACCGGCGTGTTCGACGCGGTGCGCATCGTCCGGAGCGCGGTGGAGGGTGACACGCCCGCGGGGGCGAGCGACGCCGCCGGCACCGAGCACGACGGCGTTGAGCTCGGGCAGCCCGCCGTGCTGGCCGTCCGACCCGCTCGGAACGGCAAGCCGACCGTGATGCTGTACGCCCACCACGACGTCCAGCCCCAGGGCGACGACGCGCTGTGGGAGACGCCGCCGTTCGAGCCGACCCTGCGCGGCGATCGGCTGTACGGGCGCGGTGCCTCGGACGACAAGGCCGGGGTGATGACGCACATCGCCTCGCTCCGCGCACTGCACGCCCGGTTCGGCGACGACCTCGACCTGGGCATCGTGCTCTTCGTCGAGGGCGAGGAGGAGTTCGGCTCCCGCTCGTTCCGCACGTTCCTCCGCGAGCAGAAGGAGCACCTGGCCGCCGACGTCATCGTCGTGGCGGACAGCGACAACTGGTCGACCGAGGTCCCGGCGATCACGGTCTCGCTCCGCGGCAACGTCACCTTCAAGCTGACCCTGAGGACGCTGGAGCACGCGAGCCACAGCGGCATGTTCGGCGGTGCTGCCCCGGACGCCATGCTGCCGATGGTCCGCCTGCTGGCCTCGCTGCACGACGACGCGGGGTCGGTCGCGGTCGAGGGTCTGACGGCGTACGACGCACCGGTCCCGTCCCGCTCCGAGGACGAACTCGCCGCGGATGCCGCCCTCGTGCAGGGCGTGCGACCGGTCGGCACCGGGGACGTGCTGTCCCGGATGTGGTTCCAGCCGTCGATCACCGTCACGGGCATGGACGTGCCGAGCGTCGCGAACGCCTCGAACACGCTGCTGCCGACCGTGTCCGCGCGGGTCTCGGTGCGGGTCGCCCCCGGCCAGTCCGCTCGGGAGGCCGCTGCGGCCGTCGAACGCCACATCCACGCGCACACGCCGTTCGGCGCCCGGGTGGAGATCACCGAGCCGGACGCCGGCGACGGATTCCTGGTCGACACGAGCGGGTGGGCCGTGCGGGAAGCCCGGACCGCGATGGCCGAGGGGTGGGGAGCGGCACCGGTCGAACAGGGCATCGGCGGGTCCATCCCGTTCGTGTCCGACCTGGCCGCCGAGTTCCCGGACGCCCAGATCCTGGTCACCGGTGTCGAGGACCCGGACACCCGGGCCCACAGCCCGAACGAGTCGCAGCACCTGGGCGTGCTGCACCGCGCGATCGCCAGCGAGACGATCCTGCTGGCCCGGCTCGCGACGCGGTCCTGACCGACTGCCGGACGGGAGGCCCGTGGCGACCCCGCCCCGTGCCTCCCGTCCGGCGCGACCCGCGTCCACCGCCGCGCGCCGCCGGGTTGTCCACAGGCGGTCGGCGGATGGTGCGGACCGTCGGGGGCGGTGCTTACAATCGGGGGAGGCGCGGTGACCTGCACCGCCCGGAGGGAGACGCGCGATGAGCGACACCATCACGAGCGAAGCCACGACGACGCACGGCGTGCAGCTCAGTGACGCCGCCGCGGGCAAGGTCGCCAGCCTCCTCGAGCAGGAAGGCCGCGACGACCTGCGTCTGCGCCTGGCCGTCCAGCCCGGTGGCTGCTCGGGCCTGATCTACCAGCTCTACTTCGACGAGCGCCTGCTCGACGGTGACACCACGGCCGAGTTCGACGGGGTGGAGGTCGTCGTCGACAAGATGAGCGTCCCGTACCTCGACGGCGCGACCATCGACTTCGAGGACACGATCCAGAAGCAGGGCTTCACGATCGACAACCCGAACGCGCAGGGCAGCTGCGCATGCGGTGACAGCTTCCACTGATCCCGCGCCAGCCCGCAGGACACACGCGGACGGGGAGTGACCGACACGGTCGCTCCCCGTCCGCGTTCGTGCGTGCGGTTCGTCCGCCAACCGCACCCGGCCCGTGCTGACCAGGGGAAACCGCTCCCGTCGCAGGGCCGATCCGGGGTGGAGGCGTGTCGCGCGTGCACTCGGTGTCACCAGCTGCGAGTAAGCTAGGAGTGTCCCAACCAAGCTGGGAGCCAGCCATGGGTCACCTCTGTGACCCGACGTCGGTCTCTGACCGGCTGCGCTCGCGGCTTCAGTCTTTCCGAGAGGTAACAGTGCGTTCGAATCGCCGTATACGTTGGGCGGCCGTCCCGGTGGCCGTCGGTCTGGTCATCGCACTGGCTGGTTGCTCGCAGCAGCAGCTGAACGGATGGCTCCCCGGCACGGAGGAGACGAAGGACGTCACCAACCACACCAGCCGCGTCGTCGGCCTGTGGACCACCAGCTGGATCGTCCTGCTCGCCGTCGGCCTCATCGTCTGGGGCCTGATCATCTGGGCAGCGATCGTGTACCGCCGCCGCAAGGGCCAGACCGGCCTGCCCGTGCAGATGCGCTACAACATGCCGCTCGAGATCTTCTACACGATCGTGCCGCTGATCCTGGTGCTCGGCTTCTTCGCCTTCACCGCCAAGGACCAGGCCGCCATCGAGAAGCCGTTCGCGCAGCCCGACACCACGGTGCACGTCTACGGCAAGCGCTGGGCGTGGGACTTCAACTACATCGACCAGAACGACCCGTCGAAGAGCGTCTACTACCAGGGCATCCAGGCTCAGGAAGAAGAGAACGGCAACGGCTCCATCGACGAGTCCCAGCTGCCGACGCTCTACCTGCCCGTCGGCAAGAAGGTCAAGATCGAGCTCGACTCGCGCGACGTGGACCACTCCTTCTGGGTCATCGACTTCCTCTACAAGAAGGACATGCTCCCGGGGAAGACGAACTACGAGTACTTCATCCCGCAGAAGGAAGGCACCTACCAGGGCAAGTGCGCCGAGCTCTGCGGCGAGTACCACTCCCTGATGCTCTTCCAGGTCAAGGTCGTGTCGCCGGAGAAGTACCAGGCGTACCTCGACACCCTCAAGGACCAGGGCAAGGTCGGCCTGCTCGGCAACGAGTACGACACCAACACGAACCAGCCTGACAACAAGGCGCCCGTCACGGCGTCGGACGACAAGTAGGGGCTCGCCAGATGACCACGTCATTCGTCGGCCAACCGACCGCGACCACAACGCCGGACTTCCAGGCGTCCAAGGTCGGTCGGAAGGGCAACATCATCGTCCGGTGGATCACCTCCACCGACCACAAGACGATCGGGTACATGTACCTGATCACGTCGTTCCTGTACTTCCTGCTCGCCGGCGTCATGGCCCTCGTCATCCGCGCCCAGCTCTTCGAGCCCGGCCTGCAGGTCGTGGCGACGAAGGAGCAGTACAACCAGCTCTTCACGATGCACGGCACGATCATGCTGCTGCTGTTCGCGACGCCGCTGTTCTCCGGGTTCGCCAACGCGATCATGCCGCTGCAGATCGGGGCGCCGGACGTCGCCTTCCCGCGACTCAACGGCTTCGCGTTCTGGCTGTACTTCTTCGGTGCGCTGATCGCCGTCGGTGGCTTCCTCACCCCGCAGGGCGCGGCGTCGTTCGGCTGGTTCGCCTACGCCCCACTCAGTGACACGACGTTCACACCAGGGCTCGGCGGCACGTTGTGGGTGTTCGGGCTCGGCCTGACCGGCTTCTCGACGATCCTCGGTGCGGTCAACTTCATCACCACGATCATCACGATGCGTGCCCCCGGCATGACCATGTTCCGCATGTCGATCTTCACGTGGAACACCCTCGTGACCTCGCTGCTGGTCCTCATGGCCTTCCCGGTCCTCGCCGCGGCGCTGTTCGGCCTCGGCCTCGACCGCGTGTTCGAAGCACAGATCTTCAACCCGGCCAACGGCGGAGCGCTGCTCTGGCAGCACCTCTTCTGGTTCTTCGGCCACCCCGAGGTCTACATCATCGCGCTGCCGTTCTTCGGCATCGTCTCCGAGGTCTTCCCGGTGTTCAGCCGCAAGCCGATCTTCGGGTACAAGACCCTTGTCTACGCGACGATCTCCATCGCGGCCCTCTCGGTCACGGTGTGGGCGCACCACATGTACGTGACCGGTTCGGTCCTGCTGCCGTGGTTCTCGCTCATGACGATGCTCATCGCGGTCCCGACCGGCGTGAAGATCTTCAACTGGGTCGGCACGATGTGGCGCGGCTCGGTGACGTTCGAGACCCCGATCCTCTGGGCGATCGGCTTCCTGATCACCTTCACGTTCGGTGGTCTGACGGGTGTCATCCTGGCGTCGCCGCCGCTCGACTTCCACGTGTCCGACTCGTACTTCGTCGTCGCGCACTTCCACTACGTGGTCTTCGGTACCGTCGTCTTCGCCATGTTCTCGGGCTTCTACTTCTGGTGGCCCAAGTGGACCGGCAAGATGCTCAACGAGCGCCTCGGCAAGATCCACTTCTGGCTGCTCTTCATCGGCTTCCACACCACGTTCCTGATCCAGCACTGGCTGGGCGTCATCGGCATGCCGCGTCGGTACGCGACCTACCTGCCGAACGACGGGTTCACGTGGATGAACCAGCTGTCGACCATCGGCGCGATGATCCTCGGCGTCTCGTTCCTGCCGTTCATCTTCAACGTCTACGTCACCGCGCGGAACGCTCCGAAGGTGGCCGTCAACGACCCGTGGGGCTATGGCCGCTCGCTCGAGTGGGCGACCTCCTGCCCGCCGCCGCGGCATAACTTCACATCGATCCCGCGGATCCGTTCCGAGTCCCCGGCGTTCGACCTGAACCACCCCGAAGCGGGTGTGCCGATCGGTGTGGGTCCGGCCAAGGACGCCCCCGATGCCCCGACCTACGACGCCGCGAAGGGCGAGGTGAAGTAAGGCGATGCGCGCCAACGTCAACCTGTTCTGGATCCTCTTCGGGTTCTTCATCCTCGCGGACGCCGCGTACACGATCTGGGCCGTCATCAACTACGGTCGGCCCGAGCCGGTCGGCACGGTCGGTATCGGCCTGGTCGGCATCATGTCGGCGTTCATCGCCTTCTACCTCGGCCGGGTGCTGTCCGCCCAGGGCGGCGACCTGCCGGAGGACCGCCAGGACGCCAACATCGAGGACGGCGACGCCGAGCTCGGGCACTTCAGCCCGTGGTCGTGGTGGCCCATCCTGCTGGCCGGCGCCACGGCGATCACCTTCCTCGGTGTCGCTGCCGGTCTGTGGATCGTCCCCTTCGGCCTCGCCTTCGTGACGATCACGCTGGTGGGCTGGGTCTTCGAGTACTACCGCGGCAACTTCGGACACTGATCCGGGATCCACGCGCTTCGGGCGGCACCACCTCGGTGCCGCCCGAACTGCGTCCGGGGCACGTGACGACGACCAACCCGACCTCCCCTGACGGGGAATCAACCGGTCCGCTCGTGGCTTGAGCCATGCGGACCAAGAACCCCTCGCGAAAGGAGTCACCTCAGGTGACCGACAAGCGCACCCTCATCATCTTCGGCGCGACCGGCGACCTCGCCTCCCGCCTGCTCCTGCCGGGCCTCGGCACGTTCCTGCAGAGCGGCCGTGCCGTCCCCGTGCAGCTGATCGGCACCGGCCGCAGCGAGCGTTCCCCCGAGCAGTGGAAGGACATCGTCACGAAGTCCTTCGCCTCGCAGGACGTCAAGGGCCCCGAGGTCGACGCCACGCTCGCCTCGACGTCGTTCATCCAGGGCGACCCGACCGACCCGAAGCACCTGAAGGCGCTCCTCGACGCGGCCGACAACGAGCCGATCCTGTACTTCGCGCTGCCGCCGCAGATCGCGTCCGACATCTGCGAGGCGCTGCAGGAGGTCGAGCTCCCCGAGGGCACGACCCTGGCGTTCGAGAAGCCGTTCGGCACGGACGTCGCCAGCGCCAAGGCGCTCAACGAGACGGTCCTGAACATCGTCCCCGAAGAGCGCGTGCACCGCACCGACCACTTCCTCGGCCGCACCACGGTGCTCAACATCATCGGTCTGCGCTTCGCCAACCGCCTGTTCGAGCCGATCTGGAATGCGGAGAACATCGAGAAGGTCGACATCTTCTACGACGAGACACTGGGTCTCGAGAACCGCGCGCAGTACTACGACGAGGCCGGCGCGATGGTCGACATGATCCAGTCGCACCTGCTGCAGATCCTCGGCATCGTGACGATGGACGCCCCGTCCGACATCGACGCCGTCGAGTTCCGCTCGTCCCTGGCCCGTGCGCTCCGCTCGACCGAGCTCAAGGGCGGCGACCCGAAGATCGCGTCGCGTCGTGCGGTCTACACGGCCGGCACCATCGACGGCAAGGAGCTGCCGTCGTACCAGGACGAGGACGGCGTGGACAAGTCGCGCGCGACCGAGACCCTCGCGGAGATCTCCGTCGAGGTCGACACCGCGCGCTGGAAGGGCGTCCCCTTCACGCTGCGCTCCGGCAAGGCGCTCGGCGCCAGCCGGAAAGAGGTCCTCATCACCTTCAAGCCGGTCACGCGTCTGCCCTCCGGCCTGAGTGGTCGGCCGAAGGCGGACACCCTCCGCATCGTGCTGAATCCGGACGAGATCGAGCTGAGCGTCTCGGCGAACGGCGGCGGCAACCCGTTCGAGATGGGCCAGGTCACACTGTCGTCGTCCTTCAGCGACGGCGAGCTGACCCCCTACGGCGAGGTCCTCAACGGCATCTTCCACGACGACCCGCTGCTGTCGATCCGCGGCGACGTCGCGGAGCGCTGCTGGGAGATCGTGGAGCCCGTCGTCAACGCCTGGAAGGCCGACGAGGTCCCGCTCGAGGAGTACCGCGCCGGTTCGCGCGGCCCAGCGGACTGGGAGTCCTCATCCTGACGGACGTCACCCCCTGACAGACGGGAGGCCCGGTGCCAGCTGGCACC
>NZ_MJGI01000025.1:651056-689135 GCF_001864835.1 Curtobacterium sp. MCBA15_001 | reverse complement strand
GCGCCACCGCGGTGGCGCCGGTGTTCTCGTCGATGCGCTCCGTGCGGCGGGTCCCCGGGATCGGCGCGATGAACGGCTGCTGTGCGAGCAGCCACGCGAGCGCGACCTGACCGGGCGTGGCACCCCGCGACTCGGCGAGGGCACGGACCGCGTCCACGAGGGCCTGGTTCGCCGCGAGGTTCTCCGCCTGGAACCGGGGGACCTTCCCACGGATCTCACCCTCGCCGAAGGACGCCCCCGGGGTGATCGTCCCGGTCAGGAAGCCCTTGCCCAGCGGACTGAACGGCACGAAGCCGATGCCGAGCTCGGCGCAGGTCGGCAGGACCTCGGACTCGGGGTCGCGCGTCCAGAGCGAGTACTCGCTCTGGACCGCCGTGACGGGGTGCACGGCGTGGGCGCGACGGATGGTGGACGGGGCCGCCTCGGAGAGCCCGAAGTGCCCGACCTTGCCCTCGGCGACCAGCTCGCCCACGGTCCCGGCGACGTCCTCGATCGGGACGTCGGGGTCGACGCGGTGCTGGTAGTAGAGGTCGATCGCGTCGACCCCGAGGCGTCGGAGCGATCCCTCGGCGGCCTGCCGGATCCGCTCCGGGCGCGAGGTCACCCCGACGTTCTGCCCGTCGACGATGTCGAAGCCGAACTTCGTCGCCAGCACGACCCGGTCGCGAACCGGGGCGATCGCCTCGCCGACGAGCTCCTCGTTGTCGTACGGGCCGTAGACCTCGGCGGTGTCGACGAGCGTCACGCCGGCCTCGATCGCGTACCGCAGCACGTCGACCATCGCCGCGCGGTCACCGGGGTTCGGACCGTAGCTCTGGGACATCCCCATCGCGCCGAAGCCGACGGCCGAGACCTGGAGTCCCTGGCCGAGTGTCCTGGTGTGCATGGCTGCTCCTGTCGTCGCGGGGTGTGCTCCGCCCACGCTACGCATCCGGAGCGTCCGTACAGGTGTACCCGTGGAACACCCCCGGGACGGCTCGGGCCTCGTCGCCCCTGGACCGGGCATCCGGCATGATGACCCGATGGGCGGACGGCGCCCGGTGACGGGGGCAGGCACATGAGCGCGCAGGACGAGACCGCGGTCCAGCACGGCCGGTTGCGGCGACGCGGGACGGTGGGGTTCGCGTTCACGCTCGTCGCCGTCGTCGCGGCGGTGGTCCTGGTGAGCACGAGTTCCGTCGCGGCGATCGCGACGTGGCAGGTGGTGCAGCACGCGCGCCCCACCGTGTCGCTCGCGATGCCCGGTGCGGCATCGGCGAACCCGGCTCCGGCCCTGACCGCGCAGTCGGGCGAGGTGAACATGCTGCTCGTCGCGACGGACACCCGCGACGGACAGGGTGCGGGCTTCGACGACGCCGCGAACCGGCAGGCGAGCAGCGGCGTCGGCAACAACGACACGAACATCCTCGTGCACATCTCGGCGGACCACTCGAACATGGCGGTCGTCAGCTTCCCGCGCGACCTGGTGGTGCCGATCCCGGCGTGCACGAACGACCAGGGTTCCGTGACGCCGGCGACGTCCGCGGCGATGCTCAACACGGCACTGTCCCGCGGCGGAGAGCAGCACGGGCTCGCCTGTGTGGCGAGCACGATCTCGCAGCTCACGGGCCTGCAGGTCGACTACGCCGGCAAGGTCACCTTCGACGGGGTCGTCGCGATGGCGACGGCGATCGGCGGGGTCGAGGTGTGCCTGGCCACGCCGATCCACGACGACGACGTCACCCCGGCGCTGGACCTGCAGCCAGGACTCCGCACGCTGACGGGTGCACAGGCCGCTGCCTTCCTCCGCTCCCGCCACGGTGTGGGGGACCGGAGCGACCTCGGCCGGATCAGCAACCAACAGACGTTCATGGCCGCCCTCGCTCGGCAGACCGTCTCGGCGGGCACGCTGACGAACCCCGCCAAGGTGCTGCGGCTGGCGGACACGGCGTTCCGGAACATGGTGCTCTCCGACACCCTGTCCGACCCCGCGACCCTGGCGCGGATCGCGCTCGCGGTGAACACGGTCGGGCTCGCGAACATGGTCTTCGTCCAGTACCCCGTGTACGACGACCCGGACGCTGCTGGCCGTGTGCTGGTCTCCCCGGGCGCCGCGGACGCGCTCGACGCTGCGCTGCGGGCGAACCAGCCGGTGCAGCTCGGCGCGGACAGTCTCGGGCGCGCCGCCGTCGTCGACCCATCGGCCGACCCGTCGAGTCCGGCCGCTCCGTCCCGCCCGGCTGGGCCGTCTGGCGGCGCTGGTGCCGGAGCCGCCACGGGCACGCCGTCCGCAGCCGTCGGTGCCCCGGACGCGGCCAGTGCGCCGCCGTCAGCCGCAGCGCTGCCGGACAACGTCTCCGGGCAGCGTGCGGACACCGTGACCTGCGCCGCCCGCAAGTGACGACCGGCGGCCGGGCTCAGCGCTCGAGCTGGTCCCGCAGGTAGGGCGCCGTCCGGCTGGTGTCCGAGGCGGCGACCTCGGCCGGGGTGCCGGAGGCCACGACCAGGCCGCCGTCCTCGCCACCGCCCGGCCCCATGTCGATGACGTGGTCGGCGTTCGCCACGACGTCCATCGCGTGCTCGACGACCACGACGGTGTTGCCCGCGTCCGTGAGTCGGGCGAGCTGCTCGGTGAGGAGCTCGACGTCCGCGGGGTGGAGCCCGGTCGTCGGCTCGTCGAGCAGGTAGAGCGTGTGGCCGGTCCGCGCGCGCTGCAGCTCGGTCGCGAGCTTGATGCGCTGCGCCTCGCCCCCGGAGAGCTCGGGCGCGGGCTGGCCGAGGCGCAGGTAGCCCAGGCCGACCTGCCGCAGGGTCTCGAGGGCGCGGGACGCCGCCGGCACGCTCGCCAGGAAGGGCGCCGCCTGGTCGACCGTCATGCCGAGCACGTCGGCGATCGAGGCACCGTTCCAGTGCACCTCGAGCGTCTCGGCCGTGTAGCGCGAGCCGTGGCACTCCGGGCACGGTGCCCAGCTGCCGGGCAGGAACAGCAGTTCGACCGAGACGGAGCCCTCGCCCTGGCAGACCTCGCACCGGCCGCCCGCGACGTTGAACGAGAACCGACCGGCGGTCCAGCCACGCTGCCGGGCGTCGTCCGTGGCCGCGAACGTGGCCCGGACCGCGTCGAACAGCCCCGTGTACGTGGCGAGGTTCGACCGCGGCGTGCGCCCGATCGGCCGCTGGTCGACCTGCACGACCCGGTCCACCAGCGGGTGGTCGAGGGCGCGCCGGGGGAGCACCCCGCCGACGAGCGAGGACTTGCCGGAGCCGGAGACCCCGGTGACGGCCGTCAGCACCCCGAGCGGGACGTCGACGTCGAGACCGTGCAGGTTGTGCAACGACACGTCGCGGAGTTCGAGCGTGCCGACCAGGGTCCGTGCCGTCCGGGCCGTCGGGTCGCTCGCGCGGGGGAGCAGGAACCGCCGGGTGACTGACTCCTGCACGTCGGCGAGCCCGTCCACCGGGCCGCTGTACAGCACGGTGCCGCCACCGCTGCCCGCGCCGGGACCGACGTCGACGACCCAGTCGGCACGCCGGACGATGCCCATGTCGTGCTCGACGACGAACACGCTGTTGCCGGCGGCACGCAGGTCCTCGAGCACCTCGACCAGGGACTCGGCGTCCGCGGGGTGCAGGCCGGCGCTCGGTTCGTCGAGCACGTAGACGACGCCGAACAGCCCGGACCGCAGCTGCGTCGCGATCCGCAGGCGCTGCGTCTCGCCGGGGGAGAGCGTCGGGGTTGCCCGGTCGAGCGACAGGTACCCGAGCCCCAGCCCGGTGAGCACCTCGACGCGGGTCAGCAGGTCCTGGGAGATCGCGACGGCCACCTCGGTGTGCTCCCCGGACGATGCGCGGGAGGTCGCCGGGGCCGCGTCGGTGATCGCCGCGATCGGCCGCAGCACGTCGGCCAGGTCGGTGAGCGGCATCCGGTTCAGCGCGGCGATGGTGTGGCCGCCGACGGTGACGGCCAGCGCGGAACGGGTCAGCCCGGTGCCGCCGCACAGCCCGCACGGGCCGGACTCGACGAACCGCAGGGCCTTGGTGCGCTGGGTCTCGCTCTGGCTGTCGGCGAGGGTGTGCAGGACGAACGCCCGGGCGCTCCAGAACCGGCCCTTGTACGGCTTCGCCACGCGGTCGCGCTTCGGGTGCACCTCGACCACGGGCTGTTCCTCGGTGAACAGCAGCCAGTCGCGGTCCTCGCGGGACAGCTCGCGCCAGGGCCGCTCGATGTCGTAGCCGAGCACGGCCGTGACGTCGCGCAGGTTCTTGCCCTGCCAGGCGCCGGGCCACGCGGTGATGGCACCGTCGCGGATGCTCAGCGTGTCGTCGTGCACGGCGGACGCCTCGGTGACCTCGTGCGCGGTGCCGAGGCCGTGGCAGCGCGGGCAGGCCCCGGCGACGGTGTTCGGCGAGAACGAGTCGGACTCGAGCCGCTCCGCGCCCGACGGGTAGGTCCCGGCGCGGGAGAAGAGCATGCGCATCGAGTTCGACAGCGTCGTCAGCGTGCCGACCGTGGAGCGGCTGCTGGGAGCGCCGCGCCGCTGCTGCAGGGCGACCGCGGGCGGCAGTCCGGTGATCGAGTCGACGTGCGGGGTGGACCCCTGGGCGATGAGCCGGCGGGCGTACGGCGCGACGGACTCCAGGAAGCGGCGCTGCGCCTCGGCGAACACCGTGCCGAACGCCAGGGACGACTTGCCCGATCCGGAGACACCGGTGAAGGCGACGATGCAGTCGCGGGGCAGGTCGACGTCGACGTCCTGCAGGTTGTGCTCGCGGGCGCCGCGGACGCGGATGAACCCGTCGTGCGGGCGATCGGACGTGTCGGAGAGGGCGGGCATCCTGTCGACAGTAGGCGGGGCGGCTGGGTGTCGCCGCGCGTGTCCACGTGTCCTTGGGGCGCTGTTCACCCGGAGTGGCCAGACTGGGTCGAGCGCGGACGCCGCGCACGGAACGGAGACGTGATGCTGGACGCCACACCGGTCGGGGACCTGCGCGAGTACATCGAGGACCTGCGCACGCGGGGCTTCACCGTCGACAGCGCGCACACCGCCGACCCTGAGCTGATCGACCCGCAGGGCAACCCGATCCACACGTGGCGCGAGGACTACCCGTACGACGAGCGGATGGACCGCGACGAGTACGAGTTCGAGAAGTACCGCCTGCAGGTGGAGCTCCTCAAGCTGCAGTACTGGCTCGAGGACGAGGGCCGCCGGGCGATCATCCTCTTCGAGGGGCGCGACGCCGCGGGCAAGGGCGGCACGATCAAGCGGTTCACGGAGCACCTCAACCCCCGCACCTCGCGCGTGGTCGCCCTGTCGAAGCCGAGCGACCGCGAGCGCGGGCAGTGGTACTTCCAGCGCTACGTCGAGCACCTGCCGAGCGCGGGCGAGATCGTCATGTTCGACCGCTCCTGGTACAACCGCGCCGGCGTCGAGCGGGTCATGGGGTTCTGTACCGACGACGAGTACGAGACCTTCATGAACCAGGCACCGTCGTTCGAGCGGATGCTCGTCGACTCGGGGATCCACGTCACGAAGTTCTGGTTCTCGGTCACCCGCAAGGAACAGCGCACCCGGTTCGCGATCCGGCAGCTCGACCCGGTGCGCCGGTGGAAGCTGTCCCCGATGGACGTCGCGTCGCTGCGGGTGTGGGACGACTACACCGCCGCGAAGGAGGCCATGTTCCAGCGCACCGACAAGCGCTACGCCCCGTGGACGATCGTCCGGAGCAACGACAAGAAGCGCGCGCGGGTGAACGCGATGCGGTACTTCCTGTCCCAGTTCGACTACGACGACAAGGACACCACCGTCGCGGTCGCCCCGGACCCGCTGCTGGTGATGCGCGGCAAGGCCCTGCAGCTCGAGGAGTGACGGACGGGAGGCGCGGGACGGGCCCGCCCCGCGCCTCCCGTCCGGCACGCGTTCAGTAAGGTCGACCGGTGACTGTCATCATCGCCGGGTGCGGCGACCTCGGGATCGCGACCGGCCTGCGGTTCGCGGCGTCCGGCCACCGCGTGGTCGGCCTGCGTCGGCGTGCTGAGCGGATCCCGGCTCCCCTCGAGGGTCGCTCCGTGGACCTGCAGCGGGACGTCCCGACGATCGACCCGGACACCGAGGTCGTGGTGGTCGCACTCGCCGCGGGCAGCCGCGACGTCGACACGTACCGCGCGACCTACGTCGACGGCCTGCGGAACGTGCTCGACGGCATCGACGCGTCGACCGCCACGCCGCGACTGCTCGTCGTCTCCTCGACCGCGGTGTACGGCGGCGACGGCGCCGTGGACGAGGCCACGCCCGCGACCGGGGGCACCCCCACCGCGGACGTCCTGCTCGAGGCCGAGGCACTGCTGCGCTCCCGGGCACCCGAGGCGACCCTGGTCCGCCTGTCCGGCATCTACGGACCGGGCCGTGAGCGCCTCGTCGACCAGGTCCGCTCCGGGACGGTGACGCTGGCGACGACGCCCGAGGGATCGCGCATGACGAACCGCATCCACCGGGACGACGCGGCAGCGGTACTGGTGCACCTGGCGTCCCTCGGTTCGCCGCTGCCGCTCGTGATCGGCACCGACGACGAACCCGTCCGGCTGGACACCGTGTCGCGGTTCATCGCGGACGAGCTCGGCGTGCCGCTGCCGGCACCCGCAGCGCCGCAGGACGCCGAGCCCGGGGTGCTCGCACGCCGGACGCCCGCGCCCGGATCGGACAAGCGGCTGTCGAACGCCCTGCTCCGCTCGACGGGGTTCGCCTTCGCGTACCCGACGTACCGCGAGGGCTACCGCGCGGTCATCGCGGGCGAGGGCGTCCGCCATCCGTAGGTCAGGGGCTGCCCTGGACGACCAGGCTCCGTGCGACCAGGCTGCGGGCGACGTCACGCGCGACCGCGGTGTCGTGGCCCGGCTCCCGCAGGCGCATCGCGAGCGCGCCCGACACGACGAGCAGGAGCTGTTCGCCGAGCACCGCGGCCCGAGTGCCGACGACCGGCTCCGCCAACGCGGTCAGCCGGGTCCGGAGCGCTTCGCTCTCGGCGTCGAGCACGACCCGGATCGCAGCGGGGGCGTCGGCGTACTCGGACGCCGCGCCGAGGAACGCACACCACCGCGAGGCCGCTGAGCGGGTCCGGAAGTCGTCGAGTGCGTCGAACACGGCCAGCAGCCGGTCGAGCGGGTCGGTGCGTCGCGCCACGGCGGCGGTCCACGTGTGGAGCCAGTCCTGTTGGCGGCGCTCCAGGGTGGCTGCGACGAGCGCTTCCTTGCTCGGGAACCCCCGGTACAGCGTGGCGGAGGACACCCCGGCCCGCTCGAGCACGGCGTCCACCGAGGTGGCGGCGATCCCGTGCGCGAAGAACAGGTCCTCGGCCGCGTCGAGCAGCTTCCGTTCGGTTCCTGCACGCATGGTCATGGCAGCACCCTAGACTCCGAGAAGTGAAACGATCGTTTTCGAAATTCGGACTGGCAGCTGCGGGGACCTCGCTCATCGCGGTGACCTACGGGCTCGTGCGTCTGGCGTACGGCCTGGTGCTGCCGGACGTCCAGGCCGACCTGCACCTCGGCACCGTCGCGGCCGGGTGGATCTCCTCCGGCGCGTCGCTGCTCTACTGCGTCGGTGCGAGCGTCGGGTTCTTCGTCGCTGCGCGTGTCCCGCGCACCCTGGTCGTGCTGGCGGCCGGGACGGCGGCGGTCGGCGCCGCGGGCGTGGCACTGAGTCCGACCGCGGCGCTGTTCGGCGCTTCGGCGGTCCTCGCCTCGGCGGGTGCGGGCCTCGCGTCGCCGGCGCTCGTCCAGATCGTCGCTCGCTCGATGGCGTCTGCCGATGCAAGACGGGTGCAGACGATCGTCAACGCCGGTACCGGGCCCGGGCTGGTCGTCGCCGCGCTGCTGGCGGTGGTGCTGCTGCCCGACTGGCGGGCCGCCTGGGCGATCAGCGCGGTGTGCGCCGTCCTCGCCGGGATCGCCGTGCTCGGGACGGACCACGGCGGAACGCGGAGCAGCGCAGTGACCGTGACACTGCCGCCGGGCGCGTGGTTCCGACGCCACCGCGGACTCCTGGCCGCAGCCCTGCTGCTCGGCGCAGGATCTGCCCCGGTGTGGAACCTGGGTCGGACCGTCCTGGTCGACGCGGGTGTCGGCCGCACGGTGTCGGTGGTCGCCTGGATCGCGCTCGGCATCGGCGGAGCAGCGGTCGTCACCACCGCGCGGTGGCTCGACGCTCGCTCGGCTCCCGCCGCTTGGAGCATCACCGTCATGGCCGTCGCCGTCGCCACGGTGGGCATCGGGGTCGGAGCGGGTTCCGTGCCCGTCGCCCTCGTCATGTGCGCCGTGTTCGGATGGGGCTACACCGCCGCGACCGGGGCGCTCATCGCCTGGACGACCGACCTGGACCCTGACCATGCACCCGCCGGGACCTCGATGCTCTTCGTGACGCTCGTGCTCGGGCAGGCCGCCGGGGCTGCCGTCGCCGGAAGCGTGCTCACGGCGGTGGGGCCCGCGGGAACGATGGTCGCCGGGGCAGTGGTCGCCGTCCTCGGCGTCGCGGCGGCAGGGCTGGGTGGCGTCAGGCGAACGGTCGGGGCCGTGCGGCAGGATGGACCCTCGTGAACACCCCAGCGCAACAACCGAAGTGGCGGACCCTCTGGTCGACGATCCAGGTCGGCGTGCTGTCCGCCGCGGTGATCACGTGCATCGTGCTGCTGAGCGTCGGCGACCCGAAGCTCGCCCGCGTGTGGGCCGTCGCCCTCGTCTTCTTCGGCATCGCCCTGCTCGGGCACATCACGTTCCTGGTCTGGACGAAACGCACCGAGCGCGGCCACCCCTGACGCAGTCCGCTTGAGCACAGCTACGGCGTGACCATGCCGCCGTTCACGTTGAGCGTCTCGCCGGCCACGAAGCTCGACTCCTGCGACGCCAGGAACACGTACGCGGGCGCGAGCTCGGCCGGCTGCCCGGCGCGGCCCATCGGCGACTCGCTGCTGCCGAACTCGGGCAGCGACTCGGGGTCGACGCCCCTCGTGACCTGCAGCACGGACCACGTCGGCCCCGGAGCGACGACGTTCACGCGGATGCCGCGCTCGACCAGCAGCTGCGACAGCCCCTTCGAGAAGTTGTTGATCGCGCCCTTCGTCGCCGCGTAGTCCAGGCGGTCCGGCGCCGGCTTGTACGCCTCCATCGATGCCGTCGTGGTGATCGTCGACCCGGGCTGCAGGTGCGGCAGCGCGGCCTTGACCAGGCGGAACAGCGCGAAGACGTTGACGTCGAACGTCGCCTCGAACTGCTCGTCGGTGATGTCGAGCAGGTCCGGCTGCCACACCTGCTTGCCGGCCACGCTGACCAGCGCGTCGAGTCCGCCCAGGCCGACCACGGCCTCCTGGACGAGCCGGGGTGCGTAGTCGCGGTCCCGCAGGTCTCCCGGGACCGCGACCGCGGTCCGACCCGCTGCGCGGATCTGCTCGATGACGTGGTCGGCGTCGGACTGTTCCTCGGGCAGGTAGGCGAGGGCGACGTCCGCCCCCTCGCGCGCGAACGCGATCGCCACGGCGCCGCCGATGCCGGAGTCGGCGCCGGTGATCAGGGCCTTGCGGCCGGCCAGCCGGCCGGTCCCGCGGTAGCTCGACTCACCCAGGTCGGGAACCGGCGTCATCTGGGACTGGAGGCCCGGCTCGGCCTGCGTCTGCGGCTCCGGGCTGACGTTCGGGTAGCGCGTCCGCGGGTCGCCGAACTCGTACTGGTCCATGGGCATGGGCAGGCCTTCCGTCGTCGTCAGTGGTCCGGCAGCCATGCAACCCGGCGGCCGCTGAACGGCCGTCCACCGTGCTCCGTCGACGTCCAGCCGGGGGAGACGATCGTGGGCGTGTGAGCGACGACGACCAGAAGCAGACCCGGGACGACTTCGCGGACGCGGTGAACATGACCGCGTCCGCCCTCGACAAGTGGCTCGACACGGACGAGTCGAAGCGCGTCGGACAGAAGTCCGGCGGCAGCTCGGAGTCGACCGGGCACGAGAGCGGGCGGCACATCGTGCGCATCCTGCGGAAGAAGCAGGGCGAGTACACCGATGCCGACTACGCACACATGCACAAGGTCGTCGGGTACGTCGCTCGGCACCGGAAGCAGCGGCCGAAGGGCGACGTGCACGACACCGCGTGGCGGTGGTCGCTCATGAACTGGGGTCACGACCCCGAGGCGGGCTGACCTCCCCGGACGTCGTCGACGACGGTCAGGGCGAGCTCGCAGAACATCGCGTCGGCCCACGAGAACCACGGGCGCGAGAACGACGTCGGGTCGTCGACGTGGAACGACTCGTGCATCGACCCGGTGCTGGCATCGGTCGCCACCAGCACGTCGAGCAGCTCGCGGCGGCGCTCCGGCGTCCCGGTGATGCCCTCGACGCACAGCGCGATCGGCCAGACGTGCTCGGGTTCCGTGTGCGCGCTGCCGATGCCCTGCGCCGCCGAGCCCTGGTACCAGTACGGGTTCGTCGGCCCGAGGACCAGCCGTCTGGTGGCCGCAGCGACCGTGTGGTCGATGACGTCCGGCGCGTCGAACGGCAACGACAGCAGCGAGGGCATGTTCGCGTCGTCCATCAGCAGCACACCGCCCAGCCCGTCGACCTCGTACGCGTAGACCCGCTCGCCGTCGTGCTCGACGATCCCGTGTGCGGCGACCCCGGCCGTGATCGTCGTGCGGAGCGCATCGGCGTCGTCGGCGAGCCGGTCGTCGCCGTACACCGACCGGGCGACGTCGGCCAGGGCGAGCAGCGCCTGGGCGGCGTGCAGGTTCTCGGGCACGTTGTAGCCGAACGTGCAGGAGTCGTCCGACGGGCGGAACCCGACCCAGGTCATCCCCGTCACGGCCACCGGGGTCCCGCGACCGTCGCGTGCCAGGGTCTCGGTGGCGAGCGGGGAGTCGCGGACGAAGCGGTAGTCCGAGGTCTCGTGGTCGGTCTCCGCACGGAGCTGGTCGACGACCGTGCGGAACACCCGGTGGGCGCGTTCGTCGAACACCCGGGCGTCGCCGGTGGCCCGCCACAGCCGGTGGGCGAACTGGACCGGGTACGCGAGGCTGTCGACCTCGTACTTCTGCTCCCACACGAGCGGGTCCTCGCAGCGGTCCGCGGGGTCGTAGTGGGCGCCGGAGGCCGTGCGGTTGAAGGCGTTGGCGTACGGGTCGTGCTCGATGAGCCGGAACTGCCGCCGGACGACCGCGGCCAGGACCTCGGCCAGCTGCGGGCAGGTCCGGGCGAGGCGCAGGTACGGCAGCATCTGCGTCGTCGAGTCGCGGAGCCACATCGCCGGGATGTCGCCCGTGATGACGAAGGCGGTGCCGTCCTCGTCGATCGTGATGGTGTCGGTCAGCGTCCGGGTCATGGCGGCCTCGACCCGGTCGCCCACCGTGACGCCGACCGCGCTCCGGACCGCGTCGGCGGCTCCCCGGAGCGCGGTCGTGACGTCGGGGTGCAGGATCACGCGTGGACCGCGTCGACCTGCAGGACCTGCGCGATCGTGCCGTTGTGGGCGCCCTCGTAGGCGGCCAGGATCATCCCGAGCACCGCGATGCCCTCGCGCTCGGTGTGGATCGGCCGCGTGCCGTCCCGCAGGCACGCACCGAAGGCACCGATCTCCGCGGCGAACGTGTCGACCTCCTCGAACGTGACGGTCTCGCTCGTGCCGTCGCGCAGGTCCCACCGCAGGGTCGTCCCGTCGCTCGTGAGCGACCCGTGCTCGCCGACGACGCTGAAGCGCTCGGTGCCGGCGGCGGGCTCGTATGCCCAGCTGGTGACGAGCTGGCCGACGGCACCGTTGTCGAAGCGGAAGAGCGCCTGCGCGGAGTCCTCGCCCTCCATGAACGCCAGGCGGTGGGTCGAGAGCATCGCGGTGGCCTGCACGGGGACGCCGCCGGCCAGGTGCATGAGCAGGTAGCTGGGGTGGTACCCGGTGTCGATGAGCTCCCCGCCGCCGCTCGTCGCCGCGTGGGCGCGCCAGCCCATGTTCGACGGGTCGAACTCGTTGCGGAAGCTGTCGGTGGTCCGGACCTCGTACACGGTGCCGAGCGCGCCGCTGTCGATGAGCTCCTTCGCCTTGGCGACCGCCGGCATGAACAGCTGGTTGTGGGCACACATCAGCGTGACGCCGGCCTCGGCGACGGCGGCCTGCACGTCGCGGGCCTCGTCCGGGGTCAGGCAGAGCGGCTTCTCGCACAGGACGTGCTTGCCGGCGCGGGCCGCTGCCACGATGGCGTCGCGGTGCAGGTGGTGCGGCAGGCAGATGTCGACGGCGTCGATGTCGGCGCGCTCGAGCATCTCGGTGTAGTCGGTGAAGAACGGGACGCCGAGTTCGGCCCCGCGGGCCTCGGCGGTGGACGCGAAGGCGTCGGCGACGGCCGCTACGCCGATGACGTCGCTGTGCTGTGCGTAGCCGTTGATGTGGAAGGTGGCGATGCCGCCGCCCCCGATGAGTCCGACGCGGATGATGTCGGTGGACATGGTGACTCCTGCTGGTGCTGGTGTGGTGGTCGGTGGTGCTGGTCAGACGGCGGCCGGGACCGGGTGGGGTGCGCCGGCCGCGGCGGCTGCGGCGTTCGCCGCGACGACGAGCCGGGTGAGCTCGACGGCGCGCGCCGTGTTGTCGTCGGCGCGCGTGCCGGACGTGATGTGGTCCACCCACTGTCCGAAGGCGTCCTGACCGTCGTCGGGCAGGTCGATGGTGACCGCCTGCTCGCCGTACGCCGACCCGCCGGCGGTGAGCCGGTCCTCCCGGTCGGAGTAGGACAGCCATCCTGCGGTCCCGGCCACGTCGATCGTGAACGGGGTGCCGGCGACGAAGCCGGCCTCGATGACGCCGATGGCCTGCGAGGGGTAGCCGACGGTGACGACGGCGTGGTCCTCCACCGCACGGCCGGTGACCGAGCGGTAGACGGCCCGCACGGTGTCGGGGCGGGCGCCGAGGAACAGCTGGGTCAGGTAGACGGGGTGGCAGCCGAGGTCGGTGAGCGCGCCGCCGATCGCGGTCGCCGGGTCGAAGAAACGCTCCGGGAGCCACGGTCGGACGGCGCCGTCGTGGGACAGCCGGACCCGGGCGTGGTTCACCTCGCCGAGCCGGCCGGACCGGATCTCGTCGAGGATCGCCTGCGTGTACCCGTGGTACAGCCGGGGGAGGGAGACGACGAGCTTGACCCCGGCGGCGTCGCAGGTGGCGACGAGGTCCTCGGCTTCGGACACCGTGGGAGCGAGGAGCTTCTCGGTGAACACGTGCTTGCCGGCCCGGGCGGCTCGGGTGATGACGTCGTGGTGCACGTCGGTCGACGTGGTGATCGTGACCGCGTCGACGTCGTCACGGGCGAGCAGCGCGTCGAGGTCGTCGGCGAACGGGACGCCGAACTCGGCTGCCCCGGCCTGTCCACGGGCGACGTCGTCGTCCCACACGGCGACGAGCTCGGTGCCCGGGTGCTCGACGGTCTGGCGGGCGTAGTCGCCGGCGTGGACGTGCCAGAACCCGAGGACGGCGACGCGGATCGGGGTGGTGGTGCTGGGCATGCGAGGGTCTCCTTCGTGAGACGGGCTAGATCTGGACCTTGTCGTAGTCGGCGGGCAGCTTGAACGGGGTGTAGGTCTGCATGATCGGGTCGACGCGGGCCTGCGCACGCTCGACCGCCTGTTGTGGGGAGGCCGTCCCGAGCAGCACGCTCGACCGGGCGTCGGCGAGCGAGTCCCACCACTGGCCGCCGACGGGCAGCGGCGGGCGGCAGGTCGACGCGGGCATCGACTCGACGAAGAACTTGATCGACTTCGCCGAGCCCTTCGGGTCCTTGAGCGCGGCGATGTTCGACGGGACGCTGGTGGCGGGGACCATGTACGTCTCCTGCCCCTGCTTGCCGGTGAAGTACTTCATCAGCTCCCACACCGCCTTGTTCTTCTTCGACCCCTTGGGCAGGCAGAGCGCGAACCCGCCGGACCAGGTGTACTTCGGAGCGTCCGCGGTCTGCGTCGGCAGGTACGCCACCGTCCAGTCGAGGTCCTTCGGTCCGTAGTTGTCGAACGTCTGGATGGTCGAGGGCACGCTGACCATGAAGGCCATCCGGTTCGCCAGGAACGCGGTCTGTCCGGGTGGGTGCCCGGTCGGCTCGTAGGTGGCGATGAAGGTGTCGGCGTCGCGGTACCCGTACCGCTTGGCCCAGTCGTCGTAGAACTCGTAGATCTTCTTGACGCTGTCGGAGTCCATCGTCATGTGCGAGGTCTCCTGGTCGAAGTACTCCGCCCCGAGCCCGAGGCCCCACGTGAACGGCCACCCTTCGCCGTACCAGGGGAGCAGGCCCATGTGGGTGTAGTTCCCGCCGGACTTCTTCGTGAGCTTGTCGCTGACCTCGCCCATCCGGTCGAACGTGACCGGCCCGTTCTGTTGCCAGTCGAACTCGTCGGCGTCGATGCCGGCGTCCTTGAGCATCGTCTTGTTGACGAACATGCCGCGGGCGTCGGTGTCGTGCGGCAGCCCGTACGTCTTGCCCTTGTAGGTGAGCTCACCGACTGCGAAGCCGAGCCAGTCAGCGAGGAACTCCTCCTTCGAGACGTCCTCGAACTCCGCGATGAGCTCGTCGATCGGTTCGATGAGCCCGATCGCGGCGTACTGGGCGGCACTGAACCGGTCGAGCAGCCACAGGTCCGGAGCCGTGCCGCCGCGGACCGCCGTGATGACGCTGGTGGCGTCGCCGGTGCCCTGCGACGGCACCTGGTTGACCCGGACGTCGATCTCCGGGTGCAGGCGCTTGAACTGATCGATGACCTTCGTCTGGAAGGGCACGAACGTCCCGGTGACGCCCCAGAGCGACACCGCGTTCGGGTTGCTGCCCGCCCCGCCCGTCGCGCACCCGGCGGCGAGGAAGGCGAGGGCCCCGGCGCCACCGGCCGCGGCGGCGGTGCGCAGGAACGTCCGGCGGTCGAATGCGTTGCTCACTTGAAGCTCCCGATCTGGATCCCCTTGAGGAAGGTCCGCTGGAAGAAGAAGAACAGGATCACCAGCGGTGCGATGATGAGGATCGAGGCCGCCATCAGCTGGTTGAACTGGAAGTCCGCGCTGTTGTTGAGTCGGAAGACCTGCAACCCGATGGACAGCGTCTGCACGTTCTGGTCCTGCAGGTAGATGAGCGGGCCGAGGAAGTCGTTCCACGCCCCCACCGCGGCGAAGATGCCGACGGTCACGAGCGCGGCCCGCGCCTGCGGGAACACGATCCGCCACAGGATGCGCCACTCCGACGCCCCGTCCATCCGGGCTGCGTCGAGCAGGTCCTTCGGGATCTGCAGCAGGAACTGCCGGAGCAGGAAGACGTAGAACGCCGACCCGAACAGGCTCGGCACGATGAGCGGCAGGAACGTGTTGATCCAGCCGAGTCGCGCGTACAGGTCGAACATCGGGATGAGCGTCACCGGGAAGGGGATGAACAGCGTCGCCAGGACGACGTAGAACATCCGGTCACGACCACGCCACTCGATGCAGGCGAACCCGTAGGCGATGACCATGTTCGACGCCATCGAGAACACCGTCACGCAGACCGTGATGATCAATGTGTTCCGGAAGAACGTGAAGAACGGCATCGCGTTCACGGCGTCGCCGAAGTTCGACCAGTCCAGCCACTGCGGGAACCACGTCGGAGGGAACGCGCCGAGCTCGGTGTTGCCCTTCAGCGCGGAGATGAGCATCCAGTAGATGGGCACCAGGAACAGCAGGCTCATCGCGATGAGCACGACGCGGGCGCCGATGCTCGACCACGGGGAGCGGACGGAGCCGTCCGCGTTCCGGGAGCGGTCAGCGCGGGCGTTCCGGCGGTCCTTCGGGCGGACGTCCTCGATCGACGACGTCTCGGTGGACACCTGGTCCTGCTGCATCGTCACGGCGTCACTCCCCGTTCACGTCGTAGTTCACGAACCGCTTGGACAGCCAGTAGACGAGACCCGACAGGATCATCCCGGCCAGGAACAGCAGCACGGCCATCGCACTCGCGAAGCCGAGCTGCGCGTAGCTGAACGCGTTCTTGTAGAGGTAGAGCATGTAGAACAAGGTCCCGTTGTCCGGCGACCCCAACCCGCCCGTGCCGGACGAGATCACGTACGCCTCGGTGAACACCTGCAGGCCGTTGCTGATCCCGGTGATCAGGTTGAACAGGATCGCGGGGGAGATGAGCGGGAGCGTCAGGGCGAAGAACTGCCGCATCGGTCCGGCACCGTCCACACGGGCGGCCTCGTACAGGGTCTTCGGGATCCCACGCATGCCGGCCAGGAACACCAGCGCCGCGTTCCCCGCACCCATCTGCGCCAGGGCGACGATGACGAGCTTCGCCGTCGTCGGATCGCCGAGCAGGTTCGTCGCTGGCACCCCGACGAGCTTCAGCACCTGGTTGACGATGCCGGTCTGCGGGTTCACGAGCACCACGAAGATGAAGGCCAGCGCGAACGTCGGGATGAGGGACGGGATGTACAGCGCCGTCCGGTACCAGCTGATCTCCTTCACGTCCTGGTTCATCGCCAGGGCGATCACGATCGCGACCACGATGCCGACCGGCACCGCGATCACCGCGTAGAACAGCGTGTTCCCCACGGCGGTGTGCACGAGCGGGTCGATGAACGCCGCGACGTAGTTGCCGAACCCGACGAACGTCGCCGCGTCCATACCGGAGTAGCGGGTCAGGCTGATCACGAAGGAGTAGATCAGCGGGTAGGCGATGAACACCGCCACGCCGATGATCCACGGGGAGATGAACGCGATGCCCACACGGAGCCGTCGCTTCTCCGCCGGGGTCCAGGGGTGTCGTCGCCGCGCGCGTCGACCGGTGCCCTCGGTCGAGGTCGCGGGTCGCACTGCGGTGGCCGGGCGAGCAGTCGTCGTCACGGGCGTCCCTTCGGGTCCCCGTGGCCACGCCGGTGTGCTCACGGGCGCCGCCACGTCGATGTGGCCGCTGGCGGATCGTCCTCGAACGGTCGGTTCAATCCATTCGATTGACAAATTCGCTTGGACAGCGATGCTAAGGACCATGACCCCGGCCCGTCAACCACGAGGACACTGAGATGTCTGCAGGGCAGAACCACACCCACACCGGAGCCCACAACCGCGCCGTCGTCCTCGACCTCGTCCGACGCAGCGGACCGCTCACCCGCACGGACATCCGCGACCGCACCGGGCTCTCCGCGCAGACCGTGTCGAACATCACCGCCCGCCTGCAGGCCGACGGACTCGTGCACGACGCCGACCGACGCCTCACCCTCGCCCGCGACGGCCGCTTCGCCGTCGGCGTGCACCTCGACCCCGCCCACGTCGCCGTCGTCCTGCTCGACCTGGGCGGCGGGCTCGTCACCGAACACCAACTCGGCGCCGCCGACCTGACCGATCCCGGGACGACCCTCGACGCGATGGCCCAGGCGGTGGCCGACGTCGTCACCCGTGCACGTGTCGACCCCGCCCGCGTGGTCGGCATCGGCATCGCCGCACCGGGACCCATCGAGCTCGACGGCGCCACCCTCGGAGCCCCCGCGCAGCTCACGGCCTGGACCGGGTTCCCGCTCGCAGCCGAACTCGCCCGACGCACCGGTCTCCCCGTCCACGTCGAGAAGGACGTCGTCGCCAGCGCGCTCGCCGAGTGGTGGACCGCCCCGGTGGTGACCGACCTGGTGTCGCTGTACCTGGGGCACGGGGTCGGTGCCGGCATCGTGGTGGGCGGTCAGGTCGTCCGGGGCAGCACCGGCAACGCGGGGGAGTTCGGTGGGATGCCGGTGTCCGCACACGGCGCGTGGATGCCGCTCTGGCAGGCCTGTCAGCCCCTGCAGCAGGTCCGGCGCGGGATCGCCGCGGGACTCCTGCCGCCCGGCATCCCGCTCGAGGACCCCGGCGCCGTCCGCTCCGCGTTCGACGACCTGTGTCGGGCACCCGGCGCGGCACCGCTGGTCGTCGAGGCCGGGGCCGCGGTCGGCTCGGCACTCGTGCACCTGGTCGAACTGCTGGACCTGCCGCGGATCGTGGTCGGCGGCAGCGCGGCCCAGGCAGCCGGCTCCGTCCTGCTCGACGCGCTGCGCGCCCGGCTCGGTGAGCGGCTCGCCATCACCGCGATGCCCTGGGTCGGTGCGACGACGCTCGGGGAGAACGTGGTGGCGCGCGGTGCCGCGTGTGCCGTCCTGCAGGCGACACCGGCGTCAGCGCTCGGCACGGTGGGACTGGTCACGACGGACCGGAACGGCCGGACCGCTCGGACCGCCGGGACCGCTGGGACCGTTGGGACCGCTCGGTCCACTCGGACGGGAGGCCCGGCTCGGCCCCGCGACATCGCCCACCCCTGGTAGGCGATCGCGCTGGGCGTCCCGGCGTCGGCTGGTCCGGCGCTGGGCGTACCGGGGCTACTCGCTCCCGATGCGCAGCAGCAGCGGTCCGAGCAGCCCGATCACCCAGACGAGCACGATGCCGGCCGCGCCGAACGCGAGCATCCGGCGCTTCCACCGGCGCCTGGGTGTCGGCGGGGTCTCGCCCCACATCTGCGTGCGGACCAGCATCCGGTTCGCCTCACCCACGAGGCGTCGGATCTCGGGGTCGTCGAGCTCGAGGCGGCCCTCGCGCGCGTGCTCGGCGATCGCCCGGGCCTCGTCGAGGGACAGCCCGTCGCTGGTGCTCTCGCGCTCGGTCATGTCGTCATCGTCGCACGCGGCATCCCCACCCGGCCAGCGCTCGCGCCGACCGGCTTCGACCGTGCGCGCGCACCCCAGGACTGGGCATGCGGTCAGCGCCGCTCGCGTAGCCAGGAGGCATGTCGAAACGGTTCCGCGGTCAGGTCGTCGTCATCACCGGAGCGTCGAGCGGCATCGGCCGCGCGGCCGCCCACGAGTTCGCCCGGCGCGGCGCGACGGTGGTGCTCGCCGCACGCAGCCACGACAGCCTCGAGGCCGCCGCCGAGGAGTGCCGGCAGCTCGGCGCCGAGGCCGTCGCGATCCCGACCGACGTCGGTGACGAGCACCAGGTCGCGGACCTCATCAGCACCGTCACCACACGGTTCGGGCACATCGACGTGTTCGTCGGGAACGCGGCGCTGTTCATCTACGGCCTGTTCGAGCAGACACCGACCGACTCGTTCAAGCGCGTCGTCGACACGAACCTCTACGGCCACCTGTACGCCATCACCCACCTGCTGCCGCACTGGAAGCAACGGGGGCGAGGCACCTACGTGCTCGTCGGCAGCATCCAGTCGCTGCTGTCCGCGCCGTACCAGTCGGCGTACGTCACGAGCAAGCACGCCGCACTCGGGCTCGTCGACGTGCTCGGCGACGAGTTCGCACACACGGACATCCACTTCACCACGCTGATGCCGTCGACGATCGACACGCCGATCTACCAGAACGGCGCCAACTACACCGACAAGGCCTCGCACCCGCTGCCGCCGACCGTGTCCGTCGAGCGCGCCGGCAAGGCGGTCGTGACCGCGGCGCTGCACCCCAAGCGCTACCGGTTCGTCGGCCGCATCCAGGCGTCGCTCGTCCCGCTGCAGTACGTGTTCCCCGGCCTCTTCCACCGGATCACGGGACCGATGGTCGAGACCTTCGCGCTCCGCGGCCACCAGGAACCCACCGACGGCAACCTGTTCACCCCCGCCGACGCGGGCAACGCCACGGACGGCGGGTGGGTCGCCAAGCGTCGGCGCATCACGCGCCCGCTGGTCTGGGCGGGCGCCGCGGCGGCGGTCGCGGGTCTGGTCCTGGCGCGACGCCGCTGACGCAGCGACATCCCCGAAGTCGTACGACATCGGTCTTGTCGCGCGCCGACCAGGCCGCGGCTCGCGCGACAGGGTCGCTGTCGTACGACAGCGGTCGTGTCGGACGGGAGGCGCGGGGCGGTCCCGCCACGCGCCTCCCGTCCGCAACCACGTCAGTCGACGACGGCGGCGACTGCCTCGATCTCGACCAGCTGGTCGTCGTAGCCGAGCACCGTGACGCCGAGCAACGTGCTCGGTGCGTCGTGGTCGCCGAACGCGTCCCGCACGACCTGCCACGCGGCGATCAGGTCGGCCTGCCGCGAGGACGCGACCAACACCCGCGTCGACACGACGTCCTCGAGTGTGGCGCCCGCGTCGGACAGCGCCTGCCGCAGGTTCGCGATGCACGCCGCTGCCTGTCCCGCATGGTCGCCGACCGCGATGGTGCGTCCGGCTGCGTCCAGCGGGCACGACCCGGCCAGGAACACGAGTCGTGCGTCGGCGGGTGCGGTCGCGGCGTACGCGTACTCTGCGATCGAGCTGAGCGATGCGGAACGGATGAGACGGACTGCACTGACCATGGGGCCATCCTGGCGGACGCGTCGGTCAGGGCTCGATCCGGGACCAACCGGAACGGGCCTGCCACGTGGGCGGGTCGAACGTGAAGACGCTGCCCATGCCGGGTTGGTCGAGTGCGCGGCTGATCGGCACCGCGCGCAGGTCGGCGAGCAGCAGCGCTCCGACCGCGCCGTGCGCCACGATCGTGGCGTCACCGTCCGCTGTCAGCCGGCGGACGGCCGCGACGATGCGGGCCTGCGCGTCGACGGCGCGCTCCCATCCGCGGACCGACGTGTCGGGCCGGGCGAAGAAGGCGTCGACGACGGGCTCGAACACGTCCGGCGGCAGGTAGCCGGTGGCGCTGCGGTCGATCTCGCCGAGCCGTGCGTCGGTCTCCGGCGCGATGCCCACCGCACCGCCGACGAGCGCGGCGGTCTCCACGGCCTTCTGCTCCGTGCTCGACACGATGCGCGTGACGCCGGGGTCCCACGAGGACACGTGCGCACGGGTCGCTCGGGCCCGCCCGGCAGGAGAGAGTCCCCAGGACTCGATGGGTGCGACCGGGTCGACGACCACCTCGGCGTGGGTCAGGAAGTACGAGACCATCCACCGAGCATGGCAGAGGCGGTCACTCCAGTTCGTCGGCGACCGCGGGGTCCACCGTCCGCACGCCGGCCACTTCGCTGATCTGTGCGAGCAACACCGCAGTCTCCCGGGAACCGGTCACCTCGAGCCGCACGACCGTGGTCCCCTCCCGCTCGCTGTCCTGCTGGACCAGGCGACCCAGACGCCACCCCGTGGACGTCAGGACGCTGAGCACCCTCGGGAGCACGCCGTGCCCGGCGTCGTAGACGACCTCGAGCGTCAGCGACGTGTCCGCCGCGTGCGGGAGCGCCCGGATGAGCGCGGTGTACCCGAAGACCACCACGAAGTGCAGAGCGGTGACGACGAGCGCGAGCACCCAGAGACCGGCCCCGGCGGCCATGCCGATGGCCGCGGTCTCCCACACCGAGGCGGCCGTCGTCAGCCCCCGCACGGTACCGCGTCGGGTGAGGATGAGTCCCGCGCCGAGGAAGCCGACACCGGAGACGACCTGCGCCGCAACACGGGACGGGTCGAGCACGACGTGTCCTGCCACGAGGACGTCCCCGAAGCCGTACTTGCTGACCAGGAGCATGAGCGCTGCCGCGGTCCCCACGATCGTCTGCGTCCGGATCCCGGCGCTCTTCGACCGCACCTGCCGCTCGAGGCCGATCAGGGACGCGAGCAGGAAGGCGAGCAGGACCTCGCCGATCTGCACCCACCCCTGGCCGGCGAACGGTTCGGTCAGGTCGGCGATGCTCATCGAGACCGACCGTACCCCGGCGGACCCCGACGGACCCCGACGGACGTCGTAGGGTGTCGCCGTGGGGTTCCCGGGGGAGGCGGACGGCGCGCGTGACGCGCCGACCTCTCCGGGGTCACCCCGGGGCACGCAGTACCAGCAGGACCACACGCCCCGAGAGGCACGGCGCGCTCCGCGCACTCGCCCTCACGGAAGCACTGACAGGTCTCCCGGGAACTCCACGCACACGCCGATCGACGTCGTCGCGGGCGCCCTCGCCGACGCGTTCCTGACCGCCGCACGGTGGGAGCGCGACGGGCTGACCGCCGTGGGCTACGACGTGCTCGGCGTGGAGCGGACCTACGTCGGGGTGGCCGTCGGCGTCGCCCTCGACGCGTACCCGAGACCGCCGGTGGACGCCCCGCGGCAACTGGCCGCGGTCCTCGCGGGCGCGCCGCGACTGGTCCGGCTGCACGAGGCGCGCGAGCCGCTGCGGCCCGTGCGGGTCCTGCTGCGACGGGCTGCCCCGGTGCAGGCGCATCCGACCGTCGCCAGCCGGCTGCTCGTCGACACGCTGCCCGAACTCGCCCGCGAGCTCGACCTGACCGTCGGGCGGCTGCTGTGGCTGGCCGACACGCGGGGCTGGAACCGCGGCCCGGGTCCGACGAGTCCGTTGCACCACCACCGCCACGAGTGGCTGCAGCGGCCGGGACGGACCCCGCGCCTGCTCGAGAAGCCGTACGCGATGCTCAAGCGCACGCAGCGCACCGTCCTCGACGACCTGCTCGCGGTGCTGCCCGTGCACGATGCAGCGCACGGGTTCGTTGCCGGGCGCAGCGTGGTCTCCGGCGCGGCCGAGCACGTCGGCAGGCCCGTGGTGCTCTCGGCCGACCTGACCTCGTTCTTCGCGAGCGTGAAGTCTCCGACGGTCTTCGGCGTGTTCCGCTCGGCCGGGTTCGCCGAGCCCCTCGCGCAGGTCCTCACCGGCCTGTGCACGCACCGGGTCCCGCCACACGTGCTGACGGCGATGCCGCCCGGTGGAGACCCGGACGAGCGGGCCGCGCTCCGTCGGGCACTCGCTGCCCCACACCTGCCGCAGGGGGCTCCGACGTCCCCAGCGCTTGCGAACCTGTCGTTGCGGCACCTCGACGCCCGCCTGGCCGGCTGGGCCGCAGCCGTGGGCGGCACCTACACGCGGTACGCCGACGACCTGACGTTCAGCGGGGGTGATGCCCTGGCCGCCCGCCCCGAGGCGTTCCTGCGCGGGGTCGACCGGATCGTCACGGAGCAGGGCCACACGCTGAACCGCCGCAAGACCCGGGTCCGTCGCGCCGGGGTGCGGCAGTCGGTGACGGGCGTCGTCGTGAACGAGCGGACGTCTCCGGGTCGGCGCGAGGTCGACCGCCTGCACGCGGTCCTGCACAACTGCGTCGAGCACGGGCCGTCGTCGCAGGACCGCGGCGACCACGCCGACTTCCGTGCACACCTGCTCGGCCGGATCGGATGGGTCGAGCAGGTCAACCCCGGGAGGGCCCGACGGCTGTGGGCGGAGTTCGCGCGGATCCGCTGGTGATGACGCGACCGCTGACCGGGCTGTGCTGGTGGTGTCGGTGTCGGTGTCGGTTGCGGCGCCAGCCGATCCGGCAGTGGCCGCAGCCCGTCGTCGTGTCAGGACCGGACGAGCCGCGCGATCGCTGCCGACGCCTCGGCGATCTTCGCCTCCGGGTCCCCACCGTCCGCGACGGCATCGGCGACGCAGTGCCGCAGGTGGTCCTCGACCAGTCCGAGCGCGACCGACTGCAGGGCCTTCGTCATGGCGGACACCTGGGTCAGGATGTCGATGCAGTACTGCTCGTCCTCGACCATGCGCTGCAGTCCGCGGGCCTGTCCCTCGATGCGCCGGAGCCGCTTGAGGTACGCGTCCTTCGACGAGATGTAGCCGTGCTCGTGATCGGTCATGAGACCTCCTGTGGACCGGTACCCCACCAGGGTATGTCATGCGCGACGGATGGTTGACGTGGTTGACGGTACGGTCGTAGGATCGGTTGACACGGTTGCAGGGAAGGCGGACTCGATGGCCACGACACAACGCGCGGTGACCGGCACGGCGGAAGCGGCACTCCTCGCTGCGATCCAGGACCGGCTCCGCGACGGACGCTACGACGACGCCCTGGCCGCGGTCGGTGACGTCGGCGTGCTGGCCGACCGCATGGTGGCAGCGCTGCCCGCCGTCAAGCACGAGTCGGACGCGCTCATCGGCCCCTTCTACGACGCGGCCTCGTTGGCGAGCTGGCGCGGTGTGACACGGCAGGCGATCAGCAAGGCGAGCACGAAGGGCGACCTGCTGGGGCTCAAGATCGGCGACGGCAGCCGGATCTTCCCGTCGTTCCAGTTCGGGCCGTCGGGCGCACCCTTGCCGCGACTGCGCGAGGTCCTGATGCTGCTCGACCCGGACCGGATCGATCCGTGGGGCAGCGCGCTCTGGCTCAACACCGTCGCGGATGCGTTCGGCGGCACCACCGCTGCGCAGGCGCTCCGCGACGGTCGGCACGACGTCGTCCTGCGGGCGGCTCGTCGTGCGGAGCGTGCCTGGCTGGCGGACGCGTGACCCAGCGTCGCACCGAGGTCGCGCAGCACGCACCGGCGGACGGGGCGGACCTGAGCGGGTTCCCGGCGGTGGAGTCCCGCGGCACGACGTTCTACCGCGCGAAGCGTCACGACCGCGGCGCCTGGTGGTTCGCGTCCACCCCCGCGGACGCCGACGGTGTGGACGGCGGCCGGTTCGACCTCGCGTCACCGCGGGGCACCTGCTACTGGGCGGACTCCGTCGAGGTCGCGGTGCGCGAGCGGCTGGCCCACCACACGCTGCACACGAACACCGTCTTCGTCGGCCGCGCCCGCGAGATGGTCGTCGTCGCCGCCCGGGCGTCCCGCGGTCGACGGTTCGCCGACGTCACGGCACCAGAGGCCGTCCAGCACGGGGTCGGCGCCGAGCTGCAGACGATGGTCGACTACCGGGTGCCGCAGGCCTGGGCGCGGGCGTTCGACGGCGCAGGGTTCGCCGGCGTCCGGTACAGCACCCGGTTCACCAGCGCTGCGGCGGCGAACGCGTGGGCGGTGTTCGGCGACGCCGGGGTGCCGCGCCGCCCGCGTCCCGAGCGGGTGCACCGCGACGGGGTCACCGCCTGCCAGGAGTCGGGGATCCGCGTGCTCGAGGACGGCTCCACCGCCGGTCCCGAGCGCTTCACGATCGTCACACCGCCCCGCGACTGACGCCGCCCGCTGCGTGCCGGCCGCGGCTGTCGGTGGCTCCTCCTACCGTGACGCTCGTGGTCGAGCCAGTCGATGCGTGGTGGCGCCGCCGGCAGTTCTCGCGCGGCGTGCCGATGCCGTACGCCGTGGGGCAGTTCCGGGACGCATGGGCCTCGTTCCCGGTGCTCATCCGGCAGTACCACCCTGAGTGGAACGCCGGCATCGTCCTGACGCAGGTGCCCCCGGCGGCCGAGGTCCTGCTGACGTGGGAGTGCGACGTGGGGCACGTGTTCGTTGCGACGCCCGCTGAACAGCGGAACCGACCCGGGCGCGAACGTCGGCGGTCGGTGTGGTGCCCGGAGTGCACGGTGATGGCGAAGCCCCAGCGCTGGCCGGTCCTGCCCGCCGAGTGGCCGACGCAGGTCCCCGCACCCCAGCGCGCGGTCCGGGTGGCCGGGCGACAGACCCTGCCCGCGGCCGGCCGGTCCCGCACCCCGGGCGACGTCCCCGACGGCGTCGTCCCCGCCGCCGCCGCCGCTCGTGCGGGTGTCGTCCCGCCGGGTGCCGTCCCCACCGGTGCCGTCGCCTCGACCCGCGCCGCACGACCCGGGGGCCGTCGAGGGGGAGCGCGGCGTCCGAGCGCCGCCGCGCGCGAGGTCTGCCGCAAGACGCCGCGGGTGCCCTCGGGTCAGGCGTTCGTCAGCGTGTGCGCGCCGGCCACGGCCTCGGCGGTCGAGGCCGAACTGCGCCAGGCGTTGTCCGACCGGTTCGACTTCACGTTCACGCAGAACGCGATCCGGCTCGACAAGCCGTTCCACGACCACGTCGAGGCCTGGCCGGACATCATCCTGCCCGAGCTGCAGGTCGCGATCGAGTACGACTCCACCGGGCGGCACGGCCTCGAGCACGTGGGGTCGCGCGAGGAGTCGGACCGGCGCAAGGACCGGGCACTCCGCGGCGTCGGGTGGGAGGTCGTCCGCATCCGCACCGGTCGCCTGCCCGCGCTCGGCCCGTACGACCTGCAGGTGTCGGGCGTCTCCGGCCGCACGGTGGACCGGCTCGTCGACACCCTGCGCGACATCCGCGGTGACCTGTTCGTCGACGCGTACGCCCGCTGAGCACCGCGATGGTCGCACGGTGCGAGGTCAGCGCCGCTCCGCACCGTGCGAGGTCACGTCTGCGCGCGACCCTGATCGCCCCGTGCGAGCTCGTTGCGCCGCACGAGGCGATCAACCTCGCACCGGGCGCGAACCTCGCACGGTGCCGAAACCGCGCGCCGCCGAAACCGCGCCGCCGCACCCGCGCCGCCGCACCCGCGCCGCCGCCGCACGCGCACCCCTCACCCGCGCAGCGCGAGCGCCTCGCTGAGCCACCGCGCGTGCAACGACCACGGGTCCGACACCCCGGCCGCCACGATCCGCACGTGCCCCAGCAGCTCCGGCGTCGCGCGGAACCACTCCGTGCCGGGGTACCGCGACGCCGCGAACTGCGCGTGCCGCCGCCGCTCCAGCACACGGTCCCCCCGCTCGAACGCCAGCAGGTCCTGGTGCGGGATCCGGGCGAGCCGCTGCCGCGGATTCGTCGTGGTGCCGATCTTCACGCGGTCGCCGAGGTCGTCGCGCTGCCGCAGGTAGTACACGACGTCGAGCCGCGGGGGAGCGAGGTCACTGTCGGGAACGTCGCCCCAGGGCCACTCGCACACCGCGCACACCGTCCCCGAGGCGAAGCGCACCCCGATCCGGCACCCGCACACCAGACACGGGCCGGGCAGCGTGTCCTCGACGCCCCGGCGGTCCTCGGCGAAGTCGTGCACGAGCACCACGTGCCCCTCGCACAGCGGGACCGGCGCGCCCGACGCGAGCGGATCCACGCAGCCGGGCACGCAGCAGGAGTCGACCATGCGCGGAACGCTAGTGCCGACGTCCGACGCGCACCGGGCCTCCCGTCCGACGTCAGTCGAAGATCGCGCCCACCGGCTCCCGCTTCTCCTCCTGGAACCGGTCCTCGGCGCGGCCGAGCGCCCAGTACGCCGACAGCGACATGTCCGCCTTCGCGACACCCCACTCGTCCTGCAGCAGGCGACGGATCGCCTTGATCGCAGTCCGCTCGCCGTGCGCGAAGACGCGCACCGGACGGGAGGCACGGGGCAGCTCGCGGGTCGCGTCCAGCAGGAGCGTGCCCGGCTCGGCGCCGGTGGCGTCGCGGTGCAGCCACTGCAGGTCGACGCCGGCCGGGTGGGCCAGGTCCTGTTCGTCGTCGGGGCCGGCGACCTCGACCAGGGCGACGCCCGTGGCGGTGGCGTCCATCTCCTGGAGTGCGGACGCGATCGCGGGCAGGGCGCTGTCGTCGCCGAGCAGCAGGTGGTCGACGTCCGGATCGGTGCTCGGGGCGTACCCGCCGCCGGGTCCGGACAGGGCGAGCAGGTCTCCGGGCTGTGCGGCAGCGGCCCACGGTCCGGCCAGCCCCTCGTCGCCGTGCACGACGAAGTCGATCGCGATGGTCTGGGCGTCGTGGTCGATCGACCGCACCGTGTACGTCCGACGCGCCGGGCGGTCGGCCTTCGGCAGCGTCTCGCGCAGCGCGTCGAGGTCGTAGGGCGGCACGAGGCCGAGCTCGCGCCGAGCGAGCAGGAGCTTGACGTAGTGGTCGGTCGCGGCCAGCGCGTCGGGGTCAGCGCCCTCGACGAACGCGGCGAAGGCGGGTCCGCCCAGGTGCACCCGCACCATGTGCGGCGAGACCTGTTCGGTCCGGTCGACGACGAACACGTGCTGGGTGCGGTTCTTCGGGCTCATCGTGGGGGAGCTTCCTCTCGTCGGTTCGGTGGCAGCTGTGACCTGACCGCGGACCGACCGGTCTCGGCGATTCCTGGTGCACAGCGGCTCAGGTGAGGTTAGCCTCACCTCATGGACGCATCGGTCACCCGGTTCTCGGAGCTGCTCCGACTCCGTGCCCGCCGGACCCACGGGGTCGCGGGCAGGACCGACTTCCTGGACGCCCTGCGCGGTGGCCACTGCGACGTCGCCGACTACGCCGACCTGCTCGGGCAGTACGCCTTCGTGTACGACGCCATCGAGCGAGCGGCCGAGCGGATGGCGGACCACCCGGTCGTCAGCCCGTTCGTGACCTCGCAGCTCACGCGGATGCCCGCGATCCGTGCCGACCTCGAGTACCTCGTCGGGCCGGACTGGTCCGAGCTCGTCTGCCCGACCCCGGCCACCACCGCGTACGTCCGACGGCTCAACGAGGTCGCGGCGCAGTGGCCCGGCGGCTTCGTGGCGCACCACTACACGCGGTACCTCGGCGACCTGTCCGGCGGACGGGCGATGAGCGCGACGCTGAGCCAGCAGTTCGGGTTCGACACGAACGGCGTGCTGTTCTGGATCTTCGACCAGCTGGCGGACCCGGCATCGTTCGAGGACACCTACCGCGAGCAGCTCGACGCCGCGCCGTGGGACGACGCCGAGCGCGAGCGCGTGTTGGCCGAGGTCGAGCTGGCGTCGGCGTTGGACGACGGGCTGCTGGCCGAACTCGACGCGCGGCGGACCTCGGTCGCCTGAGCCTGCTGCCAACGGCTGACCGGCCGGACGGTCGTCGTCACGGTCGCGCTCCGGCCGGTACGCTGCTGGGGTCCGGGCCGTGGTATCCCAATCGGCCCAGGCGACACGACCACCCCACCCGGAAGGACCCGATGACGGCGATCGACGGATCCACGCGCTTCGGCAGCGCACGTGACCACGTCAGCGGAGCAGTCGACAGCGACCTGCGCGCCGACGTCCGCTACCTCGGCAGCCTGCTCGGCCGTGTGCTGCGCGAGAGCGGCGGCGACGACCTGCTGCAGGACGTCGAAGCCCTGCGTGCCGCGGTCATCGCGGCCTACGAGGGGAGCGACGACGACGGCGCTGCCCGCGCCGAGGCCCTCGTGGCGGACCTCTCGCCCGAGCGTGCCGAAGAGGTCGCCCGCGCGTTCACGACCTACTTCCACCTGACGAACCTGGCCGAGGAGCACCACCGCGTCCGCGTGCTGCGCCAGCGCGGGGACGACGGCGGCGTGGCCGGCGACTCGTTCCCCGCGACCTACGCCCGGCTGGTCGACGAGGTCGGCGCGGACGAGGCCGCCGCGCGACTCGACGCCCTGCGCTTCCACCCCGTGCTCACGGCCCACCCGACCGAGGCCCGTCGACGCGCGGTGACCACGGCGGTGCGGCGCATCACCGACCTGATCGACGAGCGCGACCGCGCGAAGAACGCCACCGCGCGGGCCGAGAACGAGCGGCGGCTGCTCGAGGAGATCACGAACCTCCTGCGCACCTCGCCGCTGCGCACGACCCGTCCGACCCCGCTCGACGAGGTCCGCACCGCGATGAGCGTCTTCGACCAGACGCTGTTCGAGATCGTGCCGCAGGTGTACCGCCTGCTCGACGACCGGCTGCTCGGCGACGCGGCGGGCAGTGCCCCCGTGCAGGCGCCGGCGTTCGTGCGGTTCGGCACCTGGATCGGCGGTGACCGCGACGGCAACCCGTTCGTGACCGCCGACACCACCCGGCAGGCCGCGGAGATCGCCGCCGAGCACATCCTGCTCGGCCTGGCGCGTGCGGCGACCCGCATCGGCAGCACCCTGACGCTCGACGCCAGCGAGACCCCTGCGGACGCCGGCCTCACCGCGCTGGTCGCCGCGCAGGAGTCCCTCGACCCGGACATCGCCGAGCGCATCGGCATCCGCGCGCCGAACGAGACCCACCGTCGCGCGCTGCTGTTCACGGCCGCCCGGATCGACGCGACCCGTCGCGGGGACAGCCCGCTGGCGTACGACGCCCCCGAGGCGTTCCTCGCTGACCTGCGGACGATCCAGACCTCGCTCGTCGCGGCCGGCGCCACGCGCCCCGCGTACGGCGAGCTGCAGAACCTGATCTGGCAGGTCGAGACCTTCGGGTTCCACCTGGCCGAGCTCGAGGTCCGGCAGCACTCGCAGGTGCACCGCACCGCCCTGGCCGAGATCCGTGCGGGCGGCGACCTGAGCGAGACGACCGAAGAGGTCCTCGCGGTGTTCCGCACCATCGCCGACCTGCAGCGGCGGTACGGCGTCCGGGCCTCGAACCGGTACATCGTCTCGTTCACGCAGTCGGCCGCCGACCTGGCGAACGTGCACGAGCTCGCCGTCGCCGCCCTCGGCTCCGAGCAGGACGCCCCGGTCCTCGACGTGATCCCGCTGTTCGAGACGTTCGCCGACCTGCACGCCAGCGTCGACATCCTCGACGAGGCGGTCCGCACCGCGCCGTTCGAACGACGCCTCGCTGCGACCGGTCGCAAGCTCGAGGTGATGCTCGGCTACTCCGACTCGTCGAAGGACGTCGGTCCGGTGTCTGCGAACCTGGCGCTCTACGACGCCCAGGCACGCATCGCCCGCTGGGCCGAGCAGAACGACGTCGAGCTGACCCTGTTCCACGGTCGCGGCGGGTCGCTCGGCCGCGGTGGTGGACCGGCGAACGAGGCCGTCCTGGCCCAGCCGCCGGGGTCGATCGACGGCCGGCTCAAGCTCACCGAGCAGGGTGAGGTCATCTTCGCGCAGTACGGCGACCAGGACATCGCGGCCCGACACCTCGAGCAGATGGCGTCCGCCACGCTGTTCGCCTCGTCGCCGTCGAACGAGTCCCGGACCGCCGCCGCGGCCGACCGCTTCGCCGACCTGGCGCAGCGGCTGGACGACGTCTCGCGTGAGGCCTTCTACGGCCTGGTCAAGGCCGAGGGCTTCGCGCCGTGGTTCGCCCGGGTCACCCCGATGGAGGAGATCGGGCTGCTGCCGCTCGGCTCCCGTCCGGCCCGCCGTGGGCTCAGCGTCGAGTCGCTCGAGGACCTCCGCGCCATCCCGTGGGTGTTCTCGTGGACGCAGGCGCGCATCAACCTGGCCGGCTGGTATGGCCTCGGCTCCGCACTCGAGGCGGTCGGCGACGTCGAGCTGCTGCGCACCGCGTTCGCCGAGTGGCCGCTGTTCGGCGCGATGATCAAGAACGTCGAGATGTCCCTGGCGAAGACCGACGAGCACATCGCCCGTCGGTACCTCGAGCTCGCGGACCGCGACGACCTGGCCGCTGCCGTCATGACGGAGATGCTGCGCACCCGCGAGTGGGTGCTCCGGGTCTCCGGCGGCGCCGACGTGCTCGAGGACCGGCCGGTGCTCGCCCGCGCCGTGCGACTCCGCAGCCCCTACGTCGACGCCCTGTCGCACCTGCAGCTCCGGGCCCTGCGGGCGATCCGCACGTCCGGCAGTACCGACCCGGTGGACGCCGACCACCGTCTGCTGCTGCTCACGGTCAACGGGATCGCCGCCGGCCTGCAGAACACGGGCTGACGCCCGCGCGACCCCCTGACGGACGGGAGGCCCGGTGCCAGCTGGCACCGTCCCTCCAGGCACGGCCGTCGCGCCGCTGGCGCGACGCGCCGGAACCGGCTGGTGGGGCCCACCTCCCGTCCGTCCGGCCACCGATCCGCACGCCGCGGTGCCGAGATCGTGGCATCTCGAGCCCCAGGACCGGCGATCCGTGGAACCCAGGCGGACCTGAGCGGCGTGTCGTGCGACCGCGGGCCGCGCTGACGCGGCCCAACCTCGCCGAGCCCGACCCTGTCGAATCGATTCGGGAGCGCGTAGCGTTGCCTCGGTGACGACGGAGCGCAGCCTGACCGGACCCCGTACCCAGACGACGCTGCCGCCGATCGTGCCGCTCGCCCTGATCGTCGGCGTCTCGCCGTTCGCGACGGACATGTACATCCCCGCGCTGCCGGCCATCGCCCGTGACCTCGGCACCACGCCCGGCGCCGTGCAGCTGTCGCTCACCGCGTTCCTCGTCGCCTTCGCGGTCGGTCAGCTGCTGGCCGGGCCGGTCTCCGACGGGATCGGCCGCCGACCGATGCTGCTCGCGGGGACCGCACTGTTCGCGCTCGCTTCGCTCGGCTGTGCGCTCGCGCCGGACGTGGTGACGCTCGTGGTCGCCCGAGTGGTACAGGGCCTGGCGGGTGCCGCGGCCGCGGTCGCCGGGCGGGCGATGGTGTCCGACGTGACCGACGGACCGCGCATGGCGAAGGTCTTCGGCACACTCGCGGCGATCAACGCGATCGGCCCCGTCGTCGCGCCGCTGGCCGGGGGAGCGGTCCTGACGGTGGCGAGCTGGCGCGTGATGTTCGTCGTGCTCGCCGTCCTCGGCGCGGTGTTCTTCGCGCTGGTCCTGCCCTTCTTCCACGAGACGCTCCGGCCCGAGTCGCGCGGCGGCATCGGACTCGGCGCCAACTGGCGGCGCATCCGGCAGCTCACGGCCATCCCACGCTTCCGGGCCTACCTGCTGACCGGGGTGCTGTCGACGATCGGGTTCTTCGCCTACATCGCGACGAGCTCGTTCGTGTTCCAGACCCAGTTCGGCTTCTCCGAGGGGCTGTACACGATCGTGTTCGCCACGAACGCGACGATGATGATCGTCACGACGCTGGTGTTCCGTCGGGTGGTCGGGCGGTTCTCCGAGGACACGCTGCTGACGGCGGGCCTGCTCGTCGGCACGCTCGGGGCGGCCGGGGTACTGACGTCGGCGCTCCTCGGCCTCGGACCGGTGCCGGTGTGGTGCTGCCTGGCCGTCGTGACCGGAGCATGGGGCTTCGTGCTGCCGGCGGCCATGACGCGGACCCAGCACATCGGCAGCGCGCACCCGGGCACGGCCGCGGCGCTGCAGGGTGGGCTCTCGTTCGGGCTCGGTGGACTCGGGACACCGCTCGCGGGGCTGCTCGGCGGTACGGCGTTGGCGATGGGCACGGTCATGGCGACGCTCATGGCCGCCGCCGTGGTGGTGCAGGTGCTGGCGACGCGGCACGCCCGTCGCGGCGACGTCGAACGCCCGGCGGACAGTGACCGATAGTGTCGGGTGCGCAGCCCGGACCGACACAAGGAGCACATCTCGAATGGACATCGTCGTACACGAGGCGCAGACCGACGCAGCCGTGCTGGAGTGCACGGGCCGACTCAACATGGTGTCGGCGCCGGCCTTCCGCGAAGCCGTCGCGAAGGTGGTCGGGGACGGGCGCAACCGGCTCGTCGTCGAGCTGTCAGGCGTCGACTTCATGGACTCCTCCGGTCTCGGGGCGCTGGTGGGCTGCCTGAAGACCGCACGCCAGGCCGGCGGCGACCTGCGCATCGCCGCTCCCTCCGAGCAGGTCAGCATGGTGCTGAAGCTGTCCAACATCGACAAGATCCTGCGGACGTACCCGGACGGGGACGCCGCGGTGTCCAACTGGGGATGACCACCGCCGTGGCCGACCACCGTCTGGACTTCGCGTCGCCGCCCGACGACGTCACCTGTGTCCACGACTTCCTCGCGGGGGTCTGGGGCGCCGAGCCGTCCGTGGGCCTTGAGGACCGCATGGCCTTCGAGCTCGCCGTCGTCGAGCTCGCCTCGAACGTGGTCGAACACGCCGGGGGCGGGTCGCGGGTCGCCTGTTCGCTGTCGCTCGCGGTCACGGGTCACGACCTGGAGGCCGAACTCACCGACGACGGTCGGCCTGCGTCCGTCGACCCGTCGGCTGCGACCCTGCCCGACGCGTCCGCCGAGAGCGGCCGCGGCCTCGCGCTGGTCGGCATGGTCGTCGACGAACTGCACTACGAACGGGACGGCGACCGCAACCGCTGGACCCTACGTCGCGGACGGGTCTGACCGTTCCCGGCGGTCCGGTCCGGCAGTCCGGTAAACGCACGGCGGCGGCCGGAACCCGCGAAGCGTCGCCGTGGATTGCGATGGCCTCGGGGGTGCGTGCCACGATGCGGCCGTGACCATCGACCACGATCCGCGGATGACCTTCGAGACGTCGGGCGACGACCTCGACGGGGCGATGCAGATGTACGAGGACGCCTACGAGGGCTCGGGCTTCACGGCCGCGCGCACCGACCGGCAGTTCCAGTACCGGTTCCGCGTGGTGGGCGACGAGACGATGTCGTTCCGCTCGACCCGCTTCGACGCGCGCGTGCGCGGCGAGGTCGAAGTGTCGGGCGAGTACGTCGTGATGTGGCTCGCCGACGGCGGTGGGCGCGTTGACATCGGTCGCGACGAGGTGCCGTTCGGTCCCGGCACGCCGATGATGTTCCCGACCGGCCGGCCATTCGAGTTCGAGCTCGCCGACGTCCGACAGAGCCTGGTGCAGTTCGAGCGCACCTACCTGGAGCGCATGGCGGCCGAGCTGCACGGCGCTCAGCCCGGCCCCCTGGTGTTCGACCACGCCCAGCCTGTCGCTCCCGAAGACCTGCGCTCGTGGAACCGGCAGGTCCAGGCCGCAGCCTCGACCGTGCTCGGTGCAGGGGCCGTGTCGCCGCTCGTCATGGCGGAGGCATCGCGAGCCACCGCGCTCGCGCTGTTGCGGACGTTCCCGCACCGGTTGCTCGCCGCCGACGTGGCCCTGCCCCAGGGTGCGACCGGGCGCGTCCGCGAGGCCGTCGAGTACATGCACGCCTTCGCCCACACGCCGATCTCCACGACCGACGTCGCCGAGCACGTCGGGCTCAGCGTGCGCGGCCTGCAGCAGGCGTTCCAGCGGCAGGTCGGCACCGCGCCGAACTCGATGCTGCGCGGCATCCGGCTCGACCGCATCCGCGAGGAGCTCCGTCACGGGACCGTCCGCGAGACCACGGTGGCCGCGGTCGCGGTGAAGTGGGGCTTCGCGCACCTCGGACGGTTCTCGGCGGCGTACGCCACCCGGTTCGGCGAGTACCCCCGGGACACGCTGCAGCACTGACCGCCGGTCGCGGTGCGCGCGCCCTACGCTCGGGACGTGCGCCGTCCTCGACCCTGGGTGATCGTCCCCGGCATCTGGAACTCCGACCCCGAGCACTGGCAGTCCCGGTGGCAGGACGATCGCGGCCCGGAGGCGGTCCGCATCGCCCCGACGTCGTGGTCCGCGCCGGAGCCGGCCGACTGGTCGCGCGCGATCGACCGCGCCGTCGCAGCGGTGGACGAGCCGCCCGTGCTGGTGGCGCACAGCCTGGGGGTCATCGCGGCCTGGCGGTGGCTCGTGGAGCACGACGACGGCCGGGTCGCGGGGGCGTTCCTGGTCGCCCCACCCGACCCCGACGCGCCCGGGTTCCCTGCGGCAGCCCGGACCTTCACCCTGCCGGAGACCGCCGTCGCGACGCCGAGCCTGCTCGTGGTGAGCGACGACGACCCGTACTGCTCGCGGGAGCGTGCCGAGTCGATGGGTGCAGCGATGGGCGCCGAGGTCCACCGCCTGGGGGCGTTCGGGCACGTCAACGTCGCCAGCGGTGTGGGAGCGTGGCCGATCGGACGAGGGTTGCTCGAGGACTTCGCTGCACGACGCTGAACCGGCACGTGGGCAGATGGCCGACACGCCGTTCACCTTCGGCGCGACATGCCACCGGATGCCGCGACACACCGCGGATGTCCCGCGGGATCGGCAACGCGATATCCATCATGGGGGCATGGAGACCCAGTCCGGTGCACGTACGCCGCTCGTCGACCCGTTCGGTCGCGAGCTCGAGGAGTGGCTCCGCGACGTCCCGGCCACCCGCACGCCGTACGTCTCGGACCTCGTCGTCCCGCCCGTCACCGGCCCGGTCCGCCGCCCGGACCTGGTCCCCGCCGACGACGCTGCCGTGGAAGCGCCCGCAGCCGTGGTCGAGCCCGAGACCGCCGTCGAACCCGAGACCGCCGTCGAACCCGAGACCGCCGTCGAACCCGAGAGCGCTGTCGAGCCCGAGTCGGCTGTCGAGCTCGAGACCGCCGTCGACTCCGTGTCCGGCGACGACCAGGCCTTCCGCCGCCCGCGCGACCGCGCTCGACACGCCTCCGTCTGCGCCCCGTCGTTCCCTGAGCCGCCCGAGCGCCTCGCGCTGCGCATCGAGGAACTCGCCGTCCAGGTCTCCGCGCAGAGCGGCCGCCCCACGATCGAGCGCATCGTCGTCCTCGAGGACGAGGTCCGCCGTCGCGACGAGGACCTCGCCCGCCTGACCGCGTGGGAGGCGACCGTCGCCCACCTCGAGGACCCCGAGGTCGAGGCCGCACGGGACTACGCCCGGTCGGTGTTCGCCGACCTGCTCGCGGACGCCGCCGACGAGGCCGAGCGCCGTGCGCGTGCCGTCGCCCGCCGCGCCGCGACAGTCACCGTCGTGCCGACCACGGTCGCGCAGGTCACTGCACCGCAGGCCACCACCGCGGAGCGCACCGCTCCCGTGCTCGTCCTGCCCGCGGTCGCCGCGCCCGTCTCGGTCACCGCAGCCGACGCCCTGGACGACGACGCTGCGGACCGCGACGAGCCCGCGCGACTCGTGCCGAGCCTCCAGGCCGTGTCGCCGGTCTCCGCGAACACGCGACCCACCCCGCTCATCCAGCCCGCGACCGGTCCCACGGTGATCGACCGCGACGCGTTCGCGGCCGTCCTCCGGACGCACCGCGCGGAGACGGCCGGCGCCCCGGTCGTGTTCCCGGCGGAGCACGCCGAGTCCCTCGAGCAGCGCACCGCCCAGGCCGGACCCGAGTCCGCGGCGGACACCGTCCGTCCCGGCTGGTGGTCCCGGACGATCGCCGCCGTCCTGCGCCTACTCGGCCGCCGGTGACCCTCGGGCACGGGTCGGCTCCGGCCCCTCGGTAGACTGTCGGGATGCCGACGCTCCGCGATCTCCAGGCCACGATCGAGTCCCTGTGGCCGGCCGCCGGCGCCGAGTCCTGGGACGCCGTCGGGCTCGTCTCCGGTGACCTCGACGCCACCGTCGAGCACGTGCACCTGGCCGTCGACGCCGTGCCGGACACCGCGCGCGAAGCCGTCTCGCTCGGCGCGGACCTGCTGCTCACGCACCACCCGCTCCTGCTGCGGGGCGTGACCACCGTCGCCGAGTCCACGTACAAGGGCTCGGTCCTCGCCACGCTCATCCGCGGCGGGTGCGCCCTCGTCGCCGCGCACACGAACGCCGACGTCGTCGCCACGGGGACCTCGGCCGTCCTCGCCGACCGCCTCGGCCTGACCGACCAGCGCCCACTCGGACCCAGTGCTGGCGGCGCAGCCGACTCCGGCATCGGCCGTGTCGGGGTGCTCGCCGAGCCGATGTCCCTCGGTGCGCTGGCCCGTCGCATCGTCGACGTCCTGCCGGCGACCGCCAGCGGTGTCCGGGTGTCGGGGGAGTACGACCGCCCGGTCCGGACGGTCGCCCTGTGCGCGGGTGCGGGGGACTCGTACCTCGGCAACCCCCTCGTGCAGGACGCGGACGTCTACGTCACGAGCGACCTGCGCCATCACCCCGCGTCCGAGTTCCGCGAACAGGCGATGCTGACCGACGGCCCCGCGCTCATCGACACGTCGCACTGGGCGACCGAGTGGCTCTGGCTCGACGTCGCCGCCGCCGAACTCCGGCGTGCCGCCGGGGTCCGCGTCACCGTGAGCGACCTCCGCACCGACCCGTGGGACTTCGCGGTCCTGCCGAGCGCGCCCACCCCCACCACCGAGCACCAGCACGAAGGAGCCTGACCATGAAGGCAGCACCCGAGGACCAGGTCATCCTCCTCGACGTCCAGCGACTCGACAACGACATCACCCGCATCGCGCACCGCATCAGCTCGCTGCAGAAGGGCGACCGCCTGACCGAGCTCGGGACCGCGGCCGCCAAGCTGCGCAGCGAACTCGCCGCCGCCACCGGGGACGTCGAGGACGCCGAGCGCGATCTGGCCCGACTCGAGTCCGACACCGCGACCGCACAGGCCCGGGTCACCCGCGACACCACCCTGCTCGCGAACTCGTCGAGCACGAAGGACTCGGCCGGGCTGCAGAGCGAGCTCGACTCGCTCCAGCGGCGCATCGGGGACCTGGAGACCTCCGAGCTCGAGGTGATGGAGCAGCTCGACGTGTTCCGTGCCCGCGTCGGTGACATCGAGGCGAAGCTCGCCGACGCCGAGGCCGCACGCAGCGCCCTGGTCGCCGAGCGCGACACCGAGATCGGCCGGCTCGAGAACGACCGGTCCTCGGCCACCCAGGCCCGCGCGGACGTCGCCGCGAAGGTGCCCGAGGACCTGCTCGCGCTGTACGAGCGCCAGCGTGCCCGGTACGGCTTCGGCGCGTCGCTGCTGCAGGGCGGGGTGTCGACCGCGTCCGGGGTGACCCTGACCGGTGCCGACCTGCAGAGCGTCCGGGCTGCCGCTCCCGACGACGTCGTGCTCTGCCCCGACAGCGAGGCGATCCTGGTCCGCACGAAGGAGTCCGGCCTGTAGACCGGACCGCAGACGGACAGGAGGCCCGG
>NZ_MJGI01000025.1:636451-650461 GCF_001864835.1 Curtobacterium sp. MCBA15_001 | reverse complement strand
GGGCCTCCTGTCCGTCTCGGACTGCGCTGGTGCGCATCCGTGGCGGGGTCGTGCGCGAACGGGCCGGCCGTACGCCGGGTTCTGTCCTTCCTTGCGGAAGTGACGGCCATCTGTCTCGGACCGACGTTGCCGTCGGCCTCCAGCGGTCTACCCGAGGACTCGGCGAGCAGCCTCAGCGTCCTCTGTCTGACCTTGCTCCGGGCGAGGTTTACCGAGCGGATCCGGTCACCCGGACCCCTGGTGGTCTCTTACACCACCGTTTCACCCTTACCGGTGTCGCCACCGGCGGTCTGTTCTCTGTGGCACTGTCTCGCGGATTGCTCCGGGTGGGTGTTGCCCACCGCCCTGCTCTGTGGAGCCCGGACGTTCCTCGGCGCTCCCGGGGGAGCGACGCGACCGTCTCACCGACCCGTTCGCAGCTCCGAGTGTACCGGTGCGGTGGGCGCTCGCGTCCCGGCGCATCCGCCCGCCCGCCCGTCCGCCCGCCCGTCCGCCCGTCCGCCCGTTCGCCCGCCCGCCCGAGGTTCCAGAATTCCGGCATCTCGAGACGGCGGACCGGCCGAACGCGGAACCGCGACGACGATCACGCGGCGAGTCTTGGAACCGTGACCGGCCCACGCACGCGCGCAGCATCCGTCGAGAACGGCGCTACTTCGAGGTGTCGGCGAGGGTGGCAGCGCCGATGATGCCGGCGTTGTTGCGGAGCGTCGCAGGGATGATGTCCGCCTGCAGGTCGAGCAGCGGCAGGAACTCCTCGTGGTGCTTCGACACGCCGCCGCCCACGACGAACAGCTCCGGCGAGAGCAGCGCCTCGACCGTGGAGTAGTACTTCTGCAGCCGCTTCGCCCAGTGCTTCCAGCTCAGCTCGTCGCGTTCCTTCGCCGCGAAGGACGCCTTCGTCTCGTAGTCCACCCCGTCGATCTCCAGGTGGCCGAGCTCCGCGTTGACGATGAGCACGCCGTCGTTGATGAGCGCCGTGCCGATGCCGGTGCCGAGCGTCGTCATGACGACCAGTCCCGCACGGCCCTTCGCGGCGCCGAACTGCTGCTCGGCGAACCCGGCGGCGTCGGCGTCGTTGACGAAGTGGATGGAGCGACCGAGCTCCTTCTCGAACAGCGCCTCGGCCTCGAAGCCGATCCACTTCTTCGAGACGTTGGCGGCCGACATGGTCTTGCCGTCCCGGACGATGGCGGGGAAGCAGACGCCGACCGGGACGTCCGACGCCGGAGCGAGCTCGTCGAGGATCTCGACGACGACCGCCACGATGTCGTGCGGCTTGCCGCCCTCGGGCGTGGCCTTCTTGATGCGTTCGGTGGTGAGTTCGCCGGTCGTCGTGTCGACGATCGCGCCCTTGATGCCCGTACCGCCGATGTCGACGCCGACTGCGAGTGAGGTCATGGGTGCTGGAGTCCCTTTCAGGAGACGGTGAGGAGTTCGGCGCCACGTTCCGTGACGACGAGGGTCTGTTCGAACTGTGCAGTCCAGGACTTGTCGCGGGTGCTGACGGTCCAGTCGTCAGCCCAGATGTCGGCCTCGATCCCGCCGAGGGTGAGCATCGGCTCGATGGTGAACACCATGCCCTGCTCGATGACGGTGTCGTACTGGGGTGCGTCGTGGTGCGGGATGATCAGCCCGGAGTGGAACGCCCGCCCGACGCCGTGCCCGGTGTAGTCGCGGACGACGCCGTACCCGAAGCGTGCCGCGTACGACTCGATCGCGCGACCGATGACGTTCACCTGCCGACCGGGCGCGACCGCCTTGATGCCGCGTTCCATCGCGGTGCGCGTGCGGTCGACCAGGTCCTGCACCGCGGGCGCAGCCGTCCCGACGACGAACGTGCGGTTCGTGTCACCGTGCATGCCGTCCTTGTAGGCGGTGATGTCGATGTTCACGATGTCGCCGTCCTGCAGCACGGTGTCGTCCGGGATGCCGTGGCAGATCACCTCGTTGACGCTCGAGCACAGCGACTTCGGGTACCCGCGGTAGCCGAGCGTGGAGGGGTAGGCGCCGTGCGAGACGACGAACTCGTGCCCGATGCGGTCGAGCTCGTCGGTCGTGACGCCCGGGCGGATCGCGGCCCCGACGGCGTCGATCGCCTGCGACGCGATGCGGCCCGCGGTGCGGATCAGCTCGACCTCGTCCGGCGTGTACGTGTCGCCCAGTCCGTGCTCGTGGGGCTCGACCCGGCCGACGTACTCGGGACGCTCGACGTCCTTCGGGACGGGCCGCTGCGGGGAGATCCGGCCGGCGGTCAGGTGTCCGTGTTCGTCCCGGGGCATGCGCACGAGTCTAGTCAGGCCGTCGGGCGGGGCGCGGGCGACCGCGCCGGACCGCGCACGGTGACCGCCTGGAGGCCCGGTGCGGGTCCGGCGGACCGGCACCGGGCCTCCATGCAGCGACGCTCGACCGCCACCGGCTGGTGACGAGGCGAGCGGTCGTGTCGATGCGTGGTCGCTACTGGATGGTGCGTTCGATCGTCTTCTGTTCGTCCCCGTGGATGAGACGGACACGGACGAGGTCGCCTTCCCGCACACCGCGGAGCTGCGTTGTCCATGTGCCGTCCGACTCGGACTGGTCGTCGACACGACCGCCGACACTGTGCCCGTCGCGGTAGGCGTTCACCAGGAAGCGGATGTCCTTCGTCGCGGTACCGGACAGGTGCGCCGTCCCGGTGGCAGGGTCGAAGGAGTCGATCGACACCGTGCCCTCCAGTGCGACGGTGTCACGTACGGGTGCGGTGAAGGTGGTCTCGGCGGTGCGGTCGCCGTCGGTGAGCTTGACCGTGTAGGTGGCGCCCTCGGCCGGGCGGACGAGGCTGAAGCGGATGTCGCCACCGGTCGGGTTCGAGGTGCCGTTGGTGCCGCTGACCTGCTTGCCGTCAGCGTCCTCGACCGTGACCAGGCCCTTCGAGGTGGTCCGGGCGATGCCGGTCAGGATGCCGTTGGCGTCGATGGACACGTCGCGGACCTCGGGCGCGGTGAGCTCGGTGGAGTCGCTGCCGCCGGTCCCGCCACCCGTGCTGCCGCCGGTCCCGCCACCCGCGCTGCCGCCGGTCCCGCCACCCGCGCCGCCACCGGTGCCGCCGTCGCTCCCGCCTCCGGGTGCGGTGAAGGTGGTCTGGGAGCTGCGGTCGCCGTCGGTGAGCTTGACGGTGTAGGTGGCGCCCTTGACGGCGCGGGTGACGGCGAACTTGACGTCGGCGCCAGCGGGGTCGGAGGTGCCCGAGGTGCCGCTGACCTGCTTGCCGTCGGCGTCCCAGACCGTGATCAGGCCCTTGGACGTGGTCCGCGCGGAGCCGAGGAGCGTTCCGGTCCAGTCGATGGTGACGTCATGTACCACGGGTGCGGCCGGTGCTCCGACGCCCTGGGACGGCAGGGTCAGGTGCGCGCCGGTGCCGGAAGCGCCGACCTGCATCTGCACCACGAGTGTGGCACCGCCCGGGACGTCGGTCAGGTCCTCGTGCCACGAACCGTCGGCCCCGGTGGTGCCGGACGCGACCTGCCGGTCGTCGGCCGTGATGACGTAGGGCACTTCGGGCGACCCGACGCCCGAGACCGAGGCCGTGCGTGCCGCAGCGTCGGACCGGTCGAGCACGAAGGTCGTGTCCTCGAGCAGCCGCTGAGCCGAGACGGTGTCGGACGGCGCCGACGTCGAGTCACCCGTGACGACGGTGGCTGCCAACTCAGTGACGGACCCGTACGCCAGGGGCGCGGTCGGCGCGCACGAGCGGTTGCCGCCGACAGCCGGGACGTCGGTGGAGCAGATCAGCGCGCCCGAGTCGGTGTCACGCACCTCGAGGCGCCCCGCGGTCTGACTCGCGTCGACCGCGACGACGACCTGCGGCGTGCCCCCGTGGAAGAACGCGGTGCCGTAGTGGGTCTTGGACCCGTCCGTCTCGTCCGTGACGTGGTCTTCGACCCGGTCGCCTCCGACACTGGTGATCGAAGGAGCGGCCGCGGGAGCGGCCTGAGCGGCGGCAGGGAGACCGACGGCGAGCGTGGCCATCGTGAGACCGGCGACGCCGGCGGCGGTCAGGAAGCGTGTCCTGGCAGTGGATGTGGACGTGGAGGAGTATTTCACATTCGGAGCCTAGGGCGGCGATCCGGTCGAGCCTGTGCTGATCATGGGCGCGATGCGATCAGGGCTCGGACCGCGGGCGTAGCGTCTGGGGCATGAGCGACGAACGCATCGAGTCCCAGTGGTGGTTCAACGACAAGACCCACACGGTCGAACAGGGCCCGCAGTCCCAGCAGCGCGACCGCATCGGGCCGTTCGAGACCCGTGAGGAAGCGGAGCACGCCCTGGAGCGCATCCAGGCCAACAACGAGAAGTGGGACGAGGAGTCCTGAGCCGGCCCGTGGGGCACTAGCCTGGGAGAGCGGTCGCCGGGCGGCCGTGGTGGAACGCGGAAAGGGCGTGCATGGACAAGCAGACGGACTTCGTGCTCCGCACCATCGAGGAGCGGGGCATCAAGTTCATCCGACTCTGGTTCACGGACGTCATCGGGACCCTGAAGTCGGTCGCGATCGCCCCGGCCGAGGTCGAGGGCGCGTTCGCCGAGGGCATCGGCTTCGACGGCTCCGCGATCGAGGGCCTGAGCCGCTCCTACGAGGCCGACGTGCTCGCGCACCCGGACCCCTCGACGTTCCAGATCCTGCCGTGGCGCGGCGAGATCGACCCGACCGCGCGGATGTTCTGCGACATCGCCACGCCCGACGGGCAGCCCGCCGTGGCCGATCCGCGCAACGTGCTCAAGCGCACGCTGGCCCGCGCGAGTGAGCGTGGCTTCACCTTCTACACGCACCCCGAGATCGAGTTCTACCTGCTCAAGGACCGTGACTGGAAGGACGGCGGCCCGAAGCCCGTCGACCAGGCCGGCTACTTCGACAACGTCCCCGGCGGCAGCGCCCACGACTTCCGCCGTCGGGCCGTGCGCATGCTCGAGGACCTCGGCATCTCGGTCGAGTTCAGCCACCACGAGGCCGGCCCCGGGCAGAACGAGATCGACCTGCGCTACGCCGATGCCCTCACCATGGCGGACAACATCATGACCTTCCGCACGGTCGTGAAGGAAGTCGCGATCGAGCAGGGCGTGTACGCGACGTTCATGCCGAAGCCGATCTCCGGGCAGCCTGGTTCCGGCATGCACACGCACGTCTCGCTGTTCGAGGGCGACCAGAACGCCTTCTACGAGCCCGGCGGCGAGTACCAGCTCTCCACGACCGCCAAGCAGTTCATCGCCGGGGTGCTCAAGCACGCGCCGGAGATCACCGCGGTCACGAACCAGTTCGTCAACTCCTACAAGCGACTGTGGGGCGGCGACGAAGCCCCCTCGTTCGTGACGTGGGGCCACAACAACCGGTCGGCCCTGGTCCGTGTGCCGCTGTACAAGCCCAACAAGGGCCAGTCCTCGCGCATCGAGTACCGCGGCATCGACTCGGCGGCGAACCCGTACCTGGCGTACTCGCTGCTGCTGGCGGCCGGACTCAAGGGCATCGAAGAGGGCTACGAGCTGCCGCCCGAGGCCGAGGACAACGTCTGGAGCCTGTCGGACAGCGAGCGCAAGGCCCTCGGGTACGCGCAGCTCCCGGCCAGCCTCGACCACGCGCTGTCGCTGATGGAGGACTCCGAGCTCGTGGCGGAGACCCTCGGCGAGCAGGTGTTCAACTTCGTGCTCCTCAACAAGCGGCAGGAGTGGAAGCGCTACCGCGACCAGGTCACGCCGTTCGAGCTCGACACCAACCTGGGGATGCTGTAGCAGTCAGATGACCGGCAGGACGAAGACGTCGCGTTCGGAGCTCGCCCGGTTGGGCTTCGCCGAGCTGTCGGAGAGCCTCGACCGACTCTCGCGCCTGCAGGACAACAACGGCGACCTGCTGCACGTGTCCGCTGCCGAGTGGCCGGCGCTGTGGGAGACGACCGCTGACCCGGACGGCGCGCTCCGCCGGCTGGAACGGCTGCTCGAGGCCCACCCCGAGCAGATGCGCCCGGTCCTCGCTGATCAGGCCGCCACCGAGCGCCTGGTCCGGCTGCTCGGCGCCTCGGTCGGCCTCGGGGAGTTCCTGCAGCGGCGACCGGCCGAACTCGCGCTCCTGCTCGAACCCGTCCTCGCGCCCTGGTCCCAGGACGCGTACAACGCCTCGTTGACCGAGGCCGTGGACGACGCCGTGGACGAAGCCGCCCGGATGCGCCTGCGGGTGCGGTACCGACGGCACCTGGCGCAGATCGCCCTGTTCGACGTGCTGCACACGTCACCGACCCTGGCGTTCCCGGCCGTCGCCGCGGGGCTGGCGGACCTGGCCGGGGCAGCGCTCGACGTCGCGGTCGACGTCGCCCGGCGCGAGGTCCCGTTCCCGGCAGACCAGGTCGCGGCGACCCCGCTGTCGGTGATCGCGATGGGCAAGGCCGGCGCGCGGGAGCTCAACTACGTCAGCGACGTCGACGTCATCTTCGTCACCGAGCCGACCGACGCCGTCGACACCGACAGGGCCGTCCGGATCGCCACCCGGATCGCGATCAACGCCACCCACGTCATCACCGACCTGGCCGCCGAACCCGGGCTCTGGGAGGTCGACGCGAACCTGCGCCCCGAGGGCAAGGACGGCGCGCTCGTCCGGACGCTCGACTCGCACGTCGCGTACTACGAGCGGTGGGCGCGTGAGTGGGAGTTCCAGGCGCTGCTCAAGGCGCGGCCGATCGCCGGGTCGCGCGACCTGGGGGAGCGCTACGCTGCGGCCGTCGCCCCCTTCGTGTGGCGCTCGTCGAAGCGGCCCGGGTTCGTCGAGTCCGTGCAGCGCATGCGGGAGCGTGTGACGGAGAACATCCCCGACGCCGAGGTCGACCGGCAGCTCAAGCTCGGTCCCGGTGGGCTGCGCGACGTGGAGTTCACCGTGCAGCTGCTGCAGCTCGTGCACGGGCAGGACGACGAGCGGGTCCGGGTGCGCTCCACGCTCGAGGCGATGGACGCGCTGACCGAGGCGGGCTACGTCGGCCGACCCGAGGCGGCGCGCTTCGGTCCCGACTACGCGTTGCTGCGCGTGCTCGAGCACCGCATCCAACTCCGGCGTCTGCAACGCACGCACCTGATGCCCGCCGACGAGGACGAGCTGCGGGTGCTCGCCCGGTCGAGCGGACTGGCCACGGGTGCCGCTGCCCTCGAAGCCCGCTGGCGCGCCGTCAAGCTCGAGGTGCGCGGGCTGCACGAGCGCCTGTTCTACCGACCGCTGCTGTCGGCGGTCGCGGCGTCGGACGGCGGCGTCGTGCTCACGAACGACCAGGCGAGCGACCGCCTCGGCGCGATCGGCTTCGTCGACCCCGACGGCGCGCTGCGACACATCCGGGCACTGACGCAGGGGACCAGCCGTCGCGCGTCGATCCAACGGAACCTGCTGCCGGTGCTGCTGCGGTGGATGGCCGAGGGACCCGCACCGGACCGGGCACTGCTCGCGTTCCGCCGGCTCAGCGACACCCTCGGCGAGTCGAGCTGGTTCCTCCGCATGCTCCGGGACTCGTCCGGTGCCGCCCACAGCCTGACGACGGTGCTGTCGGAGTCGGCGTTCCTGTCAGGCCTGCTCGAACGCTTCCCCGAGGCCGTCGCGTGGCTCGACGAACCGGAGACCCTGCTGGCCCCGCGCCCGATCGCCGCGCTGCTGTCCGAGGTCCGCGCGACGACGGCCCGGCACGGCGACGACGTCGACGCCGCAGCATCGCTCCTGCGGTCGGTCCGGCGGCGCGAGACCCTGCGCCTCGGCATGGCGGCCGTCCTCGGTCGGCTCGACGTCGACCAGCTCGGCCCCGCACTGAGCGACATCACCGAGGCCACGCTCACCGGCGCGCTCGACCTGGCTCGGCGGGACACCCCCGCCGAGCTCGAGTTCGGGGTGATCGCGATGGGTCGCTTCGGCGGCCGTGAACTCGGCTTCGGCTCGGACGCCGACGTGCTGTACGTGTACCGCGCCCTCGACCTGCCGCCCGAGACGGCCTCGCGGGCAGCCCAGGGGATCGTCCGCGACCTGTCCCGCCTGACCGAGGACTCGATCTACCCGTTCGACCTCGACATCGACCTCCGCCCCGAGGGGAAGAACGGCCCGGTCGTCCGCACGCTCGAGTCCTACGGCGCGTACTACGCCCGCTGGTCCCTGACGTGGGAGGCCCAGGCGCTGCTGCGGGCCCGCGGCGCGGTCGGCGACGCGGCCCTGCTCCGCGACTTCGAGCACCTGGCGGACCGGACGCGCTACCCGGCGTCGATCGAGGAGCGCGAGGTGCGCGAGGTCCGTCGGATCAAGGCCCGCGTCGAGTCCGAACGCCTGCCCCGCGGCGCCGACCCGGCCCGACACCTGAAGCTCGGTCGTGGGTCGCTCAGCGACGTCGAGTGGTTCGTTCAGCTGCTGCAACTGCAGGATGCCCTCCGCGTCCCCGCGCTCCGGACGACCTCGACGCTCGACGCGCTCGACGGCGCCGTCGCCGAGGGGCTCGTCGCGCCCGAGGACGGCGAACGCCTCGCCGCTGCCTGGCGCTTCGCCTCGCGGACGCGCAGTGCGCTCGTCCTGTGGTCCGGCAAGACGACGGACGTGCTCCCCGTCGACCGGATCCAGCTCGAGGGCGTCGCACGGCTGATGGAGTACCCGCCGGGCTCGGCATCACAGCTGGAAGAGGACTACCTCGGCGTCACGCGGCGGGCCCGACAGGTGTTCGAGCGGGAGTTCTACGGCACCGTCTGAGGCGCTCACCAGGCATTTCCGTCCCGGTACCACCCGGACGACACGCCCGGGACGCGTATCTCGCGACGAAGGTGACAGGTCGTCGGAGGTTAATTCTGCGTGTCGGCGGCCGTCCCCCGAAGTCGAGGCGTTGTACCCCGTCGACCGCGTCGGCCTCTGCCGTTACCGAGCCGTTACGGACACCCCCGCCGACGACGCGACGGGCCTGATCGCTGTGCCGCCATTCAGGACCTGACCGTCTGCTGACCGGGGGTTCTCATGCCGCGCAGGTCGGGCCTCCCGTCCGTCCAGCAGGCAGGACGCGCCCGAACCGCCGGATGGCGCGGTCCACCCAACTGCTGTCAGCACCCGGGGGGACAGCCGGTGTGGACCGCGCGGGGGACCAGGGTGTACCCCGTAACGAATCCGAAACGCCCCCGCGCGGGGGCCACGTTGCACCTGGTCCCTGCGAGGTGCATGAATGGTGCCACCCGAACCGACCCCGATTTCCCGATGACGCGGAATCTCCACCCCGAACGTTGCAGCAGGGATCGATGTTCACCTTCATTCTGCAGATCAGGCAGATGGTCGACGGGCACCCCGAGTTCTACCTCTTCGCCGTGTACTCCATGGTGATCTGGTTGCTCTGGTTGCTCAAGGTCGTCCTGTCCGCCCGCTACCGCCCCTTCACCGGCACGTACACCGGGACGACGAGTGTCGTCGTCCCCGTGGTGGACGAGCCGCTCGACCTCTTCCGGGACGTCATCGGCCGCATGGTCGAGCAGCGCCCGGGCGAGATCATCGTCGTCATCAACGGCGCCCGCAACGAGGCCCTCGAGGCCGTCTGCGACGAGTTCGCCCCGCTCGTCCGCTGGACGCACACCCCGATCCCCGGCAAGCGGAACGCCGTCAAGGTCGGCACCGAGATGTCCACCGGCGACATCACCGTCCTGGTCGACTCCGACACCGTGTGGACGCCCGGCGCGCTCGAGGAGCTCCTCAAGCCGTTCGCGGACGAGTCGGTCGGTGGTGTCACCACCCGGCAGCGCATCCTCGAGCCGAACCGCTCGTGGATCACCCGCTGGGCGGACTGGCTGGAGAACTCCCGCGCGCTGTACTCGATGCCCGCGCAGAGCGTCCTCGGCCAGATCGGCTGCCTGCCCGGGCGCACCATCGCCTTCCGCCGGGACATCCTGATGCGCGTGATGGACCGCTTCATGCACGAGAAGTTCATGGGCGTGTTCCTCGAGGTGTCCGACGACCGGACGCTGACGAACCTCACGCTGAAGGAGGGCTACCGGACCGTCTACCAGTACACGTCGCTGGTCTACACGGACGCTCCGCTGCAGGTGAAGAAGCTGTTCAAGCAGCAGCTCCGCTGGGCCCGCGGGTCGCAGTACAACACGCTGCGGATGCTGCCCTGGATGCTCGGCCACGCCCCGGTGCTGGCGCTGTTCTTCATCACCGACATCATCCTGCCGTTCATGCTCTTCGGCGTGATCGCCGGCTGGATCTACCGCGCGGTCACGGGGCAGGGCGAGAACCTGTACCAGGGGATCCTGCACCAGTACGGGTTCTCGACCGGCTTCGTCTACGTCGCCGGCCTGATGGTCGTCTCCAGCGTGCTGAGCATGGCGATCCGGCAGATGCGTCACCTGGCCGAGAAGCCGAGCGACTTCTTCCGCCTGCCGATGTTCATCATCGTGTCGACGTTCTTCCTCATGCCGATCCGTCTGATCGGGTTCTTCCGCCTGGCTCACGCGAGCGGCTGGGGGACCCGCGCCGGTGCCTACGCCGGCGGCCCGATGGAGGAGGACCCCGCGCAGCCGGTCGCCCAGGGCACGCAGACGCCCGTCAGTCCGATCGACCGCGTGCACCACGAGCCGGTCACCGACGAGCAGGCCGCGGCCGACCGCGCGTTCGACGACCTGTTCGGTCCGACCGCGGGTCGGTCGGCGTCGGAGCTCGACGTGAGCACCAACTCGACCGCGACCGTCCTGGCCACCCGACGGAACCCGGCGGCCGTGTCCGCGGCTCCCGCTGCTGCTGCCGCTCCGAAGCCCGTCAAGGTCCGTCGCTACAACCCCTACGCGGCCATCCCGTACTGCATCGGGTTCGCCGTGTTCGCCCTGGAGGCGTTCCTCATTGTCTGATCTCTTCCGCTCCACCCGCACCTGGTGGGCCCCGTCCAGCAAGCACGCCAAGCGCACCGCCGTCGGCACCACCGCCATCGTCGTCGCGCTCGGCCTGATCACCTGGTCCGTCTGGATCTCCCCGTCGAGCCCCGTCTCCACCGCGGTCCACAAGGCGCTCGGCGTCGAGACCTCGTCCGAGAAGGCCGCTGACCCGGAGGTCCTGCAGGCCAAGCTGACCGCCGCACAGCAGCAGATCTGGAAGCTCGAGGGACAGCTCAAGTCCACGAACGCCCAGTCCGGCTCGCGGGGTGACCAGCTGACCCAGCTGCGGGCCCAGATCTCCTCGCTGCAGTCCGAGCTCGGTTCGGCCAAGGCCGCTGCCGCGTCCGGCGGGTCCGCCTCGGCAGCCGGCGCCGCGTCCGCCAACCGGTCGGGAGGCTCGTCCTCGTCCGGCGGATCGGGTTCCGGATCGCACGGTGCCGTCACCAAGCCCGTCACCGGCCCGTCGAAGGACCCGGCGCCCACACCGGTCGCCGTGCCGACGAAGCAGCAGATCCTGTCCCAGCCGACCCGCTGGTACGGGCTCTACACCGCGCAGTCGCCGTTCAACTGGGCCGAGTACGACCAGGTCTCCCAGGCCGCCGGCAAGGCCACGAACATGGTCGGGTTCTTCCAGGGCTTCGACCAGGACTTCAACGCCAACGCCGTGCAGCGCGCGTGGGCGAACGGTCGCGTGCCGCTCATGACGTGGGAGACCCGGCCGGCGACGACCGGCAACGACGTCACCGTGGTCCCGGGGTACTCGAACCAGGACGTGACCAGCGGCGCGTTCGACGCCTACCTGACCAAGTACGCCCAGGCGCTCAAGGCCAACGGGCAGCCGATGGTCATCCGGCTCGACCACGAGATGAACGGCTCCTGGTACAACTGGTCCGAGGGCACCGGCGCGAACGGCAAGCCCGCGAACGCCGCCGGGTCCTACGTCGCGATGTGGCAGCACGTGCACGACGTCTTCCAGGCGAACGGCGCGAACGACTACGTCATCTGGAACTGGGCCCCGAGCCGCATCGACAAGCTCGGCAACCAGGCGTACCAGACGCTCGACTACATGCGGAACTACTACCCGGGCGCGGACTACGTCGACTGGGTCGGCATGAGCGGCTACTACCGGTCCGCCACCGAGCAGCCGACCTACGCCAACACCTTCGGCGCCACGGTCGCCCAGCTCCGCCAGGTCGCGCCGGGCAAGAAGATCCTGCTCAGCGAGATCGGCGCCACCGAGACCGGGACGGCCGTGTCGAACGGACAGAAGTCGAAGTGGTTCGGCTCGCTGTTCGACGCCCTCGCCGATCCCGCGAACGCCGACGTCATCGGGTTCTCGTACTTCTCCGAGGTCGCGACCTCGGTGGTGGACGGTGTCCGCTCCACCAACGACTGGCGCCTCAACTCGCGCTCCGACAGCCTCCAGGCCTTCCGGGACGGCATCGGGCGCACCGACATCGACTACGACCTGCAGGAGGTCACCCAGTGAGTGCTCCGAAGAAGACACAGTCCGCCGCCGACGTCCGTCCGGCACCCGTCATCAGCGTGATCGGCACCGGGTACCTCGGCGCCACGCACGCCGCCGCCATGGCCGAGATGGGCTTCGAGACCATCGGCGTGGACGTCGACCCGGCCAAGCTCGCGGCGCTCTCCGCCGGCGAGGTCCCGTTCTACGAGCCCGGGCTGCCCGAGCTCATCACCAAGCACGTCGCCAGCGGCAAGCTCCGGTTCACGGCGGACATCGCCTCGGCCGTGGCGGCTGCTGACGTTCACTTCGTGTGTGTCGGCACCCCGCAGAAGGCCGGCTCGCACGCTGCGAACCTGTCCTACGTCGAGAGCGCCACCCGGGGGGTCGCCGAGAACCTCACCCACCCGGGCCTCATCGTCGGCAAGTCGACGGTCCCGGTCGGCACGGCCGCCCGACTGCGCGGCATCGTCCGCGAGTTCGCCCCGGCGGGGATCGACGCCGAGCTCATCTGGAACCCCGAGTTCCTCCGTGAGGGCAAGGCCGTCCAGGACACCCTGCACCCGGACCGCCTGGTCTGGGGTGGCGCGTCCGAAGCCGCCGACGCCGTGATCCGCGAGGTCTACGCCGCACCGATCAGCGAGGGCACCCCGGTCATCACGACGGACCTGCCGACCGCCGAGCTCGTGAAGGTCAGCGCGAACGCGTTCCTCGCCACGAAGATCTCGTTCATCAACGCGATCTCGGAGATGTGCGCCATCACCGGTGCCGACGTCACCACGCTCGCGGACGCCCTGGGCCACGACGACCGCATCGGGCGGAAGTTCCTGAACGCCGGTGTCGGCTTCGGCGGCGGCTGCCTGCCGAAGGACATCCGCGCGCTCATGCACCGCGCGAACGAGCTCGGCGCCGGCCGGGTCGTCGGGCTCATGCAGCAGGTCGACGAGATCAACATGGGCCAGCGCCAGCGGGTCATCGACATGGCGATCGACTCCGCCGGGGGATCGGTGCTGAACCGCCGCATCGCGGTCATCGGCGCGGCGTTCAAGCCCCTCACCGACGACGTGCGGGACTCCCCGGCGCTCAACGTCGCCGCGGCGCTGCACCTGCGCGGCGCCCAGGTCACGATCTGGGACCCCGAGGCGATGGAGACCGCGAAGCGCTCCTTCCCGACGCTGAGCTACACGACGTCGATGCCGGACGCGCTCGACGGCGCCGACGTGGTGCTCGTGCTCACCGAGTGGGACGACATCATCGGGGCCGACCCGGCGGTGCTCGGCGACCTCGTCGGGCGTCGGCAGGTCATCGACGCGCGCAACTGCCTCCCGGTCGCCGACTGGGTCAAGGCGGGGTGGACCGTCCGTTCCCTGGGACGTCCCACTCCGGTCACGGGTGCACCCGTGAGCGTGGCAGCGGGGAGCTACGACTCGTTGGCCACGAGCCGCTAGTCCCTGCAGCAGACGGGGTCCGTGCCGGGGCGGCGCGGGCCCCGTTCGCGCGTGGAGGGATGAGCCCGTCCCGCGCATCCCCGACCCCACCTCTCGCCACGCGTCGATTCGCGCGTAGGAGGTCGAACCGCGCGTCGGAGGTCGGTTCTTTCGGCCACCCCCGCGCGTTCCTGCCTCCCATCGCGAGCGTTGTGGGTCAGAACGCAACCGCCTGGAGGCCC
>NZ_MJGI01000025.1:435183-635685 GCF_001864835.1 Curtobacterium sp. MCBA15_001 | reverse complement strand
CACCGGGCCTCCAGGCGGTCCCGTCCCGCGCCCACGTCGGCCCCGCTCGCGAAGACGACAGATCCCGGCCGACGATCGGCGCCCATCTGTCGCTTTTGCGAAAGCGACAGATCCCTGCCGGAGGTCCGCGTGGAACTGTCGCTTGCGCGGTGATGACGGGGAGCACGCCGCGCGAACTGGCGCTCTGGCCCGCACGTCGGGTACGGAGAAGGGCCCCGCACCTGATGGTGCGGGGCCCTTCGTGTGCACAGCTTCGGTGTCAGACGCCGAAGTAGAGCTCGTACTCGAACGGGTGCGGACGCTGCGCCATCGGCAGGATCTCGTTCTCGCGCTTGTAGTCGATCCAGGTCTGGATCAGGTCCTCGGTGAAGACGTTGCCCTTGAGCAGGAACTCGTGGTCGGCCTCGAGTGCCTGCAGTGCGGCGTCGAGCGATGCCGGCACCTGCGGGATGTTCTTCGCTTCCTCCGGGGGGAGCTCGTACAGGTCCTTGTCGACGGGCTCGTGCGGCTCGATGCGGTTCTGGATGCCGTCGAGGCCCGCCATCAGCTGCACGGCGAACGCGAGGTACGGGTTGCCGGAGGCGTCGGGCGCGCGGAACTCGATGCGCTTGGCCTTCGGGTTCGTCCCCGTGATCGGGATGCGGATCGACGCCGAGCGGTTGCCGGCCGAGTAGACCAGGTTGACCGGAGCCTCGAAGCCCGGGATCAGGCGGTGGTACGAGTTGATCGTCGGGTTCGTGAACGCCAGGACGGCGGGGGCGTGCTTGAGCAGGCCACCGATGTACCAGCGGGCGAGGTCCGACAGACCGCCGTAGCCGTTCTCGTCGTAGAACAGCGGGGTCCCGTCGTTCCACAGCGACTGGTGCGTGTGCATGCCCGAGCCGTTGTCACCGAAGAGCGGCTTCGGCATGAAGGTCGCGACCTTGCCCCACTGCTCGGCGGTGTTCTTGACGATGTACTTGAACTTCAGGATGTCGTCCGCGGCGTGGACCATCGTGTCGAACTTGTAGTTGATCTCCTGCTGGCCGCCGGTGCCCACCTCGTGGTGCGCACGCTCGAGCTCGAGGCCCGAGTCGATCAGCTTGAGGGAGATGTCGTCGCGCAGGTCGGCCGTCTTGTCGACCGGCGACACCGGGAAGTAGCCGCCCTTGTACGGGGTCTTGTTGGCGAGGTTGCCGCCCTCTTCGGTGCGGCCGGTGTTCCAGGCGCCCTCTTCGGAGTCCACCGCGAAGAACGACTCGTTCTGCGTGACCGAGTAGCGGACGTCGTCGAAGATGTAGAACTCGGCCTCGGGGGCGAAGAACGCGGTGTCCGCGATGCCGGTCGAGGCGAGGTACTTCTCGGCCTTCTTGGCGACCTGGCGCGGGTCACGGCTGTAGATCTCGCCGTTGCGCGGGTTGTAGATGTCGAACACCATGATCAGCGTGCGCTCTGCCCGGAACGGGTCGACGTACGCCGTCGTCACGTCCGGGATGAGCTGCATGTCGGACTCGTGGATCGACGCGAACCCGCGGATCGATGAGCCGTCGAAGAGCTGCCCGACCGAGAAGAAGTCCTCGTCGACCGTGGACGCAGGGATGTTGAAGTGCTGCTGGACCCCGGGGAGGTCCGTGAACCGGATGTCGAGGAACTTGACGTCCGTGTCCTTGATGAAGGCGAGCACCTCGGAGGAATCACTGAACATGTGAGTCGTACTCCAATGGTTGGGTGATGTTCGAGGGAACCAGGAGGCACCCTCCGACGAGGGTATTGACACGGGGTTTCCCGGACGTGACTGGGTTGTTTCCGGCGTGTTACGCAGCGGTGCTCCGCATAAACTGTGGGCATGGCCCGCTCCACTCCGCCCTCCGCCGCTGCCGCCCCTGGTACGGGTGGTCCCGCGGACTCGTGGCCCGGCAAGGTCCTCGGGCTGCCCGAGTCCGGACCGCGGTCGATGAGCGGGATCGTCCGACGCATCGTGGCGTTGGTGATCGACTGGGCGTTGGCGTCGCTGATCTCGCTCGTGATCGGGACCTACGGCGCCGCGGGCAACTTCGCGACCCTCGGGATCTTCGCCGTGCTGCAGGTCGTGTTCATCGCGCTGTTGTCGGGGTCGTTCGGGCACGTGTGCGTGGGGCTGCGCGTCGTGCCGATCCGTGGGGGCTACGTCGGGGTCTGGCGCCCGGTGGTCCGGACGGTGCTGCTGTGCCTGGCGGTGCCGGCGCTCATCCACGCCAAGGACGGGCGGCCGCTCCACGATGCGGCCGTCGGCACGGTGCTCGTGCGGCGCTGACGCGCGCTGCGCCCGGCTGCGCGGCTGCGCGCGCCCGCGCCCGCGCCCGCACCCGCACCCGCACCCGCGCCGTGCGAGGTCGCCCCGCATGGTGCGAGGTTCCAGACATGGTGCAGCGCGAAAGACTCGCACGGTGTCCACAACCTCGTACGGCGTCGCCGCTGCGAACGCACCCGGCGCCCGCGCCCGGCGCCCGCGGGACCCGCACCGCCCACACGCACGAACACCCCCGACCGGCTGCGGTCGGGGGTGTTCGTCAGGTCAGCGGCGACTCAGCGCGGACGACCAGCACGCACACGCGTGGGGTCGATGCCCTTCGGGATCGCCGAGGCCGGGCTCTGCGTGAGGGAGTCCAGCCGGTTCGCCACCGCCAGGACTTCGTTCCGGTTGAGCGCCTTCTTGTACCTGTTCATCGCACGGGGCAGCTTGTGCAGCGTCACCGCATCTGAGCCGTCGCCGACGTGGACGACGTGCACCGGCACGTTCGGCACGATGCGCTGGACCTTGCGCCGCTCTTCGTCGACCTGCCGCGTGAGGTTGCTCAGCGAACCTTCGGTGATCAGGACGACACCGGGTGTGCCGACCGCGCGGTAGACCGCGGCCTGCGAGCGACCGTGCACAGCGACCGGCATCTCACTGGAACGCCACTGGCGCCGGAGCGAGTTCGTCAGCACGGCACCGACAGCGCCGGGCTGGCCTTCGATCTGTGAGTAGGCGGCGCGCTCGGCGAGACGACCGAGCACGATGAGGAAGAGCAGCACACCGAGCAGCACACCGGCGACGATCCACAGGACCACACCGAGCCAGTTCTGCCCGGGGAGCAGCAGGGCCAGCAACACACCGAGGACCACCGGGACGAGGAACGCGGCGGCGAACCACCAGATCGACGTCGGGTCGGCCCGACGGGTCATCTGGAAGACCTGGAACATCTGCTTGAGACGCCCCGGCTCCTTCGCCTTCGTGTCGGTAGTGCTCTTGCGTGCCATGTCGACAAGGATACGGCCTGGCTGCCTCCCCGTGGACCGTCGGTGAACAGGCTGTGGGCGAACGGCGTTCTCCACAGGTCACCCCGCACAGCCAGGAGGCACGGTCCGGCCCCGCCACGCTGGTCCCCATGGAGACGGTGACGGTGGAGCAGTGGTGGACCGGGCCGGACGACGGCCCGTTCGCCGCGTGGGTCGCGGACCGCGCGGCGGCGGACCCCACGCACTGCGTGCGTGTCGAGCGGGTCGGCCGTGACCCCACGGGGCGTCTCGTCGTCCGCGTCGAACCACTCCGCGGTGTCCCGCTGCCGACGGCACTCGACCGGATCGGCACGTTGACCGTGGGCGTCGCCGTGACGCTCACCGTGCCGCTCCTCGAGCTCGCCGCACAGGGACGCGCCGGATCGATGGTGCTCGGCTCGGCGCGCCCCGATGACGTCCTGGTCGACGACGCCGGGGTGACGGTGCTGGTCGACCATCCGCCGGGCACGGTCGACCCGGTCGCGCAGGACGCACCGTCCGCGGGCCCGGCCGTCGGTGCCCGGGCTGCGAGGCCGACGTCAGTGCGGTCGACGCGGGTGCCGGGCCCCACAGCGCTCCTGCTCGCGGCGCGCACGGTCTGGGAGCGCGTCGATGCCCGCGAAGCGTGCAGGCCAGCCCTCGACCACGCCCTCGCCACAGCCCTCGACGGCACGGCGCACGACGTCGTACTCGTGCTCGAGGCCGTCCGGGCGACCGGCCCACCACGACCGGTGCGGTGGGAGCTCCCGCCCGACGACTTCGCCTTCGCGCCGCCCACCCCACCGGCTCCCGCAGGCATCACCGCGGTGCTCCGACGGTGGATCGAGGACGGCGTCCCGCTCCCCGGCGGATCCCGCCTGCCCGCACGCCGTCTGCTGGTCGGGATCGTCGTCCTGACCGGTGTGGCCGCCGCAGGCGCGTTCGCCCTCGGCGGCACGTGACCCGACGGAGACGTCACCGCGGACCGCGACGCTGACGCACATCCAGAAGCAGCCGCCAACGCCGACGGCCCCGGCCCCCTCGAAGGGGACCGGGGCCGTCGGGCCGAACGGGACGCGCGGGTCAGTACCCCAGGTTCGGCGCGAAGTTGCCCTCTTCGAGGCGGTTCTTCACGGCGACCAGGTAGCGCGACGCATCCGCACCGTCGATGATCCGGTGGTCGTACGACAGCGCCAGATACACGAAGGAACGGATGGCGATCGCTTCCTGCCCGTCGACCTTCACGACCGCCGGACGCTTCGTGACGATGCCGGTGCCCAGGATCGCCGACTGCGGCAGGAACACCACGGGGGTGTCGAACAGCGCGCCACGCGACCCGGTGTTCGTCAGCGTGAAGGTGCCGCCGGCGAGCTCGTCGGGCTTCAGCTGGTTGTTGCGCGTGCGCTCGGCCAGGTCGGCGATCGACTTCGAGAACTGCGCCAGGTCGAGCGACGCTGCGTCCTTGATGACCGGCGTCAGCAGGCCACGCTCCGTGTCGACGGCGATCGAGACGTTCTCGGTCTCCGGGTACACGATCTCCTCGCCCTCGACGGTCGAGTTGATCTTCGGGTGCGCCTTGAGTGCCTCGGAGGCAGCCAGCGCGAAGAACGGCATGAAGGACAGCTTCGAGCCGGTCTTCTCGAGGAACTCGGCCTTGTGCGCGTCACGGAACTGCGCGACCTTCGTCACGTCGACCTCGACCACGCTGGTGAGCTGCGCGGTCGACGTCATCGACTGCACGGCACGCTCGGCGACGACCTTGCGCAGGCGCGTCATCTTCTCGCGGGTGCCACGCAGCGGCGAGACCTCGGCGACGAACGGACCGGACGCTGCCGGAGCCGCGCCACCCTTGTCCGAAGCGCCAGCGGCGGTGACCGCGGCCATGACGTCTTCCTTGCGGATGCGTCCACCGACACCGGTGCCCGTGACCTTCGACAGGTCCACACCCTGCTCGTTCGCGAGCTTGCGCACGAGCGGCGTGACGTAGCCGGACGCTGCGCCGGTCTGGGTCGGGTTGGGGACCTCGGCCGAAGCGGTCGGGGCGCTCGACACGGCGGCGGCCGGAGCGGGCACCGCTGCCGGGGGAGCCGGTGCTGCTGCGGGCGGCGGGACCGGAGCGGCCTGCGGCACGGGCGACGCCGCGGGCGGTGCCGACGGAGCCGCCGGTGCTGCGGGCTGCGTCTGGCCGGCCGGAGCGGGCTCCGGCTCGGTCGGCTGCGGGGCGCGGGTCTCGCTGTCCTGCTCGGTGCTCGGCACGGGCTCGGGGGCCTCGGCCTCGGCAGCGGCCTCGTTCGACGAGTCGGCCGACTCCGAACCGGTGTCCGACGCGCCGGAGTCCGAGTCCGACGAACCCGAGCCGGAGCCGTCCCCGATCTTCACCAGAGGCGTCCCGACCTCGACGGTCTCGTCCTCGCCGACGAGGATCTCCTCGACGACGCCGGCGACCGGCGACGGGATCTCGGTGTCGACCTTGTCGGTCGAGACCTCGAGCAGCGGCTCGTCGACCTCGACCCGGTCACCGACGTTCTTCAGCCATCGGGTCACCGTGCCCTCGGTGACGCTCTCGCCGAGCGCCGGGAGGTTGACGGATTCGCTCATCGGGTGGACTCCTCTTCGCAGGGGTGGTTCGTGGTGGTGGTCATGGTGCTGGTCGTGCTCACAGTGCGTGGAGCGGCTTGCCCGCGAGGTGCAGGAACGCCTCGCCGAGGGCCTCGTTCTGCGTCGGGTGTGCGTGCACCAGCGGCGCGACGTCCTCGGGGTGGGCTTCCCAGTTCACGGCGAGCTGTGCTTCACCGATGAGCTCGCCGACGCGGGCGCCGATCATGCTGACACCGACGACGGGGCCGTCGATCACGCGCACGACCTTGACGGCACCGGAGGTCCCGATGATGTGGCTCTTGCCGTTGCCGGCGAGGTTGTACTCGTACATGTCGATCTTGTCGGCGCCGTACTGCTCTTCGGCCTTGGCCTGCGAGAGACCGACCGAGGCGACCTCGGGGTCGGAGTACGTGACCTTCGGGATGTTCTTGTCCTCGATGATCACCGGGTTGAGGCCGGCGATCTCCTCGGCGACGAAGATGCCCTGCTGGAAGCCGCGGTGGGCGAGCTGCAGGCCGGGGACGATGTCGCCGACGGCGTACACGTTCGGCAGGTTCGTGGCGAGGCGCTCGTTGGTCGTGACGAAGCCACGGTCCATCGCGACGCCGACCTCGTCGTAGCCGACGTTCTGCGTGACGGGGCCGCGGCCGACCGCCACGAGCAGGACGTCACCGTCGAAGGTCTTGCCGTCCTCGAGCGTCACGACGACGCCGTTCTCGTGTTGCTCGACACCCTGGAAGCGCACGCCCAGCGAGAACTCGATCCCGCGCTTGCGGAACGCGCGCTCGAGCTGCTTGGACATGGACTCGTCCTCGGCCGGGATCAGGTGCGGGAGGGCCTCGACGATGGTCACCTCTGCGCCGAAGGACTTCCAGACGCTGGCGAACTCGACGCCGATGACGCCGCCGCCCAGGATGACGACCTTGTTCGGGACGTAGTCCATCTTCAGTGCGGTCTCGGAGCTGATCACGCGGCCGCCGAGGTCGAGCCCGGGCAGCGACTTCGAGTAGGACCCGGTGGCCAGCACGATGTTCTTGCCGGTCACGGTCTGGTCGCCGACCTGCACGGTGTTCTGCGAGGTCAGGCGGCCCCAGCCTTCGACGACGGTGATGCCGCGGGCCTTGATGAGCCCCTGCAGGCCCTTGTACTTGGAGGTGATGACGCCCTGCTGGTACTCGATGACCTTCGGGACCTCGACGCCGGCGAACTCCGCGATGACGCCGTACTTCTCGGCGTCACGGGTGGCGTCGGCGACCTCGGCCGCGTGCAGGAGTGCCTTGGTCGGGATGCAACCGCGGTGCAGGCAGGTCCCGCCGAGCTTGTCGCCCTCGATGAGCGCGACGCTCATCCCGAGCTCGGCCGCCCGCAGGGCTGCGGCGTACCCGCCGCTCCCGCCCCCGAGGACCACGACGTCGTAAGTCTGTTCCGTCACCTGGTGCAACTCCCTCGTGCATGTCGGGCCGGTTGGTTCTGGTGGACACCGGCCTCACATGGACACCGCGGCGGCGGTGCCCGACGGTCGGACCGCATGGTTCCGGTCCCGTCCCGTCCGTTCCGACGGGGGACGCGCAGAACACGCCCGCCCCGCCGGAACCCAACCTACTACTTGGACTGGAGCTCTTCTGCGAGCGAGATGAGTGTCCGGACCATGGCGCCCGTCGCGCCCTTGCCCAGCCAGCCGTAGCCGGCGCCCTTGTTCTCCGAAGGACCCGCGATGTCCAGGTGCGCCCACGGGACGTCACCCTCGACGAAGCGCTCGAGGAACTTGCCCGCGAGCAGCATGCCACCGGCCGGGTTGCCGACGGTCGCGTTGACCATGTCGGCGACCTCGCTGGCGAGTCGGGCGTCGAGTTCCTCGGGGAGCGGCATCGGCCAGATCGGCTCGGCGACCGAGGCGGCGATCGCCCGGACCTGCGCGACGAGGTCGTCGGAGCCCATCAGCCCGGTCGTGCGGTCGCCGAGGGCGACGACCTGCGCACCCGTCAGTGTGGCGACGTCGACGACGGCGTCGGGCTGCTCGAGCGTGGCGGCGACCAGGCCGTCGCCCAGGACCAGCCGGCCCTCGGCGTCGGTGTTGGTGACCTCGACGGTCTTGCCGTTCTTCAGCGTCAGGACGTCGCCGGGACGCGTGGCCGAGCCCGACGGCATGTTCTCGGCCAGGCACAGCCACGCGGTGACCTTGACGTCGAGCCCGAGTCGAGCGGCGGCGACGGTCGCAGCGAGCACCGTGGCGGCGCCGGTCATGTCCGTCTTCATGCCGAGCATCGACGCGGCCGGCTTGAGCGAGAGCCCGCCGGAGTCGAAGGTGATGCCCTTGCCCACGAGCGCGAGGTGCTTGGTCGCGGTGGACGGCGCGTACCGGACGACGACCAGGCGCGGCGGCCGGACCGACCCCGCGCCGACGCCGAGGATGCCGCCGAAGCCCTGTTCGGCCAGTGCGGTCTCGTCGAGGACCTCGACGGTCACGGGGAGGTCGTCCGCGAACGCCGAGGCGACGGCCGCGACGTCGGACGGACCGAGGTCGCCGGCTGCGGTGTTCACGAGGTCGCGGACCAGCGCCGCAGCATCGGCGACGATCGCCGGGCGGACGGTGGCGTCGGCCACGGCGGACGGTGCGAGCACGGTGACGGCCTGCGAACCGCGAGCGGGCGACGTGGTGCCCGCGCCCTTGTGCCGCGTGAAGGCGTACGCACCGAGCGCGGCGCCCTCGAGGGCGGCGTCGACGAGGGCGTCGGAATCGGTCGGCAGCGCAAGGGCGATCGAGCTGACCTGGGGGAGCTGGCGCACTGCGCTGCCCGCGGCCGAGCGCACGGCGGCGACGTCCGGAGCAGCAGCACCGGTCGAGCCAGCGCCACCGCCGGAACCGAGTCCGATGAGCGCGATGCTGGCAGCGGCGACCCCGGCTGCCGGGATGCGCACGAGCTGGTCCTTCGCGCCCGTGGCCCCGATCGCGGCGAGGTCGAGGCCGTCCAGCGCGTCGACGGGACCGGTCGCGGGCGTCGCGATGGTCGCGGCACCACCGTCGGTGCCGGGCCGGACGCCGACGACGAGCACGTCGGCCGAGATCGATGAGGGGGAGGAGCTGTCGGTGGAGAGCGTGGGTCGGACCATGCCTCCGACCCTACCCACGTCCTGTTCGCTGTCGGCATGGGTTGCGCAGCAGGTGTGGACGAACGCCCCGCCTAGCATGGGGACGGTGAACCACCCCGAGGAGCTCTACACCTTCGACGCGTCCGCCCCGTCGGTGCCGGCCGGCCTCCACCTCGTCGCCGGCCTGACCGGGTTCGCGGACGCCGGTTCCGCCGTCGCGCAGGTCACCACCGCCATCACCGAGCGCCTCGAGACGCGACTGATCGCCGAGTTCGACCCCGACGTGCTGCTCGACTGGCGCGCCCGCCGGCCCGTCATCACGTTCGACCACGACCACATCAGCGACGTCGAGCCGCCCCGCCTGGCGCTGCACCTGGTGCGCGACGAACTCGGACAGCCGTTCCTGTTCCTGTCCGGGTACGAACCCGACTTCCAGTGGAACCGCTTCGTCCGCGCGGTCACCGACCTGGCCGCACAGCTGCAGGTCGCCGACACCACCTGGGTGCAGTCGATCCCGATGCCCGTGCCGCACACCCGCGCGATCAACATGACGGTGTCCGGCACCCGAGCCGACCTGATCGAGTCGATGAGCGTGTGGAAGCCGCAGACCCAGGCACCGGCGAACGTGCTGCACCTCGTCGAGCACCGGCTGACCGAGCTCGAGCAGCAGGTCACCGGCCTCGTGCTCCTCGTGCCGCACTACCTCTCCGACACCGAGTACCCGGACGCCGCCGTCGCCGCGCTCTCGGGCATCTCCGCCTCGACCGGCCTGATCTTCCCGACGGACGCCCTGCGCGAAGAGGGCCGTGAGTTCCTGGCGCGGGTCGACGAGCAGGTGGCCGGCAACGGCGAACTGCAGCGCCTGGTCGCGGCACTCGAGGAACGGCACGACACCTACATGGAGGGCAACGCCGTGTCCTCGCCGCTGACGAACGTCGACGGCGAGGTCCCGACCGCCGACGCCATCGCGGCCGAGCTCGAACGGTTCCTGGCGGACCGCCGCGTGGACGGCGACGCCGGCGACGACTGAGACGGTCACCACCCACTGACGGGAGGCCCGGTGCCAGCTGGCACCGGGCCTCCCGTCCGGTTCTCCACAGGCTGCGCCGGGGGCGCCCCGGCATCCACAGGCCGGCGCAGCGGCGCCGACCGCGCCGCTAGCCTGGTCGGGTGAACTCCCGCCGAGCCTTCGTCGTCTGGGGCGTCGCGGTCCTCGCGTACGTCCTCGCGGTCGTGCAGCGGTCCTCGCTCGGCGTCTCCGGCGTCGACGCCCAGGACCGCTTCGCCGTCTCGGCCGCGGTGCTGTCCACGCTCGCCGTCGTGCAGATCGCCGTCTACGCGGGGCTGCAGATCCCCGTGGGGATCGCCCTCGACCGGATCGGCCCGCGTCGGCTCGTCCTGCTCGGCGCCCTGCTGCTGACGGTGGGTCAGGTGGTCGTGGCCGTGTCCCCGACGATCGGGCCGGCCATCGCGGGGCGTGTGCTCGTCGGAGCCGGCGACGCGATGACCTTCATCTCGGTGATCCGCCTGTTGCCGATGTGGTTCAGCGGGCGCATCCTGCCGCAGATCTCGCAGTGGACGGGCAACCTCGGGCAGCTCGGCCAGGTCGCCTCGGCGTTCCCCTTCGCCCTGCTGCTGCACACCGCGGGGTGGACCGTGGCGTTCTCCGTCGCGGCCGCCGCCAGCGCCGTCGGCCTGGTGCTCGCCGTCGTCTTCGTCCGGAACGGCCCGGTCCCCGTGCGCACCGACACGATCCCGCTGCCCTTGCCGCACACCTGGTCGGGTGCCTTCCGCACCTTCGGGCACGCGCTCCGCCGGCCCGGCACCCAGCTGGGGTTCTGGTCGCACTACGTCACACAGTCCTCGGGCACGGTGTTCAGCCTGCTCTGGGGTGTCCCGATGCTCCGTGGGCTCGGGTACTCCTCGACCGAGGCGGCCGGGTTCCTGACCGTCATCGTCGTCGTCGGGTTCGTGGCCGGACCACTGCTCGGCATCCTCTGCGCCCGGTTCCCGCTCCGCCGGTCGAACCTGGTGCTCGGCGTCGTCGGGCTGCTCGGCCTGGTGTGGACCGCCGTGTTGCTCTGGCCGGACCACCCGCCGACCTGGTTGCTCGTCCTGTTGGTCGTGGCGATGGGCATCGGCGGTCCGGGGTCGCTCATCGGGTTCGACTTCGCGCGCTCCTTCAACCCGATGGGCTCGCTCGGGTCCGCCAACGGCGTGGTGAACGTCGGCGGCTTCCTGGCGGCCTTCGTGATGATGTTCTGCATCGGCACGCTGCTCGACGCCGTGTCGCACGCGACCGGACAGACCGTGTTCGCGTGGGCGAACTTCCGGATCGCCCTCACCGTGCAGTACGTCGTGGTCGGGATCGGCGTCGTGATGCTGCTGCATGCGCGTCGTCGCACGCGCGCCCTCATGCACGCGCAGGACGGAATACGGGTGGCCCCGCTCTGGGTTGCACTCGTTGCACGCCTGCGGAAGCAGAGCGTGCAATAATGAGACACGGACCCGTTCGGGTTCCCCATGGCCGGCGGTCTTCCAGAGCGCCGGATCCACAGGGGGACTTGACATGGGTCCTAGTGCTGCCCTCGACGGCGCTGCCCGAACCGGCGGCGTCCAGCGGGCGGCAGAGCTGCCCGGAAGATGAGGACCAGTGACGCGGGGGAGACTGCGGCGCTGGCCCTGGGCAGCGAGGGAAGGCCACGACCCCGTCAACGTGGCACGACGAGAGAGGTGATCGCATGGCTGCCCGGAGCACGACGATCGATCCCACGAAGGACACCACGGACCAGGTGACCGAGGCTGCGGCCGAGGACACCGAGGGGACGGCCGCGCCGAAGAAGCGCGCCACCAAGACACCCGCTGCCAAGGCCCCGGCCAAGAAGGCAGCACCGAAGAAGGCCGCCGCCAAGAAGCCGGCGACCAAGAAGGCCTCGGACGAGGACGCCGAGGAAGAAGCGGTCGAGCCCGTCGACGTCGACGCGACCGACGACGCCGACGACGACACCGAGGACAAGCCCCGCACCGCCGCGGTCGAGGCAGCCAACGCCGTCGCTGCCGGCGCGCTGGTCATCTCGCAGTCCGACGACGACGAGGCACCGGTCTACTCGACGACCATCACCGGCGCCACCGCCGACCCGGTCAAGGACTACCTCAAGCAGATCGGCAAGGTCGCGCTGCTCAACGCCGAGCAAGAGGTCGAGCTCGCGATGCGCATCGAGGCCGGCCTGTTCGCCGAGGACAAGCTGCAGCACTCGACGGGCCTGTCGAAGCCCGAAGAGCGCGAACTCCGCTGGGTCGCACGTGACGGCCAGCGCGCCAAGTCGCACCTGCTCGGCGCGAACCTCCGTCTGGTCGTGTCGCTCGCCAAGCGCTACACCGGCCGCGGCATGCAGTTCCTCGACCTGATCCAGGAAGGCAACCTGGGCCTGATCCGTGCCGTCGAGAAGTTCGACTACACCAAGGGCTTCAAGTTCTCGACCTACGCCACCTGGTGGATCCGTCAGGCGATCACCCGCGCCATGGCGGACCAGGCCCGCACCATCCGCATCCCGGTGCACATGGTCGAGGTCATCAACAAGCTCGCCCGTGTCCAGCGGCAGATGCTGCAGGACCTGGGCCGCGAACCCACGCCGGAAGAGCTCGCCCGCGAGCTCGACATGACCCCGGAGAAGGTCGTCGAGGTACAGAAGTACGGTCGCGAGCCGATCTCGCTCCACACCCCGCTGGGTGAGGACGGCGACTCGGAGTTCGGCGACCTGATCGAGGACACCGAAGCCGTGGTGCCGGCCGACGCGGTGGGCTTCACGATGCTGCAGAAGCAGCTCGAGAGCCTGCTCGACTCCCTCTCCGAGCGCGAGGCCGGCGTGATCCGGATGCGCTTCGGCCTGGGCGACGGCCAGCCGAAGACCCTCGACCAGATCGGTGACACGTTCGGCGTGACGCGTGAGCGCATCCGTCAGATCGAGTCCAAGACGATGGCGAAGCTCCGCCACCCGTCGCGGTCGCAGTCGCTGCGCGACTACCTCGAGTAGGCCGCACGTGCGTTTCTTCATCCCGATCCTGATCGGGCGGATCCTCCGCGCCCTCGCTCGCGCGCGGGGCGGGGGATCCGCGTACCCGGGCTTCATCGTGCTGAAGCTCGTGCCGGACTTCCTGCAGCACGTCACGCGGCAGTTCCCCAACGGGGTCGTCTTCGTGCTCGGCTCGAACGGCAAGTCCACGACGACGCACATGATCTCCGAGATCGTCCGCGCGCACGGGCTCCGGGTCTTCACGAACCCGTCCGGCGCCAACCTGCCGCAGGGCATCGCATCGGCGCTGCTGTCCGAGGTCTCGTTGAGCGGCAAGCTCAAGGCGGACATCGGCATCCTCGAGGTCGACGAAGCGTTCGCGGTGGAGCTCGCCGGCATCCTGTCGCCGTCCACGGTGACGATGCTCAACGTGCAGGTCGACCAGCTGTACCGCTTCTTCGAGACCGAACGCGTCGCCACGATGATGCTCGACACGGCGGCCCTGTCGTCCGCGAACGTCATCACCAACCACGACGACCAGTTCCTCGACGCCTACGTCGGCACGACCGGCCAGCGGGTGCTCCGGTTCGGCGCGAGCTCGGAGATCGTCGCGGCCAGCCCGAACGGGCTGCAGAACGCGGACGACTTCGACCGCGCGGACGCCACCACGACCACGATCGACGCCGAGGTCACCGCGCACACCGGCGACGCCGCGACGATCGCGTTCGACGGCACCGAGATCCCGGTCCGGCTGCCGGCGCGCGGCCTCCACTACGCGGTCGACGCCGCCGCCGCGACCGCAACCGCCAGCGCAGCACTCGGGACCCAGTTCCGTGCCGCTGCCGTGACCACGGCGTTCTCCACGATGAAGCCGGCGTACGGCCGTGGCGAGCGACTGCCGATCGCGGGTGAGTCGGCCGAGTTCACGATGTTCAAGAACGCCGCGAGCCTGCAGCTGAACCTCGACGCCCTGCCGGCGCACCCGGAACAGGTGCTCATGGCGATCGACGAGGGCACGCCGGACATCTCCTGGATCTACGACATCGACTTCTCCAGGCTCGACCACGTCGACGTGGTCTCCGGCGACAAGGCCTGGCAGATCGCGATCGCCCTCGAGCACGCCGGTGTCCGGATCGGCACGGTGGAGCCCGACGTCGAAGCAGCGATCAAACTCATGCAGGGGCTCGGCCCGACCACCTCGGGCACGAAGAACTTCATCGTCAACTACGAGATCATGATGATCGCCCGCAAGGCCCTGGGCCACCCGGACCTGGAGAAGACCGCATGACGGCCGATCGCCTGACCATCCTGCACGTGTACCCGCGCCAGATGGGGGTCTCCGGCGACCGCGGCAACGTCGTCGCCCTGACCCGCCGGGCGGCAGCGGCCGACCTGGACACCCAGGTGCTCGAGTACGCGCCGGGCGACGCCCTGCCCACCGAGGCCGACGTCGTCGTCATCGGCAACGGCCCGCTCAGCGCGATGCGGTCCCTCGGTGCGGACGTGACCCGGGTGGCCGCCCCGCTGCGCGACCTCGCCGCCGCCGGCGTGCCGATCGTGGCCGTCGGTGGTGGCTTCGACCTCGCCACCCGTCAGGTCGTCCCCACGGACGGCGCACCCGTCGATGGCTTCGGCGTGTTCGATGCCCGGGCCGTCCGCGGCGCCGAGCGTCGGGTGAACTACTTCGTGCTCGAGACCCGCTACCCGCTGCTTGCTGGTGCGTCGAAGCGTCTCGCCGCGTTCGAGGACCACGCCACCAGGATCGAACTCGGCGCGGGGGTCACCCCCTTCGCAGACGTCGTGTCGGGCGGCGGCAACCAGGCCGGGCAGCCGGTGGAGGGAGCCGTCGTCGGCACCTCCTTCGGCACGCACGCGCAGGGTCCGCTCCTGCCGCTGAACCCGGCGCTCACCGATGCCGTGCTCGCCGCCGCGACCGCACGGCTCGGCCGCGCGTACGCCCCGGACCCCGCACGGACCGCGGACATCGACCGCTACGCACACGAGGCGCGTGCCACGGTCGACCGCTACGTCGACAAGGCCTTCAAGCGCATCGCCTGACAGCGGTGCGTCATCGAAGATGACGACGGAAGGCCGGGCCCGATCGGGCCCGGCCTTCCGTCGTTCCCGATGGCAACGGACGGCAACTCCTGTGCTGATGCGCCGGATGTGACATGTTGGAGGCCAACAAGGAGGTCTCATGCACCACACCAAGCACGTCATCGTCCTGTTCAGCGCACTCGTCATGTCGCTGACCACCGCGGGGGCAGTCATCCAGCCGGCACCTGCCGAAGCCTCGACGCCACGGATCGCCGGCGCTTGCAGCTCGGTCCCGACGACCACGACTGAGTTCGACGGCGTCCCGGGCACGATCTTCTACAAGCGCCTGCAGTGCCTCGGCAGCATGGCCGGCTACTACGGCTACAAGGGACCGATCGACGGCGTGATGGGGCCGAACTCGTGGACCGGCGTCTCGGAGCAGCTCGCGAAGGGCGGGTACTTCCGAGCCGGTGACCTCCACAACTGGGAGAGCGAGGAGGTCATCCGAGCGTTGCAGCGCTGGGCGGCTGCGCACGGCCAGTACAGCGGCCCGATCGACGGCGAATGGGGCCCGAACAGCTACCGTGGCGCTGCCTGGGCGCTGAACCGGGAATTCTGACCGGCCACGGAACGACGGGAGGCCCGGTACCAACTGGTACCGGGCCTCCCGTGTGCTGTGCGGTCGCGTCGGACGCGACTACTTCGACTCGTGGAGTCGGCTGCTCTCGTCGTGCCACTCGATGGCGGTCGCCGCGAGCTTGTCCTTGAACTCGGCGCCGTGGTGGGCGCAGAAGAACAGTTCGCCGCTGGCCATGGTGGCGCGGATGTAGGCCTGCGCTCCGCAGCTGTCGCAGCGGTCGGCAGCGGTGAGCTGGTGGTTGCCGAGTTCGTCGATGGAGAGGTCCTGCACGGTCTGGGTCATTGCTGTGCTCCTCACGGATCGCAGGGGTGCGGGTCGGGCAACTCGCACTGGTGCGGGCTGGTTGACCCATTTCAACACGTGATGGCTGGGAGCAGGGCATTGCGGCTCCCCGTTTCGCTGAGCGCGGATCGATCATCCCCAGAGCGGGTGTCATCGCGGGGGTGTCCGCCCGCTCGGTAGGCTCGATGGGTGAGCTCCGACTATTCCGCGCGCCATCTCTCCGTCCTCGAAGGACTCGAGGCTGTCCGGAAGCGTCCCGGCATGTACATCGGGTCGACCGACTCGCGCGGCCTGATGCACTGCCTGTGGGAGATCATCGACAACTCCGTCGACGAAGCCCTCGCCGGACACGGTGACGAGATCGGGGTGCGGTTGTTCCCGGACGGCTCCGTCGAGGTCACCGACACCGCGCGGGGCATCCCGGTCGACGTCGAACCCAAGACCGGCCTGACCGGCGTCGAGGTCGTCTTCACGAAGCTGCACGCGGGCGGCAAGTTCGGCTCAGGGTCGTACGCGGCCTCGGGCGGCCTGCACGGTGTCGGCGCGTCGGTCGTGAACGCGCTGTCCGAGCGCCTCGATGTCGAGGTCGACCGCGGCGGCAAGACCTACGCGATGTCGTTCCACCGCGGCGAGCCGGGCGTCTTCGACGACGCCGACGGCATCGGCCCGGATGCGCCCTTCGCGCCGTTCACCTCGGGCAGCGAGCTCCGCGTCGTCGGCAAGGTGCGCAAGGGCGTCACCGGGTCGCGCATCCGGTACTGGGCGGACCGGCAGATCTTCACGAAGGACGCCGCCTTCAGCATGTCCGACCTGGTCACCCGCGCCCGGCAGACGGCGTTCCTGGTGCCGGGGCTCGGCCTGACCATCACCGACGAGCGCCCGGCAGCGATCCAGGCAGCGGCGGAGCGCGCAGCGGCGACCGGCGTCCCGATCGAGAGCGGCCCCGTGGTGGAGCGCTTCCGGTACGAGGGCGGCATCAGCGAGTTCGTCGAGCACCTGGCGCCGGACTCCGCGATCACCGACGTGTGGCGTGTGCAGGGGACCGGGACCTTCACCGAGACCGTGCCGATGCTCGACGACAAGGGCCACATGGTCTCCACCGACGTCGAGCGCTCGTGCGAGGTCGACCTGGCGCTCCGGTGGGGCGGCGGCTACGAGACGGTGTTCCGCAGCTTCGTCAACATCATCGCCACGCCCAAGGGCGGCACGCACCAGACCGGCTTCGAGAGCGGCGTGATGAAGGCCGTGCGGACCCAGGTCGAGGCGAACGCCCGCAAGCTCAAGGTCGGGCAGGACAAGCTCGACAAGGACGACGTGCTCGCGGGCATGACCGCGGTGCTCACCGTCCGGCTGCCCGAGCCGCAGTTCGAGGGCCAGACGAAAGAGGTCCTCGGCACCCCGGCGGTCCGCAAGATCGTCGACCAGGTGGTCGCTACGCGGATGACCGAGATCCTCACCTCGACGCAGCGCACCGAGAAGGCGCAGGCCGCGATGCTGCTCGAGAAGGTCGTCTCCGAGATGAAGTCCCGCATCTCGGCCCGCGCACACAAGGAGACGCAGCGTCGGAAGAACGCGCTGGAGAACTCCTCGCTGCCGACGAAGCTCGCCGACTGCCGGTCGAACGACGTCGAGGGCACCGAGCTCTTCATCGTCGAGGGCGACTCCGCGCTCGGCACCGCCAAGCTCGCGCGGAACAGCGAGTACCAGGCGCTGCTGCCGATCCGCGGGAAGATCCTCAACGTGCAGAAGGCGTCCGTCTCGGACATGCTCTCCAACACCGAGTGCGCCTCGATCATCCAGGTCATCGGGGCCGGGTCGGGCCGCACGTTCGAGCTGGACCAGGCGCGCTACGGCAAGGTCATCATCATGTCGGACGCCGACGTCGACGGGGCGCACATCCGGACGCTGCTGCTGACGCTGTTCTTCCGGTACATGCGGCCGATGATCGAGCAGGGCCGGGTGTTCGCCGCGGTGCCGCCGCTGCACCGGGTCGTCGTGGTGAACCGCGGCAAGCCGAACGACACGATCTACACCTACTCCGAGCAGGAGCTCCAGACGCTGCTGAAGAAGCTCGCCAAGCAGGGCAAGAAGTACCAGGAGCCGATCCAGCGCTACAAGGGCCTGGGGGAGATGGACGCGGACCAGTTGGCGGAGACCACGATGGACCGGGCGCACCGCACCCTGCGTCGGGTGAACGTCAGCGACGCCGAGGGGGCCGCGAAGGTCTTCGAGCTGCTGATGGGCAACGACGTGGCCCCGCGCAAGGAGTTCATCCTGGCGGGCGAGGGCCTGGACCGCGACCGCATCGACGTGTAGCCGCGGCACGCGACGGACGGGAGGCCCGGTGCCAGCTGGCACCGGGCCTCCCGTCCGGTGGGTGGTCGCGCCCGTCACCCCCGCGAAAGCGACAGATCAGTGCCGACTGTCGGCGGAGACGTGTCGCTTGAGGCGCGCGCACGCCGAGATCGGGAGCCGCTGCCTCCGACGACGGCAGAGTTCAGTCCGCGTCAGTCGTGCTCGCCGAGGAGTGTGACTGGGCGCTGCCGCCGATCGACGCGACTTCGGCGTCGAGCGGACTGCCCGACCCGTCGCGCTTGGACATCCAGTCCGGCAGCGTTCGGGCGGCCCCGTCGGCACCGACCGCGTGCGGCGGCGCGATGCCGGCCCACGCCACGGTGAGGCCGTCCTCGCCCTTCAGGAACGCGTGGGCACGGACCCCCTGCGTCGCCCGGCCCTTCGCGGGGAACTCGGACAGCGCGGACACCTTGGCGCGCCCGGTCTCGGTGCCCGGCAGCGCGGACGACGAGGTCGACACGGTGGCGACGACGGCGTCCTCGGACGGGGTGACGGACCCGAACCAGATCACTGACGCTCCCGATGCCAGGGCGACACCGGCGACACCGCCCGCGGGCAGCCCCTGCGGCCGGACGGCCCCGGCGCCGAAGCGCAGCAGCTGGGCGTTCGAGGTGACGAACACCAGGTCGTCGGTCTCCGGGGCCTGGGCGGCACCGACCACCGCGTCGCCGGACTTCAGACCGATCGCGGGGAACTCGGGCTTGTCCGGCCAGGCGCCGGGGACCACACGCTTGACGACGCCCTGCGCGGTGCCGATCGCCAGCGAGTCGGCCGTGGCGGTGGTCAGGTCCACGATCGCGACGACCCGTTCGTTCCGGGGGATGCCGACGTAGTCGTTGATGCGAACCCCGGCGTCGAGCCGGACGGCTGCCGGCGGGACCGCGGGGACGTCCACGGGGGAGAACCGCACGACACGACCGGTGGCCGTGAGTGCTCCGACCTGGCCGCGCACGGTGCTGAGCACCGACGACAGGACGGCGTCGTGCTTGGAGCGCTTGGGGACCCGGACGACGTCGAGCTCGGACGGCGCCACGTCGACGCGGATGACCCGACCCGTCGTGGAGAGCAGCACCCGGCACGGGGCATCGGCGACCTGCAGGTCCTCGGGGTCGACGACGGCCTTGCGACCACCGCGGACGGGGGCGTCGGCCTCGGTCAGCAGGGTGCGACGCGGGGTGGCGAACTGGTCGGACACCTCCGTGAGCTCGAGGGCCACCTGGGCGCGGAGTCGGTCGTCCGACGCGAGCAGTTCTTCGAGGGCGGCGATCTCGGCGAGCAACTGGTCGCGCTCGCCCTCGAGCTCGAGCCGCGAGAACTTGGTGAGGCGCCGGAGCCGCAGTTCGAGGATGTACTCGGCCTGCACCTCGGACAGGTCGAACACGTCCTGCAGCCGGGTGCGCGCTGCCTCGGAGTCGTCCGACGAACGGATGACCTCGATGACCTCGTCGATGTCGAGGATCGCGACGAGCAACCCCTCGACCAGGTGCAGCCGCTCCCGGCGACGCGCGAGACGGTACTCGGAGCGCCGGGTGACGACCGCGATGCGGTGCTGGACGTACACGTCGAGCAGTTCGCGCAGCCCGAGCGTCCGGGGCGATCCGCCGACCAGCGCGACGTTGTTGATGCCGAAGCCCTCTTCGAGCGGCGTGTGCTTGTACAGCTGCTCGAGCACTGCGGACGCGTTGAAGCCGGACTTGATGCCGATGACGAGCCGCAGGCCGTGGTTGCGGTCGGTGAGGTCGTTGACGTCCGAGATGCCGACGAGCTTCTTGGACTGGACGCCGTCCTTGATCTTCTCGATCACCCGCTCCGGTCCGACCAGGTAGGGCAGCTCGGTGACGACCAGGCCGGTCTTGCGCGGGGTGAGTGACTCGACCGCGACCTTCGCCCGGGTGCGGAACGTGCCGCGACCGGTGGCGTAGGCGTCCCGCACGCCGGACAGCCCCACGATCGTGCCGCCGGATGGCAGATCGGGACCGGGGACGAACTCCATCAGCTCTTCGAGCGTGGCCTGCGGGTTCATCAGGAGGTGCTTGGCGGCCTCGACCACCTCGCCCAGGTTGTGCGGCGCCATGTTCGTCGCCATGCCGACCGCGATGCCCGACGCCCCGTTGACGAGCAGGTTCGGGAACGCGGCGGGCAGCACGCCGGGCTGCATGATCTGGTTGTCGTAGTTCGGGACGAAGTCGACGACGTCCTCGCCGAGGCCCGCGGTCATCGCCATGGACGGCTCGGCCAGGCGCGCCTCGGTGTACCGCGCGGCGGCGGGGCCGTCGTCGAGCGAGCCGAAGTTGCCGTGCCCGTCGACGAGCGGCACGCGCATCGTGAACGGCTGCGCCATGCGGACCAGGGCGTCGTAGATCGCGCCGTCACCGTGCGGGTGCAGCTTGCCCATCACCTCGCCGGTGACGCGGGCGCTCTTGACGTGGCCGCGGTCCGGCCGCAGCCCCATCTCGGACATCTGGTACAGGATGCGTCGCTGCACGGGCTTGAGGCCGTCGCGGGCGTCGGGGAGCGCGCGCGAGTAGATGACGGAGTACGCGTACTCGAGGAACGAGCCCTGCATCTCCTCGGAGACGTCGACGTCCTCGATGCGCTCACCGTCGGGCAGGCCGACTGCGTCCGTGCGTGCCATGACACCTCTCTGCGGTCCCACGAGGACCAGGCCCAGTGGGATCTGGGAGACTCGTGGGGATGGCAACCAGCGTACCGACGACACCCGACGACACCGCGAACCTCGCCGACGTGCTCCCGAGTTGTCTCGTCGCGCTCGGCGCTGCGGACGACGCATGGTTGCGCAGCACCGGCCTGGAGGCACGGATCGCCCTCCGTCCCGCCCGTTCCGCGGTCGTCGTGCTGGTCGACGGCCTGGGGGCCAACGCGCTGAGCGCGCGTGCCGGCCACGCCCGGTTCCTCGCCGCGACGAAGAAGCGGCTGCGCAGCGGCTTCCCCACGACGACCGCGGCGGCGCTCTCCACGCTGACGACCGGGCGCTCGCCCGGCACCCACGGCGTGGTCGGCTACAGCGGGTGGAACCCGGACACCGGCACGGTGATGAACCTGCTGAGCGGGTGGGACGACGAGGTCCCGGCCGGCTGGCTGCAGTCGCCGACGCTGTTCACAGCGGCCGCCGGACTCGGGGTCGACCCGGTCGTCGTCGGTCCCACGCGCTACCGCTCGTCCGGGATGACGGCGAACGTGCTCGGCGGCGCCCGGTACGTCGCGGCGGACTCGATCCCCGACCGGGTGGACGCCGCGATCGCCGCCACCGCGACGGGGCGGGCGCTGGTCTACCTCTACGTTCCGGAGCTCGACTCGATCGGCCACAAGCACGGGTGGCAGTCCGACCGGTGGACGGCGTCGCTCGAGCTGCTCGACGGCGAGCTCGCCCGGCTGGACGCCCGCGTCGCGCCGGACGTCGGCGTGCTCGTCACCGCCGACCACGGGGTGCTCGACGTACCGGCCGAGGCGAACATCGCTATGGACCCGGACCTGCTCGTCGACGTCGTCGGCGTGGCGGGGGACCCGCGGTGCCGGCAGCTCACGGTCGCACCGGGGACCGACGTGCCCGCGCTCGTCGACGCCTGGCGCGTGTCGGTGGGCAAGCGGGCGTACGTCGCCAGTCGTGACGAGGCGGTGGCGGCCGGGTGGTTCGGTGCCGTGGCAGAGGACGTCCTGCCGCGCATCGGCGACGTGCTCGTCGTGGCGCGAGGCTCGTGGGCGTTCAACGACGACCGGGAGCTCGACCCGCGCAAGGACCCGAAGCGGATGATCGGGCAGCACGGGGCGCTGACCGACGACGAGGTCGGCGTGCCTCTGCGCCTGGCAGGGGCCTTCGCGAACCAGACGTAGCGGTCGGGGTCGGACCGACCCGGACCAGGCCAGGTCGTCGCCTCCGGATCACGCGTCCGGGTGCCGAAGCGACGCTCAGGCCAGGTCGTCGTCCGGCCGCGTGCCGAAGACGATCTCGTCCCAGCTCGGCATCGAGCGACGGCTGCGCTTCTTGCGCTCCTGACGCCCCTCGGCCTCGGGCGCCGACGCCGGTCGGGCCTCCGGCTGCGGGCCGGTGTCGCTCGTGTCCTCGAAGCCCTGCAGCGGGATGTCGACGACGCTCACCGAGCCGCGCGACTCGTCCTGCGGCTGTTCGGCGAAGGCGACGGACTCGCGCTCGCCCCGACGGCGGCGGAGGGCCTCGAGCAGGTCGGCGGTCTCGTTGCCGGGAGCGCGCTCCTCGATCTGGGCCGTGCCGATGCGGGGGAGCGGCGGGCGCAGCGGGGCACGCTCGGCGACGTCGGGGTTCGTGACGTCCTCGTCCGGCTCGTCGACGCGGAAGGCGCCGGAGTCGAAGCGGGTGCCGTCGGTGTCCTGCTGGGTCGACTCCACGGCGCGCAGGCGCGGGGTGAGCCCGACGTCCTCGGTGTGGGACAGCCGGTGCGCGTCGCCGTTCTCGGGCGTGAGCGTCGACGTCTTCGGGTCGAAGCGCCACTGCGCGTCGTGCTCGACCTCGGTCGCGGTGTAGCGGACCTGCACGGTCCAGCCGTTCTCGACGTGCTTCCAGCTCGACCAGGTCACGGCCGAGGCCTCGCCGGCGTCGAGCCGGGCGGTGATCGCCTCGCCGAAGGTGTCCGGCGCGGCGTCCTCGGTCGGCGTGACCGGGACCCGTCGCGCGGCGTCGAGGACGAAGGCGCGCTCGGCCAGGACGGGACCCTCGAAGCGACGGACGTACTCGACGTCGACGTCGAGTGCCGAGGCGACGTCGGCTGCGTCAGCGCCACCGCGGATCCGCGCCTGGACGTCCTTCGGGGACACGCGCTTGTGCGGCGTCCCGTCGGGGTTCGCCTGCCGGACCTGCCCCGGCAGCGCCGAGGTGACGGGCAAGCGGAACTCGCTGCCGCCGTCGGTCGCGAGCAGGAGTGCCCCGGACTCCACTCCGATGACTCTCACGTCTTGCATGGTTCCGCCTTCCGAGCGTCACGAGGGTCGTGCGTCGTACCCGGGCAGTATGCAGCGCGAGCGGGCCGATCCGAGGGAGGCGCACGGGCGTGCCGCGGGGTCCGTGTCCCAGGTGGGTCGGCGCGGTTCCCGGACTGCGGGAATGGACCGCACCATCGCCGGGTTGCACGGCCAGACGAGCCACTCGGCGTTCAGTTTGCATCGGGGCGGCGCGTGTTGGATACTGTCGCCGCCGATCTCCGGCGACGACCTCTCGATACGAGAAATGGATGGGCATGGCCACCGATTACGACGCCCCCCGGAAGACCGACGACAACTCCGACTCGGAGTCGATCGAGGCCCTCAAGGAGCGCGTGCCCGACAAGATGTCGGGGGTCGTCGACGACGACTCCGACAACCCCGGCAGCTTCGAGCTCGCCGGGCAGGACCTCAGCGACGTCGACCTCGACGTCGTCGTGCTCCCCCCGCAGGTCGACGAGTTCACGTGCGTCGAGTGCTTCCTCGTGAAGCACCGTTCGCAGCTCGACCACGAGTCGAAGCTCGGACCGGTCTGCGCGGAGTGCGCCGCGCTCTAGGCACGCAACGAACGAACGGGAGGCCCGGTGCCAGCTGGCACCGGGCCTCCCGTCTGTCTGCGGAACGGCTTCAGGACTGCAGCGCCTGGACGACCTTGTCGGGTCGGCGCACGCTCACCAGCCAGTAGGGCGTCGGGTCGGCCGCGTCGCGGACCTCCACGCGGACGACGTCCCGGACGTAGCCGCGGAAGAGCGTCCACGCCCGGGCGTCGAGCTTCGGGCCGCGCTGGGTCGTCGCCTCGGCACCGCCGAACGCCGCGACGTCGCCGACCAGGTCGCGCGGCAGGTGCGCCCGGCCGGCGCGGAACTCGGTGTCGGTCACCTCGACCACGGGCGCGAGCACCCAGAGGAGCACCAGGACCGCCAGCTCCATCAGGACGGCCACGATGACGCCGGTCAGGATGTTGATCGGCAGGAACACGAGCAGGCTCGCGGGGATGACGAGCGCCGTCGCCAGGTACAGGCTCGGCGGCGCCCAGAGGCGTTCGCGGTACAGGGTCACGAGACCATTCGACCACGAGTCGGCTGAGGTCACGGAACGGTCACGGTCTGCACTACCCTCGACACGTGACCGAACCAGTCGACGTGCTCTGGACCGGGGAGAACCCTCCCGGCTACGCCCACCCCGGAGACGCCGGTGCCGACCTGGTGTCGGCCGAGGCCTTCGAGCTCGCTCCGGGCGAGCGCCGACTCGTCGGGACGGGCCTGTCGATCGCGCTGCCCGAGGGGCACGCGGCGTTCGTGGTCCCGCGCAGCGGCCTCGCGGCCAAGCACGGCATCACCATCGTGAACGCACCCGGCACCGTCGACGCCGGCTACCGGGGCGAGATCAAGGTGGCGCTGCTGAACACCGACGCCACCACGCCGTACGCGGTGCAGGTCGGCGACCGCATCGCGCAGATGATCGTGATGCCGGTGGCCCAGGCGGTCTTCACCCGCGTCGACGCCCTGCCGGAGAGCGTGCGGGGCCAGGGCGGCTTCGGCTCGTCGGGCTACGGTGTCACGAACGAGCAGGAAGGGACGCAGCGATGAGGATCGGGCGACGCAAGCGTGACGAGGTCGAGGTGGCCGGACAGGTCGCCGACGACGTCGAGGTGGCGGGGACCTCTCCGGAGGTCGACATCGCCGTCGAGGCCGACGCCGGCCTCGACGAGGTGGTGGCCGTCGCACCGACCGGCAAGTCCGCCCCCGAGGACCGTGAGGACCTCGGCCCGCTGGACGAGACCGAGGCGAACCCGGTCCGGCCCTACGTGGACCTGGGCGGCGTGAAGATCCTGCCGCGCGAGGGTCTGCACCTGCGGCTCGAGGTCGAGGAGGGCTCGCAGCGTGTCGTCGCGGTCGGGCTCGACTACGACGAGTCCACGCTGCAGGTCCAGCCCTTCGCCGCGCCCCGCTCGACCGGGCTGTGGCACGAGATCCGCGCGCAGATCGCCGAGCAGATCGAGCGCCAGGGTGGCTCCGTGACCGAGGTCGACGGCCCCTTCGGCCCTGAGCTCCGCGCCTCGGTCCCCGTCATGGTCGACGGTGACGGTGGCGTCGCGGGCGAACGACCGGCCCGGTTCATCGGCGTCGACGGCCCGCGCTGGTTCCTGCGCGGCGTGATCGCCGGCAAGGCCGCCGAGTCGCCGGACGATGCCGAGGAGATCGAGGACCTGTTCCGCAGCGTCGTGGTCGTCCGTGGTGGTACGCCGATGCCGCCGCGTGACCTCATCCCGCTGCACATGCCGAAGTCGACGCAGTCGGCGATCTGACGTCTGGAGGCCCGGTGTCCGACCGTCCCGACCCCGCTGACCACGACGGGGTCACGTCTGACCCCGCCGCGTCCGACCCGTTCGCGGACGAGCGCGAGGCGCCCGTGTCGTTGCAGGCGCAGCTACGCGACGCGGCCCGGAACGCCGGCATCGGGCAGGTCGCGCCGGGCGAGGCCCCCACGGGCCGTGCCCTGGTGACCGCGATCGGTGGCGTCCGTGGCGTCGCCGAGTCGGTGCTGCCCGGGTTCGCGTTCCTGGTCGTGTACGCGATCACGAAGGAACTCGTCCCCAGCGTGCTCATCCCCGTCGCGGTCGGACTGGTGTTCGTCGTGGCTCGTCTGGTGCAGCGCCAGTCGGTGGCGATGTCGTTCGCGGGCATCCTCGGCGTGGCGGTCTCGGCGGCGCTCGCCCTGTTCACGGGCAAGGCCGAGAGCAACTTCATCCCCGGCATCGTCATCAACGTCGTCTGCCTGGTCGTGCTCCTCGTGACGCTCGCGATCCGCCGGCCGCTCATCGGCGTCATCGTCGGGTTCCTGCTCCCGCCGAACGCCGACGGCACGGCCCACGACTGGCGCGCCGACCGGGCTCAGCGCCGCGTGCTCACCGTCGCGACGTGGATGTGGGTGGGGCTCTTCGCACTCCGCCTGGTCATCGAGGTCCCGCTTTACCTGACCGCGCAGGTCGAACTCCTCGCGGGCATCAAGCTCATCACCGGCGTCCCGCTCTACGCCGCGCTGCTCTGGGTCACGTGGCTGCTCGTGCGCACCGTGTTCCACCGCGACGAGGCCGACGACACCGCCCGCGCGGTGTAGAGTTCTCTCGACATCAAGACACTTTCCCCGGGCGGCTCACCGCACGCGGGATTAGGTTTGCCTTGCTGGTGGGACGCGCTGCGGCCCGCTTGGATGGGGGCACACCGACGAACTCAGGAGGCGGCACAGTGGCTGCAGTCAACAGCTTCGGCTCGAAGGACACGCTGACGGTCGGGGGTGTCGACTACGCGATCCACCGGATCGACGCCGTGCCCGGCCACGAGAAGCTCCCGTACAGCCTCAAGGTGCTGCTGGAGAACCTCCTGCGCACCGAGGACGGCAAGAACGTCACCGCGGACCAGATCCGCTCGCTCGGGTCCTGGCGTCCCGACGCCGAACCGGACACCGAGATCCAGTTCTCGCCGGCGCGCGTCGTCATGCAGGACTTCACCGGCGTGCCGTGCATCGTCGACCTCGCCACCATGCGCGAGGCCATGGCCGAGATCGGTGGCGACCCGAACAAGATCAACCCGCTGTCGCCGGCCGAGATGGTCATCGACCACTCCGTCATCGCCGACCTGTTCGGTCGCGAGGACGCACTGCAGCGCAACACGGACCTGGAGTACGAGCGGAACGGGGAGCGCTACCAGTTCCTCCGCTGGGGCCAGACCGCGTTCGAGGACTTCAAGGTCGTCCCGCCGGGGACCGGCATCGTGCACCAGGTCAACATCGAGTACCTGGCCAAGGTCACCTACACGCGCGACCTCGACGGCGAGACCTACGCCTACCCCGACACGCTCGTCGGCACCGACTCGCACACCACGATGGTGAACGGCCTCGGTGTGCTCGGCTGGGGCGTCGGTGGCATCGAGGCCGAAGCCGCCATGCTCGGCCAGCCGGTGTCGATGCTCATCCCCAAGGTCGTCGGCTTCAAGCTCTCGGGGGAGATCCCCGCCGGCGTGACCGCGACCGACGTGGTCCTCACGATCACGCAGGAGCTCCGCAAGCACGGCGTCGTCGGCAAGTTCGTCGAGTTCTACGGCGAGGGCGTCAGCGCCGTCCCGCTGGCGAACCGCGCGACGATCGGCAACATGAGCCCCGAGTTCGGTTCCACGGCGGCGATCTTCCCGGTCGACGGCGTCACGCTCGACTACCTGCGCCTGACCGGCCGCGACGAGGCCCAGATCGCCCTGGTCGAGGCCTACGCCAAGGCCCAGGGGCTGTGGCACGACGCCTCGGTCGAGCCGGCCTACTCCGAGTACATGGAGCTGGACCTGTCGACGGTCGTCCCGTCGATCTCCGGCCCGAAGCGCCCGCAGGACCGCATCGAGCTGTCGAAGGCGAAGGACCAGTTCGAGGTCGACCTGGCCAACTACGCCAGCATCGACCACTCGGAAGAGGACAAGGCCGTCGCGGACACCTTCCCGGCGTCCGACCCGGTCGCCGCCGCCCCGGGCGACGAGCACGCCGTCGACGACCTGCAGGACGCCCCGGCATCCGAGGTCCCCGCGCACGCCTCGAGCGCGCCGAGCTCCATGTCCAAGCCGACGTCGGTCGCGATCGCGGACGGCGACCCGTTCACGATCGACCACGGTGCCGTCGCGATCGCCGCGATCACGTCCTGCACCAACACGTCGAACCCGTCGGTCATGATGGCCGCCGGCATCCTGGCCCGGAACGCGGCCAAGAAGGGCCTCAAGGCCAAGCCGTGGGTCAAGACGACCCTGGCGCCCGGGTCGAAGGTCGTCACCGACTACTACGAGAAGGCCGGCCTGACCAGCTACCTCGAGGACCTCGGCTTCTACACGGTCGGCTACGGCTGCACGACCTGCATCGGCAACTCGGGCCCGCTGCCCGAGGAGATCTCCCAGGCCGTGCAGGACAACGACCTGGCCGTCACCGCGGTGCTCTCGGGCAACCGCAACTTCGAGGGCCGGATCAACCCCGACGTCAAGATGAACTACCTGGCGTCGCCGCCGCTGGTCATCGCGTACGCCCTCGCCGGGTCGATGCACTTCGACTTCGACAAGGACGCGCTCGGCACCGACACGGACGGCAACGACGTCTACCTGGCGGACATCTGGCCCGACGCGGCCGAGGTCCAGCAGGTCATCGACACCTCGATCGACACCGAGATGTTCACCCACGAGTACGGCTCCGTGTTCGAGGGCGACGACCGCTGGAAGAACCTGCCGACCCCGACCGGTGACACGTTCGAGTGGGACACCGAGTCGACCTACGTGCGGAAGCCCCCGTACTTCGAGGGCATGACGATGACGCCCGACGCGGTGTCGGACATCTCCGGTGCCCGCGTGCTGGCGAAGCTCGGCGACTCGGTCACGACCGACCACATCTCGCCGGCCGGCTCGATCAAGGCCGACAGCCCGGCGGGCCAGTACCTCGCCGAGCACGGCGTCGACCGCAAGGACTTCAACTCCTACGGCTCGCGTCGTGGCAACCACGAGGTCATGATCCGCGGCACGTTCGCCAACATCCGCCTGCGCAACCAGCTGCTCGACGGGGTCGAGGGCGGGTACACCCGTGACTTCACCACGCCCGACGGCGACCAGTCGTTCATCTACGACGCATCGCAGCACTACCAGGAGCAGGGCATCCCACTCGTCGTCTTCGGTGGCAAGGAGTACGGCTCCGGCTCGTCCCGTGACTGGGCGGCGAAGGGCACCAACCTGCTCGGCGTCAAGGCGGTCATCACCGAGAGCTTCGAGCGCATCCACCGCTCGAACCTCATCGGCATGGGCGTCGTCCCGCTGCAGTTCCCGGCCGGCGAGTCGGTCGAGTCGCTCGGGCTCGACGGCACCGAGACCGTCTCGATCTCGGGGCTGACCGCGCTCAACGAGGGCACCACGCCGAAGACGGTGCACGTCACCGCCGAGCCGAGTGCGCACTCGCCCGAGGGCAAGCAGACCGTGGAGTTCGACGCCGTGGTCCGCATCGACACCCCCGGTGAGGCCGACTACTACCGCAACGGCGGCATCCTGCAGTACGTGCTCCGTTCGCTCGTCTGAGCGCGGTGACCACGGACTGCTGACGCGGTCCGGACCGGACGGGAGGCCCGTGGCGAACCCGCCACGGGCCTCCTGTCCGTTGTCGGGTCCCGCGGATAGTGTGGGCCGACAGCACGACGAAAGGAGCGCCCGTGAGTCTGCTCACCAGCATCACGTCCCCGCGCGACCTGAAGCGTCTCAGCGACGCGCAGATGACCGAACTCGCCGCCGAGATCCGTCGCTTCCTGGTGGCCGAGGTCGCCAAGACCGGTGGGCACCTCGGGCCGAACCTGGGGGTCGTCGAGCTCACACTCGCGATGCACCGGGTGTTCGACTCGCCGCGGGACCCCTTCGTGTTCGACACCGGGCACCAGTCGTACGTGCACAAGCTCGTCACCGGCCGGCAGGACTTCTCGCACCTGCGTGAGCGGGGCGGCATCGCCGGCTACCCGCAGCGCAGCGAGTCCGAGCACGACATCGTCGAGTCCTCGCACGCGTCGTCGTCGTTGTCGTGGGCCGACGGCATCTCACGGGCGTTCACGCAGACCGGGCAGTCGGAGCGCACCGTCGTGGCCGTCGTCGGCGACGGCGCCCTCACCGGCGGGATGACGTGGGAGGCGCTCAACAACATCTCCGACGACAACGGCCGGCGGCTCGTGATCGTCGTCAACGACAACGGACGGTCCTACGCGCCGACCATCGGCGGCATGGCCCGGTACCTCAACTCCGTGCGGACGCGGCGGGAGTACCGCGCGTTGTACGAGAAGACCCGCGCGGCGGCCCACCGCTTCGGCGCACCGGGCCGTGCGGTCTACCGGGGGATGCGCGGTGGTCTGCACGGCTTCCTGTCGCGGCTGACGAACAACGAGGCCCTCTACTCGAACCTCGACATCAAGTACATCGGGCCGGTCAACGGCCACGACCAGCAGGCGATGGAGAGCGCGCTCCGGCAGGCCAAGGAGTACGGCGCGCCGGTCATCGTGCACGCCATCACCGAGAAGGGGCACGGCTTCGAACCGGCCCTGCGCGACCAGGCCGACCAGTTCCACGCCGTCGGGCACATCGACCCGGAGACGGGGGAGTCGCTCGAGACCGCCTCGGGCCCGTCGTGGACCTCGGTGTTCGCGTCCTCGCTGGCCGACGTCGGCGACGAGGACCCGCGGATCGTCGCGATCACGGCTGCGATGCTCCGCCCGACCGGGCTCCACCTGTTCCAGCAGCGGCACCCCGACCGGGTGATCGACGTCGGCATCGCCGAGCAGCATGCGGTCGCCTCGGCAGCCGGACTGGCGTTCGGCGGACTGCACCCCGTCGTGGCGCTGTACGCCACGTTCCTGAACCGTGCATTCGACCAGGTCCTGATGGACGTGGCGCTGCACCGCGCCGGCGTGACGTTCGTGCTCGACCGCGCGGGCGTCACCGGTCCTGACGGGCCGTCGCACCACGGCATGTGGGACCTGGCGCTGCTGCAGGTCGTCCCCGGCATCCGCATCGCGGCCCCGCGGGACGCTGCGACCCTGCGCGAGGAGTTCCGCGAGGCCGTCGCGATCGACGACGCCCCGACGGTGCTCCGGTGGTCGAAGGGTCCGGTGGGCCCGGACATCCCGGCGACGTCCCGGTTGTCCGACGGGGTCGACGTGCTGCACGCGTCCGACACCGCGGACGAGGACGTCCTCATCGTGGCCGTCGGCTCCATGGTGCCGATCGCGCTCGACGCCGCGGCGCTGCTCGAGGCGCAGGGCATCGGCGTGACCGTGGTGGACCCGCGATGGGTGGTGCCGATCCCGTCCTCGCTCATCGAGCTCTCCCGCACCCACCGGCTCGTCATCACGATCGAGGACGGTGTCCGCGTCGGCGGCGTCGGCACGCGGCTGCGGCAGGACCTGCGCGCGGCGGGGGTCGACACCGGGGTGAACGAGCTCGGGCTGCCGGACGCGTTCATCGACCACGCGACCCGCTCCCAGATCCTGGCCGACGTCGGGCTCACCGCCGAGGCCATCGCGCGGGACGTCTTCGACCAGGTCGTCGGCACGAAGCTGCCCCAGGCGAAGCCCGCCCGCTCGCGGGAGTCCGCCGAGCGGTAGGCGCGCCGGGCTGGTTCGCACGCACCGCCGCGCCGGTGCGCTCCGCGTTCGCACAACGAGAAGCACCCCGCGCCACGGCGATCCGTGGTGCGGGGTGCTTCTCGTTGTGCGGGAGCGATCCGCGCTGGACGATGCCTCGGCCTAGCGCGACTCGGGGCCGACGATCGCCGGGTCGTGGAACGCCCCGCCGAAGACCCGCTCGGACGCGCCACTGCGGTCGAGGTAGGGGCTGATGCCGCCCGCCTGGAACGGGTAGCCCGCACCGAGGATGAGCCCGAGGTCGATCTCCTCGACGTGCTGCACGACCTGGTCGTCGAGCATGCGGTGCACCTCGTCGGCCAGGGCGTCCTCGAACCGGCGCTGCATCTCGGCGGCGTCGACCGGCTTCGCGTCCTTCTTGGCCGGCGCGACGAGCTTGACCGCGGCCGGGTCGTACCCGGTGACCGAGCCCTTCTTGTCGCGGGTCAGGATCGTGCCGTGCTCCGCGATGCGCTTCAGCCCGTCGCCGGGGTAGAAGCGGTCGGGCCAAGCGGCGTGGTGCGAGTCGAGCACGTGGGCACCGACGGGCAGTCCGACGAGCTCGAGCAGTTCGAACGGCGACATCGGCAGCCCGAGCGGCTGGGCGCCCGCGGCGACGACGTCGAAGCCGGTGCCCTCCTCGACGCCGCGCATGGCCTCGCCCAGCACGCGGGCGAGCACCCGGTTGACCACGAAGCCCGGCTGGTCGGCCGTGACGATCGCGGTCTTCTTCAGGGTCTTCGCGACGGCCAGCGCGGTGGCGACGGCCTCGTCCGAGGTCTGCGACGCGCGGACGACCTCGACCAGGGGCATGACGGCCACCGGATTGAAGAAGTGGAACCCGACCAGGCGTTCCGGGTGCTGCAGGACGGACGCCATTTCGGCGACGGAGAGCGACGACGTGTTCGTGGCGAGGATCGCGTCCGGGGCGATCACCTGCTCGATCTTCCGGAACACCTCCTGCTTGACGCTCATCTCCTCGAACACGGCCTCGATCACCCAGTCGGCGTCGGCGAAGGCGTCGTACGACACCGAGCCGGTGACGAGCGCCGTGATGCGGTTGGCGTCGTCCTGCGACAGGCGGCCCTTGCCGAGCATCTCCTCGATCGACGCCCGGATCCGCGCGACACCGGCGTCGACGCGGGTCTGGTCGACGTCGGTGATGACGACGGGGACCCCGAGGCGGCGGGCGAACAGCAGCGCGAACTGCGAGGCCATGAGCCCGGCGCCGAGGACGCCGACCTTCGTGATCTTCTTCGGCTCGACGTCCGTGGGGGCTCCGACCGGGCGCTTGGCGCGCTTCTGCACCAGGTCGAACGCGTACATCGACGCGGCGAACTGGTCGCCGGAGAGCAGGTCGGCCAGGGCGTCGTCCTCGCCGGCGAAGCGCTCGTCGAGCGACCCGGACTTGGCGGCAGCGACCAGGTCGAGGGCACGGAACGGCGACTTCGGCACCGTGCCGATCTTCGACGCGACCTGCGAGCGGGCGACCTTGACGACGGTGCCCCACGCGGCCTTCTCGAGCATGCCGGGTTCGTTCTTCCGGACGACCTTCGTGGCGCCGGACACGACGCCGTCGGCCCACGCGACCGCGGACGGCAGGAAGGTCACCGACGGGATCAGTGCGTCACCGATGCCGAGGTCGACCGCGGCCTTCCCGTCCATCAGGCGGTTGTTCTTGAGCGGGTTCTCGACGATGACGCGGAGCGCCTTCTCCGGCCCGATCAGGCGGGGGAGCAGCGTCGCGCCGCCCCAGCCCGGGATGATGCCGAGGAATACCTCGGGCAGCCCGATGCCCTGGGCCGCGGACGAGAACACCCGGTAGGTGCAGTGCAGCCCGACCTCGAGGCCGCCGCCGAGCGCGATGCCGTTGATGAACGCGAACGACGGCACACCGAGGTCGCTGAGCTTGCGGAGCGTCGCGTGTCCGAGGGCCGCCAGGTCGTGCGCCACCGCCCGCGAGGGCACGGACGCCGCCTGGGACAGGTCAGCCCCGGCCGCGAAGCAGTACTCCTTGCCGGTGATCGCCACGGCCTGCACGGTGCCGTTCGCCGCCTCGGTCTGCAGCGTGTCGAGGACGCCGGAGAGCTCGATCAGGGTGCGCGGACCGAGCGTCGAGGGGCGCTTGAAGTCCTTGCCGTTGTCGAGCGTGATGAGCCCGAGCGTGCCGCCCGAGGGGAGCGCGACGTGCTTGAGGTACGAGTGCGTGACGACCTCGTCCTCGGAGAGCGCGAGCAGCTGGTCGTTGTCGACGAGGGTCATGGTCAGGCCGCCTTCCGAGCCGAGCGTTCCGCGGACTTGCTGTGGTGCGGGTTCTCCCAGATCACGGTGCCGCCCTGGCCGAGCCCGATGCACATCGTGGTGATGCCGTACTTGACGTCGGGGCGTTCGGCGAACTGTGCGGCGAGCTGGTTCATCAGACGAACGCCGCTCGATGCCAGCGGGTGGCCGACGGCGATCGCGCCGCCCCACGCGTTGACGTTCGGGGAGTCCTGCGCGATGCCGTAGTTGTCGAGGAACGCGAGCACCTGGACGGCGAACGCCTCGTTGATCTCGAACAGGCCGATGTCGTCGATCGACAGACCGGCCTTCGCCAGGGCCTTGTCGGTGGCGGGGACCGGGCCGACGCCCATCACCTCGGGCTCGACGCCGGCGAAGGCGAACGAGACCATCCGCATCTTCGGCGCGAGACCGAAGCGCTCCGCGCCGGCGTCCGAGGCGAGCAGGCTCATGGTCGCGCCGTCGTTGAGACCGGCCGCGTTGCCGGCGGTGACCCGTCCGTGGGGCCGGAACGGCGTCTTCAGGGCGGCCAGGGCCTCCAGGGTGGTGCCGGGACGCGGCGGCTCGTCGGTCGAGACGACGTCCCAGCCCTGCCCGGTGTTGACCTCGACCGGGACGACGTCGGGCTGCAGCTTGCCGGCGCCCCAGGCGGCGGCGTAGCGCTGCTGCGACTGCACCGCGTAGGCGTCCGCGCGGTCCTTCGTGATGGCGGGGAAGCGGTCGTGCAGACGCTCGGCCGTGCTGCCCATGACGAGCGCGTCGCTCGCGACCATGCGCTCCGCGACGAAGCGCGGGTTGACGTCGGCGCCGAAGCCCATCGGGTGGCGACCCATGTGCTCGACACCACCGGCGAGCGCGATGTCGGCTGCGCCGAACGCGATGGCGCCGGCGAGCGTCGTGACGCTCGTCATGGCTCCGGCGCACATGCGGTCGATGGCGTACCCGGGCACCGACTTCGGGAGGCCCGCCAACATCCCGACGGTCCGGCCGAGCGTCAACCCCTGGTCACCCTGCTGCGTGGTGGCCGCGACCGCGACGTCGTCCACGGCGGCGGGGTCGAGCGACGCGTTCCGGTCGAGCAGGCCGCGCATCGCGTGCACTGCCAGGTCATCGGCGCGGGTCCGCCAGAACACCCCCTTCTCCCCGGCGCGTCCGAACGGTGTCCGCACGCCGTCGACGAAGACGACGTCTGATGCCTTTGGCAAAGCTGGCCTCCACAGATCCACATCGATCGGGCCGCGGCGGATGGTCCGTCCCGGCCCTGTCACACGTCGTCCGGGCGCACCCCGACGACGTCCCCGACGCTATGCCCCACGGCTGAGGGCACGCATGTCGGTTGGTCGGTTCCTACGACCGAGCGGGACCGTGTGCCGCGTCGTCCTGTTCTCCTGCCACAACGTCCGGTGTGCTCGGAGAACGGTCGTTGTCCGTCGCGGCGGCCACCGGCGCAGCGGCAGCGGACGGGTCAGCGGTGGCGGCGGACGGTTCGGCAGCGGCGGCGGACGGGTCGGCAGCCGCTCCGAACGCGTCGGCGATGACCGCGGCGGTGGCCTCGACCTGCCACGGCCGCGCGTCGAGGGCCGCGAGGGCGGCACCGACCGAGGACACGTCGACGGTCGCGGGGGGCTCCCACGACACCATGCGGAGCGTGTCCGGCGTCAGGAGGTTCTCGAGCGGGACGTCGAGCTGCTCGGCCACGGCGGTGACGGCGGCCCGTGCGGCCTTGTAGCGGCGGTCGGCCGGCGGGTTGCGGTCGGCCCAGGCCCGGGGCGGCGGCAGCGTCGGCTCACCCGAGCCCCGGAGGCGCGGCAGGTCGTCGGTGGTGCGACCCTCGTCGACGGCTGCCCACCAGCGGTCGAGCTCGGACCGGCTGGCGCGCCCGGTGAAGGCCTTCACGGCAGCCAGGTCCTTGCGGGTCTCGGGTGCTGCGGCCGCCGCGGCGACGATCGCGGCGTCCGGGATGATCCGGCCGGGGGCGATGTCGGTCTCCTGCGCGAACGCGTCACGAGCGCTCCAGAGCGACCGGGCGATGGCGAGGGCGCGCGTGCCGCGGAGGGCGTGCATGCCGGAGAGTCGACGCCAGGGTTCGGCACGGGGCGGCTTCGGTGCACGGTGCAGGACGGCGTCGAACTCCTGCGTGGCGATCGTCGTCTTGCCGGCCTCGTCGAGCACCGCGGCCAGGGCATCGCGGAGGTCGGGCAGGAGCTCGACGTCGAGGGCGGCGTACACGAGCCACGACTGGGGGAGCGGGCGGGTGGACCAGTCCGCGGCGGAGTGTGCCTTCGCCAGCGTGATGCCGAGCAGCTGCTCCACGACGGCGCCGAGGCCCACGCGGGGGAAGCCGGCGATGCGCGCGCCGAGTTCGGTGTCGAAGATCCGGGTCGGCACGAGCCCGACCTCGCGCAGGCACGGCAGGTCCTGCGAGGCGGCGTGGAAGAGCCACTCCTCGTCGACGATCGCGTCCTGCAGCTCGGCGAACGACCCGATCGCGATGGGGTCGAACAGGAAGGCACCGGCACCGCGGCGGAACACCTGGATGAGGTACGCGCGCTGCGAGTAGCGGTAGCCGCTGGCACGTTCGGCGTCGACCGCGACCGGGCCGTGTCCGGCGGCGATGGCCTGGACCGCCGCCAGGTAGTCCGATCGGTCCTCGATCACCTTGACGGCGTCGTGGCCCTCCTCGAAGGTCGGCTCCGACGACGAGGTCGAGGTCGGCTCCGCCGACGAAGTCGACGTCGCGGTCGGCTCCGCCGATGGTGCCGAAGGAGCGGGGTCAGTCACGGGCGAGCCTCCTGGGGGCGAGCAGGCTCACACCGTCCGACGACGGCGGCAGTCCTGCGAGCATGGTGACGATCTCCTCCCAGGCCTCGACGTGCGCGACGAGACCCCCGGCGTCGAGGTCGCCGCGCGGGGTCCACGAGGCGCGCAGCTCGAGCTGCGCGCCGTCGCCCTGTGCCGCGAGCTCGCCGTAGCCGCGGGAGATGATCTTGGTGGCGGTGCCCGACGCCCGGTCGTACTCGGCCCCGTGCGCCGCCAGTGCGTCGACGAGCCAGCTCCACGTCACGTCCGCCACGAACTCGTCGACGCCGATCTCGGGTTCGAGGGGTGCCTGGGCGAAGGTGACGATGCGGAACGCGCCTGCCCAGCCCTCGGGCTCGGACGGATCGTGCAGCGCGATGAACCGGCCGGTGCCGAGGTCGGAGTCGACGCCGTGCTCGACGCCGGAGACGTCCGCGGCCAGGGCGATCGAGAACGGTGCCAGCCGCGAGGGCGACGGGATCTCGGTGACCGTCGTCTCGGAGCGGGTCCCGCCAGCGGCCACGTACGCGCGGAGCTGCGCGAAGGCGGCGGGCTCTGGGGTTTCGGACACGGATGCAGACTAGGCTCCGCAGCATGTCCCGTTCTGCGCGACCCGCCGAGGACGTGGTGCAGGACACCGCACGCTCCGCCGGCCTGGTCGCCCTCGGCGCCGGTCTCGCCGCGGTCGTGATCGGCACCGCCGTGGTCGGTGGCTTCGTCGCCGCGATCGCCCGCATGGTCGTCACCCCGGACCGGAAGCGCACCGAGCGGGTGCCGATCCTGGCCGTCGACCTGCAGCACGGGGCCGTCACGCTCGAGCGCACGCCGGACACCGAGCTGCAGGGGCGCTACAGCCTCTGGTTCGGTGGCGGCACCGGTCACATGCGCGTCGGCGAGGTCCTCGGGTCCACGACCGCGACCGTCACCCGGCGGATCATCGCCGTCGACGCCGGGGACCCCACGACGGCCCGCCGCGGTCGGTGGGGCGGCTGGTTCTACCTGACGCCCGGCGAACTCGACGTGCCGGTCGAGGACATCGACGTCCCCACCCCGAACGGCCCGGCGCCTGCCTGGGTGGTCCGTGCCGACGACCCGGGTGCGCCCTGGGCGGTCCTGGTGCACGGCCGCGGAGTCACCCGTGCCGAGACGATCCGTGCGCTGCCGGTGTTCCGTGCGGCCGGGTACTCGGTGTTGCTGGCCTCGTGGCGGAACGACGGGGTCGCCCCGAAGAGCGTCGACGGCCGCTACGGGCTGGGGTCCACCGAGTGGGAGGACGTCGACGCCGCCCTCCGCTGGGTCGAGGGGCAGGGCGCGACGAGCGTCGTGCTGATGGGCTGGTCGATGGGCGGTGCCGTGGTGCTGCAGACGCTGGTCCGGTCGCCGTTCGCCCAGCTGGTCGACGGCGTCGTGCTCGAGTCCGCCGTGGTCGACTGGCACGCGGTGCTGAAGTCGCAGAGCCGGGCGCTCCGACTGCCACGCGTGGTGCGCAAGGTCGCCCAGCGTGTGCTCCGCACCCCGGTCCTGCACCGACTGGCGGGCCTGGCGCAGCCCGTCGACCTGCGTGAGCTCGACATGGTCGCGCGGGCCGCCGAGCTCACCGTGCCGATCCTGTTGCTGCACAGCGACGACGACGGCTTCGTGCCCTCGTCGGCATCGCACGCGTTGGCCGAGGCCCGGCCGGACCTGGTCCGGCTCGAGGTCGCCCACGCGGCGCGGCACACCAAGCTCTGGAACCACGACGCGGACTGGTTCGACGCGCGCATCCTGGCGTGGCTGACCGAGGTGGTCCGGCCGCACGACGCGACGCGCGCCCCGTAGCCGGGACGTGACGGACGGGAGTCCCGGTGCCAGCTGGCACCGGGCCTCCAGACCGTCGTCGGTGTGGGTCTACTGCACCGCCACGAGCGCGCGGACCTGTCGCTGCACCCGGCCGAGCATGCCGACCATGCCGCGGATGCGCAGGGGGCTGACCGCCTCGTTCAGGCCGAGTGTCAGCGGGTAGTCAGACGGCACCGCGAGGACCTGGTCCGCGGTGAGGCCGGAGAGCCCCTGCGCCAGGATCGACGCGAAGCCGCGCGTCGTCGGTGCCTCACGCGGGGCGGTCGCGTGCATCCGGACCACGTCAGCGGCGTCGCCGTCCTGCCCGAGCGTCACCGTGATGAACACCGGTGACTGACACTCCTCGACGCGTTCGAGCTCGTCTTCGTGCCCCTGCAACCGCTCGGGCAGTGCCGGCAGCTCGTTCGAGAACTCGAGCAGCAGCTGCAGGCGGTCCGGCTGGGTCAGGGCGAGGAAGTCGTCGCGGAAGTCGGCGAGGGCCGCGGGGAGTGCGTCGGTCATCGGGCCGGCGCGGTGCCGGGCTCGGAGCCCTGCACGATCGGGACCCGGACCGCGCTGCCCCACTCGGTCCACGAGCCGTCGTAGTTGCGGACGTTCTGGTAGCCGAGCAGGTGCTGCAGGACGAACCAGGTGTGGCTCGACCGCTCGCCGATGCGGCAGTAGGCGATGACCTCATCGGCGTCCCCGATGCCGGCGCCGTCGCGGTAGACCGCCTCGAGCTCGCTGCGGGACTTGAAGGTGCCGTCCGGCGCGGCGGCGGTGGCCCAGGGGATGTTCACCGCAGTGGGGATGTGGCCGCCGCGCAGGGCGCCCTCTTCCGGGTAGTCGGGTGCCGTGGTGCGGTCGCCGCTGTACTCGGGAGCGCTGCGCACGTCGATGAGCGGCTTGCCGAGGTGGTCGAGGACGTCCTCCTTGAAGGCGCGCACGGGGGCGTCCTCACGCTCGACGACGGGGTACTCGACGGCGGTGACGTCCGAGCGGTCCGTCGTGACGGGGCGGTCTTCGGCGATCCACTTGGCGCGGCCGCCGTCGAGCAGGCGGACGTCCTGGTGGCCGAACAGTGTGAACACCCAGAGCGCGTAGGCCGCCCACCAGTTGTTCTTGTCGCCGTAGATGACGACCGTGGTGTCGCGGCCGATGCCCTTGCCGCCGACGAGCCGCGCGAAGGCGTCGCCGTCGATGTAGTCGCGCTGCACCGGGTCGTTGAGGTCGGTGTGCCAGTCGATCTTGACGGCGCCGGGGACGTGGCCGGTCTCGTAGAGCAGGACGTCCTCGTCCGACTCGACCACCACCAGGTCGGCCGGGCCCGCAGGACCGGGCTTGCCGACAGCGCCGGCGTCCAGCTGTTCCTGCAGCCACGCGGTCGAGACGAGCCGCTCGGGGTGGGCGAAGTCGCGGAAGGTGTCGGACGGGTCGACCGGTGCGGTCATCTCAGGGAGCCTCTCTGTGGGTCGTGGCGCCGGACTAGGATCAGTGGTCGGCGTCGGGAACAACGGTACGCGGACCCACTGTCTGCCCGGTGCACCATGACGCCGCACGACTCGTCCCACGTCGTCGCACGACTCGTCCCACGTCGTCCCCGGAAGGCCCTGCATGCCCCAGCACCTCGTCGACCGCGACCCGCAGGTGACCCCGCAGCAGATGGCAGCGGCACTCGTGCCGCCGCCGCAGTTCGCCACCGCGTCGTTCGAGTCGTACCGGCCGGACCCAGACCACCCCTCGCAGGCCGAGGTCCGCGACGCCGTCGCCGCGTTCGTGACTGCACGTCCCGAGCCGGCGAAGCGCGGGCTGTTCGGACGTCGTCGGGCGTCCGCACCCGATCAGATCGAGCGGTCGGGCGTGTACCTGGACGGCGGGTTCGGTGTCGGTAAGACGCACCTGCTCGCAGCCGCCTACCACGCGGCGTCCGGGCGCAAGACCTTCGGCACCTTCATCGAGTACACCGCGCTCGTCGGCGCGCTCGGGTTCCAGGGCACGATCGACCTGCTGCGCGGGACGGCGCTGGTCTGCATCGACGAGTTCGAGCTCGACGACCCGGGCGACACCATGATGATGACCCGGCTCATCAAGGAGCTCAGCGAGACCGGGACGCGGTTCGCGGCCACGTCGAACACCCCGCCGGGTGCCCTCGGCGAGGGACGTTTCGCGGCGCAGGACTTCCTGCGCGAGATCCAGACGATGTCGGACCGGTTCGAGACCATGCGCATCGACGGCCTCGACTACCGTCGCCGCGCCGTGGACGAGTCCGCGCGGGTCGTGCCGGACGTGGCCGCCGCGATGCCGGAGGGGGCGGTCACGATCGACGACTTCCGGTCCGTCGTCGCGCACCTGGCCTCGGTGCACCCGTCGAAGTACGTCGCGCTCGTCGAGGGCCTCGACGCCGTGGGGCTGACCGACGTGCAGCCCTTCACCGACCAGACCGACGCACTGCGGTGGGTGGCCCTGGTCGACCGGTTGTACGACGCCCAGGTGCAGATCGTCGCCTCGGGGTCGCCGCTCGACCGGGTCTACCCCGACGTGATGCTCGAGGGCGGGTACCGGAAGAAGTACCTGCGTGCCGCCAGCCGTGTCGTGGCGCTGAGCCGGGCCTCCTGAAACACACTGTTCACACGGCGAGCCTCCGTGTTACACCCGCGAAACACGTCGTGCTCCGTCGTGAAACACCACCTCGCCAGACTCTGATGCACCCGACGCGGCCCGAGCCGCTTCTGCAATCGAGAGGTGAACAATGCTTGATCAGGGCCAGACCGGCTTCATCTTGATCATGGCGGCACTCGTGCTGTTCATGACGCCAGGCCTCGCGTTCTTCTACGGCGGGCTCGTCAAGGCGAAGTCCGTCATCAGCATGATGATGATGTCCTTCGGGGCGATCGCCCTGGTGAGTGTCCTCTGGGTGCTCTACGGCTACGCGATCTCCTTCGCCAACACCGGCGACCACACCGCCGTGTCCGGCGTCGTCGGGTTCTTCAGCATCGACTGGAACCAGATCGGTCTCGGCCAGGCGTTCGAGCAGTCCCAGTCGACGAAGCTCGCCGCGACCTACCCGGACCTGGCCTTCGTCGGGTTCCAGGCGACGTTCGCGATCATCACGGTCGCGCTGATCTCCGGCGCGATCGCCGACCGCGCCAAGTTCGGCGCGTGGATGGTCTTCGCCGGCGTCTGGGTCACGGTCGTCTACTTCCCGGTCGCCTCGTGGGTGTTCAACCTCACCTCGGGCTGGGCCGCCACGTGGGGCGTCATCGACTTCGCCGGTGGCACCGCGGTCCACATCAACGCCGGTGCCGCCGGCCTGGCACTCGCGCTGGTCCTCGGCAAGCGCGTCGGCTTCGCCAAGGGTGCACACAAGCCGCACAACCCGCCCTTCGTCCTGCTCGGCGCCGCGATCCTGTGGTTCGGGTGGTTCGGCTTCAACGCCGGCTCGGCCGGCGCCGCGAACAGCACGGCTGCGCTCGCCTGGGTCAACACGCTGGCCGCCCCCGCCGCCGCGGTCCTGGGCTGGCTGCTCATCGAGAAGATCAAGGACGGCAAGGCGACGTCCATCGGTGCCGCGTCGGGTGCCGTCGCCGGTCTCGTCGCGATCACCCCGGCCTGCGCCAACCTCACGCCCGGATGGGGCATCCTGCTCGGGTTCCTCGCCGGTGTCATCTGCTGCTTCGCGATCGACCTGAAGTACAAGCTCGGCTTCGACGACTCGCTCGACGTGGTCGGCGTGCACCTGGTCGGCGGCATCTTCGGCACGCTGTACCTCGGCATCTTCGCCAACACGACCGGCCTGATCTACTCGGGCTCGTTCGTCCAGCTCGGCAAGCAGGCCGCTGCGGCCGGCGCCGTGGGTGCGTACTCGTTCGTCCTCGCCTTCGTCATCGGCTGGATCATCGAGAAGACGATGGGCTTCCGCATCAAGACCGAGGACGAGGTCGCCGGCATCGACACCGCCGTCCACGGTGAAGAGGGCTACGTCCTCTACGAGGAGGCCGACAAGACCCCGGTCGGCGTCCGCTGACACCTCCTGCTCGTCCCCGAAGGTCCCCGCGTCCGCGCGGGGGCCTTCGTCGTGCGGGGCCCCACGTGCACGGACACTGGCCGTGGCCGTGGCCGTGGCCGTGGCCGTGGCCGTGCACGCGTGGGCGTCGTGGCAAGGTGGACGCATGACGCCGTCGTCGACACTGACCAACCTGCGCGAGGTCGGAGGGCCCGGGTTCCAGGCCGACCACCGCCGCACCGTGTACCGGAGCAACACCGAGCCGGGCACGTCCGCGAGCGACTACCCGGCCGGTGTGGCGGTGGTGGACCTGCGGCGGGACGACGAGGTCCAGCGGGTGCCGCACCCCCTCGCGCACACCCCCGGGTACCGCGGCGTCCCGATGTTCGATCCCTCGTCGGGGCTCGAGTCGGCTGCGGAGGCGGTCGTGCTCGAGGACCAGTACATCGACTGGCTTGAACGGCACCGTGTCGGCATCGCCGATGCACTGCGTACCGTGGCCGCCGCACCCGGGGACGTGCTCGTGTGCTGTTCCGCGGGCAAGGACCGGACCGGCATCGTCAGCGCGTTGCTCGCCCGGCACTGGGGCGCGGACCTCGGTCGTGTCGGCGAGGACTACGCCGCGAGTGCCACCGGTCTCGCCGAGCGGTTCGCCGCCGAGCGGGCGGTGAGCACCGACCCCGTCGGGACGGCGCGGGCACAACGGTGCGTGCCCGAGATCATGACGACGGTGATCGCGCACGTCGAGCAGCGGTGGGGGAGCGTCGAGGCGTACCTGCGCTGGACCGGGCTGACGGACGACGAGGTCGACGCGCTCTGATCGTGACGGGAGGCCGAGTGCGCGTCCGACGCGCACCGGGCCTCCCGTCTGTGGCCAGGTCAGTGACCGGCGGTCACCAGGCGAAGTCCTCCGGCGAGGTCTTGTGCCCCGGGAAGAGTTCGTCCAGGCGCGCCAGCGCCTGCTCGTCGAGGTGGATGTCCGTCGCGCGGACGGCCGACTCCCACTGCTCCATCGTGCGCGGACCCGTGATCGGTGCCGTGACGCCCGGCTGGTGCAGCAGCCACGCCAGCGCCAGCTCGCCGGGAGTGTGGCCGAGTTCCTTGGCGAATGCCTCGTAGCCGCTGAGCTGGTCACGGTGCCCGTCGACGTACTCGGCGCTGCGGCCGGACAAGCGGCGCGAGCCCTGTTCGGTCTTCTCGATGATGCCGCCGAGCAGCCCGCCCTGCAGCGGCGACCAGGGGATCAGGCCGAGGCCGTAGTGCCGGGCCGCGGGCAGGACCTCACGCTCGACGTCACGGACGACGAGGTTGTAGATCGACTGCTCGCTGACGAGTCCGAGGAAGTTGCGACGCTTCGCCGCTTCCTGTGCCTGGGCGATGTGCCAGCCGGCGAAGTTCGACGAACCGACGTAGAGCACCTTGCCCTGCTGGACGGCGAGGTCCATCGCCTGCCAGATCTCGTCCCACGGGGTGTCCCGGTCGACGTGGTGCATCTGGTACAGGTCGATGTGGTCCGTCTGCAGGCGGCGCAGTGACGCGTCGAGCGACTGGCGGATGTTGAGCGCGGACAGCTTGCCGCCGTTCGGCCACTCGATCATCTCGCCGTAGACCTTGGTGGCCAGGACGGTCTTCTCGCGCCGTCCGCCGCCCCTGGCGAACCAGCGGCCGATGATCTCCTCGGTGGCACCCTTGCCCACCGAGCCGCCGTACCCGTTGGCGGTGTCGAAGAAGTTGACGCCGAGCTCGTGCGCCCGGTCCATGATGGCGTGCGAGTCGTCCTCGCTGGTCTCCGGTCCGAAGTTCATCGTGCCGAGCACTGCTCGTGACACCGACAACCCTGTCCGTCCGAGGTGTGTGTAGTCCATGTACCCGGTCTACCCCGTGCCCTCTGCGTCCTGCCAGGCCCTGCGAGTACCGGTGACGGGGACGGACGGGACGCAGCGACCGGCGCTCGGCCCCGCCTTCCCGTGGAAGGAGCGCATCATCATGCCCGCTGACGAGGACCTGCCCAGCACGCTCGAACGCTCGCCGCAGCACGCCCAGGAGGTCTTCTCCGAAGCGCGGAAGTCGGCCGAGGCGGAGTACGGCACGGGCGAACGCGCGTCGCGGACCGCGTGGGCAGCCGTGAAGCACGAGTACGAGAAGGTCGGCGACCACTGGGAGGCGAAGGAGTCCTCCGGGCCGTCGGACTCGGGCGCCGCCGGGACCCGCGGTTCGGGCCCGACCCAGGAGGGCGTCGACGCGAACGCCTCGAAGGCGCACCTGCTGGAGGTCGCCAAGCGTCTCGACGTCCGTGGTCGGTCGTCGATGACGAAGGACGAACTGGTCGAAGCGATCAAGCGGGCGAACCGCCGCGCGACCGCTGCGGCCCGCGACTGACGCCATCGATGTCGTTGTCGTTGTCGCTCTTGCAGCGGACCGGGTCCATTCCGCGTCACGCATACGGTGCCCGAGAGCGGGAGTAGCGTTCGTCGGATGAACATCCCTTCCCTCCGCGGCAGTCGGATCCTCGGGTTCGGACACCACCAGCCCGCACGAGTCCTGGACAACGCCGAGCTGTCGACGATGGTCGACACGAACGACGAGTGGATCGTCACGAGGACCGGCATCAAGACCCGGCACATCGCGGGCGAGGGCGACACGGTGACGTCCATGGCAACGGAGGCCGGGCGCAACGCCCTCGCCGACGCCGGGGTCGACCCGACGACCGTGGACCTGGTCGTCGTCGCGTCGACCACGCACCACGACCGGGCCCCGTACACCGCCGGTCGCGTCGCCGCGGCGCTGGGCATGGCGAACGGACCCGCACCCATCGACATCAACACGGCGTGCAGCGGGTTCGAGTACGCCATGGGCATCGCGGACCAGGCAATCCGGACCGGCTCTGCCGACACGGCGCTCGTGATCGGTTCGGAGAGACTGTCCGGCATCGTCGACTGGTCGGACCGGTCGACGTGCGTCCTGGTGGGCGACGGTGCGGGCGCGGCGCTGCTCGGCGTCGCGGAGACGCCGGAGATCGGGCCGGTCTCGTGGGGCAGCGTGCCGCACCTGGAGCGCGCCGTCGTGGTCGAGGGGGAACCGGAGCGGTTCTCGCAGGAGGGCCGGTCCATCTACCGCTGGGCGATCACCGAAGCCGCTGGGCATGCCCGGAAGGTGGTCGAGCAGGCCGGACTCACGATGGACGACATCGGCGTCTTCGCCTTCCACCAGGCCAACCTGCGGATCATCGAGCCACTCGTCGCCGCGCTCGGGGGTGAGGCGAAGTACGTCGTCCGCGACGTGGTCGACTCCGGCAACACGTCGGCTGCGAGCGTCCCGCTCGGCCTGTCGAAGGCCTGGTCGCGCGGCGAACTGCCCGAGGGCGTCCCCGCGCTGCTGTTCGGCTTCGGCGGCGGGTTCGCGCACGCCGGGCAGGTCGTCACCACCCCGGTGCGCGCGCGGTGACCGCACGCCACTGACGGACTGGAGGCTCGTGGCGGCGCCGCCACGGGCCTCCTGTCCGGTGGTCGCCTCGTCCGAGCGCGCGGACGATCCGACCGTCAGAGCGCGCGGTCGCTGCGCCCGCCGGACTGCTTCCGCTGCGCTGCCCGCAGCTGCTTGTCCGCCTTCTGCTGGAGCTTCCGGTCGCGGCGCGAGGGCTTCGTCGCCTGAGGGTCGTCCTGCAGCACGAACGGGAAGTGCGCCGGCGGCTGGCCGAACCCGGTCCGGGAAGCCTGGATGACCTTGCGCCCGAGGGCATGGTTGCCCAGACCGCCGACTGCGGCACCGATCCCGAAGGGCAGCGCACGCCCGAGGACCGAGGTGCCCTGTCGCGCGATGAACCGCTTGACGAAGGAGTCCCTGACCTGTTTGGCGATACCGGTCACGGCCTGCTGGGGGAGCGAGGACGCCACCATCTCGCCCCAGAACGCGGTGCGCGCCTGACCACCAGCCGCCTGACCGGCGAGCTGCTTGATGAGCTGCGTGCCCGGCGTGCCGAGGATCATCGCCATGACGAGCGTCCGAGCCCGCTCCGGGTCGTCGATCGTGATGCCGTGGACCTCGGTCACGGACTGTGCGAAGAGTGCCGTCGCCTCGAGGAAGCCGATGGTCTCCACACCACTCAGGCTGAAGCTGGCAGCGATGCCGATGCCCGGCACCACGGCGCTCGCGCCCACCGCAGCACCGCCGGTCGTGACCGCCGTCAGGTAGTGCCGCTCGAGGAACTCGATGACCTGCGCCGGCGTGGCGTCCGGCTTGCGGCGCCGGATGCCGTTCACGTGCGCGACCACGGCAGGGCGCTGCACGTCGAGGACCCGGTCGAGCATCTTCGCCCAGCCCTTCGACGTGGTCGGGATCTGGGGCGCGTGTGTGGACTGGTCGACCGGCGCGTGGGGCAGGGGGATGACCGCCTGGTCCCGCTGGTCCGACCGGTCGTTCTGCTTCGGGGCCATTCCGCCACGCTACGCCGAGCATGTGGGAGGCTCGCTGGATGCCTCCAGAAGACGCGTCCGACGCGATCCGCCGCGCTGCGGGGTTCCTGACCGTCGGCGAGGTCGCCGCGCTGGCCCCGGGGGTGTCGGTGCTGGACTCCGGGTCCACGCTGGTCGGTGCCGACGTGCTGATCGGCAGCGGCACCGTCGTGTACCCGGGAGTCGTCCTCGAGACGCGGGACGGCGGACGGATCACTGTCGGGCCCGGCGTGCGGCTCGGCCCTGGTGCGGTGACGGTGCTGGCCGTCGGGAGCGACGTGACGATCGGCGACGCGGCGGAGCTCGGCCCCGGATCGGTGACGGTGACCTCCGCGGTCGGAGCGCCGGTGCGGATCGGCGCTGCGGTGCGACTGCGTGGCGGTGCCGTCGTGGAGGGGCCGGCGTCGCTCGGCCGGGGCTCCCAGGTCCTGGGCAGTGTCGCAGTCCGCGACGTGGTGCTGGACGGCGGCGGGGGCCACACCGAGCCGGACCCGGACCTTCGTGGCGCTGTCGTGAAGGGCGCCGGACGCGTCCGCGGTGTGCGGCTGGCGGTCGGCGAGGTCGTCGCGGTCGGGGATCTCGCTGACATCGGGGACAGCACGCGCACGAGCCAGATCAGGATCGAACGGCAGCGGGCCCACCACCCGGATGCGCCGCGGCGACGGGCACTCGACTGAGCCTCAGCCACAGGGAACCCCTGCCGCGAGGAGCTTGACCCGGACCACCTCGGGGTCCATCAGGTCGGCCCAGGTCAACCGGACGAAGCCGCGCACCGTGGTGAAGGACCGGATGTGGTCCTCGCGTTGCTTCTCTCGCCAGTGGGCATCGGCGGTGGAACGACCGGCGAGCATCTCGGGGTCCTCGTACTTCGCGCGCCCGTCGACCTCGACGACGACGCCGTGGTCCGGGAACCAGAAGTCGACGACGGCTCGGTGCTGACCGGGGCGGGAGAACTCGAACTGCTGGATCGGTTCGGGGGTCCTGAGCTGCCGGAAGCGCACGCGGGCCAGTGACTCGGCCGGTGATGCCGAGAACGCCGATCCCATCGCGATGGCTGCCTGCGCTCGAGCATGGGCCTTCGGTGCCACCCGTCCGAGTTCTTCGGTGAGCATGTCCGGGAGGACCGTGCGGGCACGGAGCGCGGCGTCGATCATCGGCACCGCGACTGACTGTTCGGCGCAGGCTGCGACGTCGACGAGGGTGCGGACGACGCTGGTGACCGGGGTGCCGGCGAACACCGTCGGCGTGGTGGCGGGGAGTCCGTCGTAGCGACCGGGCGCACGCTGCGATCCGGCAGGTGCTCGGTCATGGTGGATCTGGAGGAAGCGGCTCGCATCCGGTCTCGACCGGCGTGGATCGGTGACCTGCACCTTGTCCGGCGGCGGCGCGGTGAACGGGAGGCCGAGGACAGCTGCTGCGGAAGCGTGCGAGAGTGCCCGCGGTGCGGCGATGAGCGGTGCGCTCGCTCGGACGAGCAGCACGTGTCGGTCCTCGGGCCGGAACGCCGCGACGTCATCTGGCCGTACGAGGACGCCCGGGCGGACGGCGATCAGCTCGCCCCGGCGGACCCTTCGTTGCAGGGCGCGTCGTTCGGCGCTGTCGTGGTGAGCAGTCCGGATGAGCGGGACGCTCGTGGCTGGTGCGTGCATGCCGCCACGATCGCTGAGTACGGGCGACCAGGCCGGGACTTGGGCCGATCTGTGGATGGCGAGCCGGGCCTCCCGGCTGTGGAGGAGGGACGGGCACCGCTGGCGCGACAGAACCGATGTCGTACGACAGCGGACTCGTCGCGACGGTGGCGGCGGACCACCCACCGGCAGCCGGCGCGACAGAACCGATGTCTTACGACAGCGGGAGTGTCGTCCCGAGTCGGTCATGTGTGCACCGCGGGGAGCCAGCGGCCGGCGCGACAGAACCGATGTCGTACGACAGCGGGAGTGTCGTTCCGAGTCAGTGATGCCCGCCAGCCCCGCCCCACAGCCCCGCACCCCCCCCCCTTACGCGCGCACGAGCTCCGCGCGCAGCGGCAGGTCCTGGTCCTCGAGGATGAACTGGGCGCCGACACCGGTCCGCGCGTTGACGACGACGGGCGCCAGCAGGTTCACCGTCGTGCCCGACGTCCCCGGGGTCGCGACGACGAGCAGCATCGCCTCCTCCGGCGCAGTCAGTCCGATCGATGCGGCCTGCGCGTCCGACAACGACGGCGCGTACGCGGGCAGGTGCACGGCGGCGTCGAGCAGGTACAGCCGGGGCGACACCACGCCGGACGCGGTGGTGCCGGTGCCGACCAGCGTGAAGAGCCCGTCGCTGTCGGGGAGCGGGGTCAGCGTGAAGTCGTCGAGCGGTTCGAGGCCGAACGGGGCGACGGAGAAGGCCAGGGAGATGCTCATCGGAGGTAGTCCATCAGGGTCGGCTGCAGGACCTTCGCGGTGACGGCGAGGGCTGCCTGGTAGGTGGTCTGCTGCACCTGCAGGTCGAGGACGGCCTTGGCCAGGTCCTTGTCCTCGACCGAGGAGCGTCGGGCCTCGAGGTCGACCGACGCCGACTTCAGGGACGACTGCGCGGTGATCGCGGCGGCGTGTCGGACACCGACGTCGGCCTGGGCACCGCGCACCGCGTCGATGCGGGCGTCGAGGTCGTTGAGCCTCGGGTTCACGTTCACCCCGTTCTGCAGGTCGGTGACGATCGAGGAGATCGTCGCGAAGACGGAGTCGGCGCCGGTCCCGAAGACGGACGCTCCGGCGGTGTCGACGCGGACGGTGGTGCCGTCCCCGATGCGTCGGTCGACCGGTGCGGTGGACGAGGCCCATCCGCTGGTCGGGTCGAACACGGTGGCAGCGGTCGACGCGCCGGCGAAGACCGAGCGGGTGCCGTACTTCGTGTTCGCACTCGACGCCAGGTCGGTGGCCAGGCCCTGGAACTCGGTGACCAGGGCGTCGCGGTCAGCGTCGCCCATCGTGGCGGAGTTCGCCGCCTGCACGGTCAGGTCCCGCACCTTCGACAGCACGGAGTACACGTCGCCGAGGGCGCTGTCCGTCGTCGCGAGCCAGCCGGCGGCGTCGTCGGCGTTCCGCGACCACTGCGCGTTCGCCGCCTGGTCCTTGCGCACCTGCATCGCGGTGGCGGTGCCGACGGGGTCGTCCGAGGGGCGACCGATCGCCTTGAGGGTGGTGGCCTGGTCGGTGAGCTGCGCGAGCTTCGCGGCACCGGCCTGCAGCCGCGACGTCGCCGCGGCCATGGACATCTGTGTGGTGACCCGGGTGATCACGGTCATCCCCTCCCGACGAGGCCGACGCGGTTGATGAGCGTGTCGAGCATCTCGTCGACGGCCGTCAGGACGCGCGCCGCGCCCTGGTAGGCGTGCTGGTAGCTCAACAGGTTGACGTTCTCCTCGTCGAGGTCGACACCGGCGCCGGACTGCTGCTGCGTCCGCGCGTTGGTCAGGGCGAGTCCGGAGAGCGTCGCCTCGGAGGTGGCCGACCGGGAGGCCGTGCCCACCCCCGACACGAACGTCGCCCAGGACGCATCGGGTGCGTCCACGGCCGCACCCAGCTGCCCGATGGCGTCGGCGACGCGTCCGTCGTGATCACCGGCCGCGTTCCGCGTCGCGAGGCCGCTGGCGTCGGTCGGGACCACGGTGAGGCCCTGGGCCGCGGGGACCCCGGCGGTGAACGTGAAGAAGTCGGCGCCGGTGGTGCCCGCGGGGGTGGTCCCGGTGCGGTGCACGGCGTTCACCTGCGCAGCGAGGGCGGTCGCGACGCGGTCGTACGCGGCACTCGCTTCTGCGAGCGCACCGCCGGTACCGGTCGGGGTCGCGGGGGCGAGCAGGGAGACGGCGCCCGCGATCGAGCCGCCGGAGAGGGCGACCGCCGAACCCGACCCGGAGGTCCAGGTGAGGGACACCCCGGTGCCGTCGCCGAGCCGGGTCCCGCCGCCGAGGGCGACTGCGCGGGCGTCGTTGCCCTGGACGAGCGGGTTGCCGCCGATGAGCACGTCGACGGTGCCGTCGGCGTTCGTCCGGATGGTGCCGCCGGCGAGCGAGGCGATCTGCTCGGTGAGCTGGTCGCGTTGGTCCATCAGCTCGTCGGCGTTGCCACCACCGGCGACGGCGGTCCGGATCCGGCCGTTCAGGTCGGCGACCTGCTTCGCGGCGTCGTTCAGCTGCGCGACCTGGCCCGTCAGGGTGGCGCGGACGCTGGTCCACTGCGCGTCGACGGCCTTCGAGCCGCTCGACAGGGTCGCGGCGACCGTGCCGGCAGCGCCGAGCAGTGCCGTGGCGGCGCCCGGGTCCTCGGTGTGCGAGGACAGGTCGCTCCAGGCGGACCACATCGCGTCGAGCTTGGTGGCGAGGCCGTCCTTGCCCGGTTCGTTCAGCCCGGACTCGAGCTGGTCGAGAGCGCCGGCGCGGGTCGTGGCGTACGACGAGGACCCGGCGGCCGAGCGGACCCCGGCGTCGAGGGTCATCGAACCGAGGCGGGCGATGCCGTCGATGGACACGCCCTGGCCCGCGAGTGCCGCGGTGCCGCGCATGAACCCGGTCTGCGCGGCGGGCACCGAGGACTGGGTGACGCGCTGGCGGGTGTAGCCGGTCGTACCGGCGTTGGCGATGTTCTGGCCCGTGACCTCGATGCCGGCGCGGGCGGCGCTGAGGCCGGAGTACGCGGTGGCGAGGGAGCCGAAGGTGCTGACCACGGGTCACAGGCTCCCGTCGAACAGTCGGGCTTCGCCCGAGGACCGGCCGGAGGTGCCCGTCGCGTCGTACGTCGCAGCGTCGCCGAGGGAACCGGCGAGGGTCTCCTCCGTCGCCTGGGCGGCGGTGCGGAGGAAGCGGTCGTTCTCGTCACGCAGGGTGCCGATGTGCGTCGTCAGTTCGAGCATCGCCTGCAGGTGCGACGCGAGGATCTCACCCCACGGCCCGGACGGTGCCGCGGCGACGACCTCGCGCAGGGGTGCTGCCGGGTCGACGCCCCACTCCTCGGCGACGGCGGCGCTCTGTGCGCTGCGTTCGAGGCCGGTGGTGCGGAGGCGTTCGAGCACCTGCTCGACCTCGCGGCTGGCGTGCGACACCCAGCGGGAGCGGCCGGCTGCCAACAGCAGCTGCTCCTCCTCGAGCTTGAAGGTGAGCAGTTCGAGCAGTTCTCGTTCGCGCCAGAGCACGGCGGACAGGTCGTTCACGCTCATCATCTCCTCCCGGTGTCGGTCATCCTGCGGACAAGGAGGACTATCGGCCGACGTCGACGACCCGTAAGGACCCCCGGGTGCCCGAGATCCGCCCCCGCACTGGGGACGTCCACCGGGGCGTCGCCCCCGCACTGGGGACGTTCACAGGGGTGTTCAGTGTTCCCCCAGCCGGTACGTTCGAGATGCACACCGGGGGAGACCCCGGGACGCGCCTTCGGGGGCGCGGCGTGCTCCACCCGGAGGGACCCGGGTGGCTTCGGCGTACACACCGGTCACCACGCGACCGGTGTCTGCCGCGCCCACGACCCGGGCGAGGAGCACGGACGGGTCGACCCCCAGGGACGGGGTCGGACCGATCGAGACGACCAGGGGAAGACCGCATGGACCGCACCGAACGCAACGCGATGATCACCGAGCACCTGCCGCTCGTGGGCTACATCGTGTCCGACGTCCGCGCACGCGCCACCCACCTCGACCGGGACGACCTGGCCGCCGTCGGGTCCCTCGCCCTGGTCGCCGCAGCGCAGGCCTTCGACCCCACCCTCGGCGTGCCGTTCGGTGCCTACGCCCGCACCCGCATCACCGGCGCGATCGCCGATGACATGCGCTCCGCCGACTGGGCGAGCCGTGGCACCCGCAAGCGCATCCGCGAGGCCCTCGCGACGCAGGAAGCACTGTCCTCCCGCCTCGGCCGCAGCGTCTCCGTGCAGGAGATCGCCGACGCGATGGGCGTCGACCGCCAGACCGCCGCCGACGCGATGAGCGACGCCGGCCGCACCGTGACGCCGATCGACGAGACCGTGCACGACACGGTGGCCGCCGAGCTGCCGCTCCCCGGCGACGACCTGGTCGAGGCCGAGCGCCGTCGGTACCTCCGCGCCGCCGTGCAGGCCCTCCCGGAGCGGATGCGGCACGTCGTCGAGGCCGTCTACTTCGACGACCGGTCGGTCACCGAGGTCGCCGCCGAGCTCGGGATCACGCACTCCGCGGTGTCGCAGCAGCGCTCCGAGGCGATGCGGCTGCTGCGGGACGGACTGGCCACCCACTACGGCGACGGGGGAGCCGCACCCGAGCCGGTCTCGCGCACGACGACCGCCCGCCGCAGCGCGTACCTGGCCCGCGTGGCGACGAACGCCGCAGTGGGTGTGGCCCGCGCGGTGCAGGACGCAGCGACCGGCCACCAGGTCGTCGCCAGTTAGTCGTGAGGACCGCCGACGGACGAATTCGTCGCGGTTCTCCTAACGCCTCCGGCCGCCCGGCCGACAGGCATGGATGTCAGCCCACGGACGGGCAGACGAAGACCCACTTTTCACGGAGGAAACCACCATGGGTATGTCCATCAACACCAACCTCTCGGCACTCAACACGTACCGGAACCTGAACTCGACGCAGGGTGACCTGTCGAAGTCCCTCGAGAAGCTCTCGAGCGGCCTCCGCATCAACCGTGCCGCCGACGACGCAGCCGGTCTGTCGATCTCCGAGGGGCTGAAGTCCCAGGTCGGTGGCCTCACGGTCGCCGCCCGCAACGCACAGGACGGCATCTCCGTCGTGCAGACCGCTGAAGGTGGCCTCACCGAGACCCACTCGATCCTCCAGCGCATGCGCGACCTGGCCGTCCAGGCCGGCAACGACTCGAACAACGACGCGTCGCGTGCGGCGATCAAGACCGAGTCGGACCAGCTGCAGCAGGAGCTCGGCCGCATCGCCTCGTCCACGAACTTCAACGGCACGTCGCTGCTCAACAGCAACGCGACGCTGAAGTTCCAGGTCGGCGCGAACGGCGACGCCAACAGCCAGATCTCGGTCGACCTCTCCGGCGCGAACGTGTCGAAGATCGTCGACAACCTGTCTGGCGGCGCGAGCACCACCGGTTCGAAGTTCGACATCGCTGACGTGTCCAAGCTCGCCGGTGCGGCGACCTTCCAGGTCACCAAGGGCGGCGAGACCACCAGCGTCACCACGGGCAACCTCGGTGCAGCTGGCTCGTTCACGAGCGTGCAGGGCTACGCCGACGCACTGAAGGCCGACGCGAACTTCGCGGCGAACTTCTCCGTGACGGTGAACAAGGACGCCAACGGTGCCGGCACCGGCATCACGGTGACCGCGAACAACGGCGGCGCTGTCGCTGTCGCAGCGCCGGGCACCGGCGTCGCAGCGGGCACGGCCGGCGTGGCCTCGACCGGTGGGGTCGCCTTCGACACCGCCGACAAGGCGCAGGCCTCGATCAAGCTGATCGACGAGCAGATCGCCCAGGTCTCCTCGGCCCGCTCGAACCTCGGTGCGATCCAGAACCGCTTCGACCACGCCATCAACGTGACGAACGTGGCCAAGGAGAACCTCACCGCGGCGCAGTCCCGCATCACGGACGTCGACATGGCGGAGGAGATGGTCAAGTACACGCGCGACAACATCCTCAGCCAGGCCGGCACCTCGATGCTCGCGCAGGCGAACCAGAGCACGCAGGGCGTCCTCTCGCTCCTGCGCTAGCCGGTCACGCGCTGCCTTCCGGGGTCGTTCAGGTCCTCCGGGAGGCAGCGCGCCCACCCTCGTCCCGATCCAGTCCGTAGTGCCCAGGGAGCCCCACGATGTCGACGACGTCAGCGACGGCGAGCAGCCTCGCGATCGACGGCCTGGTCAGCGGGCTGAAGACCACCGACCTCATCAACTCGCTGATGGGCGTCGAGCAGGTGCCGCAGACGCTGCTGAAGAACAAGGTCACCGCCACCACCTCGTTCGTGTCGTCGCTGCAGACGATCAACGGCCTGGTGCAGTCACTGGCGACCAAGGCAGCAGCGGCGGCGAAGCCCGCGTCGCTCGACGTGTTCTCGGCGACCTCGAGCTCGACGGCCGTCACCGTCAGCGCCGGCACGACCGCGTCCGCCGGATCGGTGTCGTTCACGGTCGGACAGACCGCGTCCGCGCAGGTCGGTGTCACCGCGGCGATGTCCACGTGGGGATCGCAGGCCGAGCCGCTGACCTTCGTCCGGCCGGACGGCACGACGACGACGGTCACGCCCGCGTCCGGGTCGCTCGACGACACCGTCGCGGCCATCAACGCCTCCACCGCCGGGGTCAGCGCCACGAAGGTCGCCGCGGGGACCGACGCCTCCGGCACGAAGACCTACCGACTGCAGCTGACGAGCACGGCCTCCGGCGCCGCGAACGGCTTCTCGGTGTACCGCGGGACCGCGGACCAGGTCACGGCGGGCACGGCCACGAACGTGCTGACCGAGTCGGGTGCCGCCACCGTCACGGCAGCGTCGGACGCGTCCGTCACGCTGTGGGCGGGGACCGCTGCCGCGCAGACGATCACCAGCACGACGAACACGTTCAGCGACCTGCTGCCCGGGCTCGCCGTCACCGTGACCAAGCCATCGACCGATCCCGTCACCGTGACCGTCGCCCGCGACACGAGCAAGGCGCAGGCCGTGGCGTCCGGACTCGTCGACGCCTTCAACGCCGTCGCCGGGTACTACACGTCGAACACCGGCGTCACGAGCACCACCAGCCCGACGACCGGTGCGACCAGCACCACCGCCGGCGTGCTGCTCGGCGACGCGACCACCCGCTCGGCGGTGCAGCGCCTGACGAGTGCGATGTCGACCCCGGTGAACGGCAAGTCGCCCTCGTCGGTCGGCATCACGATCGGCAAGGACGGCACCTTCTCGTTCGACGCCGACGCCTTCCAGAAGGCGCTCGCGGCGGACCCGGCCGGCACGCAGGCGATCGTCGCCGGTGTCGCCCAGAACGTGTCCGACGCCGCCACCGCAGCCAGTGACAAGTACACCGGCTCCATCACCACCGCGATCACCGGACAGCAGTCCGTGGTCAAGGACCTCAACGACCAGATCGATGCCTGGACCGACCGCCTGACCGCGCGACGCGCGACGCTGCAGGCGCAGTACTCGGCACTCGAGACCAGTCTCAGCAAGCTGCAGTCGCAGTCCAGCTGGCTCTCCGGCCAGCTGTCGTCACTGTCGTCACAGAGCTGAGCGAGGAGACACGATGTACGACCGGAACACCCTGCGCCGCCGCGCGCAGTACACGAACGAGTCCGTGCTGTCGGCCACCCCGGCGCAGCTCGTCACGATGCTCTACGACCGCCTGCTGCTCGACCTGCACCGCGCCGAGGCCGCACAGTCGACGAGCGACTGGGAGGCGGCGCGCGAGCAGCTCCTGCACGCGCAGGCCATCGTGAGCGAGCTGTCCTCGACGCTGCGCATCGACGTCTGGGACGGCGGTGAGGGACTGATGGCGATCTACACCTACGCGTCGTCGTCACTGATCACCGCGAACGTGCACCGGGACGTGCAGGCCACACGCGACTGCATCCGCATCCTCGAGCCGCTGCGCCAGGCCTGGCACGACGCCGCCGGCGCGATGCCGGCGTCGGCCCCGGTCGCGTCGAGCGGAGCGCTCGGTGTCGCCTGACCAGCGTCAGCACGACGAGCAGCGCACCGCCTGGGAGGCCGTGCTCACCACCCTGGAACAGGCGGCGGTCGCTGACGACCCGGCCTCCTGGCAGGAGCCGACCGGGCTGGGACCGGTCCCGCGGGACCTGGTGGGGCGTGCCTCCCGGCTGCTCGCCGCGCAGCGGGACCGCCTGCAGACCCTGGAAGCGCTGCGCCGCGACACGCTCGGGCACCTCGGTGCGCTGCGTCGGGTCGACGCGACCCGCGAGCCGCAACGCTCGGTGTACCTCGACGCCTCGGCCTGACACCCCTGCTGGACGAACGCTGAGGCCCCCGTTCGGGGCGAGCGCTAACGACCCGTCCGCGGAGTCCGACAGCGCTCCACGAGCACGGATCGCTCGACCAACCGGCCACGGATCGGCCACCACCGCACGACGACAGCACCGCATCGCGGCGTCGTCCTGACGAGGGGTACCTCCGTGTTCGATTCCGTGACGTCGGCAGCGCTGCAGAGTGCGCTCGACGGCCTGTCGATGCGCCAGCGCGTGATCGCGAACAACATCGCGAACGTCAACACCACGAACTACCACGCCGAGAAGGTGCAGTTCGAGGACGCCCTGGCCCAGTCGGTCGTCGACGGGAACGGCCGCACCACGCCGACCGTCGCGCGGAGCCTCGAGCCCACGAACACGAACGGCAACAACGTCAACCTCGACGAGGAGACGCTCTCCAACGTCGACACCGTGCTCCGCTACCAGTTCGCCACGCAGGCGATGAACTCGGAGCTGACGAGCGTCCGCGCGGCGATGCGGACGAACTCGTGACGACCTTCGACGCGATCGGCATCGCGAGCACCGGCCTCACCGTGCACCGCAAGTGGCTCGACGCGATCTCCGACAACATCGCCAACGTCAACACCGTCCGCTCGATGGACGACTCCGCCTTCCAGGCCCGGTACGTCGAGGTCCAGGAGGGTGCCGGCGTCTCCGGCGCCTACGTCAAGGGCGCCGCGTTCGGCAGCGCCGCCGGCCGCGTCACGTACGACCCGGACAACCCGCTCGCGAACCCGGAGGGCTACGTCCGCATGCCGGACATCGACCTCGGCACGCAGATGGCGGACCTCATCATGGCCCAGCGCGGCTACCAGGCGAACGCCGCCGTGGTCGACCGTGCCAAGACCGCCTACGAGGCGGCACTGCAGATCGGGAAGAACTGATGCCCATCGACGCCGTCAACGGTGTGACCACGAACGCGCTCTCCGGCGTGTCCGGCATGTCCGTCATCTCGCCGAACACGAGCACCCAGTCAGCCACCGGCGTCGACGGCTCCTTCGCCACCAGCCTCGGCAACGCCGTCGACGGCCTGCAGGAGCTGCAGAGCACGTCGAAGACCCTGGCGCTCAAGGCCGTCACGGGCAACCTCGACGACATCCACGACGCCACCATCGCGTCCACCCGCGCGCAGGTCACGCTCGAGCTCGTCGCCGCCGTCCGCAACAAGGGCGTCGACGCCTTCAACGAGATCATGAGGATGCAGGCCTGATGCCCGCTGCACTGCAGAACCTGTTCGGACGCCTCGGCGCCTACGTCAAGGGCTTCTCCGCCGCCCAGCGCACCATCGCGATCATCGGGGTCGCGGCCCTGGTGCTCGGTGGCGTGGCGCTCGCGTCGTGGCTCGGCAAGCCGTCCTACGCGCCGCTGTTCACCGGCCTGGCCGCGGCGGACGCCAGCAGCGTCACCGACCAGCTCACCACCGACGGCGTGCCGTTCCAGCTCACCGACGGCGGCGCGACGATCCTGGTCCCGCAGGCGTCCGTGTACACCGAGCGACTCAAGGCGGCGTCGAACGGCCTGCCGTCGTCGAACGAGGGCGGCTACTCGCTGCTCGACAAGATGGGCGTCACGAGCTCCGAGTTCCAGCAGGACGTCACGTACAAGCGCGCCATCGAGGGCGAGCTGGCGAAGACCATCTCGGCGATGGACGGCGTGCAGACCGCCACCGTGCAGCTCGCGATCCCGGCGAAGTCGGTGTTCGTGTCCGAGGAGAAGGACCCGACCGCGTCGGTGTTCATCGCGACGAAGAACGGCGTCGAGCTGACGACCGACCAGGTGCAGTCGATCGTGCACCTGACCAGCGCCGCGGTGGAGGGCATGCAACCCACCGACGTGTCCGTGGTCGACGCGAAGGGCCAGACCCTGTCCGCCGTCGGCACCGGCGCGACCGGCTCCGGCGCAGACCAGGCCGCCGACTACGACGCCACCACGTCGAAGAAGATCCAGGACCTGCTCGACACCACCCTCGGCGTCGGGAACGCCAGCGTCGTCGTGTCGGCCACGATGAACCAGAACACCGGCACGCGCACGTCGGAGGCCTTCACGACGCCGACGACCGGGCCCGTGGCCCTCAACGAGTCCTCGACCACCGAGCAGTACGGCGCGGGCGCGGCCGGGGGAGCCGGTGCCACCGGGGTCCTCGGTCCGGACAACATCGCGGTCCCGAACGGCACCGCGACCGGGGCGGCGAACGGCGACGGCGGGTACAAGAACGAGTCGGCGACCAAGAACAACGCCGTCGACAAGACGACCGAGACCACGCAGATCCCCGCCGGCGGGGTCGACCGGCAGACGGTGTCCGTCGCGCTGAACAGCAAGGCCGCGTCGGTGCAGAACGCGAACCTGCAGAGCATCAACGACCTGGTGTCCGCCGCAGCCGGTGCCGACACGACCCGGGGCGACCAGGTCAAGGTCGCGATGATGGACTTCGACACGAGTGCCGCCGACGACGCCGCGAAGGCCCTGAAGGCCCAGCAGACGGCCGACCAGCAGGAAGCCCTCTGGTCCTCGATCCGCACCGCCGGGATCGTCATCGGCATCGCGCTCGCGCTGATCGCACTGATGGTCGTCCTGGTCCGCCGTGGCCGTCGCCAGGAGCGCGAGAGCGTCGACGTCGGCGAGCTCGACGCCTTCGGCAGCGCCTTCGAGATGCCGCTCGCGGTGGACCCGGGAGCCGACCGCGCCGGGCTCGCCGCCGGGGACGCCCCGACCGTGGCGCTGTCGGCCCTGCCGCTCGACGACGCCCCGACCGAGGTGCTCACCACCGACGAGGTCTCCGCCGAGCGTCGGCGCCAGGACATCTCGAACCTGGCCGAGCGCGACCCGAAGCGCACGGCCGAGCTCCTCCGCGGGCTGCTCGACGACCGGACCTCGGTGTGAGCGGCCCCGTGGCCACCCCCGGCGAGCGGTCGCTGAGCGGTGCGCAGAAGGTGGCGCTCATCCTCATGCAGATGGAGACCGACCGCGCCGCCGAGGTGATGAAGCAGTTCTCCGAGCTCGAGGCCGAGGAGATCTCCGCCGAGATCGTCCGGATGCGCCGCGTCGAGGACACCGTCGTCGACGCGACCATGACCGAGTTCCACCGCATGACGCGGAGCGGTCGCACCCAGCGCCGTGGGGGCAAGGACACCGCGCTCGGCCTGCTCGACGCCGCGTTCGGCTCCGAGCGGGCCGCGGGCGTGATGGACCGCCTCGCCTCGAACCTGGCCGGGCAGTCGTTCGACTTCCTGGACGACGCCGAACCGGGCCAGATCGTCACGCTGCTCGAGGGCGAACTGCCGCAGACGATCGCCCTCGTGCTCGCGCACCTGCAGCCGGCCCAGGCCAGCGCGGTGCTCGCCGGGGTGGACGACCGCGCCCGCACCGACGTCGCGCAGGCCTTCGCGACGATGGGCAGCGCGACGCCCGAGGCCGTCGGCATCGTCGCCGGGGTGCTCCGCCAGCGTGCCGGCGCCGTGGTGTCCCCGCGCGAGAGCGTCGAGGTCGTCGGCGGCATCGCGCCCCTGGTCGACATCATCAACCGGTCCGACGTGGCCACCGAGAAGGCCGTGCTCGACGGGCTCGAGGCGCGCGACCCGGAGCTCGCCGAGGACATCCGCTCGCGGATGCTCACGTTCGAGGACATCGTCAAGCTCGAGTCGCGCGACATCCAGCAGGTCCTGCGCGGCATCGACTCGAAGGTCCTGGCGACCGCCATGAAGGGCGCCGCCGGGCCCGTCGTCGAGACCATCCGCGCCAACGTGTCCGAGCGCAACCGCTCACTGCTCGACGACGAGATCCAGGCCATGGGCCCGGTCCGCGTGTCGCAGGTCGAGGAGGCCCGCGCCGAGGTCGTCCGCTCCGTGCGGGAACTCGAGGCGCAGGGCACGATCACCGTGCACCGCGCCGAGGAGGACGAGCTCGTTGACTGACACCGCCTTCGCCCCGCTCGCGTTCCCCGTCGTCGCCGACGCCGGGTTGCAGGGCCGCATCGCCAGTGCCGAGGTCCGGGGACACGCCGCCGGGTACGCCGCCGGTCTGCGTGCGGCGCAGGCCGAGACCGAGGCGCTGCGGGCCGAGCTGTCGGCCGTGCACGCGCACCGCGTCGCGCAGCTCGAGGCCGAGGCGGCACGCCGACTCGCCGTCCTCGGCGCGATGACGGACGCGCTCGTCGCGCGGACCGTCCCGGTCCTCGAGTCCGCGGAACGCTCCGTCGTGGAAGCCGCCATGGAGCTGGCCGAGGCCGCCGTCGGGTACGCGATCCGGTCCTCCCGTCCGGCCCCGTCCGGTTCCGCAGGTCCCGTCGGTGCTGTCGTCCTGGAGGACCGGGTCGACTCCGGCGCGGAAGCGACGGTCCGCCGTGCGCTCGCGCTGGTGGACCACCGGCTCGCCGTCGCGGTCCGGCTCAGCCCGGCGGACGCCGCCGCGGTGGCCGACCTCGACCTGCCGGTCGCGGTGCAGGCCGACCCGGCGCTGTCCGACGGGGACGCCGTCGTCGACCTGCCGGACGGCATGCTCGACGCGCGCATCAGCACCGCCCTGGCCCGCGCGGCCGACGCGCTGGGGGTCACGGCATGACCGCGACGCTCCTGCGACCGCGCGCGCTCGACGCCGCCGTCGCCCTCGCCGCACCGCAGCGGGTCGGGGTCGTGACGAGCGCCGTCGGCCTCGGGCTGACCGTCGCCGGTCTCGACGTGAGCGTCGGCGAGGTCGTGCTCGTCGGCCGTGAGGACGGACCACAGACGGCCGTCGAGGTCGTCGCCACGGACGCGGACGGTGTGCGCTGCATGCCGCTCGGCCGCCTGACCGGTGTGACCGCCGGCATGCCCGCCCGTCCCACCGGACGCCCCGTGCTCGTGCCGACCGGCGCCGGCCTGTTCGGGCGGGTGCTCGATGGGCTCGGTCGGCCGATCGACGACCGCGGACCGCTGGACGCCGATGCCTGGGTGGACCTCGACCACGTCACACCGAACGCGATGGCCCGTACCCGCATCGACACGCCGATGCAGCTCGGTGTCCGCGTGCTCGACACGCTGACGACCGTCGGGCGCGGGCAGCGCATGGGCCTGTTCGCGGGGTCCGGCGTGGGCAAGTCGTCGTTGCTGTCGATGATCGCGCGGGGGAGCGACGCGGCCGTGAACGTCATCGCCCTGGTCGGCGAGCGTGGCCGCGAGGTGCGGGAGTTCCTGGAGGACGACCTCGGTGCGGAGGGCCTCGCCCGGTCGATCGTCGTCGTGTCGACCTCCGACGAGCCCGCCCTGATGCGCCTGCGTGCCGCGTTCGTCGCCACCCGCATCGCTGAGTCGTTCCGCGACGCCGGGCAGGACGTCGTCCTCATGATGGACTCGCTGACCCGCGTCGCGATGGCGCAGCGCGAGATCGGGCTGTCCGTGGGGGAGCCGCCAGCCACCCGGGGGTACCCGCCGTCGACCTTCTCCGTCCTCGCCGGGCTGCTCGAACGGGCCGGGACCGACCGCGTCGGCAGCATCACCGGGATCTACACCGTGCTGGTGGACGGCGACGATCACAACGAACCGATCGCCGACGCCGCGCGCAGCATCCTGGACGGCCACGTCGTCCTCGACCGCAAGCTCGCCGTGACCGGACACTTCCCCTCCGTCGACGCCCTCGGGTCGATCTCCCGCGTGGCCTCGAAGGTGACCTCGCCCGAGCAGCGTGCGGCGGCGACCGGGCTGCGCTCGGTGATGGCCGCACGCAAGGCCGCGCAGGACCTGCTCGACGTCGGGGCGTACCAGCGCGGGTCGAACCCGCTGGTGGACGCCGCGGTCGAGCACCAGGGCGCGATCGACGCGTTCCTGCGCCAGGGCATGGACGAGCGCGCCACGGCGGACGACTCGTGGCAGCGCCTGGGCGACCTGGTCCGCACCCTCGGAGGTGCATGATGCCGAAGCGCTTCCCGCTCGCCGGGCTCCTGCGTCTGCGCCACACCGAACAGGACCGCGCCGCCGCGACCCTGGCGTCCGCGAACGACCGCGTCCGCGAGGCCGCCGACGCCCGGATCGCCGCCCGTCGCACCCTCGAGGAGACCGGCACCGCGATGCCGATCGAGGACGCGGCGACCCTCAGTGCCGTCGCCGCCGCACGGGCCGCGACGCGGGGGATGCTGCGCGAGCTCGACGTCGTGGTCGAGCAGCGCCGCACCGACGCTGCACGCGCGCAGGACGAGTACACCGCGGCACGTCGGTCGGCCCTCGGGCTCGAGAAGCTCGAGGAGCAGCACACCGAGCGCACCACGGCCGAGGAACTCCGCACCGAACAGAACGCACTCGACGAGATCGCGGCACGCAGCTGCACCGAAGGGGGGACCCGATGAGCCTGGATGCCGTCCTGAGCCGGATCTCCGAGATCCGCTCCCAGATCGACACGCTGCAGGGCGGATCGGCGCATGCCGCATCGTCGTCCGCCGCATCGTCTGCCGCGTCTGCGTCCTCGGCGTTCGACGCGACGATGGCCGCCACGACGACCGCCGGCGGGACCGCCGCCGCGGGCGCTGCACCAGCAACGTCCGTCGATGCCGGCAAGGGCACCGTCGCGACGGGCAGCGGCGCCACGGGCGACGACGTCGTGGCGGACGCGAAGAAGTACCTCGGTGTGCCCTACGTGTTCGGCGGGACCACCACCGCGGGCATGGACTGCTCGGGCCTGGTGCAGACCGTGTTCAAGGACCTCGGGGTGACCATGCCGCGCGTCGTGCCGGACCAGGCGAAGATGGGCGTCGCCGTGCCCTCGTTGGCGCAGGCGCAGCCCGGAGACCTGATCATCCCGAAGGGCGAGGGGCACGTCGTGATCTACGTCGGCGACGGCAAGGTGCTGCACGCTCCTCGTCCGGGCAAGGACGTCCGCATCGTGGACAACTGGTACAAGGACTCGGACATCGCCACGATCCGGCGCATCGTCCCGTCCGCGCAGGACGCCGCCGCGACGAAGGCCGCATCGGCTGCTGCGTCGGCGGCGTCCTCCCCGGGTGGCGCCGGGTCCGGGACCGACCTGCAGACCGCTGCGCTGATGTCACTGATGCAGTCGGGGCGTGCCGCATGAGCCCGACGATGACGATCGCACCCGGAGCCTCGGCTGTCGCGGGGCGGGCCCGGGCGACGGGGACCGAGGGTGCTCCCGGCGCGGCGACCGCGGGCTTCGACGCCGCGATGACCGCCGCCGGTGCCGCCGGTGCCGCTGGTGCCGAGTCCGGCGCGCGGCACGGATCGGCGCGGAAGACGGCGTCCGGTGCCGCTGCCGACGCCAGTTCGGGTGCTGGCTCGGTTGCGGGCTCGGGCTCGGCTTCGGCGTCGGGATCGACCTCGGGGTCAGGCCCGGTCGACGCTCCGACGACGACGACCGACGGCGCTGTCGGCGCCGCCGGCACTGCCGGCGCCGCCGCTGGTCAGGCCGCCGGACTCGCCGCCCTGCTCGGGTTGGCGGTGCCGGCGACGGCCACCGCCCCGGCCGCGACCGGCGCGCCCGCCAAGCCCGCCACGCCGACTGCGCCCGCCACGCCGAGTCTCGGCCAGGCGGACGGAACGAGGGGTGCATCCGGTGCAGACAGTCCGCGCGGCCGAGTCTCGGCGACGGGCACCGGCGTCGCGACCCCGGCGGCCGCTGCCGAGACGACCACTGCCGCCGCCGCTGCGGTCGGCGCCACACCCGCTGCTGCCGCTGCCGCGATCGCCGCGCCGAGTCTCGGCAAGGCGGATGGAACTGGCGGTGCATCCGGCGCAGACAGTCCGCGCGGCCGAGTCTCGGCGGACGCTGGCGCGTCCGCGGCGCCGACCGCACCGACGGCCACGGCCACGGCCACGGCCACAGCCGCAGCCGCAGCGCCGAGTCTCGGCCAGGCGGACGGAACTGGCGGTGCATCCGGCGCAGACAGTCCGCGCGGCCGAGTCTCGGCGACGTCCGTGGTCACGAACGGGATCTCGCCAGCGGTGACCATCGCCGACTCGCAGACCGGCGCCGCCGCGGCGGTTCCGGCTCTCGCGGCGCCGACCGCGACCACATCGCAGACCGGAGCCACCGCGACCTCGCCCACCGCCGCTGCAGTGACCATCGCCACCACGGCGGTGCAGCCGCACCGCGGGACGGACGCGGGGTCGTCCGTGGTGGGTGATCCGAGCCTCCCGACCGGGACGGCGACGCCGGACGCACCGTTCGCCCTGCCCACCGCAGCCGCGCCGACCGTCACCACCACGGCGTCCGCGGCGCAGCCCGCGGCGACCCCCGCCCCGCTCACCCAGCAGCTCGCCCGACCCGTGTTCTCGCTCGCGCAGGCCGGCCCCGGCGAGCACGTGGTGACGGTGCAGGTCGTGCCCGACTCGCTCGGTCCGGTCACCGTCCGCGCCCACGTCACCGCGCACGGCATGCACGTCGAGCTGTTCGCTGCGTCGGACGCCGGCCGCGAGGCCGTGCGCCAGGTCCTGCCGGACCTCCGCCGCGAGGGCAGCGCGGTCGCGACCACCCTCGACCTGTCCTCGCAGAACCACCCCGGCCAGTCGGCGGACCAGTCCGCGGCGCGCGACGGCCGTCCGACCGGCGGTCCGGCAGCACGTCCGGCCGACCGGGAGGCCCGACCCGCCACCACCGAGCCCGCCCGGCCCGCCACCACCACCGTCCGCACCGCGGGACTCGACGTCCTCGCCTGATCCCGACCACGACAAGGAACCCACCATGCCCCTCGACGGGATCACCGGCAGCGTCGACCAGGCCACCCAGGCCGCCGCCCTCGCCGCGAACAGCACGAAGAAGTCCCAGACGATGGACTCCCAGGTCTTCATGAAGCTGCTCGTCACGCAGCTGCAGAACCAGGACCCGTCCTCGCCGATGGACACCAACCAGATGATCAGCCAGCAGACGCAGCTCGCGATGATGGAGCAGATCACCAACCAGACCACGACGGGGAACGAGAACTTCTCGCTGCAGATGCGCATCGCTGCCGCGAACCTCGTCGGCAAGCAGGTCAGCTACACGGACGCGACCTCCGGTGCAGCCGTCACCGGGACCGCGACCGCCGTGTCCTACGCGCAGAGCGTGCCGACCGTCACCGTGAACGGGAAGGAGGTCGATCTCGACGTGATCTCCGGTATCAAGACCGCCTGACCTGCCTCCGCCCACACCTTCCTCGTTCTTCCTCGTTCTTCCGTTCTGAAAGGGACTCCTCATGCTCCGCTCGCTCTACTCCGGGATCTCCGGCCTCCGCTCCCACCAGGAGATGCTCGACGTCACGGGCAACAACATCGCCAACGTCAACACGGTCGGCTTCAAGGCCTCGACCACCGTGTTCCAGGACACCCTGTCGCAGATGACCCAGGGTGCCGGCGGACCGCAGACCGGCATCGGCGGGACCAACCCCGCGCAGATCGGCCTCGGCGTGCAGGTCGCCGGCGTCTCGACCAACTTCGCACAGGGCTCCGCGCAGGCGACCGGCAAGGCCACCGACCTGATGATCTCCGGCGACGGCTTCTTCGTCACCCGCCTGGGCAACGACACCGTGTACAGCCGCGCCGGCGCGTTCGACTTCGACGCGAACGGCCGTCTGGTCAGCGCCGACGGCAAGATCGTGCAGGGCTACTCCGCCACGAACGGCGTGGTCAACGACGGCGGAGCGCTCTCCGACATCACGCTGCCGTTGCAGGCTGCCGCACCCGCCACCGCCACCACCTCGGCCACCGTCTCCGGCAACCTGCCCTCCGACACCGCCGTCGGCGAGACCCTGAACCGCGACGCCACCGTGTACGACCAGTACGGCACCAAGCACACGCTGTCGTTGGCCTACACCCGCACCACCGACGGCTGGAGCGTGTCCGCCTCGAACGGGCAGGGCACCGCCGCGACCGGCACCATCGCGTTCGGCGCCGACGGCAAGATCACCGCCGGGTCGACCCTGGCGGTCGGCGGCATCACGGTCGACATGACGCAGCTGTCCGGGTTCGCGGCGCTCAACACCGCGTCGATCTCGTCCCAGAACGGACACGAGGCCGGCTCGCTGCAGAACTACACCATCTCGAAGGACGGCACCGTGATGGGGACGTTCTCCAACGGGTCCTCGCTCGCCCTCGGCCGCATCGCCCTGGCGACCTTCGCCAACCCGGCCGGCCTCGAGAAGACCGGTGCCTCGGGCTACCGCGCCACCGCCAACTCCGGCCAGGCCCAGGTCGGCGTCCCCGGATCCGCCGGCATCGGTTCGCTGGCAGCCGGCACGCTCGAGATGTCGAACGTGGACCTGTCGCAGGAGTTCACGAACCTGATCGTCGCGCAGCGCGGGTTCCAGGCGAACGCACGCATCATCACGACCTCGGACGAGGTGCTGCAGGAGCTGACGAACCTGAAGCGGTAGGCGGCGGGCCGTCCTGCGGGCTGCGGCCCGCGGGCTGCGGCCTGCTGCTCGCCGGTCGGCCGGTGCCGGGCGCGCTCGCCCGTGTGCAGGGGCGTCCACCACCGGTACGGTGCGGTCATGGACTCCTCCTTCTCCGCGCCGACCGCGATGGAGTTCAAGGCCCTGTACGACGAGACCGGGTGGGCCGACTGGACGTTGGACCGGTTCGAGCGGGCCCTCGCTGGGACCTGGGTCGTCTGCACCGTGCGTGACGACACCGGTCGTCTGATCGGCATGGGTCGGATCGTCAGCGACGGGGCGCTCCGTGCGTTCGTGACGGAGATGCTCGTCGCGGAGGACGCCAGAGGTGCGGGCGTCGGAGGTGAGGTTCTCGCTCGGCTGGTCGACGAGGCCCGCCGACGCGGCGTCCACGACGTCCAGCCGTTCGCGGCCCGGGGCCGTGCCGCGTTCTACGAACGGCATGGCTTCGCGCCCCGAGCGGACAGCGCGCCCGGCATGGACCTCGTGGAAGGGCGATGACGATCGACGCCGTGACCGCGCGCGACGTGGACGGGCTCCGTGCGTTCCTCCGAGCCGCCGACCTCACCCTCGCTGGTCTCGACGAGCCGACGGTCCGGCTCTGGATCGAACGGGACGAGTCGGGAACCGTGGTCGGCAGCACCGGCTTCGAGCTGAGTCACGACGGTGGACACGCGCTGATCCGAAGCGTCGCAGTCGCGGCAGACCGTCGCTCGGCCGGAGCCGGGTCGCGCCTCGCCGGGTTCGCACTCGACCGGGCGGCGCAGGCAGGCGCGTCGCGCGCCTGGCTGTTCTCGCGGAGGTCGGGGCCGTTCTGGCAACGTCTCGGCTTCGTCGATGCCGACCGGCACGACCTGGCTACAGTGCTCCCCGACACCCACCAGGTGCGACTCTTCGTCCGGACCGGCCAGATCGAGACCGAAGTGGCGTGGTCTCGTGCGCTGGACGACCGCTTGCAGGGCGCATGACTGCCGCTGTTCCGGTGTGAGGCCCGTCGGGTAGGTTCGCATCGTGGACTGGCGCAGGGACCGGATCGCCGCTGCGCACCGCGGCGAGAACCCCACTGTGCTCGCGGAACTCGCAGGGGGCTTCGCGGTGATCGGCGACGTGCAGTTCCTGCCGGGCTACTGCGTGCTGCTCGGGAAGGACCCGCGAGCCAGTTCCTTGGCCGACATGCCCCGTGCCGCCCGCGTGCAGTTCCTCGCCGACGCCGACCTGCTCGCCACCGCCGTCGAGCGGGCCTGCCGCAGCTCTGACCCGGCGTTCCGACGCGTGAACCTCGAGGTGCTCGGCAACACGGACCCGCTCGTGCACGCGCACGTCTGGCCGCGGTACGCGTGGGAGCCCCCGTCGCTCGTGACGCGTCCGGTGTGGCTCTACGACGCCGACCGTTGGCACGACCCCGCGAACGCCCTCGGTGCGAGGCACGACGTCCTCCGCGAACGCATCACCAGCGAACTCCTGGTGTTGGCCGACGGCGATGCGGTGGTCATCACGTCGGCGCCGTGACCGAGCGGCGAGACAGCTGGCACGTCACTCGACCCCGTGTTCCCGTCGTGTTCGGACCCTCCGACCGCGCGCACGGTCGACGGAACGGCCGAGCGTGAACACGAGCACGAGGCCTCCGACGACCCCGGCGGCGATGGGAGTGACTGCGAGCTCGAGGTCGGCTCCGGGCGCCTGCCACCAGTCGATCGACCAGGCGCTGACGCCGCCGAAGACCATCAGCGCCACGCCGGCCCACCACCCACGCCCCGGCAGGTGCACGACGCCGAGCACGGTCAGGACCATGAGTGCCCACGATGCGATCGGTGCCAGCGAACGGACGTCGTCGGTCCCGCACGTCGAGACCGCACACTCCCACTCGACGTGGTCAGCGACCCCGGCGTACCAGGACACGAGCAGACACGCGCAGACGAGCGCGACCGCGGACACGACCGGGCCGGCCCGACGCCAGACCCGCAGCAGGCGTCGTCCGAGGGGCTCCGTCGGTGCGTCTTCGGGGAGCCAGCTGAGATCGGACACAGCAGCACAGTAATGCGCACCGGGTCCCGAGCAGTGACTACGCGCTTGTGGAGCCGCCGGGCTGCATGTCGTAGGTCACCCACGGTGTCGCGCGAGCGACCTCGTCGTAGACCCGACGGGCTCGCTCGTTCTCGCTCGCGGTGATCCACCGCACGATGCTCGCGCCATCCTGCGCTGCGATCGCCGCTGCCTCACGGAGCAGCGCTGTGGCGACCCCTCGGCCCCGGGCATCGGGCGCTGTGAACAGGTCGTCGAGGTAGATGCCGATCGTCGCCGTCGAGGGTCGCGCGAAGCGCCGGAGGTTCGCGAGACCGATCAGGACGCCGTCACCGTCGGTCGCGACGAGGCCGACGATCCCGTGCGCCCCGGTCGAGACCCACTCCCATGTCCGCTCGACCGCGTCTCGGTCCTCGGGCAGCTCGTAGAACGCGCGGTACCCGGCGTAGAGCGCGGACCACTCGGCTTCGTCGTGTAGGGCAACGGTGCGGACGTGAACTGACATCTGGCGAGCCTAGGGCCACGGTCGACCCGCCACGTGCGCGAGGATCGTCGACGTGCACACTGATCCGCTGATGACCACGGCGCGGTTGTCGCTCCGCCTCCACCGCGACGATGACCTGGATCGTCTGGTGACCATCCACTCCCAGCCGGTGGTCGCACGCTTCCTCCTCGAGGAACCCTGGACACTCGAGTCCGGTGCAGCGCAGCTCGAGCGTCGTCTCCGCCGCACTGGGCTGGACGAGGCATCGGGATCACTCGCGCTGGCAGTCGAACGGGGAAGGCGACTGATCGGGACCGTGGCGATCTGGCGGACCGAACAGGAGCGCCGCTCGGTGGAGGTCGGGTGGACGATCGATCCCGCGTACGGAGGACAGGGGTACGCGACCGAGGCAGTCGCCGCAGTCGTGCAGTTCGCGTTCGAGCGGCACGACGTCCATCGTGCATCGGCCCAGATGGACGCTCGGAACACGTCCTCGGCGCGGCTCGCCCGACGACTGGGCATGCGTCAGGAGGCACACTTCCGTCAGGACTTCTGGAGCAAGGGGGAGTGGACCGACACGCTGGTCTTCGCGGTGCTCCGCGACGAGTGGACGGCCGTCCAGGCGCGTCGCCGCTAGCATCGGGCCATGGCACAGGTCGTCGTCTTCGGCCACCGCGCGTCGCTCGACGCACATCGCGGGGCGCTCTCGGACGCGATCCACGGCGCCGTGGTCGCAGCGCTCGACTACCCACCCGAGAAGCGGTTCCACCGGTTCATCGGTCTCGACGACGCCGACTTCGTCCACCCGGCGGACCGGGGCCCCGACTACACGATCATCGAGATCGCGATGTTCGAGGGCAGGAGCGACGCAGCCAAGCGCCTGCTCATCGATGAGCTCTTCACGCGGATCGAGTCGGCGACCGGGATCCTGCCGCACAGCGTCGAGATCACGATCACCGAGACGCCGAAGGTGCACTGGGGGATCCGCGGTCAGAATGCGGCGGACCTGACACTCGACTACTCGGTCGACGTCTGAGGAAGCGTCAGAGCCCGCGGCGAGCCTGCCATCGGTTGATCAGGAAGACGACCACCCCGAGCACCGCCAGGCCGACACCGATGAGGAGCTGCTCCGGCCCGCCGTGCCGGCCGAGGTCGACCACCCCGCGGAGCACCAAGACCAGTCCCAGTCCGACGACGACCCACGGGAGGACGTCGCGGAACGGGTTCGGCCGCAGTGTCCTGAACCGGCGGGGCGTGGGGTCGTCATCGTGCTCCATCGGACCAGCATCCTCCCGCGAGCGAGGCGCGGTCCTCTCGGCGGTTGTGGTGTCCACCGCAACGGTGAGAGCCCGTCCGTGGTGTGCTGGAGCCGTGCGCATCCGATCCGCTGCCGTTGTCGTCCGCGACCACGAGGTCCTCGTGATCCGACGGGAGCAGGACGGGCGGCGGTACTGCGTGCTCCCCGGCGGCGGGGTGGAACGGTCCGAGACGCTCCGGCAGGCCTGTCGACGCGAACTCCTCGAGGAGACCGGCCTCGACGGCACCGTCGGGGAGCTGCTCGACACACCGGTCGACAGCGAGGTCCCCGTCGCGTACTTCGCCGTGCGGGTCGACTCGGCGACGGTCGGGTTGGCGCTCGGCGGTCCCGAACTCGGGCGAGCGTCGGAGCACAACCGGTACACCCCACATTGGGTCCCGGTCGACGCACTCGAAGCGATGACCCTGGTGCCGGACGAAGCGCGCATCGCGGTCCAGCTCGTCCTCGGGCGGCACGGAGCCTGACTCACCGCTACCGGCTCAGGCGACGGGGCGCCAGAGCCAGCGGAGCGCGTCCGGCAGGAGCACTCCACCGTGGTTCGGGGAGTGGCCGCCGTCGCCGACGACCAGCCGGAAGTCGTACCCGGCACGAGCGAGTGCCGCTGCGGTCTCCAGGTTCTCCGCGAGCCAGTTCGCGTCGGGTTCGTTCCACTGCAGGTCCCGGTGGGCGGCCTGGAGGAACACCCGCGTCGGTCTCCGAGGCTCGCTGGCGAGCATGGCCGGGTACGGGTTGCCTCCCGGCATCTGCGCAAAGCTCGCGTTGAACGCGATCGCGCGGCCCAGGCCGTCCGGACGCGTCCAGACGGCCGTCACGGCGGCGTTCCCGCCGCTGCTGCCGCCGCAGATGCCGCGCATCATCGGGTCGTCCGAGACGGAGTACCGCGTTCCGACGAGCGGCAGCACCTCGTCGAGCAGGAAGCTGGCGTACGTGTCGTCGAAGGCGTCGTACTCGGCGTTCCGGTGCTTCGTGGGGACACCGTCGACGTCGAGGACGCCAGGATCGACGAACACGCCGATCATCTGGGGGATCGCCTCGTCGGCGGCGAGGTTGTCGAGGACGATCCCGCCGCGCACGTCGCCGTCGGGGTCGAGGTACCACCAGCCGTCGTTGAAGAACATGACGGCACTCGGCTCGTCAGCCCGGTGACCGGCAGGACGATGGACCCACACCGTCCGGGTGGTGCCCGGGAACCGCTGCGACGACCGGATCTGGAACGTGTCGGTCGTGCCGGGCGCGACTCCCGGTCGCCGCTGCGAGTCGGGCCCGTACGCGTAGGTGACGTGCTCCTGCGAGATCGGGAGCGGGGCGTACGACAGCGGCGACGACACCCTGGGAGCCTAGCCGGGCATGCTCCGGTCTGACTCGTCGATGCCAGATCACCGACGCTCGGACACCGCCGTGCCGATCTTCGCTCCGAGCCCAGCCGCGAGGACGTGTGCGTCCGCCAGCGGCAACCACCAGCAGGTCCAGGCCTGCGCACGCTCGCCAGAAGCGGGGTCGGACTCGCCCGCGTGCCATCGCTCGGTGACGTCGGCGTCCTCCATCGACATCCGGAAGAAGTGGCGTACGGCGACCTCGTCGCGAGCCGGACGCACGTCGTACCGCTCGACGCCGAGGGACCGCACGACCTGGCCGCTGCGGCCGGTCTCCTCGTGGAGTTCCCGGAGCGCTGCCTCCTCGGGGGTCTCGCCGGACTCGATCGTGCCGGCCGGCACCTGCACCCCGGCCACGGTCAGCGCGACCGTGTCGTGCGTGAACACGAGCAGGTGCACGTCGTGGATCACGTAGCAGACGGCCTTGTCGACATCACGTGGCATGGCCCCACGCTACGACGATCGGCGATACTGCTCGCATGGACCGTCCGCGGGGGCAGCAGGAGGACCGCTTCTCCGAGCGACTCCGACTCCGCCCGTGGGTCGTGTCCGACGCCGCCTTCCACCGTCGCCTCTGGGCCGAACGCGACCCTCGTGTCCCAGCTCGGCGCCGTCTCACTGCCGACGGGCACCCGACCCTGGCCGAGATGGAGGACTGGCTGCGCGCCTACCGGCAGGAACCGGCGCCCGGACTGCTCGTCGTGGAGCGTGCCGACGACCGGACCGCGATCGGGTACTGCGGTCTGGTCGCGAACAGCGTCGGGCGCCCTGAGGAACCCGAGCTGGCCTACGAGTTCCTCCGGGCGTCGTGGGGTCGTGGGTACGCCACCGAGGCGTCCCGCGTGGTCATCAGTCTGGCAGCGGCGGTCGGCTACGAGCACCTCTCGTCGACGGTCCGGGCGTGGAACACCGCCTCGTTTGCCGTGCTTCGGAAGCTGGGCTTCGTCGACACCGGCGAACGCGAGCGCGACGCCGTGCACGGCGACTCGGTGCTGCTCCGGTTGCGCCTCTGGCCCGACGCCGATCAGTCCGCCGGCCCCCAGATGATCCGGTCCGACAGTCCTGCAGCGATCTCCTCGTCCAGTGGCAGTTCGAACCGCTCGAACCCGTCCGGCATGTCGGCGTAGCTCGCGACCCGCGCGACCAACGCTGCGGCGGCCTCGTCCGCCGCTGCCGCCGACGTGAAGAACCCGAGCAACTTCGCTTCGGTGACTTCGTCGGCTGCGACGGTCGATCGGTGGACGAGGACCCAGATCGTCATGCGTCGACCTGGAAGAACCCGGATGCCCACGCGGTCTCGCCCACCGTGTAGCGGTCGACGTACACGGTCCGCGACTCGTGGACCTGGCGGCGTCGGTCGTCCGCGGACGCTGCGGCGGCCGCCCAGGTCGAGAAGGCGCCGAGGAACCGCGGGTCCTCGTCGGCACCGTCCTCGGAGACCCACCACACCGAGCGCTCCGAACCGTCATCGAACACTGCGCACCGGCGGAGCAGTTCGTCCACCACGAGCTCGAGCGGCTGCGTGGCATCCAGGCGCACGCCGTCCGGCGTGCCCGCTCCGGATGCGTGCAACCGGCGCACGAGTGCCCGCTCGTCCGTCCGCCCCGCACCGGCCCATTCGTCGTCGCCGCGGGCATCGAGTCGACGCTCGAGCGTGGCGGCGTCGACGACCAGGACGAACACGGCATCGAACACCTCGAGGAAGCCCTCGGCGTTGCGTGACCCGCCGCAGAAGAAGGTCGCCGGTTGGGAGGCGTCACCCGCGATGGCACGGACCCGCTCCACGTCCCACAGATGGTGATCATGGACCGCGGTGCCGGCCACGGCCGAGACCGCGCGCCCGGTGACCGGGTCGCCCTGGTACGCCAGCTCCCGGTCGCCGTTCACCGCGTGGAGACCACGTCGACGCAACTCGTGGCACACGGCGGTCTTCCCGGTGCCCGAGACGCCTTCCACCAGGTAGTTGCGTCGGCCCACGAGCACACCGTAGCCTCTGGCGACCCGGCCGAGAGGCTGAGCGGCCAACCGACCGAGCGGCTGACGACGAGGACAGGAGCGCGCGGTGCTGCGACCACTCATCCTGACCGGGGGACCGGCGGTCGGCAAGACCACCAGCGGCCGTGCCCTCGCCGCAGCCCGACCACGTGCTGCGTACATCGACGGTGACGACGTCCGACAGCTGGTCGTCGCCGGCGATGCGACCCTGTGGTCCGGACCGGAGGGCCGCGCCCAGCACGCCCTCGGCGCCCGGAACGTCGCCGCGATGGCCACGAACATGCTCGCAGCCGGGTTCACGGTGACGGCCTCCGACGTCGTCACCGCCGAGACGCTCGAGGTGTACCGTGCGGCGCTCCCGGACGCGTTCGTCGTGCACCTGGCGATCCGTCCGGAAGCGGCACGAGCCCGAGCAGCGACGCGACCCGCGTACCTCACCCCGGAGGAGTTCGACCTGCTCCACCGGATGACCGCGACACCACCGGCGGTCGACCTCGTGCTCGACGTCAGCGACCTGAGCGAGCAGGAACAGCTCGCGCAGATCGACGCGGCGTGGACAGCGGCCGGCCACGCCTCCGCCGCGACGAGGCTGCCGCCGATGCCCGAACGCCTGCAGGGAGCCACGGTGGTGCTCCGCCCGTTCCGCGACGACGACGCCGGCATGGCGCAACGACTCGCCCGTGACCCGTACGTCCCGCTCACGGGCACCCTGCCCGCGGGTGCGACCGAGGACGAAGCGCTGCGCTGGATCGAGCGTCAGCACGGGCGGCTCGGGGAGGGCGTCGGCTGGTCCTTCGCGATCGCCGACGCGGTCGACGGCCGCGCCCTCGGGCAGATCGGTCTGTGGGCACGCTCCTTGCGAGACGGCCGACTGACCGCTGGCTACGCCGTCGACCCGAGCGCGCGGGGTTCCGGTGCGGCGTCAGTGGCCCTCCGGCTCGTGAGCGACTTCGCGTGGACCCTGCCGGGTGCCCACCGGATCGAGCTGTTCATCGAACCCTGGAACACCGCGTCGATCCGGACCGCCGAGCACGCGGGCTTCCACCGCGAGGGGCTCCTGCGCAGTCACCAGGTGATCGGCGGTGAGCGGCGGGACATGCTGCTCTACGCACTGCTGCGCCCCGACGACTGCGAAGCACCACGCCCCGACGCCTGACCCGACGTCACCGCTCCCGCACGAGCGCCGGGATGCGTTCCCGGAACGGGAAGAACCCGCGCGACGCGAACGGCCACGCGCGGCTGTCCCACCGCCGCCGCACGGTCACGAGTTCGATGCCGGCCTCGTCGAGCACGCCGCGCAGGAGGGCGAGCCGCACCCACACCGGGCCGACGGGCGCGACCGGCACCACGACGGCGTCGAGTCGCTCGGTCCGAGCCCAGTCGAGCACAGCCGCGGCATCGGCACCGGCGAGCACCTGCGCGGTCCGACCCTGCGCATCCGTCGTCCGGTCAGCGGCATCGGCCACCGCGCCGGCGGTGAAGGCACGGACCAGCTCCGAGGCGCCCGCTGGCGACCGGTCATCGGGAGCTGCTGCCACCGCGGTCGCGCGGAGGGCCGGCACGAGACCGGGGTGGTCTGCGAGCACACCGGCCGCGTCGAGGTCCTCCTCGTGCAGCAGCAACCCGACGCGCTCGCCCACCGTCCCGACGACGTCCTCCGGCGGGACGGGGATGCCCGGCGGGAACGGCTCCTCGTCGAGCGCGCGTGCCGTGGTGGCGAGGCCGTTCGGTGAGAACCGCCCATCGGTGTACCGCGCGATGTTCGACGCGGTCGCCAGGTACGTCTTGCCGCGGGTCTGCAGTCCGGCGACCCAGCGCCACGACAGCGTGTTCGAGGCGGCGTCCCCGTCGAGCAGGTGCCGCAGGAAGAAGTCGGCGCCGAGCTGCCACGGCAACCCGAGCGTGAACACCCAGATGCTCGCGAACCACATGCGGGTGTGGTTGTGCAGGTACCCGGTGTCGACGAGCTCGCGGACCCAGGCGTCCATCGCGTCGATGCCGCTCCGCCCGCTGACCGCGTCCTGGTACTGCGCTGGTGGGTCAGCCGTCAGCAGGGACTCGACATCGGTCCGGTACCGGCGCCAGACCTCGGGGTGCTGCTCGAGCCAGCCCTTCCAGTAGGTCCGCCAGTACACCTCCTGCACGAACTTCTCCGCGGCGCTCAGCGTGTGCTGGTCGAGGACGGCGTCGACCACCTCACGCTCGGTCACCAGCCGGTGGCGGATGTACGGCGACAGCCCGGAGACGTTGCTCCTGGCGGCACCGAGGTCGTGGTTGCGGTCGCGGCGGTAGTCGGCACCGGCGTGGGGGACGAACTCGTCGAGCGCGTCGAGGCCAGCGGCCCGGGTCGGGATGAACACCGCTCCATCGTGCGCCTGCCCGGCACGGCCGGCGCTGAGCGTCGCGGCCACCACGCTGCGGACGGGAGGCCCGGTGCCAGCTGGCACCGGGCCTCCCGTCCGGACCACGCAGCGGACGCGCGGTCAGATCGTCCTGGCGTAGTCGACCGTCGGCAAGGGGATGAAGCCCAGCGATTCGTAGAGCGCGCGCGCCGGCGCGTGGAAGTCGTCCCCACCGGTGCCGATGTGCACGACTCGGACACCACGTCGCTGGAGACCGGTGACGGCCGCCGTGCAGAGCGCCCGAGCGACTCCGGTCCGGCGGGCTCCGGCGCGGACGGCGACCAACTCGAGTCGGCCGGAGGTCCCGTCGACGTGCCAGCCGACGTGACCGAGGACTCGTCCGTCCTGCTCGGCGAGCGTGACGAACCGCTCGTGTTCCGGAGCGAAGAGGCCGGGGACCTCGACGCGGTAGTCGTCCTCCCACCGGCCGTGGTCGTGACGGGTGACTTCGGGCCGGAGCGCCATGAGCGAGCCGGTGAAGAGCGGTCTGAAGACGTCGATGGTCAGATCGACGAGGGCTGGGACGTCAGCGGGCGTGCAGTCGCGGATGAGCATGGTGTGGCCTTTCGAGCATGCTGAGGGGAGTCCCTCGCCAGGGGCGGCGAGAGATCGTGCGGCCATGTCGGCCGTGCCCTCAGTGGCGCAGGCGCCAGCTCGCGAAGCAGTCCATGTTCCCCAGGCTACCGACGGTCAGGAGGCGCGGGGCTGGAACCACTGGATCAGCGCGCGGAGTGCAGGCACCGAGGACACGGCGTCGCCCTCGTGGGCCTCGAGGTCCTCGAACGTCGCGCGGTAGCCGGGCACGTCCTCGAGCTCCTGGTCGCTCGGGAAGCCCATCGTCCACTCCGGGAACTGTCGTTCCTCGATCACGTCCTCCAGCAGCACGGCGACCTTCGTGTGGCGGTCGTCGTCGCGGATCGTGTGCATCTTCGCGCGCACCTCGGTGTCCGGCCCCTCGAGCACCTGCAGGAAGTAGCCGTTGCGGTACAGCAGCATCCCGGTGATGCCGGTCTGCTCGTTCGACGCACGACTCTGCGTCAGCAGGGCCGTGAGGTCGGACGGTTCGAGGACGCGCGTCGCGACGCTGGAGTAGATCAGGGACAGCATGCGGCCCATCGAACACGGGCGCTGCCGGGCGACACCCAGCGCGGGCCGCTTCACGCAGCGGCTCGCTCGGGCTGGCACCGCGGGCACCACCACGAGCGGCGCGGGGGAGACCCGGCGACGTCGAGGTGGTCCTCGGCCCGCACGGTCGTGCCGCAGCGCAGACACGGTCGGCCGGCCCGACCGACGACCCAGTGTCGCTGCCCCTTCCCGCGGCGGCCCGTCGTGACCTGGTACGCCTCCGGCGTCGTCGCCGAGTGCAGCAGCATCCGACGCGCGAGTGCCAGCAGCGCATCCGCGTCGACCGCGGCTGCCGGCGTGCTGGGGTACCGACCGCGCAGGAAGCACAGCTCGTTCACCCAGAGGTTGCCGAGTCCGGCGACCACCCGCTGGTCGAGCAGGGCGGTGCGGATGGTGGTGTCGGCGGCGGCCTGCAGGCGCCTCGAAGCCTCGGCCACGTCGAACGGGTCGTGGAGCAGGTCCGGGCCGAGGTGCCCGAGCACCCGTGGTTCATCGCGCGTGGCCAGGTGCTCGACGACCGGCAGCGAGAGTCCCCACACGGTGCGGCCGTCGTCCAGCCGCAGTCGCACCCGGGCGTCGGCTGCGGCTCGCGTCGGCAGGCGGCGCCCGGCGCTGGTGATCGTCCACGAGCCCTGCATGCGGAGGTGCGTGTGCAGGGTGGTGTCGTCGTCGAACCGGGTGAGCAGGTGCTTGCCGTGGGTCGCGTGCCCGACGACGCGTCGCCCGCCGAGTCGGAGGCCAGCAGCGGGTCCGCCCCGCAGCTCACCGTCCTGCACCAGGGCGCCGTCGACCTGCCGCAGGCGGGCGGCGAGTCGGTAGACGGAGTCCCCCTCGGGCATGGCGGCACCGTACCGGCCGCCACCGACGGCGCGGCCCGGGCCGACGTGTCATGATCAGCCATGCCCCGCCACACCGTCCACGCTCCCGAAGCCCCCGCCGCGATCGGTCCGTACGCGCACGCTGCCGGTCCGGTCGGCACCGAACTGCTGTACCTCTCCGGCCAGACCCCGATCGACACGGCCACAGGTGCGCTCGTGACCGGCGACGTCGCGGTCCAGACGGCCACTGCGTTCGCGAACCTCGCCGCGGTCCTGCGTGCGGCCGGCGGATCGCTCGACGACGTGGTGAAGGTGAACGTCTACCTGGTCGACATGGCGGACTTCGCCGAGGTCAACAGCGCCTACGCAGAACAGTTCACCGCGCCCTACCCGGCCAGGACGACCGTCGCCGTCGCAGGCCTGCCGCTCGGCGCGCGCGTGGAGATCGAGGCGGTCGCCGCGATCCCGGTCACCGACCGCTAGGGACGTCGACGGCGGGCCGGGAGGCCCGGCACCGGTCCGACGCGTCGGCCCACGCCGACGGTCGACACGCGGTCAGTGCTCGTCGACCTCCGCCAGCGCGCGGGCCCGGTCCGGCGCGACCCCGAGGACCAGCAGCGTCGACCGGACCGCGGCAGCGACCTCGACGGGTCGGTCGGCGCGGTCGCCGTCGGCGATCGTGAACACCGCCGACCACGCCAGCTGTGCGAGGACGTCCGCGGGCAGGTGGTCGCCGAAGGTCCCCGTCTGCTGACCGCGGCGGACGAGCTCACCGAGGCGGTCCTCGACCGGTCGCAGCAGCGCGTGGATGTCCGCGCCGTACTCGCCGCGGCGCAGGACGAGGAGCACCCGGTAGCGATGGGCGACCGGCCAGAGCTCCGTCACGAATTGCGCCCACGCCGCGTCCGCCGGCACGGCATCCCCGGTCGCGGCCGTGTCGGCGGGCGCAGTGGCGTCCGAGGTCGCGGTGGTCAGGACCGCGCCGATCTCGTCGACGGCGCGGCGGGCCAGCGCGGCCACCAGGTCGGCCCGGGTGGGGAAGTACCCGTACACCGTGCGCCGGACCACGCCAGCTGCTGCTGCGACGTCAGCCATCCCTGCATCGGGACGTGCGCCGAGGACCTCGACCGCGATGTCGATGATGCGCTGCTCGGTGGCGGTCGATCCGGGGCCGGGAGGTCTGCTGGGCACGACGTCATCATTGCACATCCGTGTGCAACGGCCTACGCTGCACACGCGTGTGCAACCGTCGCGCGCCCATCGACCACCGACCACTGACAGGAGCAGGTCCCATGACCGCGAACGACCTCCACGAGACCGACGCCGTCCTCCCGTTCCGCATCACCGTCCCGGAGGACGGGGTACAGGACCTCCGGGACCGACTCGCCCGCACGCGCTGGCCCGCCCCGGAGACCGTCGACGACTGGTCGCAGGGCGTCCGCACCGATGCCGCCCGCGCCCTGGTCGATCGGTGGCGCCACGAGTACGACTGGCGCCGGTTCGAGGCCGAGCTGAACGCGGTCCCGCAGTTCCGCACGACGATCGACGGTCTCGACCTGCACTTCCTGCACGTGCGGTCGTCCGAGCCCGGCGCGGTACCGCTCCTCCTGACGCACGGCTGGCCCGGCTCGAACGCCGACTTCCTGCGGATGATCGGTCCACTGACCGACCCGGTCGCCTTCGGCGGGGATGCGGCCGACGCCTTCGACGTCGTGCTGCCCTCGCTGCCCGGAGCCGGGTTCTCGGCGGCGCCGACCGAGCCGGGGTGGGACCTCGCCCGCATCGCCCGTGCCTGGGCAGCGCTGATGGAGCGTCTGGGGTACGACGAGTGGCTCGCGCACGGGGGTGACTGGGGAGCCGCGGTCACGACCGAACTCGGAGCGCAGCGGCCGACCGGGCTGCTCGGCATCCACCTCAGCACGCCCTACGCCTTCCCGGCGGCCATCCCCGACGTGCTGTCCGCAGAGGAACAGCGCGCCGTCGACGGCCTGGCGTACTACGCGGGGGAGCTCGGCGGGTCGAACCACGTGCAGGGCACCAAGCCGCAGACGGTCGGTTTCGCACTCGCGGACTCGCCGGTGGGTCAGGCGACCTGGATCTACGAGAAGTACCAGTCGAAGACCGACAACGCCGGACGTGCCGAGGACGCGATCCCGGTCGACCGCATCCTCGACCAGCTGTCCCTGGCGTGGTTCACGAACAGTGCCGCGTCGTCGGCACGGATCTACTGGGACAACCGCTCCGCGTCGATGGCCGGCCCGCACCTGGACCTGCCCGTCGCTGTCACCGTGTTCCCCCGGGACGTCCCGCGGTTGCCACGCAGCTGGGTGGAGCAGGCGTACGGCGACCTGGTGCACTTCGCCGAGGCCGACCACGGCGGGCACTTCGCCGCGCTGGAACAGCCCGAGGTGCTCGTCGACCAGCTCCGGACCGGGCTCCGCAGCCACCGACCCGCAGCACGGTGACACGCCCGTTGGCTGCTCGAGCGCTTCGGTCAGCACCGTCGCGATGCACTCCACGGCGGGGCGCGATCTCGTCGATGAGGATCTTGGTCAGGTCTGGTCGGCGAGTCCAGCGGCAGCGATGCGCAGGACGACGCGACCCGATCGCCCCGCGTCCACGGCGTCGTGGGCATCCGCGATCTGCTCGAGTGGCCGGACCTCGCCGACCCGCAGGCGCAGGTCTCCGCTCGCCACCGCAGCGACCAGGTCGTCCATGGCCGCGCGCTTCGCCACAGCAGGGAAGTCGTCGCTCCCGAGGAACCGGACCGTCACGTTCGCGAACAACAGCGGGGGGAAGGGCAGCGACAGCCGCTCTCCGCGGGCGAAGTAGGTGGCGATGACCGCGTCGTTCGCGACGACGGTCGCGTCGAGGTCCGCGTTGGCATCGAGCGCGACCTCGATGACCCGGTCCACGCCCGCCGGGGCGATCCTCCGGATGGCGGTTCCGGGGTCGTCGTCCAGAGCGACGAGGTGGTCGACCTCGGGCAGGCCGGGTCGGTTCAGGTCGGACGTCCGACGCACCGTTCCGATGACCGTCGCTCCGTCGCGCCTGGCGAGTTGTGCCGCGATGCTGCTGACGGCACCCGCGACGCCCTGCACGAGGACGACTCCTCCGCTGACGGGGCCGTCGCCGAAGACCGCTCGGTGTGCAGTGACGCCGGGGATGCCGAGCAACGCCGCGATGTCGTCCGGGACCGCGTCGGGCAGCGGTGTCACGAGCTCGACCGGGACCACGACGTACTCCGCTGCGGTCCCCGACGGCCGGTAGGACTGTGCACCGTGCACGGCGACACGCTTCCCCACGAGCGCGTGATCGGTCTCACTGCCGACCCGGTCGACGACACCGGCGCCGTCGCTGTGCGGGATGACCTCTGCGTACGGCATCGCCGACCCGAGCCAGCCCTCCCGCTTCTTGGTGTCGCCGGGGTTCACGCCCGAGTACGTGACCCGCACGCGGACCTCGCCGGTTCCGGGCTCGGGGTCGGGACGGTCCCCGACGTGCAGCACCTCGCCTGCCAGGCCTTGCTGGTCGTACCACGCTGCACGCATCATCCGCTCCCTCGTCCACTCAGGAGCGTAGCGACCCGACGGCCCGCGACGGCTGCCGGGGCGGCCGGTGTCTGCGCCGTAGGCTTCCGGGGTGGATGCAACACTGCCCTCGGGGACGACGCGACGCCGCGTCGAGCTCCGACTCGTCCGACCGCTCTTCCCGTGGTTCGCCCGCCCGACCGTGACCATCGACGGTGTCGGGCACCCGGCGCAGTGGGGCGACGGCACGTGGGCGGTGCCGGACGGCGGCGGGACGGTGATCGGCGTGTACCTGTACAACCGAGCGTGGCGCTTCGGTGCGGCCGAGGTCGAGGTCCCCGCTGCCGACACCCACGACGCGTTCGAGTACCGCGCCGGCGTGCTGCCGTTCGGCTCCGGGTCGATCGAGCCGCGCGACCACTGAGCCCCGCGGCCACTGCGCCGCGCGCCCGTCGCCGTCACTCCGCTGGACGGAGCACCCGGCACAGCCCTACTGTGGCGCCATGTCGACCGTCAGGGTGCACAACTTCGCGATCTCGCTCGACGGCTTCGGCGCCGGAGCGGAGCAGTCCCTCGAGCAGCCCTTCGGCCATGCCGGCGGTCGGCTGATGCAGTGGTTCATGGCCACCGAGACGTTCCGCAGCATGCAGGGCGCGGAGGGCGGAGACACCGGGCTCGACGACGAGTACGCCCGACGATGGAGCCCGGAGATCGGCGTCGAGATCATGGGCCGGAACAAGTTCGGTCCGCAGCGCGGTCCCTGGCCGGATGACGGCTGGACCGGCTGGTGGGGTGACGAGCCGCCGTTCCACACGCCCGTCGTCGTCCTCACGCACCACCCCCGCGAGCCACTCGTGATGGACGGTGGCACGACGTTCCACTTCGTCGACCAGTCCCCGGCCGAGGCACTCGCGTTCGCTCGGGACCTCGCCCCGGGCACCGACGTCCGGATCGGTGGGGGTGTCCAGACGGTCCGGGAGTTCCTGGCCGCCGACCTGGTGGACGAGGTGCACCTGGTGGTCGTGCCGATCGTGCTCGGACGCGGCGAGCGGTTGTGGGACGGGCTCGAGGGCATCGAGGACCGCTTCACCGTCACGACCGAGGCGTCCCCGTCCGGCGTCGTCCACGTGACGATGACCCGACGTCGCTGAGGAACCGGTGCTCGCCGCCGACGACCCGCACGAGGAGACAGGAGCACCCCTGTCCCCTCGGGCCATCGCACCCGGTGCCGAACTCCGACCGCTCGAGACCCGGCACGACCGGGAGTTCGCCGACCACCTCGACCGCGCCCGAGAGCACATCAGACCCTGGGTGGGTCCGGCCTTCGTCACCGACACCCTCGACGGCGCCCGGGCGACACTGCTCCGGTACGCGCGGGCCGCAGCGGAGGACGGTGCTCGCCTGTTCGGCATCTGGCTGCGCGGGCGACTGGTCGGCGGCGTCATGTTCGTGCGGTTCAGTGCGCCGACCGGGCAGTGCGAGATCGGCTGCTGGCTCGAACCAGCTGCCGAGGGACAGGGCCTCGTGACGGCGGCCACGCGTCTGCTCGTCGACCACGCACTGGGCGATCGGCAGCTGCACCGCGTGGAGTGGCGCTGCCGGGCCGACAACGTCCGGAGCGCTGCCGTCGCGCGACGTCTCGGCATGACCCTCGAGGGAACGCTCCGCGGCGCGTGGCGCGTCGGCACGACCTTCCACGACGAGCAGGTCTGGGGTCTGGTCCGACCCGACTGGGTGGCCGGCGCATCACGACCCTGAACCCGCGCGGTGCGGGTGGTGCGTCGTGGCCAGGTGCAGGCGGTGTGCCGTGATCACCGTGGCGGCCCACCCGAGTCCGGTGGTCCAGCCCGTCACGACGTCCGTGAGCCAGTGGGCGCCGAGGACGACCCGCGACACCCCGACCGCGACGACCGTCACACCCGCTCCGACCACGACGGCGACCTCGGCACCACGATCCGCTTGCCGAGCAGGGTCATCAGGAGTGGACCGCCCCCTGCGGCTGCGACGAAGCCCAGCGGCAGTCCCGTCCCGCGCCGCAGGGTCAGCGCGGCCCCGCTCGCCAGGGTGAGCACCGGCATCCCGACCGGCCCGAACGCGTCGGCGATGGCTCCCGCGGTGCGGTCGACCGCCGGGGATCGGAGCCGCTTGCCGAGCCGGAGCGCGGGACGGTCGAGCCGTTGCACGCCGGAACGGCCGGTGACGCCGTCGTAGACCGTGACCGCTCCCGCCGTGCTCGCCGCGACCAGGGCACCACCGACGACCAGGCTCAGGGCCGAAGCAGTCCCCGCACCGTACCTGTGCGCGAGTCGACGGTGCGCTCGAGCGAGCAACCGGCCGGGACGACTGGACCATGTGGGACGTCATGCCCACAGTGGGGCAACCGCGTCGGTACGGTGATCCGATGGACCTGACCCCGACGCAGCCCGTCCGTTCGCTCGTGCGGCTCGACGACTGGAGCGCGTCCGACGTCGAGGCGGTCTTCGCACTTGCCGACGCCTACCGAGCCGGCCACGGTCCGAGGACGCAGGGGAGTGCGGTGATGTTCTTCCCGCCGAGCAGCCTCCGCACCCGGGTGACCTTCGAGCGCGGCGCATCGCTGATGGGCCTGCAGCCGATCGTGTTCCCGGACACCACGCTCGACAAGCCCGAAGCCCTCGCGGACGTCGCCCACTACCTGGACAACTGGGCTGACGTGGTCGTGGTCCGCCACCCCGATCTCGGTGTCGTCGAGGCGTTGGACGCCGCGCGCGCCCTGCCCGTCGTGAACGCGATGACCGACCAGAACCACCCGTGCGAGGTGCTCGCGGACCTGTACGCCTTCCGGCAGCTCGGTGCGCTCCCGTCGACGCGACTGCTGTTCGTCGGCGCCGACGGCAACATCGCGCGGGCCTGGCAGGAGGCGTCGCGGGTGCTCGACCTCGACCTGCTGCAGTGCTGTCCAGCCGACCTGGCGACCCCGGGTGCGCGGTGGACCGACGACCTGGACACGGCGATCCGTTCTGCGGACGTGGTCCTGACCGACGGCCCGGGTGCGCATGCGACAGCGCTCGAGCCGTTCCGCATCACGGCAGCGCTGCTCGACCGTGCACCGGCGGGTGTCCGTCTCGCGCCGTGTCCGCCCTTCGTCCGCGGACGCGAGCTGAGCGCCGACGCCCTGGAGCACCCCGCCTTCGTCGGTCATGCGTTCAAGTCGGCACTGCTCCCGGTGCAGCAGGCCGTCATGGCGTTCTGCACCGGCCTCGGGTGACGGTCACCCGTTCGCCGCGGCCGCCTCGGGTCCCTGCTCGGCTGCCGTCGGGTCCATCCACCCGAACTCCAGCACGTTGCCGTCGGGGTCCGTGAGCTGCCGCTGGTACATGAAGCCGTAGTCCGACGCGGGCCGGGCCTCGGACCCACCCGCGGCGAGTCCGGCCTGCACCGTCTGGTCGACGGCGTCGCGCGAGTCGAGCATCACCGCGGTCGTGACCGACACGCTGGTGGCCGGGTCGCCGACGGGCCGGTCGGTGAAGGTCTGGAAGAACTCGCGCGTCAGGATCATGAACGCGCTGTGGTCCGGCTCGACGATGACGCACGCGGCGTTCTCGTCCGTGAAGAGCGGGTTGATCGTGAACCCGAGTGCCTCGTGGAACGCCTTGGCGCGGTCCAGGTCGGTGACGGGCAGGTTCACGAAGACCATGGGCATGAGCGGCTCCTCCGGTGCGGTTGAGCACACCTTGACAGCGTGCGTGCGGCGGTGCAAGGGACGACCACGGGACGGGAGGCGCAGTGCGGGCCCGCACTGCGCCTCCCGTCCGTCGCGGATCGCGACCAGGTCGTCAACGGCGCGTCGCGCCGATGGCCCAGACCCGCGGCGGCTCGACGCCGTTGACGGCGTGGTCGCCGACGATGCGCGCCTTGAAGACCCACGGGTTGTGGCTGCCCGCGGTCCGGGCGTTCCGCCAGTGCCGGTCCAGGTTCTTCGTCGTGCTGACGCCGGAGGCGGCGAGGGCATCGAACAGGTGGGAGGTCGCCTGGGTGGCGAGCGAGGTCAGCGCGACCTGGGCCTGCGCGGTCGCGAGCTCCGCACGGTCGTTGCGGCGTTCGTCCTCGGCGTCGTCGAGGGAGGCGCCCTCGTACGCGCCCTGGAGCGCCTCGGCCGCGCGGGCGACGATCGCCTCAGCGGCGAAGCCCGCGGCGGACACCTCGCCGACGACTTGCAGGATCTGCGGGTCCGCGGCGAACGTGTCGGCGTTGCCGTGCGAGAACACGCGGGTGCGGCCTCGGACCTCGAGGGCGATCTCCCGCTCTGCGGCCAGGACCGACCCGGCGAGGACGCTCAGCAGCACCGCCTGGTAGAACGCGGTCTGGTACTTGAAGCGCTCGTCGAACAGCACGACGTCGTCGGCGCCGACGTGGGCGTCGCGGAACGTGCTCGTGCCGGAGCCCGTCGTCTGCTGGCCGAAGCCGTTCCAGTCGTCGGTGTGCGTGACGCCGTCCTGGTGGGCGTCGACGATCGCGATGACCCGCTCGCCGGTGTCGGTGCGCTCGGCGTACGTGTCGATCCAGTCCGCGAAGATGCTGCCCGTGGAGTAGTACTTCTGCCCGGTGATGCGGAAGCCACCGGCGGGGTCGGGCGTGACCTTCGTGATGACGTCGCCGACCTGGACCGAGCCGACCTCGGTCCAGGAGTTGCCGGCGATCTCTCCGCGCCCGAACCGCTCGAGCCAGACGTCGCGCGGGCCGGAGCGGGCGACGAGCCGGTCCTCCACCAGGGCGAAGTGGCCGCGGAGGGCCTGCGGGATGTTGCTGTCCGCGGCAGCGAGCTCGGTGAGCAGGCGGAACAGCTGGGGGAGCGTGGCCCCGGCGCCGCCGAAGGCGACGGGGACGCGCAGGGCGCCGAACCCGGCGGCCGCGAGCTCGCGGATCTCCGCGGTGGGCAGGCGGTGGTCGCGTTCCCGTTCCGAGGCACCGGCGGCGATGCGGTCGAACAGAGGGCGGAACCGGGCGGACAGCGCCTCGTCGGTCGGCGGGGCCGTGGTGGTGGCCGGGGTCGTGGTGGTGGACATGGGGTTCCGTTCTCGTGGCGGGGGTGTCGGTGTCGGTGTCGGTGTCGGTGTCGCGGTCAGGCGGTGACGGTCGCGGGTGTGCGGTGCTCCTCGGGGTGCGCGGCCGTCTTCCGGGCGAGGAGCGCCGCACCGCCGAAGACCCCGACCAGCACCACCAGCGCCACGCTGGTGGCGACCGGCCCGGTCGGCCAGTGCCCGGTCAGGCCGAGGACCGCGGGGACGGTGGTCGTGACCTGGCTCGCGAGCACCAGTGCCCAGCCGGTGTAGGTGCCGACGGCGCTCCGGCCGAGGGCGAGCAGGACGAAGAAGAGCGTCCAGAGGACCGCCCACCCGGCCCACAGCACGGCGAGCACCGGGTCGTCGACGACGTGCAGGACCGCGAACACCGCGGCGAGCGCGGCGACGAGCCCGCAGAACCAGCCGAGGCCGACGGACCCGAGCCCGAACAGGGCGTCGAGGCCGACGTACAGGTAGGTGAGACCGAACAGGAAGGTGCCCGCGATCGCGAAGAGCGCGGGGAGGGAGCCGTCGGCCGTCACGGCGACGGCGACACAGAGGACGAGTTGCAGACCGCCGATCAGGACGTTGAACACGCCGCTGTCCCGGCCCGGCACACGCCCGAGCAGGGTGAGGCCGTTGACCAGGAGGGCGGCCCCGGAGAGGACCAAGCAGATGAGCGCCATGGCGGTATCGAAGCGCCCCGGCGTGCCCGAGCGGAAGCATCATGACGCCGCTGGTCGTCGCGTGACGCTGTGTGTCGTCGGCGGAGCCGTGCCGTGTCGTCGGATGTCGTCGCGTGTCCTCGCGTGTCGTCGTGTGTTGCGTCGTGGGGCCGCGCGACCGGGTGCTCAGGCCTCGACGGTGCGCTGGCGTCCCGCGGCCTGGGCGACGACGACCGTGACCGCGAGCAGCACGGCGGGCACCAGCATCGCGATCCGCAGGCCCAGGTGCTCGCCGAGGAACCCGAGCGCCGGCGGCCCGACCAGGAACGCGACGTACCCGGCGGTCGCCACGACGGACACGCGTCGGTCGCCGTCCGTGGCGTGGTCGCCCGCGGCGGACACGGCGAGCGGGAAGCCGAGCGCGATGCCGAGGCCCCAGACCCCGGCGGCAGCAGCGGTGACCGCGGGGGTCGGTGACACCACGACCGCCAGGACCCCGACGAGCCCGACGATCCCGCACGCGCGGACGACCGCGCCCCGGCCGAACCGGCTGACCAGGGGCGTGCCGGCAGAACGACCGATGAGCATCGCGAGGGCGAAGCCGGTGAAGACGAGGGAGCCGAGGACCTCCGGGGCGTCGTGGTCGGTGGTCATGAGGAGCGGGAGCCAGTCACTCGCGGCGCCCTCGGCGAAGGCCATGGCGAGGGTGATCACCGCGATCAGCAGCAGCTGCCCCGTGATGACGGACCGCTTCGACGCTGCCGTGGTCGTGGTCGTGGTCGTGGTCGCTGTGTCGGACGGTGCGGCGTCGCGGGACGGTGCGGCGTCGCGTGGCATCGGACGGATCGTCAGCGCTGCCGTCACCGCGAGCGCGGCCATCACGCCCGCGGCGATCGGCAGGTGCACCACGACGGGCATCCGCGCCGCGGTCATGGCGATGCCGACGACCCCGCCCGCGACGGTGCCCAGGCTGAAGCACGCGTGCAGGATCGGCACGACCGGGCGTTCGATGACCCGCTCGACCGCCGCGGCTTCGACGTTCAGACCGATCTCGGCGATGCCGGCGCCGAAGCCGATGAGGAACAGGCCCGCCCACACCCCGGGAGCGAGCTGCGCCGGGGCGAGCAGGCCGACGAGCAGGGTCCCGACCACGGGCAGGGCGCCCCCGGCCAGGATGAGCGGGCGTGGACCGATGCGCCGCAGCAGCACGCCGGCACTGAGGATGCCGAGCATCGAACCGATCGACAGGCCGAACAGGACGAAGCCCATCGCCTCGATCGATGCGCCGAGGTCGTCGCGGACGGACGGCGTCCTGGTGATCCAGGACGCGATCCCGAACCCGGTCATGGTCGACGTCGCGAACAGTGCGACCCGGTGCAGTCGGGTCGAGGGCAGCGTCGCCGGGAGGTCCACACCTCGATCCTGCTCCACGCGCACAGGTGCAGGCTGCCAGGCTCACGGGTGACATGGAACTCATCGCACCCGAACTCGTCGTCGTGCTCGCCACGGCGATCGCGGTCACCACCGCCGTCGCCGGGCGTCTCCGGATCGCCCCGCCGGTGATGCTGCTGGCGTTCGGGGCCGCGATCGCGTTCATCCCGGGGTTCGGCACCCTGGAACTGCCGGCCGACGCCGTCCTGCTGCTGTTCCTGCCCGCGCTGCTCTACTGGGAGAGCCTGACGATCTCGCTCCGGGAGATCCGCGAGAACTTCCGGGGCATCCTCCTCATGGGCACGCTCCTGGTGGTCCTGACCGCCGGCGGCGTCGCGACGCTGCTCCACCTGCTCGGGATGCCGTGGGGTCCGGCGTGGGTCCTCGGCGCCGCGGTCGCGCCGACGGACGCCACCGCGGTCGGCGCCCTGACCCGGTCGCTCCCGCGGCGGAACACGACCGTGCTGCGTGCCGAGAGCCTGGTGAACGACGGGACGACCCTCGTCATCTACGGCATCGCGGTCGCGGTCACGGCGGGGGAGCAGACCCTGTCGGTGTGGAACGTCTCGGGGATGCTGCTGCTGTCGTACGCCGGCGGGATCGCGGCCGGGCTGCTGGTGGCGTGGCTCGGGATGCTCGTCCTGCGGCGGATCTCCGCGGTGCTGCTCGAGAACCTGCTGACCCTGCTGGTGCCCTTCGTCGCGTTCCTGGCGGCGGAGGCCATCGGTGCCTCGGGCGTGCTTGCGGTGGTCGTCGCGGGGCTGGTCGTCAGCCAGGTCGCCCCGAAGCTCGACCGTGCCGAGACCCGGCAGCAGACCCGGCAGTTCTGGTCCTTCGCGACGTTCCTGCTCAACGGCGCCCTGTTCGTGCTCGTCGGCATCGAGGCCACGATCTCGGTCCGCGAGCTCGACACACGGGAGCTGCTGGTCGGGCTCGGCATGATCGGACTGGTGTCGATCGCCGTGGTCGTGCTGCGCTTCGCGTTCCTCAACCTGTCGTGGGGTGCGGTGCGACTCGTGACGCTGCGTACGGGCGGGTCGCCGCGCGAGGGGCACCGCGACCGGGTGGTGAGCGGCTTCACCGGCTTCCGCGGGGCGGTCTCGCTCGCGGCCGCCGTGGCCGTGCCGCGGATGGTCGAGAGTGGCGGGGCGTTCCCCGAGCGCGACCTCATCGTGTTCGTCGTCGCGGGGGTCGTGGTGGTCACGATCGTCGGACAGTCGCTCGTGCTGCCGGCGGTCGTCCGGTGGGCGGACTTCGGCGGCAGCCACGAGGTCGTCGAGGAGCGCCGCACCGCCGAGCGTCGCGCGCTCGAGGAGGCCCTGGAGGCCCTGCCCCGGTTGGCGAAGCGGTCCGGCGCAGACGCCGAGGTGGTGCAGCGGATCCGCGACGACTACGAGGGACACCTGGCGCTCGTGCGTGCCGAGCAGAGCGACGACGACGACCACCCGCTCCTGCAGCAGCGCGGTGCGGCGGTCGGCCTCGAGCTCGAACTGGTCCGGCTCAAGGCAGCCGCGGTGATCCGGATGCGGGACGACGGCGACATCGACGACCTGGTGCTGCGCCAGGTCCGCGCCGAGTACGACGCCGAGGAGACCCGGCTGCTCCGCCAGGGCGACCGCGACTGACCCGGCACGGCGCACGAACGCTGCACCGTTCGCGCGCTACGCGGAGCGCGTCCGGCGCACCCCGGCACGTCGTGCCCAGGCCCGCCAGGGCAGCGACGAGGCCAGCGCCGCCCCGATGACGACCGTGCCGAACCACCCGACGAGCGCGCCCGGGACCGGTACGAGCAGGCTGGTCCAGAGCAGGACCGCCAGCACACCGAGCACGTACGCCGCGCCGGCCTTCAGGTAGCGGAGCCGCTTCAGCCCCGCCGCCTGGTCCAACCGCGACGTCAGCCGCGCGAGGAACAGCGCCCCGACACCGATCGCGGCGGCACCGACCGCGGCCTGCTCCAGTGATCCGAGGCCGTCTGCGCCGAGCACGCCCGACCCGGACAACGAGTACACGCCGTCGAGGATCTCGAACAGCATGAAGACCACCAGTCCACGTTCGAAGACGACCGTCGACGCGTACGCGTGGATCCGCCAGGACCGCGGCGCCGCTTCGCCGCCGAGCGACCACGCCGCGATGCGCTTCGACGTCAGGTACGCGGTGATCCCGGCGACGCCGCCGAGCGCCACCGGCAGCAGCGTCGGAGCCGCCCAGGCCGCCTCGGACCCGACCAGCACGCTCGTCAGCACGACCCCGGCACCGGCGGTGACCAGTGACCAGACGCGCGGTCGGGCGACGGCGGCGAGTCGAGCCTCCAGACGGCCGAGCCAGGACCTGCGTGACGCGCGGTCCGTGTTGAACAGGTACTCGGAGAACACCAGCCAGATGAACGCCGCACCGAACGCCGCCAGCGCCGGGCGGACCTCCTGCAGGTGTGCGCTGAACGCTCCGGGGGCGACGACGGCCTCGGTGACCGCCTGTGCCGGATCGGTGGCGTCGCCGACCGCGACGGCGGCCGGCGGCAGCATGAGCCGCATCGCGAGCACGCCGGCGACGATCCCGACCGACAGGAACAACCGTCGCGCGGGGGAGTGCAGCCGGCCGGCGATGCCGGCCATCGGCACCGAGGAGTCCGCCGCCATCGCGATCTCGAGGAGCGCGAGTGCGACGAAGGCGAGCGCGGCGGCTGGACCGAGGACGGTCCAGGCCGCCGCGGCGAGGCCGACGGTGATGAGCAAGGGGACGGTCAGCAGGGATCTGGCCATGGGTCCATGGAGCGCTCCCGAGCTGGGCTGGACGTGCGGTCCGGCTGGGCATCGTCCGGGAGGACCGGGCCGGTTCCGACGATCGGGTGACGGCCCGTCCCCCCTTGCGTGGACCCGCTGGCCGGTCTGCGCGCTCGGCCGCCGCCGGGCCGGTCAGCGCGCGGCGCGCAGGGTGCCGCGCACGACGGAGTCGCCGGAGTGCTGCGGGTCGCCGTCGTCGGCCTCGGCGGACACGTCGACGACCGGGTAGCGCGACGGGTCGACACCCGACGGCACCACGAAGCGGCCGGTGTCGCCGTCCAGGAACCCGACACTCACCAGGCCGCGCAGGTCGGAGCGCATCATCCACACCTCGCGGAGGGGTGCCCGCCCCTCGGTGGCCCGGTGGTCGAGGTCCACGACGAGGGTGAGCTGCCCGTCGCCGTCGCGTTCGAGTTCGGCGGTGCCGGCGGCGCCGTTCCAGCCGGGCAGCGCGTCGAGGGCCGTCCGTGAGAGCACGGTGCCCGACGGCCCACCATCGGCGATCACGACACCCAGTCCGGTGCCGGCGACGAGCGCGAGCACCCCGACCCCGGCGGTCAGGAGCGCGACGGTGCGGTGACGGACGCGACCACGCCACCGCCGGGCGACGTTGGACGATGCCGGCGTCGGCGTCGGGGGCGCCGCTGCGGGAACGGGTTCCACCGCCTGCTCCGACGTCACGCGCGTGTCGAACCCCAGGTCGGTGGCGATCCGGTCCCAGACCGCCGGCGCCGGCCGTTCCAGCGCGACGCCCTCGGCGCTGCGGGCCACCGACACCACCCGGCGGAGGTCCTCGAGTTCGTCCCGGCACGCCGGGCAGGCAGCGAGGTGATCGGCCTGCGCACCGGAGGGGCCCGTGTCGCCGATGGCGAGCAGGGCGAGTGTCTCCTCGTCGATGTGGGTCATTCGATCACCTCCATCCGTGTTCGGAGCCGAGCCAGACTTCGACGGATGTGGCTCTTCACCGTGCCGAGCGGCAGGTCCAGCCGTTCCGCGATCTCACGGTGGCTGAGTTCCTCGTAGAACGCCAGCCGCATCACCGACCGGGGCACGGCGTCGAGGCGGTCCAGCTCGGCCGCGACCAGCACGCGTTCGGCGAGTTCGTCGGTGTCGTCGACCGTGCTCGTCGCAGCCTCCTCGCCGGCGACGGCCAGCGTGAGCCGTGCCCGCCGGGCGTGGTCGGCGTGGGCGTCGGCGATGCAGTTCCGGGTGATGCCCACCAGCCACGCGCCGAGCGGTGCGCGGACGGGGTCGTAGGTCGAACGGCTGCGCCAGGCCCGGACGAACACCTGCTGGGTGACGTCCTCGGCCGCGGCGACGTCGGTGAGGGAGCGCAGGGCGAGGGTGTGCACGAGCGGCGACCACCGCGCGTAGACGCTCCGGAGCACGTGCTCGTCGCCGTCGCGGAAGGCACGGGACAGCGTGGCGTCGCCATCGGGCACGCTGTCCTCGGGGGTGGGGGTCACGTCGTCGTGGGGCCTTCCGGTGGCCGCGGTGGGCACCTGCCTCGATGCTAGGGGTCCGAGCGGGTCCGCGGTCGGGAGTCGGGGGTCGGTCACAGCGGGGTCGCAGTGACGACGAGGTTGCTGCCGTAGTGGTGGGTGGCCTGGTCGAAGGTGCCGCCGCAGGTGACGAGCACGAGCCGGCGCGGTCCGTCCTGGTCGAACACGCTCGCCCACGGCACGCCGGTCTTCTGCACGAGGTCGACACTGGTGACGGCGTAGTGCGTCGCGGTGCCGTCCGCGTCGGTGACGGTGACCACGGTGCCCGCGGGGACGTCGACCAGGTGGGCGAACGGGCCGATCCCGTAGCCGACGGCGTCGACGTGGGCGGCGATGACCGTCGAACCGGCGGTGGAGGTGGGACCGGGGCCGAACCGCCACCATCCGGCGGTGGCGGGGTCCGCGGGCAGGGACATCGCGCCGGTGCCGTCCACGCCCTCAGGTCGGACCGGCTGGTCGATCGGCAGACCGGCGACGGTGATCCGCACGGGCGGGGTCGTCGGGGAGACGTCCGTGGGCAGGGCGGCGCTGCGCTCGGGGACCGCGCTGGAGAACGCCGACGGAACCGGGGTCGGCGTACCGGTCACGGCGGTCGGGAGCGGGTGCTCGCCGGGGACCCGAGCCGCCGACGAGCACCCCGCCAGGGAGCCCAGGCAGGCCAGGGCGACGGTGGCGGCAAGGGGGATCACCACCGTCGCCCGGGCCCGGAGCCGCACGGTCAGCGCCGCGCGGCCCGGTCGTCCGCGCCGCGTCGACGCAGGACGACGACCGTCAGCCCGGCGAGCAGCACCACGGCGCCGCCGACGAGCAGCGGGGTGGTCGCGTCCGGACGGTTCGTGGCGACCAGCCCGGCGTTGCCGGCGGGCACACCGTTCGGGTTGCCGAGCCCCGTGATCGTCTGTGTGGCGAGCGCGAGGGTCTTCTCGTCCAGGCTGCCCCACGCGTAGACGATCGTGTCGACGCCGGACTGCACCGCCACGTCGGCCGGGCCGATGACCGGAGCGGTCGTCCCGGTGGCCGCGACCGAGGCCGACACCGTGCCGGCGGGGAGCACGAGTGCCTGCTCGTCCGGGTTCGCCAGGTCCGACACGACCGCCTTGCCGCCGGCGAGCACGTCGACCGCGGGCGCCGCCGCGACGTGCCGCACGACGAGACGTCCCTGTCCGGCGGGGACGGCCGAGGTGTCGTTCGTGAAGAGCGTCGCGGTCGGGGTACCGCCCGTCCCGAGGTGCGCGACGGCTGTGGAGTTGCTGCCGGCGGCGAGGGAGACGTCCACGGGCCCGATGATCGGCTTGGAGGCGTCGGTCGCGTCGCTCGCGGTGATCGCCAGGGTGTGCGCTCCGGCCGGGACCGTCATCGGACCGGCGAGCGTGCCTGGCGCGAAGTCGTCGATGGCGCGCTTGCCGTCGAGGTACACGTCGACGGTGGTCTTCGGGACGGCGTGCAGGACGGAGAGCGTGGCGTCGGACGTCGCCGCTGACGCCGTGGTCGCCGGGACCGTGAGCGCGAGGGCTGCGAGCAGGGCACCGACGCCGATGCCGGTGACGAGGTTCTTCCGCATGGTGTTCCTCCTGGTGGGTTCGTCGGGGCGTCGTCGTCGATGCCCGTACTGCCACTACCGCCGGAGCACCCCGATCGGATGCACCCGCGGACAGGACGGCCGAGCGGCCCGGCTAACGCGCGCGACGGCGCTGCCGATAGAGGGCACTGACCACCCACGGACGGGCGGCCAGCAGGACCTGCCCCACGGACGGCGGCGGGAGGACACACCAGGGACGGACCAGATGATCGTCGTCACACGACTCAACGGCAGCGGCTTCGCTGTCAACCCCGACCTCGTGGAGCGCATCCAGGAGACGCCCGACACGACGCTCATCATGGTCGACGGGGCGAAGTACATCGTCCGCGAGTCCATGGTCGAGGTCATCGACCGGATCGCCGCGTACCGCGCCCGGATCGTGACGATGGCGTACGGTACCGACAGCGGCAACGCCACCGGCCCCCAGCCGACACTGGCCGCCGTGGCCCCGCTGCACGCCGCGCCCGCACCGCGCTCGATCGACGGGGGGCGCTGACGTGGACATCGCGACGATCGTCGGCATCCTGCTCGCCTTCGGTGCCCTGTTCGGCATGATCGAGATGGAGCACGTCGAGCTCGGCGGGCTCTTCCTGCCGGCACCGATCCTGCTGGTCTTCGGCGCGACCATCGGCGCCGGTGTCGCGAGCACCACCCTGAAGGACGCGATCGCGAGCTTCAAGGCCGCCCCGAAGGCCTTCACGGGCAAGGTGACCCCGCCCGCGTCGGTGATCGACGACGTCGTGGGCCTCGCCGAGGTCGCCCGAGCGAACGGGCTGCTGGCGCTGGAACAGGAGGCCGACAAGCACGACGACCCGTTCATGAAGAAGGCCCTGCAGAACATCGCGGACGGCACCGACGGTGACGAGCTGCGGATCCTGCTCGAGGACGAGATCGAGTCGAACGCGGCACCGATGCGGAGCGCGAGCTCGTTCTTCATGGGCCTCGGCGGCTTCGCCCCGACGGTCGGCATCATCGGCACCGTCGTGTCGCTGACCCACGTGCTGGCGAACCTCGGCAAGCCGGACGAACTCGGGCCGCTCATCGCCAGCGCCTTCGTCGCGACGCTGTGGGGCCTGCTGACCGCGAACTTCATGTGGCTGCCGATCGGGGGCAAGCTGCGGAAGCTGGCGCAGCTCGAGTCCGACCGGCAGACCCTGCTGATGGAGGGCCTGCTCGCGGTGCAGGCCGGCAGCCAGCCGCGGCTGCTCGGGGAGCGCCTCAAGGCCATGGTGCCGCCCGCCGCCCGGAACGACGGCGCGGGCAAGGGCAAGGGCGGCAAGGCGGGCAAGGGCGGCTCATCCGCCGACGTCGACGACCAGCAGCTGGCGGCCTGACGATGAGCGCGAACCCCCGCGGGCACGGTCGCGGTCGTGGCGGCCGGAAGCAGGGCGGCCACGACGAGGCGGAGCACCCGGACGAGCGGTGGATGGCGTCCTACATGGACATGATCACCGTCCTGATGTGCATGTTCCTCGTGCTCTTCGCGATGTCGACGGTGGACCAGCAGAAGTACATCGCGCTGAAGAACTCGCTGGCGACCGGGTTCGGCGAGGTGAAGACCGCCAAGATCGACACCGCCAGCGGGACGGTCGTCGCGAAGGACCAGGTCAAGGACGGCAAGGGCTACTCGATCGACGACGCGAAGGCGGACCACTCCACGGCGGCGTCGGGCGCGAAGGACACGAACACGGACCCTGCCGCCGCGACCGTCCCGACGGTGCCGGCGTCGGCGAGCGGCCAGGACGTCGCCGCCGCGACGAAGGAGCTCGACGACCTCAAGGCCATCCAGAAGGCGATCACGGACAACCTGGCGAAGGTGGGCCAGACCGCCAACGTCGACTTCACCGTCGACGCCCGTGGCCTGACCGTGCGGCTCATCGGCAGCGAGACGTACTTCGGCACGAACAGCGCGGACCTGTCCGGGCAGGCGCGGACGATCATGGACGCCATCGCCCCGGTGCTGAAGGGGGCCGGCCACGACGTCAGCGTCGAGGGGCACGCCGACCAGCGCAACTCCACCGCGCCGTACGCCACGAACTGGGAGCTCAGCGCCGCTCGGGCGACCGGCGTGCTGCGGGACCTGGTCGAACGCGGCGGGATGCCGGGCGAGCACATCCAGAGCGTCGGCTTCGGGTCGAGCCGCCCGCTGGCGAAGGGCGTCACCGACGCCGACAACGCGCTGAACCGGCGGGTCGACATCGTGGTGCTGTCGAACCAGGACCAGGACGTGAGCGCCCTGATGCCCGCCCTGGCCGCAGCACAGGACGGAGCCGCCGCCCGCTGACGGGCACCGCCCCCACTCCGGGGTACAGCACTGACGGGTGACACCCAGGGGACCGATAGCCCCTGTCGTGACCGAGACCCTGCCCGCGCCCGAGGTGTACGACTTCGCGCGCCCGTCGACGCTCGCCCGCGAGCACGCCCGGGTCCTCGAACTCGCCTTCGAGACCTTCGCCCGGCAGTGGGGCACGCAGCTGACCGCGAAGGTCCGCGTCGTGAGCCAGGTCACGAGCGAGCAGGTCCAGATGATGACGTACGACGAGTACGCCGCGTCCCTGCCCGCCCTCACCGGCATGGCCCTGCTGCCGATCGCCGACACGACCCCGAAGGGCGTGCTGCAGGTCCCGCTGGACGCCGCCCTGACCTGGGTGTCGCACGCGCTCGGCGCCGCGAAGCCGCTGCCGACGCCCGAGCGCACCTTCACGCCCATCGAGCAGGCCCTGGTCCGCAAGATCGTCGAGGACGCCCTCGACGACCTGCGCTACTCGTTCGGCGGTCTGCTCGTGCACGACGTCGGCGTCGGCGGGTTCCAGTACAACAGCCAGTTCGCCCAGGCCGCGCAGAAGGGCGACCTGATGATCGTCGCCTCGTTCAGCATCCGCGTCGGCGACCGCATCGCCCCCGGCACGCTCGCGCTCCCCGCCGAGGCCGTCCTGCCGCAGCTCGGCGAGACCCAGGCCACGGTCACCGCCGCCGATGCCCGGGCCCTGCTCGACGCGCAGCTGGCGGGCGTCCCCGTCGGCGTGTCGCTGCGCCTGGCACCCGCGGCGGTCCTGCCGTCGCAGGTCCTCAGCCTGGCCGTCGGCGACGTGCTCCCGCTGCCGCACCCGCAGCACCGTCCCCTCACCATCACGGTCGACGGCGAGCCCGTCGGCACCGCCGCCGTCGGCGCGAACGGGTCCCGCCTGGCCGGCATCGTCGTCACCACCACATCGGAGCAGCCCGCATGACCGCCACCACCTCCCTGCACACCGGCGCCGCCGAGGCACTCGCCCTCCAGCTCCCGACGGCGGCTCCGCTCCGCGCGCTCGCCCTGCCTGGAGGCGCGACCTCCGCCGTCCTCGAGGCCGCGGTCGACGGGGTGGTCGCGTCCTTCGTCGGTGGACGCTCCGCCGACCTCGCCCTGGTCCTCACCGACCTGGACGGCGTCGCCGCCGCGGGCGGCACCGAGCACGGGCTCGTCGACGTCACGGACGTCCTGCGGCCCTCGCTCGAGGCCGCCGCGTCGCTCCTCGGCGTCGGGGTGCTCGGTGCCGCTCGACGGGAGTCGGCCGCGTCGCTGTTCGCCGACCCGGAGACCGTCGTGTTCGAGCTCACCGCGGGCGGCATGCCCGGCGGCTGGTTCGGCATCCGCGTCCGCGAGAACGGCACCGTCGGGCAGGCGTCGGCGCAGACCGTCCTGAGCATCCCGACCGGCAACCTCGGCCGCATCAACAACGTCGAGATGACCCTCACCGTCGAGATCGGCCGCACCCGGATGTCCGTCCGCGACGTCCTCGGCATGGAGCCCGGCGCCGTCGTCGAGCTCGACCGCTCCGCCGGTGCCCCCGCCGACGTGCTGCTCAACGGCCGGCTGATCGCGCACGGCGAGGTCGTCGTCGTCGACCAGGACTACGCCGTGCGCATCACCAAGATCCTCGACGTCGCCGAGACGGTCTGACCCCCGGTGGACACGCTCGTCATCGCCCTCCGCGTCGCGCTCTCGCTCGGCGTCGTGCTCGCCCTGATGTGGGTGCTGCACCGACGCATGGCGAAGGGCCAGTTCGGCGCGGCGAAGAAGCCGCGCGGGCGTCGCTCCGCCGTGGTCGAGGTCGTCGCCCGACAGGGGATCGGCGGCAAGGCGAGCGTCGTCGTCGTGGACGTGGCGGGGGAGCGCCTGGTGCTCGGCGTCACCGAGTCCGGAGTTTCCCTGCTCACCAGCGGCGCCGCTCCGGCGCCGGAACTGACCATCGTGACCGGACCCGTGCAGCTGCCGGTGCGTCCAACCCCGTCGGCCGAGGCGTTCCGTCAGGAACTGGCCGCGCAGGACGACGCGGCCACGAGCCTCCCGTCCGCCGCGCCCGTCGAGTCGGTCGCCGACGCGCTGCCGATGCGTCCCCGGAACCGCGCCCGCCGCGCCACCGTCGTGCCGACGTCGACGCAGCTGCAGGGCTCGATCCTGTCCGGCGAGACCTGGCGCCAGGCCGCCGCCGCGGTCCGCTCCCGGCGGGCCGGGTGACCGCCGCGCGCGCCCGCGTCCTGCTCCTCGCGATCCTCGGGGTGGCGATGGTCGCCGGGTTCCTCATGCTCACGACGACCGGCGCCCACGCTGCCGGCGTGGTGCAGCCGACCGCACCCGCGACGCCCTCCGCGCCGGCGGCGCCGTCCACCGGCGGCTTCTCGGTGAACGTCAACGGCCCCGACGGCACGCCGTCCTCGGCGGTCGTGACGCTCATCGGGATCACGCTGCTGAGCATCGCCCCGGCGCTCATGCTCATGATGACGTCGTTCACGAAGATATTCGTCGTCCTGGCGATGACGCGGAACGCGCTCGGGCTGCAGTCGATCCCGCCGAACCAGGTCATCGCGGGGCTGGCGCTGTTCCTGTCGCTGTTCGTGATGGCCCCGGTGATCGGGCACATCAACGACGACGCGCTGCAGCCCTACCTTGCGGGCCACCTCGACTTCCAGCAGGCCGTCGACATCGGCACCAAGCCGCTCCGGACCTTCATGCTGCACCAGACGCGCGAGGAGGACGTGGCGCTCATCACCCGTGCCGCGGGCCTGGCAAACCCGAAGGACCTCGACGCGGTGCCGATGACCACCGTCATCCCGGCGTTCATCATCTCCGAGCTCCGCAGCGCGTTCATCATCGGCTTCGTCATCTTCATCCCGTTCCTGGTCATCGACCTGGTGGTGTCGGCGGCGCTGATGTCGATGGGCATGATGATGCTCCCGCCGGTGATGATCTCGCTGCCGTTCAAGATCCTGCTGTTCGTGCTCGTCGACGGGTGGGGGCTCATCATCAAGTCGCTCATCGAGAGCTACCAGGTGGTGCACTGATGGACCAGCAGGCCGTCATCGACCTCGTGCTGCAGGCGCTCATCGTCGCCGGCAAGCTCGCCGCCCCGGTGCTCGTCACCTCGCTCGTCGTGGGCTTCGCGATCTCGCTGTTCCAGTCGGTCACCCAGATCCAGGAGGTCACGCTGTCGTTCGTGCCGAAGGCCCTCGCGGTGGCCGTCGCACTGGTCGTCTGCGGCAACTGGATGATCTCCGAGATGATCGGGTTCACGCACTTCGCGTTCGACCAGATCCCGAAGCTGCTCGGGGTCGGCTGATGGACCTGACGATCGACTTCGACGCCCTCGAGGGCACGATGCTCGCGGGCGTCCGCATGATCGCGTTCTTCCTCATCGCCCCGCCGTTCTCGTACAAGGCGTTCCCGGCGACGGTGAAGCTCATCCTGGCGCTCGGGCTCGCCATCGGTGTCGCCCCCCGGGTCACCGCCGGGTACGTGTCGTTGGACACGGGCGCGTTCCTGGTCGCCCTCGTGACGCAGCTCACCGTCGGCCTGGTCCTCGGCTTCCTGGTGTACCTGGTGTTCGCGGCCGTGCAGTCGGCCGGTGCGCTCATCGACCTGTTCGGTGGCTTCACGCTCGCCCAGGCCTACGACCCGCAGTCCCAGGTGAACGGTGCGCAGTTCACCCGGCTGTTCCAGATGGCCTCGCTCGCGCTGCTGTTCGCGTCCGGCGGCTACCAGCTCATCGTCGGCGGGCTGGTCCGCTCGTTCGACGCCGTGCCGCTCGTCGGCGGCTCCGTCCCGCTCGGTGGCGTCGCGGGGATGCTCGTCACCGCGCTCTCGCAGATGTTCCTGTCGTCGCTGCAGATCGCCGGCCCGCTGGTCGTCGTGCTGTTCCTGGCCGACGTCGGGCTCGGCCTGCTCACGCGCGTCGCCCCCGCACTCAACGCCTTCCAGATGGGCTTCCCGATCAAGATCGGCCTGACGGTGATCTTCGCCGGGGCGCTGTTCATGGCGCTGCCCGCCGTCGTGTCGAGCCTGACCGGCGACGCCGTGCAGGCCATCTCAGGGCGGGGGTGAGCATGTCTGACAGCGGTGAGAAGTCCGAGAAGGCCACCGACAAGCGGATGCGCGAGGTCCACAAGAAGGGCCAGCTCGGCCGCTCCCAGGACCTCGGCGCGTGGATCGGCATCGCCGTCGCCGCGCTCATGATCCCGTCGACGATCGGTCGCGCGGCGGCGGCCGGGCAGTCCCAGCTCGACGCCGTCCGGGTCGTCATCGCCGACCCGACGATCGGCACGATGCGCGGGGTGCTCGACGACGCGCTCGGCTCGATCGGTGCGACGCTCGGTCCGATGCTGCTCGTGGTGCTGGTCGGCGTCGCGGCAGCTGCGGTCGCGCAGGGCGGGGTCCACTTCCGCTCCCTGGCCCCGACGCCGGAGCACTTCGACCCGGTGCAGGGCATCAAGCGGGTGTTCGGCACCCAGGCGCTCTGGAACGGTGTGAAGGCGCTCGTGAAGACCGCCGTCGTCGGGCTGGTGCTCTGGTTCGCGGTGCAGGGGCTGGTCCCCGTGCTCATGACGAGCGGGTCGCTGCCGCTGAGCGCCGTGCTGTCCGCCGCGGGCGAGGGCGCCGGGACGCTGCTGCGCGCGGCGATCGCGGCCGGGCTCGTGCTGGCGGCGCTCGACGTGTTCGTCGTGATCCGCCGCAACCGCAAGCGCACGATGATGACCAAGCGCGAGGTCAAGGACGAGAACAAGCAGTCCGACGGCGACCCGCACGTGAAGGGCCAGCGTCGGTCCCGGCAGCTCGCGATGAGCCGGAACCGGATGATCCAGGCGATCCCCACCGCCGACGTCGTGATGACGAACCCGACGCACTACGCCGTCGCGCTCAAGTACGAGCCGGGCAAGTCGGCACCGCGGGTCGTCGCGAAGGGCGCCGGGCCGGTCGCCGACCTGATCCGCGAGCGCGCGACCGAGGCCCGCGTGCCGATCGTGCAGGACGTCCCGCTCACCCGGGCGCTGCACGCCGCGTGCGAGCTCGGACACGAGGTCCCCGTCGACCTGTACACGCCGGTCGCCAGGGTGCTGTCCTTCGTGATGGCGCTCAGGTCCCGGGGCGCAGCGGCCGGCACCCACGCGCCGCCACGACCCACCACGCCGGACGAGGTCGCCACCGTCCTCGACCCGGCCACCCTGACCGGGGACCTCCGCCCCCGCAGGCTCCGGACACCCCGCCCCACCGCTCCGCCCGTCGCTCCGCCCGCCGCCCGTTCGACCGAAACCCAGGGAGTCCCCGCATGAACCGCAAGGACCTGCCGAAGCTCGCCGTCCCGGTCGCCATCGTCGGCATCATCCTGCTGCTGATCCTGCCGGTGCCGTCGTTCCTGCTGGACTTCCTGATCATCTGCAACATCCTGCTCGCGCTGGTGATCCTGCTGACGACGCTGTTCGTCAAGAAGCCGCTCGACTTCTCGGTGTTCCCGTCGCTGCTGCTCGTCGCGACCCTGTTCCGCCTCGGCCTCAACGTGGCGTCGACCCGGCTGGTGCTCGGACAGGGTTTCGCCGGTGACGTCATCCAGGCGTTCGGGCACGTCGCGGTGTCCGGGTCGATCATCATCGGCGCGGTCATCTTCCTGATCCTCATCGTCATCCAGTTCGTCGTCGTGACGAAGGGTGCCGAGCGCGTCGCCGAGGTCGGTGCCCGCTTCACGCTCGACGCGATGCCCGGCAAGCAGATGGCGATCGACGCCGACCTGAACGCCGGGCTCATCACCGACGCCGAGGCGAAGGAGCGCCGCGCGTCGGTGTCCGCCGAGGCCGACTTCTACGGCTCGATGGACGGTGCGTCGAAGTTCGTCAAGGGTGACGCCATCGCCGGCATCCTGATCATCGTCATCAACCTCATCGGCGGCATCGCGATCGGCATGCTGCAGAACGGGCTGTCGGTCACCGACGCGCTGTCGAAGTACGGCATCCTGACGATCGGCGACGGCCTCGTCACCCAGATCCCGGCGCTGCTCATGGCCGTGTCCACCGGCATGATCGTGACCCGCTCGGGCGCCGAGTCCGAGATGGGCGCATCGGCGGCGACGCAGCTCGGCCAGTCGAAGAACGCCCTGCTGATCGCCGGGGTCGCCGCGATCGCGATGGGCTTCATCCCCGGCATGCCGATCCTGCCGTTCCTGCTGGTCGGCGGCACGCTGCTGTTCACGGGCTGGCGGATCGGCCGGAACGCCCAGCGCGCGGAAGCGGCTGCCGAGCAGCAGCAGGCGCTCGAGGCCGCAGCCCCGTCCGGCGACACCCCCGAGGACCTCATCGAGCAGATGCGCGTGCACGCCCTGGAGATCCTGCTCGCACCAGACCTCGTCGACATGGTCTCCGGCGCCTCGGACGACCTGCTCGGCCGTGTCCGTGCCCTGCGCCGCAAGATCGCCCTGGACATGGGCGTCGTGGTGCCGCCGGTCCGCACGCGCGACAGCATCGAGCTCCCGCCGTCGACCTACGCGATCCGCATCGCCGGGGTCGAGGCCGGCCGTGGGACCGCCCCCGCCCGCAGCGTCCTGGCCCTCGGTGACCAGCTCGACGGCCTGCCCGGCGACCCGACCGTCGAGCCGGTCTTCGGCCTGGCGGGCAAGTGGGTGCCGGCCGAGCTCCGGCACGCCGCCGAGATGACCGGGGCGACCGTGATCGACCGCGTGTCCGTCCTCGTCACGCACCTGCAGGCCGTGATCGGTGACCACGCCGCACGCCTGCTCACGCGCGAGGACGTCAAGGTCCTGACCGAGGGCGTCAAGCAGGTCAACCCCGCCGCCGTCGAGGAGCTCGTGCCCGGCATGCTCTCGATGGCCGAGCTCCAGCGCGTGCTGCAGGGGCTGCTCGCCGAGCGCGTCCCGATCAACGACCTCGGCCGGATCTGCGAGGCGCTCACCCTGCGTGCGAAGGTGTCCACCGACCCCGAGGGCCTGGTCGAGGCCGCCCGCGCCGCGCTCGGTCCCGCCCTGCCGGCGCGACACCTCGACGAGGGCGTGCTGCGGGTCATCATGATCGACCCGCTGCTGGAGCAGTCGATGCTCGAGGGGCTCCGACCGTCCGAGCAGGGATCGCAGATCATGCTCGACGCGCACCGCATCGAGCAGGTGCTCGGCTCCGTCCGCGATGCCGTCCGCAGCGTCGAGGACCAGGGGCTGTCCGCCGTGCTCGTCTGCGCGCCGCAGCTCCGCCCCGCCGTGCACCGGATGGTGTCGGCTCAGTCGAACGGCCTGGCGGTGCTCTCCTACCAGGAGGCCACCGCCGCGGGCTCCACCATCGAGACCGTGGGAGTGGTCCGTGCCGCCGACCCGATTGCAGCGTAGCGCCGCCACGCTCGACGCCCTGCGCGACGCCGTCCGCACCGAGTTCGGGCCCGGCGCCCGGATCGTCAGCGCCGAACGCGTCACGAGCGGTGGCATCGGCGGACTGTTCCGCAAGGCCCACGTCGAGGCCACCGTCGAGGTGCCGGCACCGTCCGATCCTCCGATCGCGCGCGTCGCCATCGCGGACGGGCCGGTCCAGCGCATCGGGATCGCCGCGCTGCTGGCAGACGCCGAGGAGGCCGAGGCCCGCATCGCGATCCACGACGGCACGTCGTCGGCCCGGGCGGACGCGTTCGCGTCGGTGCTCGACGGCTTCGTCGCCGACGGCATCGCGCCGGCACCGCGGCCGGTCCTGGTCGCCGCTCCGGCGGCCGTCGACGCGACCCCGTCGGTCGGCGACGTGCCGGCCGGGGCCGAGCCGGGCCTCCCGTCCGTCCTGACGCCCGCCTTGACGCCCGTCCTGCCTTCGGTCCTGCCGGGAGGCGCCACCGTCGTCGCCGACGTCGTCCCGCTCGTACCGCGTCCCACCCCGGCCGCGGTGCGGGCGCCGGTGCCGGCCGTCTGCTCGGCCGACGGCGACCTGGTGCTGCTGGTCGGACGCACCGCGGACGTCGACGCCGCAGCCGGCGCGTTCGCCGCGCGCCACGGTCTGCGGGGGACCGACGCGCAGGACCGGCGCAGCGGGATCCTGGCCCGGGCGGAGGGCGTCCGCGACGGGCACGCCCTGCTCGGTTTCGCCGGGTGGGACGACGCGGCCGCGCTCGAGGGACTGGTGCCGGACCAGGTGTGGGTCGTCGTCGACGCCGGACGCAAGCACGAGGACAGCCGCGCGATGCTGCACGCCGTCGCGGCACGCGTGGCCGTCGCCGGTGTGGTCGCGATCCGGTCCGCCGAGACCGCGACGCCCGAGACCGTCGACGCGCTCGGGGTCCCGGTCGTCCGCCTCTGACGCCCGCGGCGCGGGGGCTGCTTGCGACACGCGGGACCGGGCGTTGGCTAGGCTGAGCGGGTGCTGGTACTCACGCGGAAGGTCGGCGAGCGGATCCTCATCGGTGACGACATCGTCATCACGGTGCTCGACTCCCGGGGGGACGGCGTGCGCATCGGCATCGACGCGCCCCGTGGCGTGAAGATCCAGCGCGAAGAGGTCGTCCGCGCGGTGACCGAGGCCAACGTCGAGGCGACGCAGGCAGCGTCGGCCGACGCCGAGGCGCGCCTGCGTGCCGCACTCGGCGGGACGGCGCCGATGCCGACCGACCCGCCTGCATCGGGCACGTCGTCTGCCACCTGATCCCGCTTCACACCCCCTGACGGACATCGCACCCCGTCAGGACGGGGTGCGACGTCCGTGGCGGGGTGCGATGTGGCGCCTCGGTCAGGCGCGGGGCTTCTTCTCCTGCTCCGGCAGGCGTCCGGCGGCACGCTCCGCCGCGAACCACGCGTGCGCCTCGTCCTGCCGCGCCTGTTCCTCGCCGAGGGCGATCGGTGCCCGCACGTGGCCCGGCTCGTACCCGAACGTGTCGAGCAGCTGCGGGACGATCGGTCGCAGGCGGGCGATGAGCCGGTCGACGTAGGCCGACACCGCACGAGCGCGCTGCGCCGAGAGCCGCCCGTGCACCAGGTACCACGACAGGTGTTGCTCGAGCAGGCCCAGGGCGAACAGGTCGCGCAGCCACACCAGGGCGCGCCGGGTGTCCCCGGGGGCGACCTCGTCGATCGCGGCGGTGAACGCATCCCACTGCATCAGCTCGGCGTGCGCCTTCGCGGCCTCGATCAGGTCGTGCTGCGAGCGGTTCAGGATCTTCGCCGCTCGGGCCCGGTCCTTGCCGGCGGCGGCCAGGCGCATCCCGATCTCGGTCACCATCGTGTCGACGCGGCCGGCGAGCAGCGCCCGCTGGACGGCGGGGTCGCGCAGGTCGGTGACGCTGGCGGCCAGTGAGCCGCGGTCCTTCGCCGTCTGGCCGAGCCGTCGCAGCCCCGACGCGTCCGCGAGCTTCGCACCGACCTGGGCGGCGACGAACTTCGCCGTGCTGGTGGCGTCGCGGGGTGCACGCTTGCGGAAGTCCGTCAGCAGGCGCTTGCCGACGAGCTGCAGCAACACCGTGTTGTCGCCCTCGAACGTCACGTAGACGTCGAGGTCGGCGCGCAGGCTGGTGAGCCGGTTCTCGGCGAGGAAGCCGGCACCGCCGCAGGCCTCGCGGCACTCCTGCAGCGTGTCGAGGGCGTACCACGTGGACATCGACTTGAACGCCGCGGCCTGGGTCTCGAGGTCCTCGCGCCGCTCGGGGGTGTCCTGGCGTCCGCTGAACACGTCGTCGAAGGTGCGGAGCAGCTGCTCGTGGGCGAAGGACTGCGCGAACACGGTCGCCAGACGCGGGATGAGTCGACGCTGGTGCCGGCCGTAGTCGAGCAGGACGCCCTCGTCGCCGCCGTCGGTCGGGAACTGCCGGCGCTGCATCGCGTAGGTCAGCGCGATCTGCAGCCCGATCTTCTGCGCGACGACCGCAGCGCCGTCGAGCGACACCCGACCCTGCACGAGCGTGCCGAGCATGGTGAAGAACCGGCGTCCGGGGGAGTCGATCGGCGAGGAGTACGTGCCGTCCTCGGCGACGTCGCCGTACCGGTTCAGCAGGTTGGTGCGCGGGACGCGGACGTGGTCGAAGTGCAGCCGGCCGTTGTCGATGCCGTTCAGGCCGCCCTTGACGCCGTCGTCCTCGCCGCCGACACCGGGAAGGAACTCCCCGTCGTCGTTCCGCAGCGGGACGTAGAACGCATGCACGCCGTGGTCGACGCCCTGCGTGACGAGCTTGGCGAACACGACGGCGGCCTTGCCGTGCAGCGCGGCGTTGCCGATGTAGTCCTTCCACGCCCCGCGGAACGGCGTGTGCACGACGAACTCCTGCGTTGCCGGGTCGTACGTGGCGCTCGTGGCGATGCTCTGCACGTCGGAACCGTGGCCGGTCTCGGTCATCGCGAAGCAGCCGGGGACGTCGAAGTCGATGATGCCGGGCAGGAACTCGCGGTGGTTGCGCTCCGTGCCGAGGTGGTGCACGGCCGAGCCGAACAGGCCCCACTGCACGCCGGCCTTGATCTGCAGGGACGGGTCGGCGGTCGTCAGCTCCTCGAACGCTGCGAGGTTGCCGCCGTGGTTGTCGTGGCCGCCGAACTCCAGCGGGTACGGCCGCTGGATGGCGCCGGCCTGTTGCAGGATGCGGAGCTGGTCGAACGCGCGGGCGCGGTGCTCGTGGTTGGTCAGGCCCTCCACCTTGTGCAGCGCGGGGTCGAGCACCAGGCGGCGCGAGATCCGACGGTCCTCGGCCCAGCGCCCGAGCAGGTGCTCCGCGAGCAGTTCGACGTCGATGTGCAGGTCGGTGTGCGTCCCGCCCACCGGGGTCCCCGCTGCCGGGTCGCCGGCAGCGTCGGCCTTCGGGGCGGACACCCCCGAGCTCGTCGCGGTGGCGCGGGTGGTGGGTGCGGTGTCGACCATGGGAGCCCTCCTGGACAGCGGTGTTGCTCCACTCAACCTAGGCACGCCGCACGGACGGTGCATGTGAGCGGTGCGGTGACGACAAGTCGGGCGGCAGACGTCCGGGCGATGGTCGTGGGAACCCCACAACGTGATGGTGCGCTGCTGCGCTGCTGCGCTGCTGCGCCGCTGCGCCGCTGCGCTGCTGTGCCGCTGTGCTGCTGTGCCGCTGTGCCGCTTCCCGCGTCGTGAGCCTCGCTCGGCGATTGGGCGGGATCCGCGCACGGCGGGCACACTGGAGCGCATGTCACGTACCACCCCCGCTCCGCACACGAAGCGCGAGCGGACCTTCTTCGGCCAGCCGTTCGAGCTGTCCACCCCGTTCGCCGTCGAGCTGTGGGAGCGCTTCTCGTTCTACGGCATGCAGGGCATCGTCCTGATCTACATGTACTACACGGTGTCGCGCGGCGGCCTCGGCGTGGACGAGACGGTCGCCGCCGGCATCATGGGTGCCTACGGCGGCGCGGTGTACCTCTTCACGATCCTCGGTGCGTGGATCGCCGACCGACTCGTCGGTGCGGACAAGACCCTGTTCGGCAGCGCCATCGTCGTGATGTGCGGGCACATCGCCCTCGCCGTCCTGCCAGGCGTCACCGGCGTCGGCGTCGGCCTGGTGCTCATCGCGCTCGGCTCCGGCGGGCTCAAGGCCACCGCGACCACCATCGTCGGCAGCCTGTACTCGAAGGAGGACCCGCGCCGCGACGCCGGCTTCTCGCTCTACTACCTCGGTGTCAACATCGGCGCGTTCTTCGGCCCGATCCTCACCGGACTGCTGCAGAGCTCGCTCGGCTTCCACTTCGGGTTCGGGCTGGCCGCGGTCGGCATGGCAGCGGGGCTGATCCAGTACGGCATCCGACGCCGCAACCTGCCGGACGCCGTGCAGCACGTGTCGAACCCGCTCGACCGACGTCGGTACCCGGTCGTCGCCGTCGGCGTCGTCGTCGGGCTCGCCGTCATCGTCACCGCGGTCCTGACCGGGCTGCTCAACGTCGGCAACCTGCCCACCGTCGTCGTCGCGATCGTCATCCTGGCGACCATCGGCTACTTCGTCGTCATCCTCACCAGTGGCATCACGCGCGACGAGCGCTCCCGCGTGCTGGCCTTCATCCCGCTGTTCATCGCCAGTGCCGTGTTCTGGTCGCTCTACCAACAGCAGTTCACCGTCGTGACGATCTACTCCGACCAGCGGCTGAACCGCATGGTCGGCGGGTTCGAGATGCCCGTGTCGTGGGTGCAGTCGATCAACCCGATCATGATCATCATCCTGTCCGGGGTCTTCGCCGCGCTCTGGACCCGCCTCGGCGAGCGCCAGCCCTCGACGCCGACCAAGTTCGCCCTGGGCACCGGCATCATGGGCATCGCGTTCCTGCTGTTCCTGCCGTTCGTCGGCACGGGGGAGAACGGCACGCCCGTGCTCGTGCTCGTCGGCATCCTGCTCGTCTTCACGATCGCCGAGCTGCTGCTGTCCCCGATCGGCCAGTCCGTCGCGACGAAGCTCGCGCCGCCGAAGTTCCAGACCCAGATGGTGGCCCTGTTCTTCCTGTCGGTGTCCCTCGGCACCGCCGTCACGGGTGTGTTGTCGAAGTACTACGACCCACGGAACGAGGCCCCGTACTTCACCGTCCTCGGGCTCGTCGCGGTCGTGGTCGGCGTGCTGCTGTTGATCGGCGCCAAGCCGGTGCTGCGCCTGATGCGCGGCATCCGCTGACCCGTCCGGTAGCCTGGAACCAGCCCCGCCCGGACCCTCGCGAACACAGGAGAAACACCATGCTCGAACTCGTCGGCGCGATCATCATCGGCATCGGCGTCATCGGTGGCATCGGCACCTGCATGGCCCTCGGCGCGATGGCCAAGAGCGGCTCCGAGGAGTACTAGGCCTCGTACCGGTCCGGCTCGACCGGCACCAACTGACGACTGAGGACGGTCGCGCGCTCGAAGGGGCCGCGGCCGTCCTTCGTGTACACGGGCTCGTCGAAGGCGACGGTCCACGACAGCGGCTCGCCGACGCCCGGGTAGCCCACGATCTGGTTGCCGCCCGGCGCCACGATGAGCCCGATCGGCTCCGGGCTGCCATCGCCCTCGACCCAGTGCTCACCGCCCCCGTCCGCCGCGGGCACGACGCGCACGAGTGCCCCGATCCCGAGGCCAGCACCACCGGGCTGGTCGGCGTCGGGCGTGGGGCGGCGCTTCCGGTTCCAGATCACGCCCGTACCGTACCGCGTCACCCGGTGCGGTCCGCTGCGTGCCCGCGCCGGTGCCGACCGGTGCCGCCGTCGCGCGACACGCCGCAGGCGTGGCGCTGAGGTCGCACGTCGTGCCGCTCGAGCGTCGCCGCGGCGGCCGCTTGCGCGACCTCGGCGGACGCGAGCGGCGTGTTCCGCGACCCCGAGACGCTGCCGGAGCCGCCACCGGTCGGACGGGAGGCACGGTGCCAGCCTGCACCGTGCCTCCCGTCCGGCGTCGGTAGCCGCTGCTCCGGGGCCGGCGCTGACTGGTGCCGAAGTCGCGCGACACGCCGCGGGCGTGCCGCCGAGGTCGCACGTCGTGCCGCTCAGGCGGCGCGGCGGCGGCCGCTTGCGCGACCTCAGCGGACGCGAGCGGCGTGTTCCGCGACCTCGGGGACCGGGCGGAGCCGCCACCCGAAGGACGGGAGGCTCGGTGCCAGCCCGCACCGTGCCTCCCGTCCGGGGTCGGTCGCCGCTGGACTTGACCGGTGCCAACCGGTGCCGAAGTCGCGCGACACGCCGCAGGCGTGGCGCCGAGGGCGCACGTCCTGCCGCTCACGCGGCGCCGAGGCGGCCGCTTGCGCGACCTCGGCGGACGCGAGCGGCGTGTTCCGCGACCCCGGGAAGCCGGCGGAGCCGCCACCCGTCGGACGGGAGCCGACCCCGTCCCGCAGGGACGGGCGCGGGCATCACAGGTCAGACGGCCGCGGGCTCCTCGCGCCGGATCTCGGTGATCGACGAGTGGCCCGTTTCGGGGTGCTTGCGCATCGACAGCAGCCGCTCCATCGCGGGCTCCAGTGCCGTGACCTTGTCGAGCGGCGCACTCACCACGAGCTGGAAGCCCAGCCGGAGCCACGCCGTCACCGCACGCCCGGCGAACTCCGAGTCCGCCTTGATGAAGGCCTCGTCGAGGAACACCGGTGCGAACCGGGGTCGGGGCCGGGTCTCGTCGCCGAGCTGGTAGCGCAGCGCCGCCCCGACGATGAAGGCCACGAGCTCCTGCGTCTCACCACCGGACTTGTCGCCGAGGGACGAGTAGACGCCGAGGTCCTCGCCCGCGGTGTCGTACCGGACCGCGGTGATCTCCATGTGCCGCCGGACGTCGAGCACGGCGTCGCGCTGCGAGGTCCGAGCGCCTCGGGGCACGGACGCGTCGTGCCGGATGACGGCCATGAAGCGCCGGAGTCGCCGGAAGCGGGTCTCGAGCACGTCGTCGGTCAGCTCGGCGTCGACCGAGGCGGACAGGGCACGGAGCTCGCGGCGGAACTGCGTGACGTCCTCGCGGGTGACCCGGCGGATGACGATCTTCAGCCGGTCGCGGTTCGCACCGAACGGCAGGTCGCGGAGGATCTCGTTGACGGGTTCGAGCCGCTCCTCGATCTCGACGACGGCGCGGTCGAAGGCGCCGGCGAGCGGGACGAGGTCCTCGCCGCTCCACTGCGACAGTCGTCGGCGCCACTCGCTGCGACGGGCGTGCAGGCCGGTCGCGACGATGTCGTCGAGGATCGCGCGGTAGTCGGGGTAGGACGCGACGCCGGTGCCGAGGTTCGGGTCCGGCCAGGCGTCCTGGTAGCGCTGGAACGTCATCGTCAGCGTGTTCGAGGCCGCGGCGGCACCGTCGAGGGCCTGGGACAGCCGTTCCTCGAGGCGTCGGCGGAGTCGGCGGGTCGCGTCGTCGAAGCCGTCGACCCCGTCCGGGGCGCCGACCTCGTCGAACGTCTCGGCGAGCAGTCGTGCCTGTTCCCCGTCGGGCAGGGCGTCCGGAGCGGACTCGAAGCGCGCCAGGATCTCGGCGGCCGCGTCCTGCCCGTCGACGAGCACGGCGTGCCGCTCCTCGAGTCGCTGCACCGACACCCGGGCGGCGGCGCGGCGGTCGGCTGCCTCGTCCAGGGCACCGCGGAGCCGGGCGACCGAGGCGCGCAGGGCGCGGAGGCCGTCGTCGGCGGCGAGCAGTGCGTCCCGCTCGGTGGACAGGCGGGCGAGCGACTCGTCCACGCCGGCCAGGTCGATCGACTCCCACGTCGTGTCGACCACGTGCTGGTGGGCGGCGCGCAGGGCGTCGAGCGCGGCGATGTCCTGCGCGACGTCGGTGCGCCGGGCCTCGAGCGTCGCGAGGTCCTGCGCGATCGCGGCCAGCTCGGTCTCGACCGCGCCGACCCGGGCCTCGTTCGTGAAGCCGATGACGTTCGCCTGGCGACGGTCACCGTGCGCACCACGTCGGCCGTCGCGGAGCTGCCCGGACTCGGTCACACGACGACCGACGTCGCCGGACCGCCCGCCGAGTTCCGCCGCGGACGCCACGCACCGCGCGTCGATCCGGTCGGACTCGATGCGCGAGCGCACCCACGTGCTGAAGGGGGAGTCCTTGATCGCCAGCTTGCCGGACACCATCGCCGGGTCGCCGTCGACGTCCAGGTGCGGCCCGCTCGGCACGCCCTCGAACTGCACCCGGACGGGGATGCGCAGGGCGTCGATCGCGGCGCTGAAGTCGTCGAGCCGGTCCTGGTCGACCAGCAGCGTGCGGGCGACCGGCGCGAGCACGGACTCGATCGCCGTGCGCCAGCGCTCCTCGCCGGGCAGGACGTCGAGCAGCTCGGCGACGAAGGGCAGCGATGCCGGGTCCATGCCGGCCGCCTGCGCCATCGCCACGCGGGCCTCGTGCATCGGCAGCGGCATCGCACCCTGGCGGTGCTCGAGCGACTGCCGCTCCTGCCGGAGGGACCGCTCGCGGTCGAGGAGCGGGTACTCCTCGCGGGTGAGCGCGTCACGGCGGCCGTCGAGCGCGTCGCGGGCGTCGCCGTACGTGCCGAGGAACTCGTGGGACGCCCGCTGTGCCGCGACGAAGTCCCGTTCCGTCGACGTGGGCGCTCCGAGCACGTCGGTCCGCGACGCGAAGGCCTCCCGGGCACGCGCCACCGTGGCGCGCTCGCGGGTGCGCCGGTCGATGCGGTCCTCGAGCTGGGCCAGGGCGTTGCCGCCGGAGTCGCGGAGGCGTCCCTCGGCCTCGCGCAGTTCGACCTCGACGGCGGCGTGCCGTGCCGACGCGGCCTCGACCTCGGCGCGTCCGGCGGTGCGGGCCCGGCTGTTGCGTGCCACCTCGTCGTCGAGCAGCTCCCGCTTGCGCGTGGCGGTCCAGTGCGCGAACGGGGAGACCTCGGCGTCGGTCGCGATGCCGTCGAGTGCCGCGGCGGCCGACCGGGAGCGTTCGATCTCCAGGTGCAGCTCGGTGATCGGCGCGAGGATCCGGACCTTGCGCTCCTCGGTGTCCATCGCCTCGTACGCCTCGTCGAGCGCCGCGAAGTGCGCGAGCGCGCGGTCGGCCGCCTCGTAGGTGCCGGGGGTCTCGAGCACCAGGGACTTGTACATCGAGTCGACCGTCGGCATGTGCTGCCCGGCCTGGATGCGCGCGAGCAGGCGCATCGCGCGGTTGCCGCCACCGGAGTCGCCGATGCCGAGCCGGGTCTGCAGTGTGTAGGCGAGCTCCTGGTAGGTGTCGCGGATGACGAGCCCGGGCACGCGACCGGTCAGCTCGAGGTGGTTGAAGCGGCCTGGCACGAAGTCCTCGAGCCGCCGCAGGTCGAAGTCGTCGTCGACCGTCGCCATCGTCATCTGGATGTCGCCGACCCCGCGTGCCCGCTTCGGGACGACGTACGCCCGCAGCACCGTGAAGCGCCGCTCGTCGTCGTTGCGGAAGGTCACGGCCGCCGCACCCCACGTCGCCGACTCGTCGCCACGCAGGTTCACGTCGCGCAGCGCACCGGACTCCGGGTCGCGGCGCGTGTCGACCTTGCCGCGCAGGTACGTCAGCAGGTTCCGCTGGTCGGCGCTGCGCGCCCGTCCGGTCGTCGCGTCGTTCGAGGCGCCGTTGAACGGCACGTCGGACGGCATCATCACAGCCAGGTACGCGTCCATCAGCGTCGACTTGCCGGTGCCCGAGGCGCCCGAGATCAGCGTCGCGGTCCCGGACAGCTCGACCTGACGGTGGCCGTGGAAGCCGCCCCAGTTGACGACCTGCATGGACTCGGCCCGCCACTGCGCGACGGTGTCGAAGAGCGCCGGCATGCCGGCGGTGTCGGTGCGGTGGTCGCTCACGCGGACTCCTCGTCTTCCTGCTCGTCCGGCTGGTCGTCGGGCTGGTCGTCGGACGGGAGGCCCGGCCCGGCTCCGTCAGGCGCCCCGGCTCCGTCGGTGGTCGCGTTCGCGGTCGTGCTCGCCAGCCAGGTGTCGAGCTCGCGCAGGCGCTCGAGCGGCAGCAGCACCTCGACGACGCTCGCGATCCGGAAGCGGTCCGGGTCACTCGTCTTCAGCAGCACGCGCGCAGTGACGAGACGCTCGACGGCCTTCGCCACGCGGCCCTCGTCGCGGGTGCGGTCGGTCGCCGTCGCCGGACGGAAGCCCGCCACGTGCCCGAGGATCTCGGACCGGTCGACCACGACCTGGTCGAGTCCGGGCCGGGCGTCGGCACGCAGCCGCATCCGCAGGTAGACCAGGACGATCGTCTCCTCGCGGGTGTACGGCACGTCGCGCAGCAGGGTCGGGAACCCGCGGCGCTGGCTCTCCGACCGTGCCTGCCGCTTCCAGGCGACCTCGCGGGTGCGGTCGACGTGGAGTTCGAGGAACAGGTCGTTGAGCCGCGAGCGCAGCTGGGCCTCGGCGTCGAGGACCGCGCGCCACTCGTCGGCGTGGGTGCGTGCACTGACGTACGAGTGCCGCAGCAGGGCGACGAACGCGCGACGCTGGGGCTCGTCGAGACGACCCTCGTCGCCCTCGAACAGCGCGAAGCTCGACGCGTCGCGCTCGGTCTCGTCGAGGGGCTCCCCGTCGTCGAACGGAGCTGCGTCGTCGAACCGAGCTGCGTCGTCGAACTCGGCCGTGTCGTCGGAGTGGGCCGACGTCGTGTCGCTCACCGGGCCTCCAGGCTGTCGTCGTCTGCCGGTGCCGCGCCGTTCAGGCGGGCGGTCGGCATGGTGAAGGTGACCGTCGACCCGTCCGGGCGCACCGCGTGGTGCGCGACGGTCGTGTCGCCGGTCTCGAAGTCGGGGCGTCCCGTGAGCAGGTGCGCCAGGCCGAACAGCTCGACCGGTCGACGCTGCTCGGGCGGCAGGCCGTGGAAGGCAGCGGCACTCGTGGTGGCGTCGGAGCGCAGCGCGTTCCGGAGTTCCTGCAACAGCGGCCCGCCGTGGCTCCGCAACGAGGCGACGTCGAGGTCGTCGAAGACGTCGTCGTCGGGTTCCTCGATGGGAGGGGGGACGGCTTCGGCGTCCGGGTCGTAGAAGCGCTCGCGCAGCGTGCCGACCTCGGCGACCGGGGGGAGCAGGCCGAGCGGGATGCGCTCCCGGGTCGCGCCGGAGCCCATCAGCGTCGCCAGGCCGCGGTTCACACTGCGCAGGACCGCGTCGAGCTCGCGGTCACGGACCACGTCGTGCGCGACGATCTGGTCGCGCAGGGTGCCGGTCAGCAGGCGTCGCTGGGCCAGCACGTCCTCGATGCCCTGCCGCAGGATGCCGACGGTGTTGCGGAAGGTGCGCCGCTCGGTGCTGCTGAGCGACTCGGCGAACGGGTGTTCCAGGATGGTGGCGATGTCCTCGCGCAGGCGCAGGAGCAGGGCGTCGTCGCGCAGGAGCTCGAACGCCCCCTCGAACGCGCGGCCCTCGGGCGTCGCCTGCATCAGCGTGTCGGTGCGGGCGAGGTAGTCGTCGAGGACCTCGCCGATCGGACGGACCTCGTTCCGGAAGTCCTCGACGATCTCGCGGTGCATGGAGGCGACGGCCTCTTCGACGCGCTTGAAGTCGCTCGGCAGCTGACGGATCAGGTCGGTGATGTTCGCGTAGCCGTCGCGCATCCGGTCGTCGTCGACCGCCGCGGGCTCCTCGCCGCTCGCGACACGGTCTCGCTCCGCCTGCAGCTGGGCAATCTGCGCGTCGAGCCGGCGGATCTGCACGTCCGGGTCCGGCTCGGCGCGGGCGGCCCACCGGTGCACCGCGTCGACGATCATCGCCAGGCGGCTCTCGCTGATGAGCGCCCGGTCGGAGGACAGTGCGTCCACCAGGCTCAGGGCCTCGAGGGCGTGGCTGGTCAGGGAGTACTGCTCGTCGCCGTCGGGGGAGTTCGAGCGGACCAGCCACTGTGCGGCGACCCACTCACGGCAGAGGGCGCGGCCGTTGGGCTTCGGCTCCGGCCCTGGGTCCGTGTCGGTTGCCGGGTCCGTTGCCGCGGTGGTGGCTGATCGCTGGGTCTCGGTCGATCGCTGGGTCTCGGTCGTCTGCAGGCGGGCGACGTGCTCCTCGACCTGCAGGTGCATCCGCTCTGCGGGGACGTACTGCACGTCGCGGTCGAACACCGTGCGGAACACGGCGAGGACGACACTGCTCGTCGGGCGGGACATCAGCCGGAGTGTCGGACGGTCGAGCACCGCGCGCACGCGGGCGTACTCGAGGTCGACGTCGGTCATGCTGCCCCTGCTGATCGGTTCCGGGATGCAAAGAGCCCGACGCGTCTGCGTCGGGCTCTTGGTGGTACGTGGGCGATACCAGACTCGAACTGATGACCTCTTCGGTGTGAACGAAGCGCGCTACCAACTGCGCCAATCGCCCCTTGCACTTGCGTGCGGATCGATAGTAGCGGATGCGGGCGGTGGTGCCGAACCGCGTGTCGCACTCGCGCGCGTCGCGGTTCGTGGGCGCAGGCTTCGGGGTCGCGCTCTGCGCGGGTTGAGCCGGGGGGTCCGCTTGGTGCTGGGTTGTGGACACGGTGCGAGGGACCAAGCCCGCACGGTGTCCACAACTGCGCACGGTGCGTGGGTTCGACCGTGCCCTGACCCGCCACGGAGCGCATGAACTCGGGGGACACGCCCGGTGAACGGCGATGGTTTTGGCGGAAGCGTCGGGATTCGTATAGAGTTCACGACGTCGCCGCGAGAGCGGGCCGGCAAACGAACAGGACTCCGGTCGTGTTCTGCGGATGTGGCGCAGTGGTAGCGCATCACCTTGCCAAGGTGAGGGTCGCGAGTTCGAATCTCGTCATCCGCTCGAGTTCCAGTCCCCTCGGGGGCCGGATTCTCACCAGAGGGTATCCCACCGTTCGGGTACTCACGGAGACGTGATCCTCGATGGTGGGGTGGCCGAGAGGCTAGGCAGCGGCCTGCAAAGCCGTCCACGCGGGTTCGAATCCCGTCCCCACCTCCACGGATGTCTCTCTCTGGGCGATTGGCGCAGCGGTAGCGCGCTTCCCTGACACGGAAGAGGTCACTGGTTCGATCCCAGTATCGCCCACCACGAATCATCAGCACGACGAAGCCCCCGGCAGGACCACCAGGTCCGGTCGGGGGCTTTCGTCGTCGCCCCCGTCACGGACCCACGACGTCGACCAGGCGCCGCGCGCACCGTAGGGTTCCGGTCATGACCGCTGGCGCAGACCTGGTAGGGACGCTCGGGCACACCCTCCTCGGCGTCGGCCTGCTCGTCGCCGTCGTCACGGTGCTCCTGGTCGTCACCAGGGCCGACGCGCCGTGGTCGCCTGCGCTGGCGATCGTGCGCGGTGCCGCGCAGCTCGCCGCGATCAGCCTGGTGCTGACCGGGATCATCCAGTCGCCGCTGTTGATCGCGGCAGCGCTCGCGGTGATGTTCTCGGTGGCGGTCTGGACCGCCGCGCGGCGGCTCGGACCGCTGCGGCAGACTGCATGGCCGGTGGGTGCTTCGATGGCTGCCGGGATCCTCCTGGCCGGTGCCGTCGTGTTCGTGACCGGCGCGATCGAACTCAGCCCGCGGTACGCGTTGGCGGTCGGCGGCATCGTGATCGGCAACGCGATGACCATCGCGACGATCAGCGGTCGGCGGTTCCGCGAACTCGTCGACGACCAATGGGACGAGGTGGAGGGATGGCTCGCGCTCGGCGCGCCGCCACGGCAGTCGACGGCGCGGCTGGTGCGGCGTGCGGTGAGCGCGGCACTCGTGCCCACGGTCGACCAGACGCGGACGACCGGGCTGGTGACGCTGCCCGGCGCGTTCGTCGGCGCCGTGTTCGGCGGCGTCTCGCCGTTGGAGGCCGGACGGTTCCAGATCGTCGTGCTCGCGGCGATCATGGCCGCGGGCGCGACCACCGCGGTCGCACTGACACGGTGGCTCGCGCCGGTCCGCACCCGCCCGGTGATGCACGGATGACCTGGACACCCCGCCTGCCGGATCACGCACGCGCACGTCGGTCCGTCCTGCCGTCGTCGGCGGTTCCTGGTTCGCTGGGCGCATGAGCACACCCGACTCCACGACGGCGAGGCGCACGTCGGTGGTCGGCGGTGCCCTGGCGCTCGCGGTGACGTTCGTGATCGGGTCGCTCCTCGGCACGAGCGGGGTGGTGTGACGTGGCGAACATCCTGGTGGTCGAGGACGATCCGGAGATGGGGACGCTCGTCGAGCGCGGCCTCGTCGACGAAGGCCACACCGTGACCGTCGTGACGGACGGCGTCTCGGCGCTGGTCCAGGTGCGTGCGCACCGGTTCGACGCCGCCGCCATCGACGTCATGCTGCCGGAGATGACCGGCTTCGAGGTGTGCCGTCGACTGCGCGAGATGGGCGAGGACCTCCCGGTCGTGCTGGTCACCGCCCGCGACGCCCTGGACGACCGCGTGTTCGGGCTCGACTCCGGCGCCGACGACTACCTGACCAAGCCGTTCGCGATCGCCGAGTTGAACGCGCGGCTCCGGGCCCACCTGCGGCGTCGGGCGGCCGGCTCGGCGACGGTGGTCGAGGCCGGGTCGGTCCGACTGGACACGATCGCCGTGCGGGCGTCGGTCCGGGGCGGTGACCTCCCGCTCAGCGTCAAGGAGTTCTCGCTGCTGCGGTTCCTGATCCAGGGCTCGCCCGCGCCGCGCACCCGCGCCGAGGTGCTCGCCGAAGTGTGGGGGAGCGCGGACCACTTCGACCCGACCATCGTCGACCAGTACGTCAGCTACGTGCGGAAGAAGCTCGGTGCTGCCGGGGCCGACGTGGTGATCCGCACGGTCCGCGGCGTCGGCTACGCGCTCGAAGTGGTCACATGAGGGTCGTGCGGCGCCTCTCGATCCGGGCACGTATCACCCTCGGCAGCCTGTTGGTCGGTGCGGTCGTGCTCAGCGGCGTCGCGGTGGTCCTGCACGTGCAGATCGAGCGCGCGACGATCGCGACGGACGCCTCGCTCGCTGCTGGTGACGCTGCCCCGTTCGTGTCCGACCTCCGGCACAACCCCGACGAGGCGCCCGACCGGCCGTCCGAGGACGTGATGGTCGGCATCCGCGACGCGTCCGGGGGCTGGCGGGTCGACTCGCTCCCGCGTGACGTGCGGGCAGCGCTGCCCGCCGAGCAGCCGCAGCGCGACGTCACCCTGCGACTGCACACCGGCCAGCGAGCCGTGACCGTGGTCGGCATCCCCGTCGCCCACGAGGACGGGACCGTCGTGGTGTGGGCCGCGCACGACGGCCGCGCCGGGGCGGAGACCCTCGCCCGCGTCGACCGGTCGCTGGTGCTCGGGACCGTGCTGGCGTTGCTCGCCTTCGGCGGGACCGCCTGGCTCCTGACCACCCTGGCGCTCCGACCCGTCGGGCGGATGCGGCGCCGGGCCGAGGAACTCAGCGACGGCGCGGTCGACGGCAGCCTGCCGGTCGGCACGACGGACGACGAGCTCGCGGCGCTGGCGCGGACGCTCAACGCCTTCATCGAGCGGCAGCGGGAGAACACGCGGCGCGAGCGCCAGATGGTCTCCGACGCCAGCCACGAACTCCGGACCCCGCTCGCCGCGCTCACCGCCCGGCTCGAGCTGGCCCACCGGTCTACTGGCGACGCGGCCGCGCTCGAACGCGCCCTCAGCGCCGCCGAAGGCGACGCCGCGCGTCTGGTAGCACTGGCGACCACCCTGCTCGAGCTGAGCCGCCTCGACGAGTCCGCCGCGCCTCCGGCCACGACCAGCGCGGCCCTGGTGTCCGAGCTGATGGACGCGATCGACCGCGCCCGCGCGTTCGGTGGCGCCAGGACCCGGGACATCGACTTCACCGCGACGACCCCGGACCCGGACGCGCGGTACGCGGTGGAACCGGCTTCGTTCGCCCGGGTGGTGGACAACCTCGTCGCGAACGCGATCGCCGCGGGCGAGGTCGGCGGCGTCGTGCGGGTGACCCTCGAGCAGGACGCGTCATCGGTCCTGCACCTGCGGGTGGTCGACGACGGGCACGGCGTGCCGGAACACTTCCTCCCGCAGGCCTTCGAACGCTTCGCCCGCGCAGACACCGCGCGACGCGCGGTGCTCGGCGGCAGCGGACTGGGCCTGGCACTGGTGCGGGGCGTCGCCGAACGTGCGGGCGGGTCCGCGTCGCTGCGCAACGGCGAGCGGGGCGGCGCGGTCGCCGCCGTCGCGTTGCCGCCGGTCTGACCGGGGCCGGACAGGAGGCCCGGCTCGACTCCGGCACAGGTCGCGCGGCCCAGGCACACGAGGATCCCGCGCGTTCACTCGAGATCTCGAACGAAGGGCAGGCCCCGTTCCGGGTCCACACATAGGACGGGTGTCGATGCTGTGCGTCACCCGATCACCCGCTGGAGAGGAACGAGTCGATGATCGACACCGCTCGCCCCACCCCCACCGCATCCGAGCGTGCCGCCAGACGGCCGCCCACTGCCGCCACCGAACCCCTCGACGTCGCCGCCCGGCGTCGACGTCGCGACGGCCGCCGTCGTGCCGCGACGACCGACCTGCTCGGCGTCCTCGCCTGGGTGTCGGCGGCCTTCGCCGTGGCGCTCTGGCTGATGTCGCCCGGCTCGCACACCGTCGTCGGCATCGGCGGCTGGCTCACCGATGCCGGGATCGTCGCCGGGCTCATCGCGACCGACCTCGTGCTCGTGATGCTCGTGCTCGCCGCGCGGGTGCCGCTGATCGACCGGACGTTCGGCCAGGACAACGCCATCGCAGTGCACCGCTCGCTCGGCAAGCCCGTGCTGTACCTGCTGCTCGCGCACGGTGCGCTCCTCACCCTGGGGTACGGCGCCTCGGCGGGGACCGGTCCGATCGCGCAGACGATCGCGCTGTTCTCGTCGCCGGACATGCCGCTGGCGTACCTCGGGCTCGGGCTGTTCGTGGCCGTCGTGGTGTCGTCGCTGGTCGCGGTGCGCAGTCGCCTGCCGTACGAGGCCTGGCACGGCATCCACCTGCTGAGCTACGCCGCCGTGCTCGTGGCCCTGCCGCACATGCTCAGCGCCGGCAGCGTCCTGGCGCAGGGCACGTGGCAGCGGGTCTACTGGATCGCGCTCTACGTCGTCGCGCTCGGGCTGATCGCCGTGTACCGCTTCGCGATGCCGCTCGTCGTGACCTTCCGGCACCGCATCCGGGTCGTCGGCGTCGAGCCCGTCGCACCGGGCGTCGTGTCGATCCACCTCGCCGGCCGCGACCTCGACCGGCTCGGGACCCGGGGCGGGCAGTACGGCGTGTGGCGGTTCTGGACCGCCCGCACGTGGTGGCACGCGCACCCGGTCTCCTTCTCCGCCGTCCCCGGCCGCGACCGTGCCCGGATCACCGTCCGCGACCTCGGTGCCGGGTCCGCGCGGCTCGGCCGGATCACCCCGGGAGCGTTCGTCTCGCTCGAGGGCCCGTACGGCCTGTTCACCAGTCGCGCCCGGACGGCACCGTACCTGGCGCTCGTCGCCTCGGGCATCGGCATCACGCCGGTGCGCGCCCTGCTCGAGGACACCGACCTGCGCCCGGGCGAGGCGACCGTGCTGCTGCGCGGATCCGACGCGGACCAGCAGTACCTGTGGCACGAGACGGCCGACCTGGCCGCGGCGACCGGCAGCCGCTTCTTCACGATGGTCGGTCGCCGGGCCACGTCCCGAGCGAGCTGGATGACCGAGGACGACCTCCGTCGCGGGGTCTCCCTGACGTCGGTGTTCCCGCGACTGCTCGACTCCGACCTGTACGTGTGCGGCCCGCAGGCGTGGTCCGACCAGGTCGTCCTCGAGGCGCGGCTCGCCGGCGTCCCGGAACACCAGATCCACCAGGAACGGTTCGGGTCATGAGGGCCCGCGTCGTCGCCGGCGGTGTCGTCTCGTCGATCGCCGTCCTCGTCATCGGCTGGCAGCTCGGCGCCCAGCCCGCCGTCACCGCTCCCGCCCAGCAGAGCACCACGTCCGGCAGCGGCACGACCGGCAGTGACGCGACCGGCAGCAGCGCCAGCGGGAGCACCGGGACCGGGAGCAGCGGCAGCACCGGGACCGGCTCGGCGGCCTCCGGCACCTTCACCGGCACGACCGCCCAGACCCGGTACGGGCCGGTGCAGGTCCAGATCACCGTCGCGAACGGCACGATCACCGACGTCACGGCGCTGCAGCTGACGAACGACGGCGGTCGGTCCGTCCAGATCAGTCAACAGGCGGCACCGATCCTCCGCCAGGAGGCCCTCCATGCGCAGTCCGCGAAGATCCAGTCGGTCAGTGGTGCGACCTACACCAGTGACGGCTACACGACGTCGCTGCAGTCCGCCATCGACCAGGCCGGGCTGTGAACCGCGTCCTGACCTTCGCGACGATGGGCACCGTCGTCAGCCTGCGGGGCGCGAGCCCCGCGGCTGCCGCGGCGGTGCGCGCCGTCTTCGCGGGCTACGACCACCGGTACAGCCTGTACGACCCGTCGTCGGTGCTGAGTCGGGTCGCAGACGGGTCCCTGCGACTCACGGAGGCCCCCACCGAGGTGCGCGACGTCTACGCCCTGGCCCTCGACTGGCGGGAGCGGACCGGGGGCGCGTTCACCCCGCACCGGCCCGACGGCGTGGTCGACCTGTCCGGGGTCGTCAAGGCCCTCGCGATCCAGGACGCCGGCGCGGTGCTCGACGCCGCACCCCCTGAGGACGACCCGGACGGCGCCGACGACGACCTGCCCGACGGCTGGATGATCAGTGCCGGCGGCGACGTGCTCGCCCGCGGGCACCACCGACCGGACGAGTCGTGGAGCGTGGGCGTCGTCGACCCCGGCCGACGTGACACCGTGGTCGGGATCGTGCGGCTCGACGCACCACGCCGCGCCGTCGCGACGTCCGGGACCGCCGAACGGGGCGAGCACATCTGGCGGCGTGCCGTGCCGACCTTCGTCCAGGCGACCGTCATCGCCGACGACGTCGTCACGGCCGACGTGCTCGCAACGGCGGTGGTCGCGGGGGACGAGGACGACCTCCGTCGCCTGACGAACGACGCGGACGTCGACGTGCTGGCGTTCGCCGCGGACGGCACGGTGTGGGCGACGCCGGGCGCGGCCGGGACGGTCACGGCCGGCGACGACGCGGCGTCCGCTCGGGTCCTCGGTCGGCGCTGACGGCTCAGGAAGCCGGCTGCGCCCTGCCGATGACCACGAGTCGCCAGGTGCTCGGCCGGTCGCTGTCGAAGCCGCTGCAGGCGACGCTGTCGATGCCGGCGGAGGTCCCGCGGGGGACGTCGATCCGGTGCGGGCTGTCGCGACACGCCATCGTACCGACCGTGGTGTCTCGGGTCGCGTCGCCGGCGACCGTGCGGATCACGGCTCGCATCGCTCCGTTGCCGTAACAGGAGAACTCGAGGTGGTCCACGGGCTGCGACGCGGGGAACTGCAGCCGGACGCCGGGTCGGATCTCCTGCGGTGCCTGCTCGCCGGCGTCGACGTCCGCGACGAGCACGCCGAGCACGGCGGGATCCGCTTCGGTCGCCAGGTCCTGTTGCCGTTGCCAGGCGCTGAGCGCACCGGCATCGGACGACGGACTGGAGCACCCGCCGAGCAGCGCCACCCCGAGGACGGCCACGAGGACAGCCGGGACCCGGAGCACGGCGCGCGCCTCAGCCGCGCTGGCGGCGCAGGGTCTCGCTCGGGCGTTCCCCGAACCGCTCGCCGTAGGCACTCGCGAACCGCCCGAGGTGGTGGAACTGCCAGTCCCGTGCCACGTCGGCGACCGAGGCGGCCTCACCGGCCTCGATCTCGCGGTGGGCACCGTCGAGGCGCAGGTCGCGCAGGTACCGGGTCGGGGTCGTGCCGAGGTCACGGGCGAAGGCGTTCTGCAGGCCGCGGACGCTGAGCCCCGACGCGGCGGCGAGGTCCTCGAGCGACAGGGCCGTCCGCGCATCGTGGTGCATCAGGTCGAGGACGCGTGACACCGCGGTCGAGGCGGCAACCGGCACGGCGCGGACGGGGAACGCGCACACGACGGCGTCCGCCACCCGGGCGTTGAGCGCGGCGCGGGCGGCACCGGTGACCGTCGGGTCGACCAGGCCGGGTGTCGACCGCCGGAGTTCGCCCTGCAGACGACGGAGTGCGTCGGTGCCGTCCGGCTGCTCGTCGAAGGCGAGCGGCCCGGCGAGGTGCACCCCCCGTGCTGCGAGGCACCGCCGGAGCAGTTCCTCGGAGAGGTGCAGCATCGTCACCTTGCGGGTGTCGGCGGTGAAGTCGTAGACGACCCCAGCGGAGAGCAGCATCGGGCGTCCGGGGGTGGCGGTGAGCGTCTCGGCTTCGTCGGGGGTCACGGTCGCCGTACCGTCGCCGATCCAGAAGACGATGTGGTCGGGCCGTTGCTGCATCCGACCGACGCGCGTGCCCTCCACCGTCGCGCCGCGCATCGACAGGTCGGCGTCACCGGCCCCGCTGTACTGGAACTGATCGAGGGACCCGTCCACGCCCTCGGACAAGCCGTACGTGGCCTCGAGCTCGGGTCCACGGTGCTCGCTCACTGCCACGACCCGGTAGGTCCGGAAGGTGGGCGGCCGTTCCGGGAGCGGCATCGCCGTCACGGGGTCATCCTGACACGAGCGCCGAGGGCTCCGCGACCCGCGACCGTGGGGTGTCGGGGCAGGATGGAGTCGTGGACACACCCGTACGGCACGGCCGACCCGACGTCACGACGACCGAGATCGTCGGCGGTCCAGAACCCCTGGTCGTCGGCCTGCACGAGACCGACGACACCTGGCCCCGGGTGTACCGGCAGCACGAGCAGCGCATCCGCGAGGCCCTCGGCGACGGGTTCGACGTCGCGGTCGAACACATCGGGTCCACGGCGGTCCCGGGGCTCGCGGCGAAGCCCATCGTCGACCTGGTCGTCGTGGTGCCGGACGTCGCCGACGAGGCCGCGTACCTCGACGCACTGCTCGGCGCGGGGTACGAACTGCGCGTGCGCGAACCGGGACACCGCCTCGTCCGCACCCCCGAGCGCGACGTGCACGTCCACGTGTACCAGCAGGGCGCCCCGGCCGTGGACGCGTACCTGCTCCTCCGCGACCACCTGCGCACCGTCGCCGCGGACCGGGCGCTGTACGAGCAGACCAAGCGGGACCTGCTCACGCGGCGGTGGGACGACATGAACGCCTACGCCGACGCGAAGACCGCCGTGATCGAGGCGATCAAGGAGCGCGCCCGCGCCCGGAGGCGGTCCGAGGGCGCCTGACGGGGCGTCGAGCAGCATGTGGAAGGATCGTCTGGTGGACGGACGGGCAGCACCGGTCGCCGTGGTCATCGCGGCGATGAGCGAAGAGGTCGACGCCTTCGCCGACCTGGTCGGGGGTGTCCCCGCCGCGTACGGTCCCGTGGGTGGCCACGACGGCCACCAGTTGTTGGCGTTCGACGGCGCCACCGTCGCCGTGCAGCGGAGCGGGATCGGCTTCACGAACGCGACCGCGGCCGTCGCCCACGCGTTCCACGACTTCGGCGCGATCCCGGTGATCAGCGTCGGGACGGCCGGCGGACTGATGCACGGCGTGGCGATCGGCGACGTCGTGGTGGGGGACCGGTACGTCAACCTCAACGCCGACGCCACCGCGTTCGGGTACGCGCTCGGCCAGGTGCCCGGCATGCCGACCGGGTACGCGCCCGACGACCGCATGGTCGCACTCGCCCTGGCCTCCGGCACGCAGCACCCCCTGCGCTCGGCGACGATCGGCTCGAGCGAGGTCTTCGTGACCGAGGAACGTGCCCGCGTGCTCCGTGCAGCGTTCCCGACGGTGGCCGCGGTGGACATGGAGTCCGCCGCGATCGCCCAGTTCGCCCACGTGCACGCGATGCCGTTCGTGTCGGTCCGCGGCATCAGCGACCTCTGCGCTCCCGACGGCGACGAGTTCCGCCTGCACCTCGACGACGCCGCTGCCCGCGCGGCCGAGGTCGTGCACGACGTCGTGCGGGGCCTCGCCGCCTGACGCGTCGGACACGGCGGTCCCGGGCGCCTGGTTGACTCGACCCGAGGACTCCGAGCGGCCCACGCCGGTCCGAGCGAGAGGCTGGTGGTGTCCGTGCGGTCGATGACCCTGCGTGTGCGGGAGTCGTTCTGGTTCCTGCCCGCGGTGTTCGGCGTCGCGGCGATCGTGGCGGCCGAGGTCCTGGTCGCCGTCGACCACGCGGTGGTCGACGGCGGCGTCCGGATCGCGGTGCTCGATGCCCTCAGCGCCAGCGGTGGACGCTCGATCCTGACGACGATCGGCACCGCGATGCTCACCGTGGCCGGGACGTCGTTCTCGATCACGATCTCGGTCCTGGCCACGACGTCCTCGACGTACGGGCCGCGCCTGGTCCGGAACTTCATGGCCGACCGCGCGAACCAGTTCGTGCTGGCGGCATTCACCTCGACGTTCCTCTACACGATCGTGGTCGTCCGCTCCGTGCACACCGCCGTCGACGACGGGTCGGCCTTCGTCCCGGTCGTGGCCGTGCACGTCGCGGTGCTGCTCGGGATCGTCGACGTGGCCGTCCTCGTCTTCTTCATCCACCACATCGCGACGAGCGTGCAGATCACCTCGCTGCAGAAGCAGGTGCAGGTGGACCTGGTGGCGGCCCTCGACCACGCCTTCGTCGACCGCGACGAGTCGCACGCCACGGTCACCGTCGCGCCGCAGCATCGCCGGCCGGACGGCGGCAGGATGATCCGTGCCGCTTCGGACGGATCCGTGCAGTCCGTGGACTGGCAGCGGCTGGTGGCCTGGGCGACGCGGCACGACCGCGTGGTCGACATGCTGGTGATGCCCGGCGACCACGTGATCGTCGGTGATCCGGTGGTCGTCGTGACCCGGCCGTCCGACGGCACGACGGCACCCGGAGCGGACCTCGAGACCCCTGACGACGGTGCTGCCCGCGCGCTCCGTGGGTGCATCACGATCGGGACCGCGCGCACACCGGTGCAGGACGTCGGGTTCGCGCTCCAGCAGCTCGTCGAGATCGCCGTGCGTGGGCTGGCCAGCGGCACGAACGACCCCTACACGGCGGTGACCGCGCTCGAGATGGCGGCCGGAGCGCTGGTCCCGGCCTGGCGTGACCGTGACGCCGTCACCGGTCACCTGGACGACGCGGGAGTGGTGCGGGTGCTGCCGCACTGGCCGCGGTTGGAGGACCTGGTGGCGTCCGTCTTCGAGGGCGTCCGCACCTACGGCTCAGAGCACCCCATCGTCCTCCGTGCGGCGCTGCGGCTCGCGGAGCGCCTGGCCGAGGTCGGTCAGGACGAGCGCGCGCGTCTCGCGGAGCAGTCCGTCCAGGAGCTCCGGCGGGCGTTGGCCGCCTGACGCGTCCCGATCCCGGATCGCACCGTGCGAGGTTCCGGACACCGTGCGAGGCCCTGTCCTCGCACCGTGTGCAGAACCCCGCACGGCGCGCGCCGACCTCGCACGGTGCGAGGTCGGCGGTTGCGGATCAGGAGCCCGACGTCGGGGCGTCGGTCGGGGCGGCCGGCGCGTCCGAGGGGTTCGGCGCGTCGGACGGCTTCGGCGCGTCCTTGCCGTCCTTGCCCGCGCTGCCGGACGGCGCGGCCGGCGGCTTCGGAGCGTCCTTCGGCGGCTTCGGGGCAGTACCGTCGGCCTTCGGCGCAGCACCCGCAGCCGGGCCGCACGTCGCTCCAGCACCACCAGCACCCGGGCCACCAGCACCCGGGCCTCCGGCACCAGGACCAGCGGCAGGGCCACCAGCAGCCGGAGCCCCGGACGGAGCACCGGACGGAGCGCCCGACGGCGCACCCGAAGGAGCCCCGGACGGCGCCCCCGTCGGCGCACCCGACGGGGCCCCCGTCGGCGCCGCGACCGGGCTGCCCCCGCCGTTGCCGGCCGCGACCGCGGCCGTGACCCCGACGCCGCCGATCAGCACGGCGACGATCGCCGCGCCGATCCCGAGCCGGCGTCCCAGGCCCGGACGGCGACCCGTCCCGGTGGCAGCGGCCGACGTGGCGACCGGTGTCGGGCCTCCCGTCAGCTGGTGGGGGAACTGCTCGGTGGGCTGGTGGTCGGGCTCGTGTCGGGGGAACTCGCGAGTCGGTTCGTCGTTGTCGGTCATGGTGTCTCCAGTTCGTCTCCGGCACTCGCCGGCCCGGCGGTCCTGCCGGTGAGGACCACGCTCGAAGCCAGAACTGAAGCATCACTGAAGCCCAGGTTCTCCCCAGGTCGTTCCATGCTCCGTGACTGCAGCGCCGACGTACGGTGTCCGCCGTGTCCACTCCTGCCCGCGTCCTGCTCGTCGACGACGACGAGACCATCCGCCTCGCCGTCGCCCGCTCCCTGCGGGACGAGGGCCTCGTCGTGCTCGACGTCCCCGACGGCTCCGCGCTGCAGCAGGACCTGACCCGGTTCGTGCCGGACCTGGTCCTGCTCGACTGGATGCTGCCCGGCGCGAGCGGCATCCAGCTCGCCGCCCGGGTCCGGACCGGCTCCGACGCGGCGATCGTCATGCTGACCGCACGGGACGAGGTCGACGACCGGCTGCGGGGCTTCGCCGAGGGTGCGGACGACTACGTCGTGAAGCCGTTCGCGATGGCCGAGCTCGTCGCCCGGGTGACGGCAGTGCTCCGGCGTCGTGGTCGGATCCCGGCCGTCGTCGAGGTCGGCGACCTGGTGCTCGACCCCGACGCAGCGGTCGCCCGCCGCGGTGGGGTCGCGCTCGACCTCACCGCCACCGAGTACCGGCTGCTCGCCTTCCTCGCCGAGAGCCGCGGCCGCACGATGTCGAAGGGGCAGATCCTGACGCAGGTGTGGGGGTACGACAGCGTCGACCCGAACCTGGTCGAGGTGCACCTCAGCGCGCTCCGCCGCAAGATGGAGGCGCACGGCCCCCGCCTGGTCCACACGGTCCGCGGGCTCGGGTACCGCCTCAGCGCGGTGGCCGCATGAGTCGGCGTCCCCAGACGACCGGGACCCTCCGCACGGGCTCGCTCCGCGCCCGGACGGTGGTCGCGGTCCTGGTGCTCCTAGCCCTGCTCCTCGCCGGCCTGTCCGTCGCGGTCGAGGCGACGCTCGGCGGCCGACTCCGCGCGCAGATCGAGGACCGCCTGCGCGACCGGGCATCCGCGGCCGCGGCGCTGGTCGGCACCGTCGACGCGGACGACCTGGCCGACCGGCTCTCGATGCAGGGGCTCTCCGTGACGATCACGACGCGGGACGGCGGATCGGTCGAGGCCGGCCCGACTCCGGAACAGCTCAAGAAGGGCCCGCCGGACCCGGGTGGGTTGCCGGGACCCGCCGGTGCACGCCCGGGAGGCTCGGCCTCGTCCGACACGTCGGCCGCCGGCAGCGGGACGGCCGGCTCCACCGTCGCACGCGGCTCGGCGGCGCAGGTCACCATCACCGGGTCCCGCGTCACCGAACAGGACCGGCTCGTCACGCTCGTGTCGCAGCTCAGCGATGGGTCGACGATCCGGTTGACCGCGGGGACGGGGTCGGTCGACGAGGTGCTCGGCGAGCTCCGGTGGGTGATGCTCGGCGCCTCGGCTGGCTTCATGCTGCTGGCGGCGGGCGGACTGGTCCTCGTGGTGCGACGGACGATGCGGCCGCTCGACGAGATGACCCGGGCTGCCCGGTCGATCGCGCACGGGGACCGCGGACGGCGACTCCGGCCGGGTCGGTCGGACACCGAGATCGGACGGGTCGCCGTGGCGTTCGACGAGATGCTCGACGCGGTGGAGGGCGCCGAGCGCCAGGCCCTCGCGGCCGAGGCCCGGATGCGCGACTTCCTGTCCGACGCCGCACACGAACTCCGCACCCCTGTCGCCGGCATCCGCGCTGCCGCCGACACCCTCGTCCGCGCGCCGCTGGACGGGGTCGGCGGGCTCGACCCGCTCGAGCGCGAGGACCTCGCCGTGCACGTCGTGCGGCAGGCCGGACGTGCGTCGCGTCTGGTCGACGACATGCTCTTGATGGCACGGGTCGACCGCGGACTCCAGCTCGAGGTCGCGCCCGTCGACCTCGCCGCCCTGGTCCGGGTCGAGGCCGACCGCGCGCAGCTCCGAGCACCCGGGCTCCACCTCGACGTCGTCGCGTCCGGCGCTCCCGTCACGGTGCTGGCCGATGCCGACCGCGTGGGCCAGGTCGTCGGCAACCTGGTCGAGAACGCCGCGCGGGCGACCCGGGGGACCGGCACCGTGACGATGGCGGTCGATGCCTCCGGTGACGTCGGCGTCGTGCGGGTCACGGACGACGGCTCCGGCATCCCCGAGGCCGACCGCGAGCGGGTGTTCGACCGACTCGTCCGACTCGACGCGGGGCGCGACGACCAGAACGGCGGAGCAGGGCTCGGGCTCCCGATCGCTCGGGGCATCGCCCGCGCCCACGGCGGCGACCTGACGTGTCCGGCGGGTCCGGCGACCGTGTTCGTGCTCACCGTGCCGGTTGCCCAGTCCGACCACGACGTCGCTGACGCGGATGACGAATCCGGTCCGCGCACTGCGGGGATCGGGGACCGGATTCGTCATCCACAGAACGGGGCTCCGCTCCGCACGGCGCCGGTCCGGGCGTAGGCTCCGGCGCAGCACCACCGCAGCATGCCGACGACGACGTCGGGGACGTGCGGTGACGCCTCAACGACGAGAGCGAGATGCCGTGCGCCGAGCACTGACCGTCCTGACCACCGTGGCGACGCTGGTCCTGGGACTGACACCGGGCCTCCCGGCGGTCGCCGCCCCCACAGTGACCGCGCCGGCGGCCGCGACCACGGGCCGGGGCGGGGCCCTCGCGCCGACGCACCAGAACCCGATGGCGCTGGCCCTGCCGGACGGGCAGACGGCGGCGAGCTGCGCCGACCCGAGCGCGGTCCACGGTGTCGGCCGCGACCGCAACTGGTACCTGTACTGCACGTCGGACGCGCTGACCGCGACGGAGCTGGCCCCCGACGGCACGCTGGTGCAGCACGTCGTCCCGACCTACCGCTCGACCGACCTGACGCACTGGACGTACGTGGGCGATGCCTTCACGACCAAGCCGGCGTGGGTCGGTGCCGCGAACGGCATCTGGGCGCCCGACGTGGTCTCTCGGAACGGCCGCTGGTTCCTGTACTACGCCGCGTCGGACACCCCGGGTGCGGGTGCGCCGATCGGCGGTGGGTCGGCGGTCGGCGTCGCGACGAGCAGCAGCCCGACCGGGCCGTGGACGGACTCGGGCGGGCCGGTGGTGGCTCCGCAGGCAGCGCCGAACGGCACCGGGCAGCGGTGGGAGTTCGACCCCGAGGTCATCACCGACCGCGGGACCACGTACGTGTACTTCGGCAGCTACTTCGGCGGCGTGCACGTCCGGACCCTCAGCCGTGACGGCCTGCGCTCCGACCCGGCGAGTGAGCGCCTCATCGCGATCGACAACCGCTACGAGGGCGCGTACCTGATGCAGCACGACGGCTGGTGGTGGTTCATGGGCTCGGCCACGAACTGCTGCAACGGCGCGCTGACCGGGTACGGCGTGTTCGTGGCGCGGTCACGCAGCCCCCTCGGACCGTTCCTGGACCAGGACGGGGTGTCGATCACGAGCACTCGGGTCGGCGGGACGCCCCTGCTCGCGCAGAACGGCAACCGCTGGGTCGGGACCGGGCACGACACGGTCGTCACGGACTTCGCCGGGCAGGACTGGATCATCTACCACGCGGTGGACCGCACCGACCCGTACTACGCGGGCCAGCCCGGGTACACGAAGCGTCCGGTGCTCATCGACCCGCTGGACTGGCAGGGCGGTTGGCCCTCGGTCCGTGGTGGTGCCGGCCCGTCCGACAGCGTGCAGCCCGGACCCGTCGCGCAGCCGGGGGAGCGGGCGATGTACCGGCCGACGACGGCACCGGTGGACGTGCCCGGACGCCTGCTCCGCTCCGCGTCGACCTCCTTCGACGGCGACGCCCTGCCGCCTCAGCTCACCTGGACCCGGCAGCCGGACCCCTCGACGTGGTCGGTCAGTGGCGGGGCGTTCCGCTGGCAGACACAGGCAGCGGACCTGCATCCGCCGGCGACCCCGCTGGCGTCCGTGCTCTCCGAACCGGCGCCCCGTGGTGACTGGGTCGTCCAGACCACGGTCGCGGTCGACACCCCGGCGAGTGGGGACGGTGTGTACAACTACGTGCAGGGCGGCCTCATCGTGTACGGCTCCGACGGCGACTACGTCCGGCTCGTGTCGAACTCGATCTTCGACACGCGGCAGACGGAGTTCGGCACGCAGGACTCCACGCAGCCAGCCGGCGCTCCGACCTACGGCAACATGGTCGTCGGCCCGGTCGGGGACACCACGACGCTCCGGATCGTGCACCGGGTCGTCGGGGGCCAGGACCAGTACACGGCGTACACCAGCGCTGACGGTCGGCACTTCGTCCGCGGCGGCACCTGGACGGCCGACCTCGGTGACTCCCCGCGCATCGGGCTCATCTCGCTCGGTGGCGTCGGGTTCACGAGCACGTTCGACGAGCTGCGTGTGAGCACGGTGGTGTCAGTGCGCGGCTGAGGCGTCGAGCGCGGCATCGGGCGGCGTGAGAGGACACGCAGGCTCGACCGGGTGTCGACGCCGCAGCCCTAGGGTTGGCCGGATGGGGAACGAGAACGGATCCGGTCGGCGGCGCGGCGGACTCATCGGGATGGCGGTGGTCGGGGCCTACCTGGTGCTGCGGTTCGGGTACCTGGCGTGGCGCGAGCACGAGGACGGCATGTCGACGCCCGCGGTCATCGGCTCGGTCGCGCTCTACGCGGTCGGCATCTTCGCGGTCATCGAGATCGTGTTGGCGGTGCAGAACGCCACGACCCGCCGCCGTGAGGCCGCCCTGGCGCAGCAGCACCCGGGCGCGGTCCTCGTCCCCGTCCTGCTGCAGAACGACGTCGCCACCGACCTGCGCCGCACGGCGGCGATGCTCAACGTCGCCCTGACGGACGCCGTGCCGCGTCGTGGACACGCCACGGCGGTCGCGGACCGGAACGGCATCGGGATCTACGTCGGGGGCAGCACGCCCCGCCTCGTGCTCGGGCTGCCGCGCGACGTGGTCCAGAGCGTCGGGAGCGGCGAGACGTCCGCCGCGGGACGGTACCGGTTCGGCAAGGTCGACGCGCTCCGGGTGACCGTCGACAACGGGCAGTGGACCACCGTCGACCTGCCCGTGTACCGCACGGTGATCGGCTTCGCGAAGCACCTGCAGGGCGCCGAGCTGCAGGACCGGGCGCAGGCCGTGGCGGTCGCGGCCGGGGTGCGGCACGACGTCGTGGCCAAGCCGGTCGGCTGACGAGGGGACAGCCCGATCGGCTGCGCGTCAGTCGACGGGTCGGAACACCCGGATCGCCGGAGCGTCTCCGGCGTCGTGCGTCTCGTCCGTCATCCGCCAGGTCCGCCCGTCGTGGTCGAGGGTGTCCGGCAGTTCGCCGCGGACCAGGATGCGCACGGCGGGCTCGTCGCCGTCCACCAGGTCGACGCCGTGGGCATCGGGTTCGTCGGGGTGGTCGTCGGGGACTTCCTTCACGAACTCGCTCATGACCTCCAGTGAACTCGTTCGCGCTGCGGACGGCCGCGGACACGCCCGGAACCGGCCGTCGGTCAGCGGAGCCCCGGGGAGCCGGGTACACTGGACCGCAGCACGGTCGTCAGGTCGTGCGATGCGGATGTGGCGCAGTGGTAGCGCATCACCTTGCCAAGGTGAGGGTCGCGAGTTCGAATCTCGTCATCCGCTCGGGAACAACCGGCTCCACCCGGCCCTCACGACAGCCTCGACCTCGGTCGAGGCTGTCGTGGTCTCCGGGGCCGTCGAGCTTCCCGGGGCCGTCGAGCTTCCCGGGGCCGTCGAGCTTCCCGGGGCCGTCGTGGTTCCCGGGGCTCAGGCCGGGGACGTCACGCGGACCCCGGGCAGGCCGACCCATCGATGCGGCCCGTTGATGACCACCGTGACGAGGACGGTGTCGCACCCGCGACACCGGGCGACCGAGCCCATCGCCGTGCGGTGGACCCGCGCCGCGCCGAGCACGCCCATCGAGCCGCACCCCCGGCACCGCAGCCGCGCACTCGTGGCATCCGGGCCCAGGACGTCGGTCAGGTCACCGGCCAGGGCGTTGCCGTCGAGGACCGTCGTCATCAGCTGCCTCCGAACCGTTCCGCGCGGACGTCCCGCGTGTCGTGCCCCAGCTCCCCGAGCCAGGTCAGCACCTGCTCGACGAAGGGCGTCGACCCGCAGACGTAGACCAGGGCACCGGCCTCCGGCGGCAGCACCGCGTCCGCCAGCGTCGCGCGGGTCAGACGTCCCGCCGGGATCCCGGTACCGACCGGCGCCCGTCGGCTGTACACCGTGGTCAGGTCGAACGGCGCCGTCGCCCGCTGCGCCGCGTCGAGCTCGGTCCGGAAGAAGACGTCCTCGGGGGCCCGGACCGCGTACAGCAGGCGGAAGGGCTGCAGGTCCTCGGCCGCCGCGTGCGCGTCCACCATCGCCACCAGGGGGACGATCCCGGACCCGCCTGCGATCAGCTGCACCGGACGCTCTGACCCGGTCGGGCGCCAGACGAACCAGCCGCCGAGCGGCCCGTGCACCTCGAGGTCGTCGCCGACCTCGACCGCGTCGACCAGGAACGGGGAGACCTCGCCGTCGTCGACCCGGTCGACCGCCAACGTCACGCGGGTGCCGTCCCCCGACGACGCGATCGAGTACGAGCGGGTGGCCTGGTAGCCGTCCTCCGCGGTCAGGCGGAGGTCGAGGTGCTGCCCGGCGTCGTTGCCGGGCCAGGTCGGGACGTCGAGGACGATCCGGCGGGCGTTCGGGGTCTCCGGCGCGAGGGCGGCGACCGTGGCGTCGTGCCAGGCAGGACGCCGCCGTGGTGGCGCCGGCGGGGCGGGGGCGACCCGGGCCTCCAGGCCGGCGTCGTCGGTCGTGAGCTGCCCGCTCACCAGTACCGTTCCTCCTTCCACGGGTCCCCGTGCAGGTGGTAGCCGGCGTTCTCCCAGAACCCAGGCTCGTCGTCCGCCTGCATGACGATGCCGCGCACCCACTTCGCGCTCTTCCAGAAGTACAGGTGGGGGACCAGGAGCCGAGCGGGGCCGCCGTGCTCGGGCTCCAGGGGCTCGCCGTCGGCCTCGAACGCGATCCACGCCTTGCCGTCGAGCAGGTCCTCGAGCGGCACGTTCGTCGTGTAGCCGCCGGTGCTGTGCACCATGCAGAAGTCGAGGGCGGTCTCGACCTCGGCGAACAGCGCGTCGAGGGGGACCCCGCGCCAGGGCATGTCGAGCTTGCTCCAGTGCGTGACGCAGTGGATGTCGACGGTCACGTCCTGCACGCCGAGCGCCTGCACCTCGTCCCAGGTCCACGTCGTCAGGCCGGTCTCGGTGCGGATCGAGAACGTCCAGTCGGTCGGGGCGATGTCCGGCGTGGCACCGGCCGACAGCACCGGCCAGTCGTGCACGAGGGTCTGTCCCGGGGGGATTCGCGCGTCGTCCTGGTCGCGGCGGCGTCCGCCGAACCCGCGGGTGAAGGTCGCCATGGGTGTCTCCTGCTCGTCGGGTGGTGCGACGTGGCTCTCGCTCCTGCCCCGATCATGGCCCCGTCGACGCTCGCCCGTGTGTAACGAGTTCGTGAAGAGTGCCGTCCGGGACGTCCCGGAGTTCGCCACCGGCCGAGAATCCCTCTATCGTTCACCGGAACGATTACCAGGAGGGGTCACCCCGAATGCAGCACGTCGTCCACCACCCTGAAGACCCGGCCCGCGGTCCGCACCGCGCAGGTCCCGGCCGCGCAGGTCCCAGCCGCCGCGCACTCCTGACCGGGGCCGCCGGGCTCGCCGGCCTGGGGCTCCTCACCCTGACCGGGTGCAGCTCCGGTGCCAGCGCCGGCGCCACCGACCTGCCCGACCAGGCCGCGACCGGGCCCGCCCGACGCGGCGGTCGGCTCCGCATCGCCCGGCCGGCCGCCTCCGCCGCCGAGACGCTCGACTCAGCCAGCTCCCTGTCGGCGTACGAGTACCTCGGCGCGCTGTACAACCGGCTCGTCCGGCTGGACGAGTCCGGCACGACGGTGCCCGACCTGGCCGAGGAGTGGTCCGCGAACGCCGACGGCACCGTCTGGACCTTCCGCCTGCGCACGGGCGTCCGGTTCCACGACGGTTCCCGCTTCGGGGCCGACGACGCGATCGCCAGCATCCGGCACATCCTCGACGAGGCGACGGGGTCACCCCAGGCCGGGGTGCTCGGCGAGGTGATGACGGCGGACTCGATGCGCGCACTCGACCAGCACACCCTGCGCTTCGACCTGATGAAGCCGAACGCCGAGTTCCCCTCGCTGCTGACCGCGTACCAGTGCTACATCGTGCCCGCGTCGGCGATCGGGTCGATCGGTCGGACCGGGATCGGCACGGGACCGTTCCGGCTGTCGTCGTTCACCCCGGCCGGCGCCGGCAGCGTCGAGGCCTTCGAGGACCACTTCGCCGGTCGCCCCGCGCTCGACGGGATCGACTTCTTCTCCATCCAGGACACCACCGCCCGCGTCAACGCCCTGCTCGCCGGGCAGATCGACCTGATCTCGCAGACGAACCTCGACTTCGCCACGGCCCGGGTCGTCGCCGCGTCCGACCGGGCCACGGTCGCCCGCTCGGTGAACGCCCAGTGGTACACGATCCCGATGCTCGCGACGAGCGCCGAGTTCTCGGACAACCGCGTCCGACAGGCCATGAAGCTGGCGTACGACCCGAAGGCGATCGTGCAGACGGCGCTGCAGGGGACCGGGTCGCCCGGCTGGGACAACCCGGTGCCGCCGCAGCTCGCGGCGTTCCTCGACGTCCCGCGCGAGCACGACCCGGACAAGGCCAGGAGCCTGCTCAAGCAGGCCGGACGGGACGGACTCGCCACCTCGATCTACACGTCGAGCTACGAGTCGGTCTTCACGCCCCTGGCGGTCGCCTACCGCGACCAGGTCGCCGAGGCCGGCATCGACCTGCGGATCGAGAACGCGTCGTCGGACTCCTACTACACGCAGATCTGGATGCAGAAGCCGCTCATGGTGAGCTACTGGTTCACCGGCCGGCCGATCGACCAGCTGCTCAACCAGATCTTCCGCACCGGCTCGTCGTACAACGAGAGCGCCTGGTCGAACCCCGCGTTCGACACGCTGCTCGACCAGGCCCGTGCCGAGATGGACGACGCCAAGCGGCTGACGCTCTACCAGGACGCCCAGCGGCTCGTGGTGCAGGACGGCGCCGACATGACCCCGATGTTCGGCGACCGCCTGGTCGGGCTGTCGCGCGACGTGGTCAACTACGCCGAGTTCGGGTTCGAGTTCGACTACCTGCAGATCGGACTGCGCCGATGACCGTCCTGCTGCCCGTCCTGCGCCGCGTGGGGATCGCCCTGCTCACGGTGGTGCTCGCCTCGTTGTTCGTCTTCCTGGCCGTGCAGGCGCTCCCCGGAGACGTCGCCCAGCAGCTGCTCGGGCAGAACGCCACGCCGGACGCCGTCGCGCAGCTCCGGAAGACGCTCGGCCTCGACCAGAACGTGTGGGTCCGCTACGGCCAGTGGCTGGTCGGCGCTGCCCACGGTGACTTCGGCACCTCGCTCGTCAGCGGGGAACCGGTCGCTCCGACGCTCTTCACGGCCTTCCGGAACAGCATGCTGATCGCCGTGCCCGCGATGCTCGTCGGGGTCACGACGTCACTGACGCTCGGCGTCGTCGCCGGGGTGCGGCGCGGCCGACCGGCGGACCGGGTGATCTCGATCGTCAGCCTGGTCGTGATGAGCGTGCCGGAGTTCATGGTCGCGACCGTCCTGGTGCTGCTCTTCGCGATCGGTGTCCCGCTGTTCCCCGCCGTCGTGCTGCGGGGTGCGGACGCCACGGTCGGTGAGCTCCTGCCGACGATCTGGCTGCCGATCATCGTCCTGACCCTCGCGATGGCCGCGTACATCGTGCGGACCGCGCGGTCGTCGACGATCGACGTGATGGCGTCCGAGTTCGTCACGACGGCCGAGCTCAAGGGCCTGACCCTGCGCCGCGTGGTCTGGAAGCACGCCGTGCCGAGCGCACTCCTGCCGACGCTCAACGTCGTCGCGCTCAACGTCGCGTGGCTGCTCGGCGGCGTGGTCGTCGTCGAGAACGTCTTCAACTACCCGGGCATGGGCAAGCTCATGCTCGAGTCCGTCTTCAACCGCGACCTGCCGACCATCGAGGCGATCGCGCTGCTGAGCGCCGTCGTCTACGTCGTCTGCAACCTGGCCGCCGACCTGGTGGCCCTGGCGCTCGACCCCCGGCTCCGCACCCGGCAGCGACGCACACGGGTCCGCCCGCCGGGCGGCCGCCGACCCGGCTCCCGCGCGGACCGGCGCACCCCTGAGAGGACTGCCGCATGACGGCCATCGCCCTGCGTGTGCGCACCGTCGCCGCGCCCCTCCGCACCTCGACGGCCCTGTCCGTCGGGCTCGGGCTCATCGCGCTGCACCTCGTGCTCGCGATCGCCGCACCGCTGATCGCCGGACACGACCCCGTGGCGACCGATGCGCGGAACGTCCTCGCCGGACCCGAGTGGAGCCACTGGCTCGGCACCGACCAGTACGGCCGGGACATCCTCTCCCGCACCCTGAACGGCGGTCGCTACGCGCTGCTGGTCACGTTCCTGGCGACCACGATCGCCGTCGCGGTCGGCACCGTCCTCGGCGCCGTCACCGCGTACGCGGACAACTGGTTCGACGAAGTCGTCATGCGCGTCGTCGACGCCCTGCTCAGCGTGCCGTCGATCCTGGCGCTGCTGGTCGTCGTGACGGTCTTCGACGCGGGGCTGTGGGTCATCGTGCTCGCGGTGACGATCGTCTACGCCCCGGCCGTGACCCGCGTCGTGCGGGGTGCCGCCCGGACCGTCATCACGCAGGACTACGTCACCGCGGCACGTGCCCGGGGTGAGAAGCCGCTGTCGATCGTGTTCCGCGAGATCCTGCCGAACGTGCTCGACGTGGTCCTGGTCGAGTACGCCATGCGCGCGTCCTGGATCGTGCTCCTGGTCGCCTCGCTGTCGTTCCTCGGCTTCGGTGCGAACCCGCCGACACCCGACTGGGGCCTCATGGTGCAGGAGAACCGCACCGCCCTCACCGTCGTGCCGCTCGGCACGCTGGCGCCCATCGTGGCACTGGCGACGCTCGTGGTCGGCCTCAACCTGGCCGCGGACGGGCTGAGCAAGTCGCTCGGCGTCGACCGTGCCACGCAGGGAGCAACCCCGTGACGACGTCCACCAGCACGAACACCGCCACCGCGACCCCCGTGGACGACGCTCCGGTCCGGGTCGAGGACCTGTCGATCTCGTACGCAGCCGGTCGCTCCGAGGTGTCGGTCGTCCGCGGGGTCTCGTTCGCGATCCCGGCCGGTCGCACCCTCGGACTCGTCGGCGAGTCCGGCAGCGGGAAGTCGACCGTCGCCCGCACCCTGCTCGCGCACCTGCGCACCGGCTCGCGCGTCGTCGGCGGGACCGTCACCGTCGGCGGACAGGACGTGTTCCGCCTGTCGCCGGCGGCCACCCGTGCCCTGCGCGGCGGCACCGCGTCGGTCGTCGCCCAGAACGCCGGGCAGGCGCTGACGCCCTCGATGCGGGTCGGCGAACAGATCCGCGAGGCCCTCCGTGCGCACGGGGAGCCCGACGGACCGGAGCACGTCGCCGAGCTCGTCCGCCTGGTCCGGCTGCCCGACCCGGACACCATCGTCCGGCGCTGGCCGCACCAGCTCTCCGGCGGGCAGCAGCAGCGCGTCGCCATCGCGATGGCGGTCGCCGCCCGACCCCGCGTCCTGGTGCTCGACGAGCCGACGACCGCCCTCGACGTCGTCACCCAGGCGGCGGTCCTCGACCTCGTCGCTGCACTCGGGCGCGAGCTCGGCATGGCCGTCCTGCTGGTCAGCCACGACCTCGGCGTCGTGTCGGCGATGGCGGACGAGATCGCGGTGATGCGGAACGGCGAGGTCGTCGAGCACCGGCCGACGGCGGCGCTGTTCGCGGACCCGCAGCACCCGTACACGCGAGGGCTGCTGGCCGCCGTGCCGGACGGGACGCGGACGGGAGGAGCGGCTCGTCCCCGTCCCGACGCGACCGTCCGCGGGACGGTCACCGCTGTACCCGCCACAGCCGGGCCTCCCGTCGGTCACGGCCGCCCCGTCGTCGACGCGCGCGACCTGGTCGTCCGGTACGCCCACGGACTGCCGGCCGCCGTCGACGGGGTCTCCTTCACGATCGGTGCCCGCGAGACCCTCGCCGTGGTCGGCGAGTCCGGCAGCGGCAAGTCGACCCTGGCCACCGCACTGGCCGGCCTGGTCCCCGCGGAGTCGGGCACCTTCACCTACGACGACGGCAGGACCAGCGGCGACCTGCGCGACGCCGTCGCCGGCCGGCGCCCCGAGCTGCGCCGGGCCGTGCAACTGGTGTTCCAGAACGCCGACACCTCACTGAACCCGCGTCGCACGGTGGGTGCCGCCGTGGCGCGGCCGCTCCGCCTGTTCACCGGCTCGTCCTCGACGGCCCGGGTCGGGGAGCTGCTGACGAAGGTGGGCCTCGGACCGGAGTTCGCGGACCGGCTGCCGGCGCAGCTCTCCGGCGGACAGCGGCAGCGCGTCGGGATCGCTCGCGCGCTGGCTGCCGGACCGCGCCTGGTGATCGCGGACGAGATCACCACGGCGCTCGACGTGCAGGTGCAGGCCGGGATCCTCGCGCTCCTGGCCGACCTGCAGCGCGACGAGGGCCTCAGCTGCCTGTTCATCAGCCACGACCTCGCCGTGGTGCGCGGGGTCGCCGACCGGGTGGCGGTGATGACCGGCGGCCGCATGGTCGAGGTCGGACCGACCGAGCGCGTGTTCCGCGGCCCGAACCACCCCTACACGCGGACGCTGCTGGCGGCGACGCTCGAGCCCGGGGCGACCGAGCTGCCCGACGTCGACGACGGGGTGCAGCACTGGCGTCACACGACCGGCTGGACCGACCACGGCGACGGCCACCACATCAGGAACTGGGAGGACGCGTGAACGAGGGGTTGACCGCGATCGGGCTGCCGGACGGCCTGCCGGACGGGGTGACCGTCCGCGACACCTGGATCCCGATGCCGGACGGCGTGCGCCTGCACACCCGGATCTGGGCACCGACGTCGGACGACCCGGTCCCCGTGCTGCTGGAGTACCTGCCGTACCGGCTCGACGACTGGACCGCGCCGCGCGACTCCGAGCGCCACCCCTGGTACGCCGCACACGGCTACGCCTCGGTCCGCGTCGACATCCGCGGCACCGGTTCGTCCGACGGGGTGTTCGACGACGAGTACAGCGAGCAGGAGCTCCGCGACGGCGAGGCCGTGATCGCCTGGCTGGCTGCGCAGCCGTGGTCGACGGGCGCGGTCGGGATGTTCGGCATCTCGTGGGGCGGGTTCAACGCGCTGCAGCTCGCCGCCCGAGCGCCCGAGGCCCTCCGCGCGATCGTGACCGTGTGTTCGACGGACGACCGCTACGACAACGACGTGCACTACGTCGGTGGCGCGGTGCTCGGCATCGACATGGCCGCATGGGGCGCGACGATGTTCGCGTTCAACTCCCGCCCGCCACGGCCCGAGGTGGTCGGCGACGGCTGGGTGGCTGCCTGGCGGGGACGGCTCGCCGCGACCCGGCCGATGACGCCGGTGTGGTTGGCGCACCAGACCCGCGACGACTACTGGCGCCACGGCAGCGCGACCGAGGACATCGGCCGTGTGCGTGCCGCGGTGCTCGCCGTCGGCGGCTGGGCGGACCCCTACCGCGACGCGGTGCTGCGCCTGGTCCGTGACGTGGACGCGCCCGTCCGGGGCATCATCGGCCCCTGGTCGCACCAGTACCCGGACCGCGGGCTCGCCCCGGGCCCGTCCATCGGCTTCCTGCAGGAGTCGCTGCGCTGGTGGGACCGGTGGCTGCGGGGGACCGACACCGGCGTCGAACAGGACCCGGCCCTCCGCGCCTGGATCAACGACCCGGAGCCACCCGCGACGTACTACGCCGAGCGGACCGGACGATGGGTGGGTGCGACGACCTGGCCCGCGGCGGAGACCGCGCCCCGGACGATCGGGCTGGACGTGCTGCGCGGCGGTGGCGACGGTCCCGTGGTCGTCGACTCGCCCCAGGAGACCGGCGCCGACGCCGGACGCTTCTTCCCCTTCGGCAACGCGACCGACCTGCCCCCGGACCAGCGTGCCGAGGACGGTCGGTCGGTGTGCTTCGACCTGCCCGTCGACTCGGCGTTCGACCTGCTGGGGAACGTGCTGGTCGACCTGACGGTCACCGCCGACGCACCCCGCGCGACGGTCACGGTCCGGCTCTGCGACGTGGCACCGGACGGGAGCTCCACGCTCGTCACCCGGGGCGTGCTGAACGCCGCGCGACGGAACGGCATGGACCACGACGACCCGCTCGAGCCCGGGGTGTCGACCGTGCTGCCGGTGCGACTCGTCGCGACCGGGCACCGGTTCGTGGCCGGGCACCGGCTGCGGCTCGCGGTGTCGACGGCGTACTGGCCGTGGGTGTGGCCGCACGGCACGGCCACCGCGATCGTGCTGGACCCCGTCGCGAGCACCCTCACCCTGCCGGTGTGGACGGGCGGCCCCGACGACGGGATCACGTTCGACGCTCCGGAACGGTCGACCCCGCTCGCGATCTCCCGCGTCGAGCCTGCCGAGCCGCTGCCGCAACGCACGGTCACGCACGACGTGGAGACGGGGGAGTGGACCCTCGACGTCGACCCGGGGTACGGCGGCGGCCGGGTCTACCCGGACGGCCTGGTCTTCGACGAGGACGCCCGCGAGACCTACCGGATCCGGTCCGGTGACCCGACCTCGGCGCGGGCGGACTCCCGCTGGGCGATCGGGTTGACGCACGACTCGTGGGCCGCACGGCTGGAGACCGTCTCGACGGTCACGGCCACCGCGGAGACGTTCCACGTCGAGAACACCGTGCGTGCCTGGGCGCGCGACGGGGTCGACGCCGCCGAGGAGCTGGTCGCCGAACACACCTTCCGCGACGACGTGCCGAGGACGTCGGCGTGAGCGGGCCCGACGCGAGGCGCGGCGACGGTGACGAGCGCGGCCCGGCGGACGATGCTCCTGCGCGACCGACGCGCACCCGCCAGCGCCCCGAGGTCCGTCGCGCCATGATCGTCCGCGCCGCCCGTGTGGTGATCGTCCGGAACGGGCTCGGTGCGACCGGTCTGCGCGACATCGCCGCCGAGGCCGGGGTGTCCGTGGGGACGGTGACCTACCACTTCGGCAGCGTCGCGGAGATCCTCAACGAGGTCGTCGTGCTCGAGACCGAGCGCTTCTACGGGGCGATCGTGGTCGCCGTCGACGCCGAACCCGACCCGGTGCAGGCGCTCCGGATGCTCGTCGAGCCGCTCTTCGACGACAGCGAACAGGTCCGGCAGCACTGGCGGATCTGGTCGGACTACTGGACCGCCGTCGCCCGTCGGCCGGAGGTCGCCGAGGAGTACGCGGAACGGATCCGGGTGTGGGAGGCGTGCCTGGTGCGCGTGGTCCGGCGCGGGGTCGAGGACGGCACGTTCGACCGCGGGTCGGACGGCATCGACCCGTCCGCCGTGGCGCTCAAGACCGCCGCGTACAGCGACGGCATCGCGACGCAGCTCGCCCAGAACGCCCCCGGGCTGACGAACACGGTCGCGCTCACGTGGATGTGGGAGTTCTTGGCGCACCAACTCGGACTTGTCCCCGCGTCGGTGCAGGCCTAGCGTTGGAGCGGGGTCAACCGTGGAGGATCGCGATGTCGGACGCACGACCTGGTGAGCGCGTGATGCTCGCCGGTGCCGTCGAGGACCTCGCCGAGATCCACCGCCGACTCGTCGGTCTGTCGGACGCCGCGTACGGGCAGGTGTTCGTCGAGGTCGCCCTCGCCGAGCAGGTCCGCATCCTGCCGGCACCCCCGCGGGTGACCGTGACGTGGCTGGTCCGCACCGAGCGCCCGTCGGCCGTCCCGCCGCTCTGCTTCGCCGACCACGGAGAAGCCCTCGCCGCTGCGGTCATCGGCTGGGCGACCGAGTGGTGCCGTCCCGACAGCGAACCGCACACGACCATCTGGATCGGCTGCTCGGACAGCGTCTGGATCGACCAGGCCCGCGCCGCGGTGCAGCTCGAGCTGTCGGACGCTGGGCAGCAGGTCCAGGTCGAGTCCGGCGAGTAGTCGCCCGAGGAGTCGTTCACCCAGCCGACGACCGCGGTTCACCTGCCTGTACCCCCACACAGCCATCCTCGGATGGCACCCGAACGGGGGCACCTGACGAGGGGAACCGACATGGACCAGCACCACCCGAAGCGGCGGCGCACAGCGATGACGCTGGGCGCCCTGCTCATCGCCGGCGCGATCGCGCTGCCCGGCACCGCCGAGGCCGTCGGCCAGCTGGCGCTCAACCAGCACGGTGGCGCACAGCGCGCGGTCGGTGACCAGACGCAGGCCGTCCGGCAGGCGATCAAGAACGCGAACGCCGAGAACGTCATCCTGCTCATCGGCGACGGGATGGGTGACTCCGAGATCACCGTGGCGCGCAACTACGAGTACGGCGCCGCCGGTCGGCTGCCGGGCCTGGACGCCCTGCCGCTCACCGGGTCGTACACGACGTACTCGCTCGTCAAGGACGGCGCGGACAAGGGCAAGCCGGACTACGTCACGGACTCGGCAGCGTCGGGCAGCGCGTGGGCGACCGGCACGAAGACGTACGACGGGGCCATCTCGGTCGACATCGACGGCACCCCGCAGAAGACCCTCGTCGAGCTGGCGAAGGCGAACGGCCTGCGCACCGGCAACGTGTCGACCGCCGAGATCCAGGACGCCACCCCGGCCGTCCAGGTCGCCCACGTCGGCGCCCGCGGCTGCTACGGCCCCGACACCGCGGCGTGCGGCACCGACGCGCTGCAGGCCGGTGGCCTCGGCTCGATCAGCGAGCAGCTGCTGAACGCCCGCCCCGACCTGACCCTGGGCGGCGGCTCGACCAGCTTCACCCAGACCGCCAAGGCCGGCCAGTACGCCGGCGAGACGCTCTTCGACCAGGCGGCCGCCCGCGGCTACCAGCTCGTCGACGACGCCGCCGAGCTCGCGGCGGTCCGCCGCGCCGACCAGCGGCAGCCGCTCCTGGGGCTGTTCACGCCGGGCAACTTCCCGACCCGCTACGCGCCCACCACCGCGACGGTCGGCGGGGCGGACAAGGCAGCCGTGCGCTGCACGGCGAACCCCGCGCGGCTGGACACCGGCCTCTCGCTGGCGTCCCTGACGAACAAGTCGATCTCGCTGCTGAACCGTCCGCAGACGAACGGCAAGGGCTTCTTCCTGCAGGTCGAGGGCGCGAGCATCGACAAGCAGGACCACGCGGCCGACGCCTGCGGACAGATCGGCGAGACGATCGACTTCGACGAGGCCGTGCAGGCAGCGCTGGCCTTCGCCCAGAAGGACGGCAACACGCTCGTCATCGCGACGGCGGACCACGCCCACTCGAGCCAGATCGTCGACAACACCCCGCCGACCTCGCTCTCGACGGCGCTCGTGACCGCTGACGGCACCACGATGAAGGTCTCGTACGGCACTTCCGGCGCCGGCGCATCGCAGCAGCACACGGGTACCCAGGTCCGGATCGCCGCGTACGGCCCCGGCGCGGCGAACGTCGTCGGGCTGACCGACCAGACCGACACGTTCTTCACCGTGTCGGACTCCCTCCGGCTCACCGACGACCTCGCAGCCCTCAGCCGCGGTGCCCGCATCGACCTGTCGGTCGGCGCGCCCCGGCCCGGGCAGCGGGTGACGCTGACCGGCAGCCGCTTCGCCGGCGACCGCCAGGTGCGGGTGCAGGTCGGGTCGACCGACCTCGGCACGGTCGACGTCATCGACGGCACCGCCTCGGTGCAGTGGAAGGCCGAGACCGGTTCCGCGACGGTCACGTTCACCGGCGTGCAGTCCGGCAAGCAGGCGGCCACGCAGGTCCGCGTGCGCTGAGCGCAACCGTCTCCACACGGGAGGACCGGTGCCAGCTGGCACCGGGCCTCCCGTCCGTCCTGTGGTCGCGCGCCGTCAGCCGGTGTCGCCGCCCGACGTCTCGCGGATCCGCCGGACGACCGCGCTGGTCGAGTGCTCGGCGACGTAGTCGACCATGACGACCTCGCCGCCGTAGGCCCTGACGACCGCGGTCTCGCTGAGCATCTCGGGGGAGTAGTCGCCGCCCTTGACGTAGACGTCCGGGCGGATCCGCTCGAGCAGCGGGATCGGGGTGTCCGTCGCGAAGACCGTCACCAGGTCGACGCATGCCAGGGCAGCCAGGACCCCGGCGCGGTCCTCGGCGGTGTTGATCGGCCGCTCCGGGCCCTTGAGCCGGGTGACCGAGTCGTCGTCGTTCAGCGCGACGACCAGCAGGTCGCCGAGCTCCTTCGCCTGGCGCAGGTAGGACGTGTGCCCGCGGTGGACCACGTCGAAGCACCCGTTCGTGAAGACGATGCGTCGGCCCTGGTGGCGCGCGGCCTCGACGGCGGCGGCCAGGTCGTCGTGGTCGACCACAGTCTCGGCGGGGGCCTCGACCGAGCGCAGCAGGCTGGCCGTGTCGCACGTCGACGTGCCGGCCTCGCGGACGACGACGTCGGCGGCGGCCTGGGCGAACTGCACGGCCGCGCGGGCACTCGTCCCGACCGCCAGGGCGACGCTCGCCGCGGCGCAGAACGTGTCGCCGGCGCCGGAGGCCTGCTGCTCGGAGGCCGGGGTCGCGCGGGTGCGGAAGGCCTGGTCGTCACCCGGTTCGAGCAGGACGGTGCCGTTCCGGTCGAGCGTGACGACGGCGGCTCGGGCCCCGGTCTCCCGCAGGACCGCCTCCCGCTGGGCGACGACGGCGGCAGCCCGGTCGGCTCCGGTGCCGAGGTCGACGCCGAGCAGCGCCGTGGCTTCGCCGGCGTTCGGCGTGACGAGGTCCGGGTGCAGCTCGCGCCAGCCACGCAGGTCGTGCGCGTCGACGACCACCACGTCGGGCCGCTCCCGGTCGAGCACGGGCAGCACCGAGGCCGGCGTCACGCCGAGGCCGTAGTCGCAGACGACCGCGGCATCGGCACCGTGCAGGGCCCGTGCGACGGCCGCTGCGAGCTGGTCGGTGTGGTCCTCGGTCGGGGTCCCGGCGAGGTCGTCCACGCGGACCACGACCCGGTCGCCGCCGACGATGCGCGACTTGGTGGTCGTCGTCGCACCGGGGACGGCCACCAGGAAGGTCGTGTCGACCCCCGCTGCCGCCAGACGGTCGCGCAGGACCGCGCCGGCCTCGTCGTCGCCGACCAGGCCGACCATCCGGACCCGGGCGCCGAGCGCGCGAGCGTTCACCGCGGTGTTGGCGGCTCCGCCGGGGACGGCGATGGTCTCGGTGACGCGGACGACCGGCGCGGGGGCCTCCCGCGAGACCCGTTCGGCCTCGCCGATGGTCCAGCGGTCCAGGATCGGGTCGCCGATGACGACGAGCAGGGGCTCGCGGTCGTCGATGCGGGCGACCACGTCACGGACCAGGCGCACGTCGGCGGTCATCGGTCGAAGCCCTCGGCGGCGGCGGTTCCGGTCGCGGCGGTGGTGCCGGCGGCCGTGCCTGCGTCGGCAACGGCGGTGCCGGTGCCGGTGCCGGTGTCCGGTGTCACCCGCGGTGTCGGTGCCGCTTCGAGGTGGACGACCGTCGTCGTGGTCATCTCGTCCAGCAGGTGCGGACCGTAGCCGAAGCCCGAGCCCGAGGCGCCGCGCGGCTCGGCGCTGCCACCGGGAGCCCCGCCGAACACGGCGTTCACCTTCACCGTCCCGACCGGCAGCTCCGCAGCGGCCCGGAGCGCGGCACCGGTGTCGTTGGTCAGCACGGTCGCGGCGAGTCCGTAGCGGTCCCCGGCGGCGAGCCGGAGCCCCTCGTCGAAGGAGTCGACCACGCGGACCGGTGCGATCGGGCCGAAGGTCTCCTCGACCATCGTCAGGGCGTCGTCCGGCACGTCGGTGAGCACGGTGGCCGGGTACGCGGTGCCGGGGCCCTGGGGCACCGAGCCGCCGGTCCGGACGCGGGCACCGCGGGCGACGGCGTCGTCGACGTGGTCCTGCACGAGGGACCGGAGCCGCTCGTCGACCAGGGGTCCGTACTCGGCCGCGGGCAGCGCGGTCCGACGGTCGGCCTCGGCGACGAGTGCCTCGACGAAGGCGTCGGCGACCGCGCGGTGCACGTACACCCGCTCGACGCTCGTGCAGATCTGCCCGGTGTTGGCGAAGGCCCCCAGGGCGGCCTGACCGGCGGCCCACACCGGATCGACGTCGGCGTCGACGACGATCGCGTCGTTCCCGCCGTTCTCGCGGACCACGTGCGCACGGGTCGTCGCAGCGACGGTCGACAGCCGGTCGCCGGTGGCCGTGGACCCGACGTGGGCGTAGACCGCGATGCCGTCCTGGGCGAGCAGCGCCTCGCCCGTGCTGGCGTCGCCGTCGACCCCGACGAGCACGCCGTCGGGCAGGACCTCGGCGAGCAGCGCGTTGAGCCGGGCGATCGTGGCCGGGCACCGCTCGCTGCCCTTGTGCACGACGGTGTTGCCCGTGACGATCGCGGCGCCGAGGATGCCGAGTGCGACCGCCACCGGGTCGTTCCACGGCGTCAGGGCGAGCACCACGCCGCGCGGGTGCGGGATCGTCCAGTCGGCGGCGCCGTGCTGTCCGCGCAGGGCCTCGCCGCGGTGGAGCGGACCGAGTTCGGCGTACTGCAGCAGCGTCCCGATGCCGGCCTCGACCCCACCGAGTGCGTCGCCCGGGACCTTGCCGGTCTCGCGCGTGTTGAGCTCCGCGAGTTCGTCGGCGTGGGCGCGCAGGTGCTCGGCGGCCGTGCGGAGCAGGGCGCCACGGTCCGCGGGTGCCGTGCGTGACCAGGTGCCGAAGGCCGTGCGGGCGCGGGTCACGGCGTCGTGGACCTGCTCGGGTGTCGCGACCGTCGTGGTCGATGCGACCGACCCGGTGACCGGGTCCAGGACGACGATCTCGGTGGTCGTGGTGGGGGCTTCGAGCGTCATGCGCGTCCTTCCGGGACATCGGTCCGAGGGGTGGGTGCCGACGCTGCTCCTCGACGCCTGGGCGCGGTCACGAGGTCCGCGCTCCGCGGCTGACGAGTGCGTTCACGGGTGGTCGCCGGTACACAGGGGGAACTCGAGACGACAGGAGACAGGCACCGTGCATCTCATCGGCAAGGGCGGCGACCGGTTCGAGGGGGTCCGCGAGATCGCGGTGCTCCGGGGCGGCGGGCTGGGGGACCTGATGTTCGCCGTGCCCGCGATCGAGGCGCTGGCAGCCGCCTACCCCGACGCCCGGATCACGCTGCTCGGGACTCCCGCCGCCGAGGCCCTGCTCGCCGGCCGGACCGACGCCGTGCACGCCTTCGAGGAGTTGCCCGTGCACCCCGGGGTCCGCGACTCCGGATCCGACGCGCCGACCCTGGACGACTTCGTACGACGGCTCGACGGACGGTTCGACCTCGCGGTGCAACTGCACGGCGGCGGCCGGAACTCGAACCCGTTCCTGCTCCGGCTGGGCGCACGGCACACGATCGGCACCGCGACCGAGGACGCCGAGGTGCTGGAACGGTGGGTCCGCTACGTCTACTACCAGCACGAGGTGCTGCGCGGGCTCGAGGTCGCAGCGCTGGCCGGTGCCGCACCGGTCACGCTCGACCCCCGCGTCACGGTGTCCCACGAGGAGCGCACCGCCGTCCGCACCCGCCTCGGCGTCGCCCGCACGCTCGTCGCGATGCACCCCGGCGCCACCGATCCCCGGCGCCGGTGGAGCCCGGAGCGGTTCGCCGCCGTAGCACTGGCACGGTTGGCTGCTGGCGACGACGTGGTGCTCGTCGGGGACGACTCCGACCGACCGGCCGCCGACGCCATCGTGAGCGAGGTCCGCGACCAGCTCGACGCCGACCAGGTGGCTCGTCTCCACGACGTGGTCGGGACCCTGCCGCTGCGCGAGCTGCCCGCAGTCCTCGGGGCAGCGGACGTCATGGTCGGCGACGACTCCGGTCCGCGACACCTGGCCGTGGCGGTCGGCACGATGACGGTCGGGGTGTTCTGGTTCGGCAACGTCGTCAACGCCGGGCCGCTCGACCGCGGCCGGCACCGGGTGCACATGTCCTTCGTGACGCGGTGCCCGGTGTGCGGCGTCGACGTCACCCAGGTCGGGTGGACCGCCGAGCGGTGCGAGCACGACCCGTCCTACGTCGACGAGGTCGCGCCCGAGGCCGTGCTCGCCGACGTCGAGGACCTGCTCCGTACCCGCTGAGCGGCGGTGCGGGTCGGGCGCGCCCGTCGTGAGGTTCCACGACGCGCCGCGGGAGCATCGCTGCGGTGTCACAGACGGCCGGTGCGCCGCCCGCGGGTTCCAGAATTCTGGAACCTCGAGAGGGCGCGCGGGCGGGCGGGCGCGTGACGGACGGGAGGCTCGGTGCCAGCTGGCACCGAGCCTCCCGTCCGTCACGGGCCTGCGTTCAGGGCCAGCTGGGCTCCGTGGCGGGCATGATCGACATCTCGCGGATCTCGCAGCCGGCCGGCTGCGCCAGCGCGAACAGGATCGCGTTCGCGACGTACGACGGCTCGATCAGCAGCGCGTCCGGACCGGGCTTGTACTGCTCGGTGCGGTCGGCGAAGAAGTTCGTCCGCATCCCGGCCGGGATCACGTTCGTGACGCCGACGGACCCGGCGGTCTCGGCGGCGAGCGCCTGCGAGAACCCGCGGACGCCGAACTTCGACGCCGAGTACGCGGTGCCGTCGCCGACACCGCGGAGCGCCAGCGAGGACGCGATCGTGACGACGCGGCCACGGTTCTCCGTGAGCGTCGGCAGCGCCGCGCGCACGACGGCTGCAGTCCCGAGCAGGTTGACGCCGACGATCTGCTCCCAGTCGGTGGCGGAGAGGCCGCCGATCGGGGCGGGCTTGTCGATGCCGGCGGCGGTGACGACCGCGTCGAGGCCGCCGTGCCGCTCGGCGGCGTCGCGGACGGCCTGTTCCGTCGCTGCGGTGTCCGTCACGTCGACCGCGACCGCGTCGACCCCGTCGGCGACGCCCTCGACCCGGAGGTCGAGGACGATGGGGGTGCCGCCGGCCTCGAGCACGGCGTCGACGACGGCCGCTCCGAGTCCGCTGGCGCCGCCGGTGACGAGGACGCGGCCGATGGGGGTGGTGGGGACGGGCATGGAGTTCCTTTCGAGGTGGATCAGGTGTGTGGGGCGCGTGCTCAGCCGACGGCGGCGAGGGCGGACGCCAGTCGGGTGGTCGAGCGTCCGGGGTGGAACGGCACCGTGACGACACGGCCGCCCCACTCGGCGATCGTGCGCGACTCGGGCAGTTCGTCGGCGGTGTAGTCGCCGCCCTTCGCCCAGACGTCGGGACGGAAGCGGCGCAGGGCCTCGTCCGGCGTGGTCTCGTCGAACACCACGACGGCGTCGACGCAGTCCAGCGCCAACAGCAGCTCGACGCGGTCGTCCTGGGTCATGATCGGCCGCTCGGGGCCCTTGAGGGTCCGGACCGAGTCGTCCGAGTTCAGGCACACGACCAGGCAGTCGCCGAGGGCCCGCGCTGCCGACAGGGTGCGGGCGTGTCCGGCGTGCAGCAGGTCGAAGCACCCGCCGGTCGCGACGACGGTGCCGCCGTCCGCCCGGACCCGGTGCACGACCCGCAGGGCGTCGCGGTCGGCTCCCGGTACGGCGACCACGGCAGGCGCTGCGTCGGCGAGCAGGGAGGCGACGCCGCCGGCTGCCAGGTACGCCGAGGCGTCCGCGACACCGGCGGCGACGGCGTCGGGCACGTCGGCGCCCCGGGCCAGTGCGACGGCGACACCGGCAGCCAGACGGTCGCCGGCACCGCAGGGGTCACCTGCGGTGACGGAGGGTGCCGGCAGGAACCGCGCGTCCATCCCGCGTGCGGTGCGTCGGCCGACCAGTGCACCACGGTCACCGAGCGTGACGGCGACCGCGCCGACGTCCCAGGTGTCGACCAGTGCGGCGGCGGCGTCGGTGGCGAACGGGACGCCGGTGCCGGGCAGGCCGGTGAAGCGTCGGGCCTCGGCGGCGTTCGGCGTCGCGACGGTGGTGCCGGGCACGGGGGAGGCGCCCTTCGGGTGCGGGTCCCAGACGACCGGGGTGTGCTCGCTGACGGCACCCAGGGCCGCGCGCAGGTCGGGGGCGGCGGCGACCCCGCGACCGTAGTCGGCCACCACGACGGCGTCGACCTGGGACAGGACCGCGGTCATCTCGGCCGTGACGTCGGGCACCGGCGGGGTGTCGCAGCCTTCGTCGATCCGGACGAGGGCGTGCTCGCCGACGCGGACCCGGGTCTTGACGGGCGTCGCGACGCCGGACGGACCCGCGACGATGTGGACGTCGGGCAGGAGGGCGCGGAGCTCGGCGGCGTGGACGTCCTCGCTCAGCACGGTGACGAGGGTGACGTCGTGGCCGTCCTTCGCGAGCATCGTCGCGACGAGTCCGGCCCCGCCCGCTCGACGCTCGTCGGTGCGGACGTCGACCACCGGCACCGGGGCGTCCGGGCTGAGGCGTTCGCTGGTGCCGCTGACGTCGACGTCGAGCAGGGTGTCGCCGACGACGGCGATCCGGAGTCGCGAGCCCGACTCGGGTGCAGCCGCCCCGGCGCTCATCGGCGGCCCCCGCGTCGGAGTGCTGGTTCCATCGCCCGGCAGAGCGCGTGCACCAGGACGAGCTGCGCCTCCTGCACGTTCGCGGACGGTCCGTCGATGCAGATCGCGTCGTCCACGGCGTCGGCGAGCGGGTTCGGCCGCGCCCCCGTCATCGCGATGGTGCGGGCCCCGGCCGTGCGGGCAGCCTCCGCGGCGCGCAGCAGGTTCGGGCTCCGGCCGCTCGTGCTCAGGAGCACGACGACGTCCCCGGCACGGGCGTGTGCGCGGACCTGGCGGGCGAACACCTCGTCGAAGCCGTAGTCGTTGCCGATCGCGGTGACGGCGGAGGTCTCGGCGTGCAACGAGATCGCCGAGTACGCCGGACGGTCACCGTCGAAGCGGCCGGTCAGCTCGGAGGTGAGGTGCTGCGCCTCGGCCGCCGAGCCGCCGTTGCCCGCCGCGAGCAGGCGGCGTCCGGCGACGAGCCGCGCGGCGATGTCGTCCGCCCATGCTGCGATGTGCTCACCGTGGTCGACGAGCGAGGCCACGACCGGCACCGATGCGGCGACGTGGTCGAGCACGGCCCGGGTGCTGTCGCGCCGCTGCTCGGTGGAGCGCCGCTGCTCGGTGGTGCCGAGCGTGTCCCCGGTGGTGCCGAGTGTGCTCTGGTCGATGGTCATCGTGCGGTCCTCTCGGTGGCGCGGGCGGGGCGTGCGGCACCGCTCGACGTCGTGGTCATCGTGGGGAACGTGCTGGAGGCGGCGACCAGGCGCTCGTAGACGCGCTCGGTGTCGGCGGCGACGCGGGTCCACGCGTAGCGGGCCTCGACCCGCTCGCGGCCGGCGGTACCGTAGGCGCGGGCCCGCGCCGGGTCGTCGAGCAGGCCGGCGACGGCAGCGGCGACCGCGTCCTCGTCGCGCGGCGGGACGTGCAGCCCGGTGGCGTCCTCGACGACCGTGTCGATCAGACCGCCGACCTGCGAGGCGACGACCGGCCGTCCGCAGGCCATCGCCTCGAGTGGCACGATCCCGAACGGCTCGTACCACGGCGCGCAGACGACGACGTCGGCACTCCGGTACACGGCGGGCATCGCGTCCTGGCCGAGCTGGCCGCGGAAGGACACGTGGTCGCGGACGCCGAGCGAGCGCGCCAGGGCGTCGAGCCGCTGGTACTCGGGGTCGTCGGCCAGGTCGGCACCGGCGGTCCCGGCACCGCCGACCACGACGAGTTCGACGTCGCGTCCGGCCTCGACGAGTCGGGCGAGGGCGGCGATCGTCGTGCCGACCCCCTTGCGGCGCACCAGGCGCGACGCGGTGAGCACCCGGTGCGTCCGGGTGCGCTCCTCGACGGGGCCGGTCGGCAGGAACCGGTCGACGTCGACGCCGCACGGCACGACGGAGATGGCGTGGAGCGGGACGCCGAGCGCCTTGAGCTCGAACGCCTCGTCGGAGCACGTCGCGACGACCTGGTCCACGCCGCGACCGACCGCGGGTTCCACCCAGGTGCGCTCCTCGGGGCTGGTGTCGGCGGATCCCTGGTGGCGGCGCTTCACCACGCCGAGCGCGTGGAAGGTCTGCACGACCGGGATCCGGACGCCACCGGTCCGGGCCTGGACGTGCCCGACGGCTTCGAGCGCGGCGTGCCCGGACATCCAGAAGTGCCCGTGCACGACGTCCGGCCGGTCGACGAACCACTCGGCCGCCAGGACCTGCGCGAACGTGGCCATGTACGGGAAGAGCTCGTCCTTCGACACCGTGCGTGCCGGTCCGGCGTCGACGTGCACGACCTCGACACCCGGTCGGAGCGACACCCGGGTGGGCAGGTCGGCGTCGTCTCGGCGGGTGTACACCGTCACCCGGTGCCCGCGGTCGGCGAGCGCGGCGGACAGCGCGGCGACGTGTACGTTCTGACCGCCGGCGTCGACGCCGCCGAGCGCGGCGAGCGGACTGGCGTGTTCGGAGACCATCGCGATCTTCATCGGGTGCTCCCTTCGAGAGCGGGACTCGGGTTGTGCCGTCCGCGCCGGTGGCGCGTCACGACGTCGTCGAGCAGCGCGTCCCAGTCGCCGAGGAACCGGGCGAGCGAGTGCCGTGCGAGCGCGGCCTCCCGGGCGACGGCACCACGACGGCGCGCTTCGTCCGGGTCGTCGAGCAGCAGCCGGGAGGTTCGGGTCAGCTCCGCCACGTCGGTCGCGATCGCGCCGGCCTCGGCGGGCACGGTGCGCGCCGCGTCGGTCGTCGCCAGGACCAGGACGGGCATCGCCAGGTGCATCGCCTCGATGAGCGAGAGCCCGAGCGAGGTCCACCGGTTCGGGTGCAGGTAGGCGCGGCGTTCGGCGAGCGCGGCGTGCATGGGGTCCGGCGCGACGTCGCCGAGCCCGACCAGGCGGTCGCCGTGCCCGAGGTCGGCGAGCCGCTCGGTGCCCATGCCGAACACGTCGACCGGGGCGACCTCGGCGAAGCGGGGGAGCAGGTCGGTGCCGACGACGCGGTTGCGGCGGACCGGTTCGTTGATGACGGCGGCGAAGCGCTCGAGCCGGCCGGTGTAGAGCGGGCCGGGGTCCACGACGCCGTGTTCGACGACCGTGGTCCGCGCGGTGCCGCAGTCCCACATCAGCGCGTTCCAGTGCGTCACGTGCGCGATCACCATGTCCGGGTGGTCGCGGAACGGGTGCTGGCTGTCCGGGACGTCGATGCGGGGGGCGTTGTGCTCGACGAACACGGTGGGCACCTGTCGTCCGCCGAGCAGGGTGGCGGCGGCCTCGGCCTCGTCGGTGCGCTGCAGGACGACCAGGTCGACCCCGGCGTCGGCGACGTCCTCGGGGGCGATCTCGACGACGTTCGGCCAGTCGCGGCCGCCGGTGCCGAGGCCCCATCCGTCGCGAGCCGCGGTGGTGGGGACGAGGTACTCGTGCTGGCCGCGGACGAAGGCGTCCATCCAGCCGCCGTGGACGTGCCAGACGAGGATCCGCATGCGGTCCCTTTCGGTCGGGTTCCCCGCGGACCGGGCGGTCAGCAGCGGGAGCAGGAGAAGCAGTGCCGCACGCTACCGAGGAGCTTCTGGAGCAGTTCGCAGACTGCTCGGCTTCATCCACTGTGCGCGACGGACGAGCCGCGCGTGCGCGGCGAGCACGTCGTCGGGGGTCACCGAGGACAGGCACGGGTGGCCGGCGACCGGGCACTCGCGGGCGCGACTGAGCCGGCACGCGGCACCCTGGTCGCCGAGCAGTTCCACCCGGTCGGTGTACGGCGCCCACTTCACGGCGGGCACCACCGGGGAGAACAGGCTGACGATCGGCGCCCCGACGGCGGCGGCCAGGTGCGCGGGACCGGTGTTGCCGACGACGACGACCTCGGCGCCGGCGAGCACCGCGGCGAGTTCGGCCGGACTGGTGCGTCCGCCGAGGTCGAGCACCGGCGTGCCGCCCTCCGTGTCGGCTCCCGTGCCGGACGCGGTCCCAGCGACGTGCGCCGTCAGCGCGCGTTCGCCGGGGGAGCCGGTGACGACCACCGGGATGCCGAGCTCGCGGTACCGGGCGACGAGTGCGCGGTGGTGCTCGGGCGGCCACGAGCGCGCCGGGACGCTCGCGCCCGGGTGGACGACCACGTACCGTTCCAGCGCACGCACCTCGGGTGGCGCGACGGCGTTGTGACGCACGACGAGCCTCCCGTCGTCGCCCGCCGGCAGCGCGAATCCCGCGGCCTGCGCGATCCGCAGTGCCCGCTCGGGTTCGGGCAGGTCCTCGGGCAGGTCCTCGCCGGGCCGGAGCCGGACGTCGAGCAGCGATCCGGGGTGGTCGACGGACGCTCCGCTGACCCGGGCGACCCCGGCCAGCCGCAACAGCACCGCCAGGGGGAGCGGCGACTGGTGGAACGAGGTGAGCACGACGGCCTCGTCCACCTGCTCCTCGGCGACCAGCGCCCGGAACGCCTGCAGCGCGTCGTCGTCGAGCGGCCGCGCGGACTCCGTGACCCAGGGCGCTCCCCACACCCGCACCCGGTCGACCCCGGGCAGCAGGTCGGCCGCCGGGGCGCCCTGCGGTCCACAGAGCAGCGTCACGTGTGCCGCTCCCGCTGCCACCGCGCGGATCGCCGGGCCGCACACCAGGACGTCGCCGAACGAGTCGAGGCGGGCGACGAGCACCCGGGTCACGGCGTGGCCGCGGGGACGTGCTGCAGCGCCAGGGCCACGGCCTCCTCGATCGTCGCCGCCACCGTCTGGGCTGCATCGACCTCCTCCGGCCTGGTCCGTGGGGTCGGCACCAGGATCGCCTGCGCGCCGGCCGCGAGCGCAGCGCCGACGTCCGCCCCGATGTCGCCGATCACGACGAGGTCGCTCGCCGGCACGCCGAGCCGCTCGGCCGCCTGCAGCACCAGTCCCGGGCGGGGCTTCCGGCAGGGGCAGTCGTCCTCGGGTCCGTGCGGGCAGACGCACCACACCGCGAAGGGTCCGACGAGTTCGTCGACCCGCGCGTTCGTCGCGTCGACCTGCTCGCGCGTCGCGCCGCCCCGGGCGATCACGGACTGGTTCGTCACGACCCCGACCGGCAGCCCGGCCTCCCGGGCTGCCTGCACCGCCCGACGTGCGCCGGGCACGGGGACGACCCGGTGCGGGTCGGCGTTGTACGGGACGTCGATCACGAGGGTGTCGTCGCGGTCGAAGAGGAGACCGCCGACGGGGCGGTCCGCGGAGAGGGCCATGTGCTCGGCATACCGGTGCCCGACCGTGGACCGGTCCAGGAAGGTCGGCGAACGCGGTGCTGGTCGCGCGCCGGGGCGACGCGGCTACCGTCGGGTCCGTGACCGCCCTCGACTCCCTGCCCCCGTCCGACGGCCGCCCCGAGCTCGTGGTGCTCCGTGCCATCAAGCTCGGCGACCTGCTGGTGGCCGTCCCGGCGCTGCGTGCCCTGCGCCGGGCCTTCCCGGACCACCGCATCAGCCTCGCGACCACCGCGTGGCTCGCCCCCGTGGTCGAGCTGCTGCCCGCCGTGGACGTGCACCTGGCGCAACAGGGTTTCGACCACCCGATCCCGGTGCCGGCCGGGGTGACCGACGTCGCGGTCAACCTGCACGGCGCCGGGCCGGAGTCCGAGGGGCTCGTCGCGGCACTCGGTGCCCGCCGGGTGATCGGGCACGGCGGCGCCGACGGCCCGACCTGGATCGAGGGACCGGTGAACGAACGCGAGCGCTGGGTCCGGTTGCTCGCGGCCCACGGCATCCCGGGCGACGCTGACGACGTCGCGATCGACCGCCCGGTCGAGCCGCCGGTCGTCGCCGACGCGGCCGTCGTGCACGTGGGGGCCTTCCACGGTGCGCGGCACTGGCCCGTCGACCGCTTCGCCGCCGTGGTGCGCGGGCTCCAGGAGCGCGGCCACCAGGTGGTCCTGACGGGAGGCTCGGAGGACGTCGAGCGCGCCGCCGCAGTCGCCGAGACGGCCGGGCTGGCGCCGTCGGCGGTCCTGGCCGGGGTGCTCGACCTGCAGCCGTTCGCCGCGGTCGTCGCCGCTGCGCGGCTCGTGGTCACGGTCGACACCGGCGCTGCGCACCTGGCGTCCGCGTACGGCATCCCCTCGGTCGTGCTCTTCGGCCCGGCACCGCCGGAGTCGTGGGGCCCGCCGGCGTCGGGACCGCACGTCGTCCTCACCGACGCCTCGGTCCGCCGTGGCGACGTGTTCTCCGAGGAACCCGACCCCGCGATCCTCGCCGTGCACCCCGCAGACGTCCTCGCCGCGGTGGACGGCCTCGACGTCCACGCCCGATGAGCACTGCGCTGTCCTGGGCGTCGGCGCCGGTCCACCAGTAGCGTCGGGCAGGCGGACCGGATCGCCCGGGGCCGTGGAGGGAGCAGACGTGTTCGAAGCGGCCAACATCCGGGACTGGATCGGCCTGCCGGTCGTCGACGAGACCGACGACAAGGTCGGCACCCTGGAGAGCATCTACTACGACACCGCTACCTCGGAGCCGGCCTTCGGTTCCGTCCAGACCGGCATGGTCGGGTTCCAGAAGCTCGTGTTCGTCCCGCTCGTCGGGGCCACCGTCACGCCGAAGCACCTGCGCGTGACCTTCCCGAAGAAGACCATCAAGGACGCGCCGTCGATCCCGACCGACGGCGAGCTCGAGGCCGACTCCGAGCCGGTGCTGTACCAGCACTTCGGTCTGGAGTACCGCACGGGCAGCGGCGGCGAGCGGCGACTCGGCCGACGCTGAGCACGGGGGCGGTAGCCTGATCGCTTCCGTCTGCCGCCCCCGCCCGAAGGTGTCGTCCTGCTCCGGTCCGTCCGCTCGACCCTGCTCACCGCAGTGGTGGTGCTCGGCGTGCTCGCCGCCGGGGTCGTGCCGGCGTCGTCGGCGTCGGCAGCGCCGCTCTGGCCGGTCCCGCAGCCCTACCGCGTGACGGCGGACCCGCCCGAGGTGCTCCCGGGGCTGCCGCCTGGCAGCGAGTACGTGGCCCTGGGCGACTCGTACTCGGCCGGGTACGGGCTCGGCGACCCGACCGGGCTGCCCGTCGCCGCCTGCGGACAGTCGGCCGCGGACTACCCGCACCGCATCGCCGCCCGGTTCGGGCTGGACCTGCACGACGTCACGTGTGGCGGGGCGACGAGTGCCGACGTCCTCGGTGGACACCAGTTCCACGGTGTCGAGCCGCAGATCGACGCCCTGTCCGAGCGCACCCGGCTGGTCACCCTGACGATCGGCGGCAACGACGCCGACCTGTTCGGGACGGCCGCGTCCTGCCTGGCGCTCTCGCCCGCTGGCCCCGTGTTCTCCGGCCGTGACGCCCCGTCCTGCCGCAGCACCCTGGTGCAGGACGGTGTCGACCAGCTCGGTGCGGCGATCCGGTCGCGGGTCGCTCTCGGGGTCGCCACCACCCTGGCGGCGATCAAGACCGCGGCGCCGAACGCCGAGGTGGTCTTCCTCGGCTACCCGGCGATCTTCCCCGACCTCGAACGCACGCCGAAGCAGGGCTGCTTCCGGTCGGCACTCGACCTCGGGACCCTGACGGGCGCGTTCCCGGCGAACGCGTTCCCCTTCACCGACACCGACGTCCGCTACCTGCACGGGGTGCAGCAGGACCTGGACGCCGTGCAGGCAGCGGCCGCTGCGGCCGCCGGGGTCCGCTTCGTCGACGTCTTCGACCGGACACAGACCCGCTCTGCCTGCGCCCGGTCCGGGGCCCTGGTGTCCGGGGTCACCCTCGACTCGACCAACGGCCTGCGCCGGATCGACCTGGAGCCCGGAGCGCTGCACCCGAACACGAAGGGCGTCGCGTACCTGGCGCGGCAGGTCGAGGCAGCGGTCCGGACCGTCGCCGGCTGAGGCCCGGTCAGGCCCGGACCCGGGCCCGGTCAGGCCCGGGCCCGGTCAGGCCTCGACGGGGTCCGGTTCGCTCGGCGCCGGTTCGGTCCGACGCTCCGCGGTCGTCCGGGCCGTCCGGCGCCCGGCTGCTCGTGGTGCACGACCAGTGCCGGGGATGACGCACACCGGCGCGACGCTCTCGCGCAGCACGTCGTGCAGCACCGACCCCGACAGCACGTGGACGTGCCCCTGTCCGAGCACCACGAGCGACGCCGTCCTGGTGTGCGCCGCGATCGCGCGTCCGGGGTGCCCCTCGACCAGCAGCGGTCGGAGCCGGAGGTCGGGGAACCGGTCCACCAGGCGGTCGGTCACGCGCTGCAGCAGGGCGGCGTTCTCCTGCCGCCACCGCAGCGGGTCCTCGGCGAAGTCGGTCAGCCCGGTCCGGGTGAGGACCGGCATCTCCCACGCCCGCAGCAGGGTCAGTCGACGGTGTCGTCGCCGCGCCTCGGCCACCGCGATGGCGACCGCCCGCTCGTCGAGGGGTTCGTCCACGGCCAGGACGACGTCGCCGTCGATCGGGTGCGGGCCGTCCGGCACGATGACGGTGGGCACGGCAGCACGTTCGGCGGCCCGGGCGGGTGCGGAGCCGATGGTCGACCCGCGACGGTTCCGGAAGGCGCCGACGACCAGCAGGTCACCCACCTCGGACTCGGTGACGAGTGCAGCGGCCAGGGGGCCGGCGTGTCGCACGATGCGCACCTCGACGTCCGGCATCGCCGCTCGGGCAGCATCGGCGACGTGCTCGGCGACCCGCTTGCCGTCCGCTCCGACGCGGCCCTCGAGCGCGGGATCGACACCGACCACTCGCAGACGTTCGACGCCGCGGTCGGCATGGGCGACGACCCACTGCAGGGCTGCGTCGTGGGGCCGTGCGGCGTCCGCTGCGATCGTGACCGTGGTCCAGGGCCCATCGGGCCGGTGCTCGTCGGTCCAGTGCTCGTCCATCCCGATCGACCTCCTCGTGAGATCCGACGGGGCGTCTGCTGGCGCTCCTGCACGCGAAGCTACCCCCGCGGCGGGCGGGCCCGGCCATGGATCCGCTGTGGGACGCCTGCGAGGACTGCGAGCGAGACCGTGCCGCGGAGCAGAGTGCAGGCATGGTGCAGAGCGCTGGGGTCCTGCTGTGGCGGACCGGTCCCGACGAGGGGGTCGAGGTCTTCGTCGCGCACATGGGCGGGCCGTTCTGGCAGCACCGTCCCCGTGCGTGGTCGGTCCCCAAGGGCGAACACGCCGCCGACGAGTCCCCGCTCGACGCGGCGGTACGGGAGTTCGCCGAGGAGATCGGCGTCCCGGTGCCCGACGTGCCGCTGGTGCTGCTCGGGACCTTCCGACAGGCCTCGGGCAAGCGCGTCACGGTGTTCGCAGGGCATGCGCAGGACTTCGACGTCGCCGAGGTCCGGAGCAACACCGTCCGGCTCGAGCTCCCACGCGGTTCGGGCCGGTTCGTCGACGTGCCGGAGGTCGACCAGGCCCAGTGGGTGCCCGTCGACCAGGCGCGCGAGCTACTCGTCGCCGGACAGGTCCCCGCGCTGGACGCCCTGCTGTCCGTCGTGCGCGCTCCGTCGATCGACCTCACGTGAACGACGCGGCGCGACGCGAACCGGACAGCCGTCGTCGCCGGTCGCTAACCTGAGCGTGTGTCGAGGCAGGTCGGCGCAGGGACAGGGGAGACGACATGCGCCGTTGGCGGACGATCACAGCCGGGTTGACCGGTGTGGCACTCGGAGTCGGGCTCGCCCTGGCCGGAGCGACGGGCGCTTCGGCGATCCCCACCGGCCACTGGGGTGACTTCACCGTCAGTGGGACGGGCAAGGCCTACACCGGCACGATGTCCATGCCCGGGTTCCCCGTGACCACCTTCAGGTCGAACGCCTCGCAGGCGACCGTGATCAGCGGCGCCTCGACGTGGCAGTCAGCAGCGACCGGGCCGGGCCAGCGGTACGGCACCAGCAAGGGCAACACGTACATCAACCAGCGCCCGAACGCGAACAACGCCGGCAGCCCCTCGGTGACGACGTACACCTTCGACGGGCCGACGCCCGCGGGCAGCTGGTCGTTCGTCCTGGGTGACATCGACGCCGACCAGGCGACGATCTCCGCCACGGTGCAGGGCGGCGCACCGGCGACCGCCGATCAGCTCGGCTTCCAGTCGTCCTACAACTCGTGCTCGGCCGCCGTCGCCGGCGGCTGGTCCTGCACGCCGGACCCCGACGGCATGACCGGGCGGGACGTACCGACGTGGAGTCCCGGGGACCTTCAGGGCACCCTCACCGGCAACGCCGCCGCCGCGGACACCGCCGGAGCGACCGCGTGGTTCACCCCGACGGTCGCGCTCGAGTCGCTGACCATCAGCTACCAGTGGCGCAGCGGGTTCCCCGTGTACCAGACGTGGTTCGCGTCGCGGACCGCCGCCATCGCCGGGACCGCCACCCTGGACGGCACGCCGATCCCGGGCTCGACGGTCACGGTCACCGCCCCACGAGGCACCGTCTACACGACGACGACGGCTGCCGACGGCACCTACGCGTTCCCGGACCTGCCGGTGATCGGCGGCTACCAGGTCGCGATCACCCCGCCGTCGGGAGCGAACGGGGACGCGACGAGGACCGGCGTGCCCCTCCTGGTGAACGGCGCTCCGAGCGACCAGACCGTCGACTTCGCCTTCACCGCCCCGCAGGGCTCGACCTCCGTGATCGGCACCGTCACCGACGAGACCGGCGCTCCGGTCGCCGACGTCCCCGTGGTGATCACCGACCCGGCGTCGCCCGGGGCCCCGCCGCTCGAGACCTCGACGAACAGCGTCGGCGTCTACATCGCCTCGGGCCTGCCGCCCGAGACGGATCTGCAGGTCGCCGTCGACGGTGGCACCCCGACTCCGATCACGACCGGCGCCGCCGGTCAGGAGCCTGTCCAGGTCGCGCCGATCCAGGCTCCGGCGGACTCCGTGTCCACCGTCTCGGGCTCCGTGACGCTCGACGGTGCTCCTGCCGCCGACGTCGTGGTGGAGCTCGTCGACAGGTCGGGCACGGTCGTCGCCACGGCCACGACCACCGCCGCGGGCGCCTATGCGTTCTCGGCCCTCCCCGGTGCCTACACCGTGCGGTCGGCGCTCCCGGCCGACGGTGCGCAGGGAACGGCCACACAAGCGGTCGACACCACTGCCGGTGACGCGTCGGCCGACTTCCGCTTCACGACGCCCTCGCCTGCCGTGCCGGAGGTCGTCGCCCAGCCGGGCACCGTGACCGACGCGGACGGAGCCCCTGCCGCGGGGGTCACGGTCGTGGCGACCCCGACCGGACCCGACTCCGGGGACGCGGTCACCACCACGACCGACGCCGACGGCGCCTTCACCCTCGATGGACTGCAGCCGACGACGGAGTACTCGATCGTCGCCGGGACGGGTGACACGGCCAGCGAGCCGGTGGTCCTCACGACCGTCGACGTGGGAGAGGCCCCGACGCCCCTCGCGGTGACCCTGCAGGCGGCGCCGACCGTCGAACAGCCCGGCACCGTGATCGATGCCGCTGGTGCACCTGCCGCGGACGTCGAGGTGGTCGCGACCCCGACGGACCCGACGACCGGTACGGCCGTGACCACGTCGACCGATGCTGACGGCGCGTTCGACCTGGTCGGACTGGCTCCGTCGACGCAGTACTCGATCGTCGCCGGGTCCGGCGCGACGGCCAGCGCGCCACAGGTCGTCACGACAGCGGCCGTCGGAGCGACTCCGGCTCCGCTGACGTTCGCCCTGACCGCAGCGGTGGTGTCGCCGAGCCCGACGCCCGGTCCGACCACGGGGCCGACGCCCGGGCCGGTGCCCGTGGCCGGTGGCGACGGCGACTCGCCCTCGGGTCCGCTCGCCTTCACGGGCGCTGAGCTCACCCCCGCGGCGATCGCGGCCGGCATCCTCGTGCTGCTCGGCGGCGGGCTGCTCACCTTCCGGGCCGCTCGCAACCGCCGCCGCACCGAGCACCTGCAGGACTAGGCCGAGGCCGGGCGGGCCGGGCCGTCGCCCGGCTCACTCGTTCGGACAACAGAAAGCACCCGACACCACGGATTCCCGTGGTGTCGGGTGCTTCTCGTTGTGCGAACGCGAACCGAACCACCCGATCGGACCGCGGACCCCCGGACCGCGGACCCCCCGGCCCGCGCCTCAGCGGGAGCGGTGGGTGGCGACCGAGCCCGTGACCGTCTGGATCGCGCGGCTGATCGTGGGGATGGACGTGGTGACGACCCCGAGCGAGGCCGTGATCGCCTCGACGGACGACGTCGACAGGTGCTCCTGGTGCGTCGAGTGCACGGGGAAGCCCCGACGTGCGGCGACGACGACCCCGAGCGACCCGAGCAGTACGACGGCGCCCGCGATCGGCAGCGTCTGCATGCCGGTCAGCCCGAGCACCTGCCCGCCGATCGCCGCACCGCCCGCGATGCCGATGTTCGACGCGCCGTTGACGAGTGCTCCGGCGATGTCGGGGGAGACACCCCCGGTGCGGATCGCCGCGGCCATGAAGAGCGTGCCCGTCGTGCCGTTCGCGGCCATCCACACGCCCGCGACGACCATGGTGCCGATGAGCGACCCGTGGACGAACGGCAGCGCGATGAACGCCGCCGCCATCGTGGCCACGGCGATGATGAGCGTCTGGCGGGGGGCCTTGTCGACGAACATGCCAGCGAGCCACAGCCCGATCACCCCGGTCGCACCGAGCACGAGCAGCGCACCGCTGACCAGCCCCGAGTCGAGCCCGGCGTCGATCGCGTACGGCCCGATGTAGGTGTAGACGACGTAGTGTCCGGCGAACAGCAGCAGGTCCGCCACGACCACGGCCAGCAGTCCGGTGCGCGCCCAGGCCGTGGGCGACCCGATGTGCGGCGAGGACGTGCCGTTCACGGCCGGCAGGAACGCGGCGGCGACCACGGCGAGCACGGCGGCGCAGACGGCCACGGCGCCGACAGCCGGTCGCCAGCCGATCGACTGCCCGACGCCGGTCGCGATCGGCACCCCGAGGACGAACCCGAGCGAGCTGCCGGAGTAGACGAAGGCGATGGCACGACCGGCGAGTCGCGGCGGGACGATGCGCGTGGCGTACGCCGACGCGACCGAGAAGAACAGCGCGTGGGCGACACCGCCGACGACCCGACCGGCGCAGACGACGGCGAACGAGGGCGCCAGCGCGACCATGAGGTTCGACATGGTGTACCCGACGAGCGTCGCGACGAGGACGCCCTTGCGCGGCAACCGGGCCGTCAGTGACGTCAGCGGCAGTGCCAGCAGCGCGACCGCCGCGGCGTACACGGTGATGACGACGCCCATCGTGGACTCGGTCACCCCGAGGTCGGTGCTCATCGTCCCGAGCAGGCCGACCGGCATGAGCTCGGTCGTGATGGCGAAGAACGTGGCGAGTCCGAGGACCGCGATGCCGACGATCGACTTCGAGGTCAGGACCGACGGGGCGCGGACCGACATCGTGACGGGTGATGCTGTGGGAGCGGACGCGGTGGTGCGCGGCATGGGCTGACCTCCTCGGGACGTGGCGGAGCGCGCGACGGATCGTCACGTCGACGGCACCACGACGGATCAGGTCGGGCAGCGCGCGCTCGGGCGGGATGTGTGGTTGGTCACTCCACGGCGAGTGCGATCCATCCAGTGTTGCACGATGCCGCCGCGATGTGAAGGAGCGCTCCAACACCCACAGCGGGCGTGTCAGAACGCCTTCGCCACGCGCCCGTCGACCCCGCCGCCGTTGAGCTCGACGACGAGCGTCCCACTGAGCGACTGCGCCGTCAGCGACACCTTCCCGTGCAGCGCGTCCGCACGCGGGTAGCAGGCCGAGGTGGCCTCGATCCGGTTCGCCGTCGCCACGAGGCAGATCGTCGACGGCTCGTTCCCCACCCCGGCCCAGACGTTCCAGGGCGTCGCGGCGTCGTCGCCGCTCAGCGACCGGTTCGTGAACACCAGCCGGGTGCTGTGCAGCTTCACCGGCGCCTCGACCGACCCGGGGATCTGGTCAGCGTAGGTCTGCGGCGCGTCGAGCAACTGCTCGAGCGTGATGGTCCCGGGCGTCGGCGTGACCGAGGGCGACGCCGGCACCGCCGGGTACACGGTCCGGACCGCCACCCCGGCGCCGAACGCGATCACGATCGCGGCCGCCGCACCGCCGGCGAGCCACGGGCGCGCCCGAGCGCTCCGCATGATCCGCAGCACACGGTCGCGGATCCGCGCGCCGGTCGACACGGGTGGGGCACCGGACGGGAGGCCCTGGTCACCACCGACGGTCGGCTGTCCGCCGGACGCGGGGCGCGCCTCCTGGCCGTGGTCCGGACCCACGGACCGGTCTGGCACTGCGGTCCGGTCCGGCACTGCGGGCTGCGCCGCCGCGAGCGACGGCTGCTCGGTCGAGGACGCCACGGTCGCTGGTCCCGAAGCAGCCGACTGCGGGGCCGCGGGTGCGGCCGTCTTCCGGGACTGCGTCGACGCGCGCCGACCGAGGTCGGCCAGTGCGATCCGGGCCCGTGCCGCCTCGGCGGGGGACGATCCCGCACCCCACGCGATGCCTTCGAGGCGCGCGCGTTCGCGGTCCGTGTCGCGGTCGCCGTCGGCCATGCGCACTCCCGGGTCGGGTCGATGCTGTCTCGCCTTCATCGTGGCACTCCGCGGACAGCGGTGCGCACCCAGTCCGGGGGCCCTGTCCGGATCCGGTGGGTGTAGGCCTGGTGCATGACAGACGCACGCGAACCCGATCCCGAGGTCATCGAGCCGGTCAGCCACGACGTCACCTCGGGGGAGGCCGACTACGTCGCGACGAACCCCGGCGGCAGCGGTGTCGAGCGCCGCAACCCGCTGCCGGACGAGGAACAGGGTCGGGGCACCGAGTACGACCCCGTCGACCAGGGCCCGGAACACGAGGGCTGACCGCAGCGGAGCGCGCCCGCCGCTCAGCGCAGCGCGCGACGCAGCACGGCCCGCTCGCCGGCGGTCCAACCAGCACTCGTGAGCACGTACAGTGCCGCGGCCAGCGGAGCGATCGCCGCGAAGACGACGGTCACGAACGGCACCCACCGGGTCACGGCCGTCGTCACCGCAGCCCCGGGCACCGCCGTGTCGACCGGCGTCGGCGGGTTCCACCGCAGGTTCGCCCGCCGCGTGAGCTCCACCACGACCGCCAGGGCGACGAGCACGAGCAGGACGACCCACCCGTGCACCCACAGCGGCGACGTCACGACGGCGACGAACGAGTGCCCGAGCGGGATGCCGACCAGCGTGGCGTCGAGCAGCGTGTTCGCCGCACCCGCGATGCTCGCGTGCGTGAACAGGGCGTAGACGAGCGACACCACGGGCGCCTGCGCCAGCACGGGCAGGCACCCGGCGAGCGGTGACACGTGCTCCGAGGTGTACAGCTCCTGGACCGCCTGCTGCAGGCGCGCCGTGTCGCGACCGTGGCGCTTCCGGAGCGCGGCGAGCTGCGGCGCGAGCCGACGTCGGTCGCGTTCGGCGCGGACCTGCAGGACGGCGAGGGGGACGAGCAGGGCGCGGACGGCGAGGGTCGCGACGACGACGGCGAGGGCCGCGGCGAGCGGGCCGGCGACGGGGGTCAGGCCCGCGGTCAGTGCGGCGAGCAGGTCGGCGCCGGCGTGCAGCGCGGCGGCGACGAAGGGCCCGACGAGTGGCAGGGTGGAGAGGTCCATGACGGTTCCGATCGGTGGTGGTGGGCGGGGTCGACGAACGACCTGCGCACCGGATCGGTGTCAGGCCGTGGGCGTCGCCCCCGGAGCCCGCGGTCGGGCGTGCCCGTCGGCGTCGGGGTGGCTCCACGCGATCCGCACGACCAGGTCCTGACCGGTCTCGCGACTGCGGAGCCCGGGTGTCGACGGGGCGCCGAGCACGAGCGCGAGCACCTGCGCGACGAGCACCGCCGCGGCGACGGCGGCGATCCCGAACCCGGCAAGGGCCAGCAGCGGCAGCGCCCCCGAGGCCGGGTCGACGAGGAGCAGCGCGGCGACTGCGCGCAGGAACACCTCGATGACGGCCATGGTCTGATCAGCGTAACGCCCGCGTGCCGCTGCCGACCGGCGGCCCGGGCGGGAGATGATCGCCGCATGACCGCTGGTTCCCCGAGCACCCCCGCGACCCTCGCGTTGGAGCGCGCCGGAGTGCCGTTCACGCCGCACGTCTACGAGCACCACGAGACCGCGACGAACTTCGGCGAGGAAGCCGCGGCCGCGCTGGGCCTCCGCGAGGAGCAGGTCTTCAAGACGCTGGTGGTGTCCGTCGACGGCACCCTGGCGGTGGCGATCGTCCCGGTCGCGAACCGGCTCGACCTCAAGGCCATCGCCGCTGCGGTCGGCGGCAAGAAGGCCACGCTCGCCGACCCGGCCCTCGCCGAGCGACGGACCGGGTACGTCGTGGGGGGCATCAGCCCCGTCGGACAGCGCTCGCACATCCCCACGGTGCTCGACGAGTCGGCGACGACCTACGCGACGATCTTCGTGTCCGGCGGACGACGGGGCTTCGACATCGAGATCGCCCCGGCCGACCTGCTCGCCGTGACCGAGGGCACCACCGCCGCGATCGCACGGACCTGAGTCGCGTCGCCGCAAGTTCTTCGTCGGACCGGGAATGACCCGGCTCCTCCTGCGTTGCATTGAGTCGAAGGCACTCAAGTTCCCAGGAGGTCCCGTTGCCAGCAACGTCCGGTCCGACCAACGGCAGTGACGCGTTCGACGCGTTCCTCGCCCGACTCCTCGCGGCCCAGAACACCGGCGCCCAGCGATCCGCACCGCTGGGACGCCCCGTCGACATCACGCGGATGCTCAGCCGCCGCACCCACGACCTGCTCCAGCGCACCGCCGCCTACGCGGTGTCCCAGGGACAGCGTGAGGTCGACGCCCTGCACGTCCTGCACGAGCTCGTCGCCACCGAACCGTTCGACGCGGTCGTCCGGTCCGCGGGCGTCGACCCCGAGCACCTGGCCGACGAGGTCGAGCAGCGGCTGCCGGCACCGTCCGACGAGCCCGTCGACGACCGCCCCGCGCTCACCCCGAGCGCGCAGCGCATCCTCGTCGAGGCCACCCAGGCGGCACGGGCGTTCGGCAGCACCTACACCGACCCCGAGCACGTCTTCTTCGCGCTCGTCATGGACCAGGAGACCGTCACCGGTCAGCTCCTCGCGAGCGCCGGCGTCACGCCCCAGGTCATGCAGTCGTACGCACAGCAGGCCGCCGAGGCGGCTCGAGAGGGGCGCCCGATGCCCGGCACCACCCAAGCGGACCAGCAGCAGTCCGACACGCCGACGCTCGACCAGTTCGGCACCGACCTCACCGAGCGCGCCCGCCAGGGCGGCATCGACCCGGTGATCGGTCGCACGGACGAGATCGAGCAGACCGTCGAGATCCTGCTGCGCCGCTCCAAGAACAACCCCGTGCTGATCGGTGAGCCCGGCGTCGGCAAGACCGCGATCGTCGAGGGCCTCGCGCAGCGCATCGCCGACGGCGACGTGCCCAGCCTGTTGCAGGGCAAGCGCGTCGTCGCCCTCGACCTGCCCGGGATGCTCTCCGGCACCCGCTACCGCGGCGACTTCGAGGAACGCCTCACGAACGCGATGGACGAGATCGCCGCACACGCCGACGAGCTCATCGTCTTCGTCGACGAACTGCACACGGTCGTCGGCGCCGGTGGTGGTGGCGAGAGCGGCTCGATGGACGCCGGCAACATCCTCAAGCCGCGTCTGGCCCGAGGCGACCTGCACATGGTCGGCGCGACGACGCTCAAGGAGTACCGCCGGATCGAGAAGGACGCCGCGCTCGAGCGTCGGTTCCAGCCCGTCACGGTGGGGGAGCCGAGCGTCGAGGACGCCGTCGCGATCCTCACCGGCCTCGCTCCCCGCTACGCCGAGCACCACGGCGTGGCGTACACCGACGACGCCCTGCGCGCCGCCGTCGAGCTCTCGCACCGCTACGTCACCGACCGGCACCTGCCCGACAAGGCCATCGACCTGATCGACCAGGCCGGCGCACGTCGGCGCCTGGCCCGGTCGGGCGAGGTCGACCTCGAGGCGCTCCGCGACCAGGTCGCGGAGCTGCACGCCGACAAGGACCGCGCCGTGGCTGCGGAGCTGTACGAAGAAGCGTCGCGCCTGCGCGACCAGGCGGCCGACCTGGAGGCCCGGATCACCGCCGCCTCGCTGGCGGACACTGGCGGGGCCTCCCGTCCGACAGCTGCTGATCCGGACGGCTCGACCAGCGAGATCACCGAAGCCGACATCGCCGCGGTGGTGGCGCGTGCCACCGGCATCCCCGCGACCCGCCTGAGCCAGGGCGACCGCACGCGGCTCGCCGCGCTCGAGGACGAGCTCCACGAGCGTGTCGTCGGCCAGGACGACGCGGTGCGGGCGATCGCCACGGCGGTGCGGCGCAGCCGGACCGGCATGGGCGACCCGGACCGTCCGGTGGGCAGCTTCCTGTTCCTCGGCCCGACCGGTGTCGGCAAGACCGAACTGGCGAAGTCGCTCGCGGCGTCGCTGTTCGGTGACGAGTCGGCGATGCTCCGCTTCGACATGAGCGAGTTCGGCGAGCGCCACACCGTGTCGCGGCTGGTCGGTGCCCCTCCCGGGTACGTCGGCTACGACGAGGCCGGACAGCTCACCGAGCGCGTCCGTCGCAACCCGTACTCGGTCGTGCTGCTCGACGAGGTCGAGAAGGCGCACCCGGACGTGTTCAACCTGCTGCTGCAGGTGCTCGACGACGGACGACTGACCGACGGGCAGGGCCGGACGGTCGACTTCCGGAACACGGTCGTCATCATGACGTCGAACATCGGCTCGGAGTTCCTGGCCTCACGGTCCGGCGCCCTCGGGTTCTCGGCGTCGGCGGACGGCGGGTTCTCGGAGGACGACCTGCGGCAGCGCGTGATGGGCAAGCTCCGCGAGGCGATGCGGCCGGAGTTCATCAACCGCATCGACGACATCGTGCTGTTCCGCAAGCTCGAGGCGCCGCAGCTGCAGGCCATCGTGTCGCTGCTGCTCGCCGAGACCTCGATGCGGCTGCTCGCGCAGGACATGGTCCTGTCGGTGTCCGACGAGGCAGTCACCTGGCTCGGGTCGCACGGCTCCGAGCCCGAGTACGGCGCCCGTCCGCTGCGGCGCCTGATCCAGCGCGAGGTCGACGACCGCATCGCGACCCTGGTGGTCGACGGTGCCGCGCACGCCGGTGACACCGTCCGGATCACGGTCGGCGACGGCGGGCTCGTCGCCCATGTGACGGCTCCCGCGACGGTCTGATCCGCTCGACCACACGACGGCCCGGTACCCCTTCGGTACCGGGCCGTCGTCGTGTGCAGAATGCTGTCTCGGGTGATCTCCTGGAAAAGGGTTGCGCTCGCATTCCCGGTGCGGATAGTGTTCACGAGCATCACCGGCTGTACGACGACGAAAGGGGGCCGACAATGATGATCACCGCGATGAACCCGTTCCGTGGAATCCGTGGGATCGGCGGTTCCCCGTTCGGTCGCCACTGACGCGGGGACCGTCCCGCTCCAGCCTCGATCGCGTGCGCACTCCGTGCACGCAGTCGCTGCGCACGCGCCGCTGACTCGGCGCCGCGCACCGACATCCTGACGCCGCTCCACTGCGCCGGGCACGCCACTGACCAGCACCGCTGATCCGTGTCGTGCCCGTGCCAGCGGTGTCGCGCCGATCGACCTGAGCGAGCGACGTCCCCGCGACGCCTCCACGACCGCGCCCGAGCATCCACAGCCTCGGTCGCGCGGAAATGCAGTCGTGCGCATTCATCGCGCACGCTGCCGACATTCCTGCCCGTTTCCTCGGGTCATTCATCCTGCCCGCGTCCGCGGGTCGTTCGTCGTGCCCTCGAGGCACGCGGGAAAGGCACGATCGTGTCGAACCACGTCCATCTCCGTCCACCCGACACCCGCGCTGCACGTCGCCGGGTGTCCCTGACCGACCGGGTCGCACTGCGCCTCGGGCTCTGGCTCATCCTCTGGAGCCGCCGCACCCGGCGCACCCCGCGACCGCGGGTCGATCCCGCGCTGCGGGTGCAGCTCGAGCGCGAGCGGGAGCAGCGCGAGGCCGCGGCGCTCGCGCTCATGCGCGCCTGGCGCTGACCCGGGCCGTGCCGCGTGCGGCGTGCCCGCGCCGAGCCCATGGTGCGAGGTTCTGGACACCGTGCGACGTTGCAACCTCGCACGGTGTCCGCAACCTCGCACCGCGCGGCGGCGTCCGCGCGGTCGACTACCGTTGTGCGGTGACCGAAACCGCTGCTGCCCTCGTCGAACGCCTCACCGCGATCGTGCCGGACTTCCCCAAGCCCGGCATCCTGTTCCGCGACGTGACGCCGGTCTTCTCCGACCCCGTCGCCTTCGGCCGAGTGTGCGAGGCCCTCGCTGCCCCGTTCGCCGTCGGCGGTGGGTTCCAGGCCGTCGCCGGCATCGAGGCGCGCGGCTTCGCCCTGGCCGGGGGCATCGCGGCCCAGCACCAGGTCGGCGTGCTCACCGTGCGCAAGGCCGGCAAGCTCCCGGGCGAGGTGCTCAGCGAGCAGTACGCGCTCGAGTACGGCGAGGCCGAGCTGGAGCTCCGCCCGGGGCAGCTGCCCGCGGGCACCCGGGTGCTCGTCGTCGACGACGTCCTCGCCACGGGTGGGACCGCTGCCGCGACGGTGACGCTGCTCGAGCGCGCCGGGTACCAGGCGATCGGGTTCGCCTCCCTGCTCGAGCTCGACGGACTCGCCGGTCGGGAGCGCCTCGAGCCGCGCCTGCCCGTCACGACGCTCGGCCGCGTTCCGGCCTGAGCCGACCGCAAGCGACCGCAGCAGACCGCGGTCGACCGCGGTCGACCGCGACCTGCGCTGCCCGAGCCGCACTAGTCTTGACGCACCCATTCGATCGAGGAGTCCCATCATCGTGACCGAGTCAGTCGCCCCCGCGCCCGCCGAGCTTCCCCAGGCCCCCGAGCCCCGCACCGCGACGACGACCACGACGGGCACCGAGCTGTTCGACGGCGTGCGCGGCGTCGTCGCCATCCGGGTCGACGGCGTCCTCAAGGACCTGGCCGCCGACGTCGCAGCGGGGGAGACCGCCGAACCGGTGACGCTCGACGAGCAGGACGGTCTCGACATCCTCCGGCACTCGGCCGCACACGTGCTCGCCCAGGCCGTGCAGCAGATCAACCCGGATGCCAAGCTCGGCATCGGCCCGCCCGTCACCGACGGCTTCTACTACGACTTCGACGTCGCCGAGCCGTTCACGCCCGAAGACCTCAAGGCGATCGAGAAGGGCATGGACCGCATCGTCAAGCAGGCCCAGCGCTTCCGTCGCGTCGTCGTGACCGACGACCAGGCCCGTGAGCTGATGGCGGGAGAGCCCTACAAGCAGGAGCTCATCGGGCTCAAGGGCGCTGCCGCCGAGGGCGACTCGGGCGAGAGCGTCGAGGTCGGTGCCGGCGAGCTCACCGTGTACGAGAACGTCGACCCGAAGTCGGGCGAGGTCGTGTGGCAGGACCTGTGCCGCGGGCCGCACGTGCCGCACACCCGGTGGATCGGCAACGCCGCCAAGCTCATGCGCGTCGCCGCTGCCTACTGGCGCGGGTCCGAGAAGAACCCGCAGCTCCAGCGCATCTACGGCACCGCGTGGCCGGACAAGGACCAGCTCAAGGCGTACCTCGTCCGTCTCGAAGAAGCCGCCAAGCGCGACCACCGCAAGCTCGGCGCCGAGCTCGACCTGTTCTCGTTCCCCGACGAGATCGGCTCGGGGCTGGCCATCTTCCACCCCAAGGGCGGCATCATCCGCCGCGAGATGGAGGACTACTCGCGTCGCCGGCACGAGGAGAACGGCTACTCGTTCGTCTACACGCCGCACATCACCAAGGGCGACCTGTTCGAGCAGTCCGGGCACCTCGGCTGGTACAAGGACGGCATGTTCCCGGCCATGCACATGGACCAGGCGACGGACGAGGACGGCAACGTCACCCGGCAGGGGGCGGACTACTACCTCAAGCCGATGAACTGCCCGATGCACATCCTGGCGTACCGCTCGCAGGCCCGGTCCTACCGCGACCTGCCGCTGCGGATGTTCGAGTTCGGCACGGTCTACCGCAACGAGAAGTCCGGCGTCATCCACGGGCTCACCCGCGTGCGCGGCATGACCCAGGACGACGCGCACATCTTCACCACCAAGGAGAAGATGAAGGAGGAGCTGACCACGACCCTCGAGTTCGTGCTGTCGCTCCTGCGGGACTACGGCCTCGACGACTTCTACCTCGAGCTCTCCACCAAGGACCCGGAGAAGTACGTCGGCGACGACGACGTCTGGGACGAAGCGACGAACACCCTGCGCGAGGTCGCCGAGGAGTCCGGGCTCGAGCTCGTTCCCGACCCCGCCGGCGCCGCGTTCTACGGCCCGAAGATCTCCGTGCAGGCCCGTGACGCCATCGGCCGCACCTGGCAGATGTCCACCGTGCAGCTCGACTTCAACCTGCCCGAGCGCTTCGGCATCGAGTACGCCGCTGCCGACGGCACCCGTCAGCGTCCGGTGATGATCCACCGTGCGCTCTTCGGCTCCATCGAGCGGTTCTTCGGCGTGCTGACCGAGCACTACGCGGGTGCCTTCCCGGCCTGGCTCGCGCCGGTGCAGGTCGTCGGCATCCCCGTGGCAGAGGAGTACGGCGACTACCTCGACCAGGTGATCGCGAAGCTCCGCGCCCACGGCGTCCGTGCCGAGGTGGACCACTCGGACGACCGCATGCAGAAGAAGATCCGCACGCACACCAAGCAGAAGGTGCCGTTCCAGCTCATCGCCGGTGGCGACGACCGTGACGCCGGCGCGGTGAGCTTCCGGTTCCGCGACGGCCGTCAGGACAACGGCGTGCCCGTGGACGAGGCCGTGGACCGCATCCTCACGGCGATCCGCGAGCGCGCGCAGGTCTGATGACTCGTCCAGGAGGGCCGGAGCAGGTTCCGGAGACCGGCCACGTCGACGACGTGGCCGGTCTCGACCCGGCGACCACGGCCTCCCGTCCGGACCCGCTGGTGATCCGCGACGCCGCCACCGGCGCGGCGGTGCCGGACGCCTTCCAGCGCCTCTGGAACCCGCACCGGATGGCCTACATCGACGCCGGGCGACAGGGGGAGGGGCGCGGCCACAAGGACGACTGCCCGTTCTGCGAGGCGCCGCACAAGTCCGACGAGGACGCCCTCATCGTGGTCCGCGGGGACCACGCCTACGTCCTGCTCAACCTGTTCCCGTACAACAACGGCCACCTGCTCGTCTGCCCGTACCGGCACGTCCCGCTCTACGACGAGGCCACGCCGGACGAGCTCCGCGAGATGGGGGAGCTGACCCAGACCGCGATGCGGGTGCTGCGGCAGGTCGCGCACTGCGACGGCTTCAACATCGGCATGAACCAGGGCGAGGTCGCCGGCGCCGGCGTGGCCGGCCACCTGCACCAGCACGTCGTGCCGCGCTGGGAGTCGGACTCGAACTTCTTCCCGGTCATCGCGCGCACCAAGTCGATGTCGCAGCTGCTCGGTGACACGCGCCGACTCGTCGCCGAGGGCTGGCCGACCGGCGCCTGACGCCGCGGCGCCTGTCGCAGCCGAGCACTAGGATGGACGGCATCATGAGCGACAGCACCAGCACCCCCGACCCCAGCACCCACGGCACCTCGATCACCGGTTCCTCCCGGGTCAAGCGCGGCCTGGCGGAGATGCTCAAGGGCGGCGTGATCATGGACGTCGTCGACGCCGAGCAGGCCCGCATCGCGGAGGAAGCCGGCGCGACCGCGGTCATGGCCCTCGAGCGCGTCCCCGCCGACATCCGCGCCCAGGGCGGCGTCGCCCGCATGTCCGACCCCTCGATGATCGAGGAGATCATCGCGAGCGTGTCGATCCCCGTCATGGCGAAGGCCCGCATCGGCCACTTCGTCGAGGCCCAGGTCCTGCAGGAGCTCGGCGTCGACTACATCGACGAGTCAGAAGTCCTCTCGCCCGCCGACTACGTCAACCACATCGACAAGTGGAACTTCACCACGCCGTTCGTGTGTGGTGCGACCAACCTCGGCGAAGCCCTCCGCCGCATCACCGAGGGCGCGGCGATGATCCGCTCCAAGGGCGAAGCCGGCACCGGTGACGTGTCCGAGGCGACCAAGCACATCCGCACCATCTCGAAGGAGATCGCGGCGCTGCGCCACCTGAAGGAAGACGAGCTCTACGTCGCCGCCAAGGAACTGCAGGCGCCGTACGACGTGGTCAAGGAAGTCGCCGCGACCGGCAAGCTCCCCGTCGTGCTCTTCACCGCGGGCGGCGTGGCCACCCCTGCCGACGCCGCGATGATGATGCAGCTCGGCGCCGACGGTGTCTTCGTCGGCTCCGGCATCTTCAAGTCGGGCGACCCCGCCAAGCGTGCCGCTGCGATCGTCAAGGCCACGACCTTCCACGACGACCCCAAGGTCATCGCCGAGGTCTCCCGCGGACTCGGCGAGGCCATGGTCGGCATCAACGTCGCCGACGTCCCCGCACCGCACCGCCTCGCCGAGCGTGGCTGGTAGTCCGACCGGCGGCGCGGTACCCCGCATCGGGGTGCTCGCGCTGCAGGGGGACTTCCGGGAACACATCGCTTCGCTGACGGCGCTCGGGGCCGACGTCGTGCCGCTCCGCCGTCCGGAGGAGATCGACGCGCTGCACGGCGTCGTCGTCCCGGGCGGTGAGTCCAGCGTGATGGACAAGCTGTCGCGGGCGTTCGGTGTCGCCGAGCCACTGGCCGAGGCGATCCGCGGGGGACTGCCCACGTACGGCACCTGCGCCGGGATGATCATGCTGAGCCAACGCCTCACCAGCGCCATCGCCGGACAGCAGACGCTGGGGATCCTCGACACCACGGTCCGCCGGAACGCCTTCGGCAACCAGAACGACTCGTTCGAGGTGGACATCCCGATGCCCGACCTGGGCGAGGCCCCGGTGCACGCCGTGTTCATCCGGGCCCCCGTGGTCGAGCAGCACGGTCCCGGTGTGCACGTGCTCGGCGCTCTGGGTGACGGGCAGGTGGTCGCGGTGCAGCAGGGGAACGTCATCGCCAGCGCCTTCCACCCCGAGGTCGCGGGCGAGGACCGCTTCCACCGCCGGTTCCTCGAACTCGTCCACAGCGCCTGACGGACCACCGTCCGTCCACAGGCCCTGCGTGCCGAGCGCGCACCGAGCCATCCGGTCGGTAAACTGAGGCCGACTTTCCGCAAGACGCAAGGAGAACCGTGTCCGGGCATTCCAAGTGGGCGACGACCAAGCACAAGAAGGCCGTCATCGACGGCCGCCGTGCCAAGTCGTTCGCCAAGCTCATCAAGAACATCGAGGTCGCCGCCAAGATGGGCGGCGCCGACCTGTCGGGCAACCCGACCCTGGTCGACGCCATCCAGAAGGCCAAGAAGACCTCGGTGCCGAACGACAACATCGACCGTGCCGTCAAGCGCGGTGCCGGCCTGACCGGTGAGTCGATCGAGTACACGACGATCATGTACGAGGGCTACGCGGCCAACGGCGTGGCGATGCTCATCGAGTGCCTCACCGACAACAAGAACCGCGCTGCTGCCGAGGTCCGCACCCTGATGTCGCGGAACGGCGGCACGATGGCCGACCCGGGCAGCGTCGCCTACAACTTCGCGCGCAAGGGCGTCATCTCGGTGACCAAGGTCGACGGCCTGTCCGAGGACGACGTCATGACCGCGGTCCTCGACGCCGGTGTCGAAGACGTCATCGACCAGGGCGGCGGCTTCGAGATCATCACCGACGCGTCCGACCTGGTCGCAGCGCGTGTCGCCCTGCAGGAAGCCGGCATCGACTACGACTCCGCGGACGCCGAGTTCGTGCCCGGCCTCAAGGTCCCGGTCGACGCCGAGACCGCGCGCAAGGTGTTCAAGCTGATCGACGCGCTCGAAGACTCGGACGACGTGCAGAACATCTACGCGAACTTCGACATCCCCGCCGACGTCCAGGCCGAGCTCGACGAGGACGAGGACTAGGCAGGTGCTCCGTGTGCTCGGGGTCGACCCCGGGCTGACCCGGTGCGGTGTCGGCGTGGTCGAGGTCACGCCGGACCGCCGCGCCCGGCTGGTGCACGTCACGGTCGTCCGGACCCCGGCGGAGATGCCGCTCGAACAGCGTCTGGTCCTCATCGCCAGCGGCATCGGCGAGCAGATCGAGGAACACCGGCCGGACGCCGTCGCGGTCGAGCGGGTCTTCGCGCAGGCGAACGTCCGCACCGTGATGGGCACCGCGCAGGCAGCGGGACTCGCGTTGCACGCAGCAGCGTCGCGCGGGATCCCGGTCGGGCTGCACACCCCGTCCGAGGTCAAGGCCGCGGTGACCGGGTACGGCAACGCGGACAAGAAGCAGGTCCAGGCGATGATCGCTCGGGTGCTCGGCCTGGCCGAGGCCCCGAAGCCGGCCGACGCCGCCGACGCCCTCGCGCTGGCCGTGTGCCACGCCTGGAGGCTCGGTGCACCCGACGCGGTCGGCGTGAGCTCCGCGGTGCTGACGCCGGCGCAACGCGCGTGGCGGGACGCGCAGGCCGGCACCGGTGGACGCAGCGCAGCGTCGCCGCTGGCACGCGCGGCCGCGGCCGCAGCACACGCCCCCCGAGCCCAGCGCGGCGCGTCCGGCCCGTCGGCGGGTGCCCGTAGGCTCGGAGCATGATCGCGAGTCTCCGGGGCACCTGCATCGACATCGCGGGCTCGTCCGTCGTGATCGAGGTCGGTGGCGTCGGCTACCTGGTGACGGTCACACCCGCGCACGCCCTGACCATGCGCCACGGAACCGAGGTGTTCGTCCGCACGGCGATGATCGTGCGCGAAGACGAGCACCTGCTCTTCGGCTTCGAGTCCACCGACGCGCTGCGCGTGTTCGACCTGCTGCGCAGCGTCTCCGGCGTCGGCCCGAAGTCCGCGCTCGGGGTGCTCGGCGCGATGGACCCCGCGCAGATCGCGAACGCCGTCGCGCACGACGACGACGCCGCCTTCCGCAAGGTGTCCGGCATCGGGCCGAAGACCGCCAAGCTCATCATCGTCGCGCTGTCCGGCAAGCTCGCCGCGTTCGAGACGCCGACCACGGTCCCGGGCGCCCGCGCCACCACCGCGCACCCGGCCTCCGAAGACGTGGTCACCGCGCTCATCGGCCTCGGCTGGCGTGAGGAAGCGGCTCGCAGTGCCGTCGACGACACCATCGCGAACGAGCCCGGTGTCGCGGCCATGGGGACGCAGGCGTTGCTCCGTGCCGCGCTCGGCGCGCTGCGTCCGACCGGAGCCGGCCGGTGAGCGGCATCACCGCTGCCGACGCGCAGTCGTCCGAGGAACTCGCGTTCGAGGGCGCCCTCCGTCCGAAGTCCCTGGCCGAGTTCGTCGGGCAGCGCAAGGTCCGTGGCCAGCTCGACCTGCTGCTCAAGGCGGCGGCGATGCAGGACCGGACGCCCGACCACATCCTGATGGCCGGACCGCCCGGGCTCGGCAAGACCACGCTGGCGATGATCGTCGCGCACGAGTCGAGCCGACCGCTGCGCATGTCGAGCGGACCGGCGATCCAGCACGCGGGTGACCTCGCCGCCGTGCTGTCGTCGCTCATGCCGGGCGAGGTCCTGTTCATCGACGAGATCCACCGCATGGCGCGCTCGGCCGAAGAGATGCTCTACCTGGCGATGGAGGACTTCCGCATCGACGTCATGGTCGGCAAGGGCGCCGGCGCGACGAGCATCCCACTCGACCTGGCGCCGTTCACGCTCGTCGGCGCGACGACCCGCGCCGGGCTGCTGCCCAACCCGCTGCGCGACCGCTTCGGGTTCACGGCCCACCTCGAGTTCTACGAGCGCGACGAGCTCGAACAGGTCCTCATCCGCGCGGCGCACCTGCTCGACCTCGACTTCGACCGCTTCGCCCTCCGCGAGATCGCCGGACGCTCCCGCGGCACGCCCCGCATCGCCAACCGCCTGCTGCGGCGCGTCCGTGACTACGCGCTCGTGCACGGCACGCGGGACGGCATGGCCGCGGTGCAGGGCGCGCTCGAGCTGTACGACGTGGACGAGTACGGCCTCGACCGCCTGGACCGCGCGGTGCTCGAGACGATGCTGACCCGCTTCGACGGGGGACCGGTCGGGCTGAACACGCTCGCGGTCTCGGTCGGCGAAGAAGCCGAGACCATCGAGTCCGTGGTCGAACCCTTCCTGGTCCGGATCGGCCTGGTCACCCGGACGCCGCGCGGGCGCATCGCCACACCGGCTGCCTGGCGACACCTCGGCCTCACGCCGGGCGCCGGATCGGGCCCGCAACCCGGGCTCTTCGACGACGAAGCACCGGACTGACCTGACCACCTGCCCCGGCTGCAGCGTCTGCCCCAGCCACGTGCCCTAGACTGCTACGGCCCGAAACCGAAATACCAGAGAAGGCATCGCAATCATGGGTCAAGAAGTCATCCTCATCGTCATCGTCGTGGCGTTCGCGGCCTTCATGTTCTACAACAGCCGCAAGCGCAAGAAGCAGCAGGGCGAGCTCGCCACCAAGATGGTGCCGGGTGCCCGCGTCATGCTGTCGTTCGGTCTGTACGGCACGCTCCTGTCGGTCGACGACGAGAAGGTCACCGCCGACGTCGAGATCGCTCCCGGCACCGTCGTCACCGTGCACCGTCAGACGCTCTCGCGCGTCGTGGACGAGACCGCATCGGACATCGAGACCACCGCGACGCCCGAGGACGAGTCCAAGCCGCTCGACCTGCACAAGGACGCCCCGGTCACCGAACTCAACGGTGAGCCGATCTACGGCGAGCGGACCGACGACGTCGACCGCGGGAAGCGCACGACCGAAGACTGATCCACCGGGCCGCCGGGACACGACCGTGACCCGGCGGTGACACCGCTTCCGCCGGCGTGCGCGCCGACAGATCTGACAGAAAGACGAGACGACCGGTGGCACGACCGACCCCCGTCAAGAAAGCGCTGCGCTCGCTCACCTGGTTGGTGATCATCATGGCGATCCTGGCCGGCCTGAACACGGCGGCCTCGATCCTCGCCAGCACCACCAAGGACACCACGGGCAAGTGGTTCGCCGGGGCCAGCTGGGTCCCCGAACTGGCGCTGGACCTGCAGGGCGGCACGCAGCTGACGCTCGCCGCGCAGAGCACGAGTGGTGACTCCGTCACCTCGGAGCAGCTCAAGCAGGCGGTGGACATCATCCGTCAGCGCATCGACGCCACCGGCGTCTCGGAGTCCGAGATCAACACCCAGGGTGCGAACAACATCGTGGTGTCGATCCCGGGCAAGCCCGACCAGCAGACGATCTCCCGGATCGAAGCCGCGGCGAAGCTCACGTTCCGCCCCGTGCTCTACACGGAAGCCGCCACCGACACGGCCGTCGGCGGGAAGTCGGGCTCCACCGCGTCCCCGACGCCGTACTCGCCTCCCGCGTCGCTGCCGGCATCCCCGACCGCGAAGCCGACGAACGCGAGCGACCTCAACTGGGCGTCGCCCCGGTTGCAGGACCTGTACACGAACTACAACTGCAAGGCGCCGGACGACGTCACGGCCGCGCCCGACGACCAGCCCCTGGTCACCTGTGACCAGGACGGCACCTCGAAGTTCATCCTCGGTCCCGTCGAGGTCTCGGGCGCGGACATCAGCAACGCCACCTCGGGCCTCGCGACCTCGTCGCAGGGCACCACGACCGGCGAGTGGGCCGTCAACCTGACGTTCAACGGCGCGGGCACCAAGGACTTCAGCACGGTGACGAACCGTCTGGTCAAGCTGCAGCAGCCGCAGAACCAGTTCGCGATCGTGCTCGACGGCAACGTGATCACGGCGCCGACGACGAACAGTGCCATCACGAACGGCAAGGCCCAGATCAGCGGGTCGTTCACCGCCGAGTCCGCCAAGACCCTGGCCGACCAGCTGAAGTACGGCGCGCTGCCGATCAACTTCAAGGTGCAGTCGAACGAGAACATCTCCGCCACGCTCGGCACCGCGCAGCTCGTCGGCGGTCTCGTCGCTGGTCTGATCGGCCTGATCCTGGTGATCATCTACTCGATCGTCCAGTACCGCGCCCTGGCCTTCGTCACGGTGCTCTCGCTCGGCGTCGCCGCGGCGCTGACCTACCTGGTGATCGCGATCATGTCGTGGCGCGTCGACTACCGCCTGTCGTTGGCCGGTGTGGCGGGGTTGATCGTCGCGATCGGCATCACAGCGGACTCGTTCATCGTGTACTTCGAACGCATCCGCGACGAACTCCGCGACGGGCGGGCCCTCGAGGGTGCCGTCGAGTCCGGGTGGCGTCGCGCGTTCCGCACGATCATCGCGTCCGACTCGATCAACTTCCTCGCGGCGATCGTGCTGTACATCCTCGCGGTCAGCGACGTGAAGGGCTTCGCGTTCACGCTGTTGCTCACGACGCTCATCGACATCGTGGTCGTGATCCTCTTCACCCACCCGATGCTGCAGCTCATCTCGCGCCGTCGCTTCTTCAACGAGGGGCACCACTTCTCCGGGCTCGACCCGACCGCCCTCGGCGCGGTCTACCGCGGACGGGCGCAGTTCCGCGCCCCCGTGGTGGACGGCAAGCGCCAGCGCAGTGCCGGTGAGGCACAGCGTCGACAGACCATCGCCGAGCGCAAGGCCGGCAACGGCGAGACGCCGAACGGGAAGGACAGCTGATGGCGAGCTTCAGCCAGTTCGGGAACGACCTCTACACGGGCAAGCGGTCGTACGACATCGTCGGACGCCGCCGCCTGTGGTACGTCATCGCCCTCGCGGCGATCGTCATCTCGCTCGCGGTGCCGTGGCTCCGTGGCGGCTACCAGCTCGGCATCGAGTTCACGGGCGGCTCCGAGTTCACGATCTCGGACGTCAAGAACACCGACCAGAACCTCGCGACGAACACCGTCGAGAAGATCGTCCCCGACGAGATCCCGCGTGTCTCGCAGCTCGGCCAGCACGGCATCCGCGTGCAGACCGGGCAGCTCACCGACGCCCAGACCACAAAGGTGCAGGGCGCCCTCGCTGACGCCTACAACGTGAACGACTCCGAGGTCGCCTCGACGTTCATCGGTGCGACCTGGGGTGCCGACGTGCTCGCCCAGGCGGTGCGCGGGCTCGTGATCTTCCTGGCGCTGGCCGCCGTGTTCATGGCGCTCTACTTCCGCACCTGGAAGATGTCGCTGTCCGCCATGGCCGCATTGCTCCACGACCTGCTCATCACGGCCGGGGTCTACGGCATCGTCGGGCTCGAGGTCACGCCGGCCGCGGTCATCGGCTTCTTGACGATCCTCGGGTACTCGCTGTACGACACCGTCGTGGTGTTCGACAAGGTGCGCGAGAACACGGCGCAGGAGTCCCACCGGACCTTCGTGCAGTCGGTCAACCTCGCGGTGAACCAGACCCTCGTGCGGTCGATCAACACCTCGGTCGTCGCCCTGCTGCCCGTCGCGGCGATCCTCTTCATCGGGTCGTACGTGCTCGGCGCCGGCACGCTCCGCGACATCTCGCTCGCGCTGTTCATCGGCATCATCGTCGGCACCTACTCGACGATCTTCATCGCGTCGCCGATGTACGCCCACCTGCGGGAGAACGAGCCGAAGATCAAGCAGGCGGACAGCAAGAAGCAGGCCGCCGCGGCCAAGCGCGCCGCGGTCGAGACCCCGGCCGAGGTCTGATCACCGTGGAGGAGATCACGACCGACCAGGCCCTGGCCCGCATCGCTGCCGGCGCACGGCTGTACGACGTCCGCGAGCAGACGGAGTGGGACGAGGTCCACGCTCCCCAGGCCATCCTGCTACCACTGTCCGAGTTCGCGGACCGCTGGACGGAGATCGCACCCGACGACCAGCCCGCGATCGTGGTCTGCCACTCCGGGATGCGGTCGGCACGTGCCGTCCAGGCGCTCGAGCAGCAGGGCGTCCCCGCGGTCAGCCTCGCCGGCGGTATGGTCGCCTGGGAAGCCCAGGGCGGTCCCGTGGTCCGCACCGGCAGCCCCGACGCCTAAGGCGAACGCGGTCACGAGCACTGACCCGACGCGCGTAGTGTTGTCGGATCAGGTCCCTGGAGGCGCAGCATGACGGACATCCGTGAGTCAGCGAAGCAGGACGACTCGGTCCCGAGCCGCCCCGGTTCGCCGTCCCTGCCCACGAGTCCGCTCGGTCCGAACACCACGGGCAACCTCGGTTCGCTCCGTTCCCTGCTCCCGCGGCTCTTCTCCCGTGCCCAGCCGGCCGGTGCCGTCGACACCCTGATCCGCACCGTCCGCTCGCACCACCCGAAGGCCGACGTCACGCTCATCGAGCGGGCCTACTCCGTCGCCGAACGCGCGCACGACGGGCAGAAGCGCAAGTCCGGCGAGCCGTACATCACGCACCCGGTCGCGGTCGCGCAGATCCTCGCCGACCTCGGGATCGGCACGATCACGATCGCTGCGGCGTTGCTGCACGACACGGTCGAGGACACCGACTACCAGCTCGACCAGCTCCGGCAGGACTTCGGCGACGAGATCGCGATGCTCGTCGACGGTGTGACGAAGCTCGACAAGGTCAAGTACGGCGACAGTGCCCAGGCCGAGACCGTCCGCAAGATGGTCATCGCGATGTCGAAGGACATCCGGGTGCTGGTCATCAAGCTCGCCGACCGGCTGCACAACGCCCGGACGTGGGGCTTCGTCGAGTCGGCCTCCGCCACGCGCAAGGCGAAGGAGACGCTGGAGATCTACGCGCCGCTCGCGCACCGGCTCGGCATCCAGATGATCAAGCTCGAGCTCGAGGACCTGTCGTTCGCGGTCCTGCACCCGAAGCTCTACGTCGAGATCGACAGCCTCGTCAAGGAACGGCAGCCCAAGCGCGAGCAGTTCGTGCAGAACGTCATCGGCACCCTGAAGAAGGACCTCAAGGCCGCCAAGGTCCGCGGTGACGTCATGGGCCGCCCGAAGCAGTACTACTCGATCTACCAGAAGATGATCGTGCGCGGACGTGAGTTCGACGAGATCTACGACCTGGTCGGCATCCGGGTGCTCGTGCCGACGGTCCGCGACTGCTACGCGATGCTCGGTTCCGTGCACGCCCGGTGGACACCGCTACCCGGCCGGTTCAAGGACTACATCGCCACCCCGAAGTTCAACCTGTACCAGTCGCTGCACACGACGGTCCTCGGGCCGCAGGGTCGCCCGGTCGAGATCCAGATCCGCACGCACGAGATGCACCAGCGGGCCGAGTTCGGTGTCGCCGCGCACTGGAAGTACAAGCAGCGTGCCGCCGGTCGTGACGTCGACTCGTCGAGCCAGACCGACCAGGACATGGCGTGGTTGGCCCACATCACCGACTGGCAGGCGGAGACCAGCGACCCGGGGGAGTTCCTCGACTCGCTGCGCTACGAGATCGGCGCGAAGGAGACCTACGTCTTCACGCCCCAGGGCAAGGTCATCGGCCTGCCCGCGGGTGCGACGCCCGTCGACTTCGCCTACGCCGTGCACACCGAGATCGGGCACCGCACGATGGGCGCCAAGGTGAACGGTCGCCTGGTGCCCCTCGAGAGCGCGCTGTCGAGCGGTGACGTCGTCGAGATCTTCACGTCGAAGAACCCCGACTCCGGACCCAGCCAGGACTGGCTGACCTTCGTCCGCAGTCCGCGTGCGCGCAACAAGATCAAGCAGTGGTTCACCAAGGAACGTCGCGAAGAGGCGATCGAGCAGGGCCGCGACGCCATCGCCCGGGCCATGCGCAAGCAGAACCTCCCGCTGCAGCGCATCATGAGCCAGGACTCGATCTCCGAGGTCGCGTCGGCGATGCGCTACGAGGACGTCTCCGCCCTCTACGCCGCCATCGGTGAGGGGCACGTCTCGACCCAGTCCGTGATCGAGAAGGTCCTGGCGGGCGTCCAGACCGAGACCGAGACCGACGAACCCGAGCTCGCGTTCCCCCGACAGGTCACGAGTCGGCAGCTGCGGAACAGCGACAGCGGCGTGCTCGTGCGCGGCGCCCCGGACATCCTGGTCAAGCTCGCCAAGTGCTGCACGCCGGTGCCCGGCGACCAGATCGTCGGGTTCATCACCCGCGGCCAGGGCGTCTCCGTGCACCAGGCCTCGTGCACGAACGTCAAGTCCCTGATGAACGAGCCCGACCGGATGATCGAGGTCGAGTGGGCACCGTCGTCCAAGTCGGTCTTCCTCGTGCAGATCCAGATCGAGGCGCTCGACCGCTCCGGGCTCCTCAGCGACGTCACGCGGGTCCTCACCGACCACCACGTGAACATCCTGTCCGCGACCGTGTCGACCTCGTCCGACCGGCTGGCCCTGTCCCGCTTCGTGTTCGAGATGGGCGACACGACCCACCTGGACCGCGTCCTGAACGCCGTCCGCCGCATCGACGCGGTGTACGACGTGTACCGCGTCAGCGCCGGCTGACCCCGACCGCGTCAGCGCCGGCTGACCGCGTCAGCGCGGGCTGACCGCGGCCAGGCGCCGTTCCGCCTGCCGCACCATCGGGACGGTCCCCAGGCGGTCCAGGTGCGCACGCAGCGCGTCCTCGGTGACCCCGCCGACCACGAGCATCCCGGACACGGCCTCAGCACACGCCGCCCACGCGTCCGGCCCTGGCACGCGCAGCAGGTCGAGCGTCGTGCGCAGGGGCGAGGTCACGGCGACACCGTCGAGGTGGTCCACCTCGTCCGGGGTGATCGCCACCTCGCGAACGCGCACGTCTCCGTCCTGCCGGATGCGTGCTCCGGCAGGCACACAGGCCTCGTGGGGGAGCGGCGGGCGGGAACACGCGCCCCAGATCCAGGCAGCGCTGCGCACCGCGGCGATGACGCGCGGGTCGTCGGCACTCCATGCGAAGGACGCGGCACGCAGGGCGGGGTCCTGCGGCTCGGCGACGGACGCCCAGCACGCACCGACCTGCACGAGTTCGCCGGCGAGGACGGCGCTGCGCAGCTCCGGCTCGGGCCAGTCGTCCGTGGTCAGCAGCCGGGAGGAACGCACCCCGTCATCCTGCCGTACCCGACCCACGACGTCACGCGCGCTGTGGAGATCGGGCACTGTGGAGATCCGGTCCTCAGCGGAGGACGTGTGCCCGGTGCACCAGCGCCGCGGCACCGATCAGTGGTCCGTCCTGGGACAGGCCGGTGGGGACGATCCGCACCTTCGTCACGAAGCCGAACTCGGCGCGCTCGGCCACGGCCTGGCGGGCGTACTCGAACAGGTCCGGCGTGACGTGCGAGAACCCGCCGCCGATCGCCACGACCTCGAGGTCGACCAGCGAGGTCGCTGCGGCGATCGCCTGACCGAGCGCACGACCGCTCCGCTGGATCGCGGCGACCGCGATCGGGTCGCCGCCCGCGTAGGCGGCCGACAGGTCCTCGCCGGTCTCGCCGGTGAACCCCTGCCGTTTCGCCCAGGCGACGGTCTTCGGGCCACTGGCCACGGCCTCCAGGCAGCCGATGCCGCCGCACGCGCATCGGTCGTCGAACCCACCGCACTCGACGTGGCCGATGTGTCCGGCGTTGCCGGTCGGGCCGCTGACGGTCCGGCCGTGCAGGATCAGGCCACCGCCGACGCCGGTGGAGACGATCATGCCCATCACGTGGTCGGATCCCTGGGCGGCACCGAGCCAGTGCTCGGCGAGCGTGATCGCCAACCCGTCCATGCGTAGGGTCACGGGCGTGCCGGCAGGCACGTGGGCGGCCACGCGGTCCCGGAGCGGGTACCCACGCCACACCGGCATGTTCAGGGGCGAGACGAGCCCGTGCTCCTCGTCCACGGGGCCGGCCGACCCGATGCCCACACCGACGAGCGTGGCATCCTCGGGCATCGCGCCGAGCGCGCTGGTCACCGCCTGGTCCACGGCGGCCTGCAGCTCGTCCGACGTGCGCTGCGGTCCCGTGGGGCTGCGGAAGCGCGTGCCCGGCAGCACCACGCCCTGGTCCGTGACCAGCGCGGCTTCGACCTTCGTGCCGCCGAGGTCGACGGCGAGGGCCAGGGAGGATGATCCGGTGTTCGACATGCGCGCTCCGATGCGGCGGTCTGGAGGCTCGGGGCGCGTCCCGGACGCGGACGTCGCGTCAGGCGCGCACCGGCTCGGTGCGGTGGACGGCCGGGGCCGGCCGGGTCAGGTCAGTAGGACGAGGTGTCGTCGCCGGTGCCGGAGGCGGCCCCGGTCCGTGCGCGGTGTGCGACCTCGTCGAGGATCCGCGCGGAGGCACTCGTCCCGATGCGGTCGGCGCCGGCCTGCACCATCTCGAGCAGGGTGTCGAGGCCGCGGACCCCGCCGGAGGCCTTCACGCCGGTGTCGGCACCGACCGTGCGGCGCATCAGGGCGATGTGCTCGGCGGTCGCACCGCCGCCGGCGAACCCGGTCGACGTCTTGACGAACGCGGCGCCGGCGGACTGCGCGGCACGGCTGGCGGCGACGATCTCGTCGTCGGTCAGGAACGCGGTCTCGAGGATGACCTTGACGACGGTGTCACCCGCGGCGTCGACGACCGCGCGGACGTCCTGCTCGACGCGCTCCCAGTCGCCGGAGCGGGCGGCGCCGATGTTCTGGACCATGTCGAGCTCGAACGCGCCGTCGGCCAGGGCCTGCAGCGACTCCGCGACCTTGGCGGCGGTCGAGGTGGTGCCGTGCGGGAAGCCGATGACCGTCCCGACCCCGACGCCCGTGCCCTGCAGGCGCTCGACGGCGTGCGCGACGTCGCTCGGTCGGACGCACACGCTGAACACGCGGTGCGCGGCGGCTTCGTCGAGCTGGGCGTCGACGTCGGCGCGCGTGAGCTCCGGCTTCAGGATCGCGTGGTCGATGAGCCGACGGACGTCGTCGGCGGTGACGGGGAGAGCTGCGTTGTCCACCCGGCGAGCCTACCCTCAAGCCGTGCGGCGTACCGTGCCCTGCATGCGCGTCCTCGTCACCGGGGCCACCGGCTACATCGGCGGTCGCCTCGTCCCCCTGCTGCTCGACGCCGGGCACACCGTCCGGGTGCTCGTCCGCACGCCCACCAAGCTCGACGACGTCCCCTGGCGTGACCAGGTCGACGTGGTCCAGGGCGACCTCCAGGACGCCGAGGCGGTGGCCCGTGCCGTCGACGGCATCGAGGCGGTGTACTACCTGGCGCACGCGATGGGTGCCGACGGCGACTTCGAGACCGCCGAGCGGAACGCCGTCGAGACGATGTCCGCAGCGGCGACGACGGCCGGCGTGCGACGGTTCGTCTACCTGGGCGGACTGCACCCCGACGGCGAACTGTCGAAGCACCTGCGCAGCCGGAAGGAGGTGGGCGACGTCCTGCTGGCCTCCGGCGTGCCGACGATCGCCTACCAGGCCGGCGTGGTGATCGGCTCCGGCAGCACCTCGTTCGAGATGATCCGCCACGTCACCGACGTGCTGCCGTGGATGCCCACGCCGCGGTGGGTGCGGAACCACATCCAGCCGATCGCGGTGCGGGACGTCCTGTACTACCTGGTCGCTGCGCTCGACATCCCGGCGGACGTCAACCGCACCTTCGACATCGGCGGGCCCGACGTGCTGCGGTACGGCCAGATGCTCAACGGCTACGCGGTGGAGGCCAAGCTCCCGCAGCGGGCCATCTCACCACTGCCCGTGATGACCCCGGGGCTCGCCGCGCACTGGTTCAACATGGTCACCCCGATCCCGCGCAAGCTGGCGACGCCGATCATCGAGTCGCTGCAGTTCGAGTGCGTCCAGCGCGAGCACGACATCGACGACGTCGTGCCGCGGCCAGAGGGCGGGCTGACCGGGTACCGCCGTGCGGTCCGCCTCGCGCTGACGAAGATGCGCAAGGGCGAGGTCACCACGAGCTGGCGGAGCGCGACGCTCGCGACGACCCCGGCCGACCCGCTGCCGAGCGACCCGGACTGGGCCGGTCACACCGTCTACGTCGACGACCGGCTCCGGCACAGTGCCGCGCCGCCCGAGGCCGTGTGGAGCGTCGTCGAGTCCATCGGCGGCGAGAACGGGTGGTACTCGTTCCCGCTCGCCTGGGTCGCTCGCGGGTGGATGGACAAGGTGCTCGGCGGTGTCGGGCTGAACCGCGGACGCCGCGACCCGAAGCGCCTGGAGCAGGGGGACGCCCTCGACTGGTGGCGCGTCGAGCGACTCGACCGCGGCCACTACCTGCGCCTCCGTGCTGAGTTCAAGTCACCCGGACGCGCCTGGCTCGAGATGACCGTGACCCCGTCCGACGACGGCGGCTGCGACTACCACCAGCGGGCGATCTACTTCCCGCAAGGGCTCGCCGGACGCCTGTACTGGTACGGGATCCTGCCCTTCCACGGGGTGATCTTCCCCGGCATGGTCGAACGGATCACGGCCCGTGCCGAGCGCGAGGCACACCGGACCGGCTCGACGCAGGCCAACAGCACGCAGCAGAATGGGTCCCGCGCACCGGCGCACGAGGAGGCAGCATGAGCGACGACGGACGCGGACTGGTCCTGTTCCTGGGGGACAGCATCACCGCAGGCGGAGCCTGGGACGAGCGGCTCCCCGAGGAGCGCACCGTGAACCAGGGGATCGGCGGCGACACGACCGACGGCGTCCTCGAGCGGCTCGACGCCGTCGTGGCGCAGTCGCCCGACGTCATCGTGCTGCTCGTCGGCACGAACGACTTCGGCAACCACCGCAAGAGCGCCGAGCACGTCGTGCGGAACGTCGAGACCATCCTCGTCACGCTCCGACGCGAACTGCCGGGCGTGCGCCTGCTGCTCGTGTCGATCCTCCCGCGGCAGGCCGAGTACACCCCGCGCATCGAGGAGGCGAACCGCCACCTGCGGCAGTTCGTGGCCACGTGCCACGCCCAGTACCTCGACGTCTGGCCGGCACTGGCCGACGGCGACCACCTCGCCGAGCAGTACACCGAGGACGGGTTGCACCTCACCGACGCGGGCTACCGCGCGTACACCGACGAGCTCGTCCCGGCGCTCGAACGCCTGCGCGGCCTGCCGCCGATGTCCCGACCCATCACCGCGATCGAGCTGGACGAGGCCTCGGCCTGATGGCCGGCCGGAAGGGACGGCCCCAGGTCGGGTCGTCCCTGCGGTCCGGTGCGGGCTCGGGCCGGACCGGCGCGGCGGAACCGCGCCGGGCCTCCCGTCCGGCCGGGGGAGCCGAGCAGCCGCCGGCGTTCACCCGTCCGGCGCTCGCGCCGGGGCTCCTGGCTGCCGTCGTCCTGCTGGCCTGCGTCGCGCTGCTCGACGACCCTGCGTTCGTCGCGGTCCGCTGGGGTGTCACCGTCCTCGCGCTCATCGTGCTCGTCTTCGCGCTGCGCGGCCGGACGTGGTGGGCGCTGATCGTGACGGCCGCCATCGCCGTCTGCTGGAACCCGCTGGTGACCGTGCCGATCCCCGGACAGGTCTGGGCGGCGCTGCAGATCATCGCGGCCGCGGTCTTCGTGGTCATCGGGATCGCGGTCAAGGTGCCCCGATCGGCAGAGGGCGACCCTTCCCGGTAGGATCGCAGGGTCGGACGCAGGGTCCGACCACACGATCAGACGGGCATGGATGAGCAACGAGACCGAGCCGGAGACCGAGAGTCCTCTGCTGAACCCTCGACCGTCCTCCGGCGGTCTCGAACGTTCCGACGTCGTGCTCCGCAAGGGGCGTCTCACGCTGCTGAACGGCCACCTCACGCCGCAGCAGTCGATGATCGAGGACCTGCTGTTCCTCGACGACGCGCTCACCGCCGGTGACGTCGACCACCTGCTGATCCGCGGCAACGACCAGCGTCCGGTCATCGCGCTCGACGAGCGTGACCGACAGCGTGCCGAGGCGGCCGTGATGGACGCCGCCGTGGGTGAGCCCTTCTACGCCAAGCCGCCGGGGGAGCCCGCCGTGCTCGTCGTCGACGACGGTCTCGGTTCCGTGGACCAGCCCGTGCTCCGCGTCTTCCGCCCGCGCCTCGAGCCCCTCGGGCGGCTGCGGTACGGCGCTGAGACCAGCGTGCAGCTCGAGTTCTGGCGCGTCACCGAGACCGAGGTCCTGGCGCCCGTCGAGAACGCCCTGATGCGGCGCAGCCTGCCCATCGAGGAGTTCGAGCTCGTCGACATCGAGCGCTACGGCCGCACCTGGCAGACCGTCGAGCACATGTTCGACGACCACGTCTCCGACATCCGGTTCCCGATCGACATCGTGTTCTCGTGGGTCGACGGCAACGCGGTCGAGTACCAGCGCGCCCGTCAGGCAGCGCAGTCCTCGGCCGTGCTCGGTGAGGGTGACGACGCCCCGGCCCGCTTCCGGCAGATCAACGAGCTCAAGTACGCGCTGCGCTCCGTCCACATGTACGCACCGTGGATCCGCACGATCTACATCGCCACCGACTCGCCCGCACCGGAGTGGCTCGCCGAGCACCCGCGCGTGCGCATCGTCCGGAGCGAGGAGTTCTTCGCCGACCCGTCGGTGCTCCCCACGCACAACTCGCAGGCCGTCGAGTCGCAGCTGCACCACATCCCCGGTATCAGCGAGCACTTCATCTACTCGAACGACGACATGTTCTTCGGGCGCCAGGTCGACCCGTCGGTGTTCTTCAGCCCGGGCTCGGTGACGAAGTTCATCGTCGCGACGACCCGGATCGGGCTCGGCTCGAACAACCCGCGCCGGAGCGGGTTCGAGAACTCGGCGCGGGTGAACCGTCGCCTGCTGCAGCAGCGCTTCGGTGCCGTCACCACGCGGCACCTGGAGCACGCGCCGACACCGCTCCGTTCGAGCATCATGACCGAGATGGAGCACGAGTTCGCCGATGAGTTCCGCGCCACCGCGGCGTCCCGCTTCCGGGCTGCCGAGAACATCTCGGTGACGAACTCGCTGTACCACTACTACGCGCTGCTCACCGGGCGGGCGATCGTGCAGGAGAACGCCCCGGTGCGGTACATCGACACGACGATGGTCCGCGGGCTGCGCGAACTCGAGGACCTGCTCAAGAAGCGGAACGCCGACTTCTTCTGCCTGAACGACGGCAGCTTCCCCGAGGTCAGCGACGACGAGCGCACGACGACGGTCACGAGCTTCCTGGACCGGTACTTCCCGTTCCCCGCGCCGTGGGAGCGCCCGGAGGCGTAGCCCGCTGACGGCTGGCCGCGGACGCGCTGCTGGCGCTCCTGTTCCTCCTGTTCGTGAAAGCGACACTTCCCCGCCGAACTTCGGCGGGGAAGTGTCGCTTTCACGACGGAGACGCCGCCCGCTGGCCGCGATCTGTCGCTCTCGCGATGACGACGCGGCAGCTCAGCGGTGGATGGGGGAGACCGGGACGGAGTCCAGCGTGAACACCGGGATGCTCGACGTGACCGGGGCTGGCTCCACCGCGGGCGGGATCACGACGCCGGCCGCGGCCAGACGGGCTTCGGTCTCCTCGGCGGAGACCGGCTCGCCCACGGTGCTGTACTGGCCGATCGGCACCACGGAGTGCACCACGTTGTGGCCGTACACGTGCACCAGGTTGAACGACTGGGCTCCGTCGCGGCCGCGGGTCCCGCGCTGGAACTCGTTGAGGTCCTGCGTGTAGCACGTGGCGCTGGCGACGGACACCGGCACGCCCGCGAACACGGCGCTGGTCGAGTAGTGCAGGTGTCCCGCGATGATCGTCAGGACGTCCGAGCCCTCGACGACCTCGGCGAGGGCTTGTTGCTCGCGGAGCTCCACGAGGACGGTGAGGTCCTGCACGCTCGGCACCGGCGGGTGGTGCATCGCGAGGACGGTACCGTGCGGCGCGGCCTCGGACAGGACCTCGGCGAGCCAGTCGAGCTGCTCGGGGGAGACCACCCCGTAGTGCTCGCCGGGGACGCTCGTGTCGAGGGTGATGACGCGAAGGCCGTTCACGTCGTAGACGAAGTCCACCGGGCGGTCGGTGGGCTGCAGGCCGAAGAGCTCCTGGCGGAAGGCGCCGCGCTCGTCGTGGTTGCCCATCGCCCAGATCACCTGCGCGCCGATGCGCTGGGCAGCCGGCTCGATGATCTGCCGCACGCGGGCGTACGCTCCGGGCTCGCCCTTGTCCGCGACGTCGCCCGTGACGACGATGGCCTCGGGGCGGGCCCCGGATGCCTCGATGTCGGCGATGATCTGCGTCAGACGCGCAGCGGAGTCGACTGCTCCGTACAGTTCGCCGTCACCCGCGATGAGGTGGGTGTCGCTGAGGTGGAGCAGGAAGTGGTTCGGCCTGGGGTGTTCGGCCGTCCGGGCGTCCATCGGGTTCTCATTCCGTTGGTGGTTCCTCGGCAGAGGACCTCCCGCTGGGGGAGTGCACGGTGCAACACGATGCCACACCGTCCACCGACAGTCCAACACGTGTTCGTGAATCCACGGTGAACCGGAAGCGGCATTTCTGAGAATGAGGCGAACGAAACAACCCCCCGACCACGAAGTGGACGAGGGGTTGTGTCGTTCTTGCCGAGAAGTGTGACCTTCTTGCCGAGAGGGGCTACTTACCCCCGGCTCCGACCTGCGGGGCCTGGTGGCTGCCCTCGAGGTCCGGACCGTGGTGCGCGGCGTGCGCGGCCTCGAGTTCGGTCTTCGAGACCGGCGCGATGCGGTCCTCGAAGAAGAAGCGCGACATGCCGGCGCGGACCTTCTGTACCGAGGTGATCTGCCCCTTGGCGTTCGGGCGGACCATGAGCGGCTTGTACTCCTCGAACTGCAGGAGCTTCCAGCGCTCGTACTCGTCGAGCTGCTCGTGGACCTCGATGTACTCACCGTGCGGCAGGCGCACGATTCGGCCCGACTCGTAGCCGTGCAGGACGATCTCGCGGTCCTTCTTCTGCAGCGCGAGGCAGACACGCTTCGCGATCCAGAAGGCGACGAACGGGCCGAGCACGGTCGTGGCCTGGATGACGTGGATCACGTGGTCGATCGACACCATGAAGTGCGTCGCGATGATGTCCGAGCTCGCCGCTGCCCAGAGGCTGGCGTAGAGCGTGACACCGGCCGCGCCGAACGCCGTGCGGGTCGGGGCGTTGCGGGGACGGTCCGCGATGTGGTGCTCGCGCTTGTCACCGGTGACCCAGGCCTCGATGAACGGGTAGACGAACATCGCCAGGATGAGGCCCATGAGGACCGCGATCGGCACGAGGATGTTGAACGACACCGTGTAGCCGAACCAGACGACCTCCCAGTGCGGCGGCACCAGACGCAGCGCGCCGTCAGCGAAGCCGATGTACCAGTCGGGCTGCGTACCGGCGGACACCGGGGAGGGGTCGTACGGGCCGTAGTTCCAGATCGGGTTGATCGTGAACAGCGACGCGATGAGGGCCAGGATGCCCGCGACGATGAAGAAGAAGCCACCGGCCTTCGCGGCGAACGCCGGGAGGATCGGGACGCCCACGACGTTGTCGTTGGTCTTGCCGGGACCCGCGTACTGCGTGTGCTTGTTGATCACGACGAGCACGAGGTGGACACCGAGCACGGCGACGAGGATCGCCGGCAGCAGCAGGATGTGCAGCGTGTAGAGGCGGCCGACGATGGCGGTTCCGGGGAACTCGCCGCCGAACAGGATGTAACCGATCCAGACGCCGATCACCGGGACGCCCTCGATCATGCCGACGATGATGCGCAGACCGTTGCCGGAGAGCAGGTCGTCGGGGAGCGAGTAGCCCGTGAAGCCCTCGGCCATGGCCAGGACCCACAGCACGAAGCCGAAGACCCAGTTGAGCTCACGCGGCTTGCGGAACGCGCCGGTGAAGAACACGCGGGCCATGTGCAGCATCACCGAGGCCACGAACAGCAGGGCTGCCCAGTGGTGGATCTGCCGGACGAAGAGCCCGCCACGGATGTCGAACGAGATGTTCAGCGTCGACTGCAGGGCCGTCGACATCTCGACGCCCTTGAGCGGGACGTACGAGCCGTTGTAGACGACCTCGGTCATCGAGGCACCGAAGAAGAACGTCAGGAACGTGCCCGAGAGCAGGATCACGACGAAGGAGTAGAGCGCGACCTCACCGAGCATGAAGCTCCAGTGGTCGGGGAAGATCTTGCGACCGACCTCCTTCACCAGGCCGGAGATGCTCGTGCGCTCGTCGATGTAGTTGGCGACCCCGCCGATGATGCGGGATCCACGCTCCGGTGCCGGCTTGGTGCTGGTCGTCGGTGCGTTCGTGGTGGTGGTGCTGGTCATCAGCGTTCACGCTCCCAGAAGGACGGCCCGACCGGCTCGTGGAAGTCGCTCTGCGCAACCAGGTAGCCGTCGTCGTCGATCGCGATCGGAAGTTGGGGGAGGGGGCGTGCCGCCGGGCCGAAGATGACGTCACAGTTGTGCGAGACGTCGAAGGTGGACTGGTGGCAGGGGCACAGCAGGTGGTGCGTCTGCTGCTCGTAGAGCGCGACCGGGCAACCGACGTGGGTGCAGATCTTGGAGTAGGCGACGATGCCGTCGTACCCCCAGTTCTCACGACCCTTCGAGGGGTTGAGGTCCTTCGGGTCGAGGCGCATCAGCAGCACCGCGGCCTTCGCCTTCTCCTCGAGCATGTGCTCCTTGTCCAGGAGCCCGTCGGGGATGACGTGGAAGACAGACCCGATCGTGACGTCAGACGCCTTGATCGGCAGGCCCGTCGGGTCCTTGGTGAGCCGCGTGCCCTTGGCCCACATGGTGTGGCGGAGCAGCTCGTTCGGGTCGGCAGCCGGTGCCAGGTCGCGCACCAGCACGATGCCGGGCAGCGGGAAGGCGACGAGCGCGCCGATCATCGAGTTGCGGATCAGCTTGCGACGGCTGAAGCCGGACTCCTTGTCGGCGAGCTGGAAGGCCTCGACCGCCTTGGCACGGGTCGCCTCGGACCCACGGGTCGGGTGCCGCATCTCGGTGATCTCACGGTCACTGACCAGGGTCTTCGACCAGTAGACGGCACCGAGGCCGAGCGCGAGCAGCGCGAGCGAGATGGACAGGCCGAGCCAGAGGTTGGCGCTGCGGACCGTGCCGAAGTCGTCGGAGCGGATCGGGAAGGCGATGTACGCCGCGATCGACAGGACGCTGCCGACGATCGACAGGTAGAAGAACGTGGCGACCTGGCGCTCGGCCAGACGCTGCTTCTTCGGGTCGACGTCGGTGCGACGTGCGCGGTGCGGCGGCTCGCCCGGGTTCTCGAACGGTTCCGCGGGCAGGACCGCGATGCCGACCGGCACCGTCGAGTCGTGCTTCTCGACAGCCGAGGACGAGGTCACTGCCTCGTCGTCGTGCTCTGCCATGGTGTTCCCTTCAGTGTCGTGCGACACGGACGATCAGTTCTGCTTCGCGGTCAGCCACACGGTCATCGCGACGACCGCGCCCAGCCCGAAGATCCAGATGAACAGACCCTCGGCCACCGGACCGATGGCACCGAGGCCGAAGCCACCGGGCGAGGCGTTGTCCTGCACGTACTTGAGGTACGTGATGATGTCGGCCTTCTGCTGCGGCGTGATGTTCAGGTCGTTGAACACCGGCATGTTCTGCGGGCCGGTGAGCATCGCTTCGTAGATGTGCTTGCCGGAGACGCTCTTCAGGTTCGGCGCGTACTTGCCCTCGGTCAGGGCGCCACCCGCACCGGCGACGTTGTGGCACATCGCGCAGTTGATCCGGAACAGCTCGGCACCTTCGGCGGCGTCACCGTCGGACCCGTTCGTCAGGGACGAGGACGGCACGGCCGGGCCGGGGCCGAGCGAGGCGACGTACGCCGCGAGGGCGTCGACCTGGTCGTTCGTGAACTGCGAGGGCTTCTCTTCGGCCTGCGGGCCCGAGGCGGCCATCGGCATGCGGCCGGTGCCCACCTGGAAGTCGACCGAGGCAGCGCCGACGCCGATGAGCGACGGACCCTCGCCGGTGCCCTGTGCGGACAGGCCGTGGCAGGTGGCGCAGTTCGAGGCGAAGAGCTTCTGGCCTTCGTTGACCTGCGACTGGCTGGAGGCCGCGACGGTGCTGACGCTGTCGTCGGCGTTGGCCGAGGAGCTGAAGAGCGCGTAGGCACCGCCGGTCGTCATCAGTCCGACGACGATGAGCGACACGGTGGCCATCGGCGAGCGACGGCCCTTCTTGTTCTTGGTCCTGGTGAACATGCTGTGCGTGCTGCCCGATCTCTACTTGACGAGGTAAATGACGGCGAAGAGGCCGATCCACACGACGTCGACGAAGTGCCAGTAGTAGGACACGACGATGGCGGTGGTGGCTTCCTTGTGACCGAAGTTCTTGGCGGCGAAGCCACGGCCCAGGGTGAGGAGGAACGCGATCAGACCGCCGGTCACGTGCAGGCCGTGGAAGCCGGTGGTGAAGTAGAACGCGGAGCCGTAGGCACTCGACTGGAGCGTGATGCCCTCGTGCCAGAGGTTGGCGTACTCGAAGATCTGGCCGCAGACGAACAGTGCGCCCATGCAGTAGGTGACGAAGAACCACTCCGTCATGCCCCAGTCGGTCGGCTTCCAGCTGGTGCGGTGCACCTGGAACCGCTCGGCGGCGAAGACGGCGAACTGGCAGGCGAAGCTGGACAGCACCAGGACGATGGTGTTGACCGAGGCGAACGGCACTTCGAGGTGGGCGGTCTCGGTCGCCCACAGCTGGGGGGAAGTGCTCCGCAGCGTGAAGTAGATCGCGAACAGGCCGGCGAAGAACATGACTTCGCTGCCCAGCCACACGATCGTCCCCACGGCAACGGGGTTCGGCCTGTTCAGGACCGTACCGCTGGCTGGTCTGGAGAGAGGGGTGCTTGTCACAGGTTCCATTATGGCCGAAACCACCGACAGTGTTTTGCCAGTCAACTGGCGGGTCGCTCGAAAACACTACGATCGTCGGTATGTCCGACCTCCTGACCTGGCCCGCCGTCATCAGCGCCCTCATGGCGCGCGAGGACCTCTCCATCAGGCAGTCCACATGGGCCATGGAGGAGATCGTCCGCGGACAGGCGACGCCCGCGCAGATCGCGGCCTTCGCGGTGGCGCTCCGGGCGAAGGGCGAGACCGTGGACGAGGTGGTCGGCTTCCGCGATGCGATCCTCGATGCCGCCGTCCCACTGGACGTCGACCCGATGGCGCTCGACATCGTGGGCACCGGCGGCGACGTCGTGGGCACGGTCAACGTCTCGACGATGGCGGCGATCGTGATCGCCGCCGCCGGGGTGCCGGTCGTCAAGCACGGCAACCGCGCGAGCTCGTCGAAGTCCGGCTCGAGCGACGTGCTCGCCGCCCTCGGCCTCGACCTGTCGATGGACGCAATGCGTGTTGCGGACACCTTCCACCGCGTCGGCCTGACCTTCGCCTTCGCGAGCGCCTTCCACCCGGGCTTCGCGCATGCCGCTCCGGTGCGTCGTGAGATCGGCGTCCCGACCGTCTTCAACTTCCTCGGCCCGCTGGTGAACCCGGCCCGCTGCGAGGCCAACGCCGTCGGTGTCGCCCAGCTCGAGCTCGTGCCGATCATCACCGGCGTCTTCCAGACCCGCGGAGCGACGGCGCTGGTGTTCCGCGGCGACGACGGGCTGGACGAACTGACCACCACCGGCCACAGCCACATCTGGGAGGTCACCGGCGGACGGGTCACCGAGCACGACCTCGACCCCCGCGACCTCGGCATCGCCCGCGCCCGGACCGAGGACCTGCTCGGCGGCGAACCCGCCGACAACGCCGCCATCGTCCGTCGGGTGCTGGCGGGGGAGACCGGCCCGGTCCGCGACATCGTGCTGCTGAACGCCGCCGCTGGTCTGGTGTCCTTCCGGCTCGCGCAGGACCCGTCCGAGTGGGACCGACCGATCCTGCAGCGCTTCCGCGAGCAGCTCGTGGTCGCCGCGGACGCGATCGACTCCGGTGCCGCCGAGCGCAAGCTCGCCGACTGGGTCGGCGCCGCACCCGCCGTCGCGTAGCTGACCCACCTCCACGTCGCGGAGCTGACCGCACCGCACGCAGACGGACAGGAGGCCCGG
>NZ_MJGI01000025.1:377229-434863 GCF_001864835.1 Curtobacterium sp. MCBA15_001 | reverse complement strand
CCGGCACCGGGCCTCCTGTCAGTGCGTCAGCAGCGGACTACTGGACGTCCTCGTCGACCCAGTCGAAGGTCTTCGTGACGGCCTTCTTCCAGAGGCGGAGCGTGCGGTCACGCTCCGCGGCGTCGAGCTGCGGCTCCCAACGACGGTCCTCCTGCCAGTTGGCACGGAGCTCGTCGAGGTTCGCCCAGAAGCCGACGGCCAGGCCGGCGGCGTAGGCGGCACCGAGCGCGGTGGTCTCGGCGACCACCGGACGGACGACGGGCACGTTGAGCATGTCGGCCTGGAACTGCATGAGCTCGTTGTTGGCGGTCATGCCGCCGTCGACCTTGAGCTCGGTGAGGTCCACACCGGAGTCCGCGTTGACGGCGTCCAGGACCTCGCGGGTCTGCAGCGCGGTCGCCTCGAGGGCGGCACGGGCGATGTGGCCCTTGTTGACGAAGCGCGTCAGGCCGACCAGGGCGCCGCGGGCGTCCGGACGCCAGTACGGCGCGAAGAGCCCGGAGAACGCCGGCACGAAGTACACGCCGCCGTTGTCCTCGACGGTCTTGGCCAGGGCCTCGACCTCCGGCGCGCTCTGGATGATGCCGAGGTTGTCACGGAGCCACTGGATCAGCGACCCGGTGACGGCGATCGAGCCCTCGAGCGCGTAGTGGGTCTCCTGGTCGCCGAGCTTGTACCCGACCGTGGTCAGCAGCCCGTTCTCCGAGCGCACGATCTCGGTGCCCGTGTTGAAGATCAGGAAGTTGCCGGTGCCGTACGTGTTCTTCGACTCGCCCTGGTCGAACGCGGCCTGACCGAACGTCGCGGCCTGCTGGTCGCCCAGGATGCCGGCGATCGGGACCTCGCGGAGCAGGTTCGACGACTCGACGTGGCCGTAGACCTCGGAGGAGCTGACGATCTCGGGCAGCATCGACTTCGGCACACCGAAGTCGGCCAGGATGTCGTCGCGCCACTGCAGCGTCTCGAGGTCCATGAACAGGGTGCGCGAGGCGTTCGTGACGTCCGTCTTGTGCACGCCGCCGTCGACGCCACCGGTCAGGTTCCAGAGGACCCAGGTGTCGGTCGTGCCGAACAGCAGGTCCCCGGCCTCGGCCTTCTCACGGGCACCCTCGACGTTCTCGAGGATCCACATGATCTTGGTGCCGGCGAAGTAGGTCGCCAGCGGCAGGCCGACGATCGCCTTGTAGCGGTCGGTGTCGCCGTCGGCGAGCTTGTCGACGAGCGCCTGGGTGCGGGTGTCCTGCCAGACGATGGCGTTGTAGACCGGCTTGCCGGTCGTCTTGTCCCACACGACCGCGGTCTCGCGCTGGTTCGTGATGCCGACCGCCGCGACGTCGTGGCGGGTGATGTCGGCGCGGGACAGGGCCTGGCCGATGACCTCACGGGTGTTGTCCCAGATCTCCGACGGGTCGTGCTCGACCCACCCGGCGCGCGGGAAGATCTGCTCGTGCTCCTTCTGCCCGACCGAGATGATCGAACCGGAGTGGTCGAAGACGATGGCACGGGTGCTGGTCGTGCCCTGGTCGATGGCGACGATGTAGTCGGCCATTGGTGCTCCTTACGGGTGTTCGGTGCCGGTCGGCCCCGACGATGGGGCCGGCCGCCGTGGACGGGTGTGGGTCAGGCGAGGGGGAGGAGCGCGTACGACAGACCGGCTGCGAGCGCACCACCGATGAGCGGTCCGACGACCGGGACCCAGGCGTAGGACCAGTCGCTCGAGCCCTTGCCCTTGATGGGCAGGAAGGCGTGGGCGATGCGCGGGCCGAGGTCACGGGCCGGGTTGATCGCGTAGCCGGTCGGGCCACCGAGGGAGACACCGATCGCGATCACCAGGAAGGCAACGGGGATCGCACCGAGCTCGGCGGGGGTCTTGCCGTTGGTGAAGGCGATGACCACGAACACGAGCACGAAGGTGCCGATGATCTCGGTCACGACGTTCCAGGCGTAGGAGCGGATCGCCGGGCCGGTGGAGAACACGCCGAGCTTGGCGGCCGGGTCGGGCTCTTCGTCGAAGTGCTGCTTGTACGCGAGCCAGACGATCACGGCGCCGATGATCGCGCCGATGAGCTGGGCGAGCCAGAAGAGCAGCATCGCGCCGACGGTGATGTTGCCGAGGATCGCCTGGGCCAGGCTGACCGCCGGGTTGAGCTGGCCGCCGGACTTGTAGGAGACGGTCACACCGGCGAAGACCGCGAAGCCCCAGCCGATCGTGACCATGAGGAAGCCTGCGCCGAAGCCCTTGGACTTCTTGAGGGAGACGGCTGCGACCACGCCACCACCCAGGATGATGAGCATCGCAGTGCCGACGAGCTCGGAAAGGAACTTGACTCCGATGTCGTCCATCGGTGACCTCCAGTGCTGTGAGAGGGGGTCCGGGCTGCTCCGGCACTCCCCGTCGAGTGATTGGGGCGAGCATACTGCCGGGTTTTCACGCGGCGCGATGGACACGTGAGCGATCGGTACGAAAGTGCACGAACGTGCAAGGGAGGTGTGCGCGAGGGGTCGCGGAGGCCGGTCTGCGCGGCAGCGGCGATGCACGAACGTGCATGACGGCCGAACGCCCGCCCGTTGTAGATTGGCGGCACTCCGGACGACGTCGGCGGTGTGCTGGCCGGTGTCCGTGTGTCCCGACCGTGGAGGCCAGCTCATGAAGAAGCTCATCAACGACCCGCACGACGTGGTCATCGAGACGGTCCGCGGGTTCGCCGCGGCGCACGCAGGACACGTCGTCCTGGTCGAGGACCCGATCCACCTGCACCGAACCGGCGCCCCGGTGTCGGGCAAGGTCGGCATCGTCAGCGGTGGTGGCAGCGGCCACGAACCCCTGCACGCCGGCTTCGTCGGGTTCGGCATGCTGGACGCCGCCGTGCCCGGCCCGGTGTTCACGAGCCCGACGCCCGACCCGATCGTCGCCGCGACGAAGGCCGTCGACGGCGGCGCCGGTGTGCTGCACATCGTGAAGAACTACACCGGCGACGTCCTGAACTTCGAGACGGCGGCCGAACTCGCCGGCATGGACGACGTCCGGGTCGAGACCGTCGTGGTCGACGACGACGTGGCCGTGCAGGACTCGCTCTACACGGCCGGACGCCGTGGGGTCGCCGGCACGGTCGTCGTCGAGAAGTGCGCGGGCGCGGCTGCCGAGCGCGGGGACGACCTGGACGCGGTGGCCGCCGTCGCCCGGCACGTCAACGACGTCACGCGGTCGATGGGCCTCGCGATCGCCCCGGGCACGGTGCCGCACGCGGGCGAACCGTCCTTCACGCTCGGCGACGACGAGGCCGAACTCGGCATCGGGATCCACGGCGAACCCGGCCGCGAACGCATCGCGATGGCGCCCGTCGACCAACTCGTCGACCGCGTCCTCGAGCCGGTGCTGACCGACCTCGCCGCCCCCGCTGGTTCGCGGCTGCTGCTCTTCGTCAACGGCATGGGCGGCACCCCCGAGTCCGAGCTCTACATCGTCTACCGGCGCGCCGCCGAGGTGCTGGCGGACCGCGGCTTCGAGGTCGCGCGTAGCTTGGTGGGCGACTACGTCACGTCCCTCGAGATGCAGGGCTTCTCGATCACCGTCACGGTGCTCGACGACGAACTGACCACGCTCTGGGACGCACCGGTCGAGACCCCGGCCCTGCGCTGGGGCCGCTGAGACCGACACACCACGAAGGGACACGCATTGGCGCTCGACACCGCATGGGCCATCGACTGGGTACGCCGCACCGCCGCGACGATCGACGAGCACCGGGCGGAACTCGTCACGCTCGACCGTGAGATCGGCGACGGGGACCACGGCGAGAACCTCGACCGGGGCTTCCGCGCCGTGGTCGAGGCCCTGGACACCGGCTCGTTCGACACCCCGGGATCGGTCTTCAAGACCGTCGCGACGAAGCTCATCTCCACCGTCGGCGGGGCGGCCGGTCCGCTGTTCGGCACCGCGTACCTCAAGGCCGCACAGGCCGCCGGCGACGCGGCCGCGCTCGACGCCGACACCCTGGTCGCGGTCCTCACCGCCGCCCGGGACGGCGTCGTGTCGCGCGGCAAGGCCGCCGTCGGCGACAAGACGATGATCGACGCGTGGACGCCGGCCGTCGACGCCGCCGCCACTGCTGCCGGCGCCGGTGAGTCGCCGGAGCGGGTCCTCGCCGCTGCGGCCGACGCCGCGGTCACGGGCGCCGAGTCGACCGAGCCGCTCGTCGCCCGCAAGGGCCGCGCGAGCTACCTCGGGGAACGCGCGGTCGGCCACCGCGACCCGGGCGCCCAGTCGACGGCGTACATCCTCCGCGCCGCGGTGGACGCGGCGTGACCGTCGGGATCCTCGTCGTCTCGCACAGCCGCGCGGTCGCGACGGGGACGGTGGAACTGGCTCGCCAGATGGCCGCCGACGTGCCGCTCGTCGCGGCCGGCGGGACCGACGACGGCGGGATCGGCACCTCGTTCGAAGCGATCACCGCCGGCATCGAGGAACTGTCCTCGGCCGACGGCATCGTCGTCCTGTGCGACCTCGGCTCGGCGTACCTGACGACGGACACCGCGCTCGACTTCCTGGACGACGACCTGCGCGCCCGGGTGCACGTGTCCGACGCCCCGCTCGTCGAGGGCACGGTCGCTGCAGCGGTCGCGGCCCAGACGGGTGGTGACGTCGCGGCGGTGCTCGCCGCTGCGGCATCGGCCGCAGGCAGCGGGGCGGACGACGGGACGGCCTCCGATCCGGACGCTGACCAGGACCGGACAGGAGGCCCGGCACCGGCCCCGTCCACCGGTCCGGCCACCGACGTGGCCGCGTCCACCACGGTGGAGCTCGTCAACGAGAGCGGGCTGCACGCCCGTCCGGCCGCCGAGTTCGTGAAGACGGCCGCGAAGTACGACGCCGCGGTCCGGGTCAACGGCGTCGACGCGAAGAGCCTGCTCGGCATCATGGCGCTCGCGCTGCCGCAGGGTGCGACCGTCACGATCGAGGCGTCCGGCGACGACGCGACCGAGGCCGTCGCCGCGCTGGACTCGCTGGTGCGGTCGGGCTTCGGGGAGTGACCCGGCGCAGGCGCTGACCGTCGGGGTCGCTGGCCTGCGTGGCTGCTGACTCCTGGGGCTCAGACCACGTCGAGGGACTGCAGCCCGGTGACCCGCACCAGGTCGAGTGCGGCGGCGTCCGGGGACCCGGGCACGACCGTGTAGACCACGATCCGCAGATCGCCCCCGGGCACGCTCAGGGTGTCGCAGTCGACCTCGATCGGGCCGACCGGCGTGCGCAGGGTCTTGCGGCTCGCTCGGTGCTCGGCCACGCGTGCCACGGCCCAGCGGCGCTCGAAGTCCGGTGACTCGCGACGCAGTCGTGCGACCAGGTCCACCAGGGCCCGGTCGGCCGGGTAGCGACCGAGCGCCGAACGCAGGTCGGCCACCAGGTCGCTGGAGAACTCCTCCTGGTGGTCGTCGTCGTACTCCACACCGTCGTGTCCGACCATGAAGTGCCGCCACACCAGGTTGCGCTCGATGCCGACCAGACGCTCGGGGTCGCCCGTCAGCGCGGCCCACAGGTCGTTCCACAGCAGGATGTCGTGCGTCGCGGTGAACACGGCGAGCGGCACGTCGCCGAGTCGGTCGATCAGGCGCTGCACCCCGGGCGTGACGTGGCGCGGCACCACCCCGCGGGACGGCGGTGCGGCCCCGGCGACGCGGAACAGGTGGTCGCGCTCCTCGGTGCTCAGACGCAGTGCCGTCGCCAGGGACCCGAGCAACTGTGGCGAGGGGTTCACCGACCGGCCCTGCTCGAGCCGGACGACGTAGTCGACGCTCACCCCGGCCAGCGCGGCCAGTTCCTCGCGTCGGAGACCCGGGGTCCGTCGGCCGGGACCCGCGGGCAGCCCCACGGCCTCCGGCGACACCCGGTCCCGCCAGGCGCGGAGCACGGTCGCGAACTCGGTCATGCGACCCATCCTGCCCCGGCGCCGGACCGGGCAGGTGGTACTGCCGGTCCCACCGTCGACCGGCACCTGGGAACGCGGGTGTGCGGCGAGCATGGTGGACGCATGACCACCACACTCATCACCGGAGCCAACCGGTCCCTCGGACTCGAGACCACCCGTCGGCTGCTCGACGCCGGCCACACCGTGTACGCCGGCATGCGCGACCCCGCGACCGGGGACGCTGCCCGTGCCCTCGGCGCGCACGTGCTGCAGCTCGACGTGACGGACCAGGCCAGCATCGACGCCGCGGTGACGTCCCTGCCCGAGCTCGACGTGCTCGTGAACAACGCGGGCGTCCTCGGGACCTCGTTCGGCGTCGAAGACCTGGACGCGGCGGCGATGGCGTCCGTCCTCGACACGAACGTGACCGGGATCGTCCGGGTCACGCAGGCGGCGCTCCCGTTGCTGCGCGCCTCGTCCACGCCGGTCGTGGTGAACGTCGCCTCGGGCGTCGGGTTCACCCGGTGGCTCACGACGCCGGGGCACGACGAGTACCCCGTCCCGTCGATCCCGTACGCCGCGTCGAAGGCGGCCGTCATCGCGCTGACCGTGCAGTACGCCAAGAATCTGCCGACGTTCCGGGTCAACGCGAGCGACCCCGGGTACACCGCGACGGAGTTCAACGGCTTCGGCGGCCACCAGACGGTGACCGAGGGCACGGACGCGACCGTCGCGCTCGCGACACTCGGGACCGATGGCCCCACCGGGGAGTTCCACGACCGGAACGGCCGGATCGCCTACTGACCACGGGACGGACGGGAGGCCCGCTGCGGGCCAGTGCCGTGCCTCCCGTCCGGGAGGTGCGGTGCAGGCCGACACCCTGGCTCCCGTCCGGGACGTGTCCGGTGACGGGCGGGGCCCGACGCGCGTCGGCTCAGTCGTCCGAGGGGGCGCGCCCGCGACGCGACGCGAGGACCAGGACCGCTGCGACGAGCAGGATCCCGGCGCCGCCGGCGATGAGGACCGGCAGGCTGGACGGCGTCTCCTCCGCCATCGGGACCGGCGTCGCATCGAGCGTCACGTCCATCTCGGTGGCCTCGTCACCGGGCTCGGCCGTCGCGCTGGTGGACGGTGTCGGAGTCGTCGCCGCTGCGGGCAGGTCCACCGCGAACGCGAGTTCGCCGGTGATCGGGTGGCCGTCGGGGGAGACGTACCGCCAGAGCAGGGTGTAGTCGCCGTCCTGGGGGTCGACGGCCTTGGACATCGTGGCGCCGTCGACCGCGACGTCCCCGGTCGAGACGTCGGTACCGCCGGCATCGCGGACCTCGATGCGCAGGCCGGAGTCCAGGCCCGCGAGTGGTGCCTCGGAGAACGTCAGGGCGACGCGGTCGAGCTGCTCGGTGACCGTCTGCCCGTCGGCCGGGGTGCTCGACACCAGGCCGGAGTGCGCATCGGCGCGGTCGGCGACCACGAGGCTGGTGAGGGCGACGACGACGGCCACGACGGACATCCGGACGCTGCGGCGGACCGCGGTGGAGGACATGCGCAGCATCCTACGGGGGCGCGCGGATGGCAGGATGACCGGATGCGTGCAGTCAGCTACTCCGAGTTCGGTTCCGTGCCCGAGGTCGTCGAGGTCGATCGCCCCGCCTGCCCGGCGGACGGCGTGGTCGTCCGGGTCGCCGCGACGGGTGTGTGCCGGAGCGACTGGCACGCCTGGCGTGGACACGACGACTCGGTCCGGCTGCCGCACACGCCCGGGCACGAGTTCGCCGGAGTCGTCGTCGCCGCCGGTGACGGCGTCCGGTCGCACGGCGTGGGGGACCGGGTCACCGCGCCCTTCGTCTTCGCGTGCGGGACCTGCGACGAGTGCCGCTCCGGCGCCACCCAGGTCTGCACGCAGCAGCAGCAGCCCGGCTTCACCCTGCCCGGCTCGTTCGCCGAGGAGCTCGTCGTGCCGCACGCCGACGTCAACCTGGTGACGCTGCCCGGCGCGGTGCCCTTCGTCGACGCCGCCGGACTCGGGTGCCGCTTCGGGACGGCCTACCACGCGCTGCACGCACGCGGCCGGGTCGCAGCAGGGGAGCACGTCGTCGTGGTCGGCTGTGGCGGTGTCGGCCTGTCGGCGGTCATCGTCGCCGTCGCGGCCGGAGCGCACGTGATCGCAGTCGACGTCTCACCGGGAGCGCTCGACCGTGCCCGGGCCCTCGGTGCCACGACGGTCGTGTCGGGACCGGACGCCGTCGACGAGGTCCGACGGCTGACCGGCGGCGGCGCGCACGTCTCCGTCGACGCCTTCGGCAGCCGGGCGACCTCGGTGACCGCCGTCGCAACGCTGCGTCCCCGGGGACGCCACGTACAGGTCGGGCTGCTGCTCGACGACGAGGCAGCCCCGGCCATCCCGATGGGCCGCGTCATCGGCGAGGAGCTCGAGCTGCTCGGCAGCCACGGCATCTCGGTGGGGGAGTACGCCGCGATGCTCGACGACATCGTCGCCGGACGGCTGCGCCTGGACGCCACGGTCGGAGCGACGATCACCTTCGACGAGCTCCCTGCGGCGCTCGTCGCCATGGACCGTCCCGCGATCACCGCCGGCATGACGGTGGCGGTGATCGACGCCGGGTGAGTCGGACCCGGGTGGAGCTCGGTCGCCGCGAAGACCTGAGGGCCGACTGGGCCGACTGCGCCGACTGCGCCGACTGCTTCGGGCTGTGCTGCGTCGCGCTGGCGTTCGCACGGTCCGCGGAGTTCCCGGATGGACGGCGTCGGAGGACTGACCGCGTCCCCCTGAGTTGACATAATATGCATTATCGGCGCCTCGGGATCTCGTCGGTGGGGCCAAAGGCGTCCGCACAGCAGAAAGCACCCGACGCCGTGGATTCCCATGGCGTCGGGTGCTTCTGGTTGTGCGAGCGAGACGGCTCAGGCGTCCGAGGTCGGCACGTCCTCTGCGTCGATCTCGAGCGCGGCTTGCTCGTCGCCGTGCTCTTCGAGCGTGCTGGGATCGGTGTCGGGCTGCTCGGGTGCCTCGTCCTGCGTGGTCTCTTCTGCCGGGTCCGGCTGGCTGTAGCTCATGCGCGGCACGCTACGCGCGCCGACCTGGGACGGTCGTCGGACGTCCGGTGGACGCACTGGTCGCGACCGGCATCGGACTGGAGGCTCGGTGTCGGCCCGACACGGAGCCTCCTGTCCGACGCCGGTCAGGCGCCGACGTACGCGGCGAGGTGCTGGCCGGTCAGCGTGGACCTGGCCGCGACGAGCTCTGCCGGGGTGCCCTCGAACACGACGCGCCCACCGTCGTGTCCCGCACCGGGCCCGAGGTCGATGAGGTGGTCGGCGTGTGCCATGACCGCCTGGTGGTGTTCGATCACGACGACCGTCCGACCGGCGTCGACGAGGCGGTCGAGCAAGCCGAGCAACTGGGCGACGTCGGCCAGGTGCAGGCCCGTGGTCGGTTCGTCGAGCACGATCACCCCGCCCGGCTCCCCCAGGTGCGCAGCGAGTTTCAGCCGCTGCCGTTCACCCCCGGACAGCGTCGTCAGGGGCTGGCCGATGGTGAGGTACCCGAGCCCGACGTCCACCAGCCGTTGGAGGATCGTGTGGGCGGCCGGGATCTTCGACTCCCCCGAGGCGAAGAACTGCTCGGCTTCGGACACCGGCATCGCCAGCACCTGGCTGATGTCCTTCCCGCCGAGTCGGTACCCGAGCACTGCGGCATCGAACCGTCTGCCCTCGCACTCCACACACGTCGTGGAGACTCCGGCCATCATGCCGAGGTCCATGTAGACCACGCCCGCGCCGCTGCACGCCGGACATGCGCCCTCGGAGTTGGCGCTGAACAGGGCCGGCTTCACGCCGTTCGCCTTGGCGAAGGCCTTGCGGATCGGTTCGAGCAGCCCGGTGTACGTCGCCGGGTTGCTCCGCCGCGACCCCTTGATGCCGCTCTGGTCGACCGCGACGACGTCGTCGCGGCCGGACAGCGAGCCGTGGATCAGCGTGCTCTTGCCTGATCCGGCGACCCCGGTGACGACCGTGAGCACCCCGAGCGGGACGTCGACGTCGACCGACTGCAGGTTGTGCCGGTCGGCTCCACGGATCGCGATGGCGCCGGTGGGCTGGCGGACGGTGTCCTTGACCGTGACCCGGTCGTCCAGGTGGGCACCCGTGACGGTCCCGCTCCCCCGGAGTCCGGAGACCGGGCCTTCGTAGCAGAGCGTCCCGCCCGCGGTGCCGGCACCAGGCCCGAGGTCGACCACGTGGTCGGCGATGGCGATGACCTCGGGCTTGTGCTCGACGACCAGGACGGTGTTGCCCTTGTCACGCAGGCGGAGCAGCAGGTCGTTCATCCGTTCGATGTCGTGCGGGTGCAGGCCGGTGCTGGGCTCGTCGAACACGTACGTGACGTCGCTCAACGACGACCCGAGGTGCTTCACCATCTTCACGCGCTGACCTTCGCCGCCCGACAGGGTGCCGGTCGGGCGGTCGAGCGACAGGTAGCCGAGGCCGATCTCGACGAACGAGTCGACCGCGGCACGGAGTCCGTCGAGCAGGGGGCCGACGGACGGTTCGTCGAGCGTGTGCAGCCACGCGGCGAGGTCGGTGATCTGCATCGCGCAGACGTCGGCGATGCTCGCACCGGCGATGGTGGACGACCGGGCGACGTCGTTCAGCCGGGTGCCGTCGCAGTCCGGGCAGGTGGTGAACGCCACAGCGCGGTCGACGAACGCGCGGATGTGCGGCTGCATCGCCTCGCGGTCCTTCTGCAGGAACGACCGACGGACCCGGTGGACGAGTCCCTCGTACGTCATGTTGATGCCGGCGATCTTCTGCTTCGTCGGTTCGCGGTACAGGAAGTCCGCCCGCTCCTGTTCGGTGAAGTCACGGATGGGCTTGTCACGGTCGAAGTACCCGGACTCGGCGTACAGCCGCACGTTCCAGCCGTCGGTGCCGTAGCCGGGGATCGTCAGGGCACCGTCCGACAACGCCTTGCTGTCGTCGTAGAGCTGGGTCAGGTCGATGTCGGTCACGCTCCCCCGGCCTTCGCACCGGGCACACATGCCGCCGAGCCGACTGAACGAGACCTTCTCGGCCTTGGCGTCGAGCCCACGCTGCACCGTGATGGCCCCGCCGGCAGTGACGGTCGCCAGGTTGAACGAGAACGCGTTCGGCCCACCGATGTGCGGCTGACCCAACCGGCTGAACAGCACACGGAGCATGGCGTTGGCGTCGGTCACCGTCCCCACGGTCGAGCGCGGGTCGGCGCCGATGCGTTCCTGGTCGACGACGATGGCCGTGGTCAGGCCGTCGAGCACGTCGACGTCGGGGCGCCCGACCGACGGCATGAACCCCTGCAGGAAGGCGCTGTACGTCTCGTTGATCATGCGCTGCGACTCGGCGGCGACCGTCGCGAAGACCAGCGAGCTCTTGCCGGAGCCCGAGACCCCGGTGAAGACCGTCAGGCGACGTTTGGGCAGGTCGACGTCGACGTCACGCAGGGTGTTCTCGCGTGCCCCGCGCACCCGGATGCGGTCGTGGCTGTCGGCGACCGGCGTCGTGGAGGTGTCCATGGCGATCAGGGTACCGACGAGTACCGGCCCGGCAGAAGGGCCGGCCACGACCTGTGGAGAACGGCCATACTGTGCCGCATGGCACTCCGCTGGTACTCGATCGTCGTCGACAGCCACGACCCGCACGCCCTCGCCCGCTGGTGGGGCGAGACCCTCGACTGGCCCGTCGTGTACGAGTCGGACGACGAGGCCGTCATCGCGCCGGCGTGGTCGCTCGACCTGGCAGGGACGGTACCGCGGGAGCAGCAGCCGCAGGGTCTGGTCTTCGTCCCCGTCCCGGAGGGCAAGACCGTCAAGAACCGCCTGCACATCGACCTGGCACCGGCACCGGACGACGCGCACGACGAACAGGTCGAGGCGCTCGTCGCCCGCGGTGCCGAGCGGGTGGACGTCGGCCAGACCGACGTGCCGTGGGTGGTGCTGGCCGACCCCGAGGGCAACGAGTTCTGCGTGCTCACCCCTCGGGAGTGAGTCGTCCCTCCCCCGCGTGGCGGACCAGCTCGGGCAGCTCGGCGGGCTCGAACGGCTCGTCAGTCGCCTCGAGTTCGTCGGCCGTCCACCAGCGGGCGTCGAGGATGTCGACGCGCTCGTCGTCGGTCCACTCGGCGTCGGACAGCGTGAAGCCGGCGGTCCGCACCACGTAGAACTCGGCGTGTCCGCGGTCGTGGTCGGCTTGGTCCCACGTGACGTCGAAGTCCCACGCCCAGACGGACGCGCCCGGATCGTCGATGACGATGCCGGTCTCCTCGCGGAGTTCACGGATCGCCGCGTCGCGATGCGACTCGCCCGGGTCGACTCCCCCGCCGGGGGTGATCCAGCGGTGGAACCCGTCGGAGGACGGTGCGTTCGTGTCCATCAGGAACACGCGGCCGTCGGGGTCGAGCAGCAGGATCCGCGAGGTGCGACGCAGACCGGGGCGGGCCGTCACGTCAGGCCTGCGTGAAGCCGGAGACGTCGCCGACCAGCCGGGTGTGGTCGGCCGGGACGGGCTCGACCGCGGCGAGGGCGATCTCGGCCGCGAACTCGGAGACGCTGTAGAGCTTGCCGACGGCGCCGCGGCGTTCCTCGATCGCACCGGGGTTGATGCGGTTCAGCAGCGTCGCGGTGATCGTGCCCTCGATCATGTCGCCGGACACGACGACGAACTCGATGCCGGCGGCCTCGAGCTGCGGCACGAGTTCGCGCAGCGCGGTCTCGCCGGCGTACTTGCTCTTCGCGACCGGCAGGTACTCCGGCAGGGTCTCGGCGGTCTCGACGAAGTGGGCCTGGTGGCTCGTGACGAAGACGACGCGCGACCCCGCGGCCATGTGCGGCACGGCGGTCTGCAGCATGTCGACCTGGGCGTCGCGGTTCAGTCGGAGCGCGTAGTCCTCACCCATCCCGGACTCCATGCCGCCCGAGGCGTTGAGCACCAGCAGGTCGATCCCACCCCAGGCCTGGACGACGGCGTCCACCATCGCCTGCACCGAGTCGTGGTCGGTCAGGTCCGCGCCGACGGCCAGGGCGTCTCCACCCGCGGCGACGACGCCCTCGGCGATCTGCTCGGCACGGCGGGCCTTGTTGCGGTAGTTCACGACGACCTTGGCGCCGGCCTCGGCCAGGTACCCGACCGTGTCAGCGCCGATGCCGCGCGACGAACCGGTGACGAGGGCGCGCTTGCCGGCGAGGGCTCCGGCGGCGAGGGGGTTGCTCACGGTGGTGTTCTCCTGTTCGGGGTCGTACACGGCCGCTCGAGCCTACCAATCCCCCCGGAGCCGACCGCCCCTGCCGACGATGTCGGTCGTCATCAGATATGTTGAACGGACTTGAACCGGTCGTCGCGACGCAGCGTGAGCCGTGCGCGTCCGAGGGAGGGAGGATCGCGTGACCATCACCGAATGGGTCCAGGCACTCGTCTGGATCGCCCTGGTCCTGGTGCTGGGGGTGGTCGAGGTCTTCACCCTCGACTTCATCTTCATCATGCTGGCCGCGGGGGCCGCCGGCGGGCTGATCGCCGCGCTCATCGGCGCACCCTGGTGGCTGTCCGCCATCATCGCCGCCGTGCTGGCGCTCGTGCTCCTCGGCCTGGTCCGGCCGCGCGTGCTGCAGGCACTCGGACGGAACGCCGACCCGCACCGCACCGGCGTCGAAGGGCTGGTCGGCATGCCCGGCACGGTCGCCGTGGCCTTCACGTCCTCCGCCCCCGGCCAGGTCCGCCTGGCCAACGGCGAGACCTGGAGCGCCCGGATCGACGCCGCAGCACCCGAGCGCGCACCCGCGCTCGGCACCCATGTCGTCGTCGAGTCCATCGAGGGCTCGACCGCCGTCGTCCGCATCCAACAGAAGGCAGCTCCATGACCCTCGCACCCGGGACGATCGTGCTCTTCGTACTGATCGCCGTCATCGTCATCTTCGTGATCGTCGTCCTCGCCAAGGCGATCCGGATCGTCCCCCAGGCGACGGCGGGCATCGTCGAGCGACTCGGCAAGTACCACAAGACCCTCGACCCGGGGTTGAACCTCTTGGTCCCCTTCATCGACCGGCTCCGCCCGCTGCTCGACATGCGCGAGCAGGTCGTGTCGTTCCCGCCGCAGCCGGTGATCACCGAGGACAACCTGGTCGTGTCCATCGACACGGTCGTCTACTTCCAGGTGACGGACGCGCGTGCGGCCACGTACGAGATCGCGAACTACCTCGGTGCCGTCGAGCAGCTCACGACCACCACGCTCCGCAACGTGGTCGGTGGCCTCAACCTCGAAGAGGCGCTGACCAGCCGTGACAACATCAACGGCCAGCTGCGCGTCGTCCTCGACGAGGCGACCGGCAAGTGGGGCATCCGTGTCGGCCGTGTCGAGCTCAAGGCGATCGAGCCGCCCGTGTCGATCCAGGACGCGATGGAACAGCAGCTCCGAGCGGAGCGCAGTCGTCGTGCCGCGATCCTGCAGGCCGAGGGCACGAAGCAGTCGCAGATCCTCGAGGCAGAGGGCCAGCGTCAGGCAGCGATCCTCGCGGCCGAGGGTGACGCCAAGGCCCAGGTGCTCCGTGCCGAGGGTGAAGCCCAGGCCATCGCCACGGTCTTCGACGCGATCCACGCCGGCGACCCGGACGAGAAGCTGCTGTCGTACCAGTACCTGCAGACGCTCCCGAAGATCGCCGAGGGCACCTCGAACAAGCTCTGGATGATCCCGAGCGAGTTCACGGAAGCGCTGTCCGGCATCGCCAAGGGCTTCACCACGTCACGTGCCGGCGGCGCCGCTGGCACAGGGGGCGCCGGTGCGGCTGCGTCCGGCGGGACCGACTTCCTCGAGAAGATCTCCAAGCTCGCGAACGAGAGCCTCGCCAACACAGCGGCCGCGAACGCCGCCGGCGGATCCTCGCTGCCGGACGCCAACGCCACCGCGGCGGACATCGTGCCGGACTCGGCGCTGGACGAACGCCTCGCCGAGTCGAACCGCAGCGTCGACGAGAAGCTCGCCGCAGCGGCCGAGGCCACCCGCCGCCAGCTGCGCGACGACGAGCGAAGCGCCGCCCAGCACGACAGGAACGCGCAGCAGGACCCGAACGGCCAGCACGACCCGAACGCCCAGCAGAACAGCTAGGCGCCGACAGCCAGCACGACGAAGGCCCGCTCCCCCATCGGGGAGCGGGCCTTCATCGTCAGTCGGCTACGCGCCGCGCCGAGCACGCAGGAACGCCAGACGCTCCTGCAGCAGTTCCTCGAGCTCTTCGCGTGAGCGACGCTCGAGCAGCATGTCCCAGTGGGTACGCGGTGCCTTGACGTCCTCGGCTGCGACCTCGACGGGGACACCGTCATCGCCGAGCAGCCGTCCTTCACGCCCGCTGCGCGGGTCGTTCCAGCTCTGCGGGACCTCGGCATCGGCCGAGAAGACCACGTCGAACGTCTCGCCGGACTCGTCCTGGTAGACCGCACGCTTGCGGTCCGAGAGCTCGACGCCCTCTTCGCTCTGGAGGCTCTGACTCCCGAGCCGCATGCCGCGGAGACTCCGATCAGCCATGGTGGACTCCTCTCAGTCGTTCACCCCTTGCAACACTGTCCCACGCGGGTTCGTTCCGACCCGGCTGCATTCACAGACGCTTCCCAGTGCGACGACGTCGACCCCACGGCGCACACGCGAGCAACACGAGCAGCCCGCCGAGCGACAGCACGAGCGTCACGAGGCCCGAGGCCACCGTCGCCGGGGTCGTCGAGGTGCCGAGCGGGACGTCGGTCACCATCGAGGTCGCGGTGTACTCGGGCACCCGGTCGATCGTCCGACCGGTCGGGTCGATCACCTGCGAGGCGCCCACCGTCGAGATGTTCACGAGCGACCGACCGGTCTCGATCGCCCGCATCCGCGCGATCTCCAGTTGCTGCAGGTTCTCGTCGGTGCCCGAGAAGTCGGCGTTGTTCGTCTGCGCGAGGATGACCTGCGCTCCCCCGCGGGCCATGTCCTGCGTCAGCCCGTCGTCGACGATGTCGAAGCAGATCGCGATCCCGGCCTTGATGCCCGCCACGGACAGCACGTTCGGCTTCGTCCCCGGGGTGTAGTCCCGCTGCAGCAGCCCGATCAACGACGGGGCCAGCTTCGAGAAGAACCACCGATCGGGCACGTACTCGCCGAAGGGCACGGGGCGCTTCTTGTCGTAGGACGACTGCCACCCGTCGGCGGTCCACACGAACGACGTGTTGTGCAGCACCCCGGTCGAGGTCTGCGTGATCGCCCCGGCGACGATCGGCGCGTCCACCGAGCGGACGACCGAGTCGAGCGCACCCGCGATCACGGGCTGCACGCGGGGATCGAACTCGGCAGACGCCTCGGGCCAGACGACCAGGTCCACGCCCTTCGCGTCGACGTCGGTCGCGGCGACCTGGGACTGCAGCACCTCGCCGGGTGCTGCGCGGTCGAAGTACCCCGCCGGCCCGTTGCCCTGGACTGCCTCGATGCGGATGCTGCCACGCACGGCGGTCGGCCACGCGGGCACGGCGAGCACTGCGGCGACCAGGACACCGGCCAACGCGACGCGGACGCGCAGTTGCAGTCCGCCGACCAGCCCGAGCGACACGACGACGGCGACGCAGTACACGACGACGAAGGACACCCCGAGCACGCCGACCCAGGCGGCCAGGTGGGCGAAGGGGCTCTCCGACTGCGACAGCGCGACGCGTCCCCAGGCGAACCCGCCGTAGGGCCAGCTGCCTGAGAACCACTCGCGTCCGGTCCACAGCGCGGCGATGACGGCCGGGAGGCCCCACACGCGTCCAGCGGTCGTCGTCACGACACGCCCGACCCATCGGTACGCGAGTGCCACGGCGACGCTGCCGAGCGCGAACAGAGCCGCCTCGAACAGCGCGAGCGCTAGCCACGGGACCGGCCCGAGGTACCGTCCGGCCCAGGAGATGGCCGGGACCCAGAAGGCGACGCCGCCCAGGTAGCCGAGCCAGGCGGCACGCCGCCAGCCCTGTCCCATCGCCGACAGGAGCAGACACGCCACCGCCGGGTACGCCAGGAACCACCATCCGGGCGCCGGGAAGGACAGGGCGAAGAGCACCCCGCCGATGACCGCGAGCGGGGCGGCCTGCCGCACCGGCAGCGCTGCGAACGGCGCGCGCGGACGCACGCCGACGTCGGGGACCTGCACTGGGCCTCCTGTCAGACCGTCGCGTAGGCGACGATGCCGCGGCGGACCGCGTCCGTGGCCCGGCGCGCGGTGTCGGCGAGGTCCGGGTCCCCGGCGTTCTTGATCTGGTCGAGCAGGTCGATCACCTGCTTGCACCAGCGGACGAAGTCGCCGGCGGCCAGGTCGAGCGAGCGCAGGACGTCGTCGAGCGGTGACCCGGACGCCCAGCGGAACATGCCGAGCGCGATGGCGGGGGTCGGCGGCTGCGAGCCGGACAGCCGGGCGTCACGTTCGATGTCGTCGAGGCGCGACCAGATCGTCAGCGTCGCGTCGAGTGCCGCTCGGAACGATCCGCGGGGCAGGGCGTGCTCGGTGCCCGGTGCGTCCTCGCGACGCGGCTGGTACACGATCGTCGCCGCCATCCCGGCGAGCTGACCCGGCGTCAGTTCCTTCCAGACCCCGGTTTCCAGGCACTCGGCCACCAGGAGGTCTCGTTCGCCGTAGATGCGCTGCAGGCGACGTCCACCGGCTGCGACCCGGAGCTCGCCGTCACCACGCGCGAGCACGGCGTCGGACTGGTCGGCGGTGGCGCGGTCGGCGGGCACCAGGTACCCGAGCTGCAGCAGCACGTCGGTGACCCGGTCGAACGTGGTGGCCACGGCCCCGGTGCGCGACCGGATCTGCTGCACCAGCTTCTCGTTGACGCGCTTGAGCTTGTACCAGCGCTCGGCCCAGCGGGCGTGGGCCTCACGCTCGGGGCAGGCGTGGCAGGGGTGCCGCTGCATCGACCGACGGACCTCGGTGATCGCGGCCTGTCGTTCGGCGCGGGCACCGTGCGAGGCCTCGCGGCCGCCGGGCACGTTCGTGCGCTCGAGGTCGGACAGGCGACGACGGAGTGCCGCGTACTCGGTGAAGTCACCGAGGTGACACTGCATCGACTTCTGGTAGCCGTCGAGGGACTCCTGCTGCGAGCGGACCTTGCGCGCCAGGTCGACGACCGACCGGTCGGCCTGGAACTGCGCGAACGAGGTCTCGAGGACCTCGCGCGTGCGCCGGCGGCCGAACTGCTCGATGAGGTTGACCGCCATGTTGTAGGTCGGCTTGAACGAGGAGTTGAGCGGGTACGTCCGACGGCTGGCCAGCGACGCGACGGCCTGCGGCTCGAGGCCGTCGGACCACTGGATGACCGAGTGCCCCTCGACGTCGATGCCCCGGCGACCGGCGCGCCCCGTCAGCTGGGTGTACTCGCCCGGCGTGATGGGGACCCGGGCCTCGCCGTTGAACTTCTCGAGCTTCTCGAGCACCACGGTGCGGGCAGGCATGTTCACACCGAGGGCCAGCGTCTCGGTGGCGAAGACCACCTTGAGCAGCTTGCGCTGGAACAGGTCCTCCACGACCTCTTTGAAGGCAGGGAGCATGCCGGCGTGGTGCGCTGCGACGCCGCGCTCGAGCCCCTCGAGCCACTCCCAGTAGCCCAGCACGGCCAGGTCCTCGTCGAGCAGCGTGCGGCAGTGGTACTCCGCCGTCTCGCGGATCTCGTTGCGTTCGTCGCGGGTCGTCAGGGACAGGCCGGACCGGACCACCTGACGGACGCCCTGGTCGCAGCCGTTGCGGCTGAAGACGAAGAAGATCGCGGGCAGCAGCATCCGCTCGTCGAGCATGTGCGCGATGTGCTCGCGGTGCGCCTTCTCGGTGCGCGGGCCACGGCGGTCGACGTAGCCGCCCCGACCGCGACTCCCCCGGTGACCACCGCGGGAGTCGTTCCGCGAACCGCCTCCGACCAGGCGCAGCAGCTCCGGGTTGACGCGGTTGGTCGCCGCGGCGCCGGACGAGTCGAACAGGTCGACCATCTTGTTGCCGACGAGCACGTGCTGTTCGAGCGGGACCGGGCGGTCCTCGGACACGATGACGTCGGTCTCCCCACGGACCGTCTGCAGCCAGTCGCCGAACTCCTCGGCGTTCGACACCGTCGCCGACAGCGAGACGAGACGGACCTCGGTCGGCAGGTGCAGGATGACCTCTTCCCACACGGCACCGCGGAACCGGTCGGCCAGGTAGTGCACCTCGTCGAGCACCACCCACGCCAGGTCGTCGAGCAGGTCGGAGTCGGCGTAGATCATGTTGCGCAGGACCTCGGTCGTCATCACGACGACGCGGGCGCGCGGGTTGACGTTCGTGTCGCCGGTGAGGAGCCCGACCTCGGTCTCGCCGTAGACCTGCACCAGCTCGGCGTACTTCTGGTTGCTCAGTGCCTTCATCGGCGTCGTGTAGAACACCTTGGCCGTCGGCTGGCGCATCGCCAACCAGATCGCGAACTCGGCGACGATGGTCTTGCCCGCGCCCGTCGGGGCAGCGACGAGGACGCTGCGGCCCTGGTCGAGCGAGTCACACGCCGCGAACTGGAACGGGTCGAGGTCGAAACGCAGGTCGTCGCGGAACAACTCGAGGTTCCGGGAGCGGTTGCGGACCCGCGCTGCCTGGAACCGTTCCGCAGCGCTGAGCCCCGTGCCCGTCACAGGCCGTACTCGGCGTCGAGCTTCGCCTGGCGCTTGGCGAGGCGCCGGTCGTGGAACCACGTCACGACGCAGGCGGCGACGTAGAGCACCGTCATCGGCACCGCGAGCAGGAACATCGAGATGACGTCGGCGCTCGGCGTGACGATCGCGCAGAACACCAGGATGCACAGGATCGCGACGCGCCAGGACTTGATGATCGCGTCCGCCGTGAGGACCCCGACGAAGTTGAGCAGCACGAGGAACACCGGCAGCACGAACGCGATGCCGACCGCCACGATGAGCTTGATCGTGAAGTCGTAGTAGGCCTTGGCGTCGACGATCGACGTGTCCTGGCTCGACACGAAGCTGCCGAGGATGCCGACGATGTGCGGCAGGACGTACCAGCCGAAGGCACACCCGGCGAAGAACAGCGGGATCGCGGTGCCGAGGAAGCCCCACACGTACTGCTTCTCGCGCCGCACCAGCGCCGGGACGATGAACGCCCAGATCTGGTAGAGCCACACCGGGCTGGCGAGGACGATGCCGATGGTGATCGCGATCTGGAGCCGCAGGTCGAAGGCCCCGGTGATCATGGGGAAGTTGAGCTCGGCGGTGTGCCCGCCGACCTTCGCCAGCTCGGTCACGGGGGCACGGAGCGAGTCGAGCACGAACGGCGTGAGGAACCACCCGCCGACGGCACCCACCACGACCGCGAGGACCGCCTTGAACAACCGGTTGCGGAGCTCGATCAGGTGCTGTCCGAGGGACATGCGGCCTTCGGGTTCCTTGGGACGGCGACCCTGCCGCTTTGCTCGCCCGCTCGCGGTCGTCGAAGCCATGCCCCGATCCTACGACAGCGGGACCGACAGTCCGCGGCAGTGCCGAGAACGCACAGCCGCGCCTGCCGACTGGCGTCCGCGCCGCGGGCCGACGTCGGCGTCCTGGTGCGTGGGATCCGGAAGGCGCGCTGGACGGGAGGCTCGGGGCGGGCCCGACCCGCGCCTCCCGTCCGGTCGCGTGGTCGCGACACCCCGTGGGCGGCCGGCGAGGTGCCAAGACTCGCCGTCCTCGTCATGTCGAGGTGGCGCGATCTGTCGCCCGCGTGCCCGTCGAGCGACGGATCGCGGCACCTCAGCAGAACCGAGCGGCGTGTTGCGCGATCTCAGGCCGGGCCGAGCGTCGAGCGGTCAGGCGTCGAGCGCGCTGAGGGCGAACGCGCGAACCGCTTCGCGCGCGGCCGGCGGGTCGAGCACGACGGCGCGGCCGGGCAGGCCCGCCACCAGGCGGACGACTCCGTCGAACCCGGCCGAAGCGGCCAGGCGGATGCGGACGCGTCCGTCGCCGTCGGGGGCGTCGGCCGTGTCGGCGAGGAAGTCAGCGACGAGGGGCAACGACGACGCTTCGAGCTCGACCGTCACGATGACGTCCGTCGCCGACTGCTGGAACAGCGTGTCCGGGATCTCGACGTCGTCGATCGAGCGGGTGGCGGCGCGGTCGTCGACCCGCACGGCGGACATCCGGTCGAAGCGGAAGGTGCGGAGGGCCTGCCGGTCGAGGTCCCACGCGCGGAGGTACCAGTCGGTGTCGATCGACTCGACACGCAGGGGGTCGACCCGGCGGGTGCTGCCCTGGGTCCGCGGACCGGCGTAGTCGAACACCAGACCCCGGCACTCGGACATCGCCTGGCGGATGGTCGTCAGCGTGGCGTCGTGGAGTTCCTGTCCCACGGCGACGGTGCCGGCGGCACCCCCGGCACCCCGCGAGAGCTTCGCCATCAGCGCACGGATCGCGTCACGGTCGGCGGCCTCGGGCAGGGCGGACAGGTACTGAAGGCCGGCGATGAGCGCCGAGGCCTCGCGCGCGGAGAGCCGCGGGGAGTCGTCGATCGCCACCAGGTTGGTGAGCACGATCATGTCGTTCTGCTCGAAGTCGTCCCAGGCGATGTCGAACAGGTCGCCGTGCTGGTACTGCATGGTCTCGCCCGGGATGCCGGACACCGCGATCAGCTCCACGGCACGACGGATGCGGGGCTCAGGGACACCGAAGTGCCGTGCGGCCTCGGCCACCGAGACTCGTTCTCGGTCGATCAGGTACGGCACGAGGGCCAGCAGGAACGCCAGCTTGTCCTGCGCCTGCAACGGTTGCACGTCAGCCAAGGTCGGCCCCCTCGCTGTGGTCGGCGACGAGTCCGCGCAGGCGTGCGGTGACGCGCTCGCGCAGGTCCTGCGGTTCGAGCACGTGGACCTCGGGTCCGAACGCGGCCAGCTCCTCGGCCAGGATCTGCGGGTCGACGTAGTGCACGAGCAGCACGCCCGGGTCGCCCACCGTCGTGTCGCGCCGGCGTCCGAGCCGACGTTCTGCGTCCGAACCGGCAGCGACCGCGATCGTCGCGGTGCGCTCGGCCCAGATCCGGTCGAGTTCGGCCAACGCACGTTCGCCGGCGCCGGCTGGTGCCGGGTGCTGCCCGACCGCGAACTGCGACACCGGGCCGACGATGCGTGAGAGCAGGTAGTTCTTGACCCCGTCGGTCGAGGGCTCGTACGCGGTGAGCATCCACCGCCCGCCGTGCTGGACGAGCGCCAGGGGGTGCAGCTCGCGCCGACGTGCCTGGTGCTCCCCCGGGGTGATGTAGTCGAAACGCACCGCAGCCGCACGGTCGAGCGCGGAGCGCAGCGGTTCGAACCCCGCGTCGCGCGCCCGGAGCCGCGGAGCGTAGGCGGCGGTGCCGATGCCCCCGACGGCTTCGTCGCCGCCGGCGGATCGGACCTTGAGCAGCGCACGACGCGAGTCGTTGGACAGCGCGCCCTCACGCCAGGCCATCGCCGCGAGCGACAGCAGCGCGGACTCGTCCGGGGTGAACCGGACGTCGAGGGGCAGGTCGTACTCACCCTTCGGGATGCGGTAGCGCAGCGTCTGGTTGTTGCCGGCCGCACCCGGGGTCTCGATGGTCTCGAGTGGGATCCCGAGATCACGGACGTCGTCCTTGTCCCGCTCGAACTGCCGCTCGAGCGAGGCGTTGTCACCGCCCGGCGTGAACCGCTGCCGGTAGCCCTGCACGTTCGCCAGGATCTCCGACTTGGTCAGACCGGACTCGGTCGACAGCAGCGCGAGCACCAGGCTGAACAGCCGCTCTTCCGCGGGTACGCGGGGCACACGGGTGGTGGGCACGGACCGTCCTAGGACCTGATGGACCCGAGCACGTCGATGACGTACGCGTAGGCGGCACCCTGCTGGTGGACGACGGCGAGCACCTGGTCACCGACGTGCCGACCGAGGAGCGCAGTGCGCACGCCCTCGGCGATCTGGCCCTTCGCCAGCGGGATGGTCGCCGCGCCGGTGCCGTCGGTCCAGCTGGACCCGGCGACGGTGGAGTCCGCCTGCCACGTCACAGCGGTGTACTTCACGACGGCGGTGTCCTTGTCCGTCAGGACCGACCCCGACCCCTTGCGGAGCAGGTGGGTCTCGTCGCCCGAGGGCGCGGAGGTCGACGGCACCGTGATGCCGGGGGCGCCGTCCGGTGCCAGCACGACGGCGGGCATGCCGTCGCCGGCGAGCTGCGGGGTGCCGGTCGCGCGGGCGTCGAAGGCCTTCTTGACGTCGATCACGGCGATGACCGCGTCCTGCGTCCCGCTGGTCGGCGCGCCGGAGCTGCTCAGGGCGCTCTGCGGCAGTGCCACGGCCAGGCGGTCGCCCACCTTGGCGCACTCGAGCGCCTTGCCGAGCGCGCCGGCGTTCTTCGAGCCGGCGGTGACGGGGGCGGTCTGTCCGGCGTAGCCGCTGGTCTGGGCGACCTTGCCGCTGGCGCCGTCGACCAGGGTGTACTCGATCAGGACGGGGGTGCCGTCTCCGATCGTGCGCCCGGTGCCGTCGCGCACGACGGACACCTGCGTCCCCTTCGTGGTGAGCCCCTTCGGGATCGACACCTTCGGTTCCTTGCCGAACGCACCGGTCGCGGTCACGGCCTTGGACGCGGCACCTGGTGCGGCGCACGTCGACGGAGTCGAGCCGGCGCCGTTCGACGCGCACGCGGTCAGCGATGCGGCCAGGGCGATGGTGACCAGGAGTGCGGGGATGGTGCGCACGGACCCTCTTTCCGTTCGGTGCAGGACGAGCGACGCCAGGTAGCCTACCGGTCCGCGCTCGGCGTCTCGGCCGTGTCCACAGGCGCGGACGACGCGGCTTCGGCAGCGGCGACCTTGCGGGCCTGGGCAGCCGACTGACGCGCCACCTTGCGGAGCTTCTTGTCGCTCGCCGACCGCTCGCCGACGGCGCCGGGGGTCCAGGCCTCGACGTCCTCGTCGGAGAACTCGGCCTTGCCCGCTCGCCGCTTGAGGTTGGGGAGCACGACCCCGTCGGCCAGGCGTCGGGCCGTCACGAGGAAGCCGGTGTGGCCGACCATGCGGTGGTCCGGGCGGACGGCGAGCCCCTCGACGTGCCAGGTGCGCACCAGGGTCTCGCTCGACTGCGGGTCGGTGAAGCGGCCGGTGTCGCGCAGGGCCTCTGCGGTCCGCGACAGCTGCGTGACGGTGGCGACGTAGCAGACGATGAGGCCGCCGGGCACGAGCGCGTCCGCTGCGGCGTCGACGCACTCCCACGGCGCGAGCATGTCGAGCACGACGCGGTCGACGCTCTGCGGCTCGGTGGCGTCGGGCAGTTCCTCGACCAGGTCGCCGACGGTCACGCTCCAGTTGTCCGGCACGGCGCCGAGGAAGGTGCCGACGTTGCCGCGGGCGATCTCGGCGAACTCCTCTCGCCGCTCGAATGACTGCAGACGACCGGTCGGACCGATCGCACGGAGCAGCCAGAGCGACAGCGCACCGGAACCGACGCCGGCCTCGACCACGCGGGCACCGGGGAACACGTCCGCGAAGGCCACGATCTGGGCCGCGTCCTTCGGGTAGACGATCGCGGCGCCGCGGGGCATCGACATCACGTAGTCGTTGAGGAGCGGGCGGAGTGCGAGGTACTCGTCCCCGGAGCTCGCCGTGATGACCGACCCGTCCGGCTGCCCGATGACGTCGTCGTGCGCGAGCATGCCGCGGTGCGTGTGGTAGATCACGCCGGGCTCGAGCGACAGCGTCGTGAGCTTGCCCTTCGGACCGGTGAGCTGCACGCGGTCACCGGCCCGGAACGGGCCGCGGGGCGGCGTGTGCGGCGCGCCGCCGGCGGTGTGGGGCAGGCCCGAGGTGTCGAGCAGGCCGGTGGTGTCGGGCAGCTCGGCGTTCACGAGGTGACCCCCTCGGTGTCGGTGGCGGACCGGTCGTCGGCACCGGGGCCTCCAGGCCGTCCTGCTCCGGACCCACCGGACGCTCCGGACCCACCGGCGCGCGCGGCCAGGGCCGGCGACGTCAGCGCGACCAGGCGGTCCACGTCGACCCCGGCGAGCGAGGTCAGGTAGACGTCCCCCGCGGTCTCGGGCAGCGGGACGATGTGCTCGACGGCGATGGTCACGGCGCCGGACGCGACGGCCGCGGCGACGCCCGTGGCGGAGTCCTCGATCGCGACGCAGGCGGTGGCGTCGACGCCGAGCTGGGCCGCTGCGCTGAGGTAGGCCTCGGGGTGCGGCTTCGGGTGTTCGACGTCGTCACCGGCGACGACCACCTGGAACGCGTGGTCGGCGAGGGCGTCCGCGGCGACGAGCGCCATGTTCCGACGGGACATCGTGACGAGGGCCGTGGGGATGCCGCGGGTGTGGAGCTCCTGGATGAGCTCGCGGGCGCCCGGACGCCAGGGCAGGTCGTCGCCCTGCAACCGCTCCATCACGTACGAGGTCATCCACTGGACGATCTCCTCGACCTCCATGTCGACGCCCTTGTCGCGGAGGATCTCCCCCGAGCGCTCGAGGCCGCTCCCCACCAGGGAGAGTCCGTCCTCGTGGGTCCACTCGGCGCCGTACCGGCCGGTCAGCTCCACTTGGGACTGCTGCCAGATCGGCTCGGTGTCGATGATCGTGCCGTCCATGTCCCACAGCACGGCTGCGGGCTGGACGAGGGCGGGAGGATGCGCGGTCACGGGCGACGAGTCTACCGGCGCGGCGGTGCCGCGCCGCATGCCCGGTGCTGCCCAGCGACGCCGCGCCGTGTGCGGGGTGCGACCCAGCGACGCCGCGCCGTGTGCGGGGCCTACAGTGGATGCCTGATCGTGTCGGGCGTCGGTGGCGCCCCACTCCACCTCCAGGAGGTCCGCTCCGTGCCACAGCACTCCCCCTTCCACGACGGCCGGCTGCTCGTCGTCGCGTTCGAGGGCTGGAACGACGCCGGCGAAGCGGCCAGCGGCCTCGCCCGGCGGATCGTCGACGCGCTCGACCTCGACGAACTGCGGGAGATCGACGGCGAGCAGTACGTCGACTACCAGTTCAACCGGCCGAACGTGGGCAGCGACGACGACGGCGCGCGCGGCATCCAGTGGCCCCGCATCGTGCTGCACGGCCCGGGCGCGGCGGGACGCCCGGTCATCGGTGCCACCGGGTCCGAGGCGGCGCGCGACGTCTTCGTGCTGGTCGGCCCGGAGCCGTCGCGCACGTGGCGGGCGTTCTGCGCCGAGGTCATCGACCTGGCGGACGTGTACGCGATCGACGCGGTCGTCTTCGTGGGCGCGATGCTCGCCGACGTCCCGCACACCCGGCCGATCTCGGTGTTCGTCTCGAGCGAGAACGCCTCGGTGCGGCAGGCCTTCGACGTCGACAAGTCCTCCTACGAGGGCCCGACCGGCATCCTCGGCGTGCTCTCCGACACGATGGACAAGGCCGGTCTGACCACGCTCTCGCTGTGGGCGTCGGTCCCGCACTACGTGCACAACGCCCCCTCCCCGAAGGCCACGCTCTCGCTGCTCGACAAGATCGAGGAACTGACCGACGTCACCGTCCCCCGTGGCACGCTGCTCGACGACGCGACCCAGTGGGAGGAGGGCATCGACGCCCTCGCCGCGGACGACGAGGACATGGCGTCCTACATCGGGCAGCTCGAGCAGGCGCGGGACACGGTCGACTCCCCCGAGGCCTCCGGGGACGCGATCGCGCAGGAGTTCGAGCAGTACCTGCGGCGTCGGGAGCGCAAGGACGGGCCCGGTCAGGCCGGCGAGGGGCCGTGGCGGCCCCCGCAGCCGCCGCAGTAGCCGCGAGTCCACCGGACGGGAGGCCGGGTGCCAGCTGGCACCGGGCCTCCCGTCCGTCTGTGGTCACGTCGCGGACCGCCCCGGTGACACGACACGCCGCTCAGGTCCGCCCAGGTGCCGATCGTCGTCGGTCCTGCCCGTTGAGGTGCCAGAATTCTGGCACCTCAACGGGGCGGGCCGGTTGATCGGCCGCGTGCGGAGCAGGTCAGCCGATGCGGATGCCGAGCAGGGCGTCGACCGCGTCGACGAGCTCGGGCGTGGCGCGGGTCCCCCCGGCGACGGCCGTGTCGACCGCCGCGACCGCCCCGGGCGTGTCGAGGTCGTCGGCGACCCGGGCGCGGAGCCGTGCGACGACGTCGTCGGCATCGTCGGCGTGTCCGACGCTGCCCGCAGCCCACGCGTCCCAGGTGGTCAGGCGGCGCGTCGCGCTGTCGAGCTCGGCGTCGAACCACTCCCAGTCGTCCGAGTAGCGGTGCGAGAGCAACGCCAGCCGGATCGCGCGCGGGTCGGCGCCGTCGTCGAGCAGCCCCCGCACGGTGACCAGGTTGCCGAGCGACTTCGAGATCTTCTCGCCCTGGTACGCGATCATCCCCGTGTGCACGAACGCCCGCGCCAGGGGCTGGTGCGCCAACGCTGCCGCGTGTCCCGCGCTCATCTCGTGGTGTGGGAAGACCAGGTCGCTGCCGCCGCCCTGCACGCTGATCGGCAGGCCGAGGCGGTCGCCCGCGATGACGCTGCACTCGATGTGCCAGCCGGGCCGCCCCGGGCCGACGGGGGTCTCCCAGCTCGGCTCGCCGTCACGCGCGGCACGCCAGAGCAGCGGGTCGAGCGGGTCGCGCTTGCCGGGTCGGTCGGGGTCGCCGCCGCGCTCGGCCGACAGCGTCAGCATCGTGTCGCGGTCCAGGCCGCTCTCGTCGCCGAGTGTCCAGGCCTCGGTCGGCCGCTGCACGTCGTAGTACAGGTCGTCACCGGCGGCGTCGGGGGTGGGCACGGCGTAGGCGTAGCCGGTCTCCTGCAGGAACGCGACGGCCTCGGCAATGCGCTCGACCTCATCGGTCACGGCCACGTAGTCGTCCGGCGGCAGGATGCGGAGCGCCTCCATGTCGCGTCGGAAGAGGTCGATCTGCGACGCGGCGAGGTCCTGCCAGGCGATGCCGTCACGAGCCGCACGTTCGAGCAGCGGGTCGTCGACGTCGGTCGTGTTCTGGGCGTACTCGACGTCGAAGCCCGCGTCGCGCCAGGCACGGCCGAGCGTGTCGAACGCCAGGTACGTCGCGGCGTGACCGAGGTGCGTGGCGTCGTACGGCGTGATGCCGCAGACGTACAGCGCCGCACGGTCGTCGCCGTGAGTCGGGTCCACCGGCGTCCCGCTGGCGGTGTCGTGCACGACGGGGCGTGGACCGGCGCCGGGGACCTCGGGGACGGACGGGGCCTCCCAGGCCCTCACGGCTGGATCACCTGGAGCGACAAGAGCACGAGGAGAACGATACCGAGTGCCACCCGGTAGTAGACGAAGGGCATGAAGCTGCGCTTGCTGATGTAGTTCATGAAGGCCGCGATCACGACGAAGCCGACCCCGAACGCGACGACCGTCGCCACGAGGGTGTCCACCACGCCGAACGGTGCTCCGGTGTCGCCGAGGCTGGTCGCGGCCTCGTACAGGCCGGACAGGAACACCGCGGGCACGGCGAGCAGGAACGCGAAGCGGGCGGCGGCGTCGCGCGTGTAGCCGAGGGCGAGGCCCATCGACACCGTGGCGCCGGAGCGCGAGACACCGGGCACCAACGCGAGGACCTGCGCCAGGCCGATCAGGATGCCGCCGCCGAACGTCATCTGCTCGATGCGGCGTTCCTTGCGGCCGACACGGTCGAGCACGCCCAGCACGACACCGAACACGATGAGCACGATCGCGACGATCCAGAGGGAGCGGAAGGTGGTCTCGATCGTGTCCTGCAGCAGCAGACCGACGACGCCGATCGGGATCGTGCCGAGGATGACCAGCCACCCGAGTCGCACGTCGGGATCGGTGCGCGGCACCTTGCCCGACAGCGATCCGAACCAGCGCGACACGATCCGGGTGATGTCCCGCCAGAAGTAGATGAGGACCGCGGTCTCGGTACCGAGCTGGGTCACCGCGGTGAACGCCGCGCCCGGGTCCTGCGCGTCCGGCAGGAACAGCCCGACGATGCGGAGGTGCGCGCTGGAGGAGACGGGCAGGAACTCGGTGAGTCCCTGCACGAAGCCCAGGAAGATCGCCTCGAGGATGTGCACGGGCGCGGCCTTTCGGTCGTCGGTGGTCGGTCGTGTCCGGCGGCGGAACGAACCGCACGCGACCGCTCAGTGTGTCAGTACGACGCGAACAGGTCGCCGAGCACACGCCGCCCGAACGCCAGCGCGTCGAGGGGGACGCGCTCGTCGACGCCGTGGAACATCGCGGGGAAGTCCACGTCGGCCGGCAGTTGCAGCGGCACGAAGCCGTACCCAGCGATGCCGAGCGTCGACAGCGCCTTGTTGTCGGTCCCCCCGGAGAGAAGGTACGGCAGCACCGGGGCGCCCGGGTCGTGCCGCCCGAGCACGTCGCGCACGGCGTCGACGAGCGGTCCGCCGAAGTCCTGCTCGAGCCCGATGTCGCGGAAGGACGTGACGACCTCGACCTGGTCGCCCGCGAGCTCGCGCACCCGTGCCAGCACCGTCTCTTCGTCACCGGGCAGGCACCGGACGTCGATCAGGGCCTCGGCCGCGTCAGGGATCACGTTGTGCTTGTACCCGGCCTGCAGCACCGTCGGGTTCGCCGTCGTGTGCAGCGCGGCGTGGATGAACCGCGACGCCGACCCGGTGGCGAGCGCGACCTCGTCAGGGCCCGTCACCGCGGGGTCCACCCCGAGGAACCGGGCGATCTCGGCGACCATCGCGTCCGTCGTCGCCGACAGGCGGACCGGCCACTCCTCGCTGCCGATCCGGGCGACGGCGGCCGCGAGCTTGGTGACCGCGTTGTCCCGGATGACGTGCGAGCCGTGGGCAGCCGTGCCGGTGGCGACGAGCTTGAGCCAGAGCAGGGCCTTCTCTCCCGTCTGCAGCAGGTAGGCGCGGCGGTCCCCGAGGGTGATCGAGTAGCCACCGACCTCGCTGATGGCCGCCGTCGCACCGGCGAAGACCTCGGGGTGCTCCGACACGACGTGGTGCGAGCCCAGGACGCCGCCGGCTTCCTCGTCGGCGAAGTACGCGAACACGAGGTCTCGTTCGGGTGAACCCTGCGCAGCGATGACGTCCCCGAGGGCGGTCAGCATCATCGCGTCCATGTTCTTCATGTCCACGGCGCCCCGACCCCAGAGCATGCCGTCCCGCACGACGCCGCCGAACGGGTCGACGCTCCAGTTCGCCGGGTCCGCCGGGACGACGTCGAGGTGTCCGTGCACCACGAGCGCGGGCTTGTCCGGGTTCCGCCCGGGCACACGGGCGACGACGCTGACCCGGTCGGGTTCCGACTCGAACAGCTGCGGCGCGAGGCCGAGCTCCTGCAGCTTCGCTTCGACGTAGTGGGCCGCCTCGGTCTCCCCCGACGAGCGGCCGTTGCCCCAGTTCGACGTGTCGATGCGGATGAGGTCGCGGGCGATGGCGGCGGTGGCCTCGAGCTCGGTGTCGGTCGGGGCGTGCGCGTCCGTCGTCATGCCTGCAACGCTACCGGCCGCCGGTGACGCCGGACGCGCCCGGGATGCCCTTCGGTGTTCAACGGGCGTTCAGACCCGTGCTAATGTCTTCTCCGGCAGCAAGGCCGGGGAAACCCGCCGGCGCGGCCGTACAACTGAAGACATCCCGTCCGGATGGCGGAATTGGTAGACGCGCTAGCTTGAGGTGCTAGTGCCCGTATTAGGGCGTGGGGGTTCAAGTCCCCCTTCGGACACGCAGTGTTGAGACACGCGGCGAACGGCTCACCTTCGGGTGAGCCGTTCGTTTTTGTGCGCCCGGACGGGTGCGCCTGACTCGGAGCGACATCGTCGACGTCGTACGACGTCGACGATGTCGCTCCGAGTCGGAACGGCGGTGCGGCGAGTCGGCGGAAGTACCCTAGCGACGGCGGACTGCCCGACGCACGACGAGCACCACGAGCCCGCCGACCACGATGGCTGGCCAGTTCACGACGAACGGGTCCATCCACGTGTGGTGCGTGTCCGGCCGCGTACTGGCGAGGCGCGACGCGATCGGTCGCTTCCCTCGCTCGGCACCGATGCCGGTCTCCCCGACCAGGTCGTCCGGCCGCCCGCGCAACGCGTCGGTGACCCGGTGCGCTGCCACGTCGATCCTGTCGCCCAGGACGAGCAGCATCCAGTGCGCCAGCCTGCCCTCGCTGAATCGGCGGTAGGCGTACCGCCGCACCGCTCCGGCGAGTCCCCGGAGCGGTTGCGCCGTCCCGAACACCGGTGTGAGGTGCGCATGTTCGATCGACCGTTCACGCCCTCGGCCACCGGTCTGCTGCTCCGGCCGTTCCCAGTGCGCGCCGGTGGTGCCGGCGTCGCGCGACAGCTTCGGCACCGACGGGCGGTCGGCCGGGTCGAGGTCGCTCCCCCATCCGGGGATCCGCGCCCGGAGCTCGTCCGCACTCGGGTGGTTGCGCCGCCCGTCCGCGATGTACGCGATGTGGTCCGTCATCGTCCCGTCCTCCTCGCTCACGGCACGACCACCGTCTTGATGCACCCGTCGAGCTTCGCGGAGAACAGGTGGTAGCCCTCCGCGATGTGCTCCAGCGGGATGCGGTGGGTGATGATGTCGCTCGGTTTGAGGTGGCCCGCCTTGATGTGTTCCAGCAGCCGCGGCCACTGCCGCTTCACGGGTGCCTGGTTCATGTGGATCGTGACGCCCTTGTTCATCGCGTCCCCGAACTTCACCAGGCTCGGGATCGGGCCGTACGCGCCCATCGCCGACACGGTGCCGCCCTTGCGGACGCCGTCGATGGCCCAGTTCAACGCGACCGGGGAGCCACCCTGCATCTTGAACTTCGCAGCACTCACGTGCTGCAGGAAGTCGCCGTCCGCCTCGGCACCCACCGCGTCGATCACGCTGTCGGCGCCGAGGAAATCGGTCTGCCGCTTCATCTCGACCACGACGTCGTCGACCTCGGCGTAGTTGATGGTCTCGGCCTGCGCGAACGTCCGTGCCTTCTCGAGGCGGTACTCGAGCGCGTCGATCACGATCACTCGGCCGGCACCCATGAACCAGGCGGACTTCGCCGCGAACAGCCCGACGGGTCCGGCCCCGAGCACGACGACCGTGTCACCCTCCCGGACGGAGGCGAGTTGCGCACCGAAGTACCCGGTACCGAGCGCATCGGTCATGAGCAGTGCGTCGTCGGGGTCGAGCCAGTCCGGGATCACCTGGGGGCCGACGTCTGCGTAGGGCACCCGCACCAGCTCGGCCTGTCCGCCGTCGAACCCACCGGTGGTGTGCGAGTAGCCGAAGATCCCGCCGACCGCGGTGGCGTTCGCGTTCACGTTGTGGCAGTTGGTGAAGAGTCCCCGGGCGCAGAACCAGCAGGTCCCGCAGGAGATGTGGAACGGGACCATCACCCGGTCGCCGACACCCAGGTGTTCGACCGAGGACCCGATCTGTTCGACCACGCCGATGAACTCGTGGCCGAACGTGTGACCGACGCGGGTGTCGGGCATCATGCCGTGGTACAGGTGCAGGTCGGATCCGCAGATCGCGGCCCGCTCCACCCGGACGATCGCGTCGTTCGGGTGCTCGATGCGTGGGTCGGGCTTGTCCTCGACCCGGACGCGGTAGGGACCGCGGTACGTCATGGCGCGCATGGACGCTCCTCTCGCTCGTGGACACCAACGTCACGCGAGGTGCGTGCAGGCGACCCCAGGAAGGTCATCGCGCGCAGGAATCGACGGCGGATCGAGGAGTGGCGGAGCCGAGACGGACGGGAGGCCCGGTGCCAGCTGGCACCGGGCCTCCCGTCCGTCGTGTGGGTGCGTCCTACTTCGTCGCGTCGACGAAGGAGCGGCGCGGGTCGGTCTCCTTGATCAGCGAGGTCGCGTCGCGGCCGGACACGGCCCCGGTCACCCAGCCGATGACGATGCGTGCCTTGCGGTTCAGCGTCGGCATCGCGTAGACGTGGTACGCACGGTGCGCCATCCACGCCAGCAGGTTCGTCATCTTGATGCCCTTGATGTTCGCCGCACCCTTGCCGACACCGTACGACGCGACCGTGCCGATCGAGGGGTGGCGGTACTCGGTCAGCGGCGAGCCGGTGATCGTGGCGACGACGTTGTCCGCGGCGACGACGGCCTGGCGGACGGCGTTCTGCGCGTTCGGCGGGTAGTACGCCGGCTGCTTCTCGGCGGTCAGGTCGGGGACCTGCGCGACGTCACCGAGGCCCCAGACGCCGGCCGTGACCTCGTGGGTGTCCTCGGCCTCGACCTGGAGCTTCGCGTTGGCGGCGAGGTGCCCCTTCGGCCCGCGCGGCAGGTCGGACGCGTCGAGGAGCGGGTTCGGCTTGACGCCGGCCGTCCAGACGAGCAGCCCGGTGGCGAACTCGTCGCCGTCCGAGAGCTTGACGACGCCGCCCTCGCAGCTGGGCATCGTGGTCTTGAGGCGCACGTCGATGCCACGGGCGCGGAGGGACTCGAGGGTCCACTTCGACAGCTCCGGGCCGACCTCGGGAGCGACGCGGTCGAGCGCGTCGATGAGGACCCAGCGCGGCTGCTCGCCGGCGAGCGACGGGTACGTCTTGATGGCGGCCTGCGACACGTCGAAGAGCTCGCCGATGGCCTCGACCCCGGTGTAGCCACCGCCGATGAAGATGCTCGTCAGCAGACGACGACGCTCGTCCTCGTCACGGGTGGCAGCGGCCTTGGCGATGTTGTCGAGGAGCTTGGCCCGAACGTAGGCGGCCTCTTCCACGGTCTTGAAGCCGACGCCGACCTCGTCGAGTCCGGGGGTCGGGAAGGTCCGGGTGACCGAGCCGAGCGCGACGACGAGCTGGTCGTAGCCGAGCGTGCGGTCGTCGCCGCCGGCCGTGGCGATCGAGACGGTCTTGTCGGCGGACGAGATCCCGGTCACCTTGCCCTGGATGACGCGCGTCTTCCGGAGCGCACGACGCAGCTCGACGGTGACGTCCTTCGGGTTGATGTGGCCACCGGCCACCTCCGGCAGGAACGGCAGGTACGTGTAGTACGTGTTCTGATCGACCAGGGTGATGCGCATCGGCACCGTCGCGGCGTGCTTCTGCAGCTGCTTGACGGTCGCGTAGCCGGCTGAGCCGCCACCGAGGACGAGGACGTGAGGGATCGAATCTGCCATGCGTCTGGTCTACTCGATCAGACCCCGCCACGTCATGTCCGCCGCGCACATCAGCCAGATCCGGACGAGATCAGCGACGCGTGTCGCGCAGATGGGCGGTCGCGCCGCCGGGAGGCCGTGGTGGCGTCAGCGACGTGTGTCGCGCAGGCGCCACCAAGCGGTCTCGGCGAGTTCCAGGCCCATGTAGACGCCGTGTGCGGTCCGGCGGGACTCGACCAGGCTGAACCGACGCAGCCGGTACCCGCCGCCGAACCGGTCGATGACGGCCTCGGGCGAGGCGTCCTCGGTCCGCTTGACCAGCCAGGTGCGGTCGTCGACGGCGACGATCACGGGAGCACCACGTGGGAGGTCATCGTCGGTTGCCGATGCGCGAGCGCAGGATGTCGATGCGCTTCTGGATCTGCTCGATGCTCGCCTGCGCCACGGCCGGTCCCCCGCTGATCCGCCGGAGTTCGGCGTGGATCGCCCCGTGCGGCTCGTTCGCGTGCCGGGACCAGATCGACACGAGCCGCTGCAGCTCGGACCGCTGCTCCTTGAGCGTCATGTACATCGGGCGGTCCGGCTCGGGCGCCTTGGGCTGCCCGTCCTTGACCGTGCGGCCCTTCGATCGCTTGGCCTGGGTGGCCTGGCGGGCCTTGAGCAGGTCGCGGACCTGGTCGGGTTCCAGCAGCCCGGGGATGCCGATGAAGTCGAGCTCTTCGAGGGAGCCGATCTCGCCGCCGGTGCCGAACTCGCCGCCGTCGTAGAGGACCCGGTCGAACGAGGCCTGCGAGTCGAGCGCCTCGAACGGCTGGACCTCGAGCAGGCTCTCCGACGCGCGCTCTTCCTTGTTGGCCTCGGCGACCATCGCGTCCTCGGGGTTGTACATCCCGTCGTCGGCGTCCTTCGGGCGGTCGAGGGCGTGGTCGCGCTCGAGCTCGAGGGTCGCGGCGAGGGCCATCAGCCCAGGCACGCTCGGCAGGAACACCGACGCGGTCTCCCCACGGCGACGGGCCCGCACGAAGCGACCGATCACCTGGGCGAAGAACAGCGGCGTGCTGGCGCTGGTGGCGTAGACGCCGACGCACAGACGCGGGACGTCGACGCCTTCGGAGACCATCCGGACGGCGACCATCCACCGCGAGGTGTCCGCGGCGAAGGCCCCGATCCGGCTGGACCCGGCGGCTTCGTCGGACAGGACGACGGTGGGCCGCTCCCCCGTGATCTGCTGCAGGATCCGGGCGTAGGCGCGGGCCGTCGTGGTGTCGGTCGCGATGACCAGTCCCCCGGCGTCCGGGACCCCGCGGCGGACCTCGGTCAGGCGCTTGTCGGCGGCGGAGAGCACGGCGGGCATCCACTCGCCCTCGGGCGAGAGTGCCGTGCGCCAGGCCTGGGCGGTGATGTCCTTGGTGACCTGCTCGCCGAGGGACGCCGACATCTCGTCGCCCATCCGGGTCTTCCAGCGCATCTGTCCGGCGTAGGCCATGAAGAGCACCGGACGGACGACGCCGTCCGCCAGGGCGCGACCGTACCCGTAGTTGTAGTCGGAGATCGAGGTGCGGATGCCCTGCTCGTCGGGGGCGTACTGCACGAAGGGGATCGGCGCGGTGTCCGAGCGGAACGGGGTCCCCGACAGCGACAGCCGGCGGGTGGCACCGCTGAACGCTTCTCTGATGCCGTCGCCCCACGTCAGGGCGTCGCCACCGTGGTGGACCTCGTCGAGCACGACGAGCGTGCGACCGCCCTCGGTGATCCGCCTGTGCACCTCGGGGTTCATGCCGACCTGGGCGTACGTGATCGCGACGCCCTGGTAGTGCCGGCCGAACATGCCGTCGCCGTTCTTGAACATGGGGTCGATGCGGATGTTGACCCGGTCGGCGGCGTCGGCCCACTGCCGCTTGAGGTGCTCGGTGGGGGCCACGACGACGATCCGGTCGACGGTGCCGCGTGCCAGGAGCTCGGTGGCCAGGCGGAGCGCGAACGTGGTCTTGCCGGCGCCGGGCGTCGCCGCGGCGAGGAAGTCGCGCGGCTCGGTCTCGAAGTACTTGGTCAGTGCCTCGACCTGCCACGCGCGGAGCTTCGATGCGGTGCCCCAGGCCGCACGGTCCGGGAACGCGGGCGACAGGTGCTCGGCGGCGGCGTTGCCGGCGATCTCCGCCAGTTCGGCCGGAGCCAGTTCGGCCGGAGCCACATCGGCCGGAGCCAGTTCCGCCGGCGGCAGATCGGCCGTGGCCAGATCTGCCCTGGCCGGCTGCTGTTCGTCCTCCGCTGCGCTCACTTGACCTGATTCTACCGTCACCCGATGTCCTGCCGGGCGTGCGGCGGTCGCTGCTCGGGCGTGCCGCGCACCAGGGACGCAGGCTTGAGCACGCCGGCACCGAACCGCGCCGTGACCGCGTCGACGGTGGTCTCGGTCTCACGCCACGGCGCGTCGTCGTCCCACAGCGCGTTGCTGGCGGCGGTCGGCACGAGGTTCTCCCCGCGGACGCCGATGAGCCGGATGCGGTTGCCGGGGCGGTGCAGCACGTCGTACAGCTCGACCGCTTCGCGGTGGATGCGCCGCGCGACGTCGGTCGGCTCGGCGAGGGTGCGGGACCGGGTGAGCGTGGTGAAGTCGGTGTACCGGACCTTGAGCGCGATCGTGCGACCCTGCACCTCGGCGCGACGCATCCGCACGGCGACCTTCTCCGACAGACGCAGGAGCTCGCGGGCCACGGCGTCGCGGTCGGTCAGGTCGGTGCCGAACGTCACCTCGTGCCCGATCGACTTCTCGCTCACGCCGGTGTCGACGACGCGGGGGTCACGGCCCCAGGACAGGTCGTGCAACCGCTGCCCGCCCGCCGGGCCGATCGCGTGCACGAGCGAGTCGAGCGGGGTCGTGGCGAGGTCACCCACCGTGCGGATCCCCCGGCGCTCGAGGACCTCTTGCGTCTTGCCGCCGACGCCCCAGAGCGCGGACACCGGCTGCGGGTGCAGGAAGCCCACGGTGTTCGCCGCGGGGACGACGAGCAGTCCGGCGGGCTTGGCCCGGCTCGATGCCAGCTTGGCGACGAACTTGGTGGAGGCGGCACCGACCGAGCAGTGCAGGCCGGTCTCCTGGAACACGGCGGCGCGGATGGCGGTACCGATCTCCCACGGCGTGCCGTACAGCCGGACGGCCCCGGCGACGTCGAGGAACGCCTCGTCGATGCCGAGGCGCTCGACCCGCGGTGTGAAGCGGTCGAACACGCTCATCACCGCGCGGGACTTCGCCTGGTACTTCTCGAAGTGCGGTTCGACGATGACGGCGTTCGGGCAGCGGCGCTTGGCGACGGCCATCGGCATCGCGGAGTTCACCCCGTAGCGCCGGGCTTCGTACGTGGCGGCCGTGACGACGGAGCGGTCGGAGTCGTGTCCGACGATGACCGGCAGCCCCACCAGGTCCGGACGGTCGAGCAGTTCGACGGAGGCGAAGAACGCGTCCATGTCGACGTGCAGCACCGTCGCCGTGACGTCGGCGACGGGCTGGTCGGAGACGAGTCGGTTGCTGCCGTCCTGCTTGCTCACGAGGCGATGCTGCCATCCGCCACCGACACCGCCGGTGCGGACGCGGACGCCGACGACACCGGGCCGAGCACGGCGCTGGCGATCGTCCGCGCTGCGGAGTCGCGCGACGACGGGTGGTACTGGCCCGCGCGCACGTCCCGCGCCAGGCGCGCCAGCTCACCGGTCGCCCGGAACCCGGATCCGCCCGCGATGCGGAGTGCCTCGTCGACGACGTGCTGCGCGGTGTCGACCGTGCGCGCCTTCGTCCCGACCAGCAGCGGGAACCACCGGCTGCCGTGGTCGACCTGCTCGTCCACGTCGCGGGCGAGCGCGTCGACCTGCAGGGCGACGGCGTCGACGGCGCCCTGGGCATCGGCGACCGCACGGCGGACGTCGGGGTCGTCGCTCCGCAGCGTCCCGTCCATCGACCGGCGCGCCCGCACGGCCTCGACGGCGAGCTCGAGCGCACGGGTCGCGATCCCGACGTACACCGACGCGACGAGGAGCTCGAACGCGGCGAACACCCCGAAGACCAGCGGGTCGGCACTCGGTCCCAGGGGCAGCGACCGCACCATGCGCTCGGCGGGCACGTGCAGCCCCTCGAGCAGCGTGGTCCGGCTCTGCGTCGCACGCATCCCGAGCGTGTCCCAGTCGTCGAGGTGGCGGACCCCGCCGTCACTCCGCAGCGCGAACCCGTGCACCAACCGCGGCTCAGCGCCGGAGACGTCCTTGCCGAACACGCTCAGCACGTCCCACGCGGGCGCCAGCGACGTGGACACCTTGGTCCCGGTGAACCGGTACCCGCCCGCGCCGTCCGGTTCGGCCGACGTCGTCGAGTCGAACAGCACCCGGTCGTTGCCGGGCTCGCTGACCCCGAAGGCGAGCAGGCGGTCCGCCGCGGCGTGGTCCGTGACGGTCTGGAGGAACGACTCGCCCTGCGCGGACACGCTGCGGGCCGCCTGCACCCAGACCTGGTGCATCCCGAGCCCGAGCGCCGTCGCCGGCGCCGCCTGGGCCAGGTGCCGCTGCACCGCGGCGGTGGCGCGCAGGCCGAGGCCGCTGCCGCCCTGGGCGACGGGGACCCCGATCCGCAGGTACCCGGCAGCGCGGAGCTCGGCGAGGTCCTCGGCGCAGAACGCGTTCTCGGCGTCGTACCGCGGCGCCCGCTCGGCGATCCGGGTGAGCAGGTCCGCGGGGACGGTCCAGGAGTTGGCCTCGGTCATGGCACGAGACTACGTTCCAGAGGGTGTCAGAACTCGTGTCAGATCGTCATCCGTGGTCCAGGTACGTCGCGATCGGTGACTCGTTCACCGAGGGGCTCGGTGACCCTGACCCGACCGCTCCCGGGGGCAACCGCGGCTGGGCCGACCGGGTCGCCACGTTCCTGGCCGGCCGGACGGACGACTTCGCGTACGCCAACCTGGCCGTCCGGGGTCGACTGCTGCAGCAGGTCATCGACGAGCAGGTCGACGATGCCCTCGCACTCGGGCCGGACCTGGTCACGGTGTCCGCCGGCGGGAACGACATCATCCGCCCCGGGTCCGACCCGGACGAGATCGCGTCCCGCTTCGACGGCATGATGACCCGACTGCGCCGTGACGGCGCCGACGTCGTGCTGTTCACCGGCCCGGACGTCGGGATGACCCCGGTGCTCGGGATGGTGCGCGGCAAGGCGGCGATCTACAACGAGCACCTGCACGCGATCGCGCTGAAGCACGGCGCGCTGGTCGCCGACATGTGGGCGATCCGCGGCCTGCGCGACCCGCGGATGTGGGCACCCGACCGCCTGCACCACTCCCCCATCGGCCACGCCACGATCGCCGCCGCCGTGCTCGACACGCTCGGCGTCCCACACGAACTCGCCCCGACGACGCCCGAGCCCCTGGCTGCGCGACCCTGGCGCGAGGCCCGCGCCGAGGACCTCGGCTGGGCGAAGGAGTACCTGGTGCCCTGGGTCGTCCGACGGATCCGGCACACGTCCTCCGGCGATGGCATCACCGCCAAGCGCCCCACGCTCGAGCACCTCGAGGTCCCCGCCCGCGACGCCTGACCTCGCCCCGGCCCCGGCCCCGGGCAGTGCGTCAAGCGCCCTCGAACGGGTTCGTCCACCGCCACCAGATGCCGGGGTCGGGGATCGCCTGCTCGAGGACGAGCGGCACCGACACCGGGTCGTGGTCGCTGATCGAGAAGGTGACCCGCCCGACGCGCTCGCCCTTCGTTCCGAGCGTGACCGAGTCGAGCTTCGTCGCGGCGCGCACCGTCGTGGCGCCCCACACCAGGACCTCGGACGCCGTCGCGGTCACGGCGTCGGTCTCGTCCTTCCACGGGGTCGAGTACGCGCCGAACGACTGCCCGGCGTGCGTCAGCGTCACGACGTGGAAGTTGTCGGCGACCGAGTGCAGCAACCGCTGGACGTCGGCGTCGAGCGAGTCGTGGTCGACCCCGCCGAGCATCGCCCCGATCACGGTGACCGACCGGCCGCCCCGCTCGTAGGTGGCCGCGAACAGCAGGCAGGCGCCGGCTTCGTCCAGGGTGCCCGTCTTGATGCCCTCGACCCCGTCGATGCCGAGGAGCTTGTTCGAGTTCTGGATGGTGCCGACGTTCGGCACCGACACGGTCTTCGTGCCGACCACTTCCTTGACGACCGGGTTCGCCAGGGCGAGCTGCCCGAGGTCGACCAGGTCCGTCGCGGTCGACGTGTTCGTGGCGTCGAGTCCGGTGGGTTCGTGGATCGTCGTGTCGTCCAGCCCGTGCCGGTCGAGCCACGCCGTGGCGGCCTTCTGGTAGGCGTCGAGCGACCCGAACGCCCAGATCGCCAGCGACCCGGCGTAGTTGTTCGCGGACTTCATGAGCATGACCTGCAGGGTCTGGTACTCCGACAGCTGCAGACCCGCCGGCATCGGGGCCACCTCGCCGTTCACCGCGAGGTACCGGGCGTACAGCCCCTGCATCTCCGGTGTGAACGCGATCGTCGGACCGGCCTGCCCCTGTGACAGCGGCTTGGCGTCGAGGACGACCAGCGCGGTGACCACCTTCGAGATGCTCGCGATCGACCGGGGCTTGGCGTCCCCGCTCGTCTTCAGGCTCTGCGGGAAGTCGGGGGCCTCGACCGCGGTGGCACCGTAGGCGGGGAACGACAGCGCCGGCAGCGTGGCCGTGGGCGCCGCGTAGGACGTGGTCGTCGCGCTCGCCGGCGAGAACGGCACCAGCGCAGCGGCGACCAGGTACCCCACCGCGAGCACCAGGACCGCGACGACCGAGATGGTCACCGGCCTGCGGACGGCGGAACGGGGGCGGCGGACGACTCGTGACACGACACACGAGCGTACCGGGGGGTGGTACCCACCATCTGGGGAACCGCCGCGTTCGTGGCGGACCCGCACCGGGCCTCCCGGCTGTGGAGGAGGACCTGCTGCAGCGGAGGGGCTACCGGGCCGCGCGCTGTGCCGCTGCGACGGCCCAGAGTCCGACGGCGCTCGCCGCTGCCACGTTGAGGGAGTCGACGCCGTGGTGCATCGGGATCCGCACCGTCGTGTCGGCGGCGGCGATCGCTCGGGGCGTCAGCCCCTGGCCCTCGGTGCCCATCACCAGTGCGACCCGCTCCGGGACGTCGGCGGCGAACGCGTCGAGGTCGACCGAGCGGTCCGTCAGCGCCATCGCGGCGACGTGGAAGCCCTGCGCCCGGAGCTCCTCGCCGGCGTCGGGCCACTCGCCGATCCGGGTCCACGGGACCTGCAGCACCGTGCCCATGCTGACGCGCACGCTCCGGCGGTAGAGCGGGTCGGCGCACCGGGGACTGACCAGCACCGCGTCGGCGCCCAGCCCCGCGACGCTGCGGAACACCGCGCCGACGTTCGTGTGGTCGACGACGTCCTCGAGCACGACGACGAGCCGGGCGTCGCGGACGACCTCGGCGACGGTCGGCAGCTCCGGCCGGTGCATCGACGCGATCGCACCGCGGTGCATCTTGAACCCGGTGAGTTCCTCGAGCAACGCGTCCGGCCCGACGAACACCGGGCCGTCGTGGTCCGCCACCAGCGGCAGGACCTCGGCGAGCCACTTCTCCTGTACCAACACGCTGCGCGGCACGTGGCCGGCGCGCAGGGCACGCTCGATCACGGTGTTGGACTCGGCGATGTAGAGCCCGCCCTCGGGCTCGGTCACCCGGCGCAGGGCGACGTCCGTCAACCGCTGGAAGTCGTCGAGTCGGGGGTCGTCGAGGGTGTCGATGCGGACGATCTGCACGTGCGGCTCGGTTCTGGTCTCAGGCCCCGACCGGCGGCACGGTGTGCACGGGAAGGGGCGGGGTCGGTCGGCTGTTGAGGGTACCGTGGACACGATGGCGACGAGCGACGCGACGAGCGGTGCGACCGAGACGACCGACGACCTCGACCGGGTCGCCGAGCTGCTCTCCGGCAAGCGCATCGCCGTGCTCTCCGGCGCCGGACTCAGCACCGACTCGGGCATCCCCGACTACCGCGGTGCCGGCCGGGTCGTGCGCACGCCGATGACCTTCCAGGAGTTCCGGTCCGACCCAGCCAAGCGGCAGCGCTACTGGGCCGGGTCCCACCTCGGGTGGCGGACCTTCGCCGCCGCCGTCCCGAACACCGGGCACCGTGCGCTCGCCGACCTCGAGCGCGCCGGAGTCGTCTCCGGTGTGGTCACGCAGAACGTCGACGGCCTGCACCTGCGCGCGGGATCGCGCCGGGTGGTGGAGATCCACGGCTCGATGGACCGCGCGGTGTGCCTGACGTGCGGGCAGGTCTTCGCCCGCGCCGACCTCGCCGCGACGCTCGACGGGCTGAACCCCTGGATCGACGAACCCGGCTCGGTGCGACTGCAGCCGGACGGCGACGTGGAGATCACCGAGGTCGAGCGCTTCGTCGTGCCGGACTGCTCGGTGTGCGGCGGCGTGCTCAAGCCCGACGTCGTCTTCTTCGGCGAGTTCGTCCCCACCGAGAAGTTCGCCGAGTCGGTGTCGATCGTCGCGGACGCCGACGCGCTGCTCGTGGTCGGGTCCTCGCTCACGGTGAACTCCGGCGTCCGGCTGGTCGACCACGCCGCACGGCGGAAGCACCCCGTCGTCATCGTCAACCGCGGTGCCACCCGCAGCGACCGGCGCGCGGCGGTCAAGATCGACGCGGGCACCACCGAGACGCTCGAGGCGCTGGCCTCGCGGCTCGCTCTGTCATGATCGACCTGTGACGACCCACCTGTACCTCGTCCGGCACGGCGAGACCGACTGGAACAAGCAGCGCCGCATCCAGGGTTCGACCGACATCCCGCTCAACGACACCGGGCGGGGCCAGGCCGCCGAGACCGCGCAGCTGCTGACCCGTCGTACGTTCTACGCGGTCGTCGCCTCACCGCTGTCCCGCGCGTACGAGACCGGCTCGATCATCGCGGAGCGCCTGGGTCTCGCCGCGCCCGACACCTACCCCGGGCTGGCCGAGCGGTCCTACGGCGACGCCGAGGGCCTGACCGACGACGAGGTGCTGGCGCAGTACCCGGACGACGTGATCCCGGGGCGGGAGTCCCGCGCCGCGCTGCTCGCGCGCGTGACCGAGACGCTGGGCGAGGTCGCCATCCGGTTCGACGGCGGCGTCGTCGTGGTGGCGACGCACGGCGCGGTCATCCGCAGCGTGGTGAACGCCGCCGCGCCGGGCACGGCCGACCGGGCCCGCACCCCGATCCGCAACGGCTCGGTGCACTCGTTCCGATGGGACCCGGAACGCTTCCACGCCGAGCTGGTCGAGTTCGACGACCCGATCGAGGACGTCTCGGACGCGCCCGGCCGGTACGCCTTCGACTACCAGAACCCGCTCGAGCGCCGCAGCTGACGCGGAACCCGGACCGACCGGTCTCCGGAACGGATCGACCGATCCGTCAGACCGGTCCGCCGGGGTAGCTCGTCGCGCCGTCCACGCGTGCCGCCTTGACCTGCGCCTCGGCCAGCTCGCGCGCGCCGTCGGGGCCGGTCGAGCGGGGCGCCAGCGGGTCCTCCAGGTGGCGGAGTCGACGGGCACGGACGGACGCGGTCACCGCGATGACGACCGCCACGGCGATGACGACGACGAAGAACACGGCGATGAACAGGATGACGGACACGATCGACCCCCTCGGTCACCGACAACGCTATCGCTGCCCTCCCGGAACGCGACGAGGTCGTTGTGGGATCGCAACCTGGTGCTCGTGGGGCCGACGGCGCCTCCGGACTAGCATCCACAGCACCGGTCGCCGAACCCACGGGCACCGGGGCGGAACCGACGTGAGGGGGCGACATGAGCACCGACGGACCGGGGGAACACGGTCGGCATCGCGGCTGGATCGCCGACGAGGACGAGGACGACGACCTCGGTCGCGCCTTCGGGCCGGACACCGCATCGGTCCCGACCCGGACGACTCCGCAACGCGTCCGCTCGTGGTCGCTGCTGCTCGCTGGCGTCGTCGTGGTCGCGATCGTCATCGTGGTCGTGCTCGGCACCATCACGGGTCGGGTGCAGGACGGGATCGGCGGGATGTTCCCGCGTCCGCAGGCCGCGCTCGACGGCTTCGTCGCCGACGCCCGGCCACTCGAGGGCGTGACCGCGGTCCGCGAGGCCGACCCGACCAAGACCTCGTTCACCAGCTACGACGTGACCGCGACGGTCACCGCGTCCGAGTCCCTCGACGCAGCGCGTCAGACGGCGCTCGTCGAGCAGCTGAGCGCCGAGGCGAAGGACGCCAGCGGGACCGGCGTGCACGTCTGGGCGGTTGCGGACCTCGGCACCGTTGACGTCGGCGTCTCGCCGTCAGCGGCGCGGACCCGACAGCGTCTCGAGCTCGGCCGCCAGCTCTCCGGCATCGCGGGGGTCGAGCAGGTGCGTTGTGTCTGGACCGAGCGCAGCGCCGGACGCTCGGACGCACCGGCCGACCAGTCGGTGTCCGTCGAGACCGCCGCGACCGGGGTCGACGTCGCCGCTGTGCAGGCCCAGGCGACCGAGGCCGTGCAGCGGGTCTTCCCCGGAGCAGCGGTCACCGTGACGACCGCCCGCAGCTGAGCACGGAGCGCACGGCACGACCGTCCGCAGCTGACGACCGAGCCCGCGGCAGCGCGCCGGACCGGACCGCAGCTCAGCGTGCGCGGTCCGCGACCGCCCGCTCGACCGCCTGCAGCACGCGCTCGGCCGAGTCCGCCCACCGGAACCTTGCCGCCTGCGCGACCGACGCCTGCGAGGCGGACGGCCACCGGGCCTCCAGGCGGCGGACCGCTGCCGCGACGGCGGACGGCGACGACGGGTCGAAGTACTCGGCGACGTCCCCGCCGATCTCGCGGAAGATCGGGACGTCGCTGACCGCCACCGGCGTGCCGACGCCCATCGACTCGACCAACGGGATGCCGAAGCCCTCGTCGTACGAGGCCGTCACCAGCGCCGTGGCGGACCGCAGCGTGGCGAGGTACTCCTGGTCGGAGGCGCCGTCGTGGAACACGATCATCCCCGGCGCGAGCACATCGAGGCGTGACCGGTCCGCGTCGGACACGCGGGACATGCAGTGCAGCGTCCAGTCCGCGCCGAGCAGCGGCAGCGCCGCGGCGAGCGTCTCGACGTTCTTGTAGGGCATGAACGACCCCATGTACACGAGCAAGTGCTCGCGCGGTCCGTCAGCGGGACGGACCGCGGCGGGGTCGGCGGCGTTGTAGGCGACCGTGACCGGGCGCCTGGTCAGGCGGTGCTCCGCGATCAGCCCGGCCGTCGTCTCGGACACCGTCACGACGCCGTCGGCACCGTTCAGCAGCATCCGCTGTGGCCACCAGGCCAGGTGGAACGCACGCCACCCGAGCCGGATCGGCCAGGAGAACTCCCGCGGAGGCGTGCGGTTCCGGTAGTAGATCAGGTCGTGCAGGGTCAGCACGAGGGCGTAGTCGCGGCCACGGGAACCCATGGTCTGCATCGGCGAGAACACCGCGTCCAGCCCCAGGCGGTTCACGTGGCGGGCGACGAACGGCTCCCCCGGCTCGGTCGGCGCCGGCACCAGTTCCCACGGCAGGTGCGCGGGCAGCGACGCAAGTTGCCGCTCGTCGTGGACCAGCAGGACGACGTCGTGGCGGTCCGGCAGGTGCGCGACGACGCCGGCCGTGAAGCGGCTGATGCCGTCGTGCCGGCCGATCCGGACGTACCGGCAGTCGATCCCGATCCGCAGGCGGTTCACGAGGGGTCCCCAGGCTTCGGTTCCGTCGTCCGTTTCGGTTCCGTCGGTCGCTTCGGTTCCGTCGTCCGTTTCGGTTCCGTCGTCCGTTTCGGACGGGAGGCCCGGCTCGGCTTCGCGGCGCGCGGCGCCTTCCGCACGGGGTCGGCCATGCGCCGCAGGGTCGCGTCGGCCGCGGCGGCAGGCGTCTCGTAGTGCACCAGGTGCCCGACCTCCGGCACGACGACGAGCTCGGCGTCGTGCAGCCGTGCCGCCAGCGCACGCTGTTCCGGCAACGCGGTGATGTCGTCGCGCTCGGCCGCGACGAGCAGCACGGGCACCCGGATGCGGTCGGCGTACTCGGACACGTCGTGCGTGACGGAGGTCCGGAACGCCTCGAGGACACTCGTGCGGTTCGCGAAGGCGGAGAAGTAGCGGTCGTGCTGGTCGTGCACCCACCGACGCATCGCCGGGTCGTGCGACTTCAGCATCGCGACGCTCATCGCACGGACGATGCCGCGGTTGCGCAGGATGCCGAGCCCGAGCGGGCGCGGCAGGGCGGCACCGGCGCGGTAGTACGCGATCGCGATGCCGGTGCCGATCGCTCGCGGCCCCTGCAGCGCGGGCGCGGCGATCGGGTTGACCAGGACGAGCAACCGGGTGTCCAGGCCGTCGGCGACCGCGGCCGAGACGACGATCGAACCGAACGAGTGCCCGAGGACGACGGTGCCGCGGTCGAGCCCGAGCCGGTCGTGGAACGCGCGCAGCCACCCCACGTAGCCGTCGACGTCGGACACCGGGAGCGGGTCCGAGGAACCGAAGCCGGGCAGGTCCGGCACGATCACCCGGACGCCGGTCAGGTGCGCCGCGATCGACTCGAGCCCGTGGTGGTCACCACGGAACCCGTGGACCGCCAGCACGGTCTGGGTGGCGTCCGACGGGCCGTACTCCCAGAAGTGGGTGGTGCGGCCGTCGACCTCGACGGCACGGTGCACGACGGGCGTCGCAGCCATCAGCGACGCGTACGGGGACAGGACCGGCGGGTGCATCCGCGCCAGTCTATGGAACGCACTCGGGAGCATCCGCCTATCGTGTCCGGAGCGGGTCGCTTCGTCCGGTCCGCTCGCCTTCGACGAGGAGCACGGTTGACCTTCACAGCCCCGATCCAGCTGCCCGGACTCACCCTCGACCCGCAGTGGTACAAGCGCTCGGTGTTCTACGAGTGCATGATCCGGTCGTTCGTCGACTCGAACGGTGACGGGATCGGCGATCTGCAGGGCGTCATCGGCAAGCTCGACTACCTGCAGTGGCTCGGCGTCGACGCCCTCTGGCTGCCGCCGTTCTTCCGCTCGCCGATGCGCGACGGCGGGTACGACATCGCCGACTACAAGGCGATCCTGCCCGAGTTCGGCACCCTCGACGACTTCCGCGAACTCGTCACCAAGGCGCACGAGCGGAACATGCGCATCGTCATCGACATGGTGATCAACCACACGTCCGACCAGCACGAGTGGTTCCAGCAGTCCCGCGAGGACCCGGACGGCCCCTACGGCGACTTCTACGTGTGGCGCGACACCGACGAGGACTACGCGAACATCCGCATCATCTTCGTCGACACCGAGGAGTCGAACTGGACGTTCGACCCGGTCCGCCGACAGTTCTTCTTCCACCGGTTCTTCTCGCACCAGCCCGACCTGAACTACGAGAACCCCGCCGTGGTCGAGGCCGTGTACGACGTCGTGCGGCACTGGCTCGACATGGGCGTGGACGGGCTGCGCCTCGACGCGATCCCGTACCTGTTCCAGTCCGAGGACGGCAACGGTGAGGGCGAGCCGGAGACACACGAGTTCATCAAGAAGCTCCGCTCGATGGTCGACGACGAGTACCCCGGGCGTGTGCTGCTGGCGGAGGCGAACCAGTGGCCCCGCGAGACGGCGGCGTTCTTCGGGACCGACGAGGAGCCCGAGTGCCACATGGCGTTCGACTTCCCGGTCATGCCCCGGATCTTCTACTCGCTGCGGGCCCAGCACGCCTCGGAGCTCAAGGCGATCCTGTCGGAGACCCTCGACGTGCCGTCCTCGGCCGCGTGGGGCGTGTTCCTCCGCAACCACGACGAGCTGACGCTGGAGATGGTCAGCGAGGAGTACCGCCAGGCGATGTACGGCTGGTACGGCTACGACCCGCGGATGCGCTCGAACATCGGCATCCGCCGCCGGCTGGCCCCGCTGCTGGACAACTCCCGCGCCGAACTCGAACTCATCCACGCGCTGCTGTTCTCGCTGCCGGGCTCGCCGTTCCTGTACTACGGCGACGAGATCGGGATGGGCGACAACATCTGGCTGCCGGACCGGGACTCGTCGCGCACGCCGATGCAGTGGACGCCGGACCGCAACGCCGGGTTCTCGACCGCCGACCCCGGCAAGCTCTACCTGCCCGTGGTGCAGTCGCTGGTCTACAACTACGCGCAGGTCAACGTCGAGGCGCAGCTCGCCCAGTCCCGCTCCCTGCTGCACTGGGTGCGCAACGTGATCCACGTGCGGAAGGCCCACCCGGTGTTCGGCATGGGCACGCTCGCGGTCCAGGACACCGACAACGAGAGCGTGCTGGCGTTCGTCCGGTCGTGGGAGGGCACGGGTACGCAGTTCGGCCCCTCGGCCGAGGACGTCCTCTGCGTGTTCTCGTTCACGGTCAACCCGACCACGACGACGATCCACGCGCCGGAGTTCGCCGGTCGACCGCTCTACGACCTGTTCGGCGGCAGCTCGTTCCCGTCCTTCGACGACGACGGCAAGGTGACGCTGACGCTCGGCACGCAGTCGTTCTACTGGCTGCACGTCGGCGCGGTGCCGAACGCGTAGCCGCGCTCGGCACGCAGTCGTTCACCTGGCTGCACGTCGGAGCCGCGCCGAACGCCTGACCCCGGCGCGTGCGGCGGGGTGTGTCGGTGCGGCGGGCTAGCCTGACCCGCGTGACGTTCCCCACCGCGCAGCTCGACCCGCCATCCCCGGCCCAGGACCTCTCGACCCGGCCCTGGTGGCACGCGCTGGGGGTCTTCGACCTCGAGACCACCGGCATCGACGTCGAGACCGCCCGGATCGTCACCGCGCACGTCGGCCTCATCGACATGACGGGCCGCAGCATCGTCGAGGGCTCCTGGCTCGCCGACCCCGGTGTCCCGATCCCCGAGCAGGCGTCGGCCGTGCACGGCATCAGCACCGAACGTGCCCGCGCCGAGGGGCGCCCCGCTGCCGAGGTCGTCGCCGAGATCGTCGCCGCGGTCGAGGCCGTGTTCGCCCGGGGCATCCCGCTCGTGATCTACAACGCCCCGTACGACCTGACGCTGCTCGACCGAGAGGCGCGGCGCCACGGCATCGCGTCGCCGGTCATCGGCAACGTCGTCGACCCGCTCGTCATCGACAAGGCGCTCGACACCTACCGCAAGGGCAAGCGCACGCTCGAGGCCGCGGCCGCGCTGTACGGCGTCGAGCTCTTCGACGCCCACGACGCCGGCGCCGACGCGATCGCCGCAGGCCGGGTCGCCCAGGCCATCGCCGCACGGTTCCCCGACGAGCTGTCCGTCTCGGCCGAACAGCTGCACCGCAAGCAGGTCGCGTGGTGCGCCGACCAGGCCACGTCGTTCCAGGAGTACATGCGGAAGCAACGCGATCCGGCCTTCGTCGCGGACCCGCGATGGCCGCACCGGAGCGCCGACCCGAGCATGTAGCATGCTGAACGAGACGCCAGGCTCGCCTGGCACGTCGCACGTTCACGCTCGACCAGGGGGAGATCGACCCACGTGTTCCTGAAGACCTTCGGCTGGTCACTGGCCATCACCGTCATCGCGATCGCCGTCGCCTTCGTCTACGGCGGCCCGAGCGCCGCCGCGATCACGCTCATCCTCGGGGTGCTCGAGGTCAGCCTCAGCTTCGACAACGCCGTGGTCAACGCCCGGATCCTCGAGCGGATGAGCCCGTTCTGGCAGAAGATGTTCCTGACGGTCGGCATCGTGATCGCCGTCTTCGGCATGCGCGTGCTGTTCCCGCTGCTCATCGTCGCGGTGACGGCGAACCTCAACCCGGTGCAGGCGATCACGCTCGCGCTCGAGAAGGGCTCCATCGACGAGCCCGGCAGCTACGCCTACGTCCTGCACGCCGCGCACCCGCAGATCGCCGCGTTCGGCGGCATGTTCCTGCTGATGATCTTCCTCGACTTCATGTTCGAGGACCGTGACATCCGCTGGCTCACCTGGCTCGAGAAGCCCCTCGCCTTCGTCGGCAAGCTGCCGATGGTGAACGTCGTCGTCGCCCTGGCGGCGCTGGCCGTCGCGGCGACCTCGTCCGGCGACCACCAGTCGGTCGTGCTGATCGCGGGCATCGCCGGACTCATCACGTACTTCCTGGTCACCGGGCTCGGCGGGCTCTTCGACGTCGGCGACCCCGACGACGACGGCAACGCGCTCGACAGCTCCGACCACATGGTGGCCGAGGCGGACCGCATCGCGCGGGGCAAGCGCGTCGGACAGGTCGCCGGTCGTGCTGCCTTCCTGCTGTTCCTGTACCTCGAGGTCATCGACGCGTCGTTCTCGTTCGACGGCGTCATCGGCGCCTTCGCGATCACGGCGGACCCGATCATCATCGCGCTCGGCCTCGGCCTGATCGGCGCGCTCTTCGTCCGGTCGCTCACCGTCTTCCTGGTCCGTCAGGGCACGCTGGACGAGTACCAGTACCTGGACCACGGCGCACACTGGGCGATCGGAGCACTGGCGATCATCCTGCTCGTGACGATCACGACCGAGGTCAACGAGGTCGTCACCGGCCTGGTCGGCGTCGTCCTCATCCTCGCCGCGTTCATCTCGTCCGTGGTGCGCAACCGTCGCGCCGCGGCCGAAGCCCCGCAGCCGGTGTCGGTCTCACACTGAGCCGCACCGCTGATCCGTTCACCGAAGAAGGGTTCTCCCATGGGTCTCAGCCTCTCCAAGGGCCAGGCGCTCTCGCTCACCAAGCAGGACGGCAGTGCCCTGACGCACGTCCGCCTCGGGCTCGGGTGGGACGCCGTCGCGAAGAAGGGCCTGTTCGGCCGGAAGTCCGGCGGTGACGTCGACCTCGACGCCTCGGCGGTGTTCTTCTCCGCCGACGGTCAGCCGCAGGACTACGTCTGGTTCCAGCAGCTCCGCAGCAAGGACGGGTCCGCCCAGCACACGGGCGACAACCTGACGGGGGCCGGCGACGGGGACGACGAGACCATCCGCATCGACCTGAGCGCCGTGCACCCCGCGGTCGCGTCGATCGTCTTCGTCATCAGCAGCTACAGCCGCCAGACCTTCGACCGGGTCGAGAACGCGTTCTGCCGCGTGATCGACGACTCGACGCCCGGTTCCCCCGAGGTCGCCCGCTACGAACTCACCGAGAGTGGGCCGCACACGGCGATGGTCATGGCGAAGGTGACGCGGTCAGGAGCAGGATGGACCTTCACGGCCGTCGGCAACCGCGCGGACGGTCGGACGGTCCTCGACCTCGTCGGGCCCGCTGCCGCGGCGCTCTGACGACCCACGGACCCGACGCACCACCGCACTCCCACGGAAGAAGACCTGCATGGCGACGCTCTCCCTGTCCAAGGGCAGCAACCTCTCGCTCACCAAGACCGACCCCGGCCTGCGCAAGGCGATGGTCGGCCTCGGCTGGGACCCCCGCACCACGGCCGGCGAGCAGTTCGACCTCGACGCCTCGGCCTTGCTGGTCGGGGCGAACGGTCGGGTCCGCTCGAACGACGACTTCATCTTCTACAACCAGCTCAGCTCGGTCGACGGCTCGGTCCGGCACCAGGGCGACAACCGCACGGGCGAGGGTGACGGGGACGACGAGCAGATCCTCATCGACCTCGACCTCGTGCCCGCCGACGTCGAGCGCGTCGTCATCGTCGTCACGATCGACCAGGCCGAGGCACGTCGGCAGAACTTCGGACAGGTCCGCGGAGCGTTCTGCCGCGTGGTCAACGACGAGACCCAGAACGAGGTCGTGCGGTTCGACCTGACCGAGGACGCCGCCGCCGAGACCGGCATGATCTTCGCCGAGGTCTACCGCTACGACCGCGAATGGAAGTTCCGCGCGGTCGGCCAGGGCTACGCCACCGGACTCCGCGGCGTCGCCACGGACTTCGGCGTCGTGCTCGACTGACGACCCCGCATCGCACTCCAGTACCGCGCACCCGACGAAAGGACCGATCATGGCCGGACTCACCCTCGCGAAGGGCGGCAACCTGTCGCTGACGAAGACCAGCCCCGGGCTCACCGTGGCGACCGTCGGACTCGGCTGGGACCCGCGCACCACCACCGGCGAGCAGTTCGACCTCGACGCCTCGGCCCTGTTGCTCGGCGCCGGCGGCAAGGTCCGGTCCGACGCCGACTTCGTCTTCTACAACCAGCCCGCGTCCTCCGACGGCTCCGTCCAGCACCATGGCGACAACCGGACCGGCGAGGGGGACGGTGACGACGAGCAGATCGTGATCGACCTGGCGAAGGTCCCGGCCGACGTCGAGCGCATCGTCATCGCGGTGTCGATCGACCAGGCCGACGCGCGCCGCCAGAACTTCGGGCAGGTGCGCAGCGCGTACTCCCGCGTCGTCGACCAGGACGGCACCGAGATCGTCCGCTACGACCTCTCCGAGGACGCCGCCGCCGAGACCGCGATGGTCTTCTCCGAGCTCTACCGGAACGGCAGCGAGTGGAAGTTCCGCGCCGTCGGGCAGGGCTACAGCTCCGGACTCGCCGGCGTCGCCGGTGACTTCGGCGTGCAGCTCGGCTGAGCCGCACGCACCACCGCCCGCCACCACTGACCGACCCTGACCAGGAGCACGACCATGCCCGGACCGCTCACCCCGCCAGAACCGCTCGACGGCGCCGAGGAAGCACTCGTCCTGCGCCCAGCCGACGCGGCGGAGACGATCGCCGCCGACGACGCACCGGGCATGGTGCCGGTCGACCCGGAACGCCAGGCGCAGATCGCCGAGCAGGCACGCGAGTTCGTCGACGAGGTGGCGTCCCTCGACCCGCGCTCCCCCGCCTTCACCGAGAAGGTCGACGGCATCAGCACGATCGCCGGCAAGGAGATGACCCAGTCCGGGCAGTTCTCCTCGCGCATGCTCGAGCGCTCCTCGTCCTCGGTCGCCGGTGCCAAGCGCAGCGGTGACAGCGCCCAGGTCCGCGTGGCGTCGACCCTCGGCGAACTCCGCTCGACCGTCGAGGACCTGACGCCGAACCAGGCGGACCTCAGCGTCGGCCGGAAGATCCTCGGGATCATCCCCGGCGGCAACAAGCTGGCCAAGTACTTCCAGCGGTACGAGACCGCGCAGACCCAGCTCGACCACGTCATCAAGTCGCTGATGGCCGGGCAGGACGAACTCCGCAAGGACAACGCCGCGCTCGCGAACGAGAAGACCCAGCTGTGGGAGAACATGCAGCAGCTGAGTGAGTACGCCACCTTCGCGAAGGCCCTCGACGCCGCGGTCGTGCAGAAGGTCGAGTCGCTCCGGAACAGCGGGCGGGTCGACGAGGCGCAGAAGCTCGAGTCGGACGTGCTGTTCCCGGTGCGCCAGCGCCACCAGGACATCCTCACGCAGCTGGCCGTCTCCGTGCAGGGCTACCTCGCGATGGACCTGGTCCGCAAGAACAACACCGAGCTGATCAAGGGCGTCGAGCGCGCGCGGACCACCACCGTCGCCGCGCTCCGGACCGCCGTGGTCGTCGCCCAGGCGCTCGCGAACCAGCGGATGGTCCTCGACCAGATCGACGCCGTCAACAGCACCACCAACGCGATGATCCTGCAGACCAGCGAGATGCTCCGCGACCAGACCGCCCGGATCCACCAGCAGGCGACCAGCTCCGGCGTCAGCGTCGAGACGCTGCAGCGCGCCTTCGACAACGTCTTCCAGACGATGGACGCCATCGACTCGTTCCGGTCCGACGCGGCCAAGAACATGGCCTCCACGGTGACGGCCCTCGAGTCCGGGATCGAACGCGCGAAGCCGTACCTCGAGCGCTCGGTCCAGTCCGACCCGGACCGTCAGATCGCCCGCTGACCCGTGCGCTCCCGGTTCCACGCGCTGTTCGGTCGTGACGACGACGACCGTGCCGACACGACCACGCCGTCGACGGCCGCTGCCGAGGCCGCCCGCCGCATCGACGTGCGCGGTTCCGGTGGCGCAGCGGACGACGACGCGGCCGTGGACGCCCTCGACGCGCTCCGCGCCTTCGTCCGCGCCTCCGGGGCTGCGCTGCCCACGGTGGTGTCGTCACGGGTCCGGCACGTCGAGGACGGTCTGCGCGACGCTGCCCGGACCGTGACCGCACAGGGGGCTTCCACCGAACAGCGGTTCCTGTTCCAGGCGCTCGTGACCGACTACCTGCCGACGCCGGTGCGCACGTACCTGACGTTGCCGGCGTCCGACCGCACCCCCGACAGCGACGCGACCCGTACCCTGTCGGCGCAGCTCGACGTGGTCGACGAGACCGTGTCCGACATGCACGCCCAGATCCGCAGCGGTGCCATCGCGGAGCTCTCCACGCACGGACGCTTCCTGCGCGACCGGTTGGGCGACGGGGACTCCTCGCTGGTCCTGGGCGGAGGGCCCTCGTGAGCGGGAGCCTGGTCCCCGGCGCGAACGCGGCCCTCACCGCCGAGAACCCTGGGCTGCAGCACGTCGTCGTCGCGCTCGCCTGGGACCAGATCCCCAGCCGCGGTCCGTCGGCCGAACTCGTCCCGGTGGCGATCGTGTGCGACGTCCACGGGCGCGTGCTGTCCGACGAGGACCTGGTGTTCTTCAACCAGCTGGAGAGCGCCGACGGCAGCGTGCGGTTCCTCGACGACGGTGATGCCGAGGAGATCGACGTCGACCTCGGGAACGTGCCGGACCAGGTGGACACCATCGTCTTCGCCGTCTACCTCGACCCGGATCCCCGTGCGCCGAAGGACTTCGGGTCGGTGCGGTCGATGACGATCCGGGTCCACGGCGACGACGGCCGCGAGCTCGTGCACTTCGACATGCCCCCGGACCGGAACCGCATGATCGACGCGGTCCTGCTCGGGGAGCTGTACCGGCACCGGGCCGACTGGAAGTTCCGCGCGGTCGGCCAGGGGTACTCGACCGGCCTCGCCGGCATCCGCGCCGACTACGGGATCGGCCAGCGGTGACCAGCACGCACCCGTACCTGCGTCGGCGGGTGCGTCCCACCCCGGCGAGCCCGACCCCGGCAGCAACCGCCGCCGCGGCACCGCCCCAGGTCCGCCCCGCCGCGGCACCGCCCCAGGTCCGACCATCAACAGCATCGCCCCGGACACGACCAGCCTCGCCCCCGGCCGAGGCCCCGACCCCGTCGACCGCGCGCGCTCCGCGGGTGCGTCCCCACAGCCTCCAGCCCTTCGCTGCCCCCGACCCACGCGACGTCCGCGTGCTCGGCCCCGACGAGCCCGTCGTCCGCGTGGACCGACGACGCTCCGCCGTGGGCGTCCTCACGGTCACGAACGCGACCAGCACCGCATGGGAGAGCACCGACTGGGTCGTCGGTGCCTGCACTGCCCAGGGGCAGCAGGCCGGGCGCGAGGCGGCGACGTCGGGCAACCGTCCCCTGGTCGGCTACCACGACGGGCACGCCCTCGTGGCACTGCGGCACGTGCGGCAGCTCCGCCGCGCGCTCTTCATGCCGCGCGACCCGGCACCGGTCGTCGTCACCCTGCAGGACGGCACGGCGCTGACCCTCGACGCGGGCGATCCCGAGACCATGCACCTGCTCGCCGTGACCGTGGTCGACGGCATGCTCGAGCTGCGCGCCGAACCGTTCCCCCGCGCGTCCCACGACGGCGACGTCCTCGCGGCGTTCGGCTTCACCTTGTCACCCCCGACGATCGGCAGGTCCTGACGTGCGGCACTTCCAGGCGCTCAGCGCCGAGCCCGACCTGTTCCTGCACCCGCCGGAGGACATCCGCCGCGACACCGACCCGGAGCTCCGCGCGGTCGCTCTCGGCGCGACGCTGTACACGCCGGGGATCCGCCCCGACCTGGTCCGCGACGTCTCACGGCAGGCGGCGGCCGGGGCGGGCGCCGTCGTGCTGTGCGTCGAGGACTCCGTCGCCGACGCGGACCTGCCGGAGGCCGAGCAGCACGTCATCGACGCACTGCACACCCTCAGCACACACGACGAGGCGACGCTCCCCCAGCTCTTCGTCCGTGTGCGGACCCCGGAGCACCTGACGGACGTCCTCGGTCGCTGCTCGGACGCGGCGCTCGGCGTGCTGAGCGGTGTCGTGCTGCCGAAGTTCGAGAACCCCGGCGACGCGGGCCTGGCGTGGTTCGACGCGCTCGACGCGGTGAACGCCCGGCTCGACGACACGCACCGGTTGCTCGTCATGCCGATCCTCGAGTCGCCGCGCATCATCCGGCGGGAGACCCGGACGCGCGCCCTCGCCGACATCCGGCGGCTGCTGCTCGACCGTCGGCGGGACGTGCTCGCCGTCCGGATCGGCGCCACCGACCTGTCCAGCGTGTTCGGCCTGCGCCGCCCGGTCGACCTCACCGTGTACGACGTGCAGGTCCTCGCCTCCGTGATCGGTGACGTGGTGAACGTCCTCGGGCGCTCGCAGGGCGGGTTCGTCGTCACCGGGACGGTCTGGGAGCACTTCCCGGACGCCGAGCGCATGTTCCGTCCCCGACTCCGGACCACGCCGTTCGAGCAGGCCGGCGACCTGGCACTCCGCCGCCGACTCCTGCTCGACGGCTTCGACGGGCTGCTGCGCGAGGTCTCGCTCGACCGCGCCAACGGGCTGATCGGCAAGACGGTGATCCACCCGCGCCACGTGCCCGTCGTCAACGCGCTGTCCGTGGTGAGCCACGAGGAGTTCGCCGACGCGTCGGACGTCCTCGCGACGGACGGGGGCGGGGTCGCTGCCTCGCGCTACCGGAACAAGATGAACGAGATGAAGCCCCACCACTTCTGGGCGGAGCGCACGTTGCTGCGGGCCCGGGCCTTCGGCGTCGCCGCGCCGGACGTCGGCTTCGTCGACCTGCTCGAACGGAGCCTGCCGTGACCGCCGTGACCATCCCCAGCCCGGCAGACCTGGGCATCAGGCTGATCGACACGCCGGGGCCCGACGCGCAGAGCGCCGACGGACCGGGGCCCGATGCGCCGGCGGCCGACACGCCGGACCACGACACCGTCCCCCTCGACGCCCTGGTTCGCGTCGCCCTGCGGCGGAACCCGAAGCGCGCGCACCTGCTGGTGTCGACGGTGCTCGCCAAGCACGTCCCCACCGTCCCCGCACTCGCGTTGTTGGCCGGCGAGCTCCTCGGCGCGCGCGTCGCGGACGTGCTCGCGCCCGAGCCGGACGGGACGCCGCGGGTCGGCCCGGAGGCGATCCGGCGCTGCACCGCGCTGCTGCGTGACACCGAGCGACTCGGCCCCGAGCGGACCGAACAGGACGCGACGACCTTCCGCACGGCGCTCGCGACCCGCCGCCCGGACCTGCCCGACGTGCGCACCATCGGCTACGCCGAGACGGCCACCGCCCTGGGCGTCCTCGTCGCCCAGGCGCTCGGATCGGCATCGCTGCACTCGACCCGCCTGCACCCGGGCGACCGCACCCCGGCCGCCGCCTTCGAGGAAGCGCACTCGCACGCGACCGCACACCTGCTGCTCCCCGACGACCCCGACTGGCTGCGTCCCGGCGGCACGGTCGTCCTGGTCGACGACGAGCTGAGCACCGGCGCGACGGCCCGTGGCACCGTCCGCGCGCTGCACGCCCTGGTCCCGCAGGCCCGCTGGGTCATCGCGAGCCTGGTCGACCTGCGGTCCGACGCCGACCGCGCCGCGATGGACGCCCTGGCCGACGAGCTCGGCGCACCCGTCGACGTGGTCGCGCTCGGCTCCGGCCGGGTCGAGCTGCCCGAGGGACTGACGGCCGTGGCGGCCGACCTGATCGCGTCGGCTGCCGGTCCGGCGGCT
>NZ_MJGI01000025.1:372109-376521 GCF_001864835.1 Curtobacterium sp. MCBA15_001 | reverse complement strand
GTCCGGCGGCTGCCGGTCCGTCGACTGCCGCTCCGTCGGTCGGTGACGGTCTGGAGGCCCGCATCACCCGGGTGCACACCGCACCCACCAGGGTGGACCGGTCCGGCATCCCGGCCGTGTCCGTCCGGACGCCACGCACCGACGTCATCGGCGCGGCGGTCGACCTCGCGCGGATCACCGCCGGCGCCCGTCGTGTGCTCGTCCTCGGCACCGAGGAACACATGGCCACCCCGCTCGCGATCGCCGACGCCCTGCGGCTGCGCTCCGACGCCGACGTCCGGTTCTCCACCACCACCCGGTCCCCGATCGCGGTGTTCGACGACCCCGCCTGGCCGATCCGGTCCGTCGTGTCCTTCGCGTCGCACGACCGCACCGTCGACGGCCCGGGCCGACGGCACGCCTACAACGTCCACGGGTTCGACGTCGTGGTCGTCGTGCCGGAACCGGCGACCGACCCCGCCGACCTCACCGGCGCCGACGGCCTGTGCACCGTGCTCGCGGGAGTGGCAGAGCGCGTCGTCCTGGTGACGTCGGACCTCGACACCGGCCGGGGCTCCGCCGGAGCACCGCGTCCCCTCGAGGGTCCGGCGTTCGGCTCGTACGCTCCCGACGAGGTCTCGTGGCTGCTGCAGGACCTCGGCGACGCTGACCTCGAAGGCCGCGCGGAGGACCGCGAACGCGCGATCCAGCTCGAGGGTGCGAACTACGCCGAGTCGCTGCCGATCGAGTACGTGCCCACCGACGCCTACGAGTCCCTGTACCGCCAGGCGCTCGACCGGTCCGCCCGACGCGTCGCCGAAGCCGTCGGGATCGTCACCGAACTCGTGCTCCGCGACCGCGGCCACAACGCCGTCCTCGTCTCGCTGGCCCGGGCCGGCACCCCGGTCGGCGTGCTGATGCGGGCGTGGGCAGCGCACCGACACGGCTGGCGGCTCCCGCACTACACCGCGAGCATCGTGCGGGGTGTCGGCATCGACGAGACCGCGCTGGCGTGGCTCGCCGCGCACCACGACCCCGCCACCGTGGTCTTCGTCGACGGCTGGACCGGCAAGGGCGCGATCACACGCGAACTCACCGCCGCGCTGGCCGCCCACGCCGCGTCGACCGGTGTCCGGTTCCGCGACGACCTGGCCGTCCTCGCCGACCCCGCCGGCTGCACCACGCTGTTCGGCACCCGCGACGACTTCCTGATCCCCTCGGCCTGCCTCAACTCGACGGTCTCCGGGCTGGTGTCCCGCACCGTGTACAACCGGGCGTTCACCCCGGACGGCACGTTGCACGGCGCGAAGCAGTACCGCGAGTTCGGGGACCGGGACCGATCTCGGGCGTTCGTCGACACCGTCGCGCGGTGGTTCGACGCCGTGGCCGACGACGTCGACGCCGCGGTCCGCGACCGGGATCATTCCCAGGCGCAGCCGGACTGGCGCGGGATGCGCACGGTCGAGGCGATCGGCGCCCGCTTCGGCATCGAGGACCTGCACCTGGTGAAGCCAGGCGTCGGTGAGACCACCCGGGTACTGCTGCGCCGGGTGCCCTGGCAGGTGCTCGTCCGCGACCCGGACGCCCCCGACGTGGCGCACATCGTCGCGCTCGCGGCGGATCGCGGCGTTCCCGTCGTGACCGTCCCGGACCTCGCGGTGAACTGCGTCGGGCTCATCCACCCGCTCGGCAGCCGCGTCGCCGATCAGACCGGCACCGCGGACGGGACCTCGTGAGCCTGCTCGCGGGGTGCGACCTCGACCGCACGCTGGTCTACTCAGCAGCGGCCCTGGACCTCGACGTCCCCGACGCCGAAGCTCCGCCCCTGGTCGTCGCCGAGGTCTACCAGGGTGCGCCGCTGTCCTTCACGACCCGCACGGCACAGCAGCTGCTCGAGGCCCTGGTGCACCGCGTGACCTTCGTCCCCGTGACGACCCGGACGCAGGAGCAGTTCCGACGCATCCAGCTGCCGTCGGCGGCAGAGTCCTGGGCGGTCACCACGAACGGCGCCGTGATCCTGCACGACGGGGTCCCCGACGCCGCGTGGACCGGCCGGCTCCGCGACGAACTCGACACCGAGAGCGCGGCACTGCCGGACGTCGAACGGCTCTTCACGACGCTGCTGCCCGCTGCGGCGGTCCTCCGCACCCGGATCGCCGAGTCCGTCTTCGTGTACGCCATCGTCGACCGGGCGGCACTGCCCGACGCGGACCTCGCGGCGTTCACCCGTGCGGTCGAGGCGCTCGGGTGGAGGGTGTCGCTGCAGGGCCGGAAGCTCTACGCCGTGCCGGTGCCGATACGCAAGGAACGCGCGCTGGCCGAGGTGGCCGAACGCACCGGGGCCGACCACACGGTGGCCGCCGGGGACTCCCTGCTCGACCGCGAGATGCTCGTCTGGGCGGACCTGGGCATCCGTCCGCGGCACGGTGAGCTCGAAGCGGCAGCGTGGACGGCGCCCACCGTGGTCGTGACCGACGCCCGGGGTGTACGGGCGGGCGAGGAGGTCCTCCGTCGGATCACCGCCGAAGCCGACCGCCCCTGACGACACAGCACGCCAGCCAGACAGAACGCCGACCACGCACAACGCCGACCACGCAGAACAGCACCGCACCACGCAGAACGGGCGGCCCTCCCGCAGGAGGACCGCCCGTGATGACGCCGGAAGCGACCGGCGCCGCTGGCTACTTGGAGAAGCCCTTGAAGCGCTGGTTGAACTTCTCGACGCGACCGGCCGAGTCGAGGATGCGCTGCTTGCCCGTGTAGAACGGGTGCGACGCGGACGAGATCTCGACGTCGATGACCGGGTAGGTCGCACCGTCGAGCTCGATCGTCTTGTCGCTGTTCGCGGTCGAACGCGTCAGGAACGTCTCACCGGAAGCCAGGTCGCGGAAGACGATGGCGCGGTACTCGGGGTGGATGTCGGTCTTCATGGAGATTCCTCGGTGTGCCAGATGATGAGCAGAGTCGGTGTTGAGCAAGTGGGGCGGTGGCCCCGGAAACCTGTGGCTCACGCCAGCCGTCTACGTTACCAGACAGCAGGCCCGATGTGGAGCAGGCTCAGGCCGCGCGTGCCGTGAACCGACCGGCGTCCTTCGACACGGTCAGGTCGATGCCGAACGCGGTCGTCAGGGTCTCCGCGGTCAGGACCTCGTCGATCGGTCCGGCAGCCTGGACGTGGCCGTCGGACAGCACGAGCGCGTGGGTGAAGCCCGCGGGGATCTCCTCGACGTGGTGCGTCACGATGACGATCGCCGGCGAGTCGGAGCTCTGCGCGTAGCCACCGAGCGTCCGGACCAGGCTCTCGCGCGCACCGAGGTCGAGCGACGCGGCCGGCTCGTCGAGGAACAGGATCTCGGGGTCGGTCATCACCGCACGGGCGATCTGCACGCGCTTCTGCTCGCCGTCGCTCAGCTCGCCGAAGGTCCGGTCGCTGAACGCGCCGAGGCCCCACTCGTCGAGGACCCGCTGCGCGCGGCGGACGTCGAGCTCCTCGTACTCCTCGTTCCAGCGACCCGTCACCGAGTACGCGGCGGTGAGGACCACGTCGAGGACCTTCTCGGTCGCCGGGATCCGACGCGCCAGTGCGGTCGACGCGAACCCGATGCGCGGACGCAGCTCGAACAGGTCGGCGCCGCCGAGTTCGGTGCCCAGCACCTCGACGTCACCCGAGGTCGGGAAGCTCTGCGCCCCCGCGACCTGCAGCAGCGTGGTCTTGCCGGCGCCGTTCGCGCCGAGCACCACCCAGCGCTCGTCGTCCTGCACCTCCCACGAGATCCCGTCGAGGATGGTGGCCCCGTTCCGGACCACGGACACGTCTGACAAGCGCACAACCGAGGGCATGCCCCAACCCTACGCGAGCGGAGGACCCGGAACCGGGCACACGCCGGTGTCAGCCCCTCAGGATGCCGTCGATCTGTCCCAGCGCCGCGAGCATCCCCTCGCGCATGCCCATCTCGAGCAGCCGTTCCAGTTCCTCCGCCGACCCGAGGTGCGCCGTGTCGGTCATCCGGGTGCTGCCGCCCAGGTCCTCGAGCGTGACGACCATCCGCATCGTGGGCTGCGTCCGGTCCGGCGCGCCGTGCTCGTCCGCGAAGCAGTCCTCGATGACGAGCCGGTGTGGCGCGTCGACCGACTCCACCACCCAGTACCCCGCCGACCGCGACCCGTCCGGCCCGGTCATCACGTAGGTGCTCCGCTCCCCCGGCACCAGGACGTGTCGCTCGAAGGTCGCGGGCCAGTCCGGTGGCCCCCACCACCGCTCCAGCTGCCGCGGGTCGGCCCACAGCTGCCAGACGCGGTCGACGGGCGCGTCGAGGACGCAGGTGAACGTCATGGTCAGGGCGTCGACGTCGTGCGTCGCCCGGATGGTCGAGTCCATGCCCGCGAGGATGCGCCGGTCGCGCCCCGCGCGCAACGGCCGGGAGGCCCGGGTG
>NZ_MJGI01000025.1:365617-371605 GCF_001864835.1 Curtobacterium sp. MCBA15_001 | reverse complement strand
CACCCGGGCCTCCCGGCCGTCCAGTGCATGCAGGCGGTCAGTGCCCGCGTCGGTTCAGCGAGCCGCCAGGACCGCGTCGTAGACGGCGCGGGTACGCGTCGCGATGGCGGCCCAGGTGAACTCGGTCTCCACGCGGAGTCGACCAGCGCGTCCCATGAGCTTGGCGAGGCCGAGGTCGGACAGGACCTCGTTCAGCGTGGCGGCCAGGTCGGCGACGTACTTGTCCGGGTCCGTCGGGGTGCCGGTGCCGTCGGTGGCTTGGTCGATCGGGACGATGCGCCCGGTCAGCCCGTCGGCGACGACCTCGGGGATGCCGCCGGTGCCGGTGCCGACGACGGGGATCCCGCACGCCATGGCCTCGAGGTTCACGATGCCGAGCGGCTCGTAGATCGACGGGCAGACGAACACGGTGCCGGCCGTCAGGACCTTGACGATCTCCTCGTGTGCGAGCATCCGGTCGATCCAGACGACGCCGTCGCGCTGCTGGCGGAGGTCGTGGACCAGGCCGGTGACCTCGGCCAGGATCTCGGGTGTGTCGGGGGCGCCGGCGCAGAGCACGACCTGGACCTCGGGTGGCAGGGACGCGACCGCGCGGAGCAGGTACGGCAGACCCTTCTGCCGGGTGATGCGGCCGACGAAGACGACGCTCGGCCGGTCCGGGTCGATGCCCAACGCGCGGACGGCGTCGTGGTCGACGACGGGCTTCCAGTCCTCGACGTCGATGCCGTTGTAGACGACGTGCACCTTCGCAGGGTCGATCGACGGGTACGAGCGCAGGATGTCCGCGCGCATCGCCTTCGACACGGCGACGACGGCGTCGGCCTGCTCGAACGACTCGCGCTCCATCCAGCTCGACAAGCGGTAGCCACCGCCGAGCTGTTCGGCCTTCCACGGACGGAGCGGCTCGAGCGAGTGCGCCGTGACGACGTGCGGGATGCCGTGGGTCAGCTGCGCGAGGCGGCCGGCGGCGTTGGCGTACCAGGTGTGCGAGTGGACCAGGTCGGCGCCCTCGACGTCGGCGGCAATCTGCACGTCGGTGCCGAGGGCCTGCAACGCACCGTTGGCGTCCTCGAGGCCCTGCGGGGTGCGGTAGGCCCACACGCCCTCTTCGTCACGGAACGCCCCGAAGGCGCGGACCCGCACCTCGGTGTCGGTCCCGGACCGCAGCGCCGAGGTCAGTTCGGCCACGTGGACACCAGCACCGCCGTAGACCTCCGGCGGATACTCCCTGGTCAGTAGATCGACTCGCACGGGTTCAACGTAACGGGTTCCCACTCCGGACGCCTACTGTGAACCACATGGCACCAAAGAAGGTCTTCGGCATCGTGCTCGCTGGTGGCGAGGGGAAGCGGCTCATGCCGCTCACGGCCGACCGTGCGAAGCCCGCAGTCCCGTTCGGCGGGAACTTCCGCCTCATCGACTTCGCCCTCTCGAACCTCGTCAACTCCGGCCTGAACAAGATCGTCGTGCTGACGCAGTACAAGTCGCACAGCCTCGACCGGCACGTCGCCGAGACGTGGCGGATGGAGGGCCTGCTCGGGTCCTACGTCGCGTCGGTGCCCGCGCAGCAGCGCCTGGGCAAGCGGTGGTTCGCCGGGTCCGCTGACGCGATCCTGCAGTCGCTCAACCTGCTGCGCGACGAACGGCCCGACATCGTCGTCGTGGTCGGTGCCGACCACGTCTACCGGATGGACTTCTCGCAGATGGTCGAGGCGCACATCGCCTCGGGCCGCAACGCGACGGTCGCGGCGATCCGGCAGCCGATCGGGCTCGCGGACCAGTTCGGCGTGATCCAGGTCGCGGACGACGACCCGACGAAGATCGACGCGTTCCTCGAGAAGCCCAAGGACGCGGTCGGCCTGGCGGACTCCCCCGGCGAGATCCTGGCGTCGATGGGCAACTACGTCTTCAACGCCGACGCCCTGGTGGACGCGGTCCTCCGCGACGGCCAGATCGAGACGAGCGCGCACGACATGGGCGGCGACATCGTGCCCGACTTCGTGGCCCGTGGCGACGCCGGCGTGTACGACCTGCAGCGCAACGAGGTGCCCGGGTCGAACGACCGCGACAAGTACTACTGGCGCGACGTGGGGACGATCGACTCGTTCTTCGACGCGCACATGGACCTGATCGCCCCGGTGCCCGTCTTCAACCTCTACAACACCGACTGGCCGATCTTCAACCAGCAGACGAACCTGCCGCCGGCGAAGTTCGTGCGCGACGGGAACGGCAACACCGGGTCGACGGTCGACTCGATCGTGTCGCTCGGCTGCCTGATGTCCGGGGCGCAGCTCGAACGCAGCGTCATCGGTCCCTGGTGCACCGCGGACTCCGGCGCGAAGGTCCTCGACTCGATCGTGTTCGATCGGGCGACCATCGGCGCCGGCGCCATCGTCAACCGGGCGATCCTCGACAAGGACGTTGTGCTCGCGCCGGGTGCCCAGGTCGGTGTCGACCGCGAGGCCGACGAGGCACGGGGCTTCACCGTGACCGACTCGGGGATCACCGTGGTCGGCAAGGGCGTCCGCGTCGAGGCCTAGCCGGCGTCACAGGGTGCGCGGCACCGCTACCGTGGTGGCGTGCCGCGCTTCCTCGTCGTCCTCGATGCCGACTCCACCCTGCTCGAGGACGAGGTGATCGAGCTGCTGGCCGACGAGGCCGGCACCCGGCCACAGGTGCAGGCGGTGACGGAGCGCGCCATGCGTGGCGAACTCGACTTCGCCGAGAGCCTCCGGGAGCGTGTCGCGACCCTGGCGGGCCTCCCGGCCGACGTCGTGATCCGCGCCCAGCAGGCGGTCCGCGTCACGCCTGGTGCAGATGTGCTCGTCCGGGGCGTCCACGCCGCCGGCGGCACGGTCGGCGTGGTGTCGGGTGGGTTCCACGAGGTGCTCGACCCGTTCGCTGCCGGACTCGGCCTCGACCACTGCCGGGCCAACCGGCTCGAGGTCGCCGACGGCGTCCTGACCGGGCGGGTCCTCGGCGACGTCGTGGACGCGGCCGCGAAGGCGGAGACCCTGCGGACGTGGGCCGCCGCGGACGGCGTGCCCGTCTCGCGGACGGTCGCGGTCGGTGACGGGGCGAACGACCTGGCGATGATGGCGGTCGCCGCGCTGGCGGTGGCGTTCGACGCCAAGCCCCGTGTGCGCGCCGAGGCGGACGTCGTGGTCGTCGACCGCGACCTGTCGGCCGTGCTCGCGACGCTCGGCCTGCGCGGCTGACGCGCCGCCCGCGGGGACGACGCTCGGCGCGTGCGTCGGGCCTAGTGACCCATCCCGAGGCCGCCGTCGACCGGGATGACCGCGCCGGAGACGTAGCCGGCCCCGTCGCTCGCCAGGAAGAGCGTGGCGTCGGCCACGTCGTCCACGGTGCCGTAGCGCGCCGCCGGGATCTGCTTCTTGAACTCCGCCTGCAGTTCCTCGGGGAGCGCGGCGGTCATGTCGGTCTGGATGAACCCGGGCGCCACGACGTTCGCCGTGATCCCCCGCGACCCGAGCTCGCGCGTGATCGACCGCGCCATGCCGACGAGTGCGGCCTTCGACGACGCGTAGTTGACCTGCCCGACCTGCCCGTAGGCCCCGACGACGCTCGACATGAGCACGATGCGGCCGAACTTCGCCTTCATCATCCCCTTCGTCGCCCGCTTGACGACGCGGAAGGTGCCCGTCAGGTTCGTGTCGATGACACTGGTGAAGTCCTCTTCCGACATGCGCAGGAGCAGGCCGTCGTTCGTGATGCCGGCGTTCGCGACCAGGACCTCGACCGGCCCGAGCTCCTGCTCGACGCGCGTGAAGGCGGCGTCGACCGAAGCGGTGTCCGTGATGTCGGCCTGCACGGTGAGAGCGCCCTCGGGTCCGCCGTCGCCGCTGCGTGACGTGACGGCCACCCGGTGTCCGGCGGCGACGAAGCGGCTGGCGAGGGCATGGCCGATGCCACGGTTGCCGCCGGTGACGAGGACGGTGCGGGGGGTGGTCATGACTGCTCCGTTCGGTGGGTCCGCGGGGCCTTCCCCCGCTGGCGCACCGGACGTCGACCGCCCGACACGCCCGCACGAGCCTACCCGGGCGGACGCGGACCGGACGATGCGGGCAAGTGTCGGTGGACGGGCTTAGGGTTGATCCTGGGCAGACGGAGATCGAACGCATGAAGACGACGCAACGCATCAAGTCCGCGCACTCGGGTTCTGGGCGCACGGGTTCCGGGCGCACGGGCGGATCGAACCGGCGCACGACGCAGAGCATCACGGCGCTCCCGGACACGCCGCAGCGCGACCGCAAGCACCGTCTGTCGCGCTACATCTGGCAGATGGCCGTGCGCGTGATCCTGTTCGTCGGTGCCGTCCTCATCTACACGGTGTTCCACAGCCCGCTCCTCGCCCTCGTCCCGATCGTGCTCGCCGGGGTCATCCCGTGGATCGCGGTCGTCATCGCGAACGCGGGCAGCCACACTGAGTCCGACTACGTCGCTCCCGCCGGTGGACTCGTCCGAGCCGCCGACTACGACCCCCGCCTCCGCGAGGCACAAGAGGTCGCCCGCGCCCAGGCGTACCGCGACGAGCAGGAACGCCTACGGCAGAACGCCCAGCACGCCCAGGAAGAGTGGCAGCGCAATGGCGACCGTTCGCGCGTCTGGGGCCACCGCTGATGGGGGCGACCTTCGACCTCTTCACCGAACCCGGGTCCACGCCGGTGTGCTCCCGGGCCGGGTGCAGCACCCCCGCCGCCTGGCGCATCAACTGGCGGAACCCGCGCATCCACGCCACCGACCGCGTCAAGATCTGGGCGGCGTGTGACGACCACCGGGACTTCCTCGCGGGGTACCTGCGCTCCCGGACGTTCCCGGTCCGCGTGACCGGACTCGACGAGGACGTCGAACACCTCGACGACGCCAAGCTCGACGCCCCGAAGAACGACGTCGGCGAGCGAGCGAGCGCCACCACCGAACGATGACCGAGTTCGACCCGCACAGCCGGTACGGCCGTCGCCACGCCGACCGCATCGCGCGTGCGGCCGAGCAGGACCGCCGGAAGGCCGCACTGACCGAGCGCGCGGACGACGGACGCGTGCACGACGGGCGTGCCGACGACGAGCCGTTCGTCGGCTGGGGCTTCGTCCGCAGCCGTCGCTGGCTCGGCTACCTCGCGATCGCCGTCGGGTTCGCGATCCTCTGCACGCTGTTCGGGATGTGGCAGTGGGACCGCCGGAACGAGGCCGTACGCGAGAACCAGCAGATCGCCGCGAACTACGACCACACGCCCGTGCCGGTGCAGGACGCCCTTCCCCGGGCAGGCAGCTGGAACGACGACCAGACGTGGCTGCGGGTCGAGGTCACCGGGCGCTACGACGTCGCCGACCAACTGCTCGTCCGCAACCGCGTGCACAACGGCCAGCCCGGCTTCGAGGTGCTGACCCCCCTCGTCACGGCCGACGGCCGCGCGTTCGTGGTCGACCGCGGGTGGGTCCCGACCGGCAACCGGCAGGACGCGCCCGACAGCGTTCCGGCTCCCCCGTCGGGTCAGGTCACCGTGGTGGCACGTCTGCAGCAGAGCGAGCCGCGCATCCCGGGGCGCACCGACCCCGCGCACACCGACCAGGTCCAGTCCGTGACGCTGACCGACGTGCAGAAGAAGCTCGACGCGCCGATCTGGACCGGGGCGTACGGCCAGCTCGCGTCGGAGTCCCCCGCACCGTCGCAGGCCCGTCCGCTCGGGTGGGACCGGCCGAGCGCGGACACCGGACTGCACCTGAGCTACTTCATCCAGTGGTTCATGTTCGCCGCCGGCGGGTTCGGCTTCCTGGCGTACCTGATGGTGCAGGAGTACCGGAACCTCAACCAGGACGACCCCGAAGAGCGGGAGCGCGCGCAGGAGCGCCAGCGCCGCAAGGACGCCAAGCCGAAGTCCGACGCGGACATCGAGGACGAACTCGTCGAGTCCACGCGTCGTTCCTGACGCGCACCGTCGGGCCGCGCACACGACGGACAGGAGGCCCG
>NZ_MJGI01000025.1:356767-364857 GCF_001864835.1 Curtobacterium sp. MCBA15_001 | reverse complement strand
ACGGGCCTCCTGTCCGTCGTCGGTCGCGCCGCGGCGCGCTACGCGAGCTCGATGAGCTCCGCGTAGTCCTTGTTCCAGTGGTCCTCGGTGCCGTCGGGCAGCAGCAGGACGCGCTCGGGGTTGAGGGCCTCGACCGCGCCGGTGTCGTGCGACACCAGCACGACAGCACCTTCGAATCCGGCGAGGGCATTGAGGATCTCCTCGCGGGACGCCGGGTCGAGGTTGTTGGTCGGCTCGTCGAGCAGCAGGACGTTCGCTCCGGAGACCACGATCATCGCGAGCGACAGGCGGGTCTTCTCGCCACCGGACAGCACGCCCGCCTTCTTGTAGCCGTCGTCCCCGGTGAACAGGAACGAGCCGAGCACCCGTCGGGCCTCGGTCTCGTTGAGGTCCGTCGACGCGGAGACCATGTTCTCGATCACCGTGCGGTTGATGTCGATGTTCTCGTGCTCCTGCGCGTAGTAGCCGATGCGCAGGCCGTGGCCGGGCAGGATCTCGCCGGTGTCCGGTGCGTCGGCGCCCGCGAGGATGCGGAGCAGGGTCGTCTTGCCGGCTCCGTTGAAGCCGAGGATGACCACGCGGGAACCCCGGTCGATCGCCAGGTCGACGCCCGCGAAGATCTCGAGCGAGCCGTACGACTTCGACAGGCCCTCCGCCATCAGCGGCGTGCGACCGCACGGCGCCGGCGTGGGGAAGCGGATCTTCGCGACGCGGTCGGCGACGCGCTCGTCCTCGAGCCCTGCGAGCAACTTGTCGGCACGCGCGACCATCTGGTGCGCCGCAGCGGCCTTCGACGCCTTCGCACCGAACCGGGCGGCCTGGTCCTTGAGCGTGGCGGCCTTCTTCTCGGCGCCCGCGCGCTCCTTGCGACGACGCTCCTCGTCGGCGACGCGCTGCCGCTGGTACAGCTTCCAGCCCATGTTGTAGACGTCGATGGTCTGCCGGTTCGCATCGAGGTAGAACACCCGGTTGACGACCTCGTCGACGAGCTCGACGTCGTGGGAGATCACGATGACGCCGCCGGGGTAGGTCTTCAGGTGCTCGCGCAGCCACACGACCGAGTCGGCGTCGAGGTGGTTGGTCGGCTCGTCGAGGATCATCGTCTCGGCGTCCGAGAACAGGATGCGGGCGAGCTCGATGCGGCGGCGCTGACCACCGGAGAGGGTCTTGAGCTGCTGGTCGAGGATGCGGTCCGGCAGCTTGAGGTTCGACGCGATCGACGCTGCCTCGGCCTCGGCGGAGTAGCCCCCCAACGCGTTGAACTGGTCGTCGAGCCGCGAGTACCGACGCATGGCCTTGTCCGCCACGGCCGGGTCGTCGCTGGCCATGTCGAGCGTGGCCTGGCGGATCCCCTCGACCAGCTCACCGAGCCCCCGGGCGTCGAGGATGCGCTTGCGGGCGGTGTCCTCGGGGTTGCCCGAGCGGGGGTCCTGCGGCAGGTAGCCGATCTCCCCGGTGCGCTCGATCTTGCCGTCGGTGGGCGGCTGCTCCCCCGCCAGCGCCTTGGTCATGGTGGTCTTCCCCGCGCCGTTCCGGCCGACGAGACCGATCTTGTCGCCCTTCTCCACACGGAAGGACACGTTCTCCATCAGGAGGCGAGCCCCGACGCGGATCTCGAGGTCGTGCACGGCAAGCACAGTGGAAGTCCAATCAGTTGGTGGTTGTGCACAACGGTGTGTGCGTGGGGTGCACCGCTACGCTGACGGGACCGGCTGTCCCAGAACAGGGACCAGCAGTCCATTCTAGGAGAATCCATGACGAACGCCACCGGGTTCGCTCCCCGCGCAGTCCTCGCCGACCGCCTCCGTACCCACGGGCTCGCCACGAACGCCGCGCTGGTCGCGGGCGGCGCGCTCTTCACCGCCGCCATGGCACAGGTCGAGATCCCGATGTGGCCGGTGCCGATCACCGGGCAGACCCTCGCCGTCGTGCTCGTCGGCGCGACGCTCGGAGCACGCCGTGGCATCCTGTCGATGCTCGTCTACGCCGTCGCCGGTCTGGCCGGCGCCCCGTTCTTCGCCGACATGCAGGGCGGCCTCGGTGCCCTGGCGCTGCCGAGCTTCGGCTACGTCATCGGCTTCGTGCCGGCCGCCGGTGTCATCGGCTGGCTCGCGCGTCGCTCGTGGGACCGTCGCTTCGGGCGCGCCGCCGCGGCGATGGTGCTCGCCAGCGCCATCCCGTTCGTCACCGGTCTGCCGTACCTGGCCGTCGCGCTCGGATCGCTCGGCCTGCCGAACGACCTGCAGTCCGTGCTGGCTGCCGGGCTGTACCCGTTCGTCGTGGGCGGCGTGGTAAAGGCCCTCATCGCCGCGGGCATCATCCCGCTCGTGTGGAAGGCCGTCGGCCGCCGCTGACCCCGCTGCGCACGCACGAGGGCCCCGCACCGGACGGTGCGGGGCTCTCGTGTGTGCGGTGCCGGTGTCCAGCGCCCGATGCTGTCCCCACCCGAGGTTCCGACATTCCGGCATCTCGGGGCCGCGCACGTGGCAACCGTGCGACCTCGGCGTACGCGAGCGGCGTGTCGTGGAACCTCGATCCCGCCGTCGTCGCGACCAGACGACAGACGGGAGGCACGGTGCCAGCTGGCACCGTGCCTCCCGTCTGTGCGGTCGGTCGCGACTAGATCGAGAACCCGAGCGCGCGCATCATCTCGCGGCCGTCGTCCGTGATCCGCTCCGGACCCCACGGCGGCATCCAGACCCAGTTGATGCGGAAGGCGTCGACGATGCCGTCGAGCGCGTTCGCGGTGTCACCCTCGATGACGTCCGTCAGCGGGCAGCCCGCGCTGGTCAGCGTCATGCTGATGATGAGCGCGGTGGCCTCGTCGTCCCAGGCCAGGTCGTAGATCAGGCCCAGGTCGACGATGTTGACGCCGAGCTCGGGGTCCTGGACCTCTTTCAGGCCCTCGACGACCTCGTCGAACTTCTCCGGTGCGAGCGCGGTGATCATCAGTTGCCCGCCGCAGCGGCCTCGGCCTGCACGTAGCGGTCGTAGCCCTCGTTCTCGAGCCGGTCGGCCAGCTCGGGGCCACCCTGCTCGGCGATCTTGCCGGCGACGAACACGTGCACGAAGTCCGGCTTGATGTAGCGGAGGATGCGCGTGTAGTGCGTGATGAGCAGCACGCCGAGGCCGGTCGCGGCCTTCGCGCGGTTGACGCCCTCGGACACGATCTTCAGGGCGTCGACGTCGAGGCCGGAGTCGGTCTCGTCGAGCACGGCGAACTTCGGCTTCAGGAGCTCGAGCTGCATGATCTCGTGGCGCTTCTTCTCGCCGCCGGAGAAGCCCTCGTTGACGTTGCGCTCCGCGAAGGAGGAGTCCATCTTGAGGTCGGCCATCGAGGTGCGGAGGTCCTTGACCCAGCCGCGCAGCGCCGGGGCCTCGCCGTCGATCGCGGTCTTGGCGGTGCGGAGGAAGTTCGAGACGGTCACGCCGGGGATCTCGACCGGGTACTGCATCGCGAGGAACATGCCGGCACGCGCACGCTCGTCCACGCTCATCTCGAGCACGTTCTGCCCGTCGAGGGTGATCGAGCCACCGACGACGTTGTAGCGGGGGTGGCCGGCGATCGTGTACGCCAGGGTCGACTTGCCGGAGCCGTTCGGCCCCATGATCGCGTGGATCTCGCCCTCGTTGATGGTCAGGTCGACGCCCTTGAGGATCTCCTTGACACCCTGGTCGGTGTCGATCGAGACCTGCAGGTCGCGGATTTCGAGAGTGGACATTGCGTTCCTTCGGTTGCAGCTGGTGTGCGGCGTCAGCCGCGGGAAGAGTGGGAGGGCGGTCTAGTCGACGGGGACCGGGTCGTGCACGTCGACGTAGACCTCGCCGTCACGGACCTCGACCCGGAAGACCGGGACGGGTTCGTAGGCGGGGAAGTTCTGCGGCTTGCCGGTGGTCAGCGAGAAGCGCGAGCCGTGGGCCCAGCACTCCAGCGAGTCCCCCTCGACGAAGCCCTCGGCCAGCGAGATGTCCCCGTGCGTGCAGGTGTCGCCGATGGCGTGCACCGTGCCCGCGGAGTCCTTGACGATGGCGACCGCGGTGCCGTCGACGACCACGCGCATGGGGCTGTCCACGGCGATGTCGGCTTCCGCGCAGACCTTCTCGGCCATCAGGCGTCGGCACCTTCCGTGACGGGGGCAGCGCCTTCCGTGACGGGGGCGGCGAGCACGGTCCGGCCTTCGAGGAGCTCCTGCTCGACGGCAGCGATCAGGCGCTGCTCGAGGTCGGGCGCGCCGATCTTCTGGATGACCTCGACCAGGAAGCCGAGCACGACGAGCCGACGCGCCTCTTCTTCAGGGATGCCGCGGGCCTGCAGGTAGAACAGCTGCTCGTCGTCGAAGCGTCCGGTGGCGCTGGCGTGACCGGCGCCGGCGATGTCGCCGGTCTCGATCTCCAGGTTCGGGATGCTGTCGGCACGGGTGCCGTCGGACAGCACCAGGTTGCGGTTCTGCTCGTACGAGTCGGTGCCGGGTGCGGTCCGCCCGATCAGGACGTCGCCGATCCACACCGTGTGTGCCCCGGTGCCCTGCAGCGCGCCCTTGTAGTTGACGCGGCTGCGGGTGTTCGGTGCGTCGTGGTTCACGTACACCTGCTGCTCGATGTACTGGCCGGCGTCGGCGAAGTACACGCCGTACATCTCGGTGTCGGCACCCTGGCCGCCGAGGTGCGTCGAGGGGTTCACCCGGACGACGTCGCCGCCGAGCGAGACCACCACGTGCTTGAGGAAGGCGTCACGGCCGACCTCGGCGAAGTGCGTCGAGACGTGCACCGCGTCGTCGTCCCAGTCCTGCACGGTGACGACGGTCAGTCGGGCGTTGTCCCGGACCACGACCTCGACGTTCTCGCTGAGGAGCGCGGATCCGCGGTTGTCGATGACGACGATGCCCTGGGCGTTCGGCTCGGCCGTGATGACCGTGTGCGCCGCGCGGGGCTGCGTGCCGAAGGCCGAGCGGGTGATCGCGATCGACTCGGACGCGTCGGTCGCCTTCACCGTGACTGCCAGGACGGCGTCACGCGCGGTCCACGCCGCCGCAGCCGCACGGTCCTCGGGCAGGCCGGCGGTCCCGACGCGGGGGTCGTCGCTGCGGGCCCACTCGACGTCGGCACCGTCGGTCTGCGTCGCCAGGTACGGGTACGGCGAGCCGTCGAGTCCGCCGTCGAGCAGCGGCTGGATCTTGGCCAGCGGCGCGAACTTCCAGTTGACCTCGCGGCCGGTCACCGCGGCGTACGCCTCGAGGTCACCGGACTGCGGACGCTCGGAGCGGGTCTGCACCGGCACCTTGGTGTTCCAGGCACCGTCGGAGTGCGCGCGAGCGCCATGCTGTTCCGAACCAGCACTGCGCTCGGTGCCTGCCGTTGCGGGCTCGATCGGCTGGTCGATACGGGGGGTGGGGGTGGAGCTCGACATCTAGCCGACGGATCCTTCCATGCTCATCTCGATGAGCTTGTTGAGTTCGAGCGCGTACTCCATCGGGAGCTCGCGGGCGATCGGCTCGATGAAGCCACGGACGATCATGGCCATCGCCTCGTCCTCGGCGAGCCCGCGCGACATCAGGTAGAACAGCTGCTCCTCGCTCACGCGCGAGACCGTGGCCTCGTGGCCGAGCTGGACGTCGTCCACGCGGATGTCGATCGCCGGGTAGGTGTCCGAACGGCTCACGGTGTCGACCAGCAGTGCGTCACAGCGGACGGTGTTGGCGGCGTGGTGGGCATTCGGGTCGACGCGGACCTCGCCGCGGTACCCGGCGCGACCGCCACCGCGGGCGATCGACTTCGAGACGATCGACGACGTGGTGTACGGCGCCATGTGGATCATCTTCGCGCCGGCGTCCTGGTGCTGCCCCGGGCCGGCGAAGGCGACGGAGAGGGTCTCGCCCTTGGCGTGCTCACCGGCGAGGTAGATCGACGGGTACTTCATCGTGACCTTGGACCCGATGTTGCCGTCGATCCACTCCATCGTCGCGCCTTCGTGCGCGATGGCACGCTTGGTGACGAGGTTGTAGACGTTGTTCGACCAGTTCTGGATCGTCGTGTAGCGCACGCGGGCGTTCTTCTTGACGATGATCTCGACGACGGCCGAGTGCAGGGAGTCGGACTTGTAGATCGGGGCGGTGCAGCCCTCGATGTAGTGGACGTAGGAGTCCTCGTCCGCGATGATCAGCGTCCGCTCGAACTGGCCCATGTTCTCGGTGTTGATCCGGAAGTAGGCCTGCAACGGGATCTCGACGTGCACGCCCTTCGGCACGTACACGAACGAGCCGCCCGACCACACCGCCGTGTTCAGCGCGGCGAACTTGTTGTCGCCGGCCGGGATGACCGTGCCGAAGTACTCCTGGAAGATCTCCGGGTGCTCGCGGAGCGCGGTGTCGGTGTCCATGAAGATGACACCCTGCTGCTCCAGGTCCTCGCGGATCTGGTGGTACACGACCTCGGACTCGTACTGGGCCGCGACGCCGGCGACCAGGCGCTGCCGCTCGGCTTCCGGGATGCCGAGCTTCTCGTACGTGGCGCGGATGTCCTCGGGGAGGTCCTCCCACGACTGCGCCTGCTTCTCGGTGGAGCGCACGAAGTACTTGATGTTGTCGAAGTCGATGCCCGACAGGTCGGCGCCCCACGTCGGCATCGGCTTGCGCCCGAACAGCGACAGGCCCTTGAGCCGGTTCTTGAGCATCCACTCGGGTTCGTTCTTGAGGTTCGAGATGTCGGTGACGACCTCGTCCGAGATGCCGCGGCGGGCGGACGCACCGGCCGAGTCGGAGTCGGACCAGCCGAACTCGTACTGGCCGAGCCCCTCGAGTTCTGGACGGTCGATGAGCACGTCGGACATGGTCTCCTCGTTTCCTTCTCGCGGCAGTTCCCTGGTGGCAACCGGCGGCTGCCGGACACCATTCCATCGCGCACCACCGACAGGACGAACCCGTCCGCCGGTGATCACGCAGCTGCTGCCTCGCAACGTCGATGGTTCCACGCAGTGCTGTGTTGCGTCGGCGATCTCGGCCCATTCGGAGCCGGCGCCTGCCTAGACTTGACTGCTGCTGAACCCTCGAATCCTACAGGGCAACGGCACGGAACAACAGGAAGGCACCACCCTCGTGACTCGCGTCGGATCCCCCGTCGACCAGGACGTCCGCACTCGGTGGTGGTCCCTCCCCCGTGTCGTCGACCCCCGCGTCGTCGCTCTCGCCTGGGCGTCGTTCGTGGTCGAGGTCGTCCTCATCGGCACCGGCGGCCTGGTCCGCCTGACCGCGTCGGGCCTCGGATGCCCGACCTGGCCCCGATGCACGGCCGACTCCCTCGTGTCCACGCCTGAGATGGGCGTCCACGGCGTCATCGAGTTCGGCAACCGGCTGCTGACCTTCGTCCTGGTCATCGTGGCGATCGCGATGTTCCTCGCCGTCGTCCGCATGCGGCGCACCCGTCCCGAACTGTTCTGGCTGGCGTTCGCCCAGGGCGCAGCGATCCCGGTCCAGGCCGTCATCGGTGGCCTCAGTGTCCTGACGAACCTGAACCCCTACGTGGTGGGCCTGCACTTCGTCGTGTCGACCCTGCTCGTGAGCATCACCGCCACCCTCGTGTACCGAGCGATGAACGGCCCCCGCACCGCGCGCCACACCGTCCCGGGCTGGTACCGCGGCGTCGTCCGCGGCACGATCGCGGCCACCGCCGTCACCGTGCTCATCGGCATCCTGACGACCGGCAGCGGCCCGCACGCCGGCGCTGACGAGGCCGTCGACGGCGGGCGCCTGCACCGCACCGGGCTCGACCCCGCGATCCTGCAGCACGTGCACGCGGTGCCCGCGTACGTCCTCTTCGCACTGACGCTCGTGCTCGTCGTGGGTGCCGTGCGCCTGCAGCTGTCGAGCAGGTGGGCGCTCGTCCTGCTGGTCGTCGAGTTCGTGCAGATCGCCGTCGGCCTCACCCAGGCCCGCATGCACCTGCCCGTCGGGCTCGTCGGCACGCACATGGTGTTGGCCGGCCTGTTGGTCGGGGCGGTGACCGTGGTCGCGCGGTCCACGCGCGCATCCGCCGGACGCGAGGCCGCGCGGGAACCGCTGCCGCGCCCCTGACGCGCGCCACCAGACGGACGGGAG
>NZ_MJGI01000025.1:344411-356052 GCF_001864835.1 Curtobacterium sp. MCBA15_001 | reverse complement strand
CTCCCGTCCGTCTGGTGGCGGCATCACGGGCCGCGTGTGGCTGGCCTCAGGGCGCCACCGCCGGCTCCCGCGACACAACCGATGTCGTACGACGTCGGTCATGTCGCACGACGGGCAGTCGAACGGCGCTGGACGTGCGGAACGACATGGTCGCTGTCGTACGACAACGACCATGTCGTTCCGCGTCGGCAGCGCGAACGCACGCCCGACCGACCGCCGCCGCGCTAGAAGGTGAAGACCTGCGGCAGCAGCGGGTCGATGCCCACCGCGATGAACAGCAGCGTCAGGTACGTGATCGAGCTGTGGAAGACCCGCATCGGCTGGACGTGCTCGACGTGTTGGATCGCCCGCGTGTACAGGCGGTGCGACTCGACGACGAACCAGATGCCGCCGGCCAGGGCGACCACCGTGTAGAGCGGGCCCATGTGCGCGACGGGGATCAGCAGCAGCGAGCAGACCAGCGTGGCCCAGGCGTACAGGACGACCTGCAGCCCCACGACCGTGCGACCACGGACGACCGCGAGCATCGGGACGGCGGCGGCGTCGTAGTCATCGCGGTACTTCATCGACAGCGGCCAGTAGTGCGGCGGCGTCCACAGGAAGATCACCATGAACAGGATGACCGGCGCCCAGGTCAGCGACCCGGTGACCGCTGCCCAGCCGATGAGCACGGGCATGCAGCCGGCCGACCCGCCCCAGACGATGTTCTGCGGGGTGCGGCGCTTGAGCCAGAGCGTGTAGACGAAGACGTAGATCAGGATCGCGGCGACGCTGAGCGCGGCGGCGAGCCAGTTCACCAGCAGACCGAGGACCGCGGTCGACCCGACGGCCAGGATCCACGAGAACACCAGCGCCTGGCGGTCCGTGAGCTCTCCGGTGACGAGCGGGCGGTTGCTCGTGCGCTTCATCAGCCGGTCGATGTCGCGGTCGATGTAGCAGTTGAACGCCGAGGCCGAACCGGCGGACATCGCGCCGCCGAGCAGGGTCCAGAAGACGAGCCACAGGTCCGGGACGCCGCGCTGGGCGAGGAACATCGTCGGAGCGGTGGTCACGAGCAGCAGCTCCATGACCCGCGGCTTCGTCAGCGAGACGTACGCTCGGACCTTGCGGGACAGGGTCGACGGACGACCGGTGTCGGGCCTGGTCACGGTGGCAGTCGGCAAGGGGACCTCAGTCTGTTCGCTTCAGCTCGCACACTCGGTGGACGTCGCCGTCGGCGTCCGGGCATGCGCTGACCCGGAATGCTCACGGGTCCTGGACAGTTTACGTGATCGAAGCGCCGCGATGCTGCCCCGCTCCGCCCGACACGCCCGGACCGAGACGGTCTGAGGCCGGATCACGTGAACATCCGGCGTCACCTGGGGACCTTCTGTGTGCCGGTTCACTATGCTGGTGGGGCCTCCCGCTGTGTGCCCCGAAGACGCCGGCCGCGACATGAGCCGGTCGGCCGCCGTTGCACGGCGACTCGATCAGGGCCCCGGGCGGCAACCATGTCCGTGCGATGGCACGAGCCCTCGCACATGTCGCATCAAGAAGGGTCAACATCCAAGTGGCTGAATTCACCTGGGACGCCATCGACAAGAAGGCCGTCGACACGGCCCGCGTGCTCGCCGCCGATTCGGTCGAGGCCGCCGGCAACGGTCACCCCGGCACCGCGATGAGCCTCGCCCCGCTCGCACACCTGCTCTTCCAGAAGGTGATGCACCGCGACCCGAGCGACTCCACGTGGATCGGCCGTGACCGCTTCATCCTGTCGGCGGGCCACGCCTCGATCCTGCAGTACGTGCAGTTCTACCTCGGCGGCTACGGCCTCGAGATCGACGACCTCAAGCACCTGCGCAAGTGGGGCTCCAAGACGCCGGGTCACCCCGAGTACGGCCACACCGACGGTGTGGAGATCACGACCGGCCCGCTCGGCCAGGGCCTCGCGTCCTCGGTCGGCTTCGCCTACGCCCAGCGCTTCGAGCGCGGCCTGTTCGACCCGGAGACCCCCGCGGGTCAGTCGGCGTTCGACCACCACACCTACGTGATCGCCGGCGACGGTGACATGCAGGAGGGCATCACGAACGAGGCGGGTTCGCTCGCCGGTCGCCAGCAGCTCGGCAACCTCATCGCGTTCTACGACTCGAACCAGATCTCGATCGAGGACAACACCGACATCGCGTTCTCGGAGAGCGTCCCCGAGCGCTACGAGGCCCTCGGCTGGCACGTCCAGATCGTCGACTGGAAGAAGACCGGCGAGTACCACGAGGACGTCGAGGAGCTCTACGCAGCGATCGAGACGGCCAAGCAGGTCCACGACAAGCCGTCGCTCATCGTCCTCAAGACGATCATCGGATGGCCGTCGCCGACCAAGCAGAACTCCGGCAAGATCCACGGCTCCGCCCTGGGCGAGGCCGAGGTCAAGGGCCTCAAGGAGGTCCTCGGCTTCGACGCCGACAAGACCTTCGAGGTCGCCCCCGAGGTGCTCGAGTACACCCGCGGCGCCGTCGCCAAGGGCCAGGCGCAGCACGCCGAGTGGCAGAAGACCTTCGACGCGTGGGCCGCGGCCAACGCCGACAAGAAGGCGCTGTTCGACCGCATGCAGGCCAAGGAGCTCCCCGAGGGCCTCGAGGCAGCACTCCCGGTGTTCTCCACCGAGAAGGACGTCTCGACCCGCGCCGCGTCGGGCAAGGTCATCAACGCCATCGCGCCGCACATGCCCGAGTTCTGGGGCGGTTCGGCCGACCTCGCCGAGTCGAACCTCACCACGATCGAGGGTGCCAAGTCCTTCGGTCCCGCCGAGGCATCGACGTCGACCTGGAGCACCGACCCGTTCGGCCGCGTGCTGCACTTCGGCATCCGCGAGCACGCCATGGGCGCGATCCTCAACGGCATCGTCCTGCACGGGAACACCCGCCCCTTCGGCGGCACCTTCCTGATCTTCAGCGACTACATGCGTCCGGCAGTCCGTCTCGCCGCGCTCATGAAGGCGCCGGCGGTCTACGTCTGGACGCACGACTCCGTCGCCCTGGGCGAGGACGGCCCGACGCACCAGCCGATCGAGCAGCTCACCGCCCTCCGCGCGATCCCGGGTCTCGACGTCGTCCGACCGGCCGACGCCAACGAGGTCGCGTACGCGTGGCTGACGGTCCTGTCGCACACCGACCGCCCGGCCGGTCTGGCGCTCAGCCGTCAGAACCTCCCGGTGTTCGAGCGTGCCGAGGGCGACGCCTCCGGCGAGACCTTCGCGTCCGCCAAGAACGTCGCGAAGGGCGCGTACGTGCTCGCCGAGGCGCCGAACGGCACCCCGGACGTCATCCTCATCGGCTCCGGCTCCGAGGTCCAGATCGCGGTCGACGCGCGTGAGCAGCTCAAGAGCGAGGGCATCAACGCCCGCGTCGTCTCGGCGCCGTCGCTCGAGTGGTTCTTCGAGCAGGACGAGGCCTACCGCGAGTCGGTCCTGCCGTCCGCGCTCAAGGCCCGAGTCTCGGTCGAGGCCGGCATCGGCATGAGCTGGCGCGACATCGTCGGCGACGCCGGTCGCAGCGTCTCGATCGAGCACTTCGGTGCCTCGGCCGACTACCAGACGCTGTACAAGGAGTTCGGCATGACGACCGAGCACGTCGTCGCAGCCGCCAAGGAAACCATCGCAGCAGCATCCTGAGTCGTGAGGGCCGGGTCCGTCACACGGACCCGGCCCTCCGCACGGGAGGCCCCACCCGGCTCCGCCGTCGGCCTCCCGTCCTCAGGTGCTCGCCCCACGACCCCGACTCACCGAGTCGAAGAAAGAAGAGAACCACATGGCTGACACCACCCCCACCGCCGAGCTCTCCGCCGTCGGCGTGAGCATCTGGCTCGACGACCTCTCGCGCGAGCTGCTCGAGACCGGTCGTCTCGAGGACCTCATCAAGAACCGCAACGTGGTCGGCGTGACCACGAACCCGACGATCTTCGCGTCGGCACTGGCCAAGGGCGAGCGCTACGACGCCCAGGTCAAGGAGCTCGCCGCAGCGGACACCGACGTGACCGACGCGATCTTCGAGATCACGACCCAGGACGTCGCCAACGCGTCCGACGTCTTCAAGACGATCTACGACGACACCAAGGGCTTCGACGGCCGCGTGTCGATCGAGGTCGAGCCGGGTCTGGCGCACGAGACCGCGAAGACGATCGAGCAGGCCAAGTTCCTGTTCGAGAAGGTCGGCCGCGAGAACGTCCTCATCAAGATCCCCGCGACGCTCGAGGGCCTCGAGGCGATCACCGAGGTCATCGGTGCCGGCATCTCCGTCAACGTCACCCTGATCTTCTCGCTCGAGCGCTACCGCGCCGTCATCGACGCCTACCTCGGTGGGCTCGAGAAGGCCAAGGCCGCCGGCCACGACCTGTCGAAGATCCACTCCGTCGCGTCGTTCTTCGTGTCGCGCGTCGACTCCGAGATCGACAAGCGTCTCGACGCCGTCGGCACGGACGAGGCCAAGGCCCTCAAGTCGAAGGCCGGCATCGCCAACGCGCAGCTCGCCTACCAGGTCTGGACCCAGGCCTTCGCCTCCGAGCGTGCCCTGGGCCTGCTCGAGGCCGGTGCGAACACGCAGCGTCCGCTCTGGGCGTCGACCGGTGTCAAGGACCCGTCGCTCTCCGACACGCTCTACGTGACCGAGCTCGCCGCGCCGAACACCGTCAACACCATGCCGGGCAAGACCCTCGAGGCCACGTTCGACCACGGCGAGATCCACGGTGACGCGATCGCCGGGCAGTACGACGCCGCGAACCAGGTCATGGACCAGCTGGCCGCCGTCGGCATCGACTACGACGACGTCGTTGCCCTCCTCGAGAAGGAAGGCGTCGACAAGTTCAACGTCTCCTGGGGTGAGCTCGTCGACACCGTCAAGACGGCGCTCGAGAACGCCAAGAAGTAGTGACCGTCTCCATCGCCGCCAGCGGTGACGCGGCGCGGGCCATCGAACAGGTGGTCCCGCGCCTCGTCACCGACCTGGTGGCGTCGGGCATCACCGCCCAGGACCCCGACCTCTGGGGTCCGTCGGCGGAGACCGAAGCGGCGAACCGCCTCGGATGGGTCGAGGCGGTCGCGGTCTCGCGGCCCCTCGTCCCCCGCATCGTCGAACTGCGCGAGCAGCTGCGTGCGGAGGGGATCGACCACGTCGTCCTCGCCGGCATGGGCGGCTCGTCGTTGGCTCCGGAGGTCATCGCCCGCACCGCGGGGGTCCCCCTGACGGTGCTCGACTCGACCGACCCGGCCCAGGTCACCGCCGCGCTGACCGACCGCCTCGAGCGCACCGTGCTCGTGGTGTCGTCGAAGTCCGGCTCGACGCTCGAGACCGACTCGCAGCGACGGGTCTACGAGCAGGCGTTCACGGACGCCGGCATCGACCCCGCTCGGCGCATCGTCGTCGTGACCGACCCGGGCTCCACGCTCGAGACCATCGCGACCGAGGCCGGCTACCGGGTCTTCACCGCCGACCCCACCGTGGGCGGGCGGTACTCCGCACTGACGGCGTTCGGGCTCGTCCCCGCCGGGCTCGCCGGGGCCGACATCGAGGAACTCCTCGACGAGGCCGACGCGATCTCGATGCCGCTGGCCGTCGACCTCGACGAGAACCCCGGGCTCGTGCTCGGCGCGGTCCTCGCCGGCACCGACCCGCTGCGGGACAAGATCGGCATCGTCCCGGACGGCACCCACATCATCGGGTTCGCCGACTGGGCCGAGCAGCTCATCGCGGAGTCGACGGGCAAGTCCGGCAAGGGCCTGCTCCCCGTCGTCCTCGACGTCGACGCACCCGAGCTCTCGACCCGGCCGCACGACCTGCAGGTCATCCGACTGGTCGGATCGCGCGACGAGGAACGCCACGTCGCCGAGGGCGAGGTCGAGATCACCGGCACGCTCGGCGGGCAGTTCCTCGTGTGGGAGTACGCCGTGGCCGTTGCCGGGCGACTGCTCGGCATCGACCCGTTCGACCAGCCCGACGTCGAGGCCGCCAAGGTCGCCGCACGGGCCCTGCTCGACGGTGACCACGCGCAGCGCGCGGCGGCCGAGCCGGCGTTCCGCGAGTCCGGCATCGCGGTCACAGCGACCGGTCTCCAGGCCGGCAGCAGCATCGCCCAGGCCGTGTCGGGCCTCCTGTCCGGCGTCGGCCCCGACGGCTACGTCGCGATCCAGGCCTACGTCGACCGCGGTGTCAACCGCGAACTCGAGGTGCTCCGCGACGTCCTCGCCGAGCGCACCGGCCGGCCCGTCACCTTCGGGTACGGACCGCGCTTCATGCACTCGACCGGCCAGTACCACAAGGGCGGACCCGCGACGGGGGTGTTCCTGCAGATCCTCGCCGACGACGCGGGTGACCTGCCGATCCCCGGCCGGCCCTTCACGTTCGGCCAGCTCATCCGGGCCCAGGCAGCCGGGGACGCCAGCGTCCTCGCGCAGCACGGCCGCCCGGTGCTGACGTTGTCGTCCGGGGACCTCCCCGCTCTGGCAGACGTCGTCACCGCCGCGGTCGAGGGCCCCACCCCCACTTCCTGACACCAGAAGGAGTTCACCGACACATGTCACCGGTGGCGATCACCCCGGAGCACAACCCGCTCCGGTTGCCCACGGACCGTCGACTGAACCGGATCGCGGGTCCCAGCACCCTCATCATCTTCGGCGTGACTGGCGACCTGTCCCGCAAGAAGCTGATGCCCGCGGTCTACGACCTGGCGAACCGGGGGCTCCTGCCTCCCGGGTTCGCACTGGTCGGGTTCGCTCGACGTGACTGGGAGGACCAAGACTTCTCCCAGCTCGTCCACGACGCGGTCAAGGAGCACTCGCGGACCCCGTTCGACGAGGACGTCTGGCGCCAGCTCGAACAGGGCATCCGCTTCGTGCAGGGCTCGTTCGACGACCCTGCCGCGTTCCGCCAGCTCAAGGAGACCGTCGACGCGCTCGACGCCGAACGGGGCACTCTCGGCAACCACGCGTTCTACCTCTCCATCCCGCCGAAGATGTTCCCCGTCGTCACCGAGCAGCTCAAGCTGTCCGGCCTGACCGAGAAGGCCGAGGGCTCGTGGAGCCGCGTCGTCGTGGAGAAGCCGTTCGGGTCCGACCTCCGCACCGCGCGCGAGCTGAACGCGATCGTCGAGAGCGTCTTCGCGCCCGACGACGTGTTCCGCATCGACCACTACCTCGGCAAGGAGACCGTCCAGAACCTCCTGACGCTGCGGTTCGCGAACCAGATGTACGAACCCATCTGGAACTCGAACTACGTCGACCACGTGCAGATCACGATGGCCGAGGACATCGGCGTCGCCGGACGTGCCGCGTACTACGACGGCATCGGTGCGGCGCGCGACGTCATCCAGAACCACCTGCTGCAGCTGCTGGCGCTCACCGCGATGGAGGAGCCCGTCTCGTTCAAGGCCGGACACCTCCGCGCCGAGAAGGAGAAGGTGCTCTCCGCCGTCGAGCTGCCGGACGACCTGTCGACGGCCACCGCCCGCGGGCAGTACGCCGGCGGGTGGCAGGGCGGCGAGAAGGTGCTCGGCTTCCTCGAGGAAGCCGGGATGAACCCGGAGTCCGGCACCGAGACGTTCGCGGCGATCAAGCTCAACATCGCGACCCGTCGCTGGCAGGGCGTCCCGTTCTACCTGCGCGCCGGCAAGCGCCTGGGCCGCCGTGTGACCGAGATCGCGATCGTGTTCAAGCGCGTCCCCGAGGACGTCTTCGGCATCCCGCAGTCCCCCCTCGGCCAGAACGCGCTCGTCATCCGCGTGCAGCCCGACGAGGGCGTCACGCTCCGCTTCGGCTCGAAGGTCCCCGGCGTCGGCACCCAGGTGCGCGACGTGACGATGGACTTCGGCTACGGACACGCCTTCACCGAGGCGTCCCCCGAGGCCTACGAGCGACTCATCCTCGACGTGCTCCTCGGTGACCCGCCGCTCTTCCCGCGGCACCAGGAGGTCGAGCTGTCGTGGAAGATCCTCGACCCGATCGAGGAGTTCTGGGCCACACAGGGCCAACCCGAGCAGTACCGTCCCGGCACGTGGGGTCCGGCCTCGGCCGACGACCTGCTGGCCCGCGACGGCCGGACCTGGAGGCGTCCATGAAGATCGACCTGCCCAACACCACGGTCTCGAAGATCCAGAAGACCCTCGTCCACATCCGCGAGGAAGGGGGCGCGGTCGCACTCGGCCGTGTCCTCACGCTGATCATCTCGACGGCTCTCGGCCACGAGGAAGAGGCGATCGCGGCGGCGAACGAGGCATCCCGCGAGCACCCGATGCGCGTCATCATCGTGTCGAAGAACGACGGCGACATCCACTCGCCCGGTCGCCTCGACGCGCAGATCCGTGTCGGGAGCGACGCCGGCGCGAGCGAGGTCATCGTGCTCCGTGCCTACGGCGAGACGGCCACCGACGAGGAGAGCCTGGTCACGGGCCTGCTGCTGCCGGACGCGCCCGTCGTCGCCTGGTGGCCCGGCATCGCGCCGTCCAAGCCCGCGGAGTCCGCCCTCGGGCGCATCGCCCAGCGCCGGATCACCGACGCCGCCGCACAGAAGGACGTCAACGCGGCGATCACCGCCCTCGGTGCGTCCTACGTGCCCGGCGACACCGACTTCGCGTGGACCCGACTGACGCTGTGGCGCAACCAGCTCGCCGCCGCGCTCGACCAGCCGCCGTACGAGCCGGTCACCAGCGTCGAGGTCTCCGGCGCGAGCGACAGCCCGTCGACGATCCTGCTCGCCGCGTGGCTCCAGCTGCGGCTCCAGGTCCCGGTCTCCGTGGTCACCTCGCCGCGCGCGACGGGGTCGAGCGGCATCCACGGGGTCTCGCTCGTCCGCGAGTCCGGCACGATCGAACTCGAGCGCTCACTCGTCGACGTGGCGACCCTGTCGATGCCCGGGCAGCCGGTGCACGACCTGTCGCTGCCACGCCGGAACCTTCGCGACTGTCTCGCTGAGGAACTCCGTAGACTCGACCCGGACGTCCTCTTCGGGGACGTCGTCGAGCACGGGGTGGCGCAGCTCCGCGACAGCGTCGCGAACTGACCGGCACCACACGCTGCACCGCACCACGCGCGGCACGGCATCACGAACACGGGAGTCACGTGACCAACGAACGGCGGGTGCTGGTGCACCCGGACAAGCAGGCCCTCGGCGCGTCCGTCGCCGCACGCTTCATCACGAAGATCATCGACGTGCTGGACGAGCAGGAGCGCGCGGACATCGCCATCAGCGGCGGATCCGTGTCGACGCTCGTGCTCGCGGCGATCGGCCAGTCCCAGGCTCGTGAGAGCGTCGACTGGTCGAAGGTGCACGTGTGGTGGGTCGACGAGCGCTGGGCGCCCGAGGGCGATGCGGACCGCAACGTCACCGGCACGCAGGCCGACTTCTTCGACCACGTGGGCATCCCGGCGGAGAACATCCACCCGATGGCAGCGTCCGACTCGGGCGTGGACATCGACGAGGCAGCCACGCAGTACGAGCGCGAACTGCAGGCCGCGGCGCCGGACTCGGCCGTCGCGCCGAAGTTCGACATCACGCTGCTCGGCGTCGGTCCGGACGGGCACACCGCGTCGCTCTTCCCGGAGTTCCCGCAGCTGGCGATCACCGACCGCACGGTGGTGCGGGTGGACGACTCCCCCAAGCCGCCGCCGCAGCGCCTGACCCTCACCTACCCGGCGATCAACGCGTCGCAGCGGGTGTGGGTCATCCTGTCCGGTGCCGAGAAGGCGTCGGTCCTCGGGCTGGCGCTGGCAGGGGCCTCGGTCGACGAGGTCCCCGTCGGTGGCGTGCAGGGCCGGAAGCGCACGGTGTTCTTCGTCGACCAGGACGCTGCCCGTGACGTGCCGGAGAACCTCATCGCGTCGACGTACTGACGCGTTCTGCTCCCGAAAGGAGGCGCGGTGCCAGCTGGCACCGCGCCTCCCGTCGTTCCGGCGGTCGCGTCGGGTCGACCGTCGCCCTCTTCCAGGTTCCAGAATTCCGGCATCTCGCGGTCCCGCAGCGACTCGATGTGGAACCTCGACGCTCGACGCGCGGCGAGTCGTGGAACCTGGCGAGGGACGCGCCGACGAGCCAGCACGTGGGCATGCGCGATCCGCGGGACACGCCGGCGCGCCCTGGAATGACGAAGGCCCCCGCACCGGAGTGCGGGGGCCTTCGTCGTGTGCGGAACTACTTCGAGGTACCGCGGCGCTGCCGGAGCTGCTGCAGGGCGTCCTCGAGGAGCTGTGCTGCTTCTTCCTCGGTGCGGCGTTCCTTCACGTACGCGAGGTGGGTCTTGTACGGCTCGGTCTTCGTGACGACGGGAGGGTTCTCCTTGTCACGGCCGGCCGGGAGTCCGGTGGACGGCGAGTCGACCGTCTCCGGGATCTCGTCGTCGGGGAGGTTGGCGGCGAAGTACCGGACCACCTCGTTGCCGAGGGCGTCCCAGTACGAGATCGCCACGCGCTCTGCCTGGACCCCGCGGTCCTGCTCCCCCATCGGGCCTGCGCCGACGCGCGACCCCCGGATTGCACTGCCTCCTGATGCCATGGCTCAGCTCCCCGCTGTGAACTTGTTGATGAGACCGAGCACGATGATGCTGATGATCCACAGCAGACCCAGGATCACCGTGATGCGGTTCAGGTTGCGCTCGGCGACGCCGGATGCTCCGAGGTTGCTCGTCACACCACCCCCGAACATGTCGGAGAGACCGCCACCGCGGCCCTTGTGCAGGAGGATGAGGAGCGTGAGCAGGAGACTCGTGATGGCGAGGAGGACCTGCAGCACGACGGAGAGTATCGCCACGACGTACCTTTCGTGTCAGTCAGCCGTACCAGTGTACCGGCCGAGCGGGGCTCGGCCGGTACACGGACGGGGTGGTGCGTCGGTCAGAGTCCGACGTGCTGGCGGAAGCGCGCGATCGCCGCGAACTCCTGGACGTCGAGCGACGCCCCACCGACCAGTGCGCCGTCGACGTCGGGCTCGCGGAGGAAGCCCGCGATGTTGCCCGACTTGACCGAACCGCCGTACAGCACGCGGGTGGCCGCGGCGAGGTCCTCGCCCCAGGCAGCAGCGATGCCACGACGGATCGCGGCACACTCGTCCTGGGCCTGCTCGGCCGAGGCAGCCTGACCGGACCCGATGGCCCAGACGGGCTCGTACGCGACGACGATCTCGGACGGCTGCACGGCGTCGAGGACGACCTGCAACTGCTCGACCGCCACGACGCCGGCGCCGCGCTCTTCGCGCTGTTCACCGGTCTCGCCGACGCAGACGACCGGGATGACACCGTGCTTGACGGCGGCAGCGGTCTTCGCGGCGACGACCTCGTCGGTCTCCCCGTGCATCGTGCGACGCTCGGAGTGCCCGACGATGACGTACGTGGCGTCGAGCGCGGCCAGGAAGGCGCCGGACACGTCCCCGGTGTAGGCACCGGAGTCGTGCTGCGACAGGTCCTGCGCGCCGAAGCGGATCGGCAGCTTGTCCGCCGAGATGAGCGTCTGCACGCTGCGCAGGTCGGTGAAGGGCGGGAACACCGCGACCTCGACGTCGTCGAAGTCGTGGCGCGCGTCCTTCAGCGTCCACGCGAGCTTCTGGACCGTGGCGATGGCCTGCAGATGATCGAGATTCATCTTCCAGTTGCCAGCGATGAGCGGTGTGCGATTCATGCTGCGTCCTTCGCA
>NZ_MJGI01000025.1:315167-343745 GCF_001864835.1 Curtobacterium sp. MCBA15_001 | reverse complement strand
ATGAGCGGCGTGCGGTTCATCGGGTCCACCCCAGTGCTTCGAGACCGGGCAGCGACTTGCCCTCGAGGAACTCGAGGCTCGCCCCGCCACCGGTCGAGATGTGGCCGAACCGGTCGTCGGAGAACCCGAGCGACCGCACGGCGGCTGCGGAGTCGCCGCCACCGACGACGCCCAGGCCGTCGACCTCGGTCAGCGCCTGCGCGACGGTCTTGGTGCCGGCGGCGAATGCCGGGAACTCGAACACGCCCATCGGCCCGTTCCAGAACACCGTCTTCGACCCGGACACGGCCGAGGCGAACCGCTTCGCGGTCTCGGGGCCGATGTCGAGGCCGATGCCGTCCGCACCGAACGACGAGGACTCGATCGCGTCGGCCGCGACCGTCTCGTGGTCCGCGTCCGCCGCGAAGCCCGAGGCCACGACGACGTCGGTCGGCAGGTCGATCGTCACACCGAACTCGTCGGCCTTGGCCAGGTACGACCGCACGACGTCCAGCTGGTCCTGCTCGAGCAGGGACTTGGCGACGCCGTGCCCCTGTGCAGCGAGGAACGTGAACAACATGCCGCCGCCGATGCAGAGCGTGTCCACCTGCGGGAGCAGGTGGTCGATGACACCGAGCTTGTCGCTGACCTTCGACCCGCCGAGCACCACCGTGTAGGGGCGCTCCGGCGACGTCGTCAGCCGCTCGAGCACGCGGAGCTCGGTCTCGATGAGCTCACCGGCTGCCGAGGGCAGCGCGGAGGCGAGCTCGTAGACCGAGGCCTGCTTGCGGTGCACGACGCCGAAGCCGTCCGACACGAACGCGTCGGCCATGGCCGCGATCCGCTCGGCGAACGCCTTGCGCTCGGACGCGTCCTTCGAGGTCTCCTCCGGGTTGAAGCGGAGGTTCTCGAGCAGCAGGACGTCGCCGTCCTCCAGGTCCCCGGCGGCCTCGGTCGCGAGGTCGCCGACGGTCTCGTCGACGAACTCCACCGGCTTGCCCAGCAGCTCGGACATACGCTGGCCCACGGGGGCGAGCGAGTACTCCGGTTGCGGGGCACCGTCGGGGCGTCCGAGGTGCGAGATCACGATCACGCGGGCACCCGCGGTGATGAGGGTGTTCAGCGTGCCGAGCGACGCCCGCACGCGGCCGTCGTCGGTGATCGCGCCGTCCTTGAGCGGGACGTTGAGGTCACACCGGACGACGACGCGCTTGCCGGCGAGGTCGCCGAGGTCGCCGAGGGTTCGGAGGGCCATGTGTTACAGACGCTCGCCGACGAACTCGGTGAGGTCGACGAGGCGGTTCGAGTAGCCCCACTCGTTGTCGTACCACGAGGTGATCTTGACGAGCCCGCCGATGACCTTGGTCAGGCCGGAGTCGTAGATCGAGGAGTGCGGGTCCGTGGTGATGTCGGTCGACACCAGCGGGTCCTCGCTGTACAGCAGGATGCCCTTGAGGGGCCCCTCTGCTGCTTCCTTGTACGCGGCGTTGATCTCGTCGACGGTGACCTCGGACTTGGTCTCGAGGGTCAGGTCGGTGATCGATCCGGTGGGCACGGGCACGCGGAGGGCGAAGCCGTCGAGCTTGCCGGCGAGCTCCGGCATGACCTGGCCGATGGCCTTGGCGGCACCGGTCGAGGTCGGGACGATGTTGAGTGCGGCGGCACGGGCACGACGCGGGTCCTTGTGCGGGCCGTCCTGCAGGTTCTGGTCGGCGGTGTAGGCGTGCACCGTCGTCATGAGGCCACGCTCGATGCCGAACTTGTCGTGGAACACCTTGGCGAGCGGCGCGAGGCTGTTCGTGGTGCACGAGGCGTTCGAGATGATGTGGTGGTTCGCCGCGTCGTAGGTGTCCTCGTTCACGCCGAGCACGATCGTGACGTCGTCACCGGTGGCCGGGGCGGAGATGATGACCTTCTTGGCGCCCGCGTCGATGTGCTTCTGCGCGTCGGCGGCCTTGGTGAAGAAGCCGGTCGACTCGATCACGATGTCGACGCCCAGCTCACCCCAGGGGAGGTTGGCGGGGTCGCGCTCCGCCAGGACCTTGATCGGCTTGCCGTCGACGACGATGCTGTCACCGTCGAGCTCGACGGAGACGCCGAGGCGACCCGTGACGGAGTCGAACTTCAGCAGGTTCGCGAGGGCCGCGTTGTCGGTGAGGTCGTTCACCGCCACGATCTCGAGGTCGCTGCCCTTGGCCAGAGCGGCCCGGAAGAAGTTGCGGCCGATGCGGCCGAAGCCGTTGATGCCGATCTTGACGGTCAATGGATCTCCTGGTGGGTGTGGAGCGCCCTGGGGGCGCTGCTTGTTCGGAGTCGCGGGCCTGCAACCGGCCCACGTGTGGTGGACGATACGCCCCGTAACGTCACCGAAACGAGCCTAGCAGTCAGTGCTTCAGCGCCCGTTCGTGTGACGTCCAGACCGCGGTCAGCCCTCGGCGCCCTCGAGCTCCTCGGGCACGCTCGCCTCGGTGCCCGGCACGTCGAGCTCGACGGCCCGCTTGTCCGCCATCGCGAGCAGGCGGCGGATCCGGCCGGCGATCGCGTCCTTGGTCATGGGCGGGTCGGCGTGCTGGCCGAGCTCGTCGAGCGAGGCGTCGCGGTGGGCCAGGCGGAGCGAGCCGGCGTACTGCAGGTGGTCCGGGACCTCGTCGCCGAGGATCTCGAGCGCACGCTCGACCCGGGCGCACGCGGCGACGGCGGCCTGGGCGGAGCGCCGGAGGTTCGCGTCGTCGAAGTTCACCAGGCGGTTGGCGGTGGCCCGGACCTCGCGGCGCTGGCGCATCTCCTCCCACTCGGCGGTGGTGCGTGCGGCGCCCATGGCGGTGAGCATCTGGCCGATCGCCTCGCCGTCGCGGATGACGACGCGGTGCACGCCGCGGACTTCGCGGCCCTTCGCGGCGATGCCGAGGCGGGAGGCGGCTCCGACCAGGGCCATCGCAGCCTCGTTGCCCGGGCACGTGACCTCGAGCGCCGCGGCACGACCCGGGTCGGTCAGGGTGCCGGCGGCCAGGAACGCGCCGCGCCAGATGGCGGCCAGGTCCTCGCGGTTGCCGGTGGTCAGGCGGTTCGGCAGGCCGCGCACCGGACGGCGACGAGCGTCCATCAGACCGGTCTGGCGCGCGAGGGTCTCCCCCGCCTCGAGCACCCGGACCAGGTAGCGCGTGCCACGACGTGCGGACGCGGCTCCGCCCACCGAGGCCTCGCTGCGGACGCCGTAGAGCTCGGCGAGGTCCTTGCGGACACGGTGCACGATGATCCGGGTGTCGACCTCGACCTCGACGGCGATCCGGCCCGAGATCACGTGCAGGCCACCCGCGAACCGCAGGATGGTCGCGAGTTCGGCGGCACGGACCGTGTTGCGGCCCACGACGACCCTGGCCAGTTCGTCCTTGACCTCGGCAGTCAACGGCACAGCATCATTCCTAACGTTTCTTGTGGTGGGGCTCGTCGGTCCCGGCGGCGCACCCGTGTGGAGCGGCCGGTGGGACGGTCACTCCCGGCCGAGATCTCGGTTCTTCACACGCACGGCGACGTTGGGCATCCCACGGAGGAGGCTCGCCAACTCGGCGACGATGGCGACCGAGCGGTGCTTGCCGCCGGTACAGCCGATGGCGATCGTAGCGTGTCTTTTGTTCTCGCGCTGGTACCCGTCGAGCACCGGCTCGAGTGCGGCGGCGTAGCGCTCGACGAACGTGCGGGACCCGGGCTGGGCGAGCACGTACTCGGAGACCGGCCTGTCGAGGCCGGTGTGGGGCCGCAGTTCCGGCACCCAGTAGGGGTTCGGGATGAACCGCACGTCGGCCACCATGTCGGCGTCGGCGGGCAGCCCGTACTTGAACCCGAAGCTCATGAGCGTCACCTGGACCCCGGTGAAGCGGTCCTCGGCGAACTTCTCGGTGACGGTGTTGGCGAGCTGGTGGATGTTGAGGTCCGACGTGTCGATGATGACGTCGGAGGCCTCGCGCAGCCCGAGCAGCCGGGTGCGCTCGCGGGCGATGCCGTCCAGCAGCGTGTCCTCGCCCTGCAACGGGTGCGGACGCCGGACCTGCTCGAACCGTCGCACCAGCACCTGGTCGGTCGCCTCGAGGAACAGCACGCGGACCCGCGCCGACGTCGACGACCGGAGTCGTTCGACCGCGTGCTCGGGGTCGGTGAAGTAGCGTCCGCCGCGCACGTCGACGACGGCGGCGAGCTTCGGGATCTTCTCCCCCGCCCGGTCGGCCAGGTCGGTGAGGGGGCCGAGCATCTGCGTCGGCAGGTTGTCGACGACGTACCAGTCCAGGTCCTCGAGCGCCTTGCCGACGGTCGACCGCCCTGCGCCGGACATCCCGGTGACGATCAGGACGTCGTGGTGCGCACTCGGTTCGGTGTCCGTCATCTGGCGATGTGCTCCGTCGTCGCGGCCCGGGCGCGTCGCTCGGGTGGTCCGGAGGCCCGCAGAGCGGGCCGATGGGTCGGGTGTGGTGCCGGGACCAGGGTACCGCCCGTCCGGGGGGTGCGGACTGGACGGCCTGGAGGCGCGCCCCGCGGTCACGACGGCAGCTGCGGACCGTGGCTGGTCACCTCGGGGACCCGCACCGGGCCTCCTGTCCGGCCGACGTCGTTCGCTGGCACGTCGTTCGCTGGCACGTCGCCCACCGGCTCGGCGTCCGTCGGACTGGCCGGCGGCGCGCTGGTCGGTGAGTCCCCCGTCGGCGTGCTGGTGGGCACGGTCTGCAGCTTGCGCACGACGGCGGCAGCCGTCGCCGGGCCGACGCCCGGGACCTCGCCGATCTCGTCGGCGGTGGCGGAGCGCAGCCGCGCGACCGACCCGAAGTGCTTCAGCAGGGCGCTGACGCGACTCGGACCGAGCCCCGGGATCTCGGACAGCTGTGTGCGCACGTCGCGCTTCCGGCGGCCGCGCTGGTGGGTGATCGCGAAGCGGTGGGCCTCGTCACGGATGCGCTGGATGAGGAACAGCGCCTCGGAGTTGCGGGGCAGGATCACCGGGAAGTCGTCGTCGGGCAGCCAGAGCTCCTCGAGCCGCTTGGCGATCCCGACGAGGGCGATGTCGGTGACCCCGGCTTCGTCCATCGCCCGCTTGGCCGCCGCCACCTGAGGCTGGCCGCCGTCGACGATGAGCAGCTGCGGACGGTACGCGAAGCGCTTGGTCGGCTTCTCGACCGCGACCACGCCGTCCGCGTTCTGGTCGGGCTGGTCCGGCAGCTCGGCGTCCTCGTCCAGGCGGGCCAGGCGCCGGGTGAGCACCTGGTGCATGCTGTCGGTGTCGTCGCGGGTCTCGGCGATCGAGTAGCGGCGGTACTGGTCCTTGCGGGGCAGCCCGTCCTCGAACACCACCATCGAGGCCACGACGTTCGTGCCCTGCAGGTGCGAGATGTCGTAGCACTCCATCCGGAGCGGGGCCTCGGTCATGCCGAGCGCTTCCTGGATGTCGGCGAGGGCCGCGGCACGGGTCGTGTAGTCGGCCGAGCGCTTGGTCTTGTAGAGCATGAGCGCCTGCTGGGCGTTCTGGGACGCCGTGCGGGCGAGACCGGCTCGGTCCCCGCGCTGCGCGGTGCTGAGCTTCGTGCCGCGACCACCGCGGCGTTCGCTGAGCCACTGCTGCAGGGCGTCGGCGTCCTCGGGCAGGGCGGGGACGACGACCTCGCGCGGGGGCTCGTCGTTCGTGGCGTAGTTGCCCTGCACGATCTGCTCGACGAGGTCGCCCGTCGAGATGTCGAGCTCCTTGTCGACCACCCAGCCACGGACACCACGGATGCGGCCGCCGCGGACGGAGAACAACTGCACGGCGGCGGCGAGCTCGTCCTCGGCGATGCCGAACAGGTCGAGGTCGACCGAGTCGCGCAGCACGACGGCGGACTTCTCGAGCACGGCCTCGAGCGCTTCGACCTGGTCGCGGTACTTCGCGGCCTGCTCGTACTGCATCGCGTCCGCCGAGGCGCCCATGCGCTGCCGGAGCTCGACGATGACGCGACGGTCGTAGCTGTTCATGAACCGCACGAACTCCTCGACCAGTGCGCGGTGCTCAGCGATCGTCACCTTCTGCGAGCACGGTCCGCCGCACTTGCCGATCTGGCCCGGGAAGCACGGCTTGCCGGTCTGCATCGCCCGCTTGTAGGACGAGTCCGAGCACGTGCGGATCGGGAACACCTTGATCATCAGGTCGATCGTGTCGTGCACGGCCCAGATCTTCGGGTACGGCCCGAAGTACTTCGCGCCCTTGATCTTGCGGTTGCGCGTCACCATCACCCGCGGCGCTTCGTCCCCGAGCGTGATCGCCATGTACGGGTACGACTTGTCGTCCCGGAACTTGACGTTGAACGGCGGGTCGAACTCCTTGATCCAGGTGTACTCGAGCTGGAGCGCTTCGATCTCGGAGCCGACCGTGGTCCACTCGACGCTCCGGGCGGTCAGCACCATGCGACGGGTGCGTTCGTGCAGCGTGGGCAACGGCGCGAAGTAGTTGCTCAGTCGGGCGCGGAGGTTCTTCGCCTTGCCGACGTAGAGCACCCGGCCGTTGCCGTCACGCCATCGGTAGACGCCCGGATCGGTCGGGATCTCCCCCGCCTTCGGACGCCACGGGACGGTGTCCGCCACCTACCGCGCACCTGCCTTCTGCTTCGACGTGCCGGCGAACTCGCCCGGCGTGGCCTGGCGTGCCCCCACGGAGCGCTGCTTGCCGACGCGGGCGTCCTGCGCGTCGAGGATCTCCCGCAGGAAGACCCCGGTGTGGCTCTCCGGGACGTCGGCCACGTGCTCCGGCGTGCCCGTCGCGAGGACCGTGCCGCCGCCCGAACCGCCCTCGGGGCCCATGTCGATGAGCCAGTCCGCGGACTTGATGACGTCGAGGTTGTGCTCGATCGTGATGACGGTGTTGCCCTTGTCGACCAGGCTCTGCAGCACGAGCAGCAGCTTCCGGACGTCCTCGAAGTGCAGACCCGTCGTGGGCTCGTCGAGCACGTAGACGGTCCGACCGTTCGAGCGACGCTGCAGCTCGGTCGCGAGCTTGACGCGCTGCGCCTCGCCGCCGGACAGGGTCGTCGCACTCTGTCCGAGGCGGACGTAGCCCAGGCCCACGTCGACCAGGGTCGCCATGTAGCGGTGGATCGCGGAGATCGGCTCGAAGAACTCGGCCGCCTCGGAGATGGGCATGTCGAGGACCTCGGAGATGTCCTTGCCCTTGTAGTGCACCTGCAGGGTCTCGCGGTTGTACCGCGCACCGCCGCAGACCTCGCACGCGACGTAGACGTCGGGCAGGAAGTTCATCTCGATCTTGATCGTGCCGTCACCCGAGCAGTTCTCGCAGCGGCCGCCCTTGACGTTGAAGCTGAACCGCCCGGGGAGGTACCCCCGGATCTTGGCCTCGGGGGTCTCGGCGAACAGCTGCCGGATCCGGTCGAACACGCCCGTGTAGGTCGCCGGGTTCGACCGCGGGGTGCGGCCGATGGGCGCCTGGTCGACGTGCACGACCTTGTCGAGCTGGTCCAGTCCCTTGACGCGGGTGTGCTTGCCGGCGATGTGGCGGGCACCGTTGAGCTGGTTGGCGAGCACCTTGTAGAGGATGTCGTTGACCAGCGTCGACTTGCCCGAGCCGCTGACACCGGTGACCGCGGTGAACACCCCGAGCGGGAAGTCGACGTCGACTTCCTTGAGGTTGTTCGCCCGTGCGCCCTGCACGCTGATGACGCGCTTCTTGTTGATCTTCCGGCGCTCGGACGGCATCTCGATCGCACGACGCCCGGCCAGGTAGTCACCGGTGATCGACTCGTGGTTCTCGATCATGTCGGCGTACGACCCGGAGTGCACGACCTTCCCGCCGTTCACGCCGGCGCCCGGGCCGATGTCGACGACCCAGTCCGCCGTGCGGATGGTGTCCTCGTCGTGCTCGACCACGATCAGCGTGTTGCCCAGGTTCTTGAGCTTGACCAGCGTGTCGATGAGCCGGCGGTTGTCGCGCTGGTGCAGTCCGATGCTCGGTTCGTCGAGGACGTAGAGCACGCCGGTCAGGCCGGAGCCGATCTGCGTCGCGAGACGGATGCGCTGCGCTTCGCCGCCCGAGAGCGAACCGGCACCACGGGACAGCGTCAGGTAGTTCAGCCCGACCTCGAGCAGGAACTCGAGGCGCGCGCGGATCTCCCGCAGCACCGCGGCCGCGATGTGTGCTTCGCGCTTGGTCAGCGTCAGGGTCTCCATGAACGCGTACGCGTCGTCGAGGCTGAGCTCGGTCACGTCGGCGATGCTGCGATCGGCGACGGTGACCGCCAGGACCTCGGGCTTCAGGCGCGTGCCGTCACACACCGGGCAGGGCACCTCGCGCAGGTAGCCCTGGAAGCGCTGGCGCTGCGAGTCCGACTCGGCCTCGGCGAACTTGCGCTCGATGTAGGGCATCACGCCTTCGAACCCGCTGGTGTAGCGCATCTCGCGCCCGAACCGGTTGCGCCACGAGACCGAGACCTCGAAGTCCTTGCCGGTCAGGATCGCTGCCTGCACGCTGGCGTCGAGCTGGTTCCACGGGGTGTCGAGCCGGAAGCCGAGCTCCTTGCCGAGGCCGGCGAGCAGCTTCTCGAAGTAGGAGTACAGCCCGCTGGTGCCGGTCCACGGCAGCAGCACGCCGTCGGCCAACGAGGCTTCGGGGTCGCCGAGCACCAGGTCCGGGTCGACGGACATGCGGGTGCCGAGGCCGGAGCACTCCGGGCAGGCGCCGAACGGGGCGTTGAACGAGAACGTGCGCGGCTCGATCTCGGTGAGCGCGAGCGGGTGGTTGTTCGGGCAGGACAGGTTCTCGGAGTAGGTGCGGACGGCGCCCGGTCCCTCGTGGTCGACCAGGTCGATCGCGACGGTGCCGTTCGTCAGGCGCAGCGCGGTCTCGAGCGAGTCGGTCAGGCGACCCAGGATGTCGTCACTGGCCACCAGTCGGTCGACGATCACCGAGATGTCGTGCTTGACCTGCTTCTTGAGCGTGGGCGGGCTGCTGAGCTGGATCCGCTCCCCGTCGACGATCGCACGCGAGTACCCCGACGCCGCGAGCTCTTGGAAGAGGTCGACGAACTCGCCCTTCTTCTTCGACACGACGGGCGCCAGGACCTGGAACCGGGTGCCGGTCTCCTGCGTCATGAGCTGGTCCGCGATCTGCTGGACGCTCTGCTTGCTGACGACTTCTCCGCAGATCGGGCAGTGCGGGATCCCGATGCGCGCCCAGAGCAGACGCATGTAGTCGTAGACCTCGGTGATCGTGCCGACCGTGGACCGCGGGTTGCGGTTCGTCGACTTCTGGTCGATCGACACCGCAGGCGAGAGCCCCTCGATGAAGTCGACGTCCGGACGGTCGACCTGCCCGAGGAACTGCCGGGCATAGGCCGAGAGCGACTCGACGTAGCGGCGCTGACCCTCGGCGAAGATGGTGTCGAACGCCAGGGACGACTTGCCCGAACCGGACAACCCCGTGAAGACGACCAGGGAGTCCCGTGGGATCTCGAGGTCGACGTCGCGGAGGTTGTGCACGCGCGCGCCGCGGACGCTGAGCGTCGACGTGTCGTGCGGGGCCGTCCCCCCGGGGAGGTGCAGGTCGGCGGGCTCGAGGTCGGTGCGGTCGTCGTCCGTCCGGTCGACATCGGCAGCGCCACCGAAGGCGTTGCGTCCGGACGTGACAGGGCCGCGGTCAGAGGTGATGGTCATCACCCACGAGTCTACGAACCGATGCCGACATTCGGTTCCGTGGACGGGGTCAGGCGAATGCGTCGAGAGCGAACGCCACCCCGGACCGCGACTCGCTGGCGAGCCAGAGGCGCGCCGCCTCGGCACGGTCGTGGGCCCGCGGTTCCGCACGCACAACCGCGGCGGGACCCCGGAGCTGGAGCGGACCGCCCGGGCCCCAGTACTGCCCGGACCGGACGCCGTCACCGACGGCCGCGTGCACGAGCGGGTGGGCGCCGGCGTCCTTGCCCTGCGCGATGAGCCGTTCCCCGGGTCGGACCCAGGCGGGTTCGTCCCGCGCGGGCGTGACGAGTGGACGCTGGGCGCCCAGGGTGTCGAGCGCCAGGCCCGGGTGCGCGACGACGCTGGCGACCGCGGACCCCGCGTCGGCCAGGCGTTCGGCGAGCTCGAAGCCGAAGAGCATCACCGCGAGCTTGCTCCGGCCGTACTGCCGGTAGCCGACGTAGTGCCCGACGCGGAAGGGGTCGAGTCGGTCGAGCGACGCCCACCGGTGTGCGATCGAGCCGAGGTGCACGACCCGGCCGCCGGTGCGTTCGAGCATCGGCAGCACCAGCCCGGTCAGCGCGAAGTGGCCCAGGTGGTTCGTGCCGACCTGCAGCTCGACCCCCTGGGGTGTGAACCGTTCCGTCCGCGACCCGACGACGCCCGCGTTGTTGAGCAGCGCGTCCACGGGGCCGAGGTCCTGCAGCGCCGCTGCCGCCGCACAAACGCTGTCCAGGTCGGCCAGGTCGACGTGCAGGTGTTCCAGCGTCGCCGTGGGGACGTGCCGCCGGATGCTGCGCTCGGCGGCCTCGGCACGCGCACGGTTGCGGGTCGCGAGCACGACGCGGTGTCCCGCCGCTGCGAGCTGTTCGGCCGCGTGGTAGCCGAGCCCGGCGCTGGCACCGGTGACGACGACGGTCTTGACGCGCCCGCCAACGCGAGGCTGGCCAGCCCCGGCCTGCTCACCGACGTCAGCTGACATGGCCGGCGGACTCCATCTGGCGCAGGGCCTTCTTCAGGTCCTGGACCTCGTCACGGAGGCGGGCTGCGAGCTCGAACTTCAGCTCGGTGGCGGCCTGCAGCATCTGGTCGTTGAGGTCCGCGATGGTCGCCTCGAGCTGCGTCGCGCCCTCGCCCGCGATGCCCCCGCGCTTGAGCGACGGCGTCGGGGCACGTCCGCGGTCCTTCGCGCTGCTGCCACGACGCTCGAGGAGTTCCTTCGTGTCGTCGTTCTCGCGCGCCAGGGCCTCGGTGATGTCGCCGATCTTCTTGCGGAGCGGCTGCGGGTCGATGCCGTGCTCGAGGTTGTACGCCACCTGCTTCTCGCGGCGGCGGTCGGTCTCCTCGATCGCCTGCTTCATGGAGTCGGTCATCTTGTCCGCGTACATCAGCACCTGGCCGGAGACGTTGCGCGCCGCACGGCCGATGGTCTGGATGAGCGACGTCGACGACCGGAGGAAGCCTTCCTTGTCGGCATCGAGGATCGCCACGAGCGAGACCTCGGGCAGGTCGAGGCCCTCACGCAGCAGGTTGATGCCGACGAGCACGTCGTACACGCCCTGGCGCAGCTCGGTGAGGAGCTCGACGCGCTTGAGGGTGTCGACGTCGGAGTGCAGGTACCGGACGCGGACGCCCGCGTTGCCGAGGAAGTCGGTCAGTTCCTCGGCCATGCGCTTGGTCAGGGTCGTGACGAGCACGCGCTCGTCCTTCTCGACACGCTGCTGGATCTCCTCGAGCAGGTCGTCGATCTGCCCGTCCGAGGGCTTGATGACGATCTCCGGGTCGACCAGGCCGGTCGGACGGATGATCTGCTCGACGACGCTGTCCGTGACGCCGAGTTCGTACCGACCGGGCGTGGCCGACAGGTAGACCTTCTGCCCGGCACGCTCGAGGAACTCCTCCCACTTCAGCGGGCGGTTGTCCATCGCGCTGGGCAGCCGGAACCCGTGCTCCACCAGGGTGCGCTTGCGCGAGGCGTCCCCTTCGTACATCGCGCCGATCTGCGGCACGGTCACGTGGGACTCGTCGATGACGATGAGGAAGTCGTCGGCGAAGTAGTCGAGCAGGCAGTGCGGGGCTTCGCCGGGCATGCGGCCGTCGACGTGCCGCGAGTAGTTCTCGATGCCGGAGCAGAAGCCGATCTGCTCCATCATCTCGATGTCGAACGTGGTGCGCATCCGCAGGCGCTGGGCTTCGAGCAGCTTGCCCTGGCCCTCGAGCTCGGTGAGGCGCTCGGCGAGTTCTTCCTTGATCGTGCCGATCGCGCGGTGCATGACGTCGGTGTCCGCGACGTAGTGCGACGCCGGGAAGATCGACACCGCGGGCAGGTCGTCGATGACGTTGCCGGTGAGCGGGTGCAGCGAACTGAGCGCTTCCACTTCGTCGCCGAACATCTCGATGCGGATCGCGTGCTCTTCGTACATCGGGATGATCTCGATGGTGTCGCCGCGGACCCGGAAGGTCCCGCGTGCGAAGTCGACGTCGTTGCGCTGGTACTGCATGGCGACGAACCGGCGCACCAGCTGGTCGCGGGAGATCTCCTGCCCGACCGACAGCGCCACCGAGGCGTTCATGTACTGCTCCGGCGTACCGAGGCCGTAGATGCACGACACGGTCGACACCACGACGACGTCGCGCCGGCTGAGGAGCGAGTTCGTCGTGGAGTGCCGGAGCCGCTCGACCTCGGCGTTGACCGAGGAGTCCTTCTCGATGAACGTGTCCGTCTGCGGGACGTACGCCTCGGGCTGGTAGTAGTCGTAGTACGACACGAAGTACTCGACCGCGTTGTTCGGCAGCAGGCTGCGGAACTCCGTGGCGAGCTGGGCAGCCAGGGTCTTGTTGTGCGCGAGCACCAGCGTCGGGCGCTGCACCTGTTCGATCAGCCACGCGGTCGTCGCCGACTTGCCGGTGCCGGTCGCGCCGAGCAGCACGACGTCGGTCTCACCGGCGTTGATGCGCCCCGCGAGTTCCGCGATCGCCGCGGGCTGGTCACCGCTCGGCGAGTACTCGCTGATCACCTCGAACGGGCGGACGGCGCGGGCGGGTTCGATCGTCACTGCCATGCCGTCAATGCTAGGCGCGCCCACCGACAGCGCGCCCGGTGCTCGCGCACGGCGTACCCGCCCCCGTACCGCGGCGTATCGTCCGCTCCACGAAGACGCAGAGGACGCTGATAGCAACGGCCTCTAGCGTCCCGTCCGTACAGCTTCAGCACGCATCCTCATCCCCCGAAGAGGCCTCCCCCCATGACGACGGCGACCCCGAGCGCTCCGACCAAGGGCACACCGTTCCGCGGACGCATCCGCGGGCGCGTGCTCATCCTGCTCTGCTTCATGTACGCGATCTCGTACATCGACCGCACCAACATCTCCACCGCCCTGCCGCACATCACCGAGGAGTTCGGGTTCAACGAGGCCACTGCCGGCCTCATCGTCTCGGCCTTCTCGCTGCCGTACGCCCTGCTCCAGGTGTTCGGCGGGACCATCAGCGAGAAGTTCGGCCCGCGCAAGGCCCTGTTCGTCATCACCGTGATCTGGGGGGTCGCGACGCTCTGGACCGGCTTCGCGGTCGGCTTCTGGACGCTGTTCGCCGCGCGGGCACTGCTCGGGCTGAGCGAGGCCGCGGCGTTCCCGACCGCGACCCAGGCGATGAGCCGGTGGATCCCCCGCGACCGGAACGGCTTCGCGCAGGGTGTCGTCCACTCGGCCGCCCGCCTCGGGAACGCACTCGCTCCCCTCGTCGTGGCGTACTTCATCGCTGTGAGCGGCTGGCGGCTGGCGTTCTTCGCCACCGCGGTGCTGTCCTTCGCCTGGGCGATCGTCTGGTTCGTCTGGTTCCGGGACAAGCCCGAGTCGACGAAGGGCATCACCCAGGCGGAGCTGTCCGAGCTCCCGCCCGTCGAGACCCGCGCCACCCGGCCCCCGGTGCCGTGGCGGCAGATGGCGAAGCAGATCCTGCCCGTCACCTTCGTCGACTTCGGGTACGGCTGGACCCTCTGGGTGTTCCTCACCTGGCTGCCGACGTTCCTGAGCTCGACCTACGGGCTCGAGATCGGCGACTTCGCGCTGTTCACCACGCTCATCCTGCTGGCGGGCGTCGTCGGCGACACGGTCGGCGGGATGCTGAGCGACCGGATCATCCACCGCGGCGGCGACACCCGCAATGCCCGCCGGCTCATCCTGGTCGTCGGCCTCGGCGGGTCGCTGCTCTGCCTGGTGCCGCTCGTGATCGGGCAGGGGCTGCTCGTCGCCACGATCTCCTTGGCGCTGTCGTTCTTCTTCCTCGAGCTCTGCAACGCCAACCTCTGGGCGATCCCGATGGACGTCGCCCCGCAGTGGTCGGGGACGGCCTCGGGCTTCATGAACACCGGGTTCGGGATCGCGGGCGTGGTGTCGCCGATCGTCTTCGGGCTGCTCATCGACGCCAGCGGCTGGCAGCTGCCGTTCGCCCTGTCCTGCGCGCTGCTGTTCGCCGCGGCGGTGGTCGCGTGGTTCATGAAGCCGCAGCGGCTCACGATGACCGACGGGGTGCTGGAGATCGGGACCCCGAAGGCGGAGCAGCAGCGGGTCTGAACCGCACCGGACGACGGACGGGAGGCCCGTGGCGACCCCGCCACGGGCCTCCCGTCCGTCCTGGCCCTACGGACGCGCCGCGCGCGCCTTCCGCGACGACAGCGACGGCCGCCCGGTCAGCGGCACGCTGAGCGGGGTCCACCGGAACGCCTCGGTGATCGCGACGGACAGCACCACGACCAGCAGGTAGGTGACCAGCGTGAGCCACGGCTTGGGGACCAGGGCCTCGAGCGGGCTCGCGCCGTACAGCAGCAACCAGATGACCAGCGGGTGGCTCAGGAAGATGCCGAAGGACCGGTCCGAGGCGTAGTCGACGACCTTGGCGAGCCGACTGCCGGCGACCCGGCGGTCGGCCCAGGCGGCACCGACGGCCAGGAAGCCGACGAACACGATCGTGCTCCAGACGGCCTCGACGGGCTGCAGCGGCGTGCCGGCGGCGTACGGCGAGTCCCCCAGGGCCATCTGCAGGACGAAGACGCCGACGGTCAACAGCACCCCGCCCAGGAACGTCCACCCGATCATCCGGCGGTGCGTCCGGACGAAGCCGAGGAAGCGGTCGGCGTGGTCGGCGGCGATCGCTCCCGAGACGATGAAGAAGACGTACGAGAAGAAGAACTGCTTCTGGTACCCGTTCAGCCAGGCGTCGGACGCAGGGAAGTACTTGTACCCGGCGAAGACCACCAGCTGCACGACCAGGGCGACGACGAGCACGACCACGTGGTGCCGGCGCGTCGTCCGCACCAACCACGTGATGGCGGGCAGCAGCAGGTAGACCTGCATCGTCACGAGCAGGAAGTAGAGGTGGTACTTCGCGGTGCCCGTGACCACGCCGGTGGCGAAGGTGGTCACGAGCGCGGGGACGTCGCCACGCTGACCGGCATCGAGCAACCAGGCCGACGCGACGTACACGAACGACCACGCCAGGTACGGCACGCCGACGAGCAGGAAGCGCTTCGGCCAGAACACCGACATCGGCTTCGGGCGGATCGCGTAGCTGTAGACCAGGACGAACGCCGTCAGCGTGAAGAACACCAGCCGGGTGAAGTGCAGCAGCGCGAGCAGTCCGGCCAGCCCGACGTCGTCCGAGGCCATCGTGTGGCTGGTCGTGTGCACGCCGAGCACGCACGCGAAGGTCAGGATCCGCAGGACGTCGACCTCGTACAGGTGCCGGGGCTTCCCCTCGGCCGTCCGGGTGGGCGTCTGCACCCCGGTGGGCGCGGGCCGGGCCGCGGTGTCGGTCAGGGCCGATGCGTCGGTCGGGGTCACGACGTCGCCGCCATCCCCCGCACCCGGGCGCGCTGGATCTTGCCGGTCGGGGCACGCGGCAGGTCGGGCACGACGACGATCTCGACCGGACGCCGGAACCGGGTGAGCCGCTCCGCAGCTCGTGCGGTCAGGTCGGCGACGAGGGTGTCCGCGTCGACGGCTTCGTCGGGCTGCGGGATGACGTAGGCGACCGGGACGCTGCCGAGCACGTCGTCCGGGCGGCCCACGACCACGGCCTCGAGCACGCGGGCGTCACCGAGCAGGACGTCCTCGACCTCGGACGGCCAGACCTTCTCGCCGCCGCGGTTGATGACGTCGTCGGAGCGGCCCGCCAGGGACACCCAGCCGTCCTCGGCGACGGAGCCGACGTCGCCGGTGGCGAGCCAGCCATCGTCGTCGAAGCGCTCGGCGGCCCGTCCGGACAGGTAGCCGTGCACGATGCCGGGACCGCGGACCCAGAGGGCGCCGACCTCGCCAGCGGGCAGGACGGCGCCGTCCTCGCCGCGGACCTGCACCTCGGAGCCGACCGGGACGCCGACCGTCCCCGGGCGCGCGGGTGCGTCGAGCGGCGTCGCGGTGATCTGGCTCGCGCCCTCCGTCATGCCCCAGCTCACCACGAGCGGGGTGTCCCCCAGCGCCTGGCGGACCGGGTCGGGCAGCGGTGCCGAGGCACTCCGGACGAACCGCAGGTTCGGCGGGAAGTCGAGCGGGCCGGTCTTGGCGAGCACCGCCAGGATCGCGGGCACGGCGTTCAGCCAGGTGATGCGTCGTTCGGCCAGCAGTTCCCAGAACCCGGTGCGCCGGAACCGACGGTCCAGCACGAGCGTGGCGCCCGCCACCAGCGTGGCCAGCAGGCCGACGACCTCGGCGTTGACGTGGAAGAGGGGAAGTGAGTTGAAGCCGCGGTCGTCGCGCGTCAGGCCGTTGTGGCGCACCACGGCCCGGGCCACGAACAGCAGCTGGGTCTCGGGCAGCTCGACGCCCTTCGGGGTCCCGGTCGACCCGGAGGTGAACAGCACGACGGAGCCCTCGCCCGGTGCGTCCGGTGCGGACGCCGGCAGGTCGCCGTCGCGGACGTCGGTCGGGAGGCCCGTGGCCGGGTCGACGCGCGCGGACGGGGTCCCGGGGACGGTCGCGTCCACGTCACGGTCGGACACCACGATCGACCCGCCGCCGAGCAGCTCGGCGAGGCGGCCCGGCTCGGAGGTCGGCTGACCGGTGTCGACGGGGACGGCGCGTCGGCCCGAGGACACGGCGGCGAGGTACACCACCGCGAAGGCGAGTGGGTCACCGACGTCGACGAGCACGGCCCCGGAGTCGCCGATGCCGATCACGTCGAAGGTGGACGACCACGCGTCGACGGCCGCGTCGAGGGCCCCGTAGGACAGCACGCGATCGGAGCGGGCGTCCTCGAGCCAGACCCGGTCGGCGTCGGCTGCGGCGCGGTGGCGGATCAGCGCACGGAGGCCGAGCGATGCCGTGGCGGGGTCGGGTGTCTCAGGGTCGTGCTGCACCGCTCAATGCTAGGACGGCTGCCTATGACGCGCCGGAGGATGCGCTTCCCGGTGGCGCGAAGCGGTGCAGCAGCCACTGCCACAGGCCGAGCATCCGGGGCTGCCCCGCAGCGTCGAGCGGGGTGGTGTCCTTGATCGTCCGGGAGTGCGACTGGCCCGGCGTCCCGACCTGGATGTCGGTCAGGATCGCATGCGGGTCCCATCCTTCGGGCGGCGCCGCCGTGTCCGTCCGCCAGGGTCCGTCCGGGCCGCCCGCCGTCGCCGGTCCGTCGAGCCCGAGGACCTCCCACGACCCGCGGATCCGGGGGCCGAACACGTCGCGGACGTCGTCGATCGCGTACATCCGCGACGCCGGGGTCACGCCCGGGCGGTCCATCCAGGCCGCGTGCACGGGGCCGAGCGACTCGACGGGCGACGAGAACATCAGGGCGCCCCGGATCGGGCGGATGTGCGCGATGTACGCCGCCTCGCCACCACCCTGGGAGTGCCCGGCGACGACGATGTCCTGCCACGCGATGTCCTTGCCCGGCGTCACGAAGCGGCCCCATCCGCCGTTCGGGTCGACGTCGTCCAGGTGGGCGATGGCGTCCCGGAACCGCGACACGATGGACCCGGCGGGCGAGACGCTGCTGAACTCGGACGGCCTCGAGCCGTCGAACCGGTTCCGCTGCACCGCGCCGTAGCACTCGGCGTCGGCCTCGCACGTACCGGACAGGGTCTTGCCCAGATTCCAGTAGTCGAGCCCGAGCACGTGGTACCCGTCCCCGAGCGCCGTGGTGAGGAAGCGCTGGTACTGCGCGGGCTTGGCGCGGGTGGCCGGCAGGAAGAGCAACAGCGGGCCGTCGGCCGCGGTACGAGCGGCGAAGTCGTCCCGGTTCGGCTCGAGTCGTTCACCGTCGATCGCTCCCAGGCGGAACCGGTGGAACTCGTCCTCGGGACCGTGCTGGTCACTACGGGCCGGGGCGCTCACGGGTGCGCGTCCGTGCTGCTCCACGCGCTGCTCCGCCATCACGTTGGCCGCGACGAGCGTGCCGCCCCCGATCACGACGAGCATGACCGCGGCGACGAGGAGCAGGATGCGGTGCTTCATCCGACCAGGCGCTCCCACACCGCGTCGGCGGAGTCGAGGGTCTGGTCCAGGGTGCCCGTGGCGTCGACGACGTGGTCGGCCAGCGCGAGCCGTTCGGCATCGGTGGCCTGCGCCCCGATCCGCCGCTCGGCCTCGTCCCGCGGCATCCCCCGGTGCTCGACGAGCCGCTCGGTGCGGAGCGCAGCCGGGGCGTCGACGACCACGACGGCGTCGAACCGGAGCGGCCGCGACCCCTTCGCCTCGGCGAGCAGGGGCACGTCGTACACCACGACCGCGTCCGGGTCGGCTGCCTCGGCCGCGTCGAAGGCCTGCTGTGCGAGCCGCCAGACCTCGGGGTGCGTGATCGCCTCGAGGTCCTTGCGGGCTGCCGGGTCGGCGAACACGATCGCACCGAGCGCCGGTCGGTCCAAGGAGCCGTCCGGAGCGATCACCCCCGGGCCGAAGCGTTCCGCCACCTGGGCCAGACCCGGGCTGCCGGGAGCGACCGCGTCCCGTGCCAGGCGGTCGGCGTCGACCACGACGGCACCGTGCTCGGCCCACCGGGCGGAGACGGTCGACTTGCCGGCGGCGATCCCGCCCGTGAGTCCGATGATGCGCACGACACCGAGCCTAGGGTCGACGGCTCACGGAACGCCGGAAGCCCGGCACCCACGAAGGGGTGCCGGGCTTCCGGTCTGCGCAGGACTCGATCAGTTGGTCGAGCTGAGCTTCTCGCGGAGCGCCGCGAGCGATGCGTCGTCGGCCAGGGTGCCCTGACCGGCCTGCTCGCTCGTGAACGACGAGGAAGCGCTGGCCGGGAGGTCGAACCCACCCTGCGCCTCTTCGGTGAGGGACTTGGCGACCTGCGCCTTGTGCGCCTCCCAGCGAGCCTGAGCGGCCGCGTACTGGCCTTCCCAGACCTCGCGCTGAGCGTCGAAGCCCTCGAGCCACTCGTTGGTCTCCGGGTCGAAGCCCTCGGGGTACTTGTAGTCACCCTTGTCGTCGTACTCGGTCGGCATGCCGTAGAGCGCCGGGTCGAACTCGGTGCTCTCCGGGTCGACGCCCTCGTTGGCCTGCTTGAGGCTGAGCGAGATGCGGCGACGGTCGAGGTCGATGTCGATGATCTTCACGAAGACCTCGTCGCCGACGGAGACGACCTGCTCGGCGAGCTCGACGTGCTTGTTCGAGAGCTCCGAGATGTGGACCAGGCCCTCGATGCCGTCCGCGACGCGGACGAAGGCACCGAACGGCACGAGCTTCGTGACCTTGCCCGGTGCGATCTGGCCGATCGCGTGGGTGCGGGCGAAGACCTGCCACGGGTCTTCCTGGGTGGCCTTGAGCGAGAGCGACACGCGCTCGCGGTCCAGGTCCACCTCGAGGATCTCGACGGTGACTTCCTGACCGACCTCGACGACCTCGCTGGCGTGCTCGATGTGCTTCCAGCTGAGCTCGGAGACGTGGACGAGACCGTCGACGCCGCCGAGGTCGACGAACGCACCGAAGTTGACGATCGACGAGACGACGCCCTTGCGGACCTGGCCCTTGTGCAGGTTGTTGAGGAACGTGGTCCGGGACTCGGACTGCGTCTGCTCGAGGAGCGCACGGCGCGACAGGACCACGTTGTTGCGGTTCTTGTCGAGCTCGAGGATCTTCGCCTCGATCTCCTGGCCGAGGTACGGCGTGAGGTCGCGGACGCGGCGCAGCTCGATGAGCGATGCCGGGAGGAAGCCGCGGAGACCGATGTCCACGATGAGGCCACCCTTGACGACCTCGATGACGGTGCCGGTGACGACCCCGTCGGACTCCTTGATCTTCTCGACGTCGCCCCACGCACGCTCGTACTGCGCGCGCTTCTTCGACAGGATGAGGCGGCCTTCCTTGTCCTCCTTCTGGAGGACCAGGGCCTCGACCTCGTCACCGACGTTGACGACCTCGTTGGGGTCGACGTCGTGCTTGATCGAGAGCTCGCGCGAGGGGATGACACCCTCGGTCTTGTACCCGACGTCGAGGAGGACCTCGTCGCGGTCGATCTTCACGACGGTGCCGGAGATGAGATCGCCGTCGTTGAAGAACTTCAGGGTCTTCTCGACCTCGGCCAGGAAGTCATCAGCCGAACCGATGTCGTTGATGGCGACCTGCTTAGGAGCCTTGGTCGTAGTGGTTGTCATGTAGAGATTGCTCCGAACGGACATGAGTCGGGCCAGGGCGACGCAGGAGCTGGTCCTGCACGAGGACGCCGTGGCAGTTGGTGTGTGACGCGGATTGCGCCGCACAAGTCTAACCGCAGCAGTGTCAGTCGAGCAACGCCGTGCGCAGTGTGTCGAGCCCGACGCCACCGAGTGCGAGCGCCCGGTGGTGGAAGGCCTTGAGGTCGAAGCCATCGCCCTCGCGCGCAGCGACCTCGTCACGGATCGACTCCCACACCCGCTGCCCGATCTTGTACGACGGCGCCTGGCCCGGCCACCCGAAGTACCGTGCGACCTCGAACCGGATGAAGGCGTCGTCCATGTTGACGTTCTCGCGCATGAAGTCGAGCGCGTACTCCCACGTCCAGCCCCCGCCGTCGGGGTTCGTCTTCTGCAGGTGCACGCCGATGTCGAGCACCACGCGTGCCGCTCGCATCCGCTGCCCGTCGAGCATCCCGAGCCGGTCACCGTCGTCGTCGAGGAACCCGAGCTGCTCCATGAGGCGCTCGGCGTACAGCGCCCAGCCCTCGACGTGCCCGGACGGTCCCGCCAGCTGCCGACGCCAGGTGTTGAGCTCGCCGCGGTTGTAGACGGCCTGGCTGATCTGCAGGTGGTGACCGGGGACGCCCTCGTGGTAGACCGTCGTCTTCTCGCGCCAGGTGCCGAACTCGGTCACGCCCTGCGGCACGGACCACCACATGCGGCCGGCACGGGAGAAGTCGTCGGACGGGCCGGAGTAGTAGATCCCGCCCTCTTGGGTCGGGGCGATCCGGCACTCCAAGCGCTTGATCGGGTCGGCGATGTCGAAGTAGGTGCCGTCCATCGCCCGGATCGACGCGTCGCTGGTCTCCTGCATCCACCGCTGCAGGGCGTCGGTGCCGTGCAGGGTGCGGGCAGGGTCGGCGTCGAGGACCTCGATCGCCCGAGCGACCGAGGCGCCGGACTCGATCCGGTCGGCGATGCGCTCCTGCTCGTCCCGCATCCGCGCGAGCTCCTCGATGCCCCACGCGTACGCCTCGTCCAGGTCGACGACCGCGCCGAGGAAGCGGCGCGAGTGCAGCTCGTAGTCGTCGCGTCCCACGGCGTCGACCGGCGTCGCGAGCGGCATCAGCTCGTGCTCGAGGAATCCGCTGAGCGAGCGGTACGCAGCCGCTGCGACCTCGGCGCCCCGCTGCAGGTCGGCGCGCAGTGACTCCGGCAGCGCCGACCCGTCCTCGGTGGCCGCGGCGTCGGCGAGCTGCTGGAAGAACCCGTCGGCGGCGCCGCTGCGGGCCGCCTGCTCGGCGACGAGTTCGACCTGCCGGCGTGCGGGCGTGACGTGCTCGCGGGTGCCCTCGAGCAGGGTCTCGCGCCAGCCCTCCAGCGCGTCGGGCAGCGCGGCGAACCGGCTGGCGATGTCGTGCCAGTCAGACTCGGTGGCGGTCGGCATCAGGTCGATCGCGTCGCGCATCGACTGCGGCGGGCTGGCGATCACGTTGAGGTCGCGCAGGTGCAGCTTCCGGTCGTACGACTCGACGACCAGGTCGAGCTCGGCGCCGAGGTCGGTCTTCGTGACCCGGTCCACGTCGTCCACGGGCGCGGCGTCGTCCAGTGCGCGCTTGGCCACCCGGGCGGCGTCCGCCATCGCGGCAGCGCCGGCCGGCGACGTGTCGCCGTACTCCCCCGTGCGCCCGGGGACGCCGATGTAGGTGGCGATGGTCGGGTCGAGGTCGACGAGGGCGCTCACCCAGTCCTCGGCGACGCGGTCGACGGCGGACGGCTGGCGGACTGGGCGTGCATCGGTCATGCCCCGACCCTACGGCGGACGGGAGGCGCGAGGCCAGCCGGTGGGGGGCCTCCTGTCCGTCCCGGTGTGCGCCCGGCGCACCCGGCGTCAGTGCGCGGCGGCCTCCCAGTTGGGCCCCAGGCCCACCGAGACGTCGAGCGGCACGCTGAGGTCGGCAGCGTGGCCCATCCGGGTGCGCAGGATGTCCTCGACCCGGTCCTGCTCGCCGGGCGCGACCTCGAGGATGAGCTCGTCGTGCACCTGGAGCAGCAGCCGCGACCCGAGGTCGTCCTTCCGCAGGTCCTCGGCGACCCCGAGCATCGCGATCTTCATGATGTCGGCGGCCGAACCCTGGATCGGGGCGTTCAGCGCGGCACGCTCGGCGTTCTCGCGCAGCACCCGGTTCGGGCTCTTCAGGTCAGGGAACGGGCGACGGCGCCCGAAGATGGTCTCGGTGTACCCGTCCTCGCGCGCCTGCTCGACGACGTTGCGCAGGTAGTCCCGCACCGCGCCGAACCGGGCGAAGTACTCGGTCATCAGGGTGCGCGCCTCGCTCTGCTCGATGCGGAGCTGCTTGGACAGGCCGAACGCGCTCAGCCCGTAGGCGAGCCCGTACGACATCGCCTTGACCTTCGTGCGCATCTCGGCGGAGACGTCGGCCGGCTCGACCCCGAACACCCGGGCCCCGACGAAGCGGTGCAGGTCCTCGCCCTCGTTGAACGCCTGCACCAGCCCGGGGTCGCCGGACAGGTGCGCCATGATCCGCATCTCGATCTGCGAGTAGTCCGCGGTGAGGAGCGTCGTGTACGGCTCTGCCACGGCGAACGCGGACCGGACCCGACGGCCGACCGCGGTCTTGACCGGGATGTTCTGCAGGTTCGGGTCCGTCGACGAGATGCGACCCGTGCTGCTGCCGGTCTGCTCGTAGCGGGTGTGGATCCGGCCGTCGACGATCGCGGCGTCCAGCGTGTCGACGATCTGCCGGAGCTTCGTGGCGTCACGGTGCTGCAGCAGGAGGCCGAGGAACGGGTGCGGGTGCTGGTCCTGCAGGTCGGCCAGGCTGGCGGCGTCGGTCGAGAACCCGGTCTTGGTCTTCCGGGTCTTCGGCATCGCGAGCTCGGTGAAGAGCACTTCCTGCAGCTGCTTCGGCGACCCGAGGTTGACCTCGTGGCCGATCTCGGCGAAGGCCTGCTGCGCGAGGTCGGCGGCACGCTCCCCGAGCTCCTTGGACAGGCCGGTCAGCACCGGGCGGTCGATGCCGACGCCCGTGGTCTCCATCTGCGCCAGCACCGACACCAGCGGCAGCTCGATGTCGTCGAGGACCTTGAGCGAGCCGGGGTCGATGCGCGCGCGGAGGGCCGTCGTCACGCGCAGGACGTACCAGGCGTGGACCCCGACGTTGACCGGAGCGGTCTCGGGCACGAGCTGGTTCGGGTCGGCGGTGGGGAGTTCCTCGCCGAGCTCCTGGTAGACCAGGTCGGTCAGCGGCTGCCCCTGCTTGCCCGGGTTCGCGAGCCAGCCCATGATCCGCGCGTCCCCAGCGATCCCGTTGACGGCGATGCCCGCGGTGCCGAGCGCCTTGACCGCGGCCTTGGCGTCGTGGAAGTGCTTCGGTGCGTCCGATGCGAACCACGCCGTGAGCTGTTCGTAGTCCTTCGCCCCGCTGCCGCCCGGCACGAGCACCGCGTCGTCGTGGGTCGCGATGCCGATCGCGCTGAGGCGGCCGTCGATGACCTCGACCGCGACGCCGTAGCCGTTCTCGGACTGCGCGGCGTTCTTCCGCTCGAGCCAGTAGCCGAGTTCTTCGTCGATCAGGGTCTTCACCGGCGGCGGGGTGATGCCGTTGTCCTGCACGGAGCCCTCGGCCGCGGCGTCGGTGCTCTCGCCGGAGCCGGCGACCTTGAGCACGCGGTCGAGCAGCGTGCGGAACTGCAGCGTGGCGAAGAGCTCGCGCACGGCAGCCTCGTCGAGCGGGCGGAGGGCGACGTCGCCGGGACCCACGGGCAGCTCGACGTTCGTCACGAGCCGGTTCAGCCTGCGGTTCCGGATCGCCCGGTCCCGCTGCTCGCGCAGGTTGTTGCCCACGACGCCCTTGATCTCGTCCGCGTGCTCGAGGACCCCGTCGAGCGAGCCGTACTGGGTGATCCACTTGACGGCGGTCTTCTCGCCGACCTTGTCGATGCCGATCAGGTTGTCGCTGGTCTCCCCCACCAGCGCGGCGATGTCGGGGTACTGGTGCGGCTCGATGCCGTAGCGCTCGTAGACCTTGTCGCGGTCGTACCGGGTGAGTTCGGACACGCCGCGGACCGAGGGGTACAGCAGCGTGACGTCGTCGTTCACGAGCTGGATCGAGTCGCGGTCACCCGAGACGACGTAGACCTGGAAGCCCTGCGCGGCCCCCTGCGCGGAGAGCGTGGCGAGGATGTCGTCGGCCTCGTAGTCCTCCTTCGTGACGGTCGTGATGCCCATCGCTTCGAGGGCCTGCTGCAGGAGCGGGATCTGCCCCTTGAACTCGGCGGGGGTCTCGGACCGGGTGCCCTTGTAGTCCTCGTACTCGCGCGTGCGGAACGAGAACCGGGAGATGTCGAACGCGACGGCCAGGTGAGTCGGCTTCTCGCGCTGCAGCAGCATGAGCAGCATCGAGATGAACCCGTGGATGGCGTTCGTGTGCTGCCCGTCGCGGTTGACGAAGCTGTCCACCGGCAGTGCGTAGAAGGCCCGGAAGGCGAGCGAATGGCCGTCGATGACCATGAGGGTAGGCTTTGCGGAGTCCGACACCCGGACAGCCTACCGACGCCATCCGACACGGGAGTCCTGCGCGTGACCGACGAAGTGACCACCACCACCGGCGTCGACGAGCGGCTGGCGGACCGCGGGATGGGCGAGCTCGCCGACAAGATGGGCATGGTCGTCACGGAGCTCTCCGCGGAGCGCGCCGTGGGCTCGATCCCGGTCGAGGGCAACCGGCAGCCCGTCGGTCTGCTGCACGGCGGGGCGTACGTCGTCCTCGCCGAGAGCCTCGGGTCCATGGCCGCCAACGTGCACGCGGGACCGGGCCGGTACGCCGTCGGCATCGAGCTGAACGCCTCGCACTCCCGCAGTGCGACGAGCGGGACCGTGACCGGCACGTGCACCGCGATCCACCTCGGCAACACGCTCACGACCCACGAGATCGTCCTCACCGACGACCAGGGACGGCGCTGCTCGACCGTCCGCATCACGAACATGATCCGCGAGCGGCGCTGAGCGCTCAGTCCTCCGGCGGCCGCTGGAGCAACAGCCGCGCGTCGCCGAACCCGAGCCGCCGGTAGAGCCGCTCGCCCTCGACGCTCGAGTGCACGCTGGTCCGCTCGGCACCCAGCTCGTCCGCGATCGCGAGCAGGTGCGCGACCATACGCCCGGCGACCCCGTGGCCGCGCAGGTCCGGATGCACGTAGACCGTCTGCAGCTCAGCCGCGATGCGGCCCCCCGGCACGTGCGGCGCCGGTGGTCGTGGGTGCAGTGCGAGCCACGCCATCCCGAGGACGGCGCCATCACGCTCGGCAACCACACACCGGTGCGAGTCCGGGTGGTCGCGTGCGAAGGACGTCATCGCGGTCCGGTAGGCCTCGGGCGTCTGCACCGGAGCGCGTCCGCCTTCCTCGATGCTCCACCGCCAGCGCAGGTCGGCCACCGCCGGCATGTCGTCCGGACGGGAGGCACGGATCACGACGTCGTCCACGGCTCCACCTTCGCAGCTGGTCGGCCCCGCACGCACCGCCCGCACACGCAGAGCCCGCACGTACACCGACGCCGCCACCCGGATCGGGTGACGGCGTCGAGGGAGTGCGCGGTGAGCGACTACTTCTTGGCGCTGAGCTGCTCGATGATCGCCTTGGCGACGTCGTGCATGGTCAGGCGGCGGTCCATCGACGCCTTCTGGATCCAGCGGAAGGCCTCGGGCTCGGTCAGGCCCATCTTCTCGTTGAGCAGGCCCTTGGCGCGGTCGACGAGCTTGCGGGTCTCGAAGCGCTCGACCAGGTCGGCGACCTCGGACTCGAGCGTGATGATCTGCTGGTACCGCGAGAGGGCGATCTCGATCGCGGGGAGCAGGTCGTTCGGGGTGAAGGGCTTGACGACGTACGCCAGGGCACCGGCCTCGGTCGCGCGCTCGACGAGTTCCTTCTGGCTGAACGCCGTCAGCAGGACCACGGGAGCGATGTGGTTCTTGGAGAGCTTCTCGGCCGCGGAGATGCCGTCGAGCTGCGGCATCTTGACGTCCATGATGACGAGGTCGGGACGCAGGTCGGTCGCGAGCTGCACGGCGGTCTCACCGTCACCCGCTTCGCCGACGACGTCGAACCCGTTGTCGCGCAGGATCTCGACGATGTCGAGGCGGATGAGCGATTCGTCCTCGGCGACGACGACTCGACGGGGTGCTGTTGCGGTTGTTGCTTCTGCGTCACTCACGTCCGAGAGCCTACTAGACCCTGGGAGGCTCGCTCGCAAAGAGCTTGGTACGAGTGGCGGGACGGTTGGTACGGAACTGCCCCGCTCGCCGTGAGCGGTCTTGGTACGAGTGGCGGGACTTGAACCCGCACGCCGTGAGGCAGAGCATTTTGAGTGCCCCGTGTCTGCCGATTCCACCACACTCGCTTGGTGGAGCGATGCTACCAGGCCGGGCCGAGCCTCCAGGCCGTCGGCCGAGTCGCGACGGACGTGGCGATCCCCGGGTACCGTCGGAAGCCACCGACCGATCAGGGGAGGGACCCTCGTGGATTCCCGTGCCGTCCGCACGTTCCGGGCCTTCGTCATCGTCACCGCCACCGTCGCGATCGTGCTCGGCATCGTCGCGATCGTCTGGCCGCGGCCGTCGGTCGTGGTCGTCGCGCTGCTGTTCGGCGTCTACCTGGTCGTCGCCGGGGTCCTGCGCGTGTTCGCCGCGGTCCGGGGGCACGGCACGTCGCCGGTGTGGCGGTGGACCTCCGGCGTCGTGGGGGGTCTGGTCGCGGTCGCCGGGCTCGTGACGCTGCTCGACCCGCTCGTGCCGCTCGTGGTCTACGCCGTGCTCGCCGGGATCGGCTTCGTGATCGAGGGGATCGTCGCCCTGGTGAGCGCCTTCGTCGGGCACCCCGGGTCGTCCCGCGTGCCGACGGTCGTCAGCGGCATCCTCTCCGTCCTGGGCGGCGTCGCCGTGCTCGTCGCCCCCGGGGTGGCCCTCACCGTGTTCATGCTCTTCGCGGGGATCGCCCTGATCGTCGTCGGTGCTGCGACCCTGCTGCTGCTGCCACCGCGCGCGGCCGTCCGCTGGAGCTGACGGGCGGCACTGATCCTGGCTGTCAGCGCCCCACGGCGCCGGACTGCCCGGCAGCACCTACGCGGCACCGGTCCCGAACAGCAGGCCGAGCAGGTAGGTCACCACGGCCGCGCCGAACCCGATCGCGAGCTGCCGGAGCGCCCGTCGGAGGGGCGACGCCCCGCTCAGCACGCCGACCACCGCGCCCGTGCCGAGCAGCGCGATGCCGACCAGGAACGCCGCCACCGCGATCGCCGCCCACCCGTCGAGCCCGAACAGGTACGGCAGCACCGGGATGATCGCTCCCGAGGCGAAGAAGCAGAAGCTCGACAGCGCTGCGCTCATGCCGTTGCCCACCGCTTCGTGGTCGTCGGTGACGGCGGTCGGTCCGGTTGCGGGACCGCTGCCGAGTCCGGCCAGCACGTCGGCGGCGTGCGCTTCGGCTTCGTCCTCCGGCATGCCCCGGGCGCGGTAGACCAGCGCGAGCTCGTTCGCGTCGACGTCGAGGTGCGCCACCGCGTCCCCGGCCTCCGGGTGCGGTGCGGACGCCTCGAGCAACTCACGCTGGGACCGGACGGAGACGTACTCCCCCGCTCCCATCGAGAGCGCGCCGGCGAGGAGTCCGGCGATGCCGCTCAGCAGCACGAAGTGCCGATCCGCCCCCGAGGCGCTGATGCCGATGATGAGCGCGAGGTTCGACACGAGCCCGTCGTTCGCACCGAAGACCGCGGCACGGAACGTCCCCGACAGCCGCATCCGCCCACGGTTGGCCAGCCCGCGCACGACCTCGCCGTGGATGCGTTCGTCAGCGGCCATCCGCGCGGTCGCGTCGTCGTCCTCGGCGTACGGCGAGCGGTCCTCCGCCCGCTGCATGAGCGCGAGGACGAAGACGGACCCGAAGCGCTTCGCCAGGGCCGCCAGCACCCGGGTGCGCAGGCTCCCCCGCAGCGGTCGTCCGGCGTCGTCGCCGAGCAGCTCGACCCAGTGCTGCTCGTGCCGGCCCTCGGCGTCGGCCAGCGCGGCGAGGATCTCGCGCTCCTCGCCCGACCGGCGGGCCGCCAGGTTGCGGTAGACGGCGGCTTCGGCGCGTTCGTCCGCCAGGTACCGGCGCCAGCGGCGCACGTCGGTCGCGGACCGGTTCTCGTCCTGGAGGCTCACACCAGCCATCCTGCCCGCTCACGTGGGCGTGTGGTCACGCGGAGCTGCGCGGACGCCGGCGGGTGGGCACGTGTCAGGACCGCGAAAGCGACAGATCGC
>NZ_MJGI01000025.1:293156-314745 GCF_001864835.1 Curtobacterium sp. MCBA15_001 | reverse complement strand
GCGATCTGTCGCTTTCGCGAACGGGACTGCGGTGGGACTAGTCGCGGACGTACGCCGGTGCTGCCTCGGCGTGCGCGTCGCCGACGCGGTGCACGCGGAGGTCGTTCGTCGAGCCCTCGATCCCGGGAGGGGACCCGGCCGTCACGATGACCCGGTCGCCGGGTGCCGCGAGGCCGTTCTCGATGAGCACGTCGTCGACCTGCGAGAAGAGCTCGTCGGTGTGGGTCTTGCGCTCCACCAGGAAGGACCGGACGCCCCACGTCAGTGCCATGCGGCGACGTGTGGCCTCGTTCGGGGTGAAGGCGATGATCGGCAGCCCGTGGCGCAGGCGCGACATGCGGCGGGCCGAGTCGCCGGACTCGGTGAAGACGCAGAGGTACGACGCCGCGGTGAACTCGGCGATCTCGACCGCGGCGAGCGTGATCGCACCGCCGAGGGTGCGCGGCTTGGTGCCGAGCGGCGCGATGCGCTCGAGGCCGTGGTCCTCGGTGGACTCGACGATGCGCGCCATGGTGCGGACGGTCTGCACCGGGTACTCGCCGACGCTGGTCTCACCCGAGAGCATCACCGCGTCGGCGCCGTCGAGCACCGCGTTGGCGACGTCCGAGGTCTCGGCACGGGTCGGGATCGGCGAGGAGATCATCGACTCGAGCATCTGCGTCGCGACGATGACGGGCTTCGCCATCCGGCGGGCGAGCTCGACGGCGCGCTTCTGCACGATCGGGACGGCCTCGAGTGGCAGCTCGACACCGAGGTCACCGCGGGCGACCATGATCGAGTCGAAGGCGTCGATGATCTCCTCGAGCGCGTCGACCGCCTGCGGCTTCTCGATCTTGGCGATGACGGGCAGACGCTTGCCCTCTTCGTCCATGATCTCGTGCGCGCGGTCGACGTCGGCGGCGTTCCGCACGAACGAGAGCGCGATCAGGTCGGCGCCCTGGCGGATCCCCCAGCGCAGGTCCGCTTCGTCCTTCTCGCTCAGCGCGGGGACGTTCACGGCGACGCCGGGCAGGTTGATGCCCTTGTTGTTGGAGACGGTGCCGGCGACGACGACCTCGGTGCGGACGCGCACGCCGTCGGTGTCGAGGACGCGCAGGCGCACGCGGCCGTCGTCGATGAGCAGCGGGTCGCCGGGCTTGACGTCCTGCGGCAGGCCCTTGAACGTCGTGCCGCAGATCTCCTTGGACCCGGGGACGTCCTCGGTCGTGATGGTGAAGACGTCGCCCACGTCGAGGTGGTGCGGCCCGTCGGCGAACTTGGCCAGACGGATCTTCGGGCCCTGCAGGTCGACGAGGATCGCGACGGGCTTGCCGAGCTCCTCGGCGGCGCGGCGGACGTTGACGTAGTTGGCCTCGTGGACGCTGTAGTCACCGTGGCTGAGGTTCAGGCGAGCGACGTCGACGCCGGCCTCGATGATCTCCTTGACGGTCTCGTAGTCCGAGGTGGCCGGTCCGAGGGTCGAAACGATCTTTGCGCGTCTCACTGGTTTCCTTCGTGTGTGGTGGTGGGGCCTGCGTGCATGGTGTTCGTGGGGCTTCGCGGTACGAAGAGAGGCCACCAGCACCCTATCGAGTGCCGGTGGCCTCCTGCTCACGACGGAGTGGGCATCAGATGGAGATCGCGCGGTCGGTCGCCTTGACGGGCGCCGGCAGCATGGTCGTGCCCTCGAGGTACTCGTCGACCTTCGCGGCCGCGGCACGGCCCTCGGCGATCGCCCACACGATGAGGGACTGACCACGACCGGCGTCGCCCGCGACGAAGACGCCCGGCTGGTTCGTCGTGAAGTCGGCACCGCGTGACACCGCGCCGGCGTCGCTGACCGGCAGCCCCAGCTGCGGCTCGAGCGTGTCGGTCTCGGGGCCGGTGAAGCCCATCGCGATGAGGACCAGGTCGGCCGGGATCTCGCGCTCGGTGCCGGCCTTGGGCACGCGGCGCCCGTCGAGGTACTCGGTCTCGGCGACGCGGAGCGCCCGGACCTCGCCCGCCTCGTTCGCCAGGAACTCGACCGTCGACGCCAGGAACGTCCGCTCGCCACCCTCTTCGTGGGCGCTCGTGATCTCGAACACCGTCGGGAACATCGGCCACGGCTGGTGCTCAGGGCGTTCTTCGGGCGGCTGCTTGCCGATCGCCAGGTTCGTCACGCTGAGCGCACCCTGGCGGTGGGCGGTCCCGATGCAGTCCGCACCGGTGTCGCCGCCGCCGATGACGACGACGTGCTTGCCCTCGGCGGTGATCTGGTTGTCGACCACCGTGCCGGCACCGGCACGGTTCTGCTGCACCAGGTACTCCATCGCGAAGTGCACGCCGGCCAGGTCACGACCAGGGATCGGCAGGTCACGGGGCACCGTGGCGCCGGTGGCGACCACGACGGCGTCGTACCGGGACTTCAGGTCGTCCCAGGTGATGTCGACGCCGATCTCGACGCCGGCACGGAACCGGGTGCCCTCGGCCTGCATCTGCGCGAGCCGGGCGTCGATCTGGCGCTTCTCCATCTTGAAGTCCGGGATGCCGTAGCGCAGCAGGCCGCCGATGCGGTCGTCGCGTTCGTACACGGCGACGGTGTGGCCAGCGCGGGTGAGCTGCTGCGCGGCGGCCAGGCCGGCGGGGCCCGAGCCCACGACGGCGACGGTCTTGCCGGTCAGGCGCTCCGGCGGGTGCGGGGTGACCCAGCCGTTCTGGAAGGCCTGGTCGATGATCGAGACCTCGACCTGCTTGATCGTCACCGGCGGCTGGTTGATGCCGAGCACGCAGGACGACTCGCACGGCGCGGGGCACAGGCGGCCGGTGAACTCCGGGAAGTTGTTCGTCGCGTGCAGGCGCTCGATCGCCTGTCGACCCTCGCCGCGCCAGGTGAGGTCGTTCCACTCCGGGATGAGGTTGCCGAGCGGGCACCCCTGGTGGCAGAACGGCACGCCGCAGTCCATGCAGCGGCCGGCCTGGCGCTTCAGCTGGCCGGACTCCTGCTGCTCGTAGACCTCTTTCCAGTCCATGAGCCGGACCGGTACGGGGCGACGCTTGGGCAGTTCGCGTTCCTGGACCTTCAGGAACCCCTTGGGGTCAGCCACCAGTTACCTCCGGGATGGTCGTCTGGGGTGCGGTCGCCGTCTCAGCCACCGGTCACCTCCATGATGCGATTCCACACGACGTCGCCGTCGGGGTCGAGTCCTTCGTCCACGGCCTGCTTGCGCGTTTCGAGCACGGCCGCGTAGTCGCGCGGCAGGACCTTGACGAACGCGGACAGGTCGCCCGATGCCAGCACGTCCGCCGCGACGGTCGAGCCCGTCTCGGCAGCGTGCCGTTCGAGCAGGTCGGTCAGGATCTCGACGTCGGCGCTGTCGAGCTGCTCGAGCCGCAGTTCCCCGCTGGCGAGCGAGTCGGCGTTGACGTGTTCGGTGCGCAGGCCGTGCACGTACGCGGTGCCACCGGACATGCCGGCGCCGAGGTTGCGCCCGGTCTCGCCGAGGATCACCGCGAGGCCACCCGTCATGTACTCGAGCGCGTGGTCCCCCACGCCCTCGACCACGGCGGTCGCGCCGGAGTTCCGGACCAGGAAGCGCTCGCCCACGATGCCGCGGATGAACATGCTGCCCTGGGTCGCGCCGTAGCCGATGACGTTGCCGGCGATGACGTTCTCGCTCGGCTCGAAGCCGCACGACTCGGCGGGACGCACGATGACGTCGCCGCCCGAGAGCCCCTTGCCGACGTAGTCGTTGCTGTCGCCGATCAGCCGGAGCGTGATGCCGGACGGCAGGAACGCGCCGAGCGACTGCCCGGCCGACCCGCGCAGCGTGATGTCGATCGACCCCGCGGGCAGACCGTGCTCACCGTGCCGCAGCGTGACCTGGTGGCCGAGCATGGTGCCCACGGCGCGCTCGGTGTTGCGGATGGGCAGGTCGAGCGCGATGGACCCGCCGTGCTCGAGCACGTCCGAGGCCTGCTGGATGAGCTGGACGTCGAAGTGCTGCTCGAGCTCGTGGTCCTGCTCGCGGTGGTGTCGTCGGGGCTCGTCGGCGGCGAACTCCGGCCCGTTCAGCACCGGCTGCAGGTCGAGGCCGGACGCCTTCCAGTGCGCCACGGCACGGTCGACGTCGAGTGCCTCGGTCGCGCCGATCGCCTCGTCGAGCGAGCGGAAGCCCAGCTCGGCCAGCAGCTCGCGCACTTCCTGGGCGATGAACTCGAAGAAGTTGACGACGAACTCCGGCTTGCCGGAGAACCGCTTGCGGAGCTCGGGGTTCTGCGTGGCGACGCCGACGGGGCAGGTGTCGAGGTGGCAGACGCGCATCAGGATGCAGCCCTCGACCACGAGCGGTGCGGTGGCGAAGCCGTACTCCTCGGCGCCGAGCAGGGCGGCGACGACGACGTCACGGCCGGTCTTCATCTGCCCGTCGACCTGCACCACGACGCGGTCGCGCATGCCGTTGAGCATGAGCGTCTGCTGGGTCTCGGCGAGGCCGATCTCCCACGGGGTGCCGGCGTGCTTCAGCGAGTTGAGCGGCGACGCACCGGTGCCACCGTCGTGCCCCGAGACGAGCACCACGTCGGCCAGGGCCTTCGTGACACCGGCGGCGACCGCGCCGATCCCGGACTGGCTGACGAGCTTGACGTGCACGCGCGCCGAGGGGTTGGCACGCTTGACGTCGAAGATCAGCTGCTTGAGGTCCTCGATCGAGTAGATGTCGTGGTGCGGCGGCGGTGAGATCAGCCCGACGCCCGCGGTGGCGTGCCGGGTGCGTGCGACCCACGGGTACACCTTCTGCGGCGGGAGCTGGCCGCCCTCGCCGGGCTTGGCACCCTGCGCCATCTTGAGCTGGATGTCGGTGGCGTGCGTCAGGTACATGCTCGTCACGCCGAACCGGCCGGACGCGACCTGCTTGATCGCACTGCGCCGCTCGGGGTCGAGCAGGCGGTCGACGTCCTCGCCGCCCTCGCCCGTGTTCGACCGACCGCCCAGGCGGTTCATCGCGATCGCGAGGGTCTCGTGCGCTTCCTTCGAGATCGACCCGTAGGACATCGCGCCCGTGTTGAACCGCTTGACGATCGACTCGATCGGCTCGACCTCGTCGAGCGGGACCGGGGTGCGCTCGCCGTGCTTGAAGCGGAACAGCCCGCGCAGGGTCATGAGCTCCTCGGACTGGTCGTCGACCGCCTTGGAGTACTCACGGAAGATGTCGTACCGGCGGGCGCGCGTGGCGTGCTGGAGCCGGAAGACGGTGTCCGGGTTGAACAGGTGCGGCGGTCCTTCGCGGCGCCACTGGTACTCGCCGCCGGTCTGCAGTCGCTCGTGCGCGAGCACCGACCCGTCCTGCGGGTACGCCTGCGCGTGTCGCTCGGCGTTCTCCTTCGCGATGACGTCGATGTCGACGCCACCCAGGATCGACGAGGTGCCCGTGAAGTAGCGGTCGACGAACTCCTGCGCGAGCCCGACGGCCTCGAACGCCTGCGCGCCGGCGTAGCTGGACACCGTGGAGATGCCCATCTTCGACATGATCTTCAGCACGCCCTTGCCGAGCGCCTTGATGACGTTCTTGACGGCCTGCTCCGGCGTGATGCCGCTGAGCATGCCCGACCGGACCAGGTTCTCGCAGGTCTCCATCGCCAGGTACGGGTTGATCGCCGAGGCGCCGTAGCCGATCAGGGTCGCGACGTGGTGGACCTCGCGCACGTCGCCGGCCTCGACGATGAGCCCGACCGCCATGCGCTGCTCGGTGCGGATCAGGTGGTGGTGCACGGCTGCCAGCAGCAGCAGGCTCGGGATCGGTGCGTTCTCGGCGTTGCCGTCGCGGTCGGACAGCACGATGAACTGCTTGCCGGACTCGATGGCCGCGTCGACCTCGTCGCACACGGCCTGGATGCGCTGCTCCATCGCCTGCTCGCCGGCGTCCACCCGGTACAGGCCGCGGATCGTCACGGTGAGGTGGCGGCCGGAACCGGTCTCGAAGTGCTGGACCTTGGCGAGCTGGTCGTTGTCGATGACCGGGAAGTCGAGCACGATCTGCTTGGCGTGCTCCGGCCCGGCGTCGAGGAGGTTGCGCTCCGGTCCGAGCCCCATGCCCATCGACGTGATGACCTGCTCGCGGATGGAGTCGAGCGGCGGGTTCGTCACCTGGGCGAACTGCTGCGTGAAGTAGTCGAAGAGCAGCCGAGGGCGCTGGGACAGCACGGCGATCGGGGTGTCCGACCCCATCGCGCCGAGCGGCTCTGCACCGGCGGCGGCCATCGGGCGCAGCAGCACCCGGACCTCTTCCTCGGTGTAGCCGAAGGCCCGCTGGCGTCGGGTGACCGATGCCGGGGTGTGCACGATGTGCTCGCGCTCCGGCAGGTCACGCAGGTTGATCCGGCCCGCGGCGAGCCATTCGCCCCAGGGGCCCGACGTGGCGAGGTCGCGCTTGACCTCGTCGTCCTCGATGATGCGGCCGGCCTCGGTGTCGACCAGGAACAGCCGCCCCGGACGCAGACGGCCCTTGCGGACGACCTTGGACGCGGGCACGTCGATGACGCCCGTTTCCGAGCCCATCACGATCAGGCCGTCGTCGGTGACCAGGAACCGACCGGGTCGCAGCCCGTTGCGGTCGAGCGTGGCGCCGACGAGCGAGCCGTCGGTGAACGTGATCGCCGCCGGACCGTCCCACGGCTCCATGAGCATCGAGTGGTACTCGTAGAAGTCCCGGAGCTCCGGGTCCATGTCGGCCTGGTTCTCCCAGGCCTCGGGCACCATCATCGACACCGCGTGCGGCAGCGACCGACCGCTCAGGGTCAGCAGCTCGAGGGTCTCGTCGAACGAGGCGGAGTCGCTGGCACCCGGGCTGACGATCGGCAGCAGCGGGGCCATGTCGCCGAGCAGGTCGCTCTCGAGCTGCGACTGGCGGGCGCGCATCCAGTTGCGGTTGCCGCGGACGGTGTTGATCTCGCCGTTGTGCGCGAGCGTGCGGAAGGGCTGGGCGAGCGGCCACGACGGGAACGTGTTCGTCGAGTAGCGCGAGTGCACGATCGCCAGCTTCGACGCGAACCGCTCGTCACTCAGGTCCGGGTAGAACGGCTCGAGCTGCAGCGTCGTGACCATGCCCTTGTAGACCATGGTCCGGCTCGACAGCGACATGAAGTAGATCTCGTGCTCGCGCTCGACGCGCTTGCGGAGCCGGAACGTCTGCCGGTCGAGGGCGATCCCGCTGCGGAGCGCGCCGTCGTCGTCGTGGCGCTCGGACACGACGAAGCACTGCTCGAACGCAGGCATCGCCGCGCGGGCCAGGGTGCCGAGCACCTCGGGACGTACTGGGACCTGGCGCCAGCCGAGCACCCGCAGGCCCTCTTCGGCTGCCAGCGACTCGACCGCGGCCTTCACCGCACGGCGGTCGTCCGCGTCGACGGGCAGGTACGCCGTGCCGACGGCGTACGCCCCCGCTGCCGGCAGCTCCACCGGCGCTTCGGCCCGGAAGAACGCGTCCGGCACCTGGCACAGGATCCCTGCGCCGTCACCGGTGCCTGCGTCGGACCCGACGGCGCCACGGTGTTCGAGGTTCCGGAGCGCCCCGAGGGCCGCGTCGACGATGTCGTGACCCGGCGTGCCACGCAGCGTGGCGACCATGGCCAGACCGCAGGCGTCCTTCTCGTTCGCCGGGTCGTACATGCCCGCGGCCTGCGGCACGGCGGAGAACCGCTGATGCGCCGGCACGCGGGCACTCGAGGCGGAGCGGGTCGGGACCGGCGTCACACCGGAGCGGGGAGGCTGGAGCGCCATGGGGACCGTCCTCGGGAGAGGGTGGAACAGGGACAGCGATGGCCGTGTGCGGCGGGGCTGGAGTCGTGCCCGCTCACCGTCCGACCCCGTGGGGTCGCAGCCGTCAGGAACGGTCGACTGCAGTGGCGACCGAGCCGGAACCAGCGCCGATGGGTGCGTCGTCGCTGTGCTCCGAGTAGGTGTCCTCGGAGTCTACATCGGACTGCGAACGCGGATCGCGACCGGGCAGGTAGGCGCTCGGTTCCTTGCCGGTGTGCCGACGCGACTGCAGCCAGAAGACGACGAGGCCGACGATGATCGCCGCGAAGGACGCCCAGACGTTCGTGCGGATGCCGAAGAAGGTCTCGCTCGTGTCCACGCGGATCGACTCGAGGACCGAGCGGCCGATGCCGTACCAGATCAGGTACAGGGCGAGCACGCGACCCCACTGCAGGTTGCAGCGCCGGTCGATGAGGATGATCACCGCGAAGCCGACGACGTTCCAGATGATCTCGTAGAGGAACGTCGGGTGGAACAGCGTGCCCTCGGGCAGGCCGGTCGGGTACGCAGCGTTCGAGGACTCGATCTGCAGGCCCCACGGCAGGCTGGTGGGCATGCCGAACAGCTCGTGGTTGAAGTAGTTGCCGAGACGCCCGAACGCCTGCGCCAGCAGCATCGCCGGAGCCAGGGCGTCGAGGAACGTCGTGAACCGGATGCCGACCTGACGGCAGCCGAAGTACGCGCCGACGGACCCGAGGATCATCGCGCCGAAGATCGCCAGGCCGCCTTCCCACACGTAGAGGAAGGACCACGGGTCGCGGCCGGGACCGAAGTAGTCGCTGACGTGGGTGAAGACGTGGAACAGCCGACCGCCGACGATGCCGAACGGCACCGCCCAGATCGCGATGTCGATGATGACCCAGCGCTCGACCCCGCGGGCTGCGAGTCGCTGGTTCGTCACGACGACCGCGGCGACGATCCCGAGCAGGATGCAGATCGCGTAGGCGTGGATGCGGAAGTCGAGCGGCAGCGACCAGCCGAAGACGTCACGGAGCCAGGCGGTCAGGTCGAAGTACTGCCAGGCCGTGCTCGGACTCGGGATGCTCAGGAGGGGCATGGAGGTGCTGTCGCCTTTCGGTGTGCGCCGCGGGCGTCGCAGTCGCGACGATCCCGGATCACTGTAGCGCGGGTGGAACGCTGGTCAGGAACCAGCGGCGGCTGTCTGTGGAAACCGTGATCCCGGCCTCCTGACCGGGTCGGTCAGCGGCGCGCGGCGCCCGCCGACAGCTCGGCGGCGCGCTGCCCGACTCCCGTGACACCGAGGTCGGCCAGGGCGCGGACGAAGGCCGAGCCGACGATCGCGCCGTCGGCGTAGTCGAGGACCTCGGCGACCTGGTCGGCCGTCGAGATGCCCAGGCCGACGCACGTGCGCGCCACGCCGGCGTCACGGAGTCGCGACACGACGGTGCGCGCTGCCGTGTCGACCCCGGCGCGGGCACCCGTCACGCCCATCGTGGAGACCGCGTAGACGAACCCACGACTGGCGTCGACGGCCTGGAGCATGCGCGCGTCGGACGACGACGGCGCGGCGAGGAACACCCGGTCGAGCCCGGTGCGCTCCGAGGCACCCATCCACTCGCGGGCCTCGTCGGGGACCAGGTCCGGCGTGATGAGCCCGGAGGCCCCGGCCGCGACCAGGTCGTCGGCGAAGCGGTCCACGCCGTAGCGGAGCACCGGGTTCCAGTACGTCATCACCAGGACGGGCACGTCAGCGCGCTCGGTGATCCGGTGCACGGCGTCGAACACCTGCGCGACGCGGAAGCCGTTCGCCAGGCTCTCCTCGGCCGCGCGCTGGATGACCGGGCCGTCCATCACGGGGTCCGAGTACGGCAGGCCGAGCTCGATGACGTCGACGCCGTTCTCGGCGAGGGCCACTGCGGCGTCCACGCTGGTGTCGAGGTCGGGGTAGCCGGCGGGCAGGTACCCGACGACCGCTCCCGCGCGGGCGACGTTCGCCTGGTCGATGGTCGAGGCGACACTGCGGTCGGTCGTCGTGCTCACAGCTGCACCGCCGTCTCGTCGAGGATGCCGAAGTACCGACTGGCCGAGGCCACGTCCTTGTCACCGCGTCCGGAGAGGTTGACGAGGATGACGCCGTCCGGGCCGAGCTCCTTGCCGAGCTTCATCGCGCCGGCCAGGGCGTGCGAGGACTCGATGGCCGGGATGATGCCCTCGGTGCGGCTCAGCAGCCGGAACGCCTCCATCGCCTCGGTGTCGGTGATCGGCTCGTACTGCGCCCGACCGATCGACGCCAGGTAGGCGTGCTCGGGGCCCACGCTCGGGTAGTCCAGACCGGCGGAGATGCTGTGGCTCTCGATGGTCTGCCCGTCCTCGTCCTGCATCAGGTACGACTTCGCCCCCTGCAGGACGCCTTCGCGGCCGAGCGTGATGCTGGCGGCGTGCCGACCGGTCTCGACGCCGTCGCCGCCGGCCTCGTAGCCGAGCAGACGGACGGACTCGTCGTCGAGGAAGGCCTCGAAGATGCCCATCGCGTTCGACCCACCACCGACGCAGGCCGCGACGGCGTCGGGCAGGCGTCCGACCAGGTCGAGGACCTGCTGCCGGGCCTCGACCCCGATCACCTTGTGGAACTCGCGGACCATCTCGGGGAACGGGTGCGGGCCGGCGACGGTGCCGAGCAGGTAGTGCGTCGAGTCGACGTTGGCGACCCAGTCACGGAGCGCGTCGTTGATCGCGTCCTTGAGGGTCTTCGAACCGGTCTCGACCGGGATGACCTGTGCGCCGAGCAGCCGCATCCGTGCCACGTTGAGCGCCTGTCGGTCGGTGTCCACGGCGCCCATGTAGACGACGCAGTCCATGCCGAACAGCGCCGCTGCCGTGGCGGTCGCGACGCCGTGCTGGCCGGCGCCGGTCTCCGCGATCAGGCGGGTCTTGCCGAGGCGCTTGGCGACGAGCGCCTGCCCGAGCACGTTGTTGATCTTGTGCGAGCCGGTGTGGTTGAGGTCCTCGCGCTTGAGGATCACCCGGGCTCCACCGGCGTGCTTGGCGAACCGAGGCACCTCGGTGATGATCGAGGGCCGGCCCGTGTAGTCGCGCTGCAGGGCGTCGAGCTCGGCGTGGAAGGCCGGGTCCGCCCAGGCTTCGCGGAAGGCCGCTTCGAGTTCGTCGAGCGCCAGCACCAGCGATTCGGGGACGAAGCGTCCTCCGAAGTCGCCGAAGTACGGGCCGTGGAGGTCGCGGAGTGAGGTCACGATGGTGCTCCAGACGAGTCCGGCTCGCGGCCGGACCCACAGGGTGTCAGGCGTCGAGGAACGACGCGAGTGCAGCGGCGGGGTCGGCGCCGGTGACCAGCGCTTCACCCACCAGGACGACGTCGGCACCCGCAGCGCGGTAGTGGGCGACGTCGGCGGGACCGGTGACGGCGGACTCGGCGACGCGGACGACCCCGTCGGGGATCCGGTCGGCGAGGGAGCCGAACAGGTCGCGGTCCAGCGAGAAGTCGGTGAGGTCGCGGGCGTTGACGCCGAGGATGCGTGCGCCGGCATCGATCCCGCGGCTCAGTTCCTCGCCCGAGTGGGCCTCCACCAGGACGCGCATGCCGAGCTGTTCCGCCAGTTCGTGGAGTTCGACCAGCTGCTGCTGCTCGAGCGCCGCGACGATGAGCAGCACCACGTCGGCGCCGGACACGCGGGCTTCGACCACCTGGTACGGGTCGGCGATGAAGTCCTTGCGGAGCACCGGGACGGACACCCGCGCCTTGACGGCCTCGAGGTCGGCGAGCGAGCCGAGGAACTTGCGTCCCTCGGTCAGGACGCTGATGGCAGAGGCACCGCCACGCTCGTACTCCGCGGCGAGACCGGCCGGATCGGCGATCGGGGCCATCGACCCGCGGGAAGGGCTGGCACGCTTGACCTCGGCCAGGACCTTCACGCGGTCACCGGGGGCCAGGAAGTCGAGGGCGTCGAGGGGCGAAGCGACCCGGTCGAGGTCGCGTTCGAGGTCCGACAGCGGACGGTCGACACGACGGGCGGCTGCGTCCTCGAGCGCGCCCGCGACGAGGGTCTCGAGCACGTTCTGCATGCCGGGCCCTACTCGTTGTGGTGCTTGGGGACGAACTTCGGGCCGTTCACGCCGTAGCCCGCCTTGCCCATCACGAAGCCGACGACGAGCCCGACGACGACGATGCCGGCTGAGGCCCAGACGCCCCAGGCGATGTCGAACCAGAAGCAGAAGGTGCCGATCGTGAAGCCCACCAGCATGATGATGACGGACGTCCAGGCTGCCGGCGAGTGGCCTTCGCCGAGTTCTGCGGGCTCAGTGGTGCTCACGGTGCTCCTCGTGGTCGGGTGCGTCGTCGGTCGAACGGCGCAGGTCCGATCCTACCGTGTCGTCATGGACGGCCCCGGACGACGGGTCGACACCGGACGTCGGGTCGACGCCCGCGCTCAGGTCGTCCCAGTCGACGATCGCGTCCCGCTGCACGGGGACCTTCGGCGCGGTGGCCGTCGGGGTGGCCGCGTACTTGCGGCTCGGCCCCGGCCACGAGCGCTGCACGACGAGCACGAGCACTCCGAGCAGCGCCGCCAGCACCCCGCCGGCGATCCCCACGGCGGGCCACAGGGACACGTCGACACTCGTCACGATGCGGCGCACCGCGGACAGGTCGCTCACCCCGGCGACGTCGCCGATCGCGCCCTTGGCAGCGGCCACCGGGTCGGACAGCGCGCTGATGCCGGACACGACGATGCCCACTCCGAGCAGGACCTGGATGACGGCGAGCACGACCCGCACGACCCGCCCGGCGATGGTCATCGCCAGGAAGAGCGCCAGCGACGCGATGGCCAGCGCGGTGAACTGCGGCACGGCCTTCGAACCGTCGGCGACCACGGTCGAGCTGACGGCCGCGGCGGCGTCGAGCCGCACCGTGAACCACGTCTGGGTCCACGAGAGCATCACGATGCCGGCGACGACCAGCCCGGCGAGCACGACGAGCGGGCGGGAGCGCCTCATGACCGGACCTCGCGCATCCGGTTCGCCGTCGCGACGGCACGCAGCGGTGCTGCCGCCTTGTTGACGGCCTCGGCGTGTTCGGTGGCGGGGTCGGAGTCGGCGACGAGGCCCGCACCGGCCTGCACGCGGGCGACACCGTCCTGGATCAGGGCGGTGCGGATCGCGATCGCCAGGTCGGCGTCACCGGCGAAGTCGAAGTAGCCCACGACACCGGCGTACGCGCCGCGCTTGGCTGGTTCGAGCTCGTCGATGATCTGCAGCGCGCGGGGCTTCGGCGCGCCGGAGAGCGTGCCGGCCGGGAACGTCGCGCGGAACACGTCGATGGCGGACTGCCCCGGACGGACGACGCCCTCGACGCTCGACACCAGGTGCATGATGTGGCTGAAGCGCTCCACCGTCATGAACTCCGTCACGGCGACGGTGCCCGGTTCACAGACCTTCTGCAGGTCGTTGCGGGACAGGTCGACGAGCATCAGGTGCTCGGCGCGTTCCTTCGGGTCCTCGAGCAGGTCCTCGCCGAAGCGGACGTCCTGCTCGGGCGTGGCCCCGCGCGGACGTGAACCGGCGATCGGGTGCGTGATCGCTCGGCCGCCCTGCACCTTGACCAGGGCCTCGGGGGAAGCGCCGACGATCCAGAACGGCTTGCCCGCGGTGTCCTCCATCGACAGGAAGTACATGTACGGGCTCGGGTTCAGCGTGCGCAGGACCCGGTAGACGTCGAGCGGGTCCGCCGTGACCTCGTGGTCGAAGCGCTGCGAGATGACGACCTGGAACACGTCGCCGTCGCGGATGAAGTCCTTGGACCGCACGACCGACGCCATGTACTCGTCCGGCGTCGACCGATGCGTCGGGGTCGGCTCGGCGATGTCGAACGCCTGTGCCACCGTGGCGATGCTCGGCTGCACCAGGTCGGCCTGCATCCGGTCGAGGCGCTCCTGCGCACCGTCCCACAGGGCGTCGGCGTCGTCGGTGCCGTCGTTGAGCGCGCTCGCGACGAGCAGGACCAGCCCGGTGCGGTGGTCCAGGGCGGCCATCTCGGCGACGAACGCCAACGACTGTCCGGGCACGTCGAAGTCCGCTGCGGGGACGTCCGGCAGGTGCTCGAGCTGGCGCACGGCCTCCCATCCGATGAACCCGACGGTCCCGCCGACGAGCGGCGGCGTGCCGGGGACGCGCGGCGTGGCCCAGCGTTCGTGCAGGCTCGCCAGGACCTCGAGCGGTGCCCCGTCGAGGGAACCGACCGCGCGCTCCGCGCTCATGCCGGTGTCGATCCAGGCGGCGCGGTCGCCGTCCTGCGTCAGCACGCCGAAGCTGCGGACGCCGACGAAGGACCAGCGCGACCACAGGCCGCCCTGGCCGGCCGACTCGAGCAGGAACGAGCCGGGACGGCCGTCGGCGAGCTTGCGGTAGACGCCGACCGGCGTCTCGCTGTCGCCGTACAGGGCGCGGACGACCGGGACGACGCGGTGGCCGTCGGCCACCAGGGCGTCGAACTCCGGACGGGAGGTCGTGTGCGGCTGGTCGGAGACCGCTGCGGCCGATGTCGTGGTCGCGTTCGTCATCGGGTCGCCCCCGTCGTGTCGGGTGCGGACGCCGTCACCGGCGTCAGCGGATCGACCTCGAAGCAGCTGTGCGCACCGGTGTGGCAGGCCGCGCCCACCTGGTGCACCGTCACGAGCAGGGTGTCGTCGTCGCAGTCGAACGCCGCGGCGCGCACGTACTGGGCGTGTCCCGACGTGTCGCCCTTCCGCCAGTACTCCTGCCGCGAGCGGGACCAGAAGGTCACCCGCCCCTCGGTCAGGGTGCGGCGGAGGGCTTCGCGGTCCATCCAGCCGAGCATGAGGACGTCCTTGGACGATTCCTCTTGCACGACTGCGGGGAGCAGCCCGTCCGCACCGAAGCGCGCGCGGTCGAGGACCGCCTCGGTGCTGGTGCTGGTGCTGTCGGTCATGAGGCTCCTAGCGTACGGCGTGCCCGGACTCCCGCAGGGCGTCCTTGACGTCGCCGATCGTCATCTCGCCGCGGTGGAAGACGCTCGCCGCGAGCACCGCGTCGGCACCGGCGTCGACGGCCGGCGCGAAGTGCTCGACCCGTCCGGCGCCGCCCGAGGCGATCACCGGGACGCTCGACACCGCGCGGACGGCCCGGACCAGGTCGAGGTCGAAGCCGTTCTTCGTGCCGTCGGCGTCGATCGAGTTGACCAGCAGTTCGCCGGCGCCGCGCTCGACGGCCTCGGCAGCCCACTGGATCGCGTCGAGGTCCGACTCGGTGCGCCCGCCGTGGGTCGTCACGACGAAGCCGGACGGCATCCGGTCGGAGCGCTTCACGTCGAGCGACAGCACCACGGCCTGCGCGCCGAACCGGTCCGCGATCTCGCCGACCAGATCGGGTCGGGCGATCGCGGCGCTGTTCACGCCGATCTTGTCCGCGCCGCACTGCTGCAGCCGCGACACGTCGTCGACGCTCCGCACCCCGCCGCCGACGGTGAGCGGGATGAAGACCTGTTCAGCGGTGCGCGTGACGGTGTCGTACATGGTCGAGCGGTTCTCCACCGTCGCACCGACGTCGAGGAAGGTCAGCTCGTCGGCGCCCTGCTCGTAGTAGCGGGCAGCGAGCTCGACCGGGTCGCCGGCGTCCTGCAGGTCGAGGAAGTTGACGCCCTTCACGACCCGACCGCCGGACACGTCGAGGCACGGGACGACACGGACGGCGACGCCGCCGGTCGCGGCCGGCCTGCTCTCGGGGCCCGTCGCGTCCGTCACAGGCGTGCGGCGTGGATCGGGCTGACCAGGATGGCGCGGGCGCCCAGGTCGTAGAGCGCGTCCATGATGAGGTTCGCGTCGTCGCGCGGGATCATCACGCGGACCGCGGACCAGTCGCGGCCGTGCAGCGGCGAGACCGTGGGCGACTCGATGCCCGAGGCGACGGCGGTGGCCTGCTCGAGCAGGTCCGTCGGGATGTCGTAGTCGAGCATCACGTAGCCGCGGGCGACGAGCACGCCCTGCAGGCGCCGACGCAGGACGTCGATGCCCGGGATCGTCTCGTCGGTCGTGACGAGCAACGCCGTCGACTCGAGGATGACCGGGCCGAAGATCTCGAGCCCCGCCTGGCGCAGCGTGCTGCCGGTCGACACGACGTCCGCGACCGCGTCGGCGACGCCGAGTCGGACCGCGCTCTCGACCGCGCCGTCGAGCTTGACCAGGGTCGCGGTCACGCCGTGCTTCGCGAGGAACTCCCCCACCAGGCCCGGGTAGCTCGTCGCCACGCGGACGCCGTCGAGGTCCGTCAGCGTGGAGAACCGGCCGGGCGTGCCGGCGAAGCGGAAGGTCGAGTCGGCGAACCCGAGCGCGTCGACCTCGTGCGCCTCGGAGCCGGAGTCGAGCAGCAGGTCGCGCCCGGTGATGCCGACGTCGAGCGCACCGGACCCCACGTACGTGGCGATGTCGCGCGGCCGGAGGAAGAAGAACTCGACGCCGTTGCGCTCGTCGAGCAGGTGGAGCGCCTTCGGGTCGCGACGGCCGGCGTACCCGGCCTCGCGCAGCATCTCGGAGGCGGTCTCGGACAGCGAGCCCTTGTTGGGCACGGCGATGCGGAGCATCAGGGTCTGCTTTCTGCTGGAGGTCGGTGACGTCTGTGGACCGCGGTCGCGCGGGTGCGCGGGCGGGTGCCTACAGATGTCGCCAGACGTCCGCCGGGGTCAGGCCCTTGGCGATCATCAGGACCTGCAGGTGGTAGACGAGCTGGGAGATCTCCTCCGAGGTGCGCTCGTCGCCCTCGTACTCGGCAGCCATCCAGACCTCGGCGGCTTCCTCCACGATCTTCTTGCCGATCTGGTGCACACCGGCGTCCAGTTCGGCGACGGTGCCGGAGCCCTCGGGGCGCGTGGCGGCCTTCTCGGTCAGCTCCGCGAACAGGTCGTCGAACGTCTTCACGCTCCCAGGCTACCGTCCCGCGAGCGCACGCTGCGCCGCGTCCCGGAGGTCCTGGATGCGCCCGGCCGGTTCCCCGCCGTAGACCGCCGACCCCGCCACCAGGGTGTCGGCGCCGCTCTGCACGGCGGCCGGCACGGTGTCGACCGCGATGCCGCCGTCGACCTCGAGCCAGACGTCGAGCCCGGAGGCGTCCACCGCCGCGCGGGCGTCGGCCAGCTTGGGCATCACCGACGGCATGAACGACTGGCCGCCGAACCCGGGCTCCACCGTCATGAGCAGGATCATGTCGTAGGCGTCGAGGTGTGCCAGCACGGGCGCGATCGGCGTGCCCGGCTTCACCGCGACCGCGGCACGGGCGCCGTTCGACCGGATGGCCGCAGCCGTCGCCAGGGGGTCGGTCGCGGCCTCGAAGTGGAACGTCACGCTCGCCGCACCGGTCTCGGCGTACTGCGGGGCCTGCGTGTCGGCGTCGGTGATCATCAGGTGCACGTCGAGCGGCACCGGGGAGACCTGCTGCAGGCGCTGCACGATCGGCAGCCCGAGGGTCAGGTTCGGGACGAAGTGGTTGTCCATCACGTCGACGTGCACCATGTCGGCGGTCGCGATGCGCTCGAGCTCCCGCTCCAGGTTCGCGAAGTCGGCGGACAGGATGCTCGGCGAGATGCGGATCGTCACCCGCCAACCCTACCGACCGCGGCCCGGACGGAGACCCCACTCATCGCCACAGCTCCGACGACCGCCAGTCCGCAGGAGCACCTGTCACGGCGAACGGGACGTGGTCGGATGTGGGCCATGACCCGAGCACGCTGGTCAGCTCGGGGGCCGGTCCGTGCAGGACCGCCCGCCGCAGGTGTTGGAGCAGCGACAGTTGCCCGTAGGTGCGGTTCATGACCGGTGCGATCGCGTCGAGGGACGGCACGAGGCCCGGCACCGGGAGCTTCGGGCGTTTCGCGTACACGCGGTTGAACAGGCGCCCGTGGTGAGCGCAGGCGTTCCGGACGATGTTCAACGAGCGCATCCACGACACGAGTTGCGGCGGCCGGAGCCCGAAGCGCGCTGCCACCTCTGACTGCACTGCCGGCGGCGACATCATGAGGAGTCGCACCAGCGACCCCCAGTCCAGGACCTCGACCGCAGCCCAGACCGGCAGGACACCGCTGTAGGAGGACCGGTGGTGGACGACGAAGTCCTCTCGTGACGCTGCGACTTCGCGGTCGAAGCGTGCGCGCCAGTTGGGGTAGTCCGCCCCGGACCGTGCGAGCGCACCGAGGAGCTCCGGCCGGAGGTGTGCGCAGGAGTCCACGCGCCCGAGCGCATGGCCGAGGAAGGCACGGACGGAGAGTTCGATGGGCGCCGTCACGGTGAGGACAGCAGCACGGAGCCGTTCGTCGAACTCGTAGAGGGCGATCACGTCGGCGAAGGCGGCTCCCGAGACGAAGACGTCCCGACGTCGACCGTTCTCGACCGCGCGGAACGGGTACCAGTAGCCGCTGAGCCGGTAGTAGTTGACGCGCGTCAGCCACTCGAGCGCCTGCGCGTGGTCGTCCACACGCAGCCCGCGCCTGACGAGGCGCCTGAGCTGTTGGTCGTACGTCTGGAACGGCTTCGTCGCGCCCACCGGGCACCCCCTCGAACGAAGAGGACCGGCCCTGGACCTGCATCAGCAGGCGGAACCGGTCTTGTCCGACCAACATATCACACTGTCGGCGCTGCGCTCCACTGCGGTGCGGCGAGAGCACCTTCCTTGTTGGCGCACCCGCCCGTCCGCCGCCTAGGCTGCAGTCGTGACCGATCTTCACACTTCAGGCACGGACGCCATCCGGGTGCAGGTCACCTTCGCTCCCGACGACGGCGCTCCGCTGACCGACGTCATCCGCGACCAGCAGGACGTCCTCGAGGTCCTGGACTTCGCGCTCTTCCTGACCCACGGCGACGTACTGCGCTGGACGAACGGCGGCGGCCGCGGGCAGATCCGGCTCGTCCACCTGGACCACGGCACGCCGGTGACGATGGACATCGCCCTCGTGATGTCCGGCGGGCTCGGGCTGACCCACGCCGACGCGATGACGGGCGTGACCGCGGCCGGCACCGTCCTGCTCACCGCCGCGGCAGCCGGACGGACCACCGACGACGTGGACGACCCGGACCGCTCCGCGCGTCGTGTCGCCGCTGACGCCGAGGCGCACGTGGTCGAGGCCATGGAGCGGGTCGCCTACGACGCCCGCGGCACCGACCTGGCGTGGCGCATCCGCGAGGCCGAGGACCAGACGGTCACCCCCGACGGGAAGACGGGCAAGGGGACCCGCTTCGTCCGTGCTGCAGCGCGACTGTCCCGGCGGGACGGCATCGACTTCCGGATGGCCTGAGGACGCGCCGCCGCTCAGACCCGCCGCTGCTCAGACCCGACGGAACAGCGCGATGAACATCGCGTCGGTGCCGATGCGGTGCGGCCACAGCTGCGCCGTCGGACCGTCGGCCACCTGCGGGTCCCGCGCGGCGACGGACCGGACCACACCGGCGGTGTCGAGCTGCTCGAGGACGTCACCGTGGCGCCGCATCAGCGCGTCGACCTGTCCGCGCGTCTCGGCGAGGTGCGGCGAACACGTCACGTACGCCAGCGTCCCGCCCGGTGCGAGCACCCGCACGGCGGCGTCGAGCAGTTCCTCCTGCAGCGCCGCCAGTTCGTGGACGTCCTCGGGGAGCTTGCGCCAGCGTGCCTCTGGTCGCCGACGGAGGGCACCGAGGCCGGTGCACGGCGCGTCGAGCAGGACCCGGTCGTACGTCACGCCGGAGCCGTCCTGGCCGTAGCGCCGGCCGTCGCCCTCGACGACGGTGACGGTGTCGCCGAACCCCGCGAGGGCCGTGCGCACGAGTCCGGCACGCGCGGGCACGAGTTCGTTGGCGACGAGCGTCGCGCCGGCCTGTGCCGCCTCGGCGGCGAGCAGCGCCGCCTTGCCGCCGGGTCCGGCACACAGGTCGAGCCACCGCTCACCGGCGCGGACCGCCGACGACCGGCTGAGTGCCAGGGCCGCCAACTGCGATCCCTCGTCCTGCACGCGGAGCCGTCCGGCCGCCACGCCCGGCACGCGCGCCGGGTCGCCGGTGACGCCCCGGATGCCGACGGGTGAGACCGGCAGGGCGTCGGCCGTGGGGTCGACGTCGGCCGCCGGTGCGTCCGTCACGGCGGTCCCGACGGGAGGCTCGACCCGCGCCGCGTGGTCGTCCCCGGCTGGCTCGGTGGTCGGCGCCAGTGCCCGGGTCACCTCGGCCACGTCGGCCTCGGTCGCGAGTCCGGGCAGCGCGGCGAGCTGGACCCGGGGGGCGACGTCGTCCGCGGCGAGCAGCGCCACGATCTCGTCGCGGGAGCGCTCCGCGGCCAGGGCGTCCCGCAACGAGGCGACGACCCAGGCGGGGTGCGACCAGCGCGTGGCCAGGAGGTCGTCGCCGGAGAGTCCGCGGGTGACCTCGGCGTCCCACTCCTCGGGCGTCCGGGCCGCGACCTTCCGCATGACGGCGTTGACGAACCCGGTGGCGCGGTGGGCACCGACCTCGCGGGCGAGCTCCACGGTCGCCGAGACCGCCGCGTGGGTCGGTGTGCGCAGCGCGAGGAGCTGGTGGACGCCGAGGCGCATGACGTCGAGCACGTCGGCCTCGATGTTCGCGACACGCCGCCCTGACGCCGCCTCGACGATCGCGTCGTACCGGCCGATCATCCGGATGGTGCCGTAGGTGAGCTCGGTCGCGAAGCCGGCGTCCCGCGGCGAGAGCGCGGCGCGACGGATGCGAGTGGGCAGCAGCAGGTTCGCGTACGCGTCGTCGACCTGGACGGCGCGCAGGACGTCGAACGCGACGCGCCGCGCGCTCGGGCCGCGGACGGTCCGGGGCTGCTGCTGGTCGTTCCGGGGGGCGTTCATGCCAGGGTCTTCCCGTCGAGCGTGCCGAGGCCACGGGCCCAGGCGGCGGCGTCCATCGGCTTCTTGCCGGCCGGCTGGACCTCGGTGAGCACCAGCGGACCGTCGGCCGTCCCGACCAGCAAGTGGCCGTCCTGGACCGTGAGCGCGCCGGGGGCGAGCGACGGGGCGGACGCTGCCGGGCCTCCTGGCTGGTGGGCCGTGGCGCGGAGCAGCTTGACGCGGGTGTCCCCCAGGGTCGCCCAGGCCCCGGGTTCCGGGGTGACCCCGCGCAGCTGCGCGTGCACGAGCCGGGCCGGTCGGGCGAAGTCGACGTGCCCGTCCGCGATCGTGGTCTTCGGGGCGGTGGTGGCCTGACCGACCTGCGCGGTCGCGGTCGCCGTGCCGTCGGCGATGCCGTCGACCACCCGGGCGACCACCTCGGCGCCGGTGTCCGCCATCGCTGCGAGGACCTCGCCAGCGGTGGCCTCGGGGTCGATCGCGAACGGCTCGGACGCGAACACCGGGCCAGCGTCCAGGGCCTCGACGAGCTGGAAGGCGGTGGCCGCGGTGCGGGTGTCGCCAGCCATCACGGCCCGCTGCACCGGAGCGGCCCCGCGGTACGCCGGCAGGTCGGAGAAGTGCAGGTTGACCCAGCCGTGGCGCGGGGTGTCGAGCGCCGCGCGGCGGAGCAGCGCGCCGTAGGCCACGATCACCCCGAGGTCGACGTCGAGGTCGGCCAGCTGCGCGGTGACGGCGTCGTCGACGCGGGACGCCTCGATCACGGGCAGCCCCAGTTCGGCCGCCACCTGCGCCACGGGCGTCGGGGTCAGGACCCGCCTGCGCCCCTGCGGCGTCGGCGGGCGGGTGAGCACCGCGGCGATCTCGTGGTCCGAGGCCGCGAGCCGACGCAGGGTGGGGACGGCCGCAGCGGGGCTGCCGGCGACGACGAGACGCATGGGTGCGATCCTCCCACGCCTCAGGTCGTCGTCGCTGCCGCCCGGGGTTCGATGCACATCCGC
>NZ_MJGI01000025.1:198388-292419 GCF_001864835.1 Curtobacterium sp. MCBA15_001 | reverse complement strand
GTCGTCGTCGCTGCCGCCCGTGCCTCGGTGAACGCCCGCACGCAGGCGTCGATCTGCTCGTCCGTGTGCGCCGCCGAGAGCTGGACCCGGATCCGGGCCCGGCCCTTCGGCACCACCGGGTAGCTGAACGCGGTGACGAACACGCCGCGCTCCTGCATCTCAGCGGCCACCCGGGCCGTCAGGGCGGCATCGTGGAACATCACCGGGACGATCGGGTGCTCGCCCGGGAGCAGGTCGAACCCGGCGTCGGTCATCAGGCTCCGGAAACGCTCGGCGTTCTGCACCAGTCGAGCTCGGGCGTCGTCGGAGCGCTCGATGAGGTCGAGCGCCGCGACGGTGCCGGCGGCGATCACCGGTGCCAGCGAGTTCGAGAACAGGTACGGGCGGGAGCGCTGCCGGAGCAGGTCGACGATCTCCTGTCGTGACGCGACGTAGCCACCCGAGGCCCCACCGAGTGCCTTGCCGAAGGTGCCCGTGTACACGTCCACCCGGTCGGCGACCCCGCACAGCTCGGGCGTGCCGCGGCCGTGCTCGCCGACGAAGCCGATGGCGTGCGAGTCGTCGACGATGACGAGGGCGTCGTAGCGGTCGGCCAGGTCGCAGATCGCGGCGAGCGGGGCGATCGACCCGTCCATCGAGAACACCCCGTCCGTCACGATCGCGCGGAAGCGGGCGTCCCCGGCCGCCACGAGCTGCGCCTCGAGGTCCTGCACGTCGCGGTTGCGGTACCGGAAGCGCTGGGCCTTGCTGAGCCGGATGCCGTCGATGATCGAGGCGTGGTTGAGCTCGTCCGAGATGATCGCGTCCTCGGGCCCGAGCAGGACCTCGAACAGGCCGCCGTTCGCGTCGAAGCACGACGAGTACAGGATGGTGTCCTCGGTCCCGAGGAACGCCGACACCCGTCGCTCGAGGTCGAGGTGCAGGTCCTGCGTGCCGCAGATGAACCGCACGCTGGCCATGCCGTAGCCCCAGCGGTCGAGGGCGTCCTTGGCGGCGTCGACCAGGTCGGTCGAGTCCGCCAGGCCCAGGTAGTTGTTCGCGCAGAAGTTGAGCAGCCGGGCACCGTCAGCCTGGATCGACGCCCGCTGCGGCCCGGTGATGCCGCGCTCGTGCTTGGTCAGTCCTGCTGTCTCGATGCCCGCGAGCTCGCCCGCGAGGTGGTCCTTGATCGAGCCGTACATCTACATCTCCGTCCAGTCGATGACGACCTTGCCGCCGTCTGCGCTGCCTGCTGCGTCGAATGCCTGCTCCCAGTCGCGCGCCGGGTAGCGCGCCGTGACCAGCGACCCGATGCGGTCGCGGAGCGTGCTGCTCGTGGCGAGCATCGAGCTCATCGCCTGCCAGGTCTCGAACATCTCGCGGCCGTAGATGCCCTTCACCGTCAGCATGTGCGTGACGACGAGCGCCCAGTCCACCGCGATCGCGCTCGACGGCAGACCGAGCATCGCGATCCGGCCACCGTGGTTCATGTTCGCGACCATCGACGGCAGCGCGGTCGGGGCGCCGGACATCTCGAAGCCGACGTCGAAGCCCTCGCGCATGCCGAGGCCGTGCTGGGCGGCACGGATCGCGGCGGAGGCGGCGTCCGTGTCACCGCCGACGTCGACAGCCAGGTCGGCGCCCATGTCGGTCGCCATCGCCAGACGGTTCGTGCTGACGTCGGTGCCCACCACGAACCGGGCTCCGGCGTGGCGCGCGACGGCGATCGCCATCAGGCCGATCGGGCCGCAGCCCGTGACCAGCACGTCCTCCCCCACGACCGGGAACGCCAGCGCGGTGTGCACGGCGTTGCCGAGAGGATCGAAGAGCGCCCCGACCTCGGGGTCGACGCTGCCGTGGTGCACCCACACGTTCGCCCCGGGCAGGGTCAACAGCTCGGCGAAGGCCCCGTCCCGCTGCACGCCGACCCCTCGGGTGCGGATGCACATCTGGCGGCGACCGGCGCGGCAGTTCCGGCAGGTCCCGCACACGACGTGCCCCTCGCCGGAGACCAGGTCCCCCACGGCGACGTCGCGGACCGCCGAGCCGACCTGGACGACCTCGCCGCAGAACTCGTGCCCCGGCACCAGCGGCGCGACCACGGCCGACGCCGCCCAGTCGTCCCACCGCCGGATGTGCAGGTCGGTGCCACAGATCCCGGTGCGCAGCACGCGGATCAGGACCTCGTCGTCGGTCGGCACCGGATCGGGTCGTTCGGTCATCACCAGGCCGGGTGCGGCCTCGGGCTTGTACAACGCGCGCATGCGTCCACCTCGTCGTGGGTCTGCTGGTGGGCGACTCGTGACCGCCCACCCCCACCCTTCCACATCGGAACGGGTGCCCGGACGCATGGGTACGTTCGCATGCATGGCAGACGTCCTCACCTCCACCACCCGGTTCGCCGGTTCCTCCATCCAGAAGGCCACGCTCGTCGTCGGCATCGTGTTCCTGCTCGTCGGCATCGCGGGGTTCGTCCCCGGGCTGACCACCGGGTCGCTCGCCGGAGCCGGGCACGGGTCGATGGCCATGCTGCTCGGGCTGTTCCAGGTCTCCGTGCTGCACAACGTCGTCCACCTGTTGTTCGGCGTGGTCGGGCTGGTCGCGGCCTCGCGGTCGACCGGATCGCGGATGTACCTGGTGATCGGCGGGATCGTCTACCTGGTGCTCTTCGTCTACGGGCTCTTCACCGCCGGGCACGACTCGGGCGCGAACTTCGTGCCGCTCAACACCGCCGACAACTGGCTGCACCTGTTGCTGTCGGGCGGCATGGTCGCGCTGGGCGTGTTCCTGCCCCGGGTCGGGGCGCGCCGGGCCTGAGCGGGCGCGCCGGCGGCGGCAGCCGGGCGCCGGCCGAGACCGCGCGATGACGAGCGAGTCTCACAGGGGCTGTGCTGCAGTGTGGCCTGCTGCAAGGGGCATCCGCATGACGGTCCCTCGGTCGAGGTCAGAGAACACGAGTACGGTGCACGTCGTTGGGCGCTCCGTCAGGAAGGAACCCAGCTGAGCGACGGACTCGACGACCGGCAGATCCGGTCCTGAGAACCAACCCGCAGAAGCGAGGGGGAGCCGGAGCAGCGCACGGCGCAGGCCGTCGTCGAGGACGATGTCGACCCCGTCCGCTCCCACTCGCCATGACGCCGACGCCTTCGTCAGTTCGGTCGCACGTCCGACCTCGTCAGCGGTCGTCCCCCGCGCCCCGATCCACAGTTCGTGGTCGTGCACGCCTCGCACCGCGTCCACCAGGAAGGCCGGGGCACCACCACAAGCCGAACGTGCGTCGATGAGCCGGCCGACCGTTGCGATCGTCCAGTGGTCGAAACGCACGTCACGCACGAGCCCGGTCGGGACGAGCGCGGAACGGTCGACGGCTTCGAGGGCAGCCGACACTCGCCCGACAGCTCCGCGATCAGCAGCGAGCGCTGTCCGGTACAGCACGAGTCTGGCGGCATCTTGCGGGAGCTCCACACCGACACCGTCGATCTCCCTCGCCAGGCTCTGCGCCGCGGCGCGGGCCTCGGGTTCGCCTCCTGTGAGCGTCGCGGTGGTGGCCAGCTGCAGGATCGTGATGCCCGTTGAGACGAGCGTGCCAGCCCCGAGGCCCGATTCCACAGCAGACACGATCGCGCCGACGATCGCATCGCGAGCCTCGATCCACCTCCCGAGGAGTGCCAACGCCTCTCCCCGACCGGCTCGGAGCTGGACGGCGATGTATGCAGGAGGAGCGGACCGCAGTCGTTCTTCGATGATCGTCAGGGCCGCAGAACCGTCGCCGCGGCGCAGGTGACCCTCGATCTCTGCCTGGCCGTGGTGATCGGGAGTTGCCGTGCCGGACCACCGGACGAGCGCCGCCCGCCAACGTCCGACGGTCGCGGCGGTCGGCGACGAGCTGCTCATGGAGATCGCATCGATCACTTGTCGGAGCTGGAACGTCAGCTGCTGGAGTTCGGCTCCCTCGAGCAGCGAACGAGCCCGCTCGACCTGCTCGACAGCATCGTCGACGACCGCGATCTGGTCATCGGTGTCCACTCCGAGATGCAGGAGGACGACGCAGCGCTTCACCTGGATCTTCGCGCGGAGTGAGGGTGCATCGATCGCGTTGCGATCCAGCGTGGCGAGTTCCATCGCGAAGTACGCTCCGGCTGCGCGGAACTCGCCCGCGACCGAGAAGAACTCAGCGATGTTCCCGATGGTGAGGAGACCCCGATCGATGAGCAGCGCTGCCTCCGAGCAGCGGTCGATCGCGACCATCACTGCCGGCAGCGCGGCGCGAACGGCCGCGTACTGTTCGCGTTCGCTGTGCGACCGGACGAAGTCGTCGACCACGATCTGCGCCGCGACGGCGAGGCGCTCGAAGGAGCGCTGGTCGAGCTGCATCCGGACCAGGTAGAGCACCACTTCGTTCGTGTGCAGACGGTCAGCGAGCGCTCCGGACGATGTCGACCGCCGAGCCAGTGCGGTCGCGTGGAGCGGTACGCACGCATCGTCGACGTCGATCGGGTCCGGCGTCTCCGGTACCGTCAGCGACGCTCGGGATGTCGCCGCGGTGGTTGCGACGAGACGCATCGACACGCTCTCCGGGAAGAACGTCGCGGCTTCGAGGAGCGCACGTCCGGTCAGCGGGAGGTTCGCGTCCTGGGACCGTTCGAGTTCCTCCAGGGCGATGCGCACGGCAGCCAGGAGACTCGGGTGGCTCGCGTAGTCAGGCGGGACCAGTGCGCGGTCATCGATGATGCGCTCGCGGAGACGATCCAGATAGCCGACGGAACCATCAAGACCGTGCCCCGAGCGAGCCAGGTGGGCCGCGCCGAGCTCGATCGCCAACGGCCAGCGGCCGAGGTGTCGCACGAGCCGCTCGGCAGACTCCTTCGAGCGCTCGTCGAGGTCACGCATCGCCAAACGGTCGAGCAGCAGATCGGTGGCCTCGTCGTCATCCATCTCGGTGGCGCCGACCGGGTGCCAACGACTCCACCTCGTCGAGTCCACGGAGGTCGCGATGGCATCCATCAGGGCGGAGTCCGGAACCCACTGGGCCAGCGCCTCCCGCCCGGTCGCCCCGTCGAACACGACCAGCCAGGAAGCCGTTGACTGCTCCACGACACTCCGGAACGCGGCCGCAGGATCACGGTCTCCGAGCGCGTCGCCGAGGAACCCGCGGACATCAGCTTCGATCGTGGCCGGCGAGGTTGCGTCGATCCAGAGCCGTACGTCGTAGCGTCCCGCGTTCGCGGCCTCGTATGCGCGAGCGAGCGCGCTCTTGCCGATCCCGGAGAGCCCGGTGATGACCAATCGCCGCGTGGCACGCTCGACCGGCGGCCATGTGAGATGAGCCTCGACCGCCTGCTGCAGCGCCGTCCGGGTGATCGTCGGAACCGGGGGCGGCGATCCGATCGGCTTTCCTCGCTCATGCCGTCCGAGCACTGACGCGAGGACTGTGTCCTCCAGCATCACCAGACGCGTCACCTGGTCGCGTGACATCGACCGGTCTTCTCGACGGGCTGAGAGGCGCAACATCTCGGTCACGAGGTACTTCGTCAGAACTGTCGAGGCCTGCACGCCGACCGCCGATGCATTGTTGCGGCGCATCGCCGCTACTCGACGAGCGATGACGGGTTCCCCGAGAGCGTCGGGTCCGATGTGCTCCACCACTTCCACGCGACGCAGGCGCGCTCGTGCATCCGGACCCAGGCCACGCAGGATCCGCACAACCGAAGCAGCGGATCCGTGGGGCAGCTTCCCGACGAGATCGACGGCCGACATCGGCTCCCGAGAGCCATCGAACAGCGCCACCAGAGGACCGCAGGACGGCCCCAGCCTTCGGTTGGTGACGACGCGGTACCGCTCGGAATCGATCGCCACGAGACGAGCGGCGATCTCCAACAACTCGGCCACACCGACCGTGGCTCCGTCCGCGCCGTCGACCGCTGCCTTTGCCTGAACGACGAGCAAGTGGTTGCCGTCCGGATCGCGGATGGCGAAGTCCACGACGTCATCCGCCTCGGACTCCGAGTCGAACAGGAAGTCCGTCGTCGTGTCGAGGGCGTCGAGCACCGCGTCGAGTGCGGCCAAGTACTGGAAGCGCAGACCCGCTGCGGTCGCGACCCCACCCGATGCCGTCCCCATCAGTCCCCCATCGACTCCGCCCGTGGTCACCGTAGCGCAGTCAGGGTCAGACCTCGGAGAACGGCTCGGCGTCGTCGAGCCGGACCCGGAGCGTCGGTGCGGCACGACGCCGGTTGCCCCCGGGCAGCACGCGTCTGGTCGAGGACCGACGGATCACCTCGGCCTTGAGGGTCGCTGTCACCTCGGCCCCGTGGGCGTACGGGAAGCGCACGATCGCCCGCACCGTGCCAGCGGTCGAGCCCGACACCGGGTCCTCGACCGGGACCGGTCCGAGCACCGGCCCGACCAGCGCCTCGCCGAGTGCCTCGACCGCCGCGGTGACCGCCTGCTCCGTGCCGGTCAGCGTCGCGACACGGACCGCTGGCGGGAACAACAGCTCACGTCGGTCGGCGAGTTCGTCGTGCGCGGGGACGTCGAGCTTCCAGAGCGCCATCGCCGTGGCGAGTCGGCCACCGATGCCGACCAGGTACGTCTCCGCTCCCGGAGCGCCCTTGGCCGCCGCGTTCGTCCAGAAGCGCAGCACTTCCTCCTGCACCCGGAGCCCTTCCCGCGCGAGCATCCGTTCGCCGTCGAGCAGCAGGACGCAGGCGTAGCCGCCCGGCGTCGAGGGCTCGGCGCCGCGGGTGGCGACCACGACGACCGGCTTCGTCGGGACCTCGTCCACCGGGCGGGACCCGTCCGCGACGATGATCTGCGTCCCCGGGAACGCCCGCCCCAGTTCGTCCGCGGTCCGCTGTGCCCCCTGCCCGACCGGTTTGACCTTGCCGCCACCGCAGGTCGGGCAGCGGTACCCGACCGCCAGCGCGCCGCAGAACCGGCACTGCGGCACGGCGCCGTGGGTCGGGCTGCCGAGCGGCCCACCGCACACGCGGCAGTGCGCACGCTCGCCGCAGTCGGCGCAGACCAGCCCGGTGCCGAACCCGGGGTTGGCGACCTGGACCAGGACGGGGCCGGTCCGGCTGGCCTCGCGGGCGGCACGCCAGGCGCTGCTCGGGATCCGCGCCTGGGCGGCGAAGCCCTCCGCGGAGACCTGCTGCAGCGTCGGGATGACCTTGGGGACGGCGGCGCGGAGCGGGGTCACGTCGTCGAGCCAGTGCAGCTCGACGAGCCGCTGGACGTCGGTGCTGCGCGCGTGCGCCAGGAACAGCAGCGCGGCCCCGGACTGCGCCGCACGGACCAGGGCGACGTCCCGGGTGTGCACGTACGGGGCGCGCGGTTCGATGAAGGACGCGTCGCCGTCATCCCACATCGCGATCAGGCCGAGGTCGTCCGCGGGGGCGTACATCGCGGTGCGGTTGCCGATCGCGACGACCGCGTGGGTCCGTGCGCGCAGCAACGCCTTCGCCCGTTGGCCGTTGGTCTGCTTGGCGTCGAACCGGACGACCCGGTCCGAGGGCAGCAGCGCGTGCAGCGCCCGCTCGAGGTCTGTGAGGTCGCGGAAGTCGGGGACCGCCAGCACCGCGGAGCGCTCCCCCGCCACCGTGCGAGCCGCTGCCTGGGCGAGGGTCGCCGCCCACCCGGGCACCCACACCGGGTCGCCGCCCTCGACCTCGAGCTGCACCGGATGCGGGATCGCGGACACCGCGGCGCGACCGTTCGCGGCCAGGGTGTCCTCGACGACCCCGGGGGCGTACCCGGTCACGGCCGGGGCGTCCACCGGGTCGGGGACGTGGGCGGGGTCGCGTGCGAGCCAGGCCTTCTCGACCCGGACCTGGCGGGTCGGCACGGCCAGGCGCAGCACGTCGGACGCCACACCCGCGGCTCGGTCGGCGACGGCACGGGCGAGCTTCCAGATCTCCGGCGCCAGGACCGGCACCGGGCTGACGAGCGTCTCGATCGCGCTGAGTTCGCCGGGCCAGTCCCCCTCGGACACGACCTCGATCACGTAGGCGTCGGACATCCGGGCCCCGGTCCGCAAGGGGACCTTGACCCGGACGCCCGGAACGCAGTCGTCCTCGAGCTCGGCCGGCACCCGGTAGTCGAACAACCGGTCGAGCTGCGGGAGCGGCGAGTCGAGGACGACGCGCGCGACGGTGGTCACGCGGCTGCCTCAGACGGCAGCGGCGACGAGTCCTGCGGCCTGGCGGAGTTCCTCGACGCGGTCGAGCTGCTCCCAGGTGAACCCGGGCAGCTCGCGGCCGAAGTGGCCGTACGTCGCGGTCTGGGCGTACCGGGGCACGAGCAGGTCGAGGTCGCGGATGATCGCGGCGGGACGCAGGTCGAACACCGCCGTGATGGCGGCTTCGATCGTGGCGTCGTCGACGTGGCCGGTCCCGAAGGACTCGACGTACAGCCCGACCGGCTTCGCGCGGCCGATCGCGTACGCGACCTGGACCTCGAGGCGGTCGGCCAGCCCGGCGGCGACGGCGTTCTTCGCGACCCAGCGCAGCGCGTACGCGGCGGAACGGTCGACCTTGGACGGGTCCTTGCCGCTGAACGCGCCACCACCGTGACGGGAGGCCCCGCCGTAGGTGTCGACGATGACCTTGCGTCCGGTGAGTCCGGCGTCGCCCTGCGGTCCGCCGATCTCGAACCGACCGGTCGGGTTCACGATGACGTCCACGTGCGAGGCGTCGAGGTCGACCAGGTCGAGGACCGGGCGGATGACGTGCTCGGTGATCGCCGCGGTGAGCTCGTCCAGCGTCACCTTCGGGGAGTGCTGCGTCGACACGACGACGGTCTCGACGGTCTTCGGCACGACGCCGTCGTACCCGACCGTGACCTGGGTCTTGCCGTCCGGGCGCAGGAAGGACAGCTCGCCCGACTTGCGCACGGCTGCCAGGCGCTCGGCCAGGCGGTGCGCGAGCCAGATCGCCACCGGCATGTACTCGGGGGTCTCGTTCGTGGCGAACCCGAACATGATGCCCTGGTCACCGGCGCCCTGGCGGTCGAGCGGGTCGACTCCGGCACCGGAGCGGGAGTCGAGCGACTCGTCGACGCCCTGCGCGATGTCCGGCGACTGCGCGCCGATCGAGACCTCGACGCCGCACGTGGCGCCGTCGAAGCTGACCTCGGACGAGTTGTACCCGATGCCCGTGATGACGTCACGGACGAGCTTGGGGATCTCGACGTAGCCCGAGGTCGTGACCTCGCCCGCGACGTGCACCAGCCCGGTGGTCACCATCGTCTCGACGGCGACACGGGCGTGCGGGTCGACGGCCAGCAGCGCGTCGAGGATGGTGTCCGAGATCTGGTCGCAGATCTTGTCGGGGTGGCCTTCCGTCACCGACTCGGACGTGAACAGGCGCAGGGTGCTGGACGTCACCGGGCTCAGACGGTGGGCTGCGGCTGCTGCTTGGTGACGGTGAGCTTGTCCTCGTTGATCTCGTGGAGGGCCACCGACAGCGGCTTGTCGTCGATCGTCGAGTCGACGAGCGGTCCGACGTTGTCGAAGAGCGAGCCCTCGTGCAGGTCGGCGTAGTAGTCGTTGATCTGGCGGGCGCGCTTGGACGCGAAGATGACGAGCGCGTACTTCGACTCCACCTTGGACAGCAGGTCGTCGATGGGCGGGTCGATGATGCCCTGGGGGTTGGCCATGGTGTCTCCAGTCGACAGAAGATGGTGTGTGCCCGGTGAGCACGGGCGCCCCCGGCTAGGGCGCAGTGAACAAGTCTACGACTTCCTGTGCCGCGGTGCCGACATCGGAGTTCACGATGCGCACGTCGAACTCGTCCTGCGCGGCCAGCTCCACCTTCGCGGTCTCGAGTCGACGGGCCTGTTCCGCGGCGGACTCGGTGCCGCGGCCGATGAGCCGACGGACCAGCTCGTCCCACGTGGGCGGCAGCAGGAACACCAGGACGGCCTCGGGCATGGCGTCCCGGACCTGGCGTGCGCCCTGCAGGTCGATCTCGAGCATCACCTTGTCGCCGGCGTCGAGCGCGCGGTCGATCGGCGGCCGCGGCGTGCCGTACCGGTAGGAGTTGTGGACGGTGGCCCACTCGAGCAGTTCGCGGTCGCGGACCATGCGGTCGAACTCGTCGTCGTCGACGAAGAAGTAGTGCACGCCGTCGACCTCGCCCGGACGGGGCTTCCGGGTCGTGGCGGAGACGCTGAGGTTGACGTCCGGGTACTGCTCGCGGATGTACGCGCTGACGGTCCCCTTGCCGACGGCGGTGGGACCGGCGAGCACCACGAGCTTCGACGTCCCCCGCTTGCGTCCCCGGGTGACGAGCCAGTCCGACAGGGCACCGCGCTGCCGCGAACCCAGGCCGCCGAGCCGCTTGGACGGCGCGATGCGCAGGGTCCCCATGATTGACTCCGCGCGTGCGGGGCCGATGCCGTTCAGGCTGGTCAACAGGTCGCGGACCCGCAGGGACTTCTCGGCGGGGGCCTCCGCGTCGGCCCAGGCCGTCCGCGCGACGTCGAGCGCCGAGCGCTCCCCCGAGGCGACCGCGGCCTTCACGGCTGCCCGGGCGCGTCGCGCGGCCACGGCAGCCCGTGCCGCGGCGGCCCGGTCGACCTCGGGCGGGTTGCGATGGGCGGGCAGGTCGGCGCGGTCGCTCATGCCGCGGACCCGGTGGTCGCCAGTGCGGCACGGATGCGGTCGGCGCGGTCGGCGACGAGCGCCGCCACACCGTCGGGACCGTCGCCGAGCAGCCCACGGGACTCGCTCACGAGCACCTGCTCGGCGCGCGAGCCGTACAGCGCGCGCAGGTCCTCGATCCGGGCACCCTGCGCCCCGAACCCGGGTGCGAGCACCGGCGACGAGCCGATCTCGTCCTCGGTGATGCCGAAGTCCGTCAGGTCGAGGGTGGCGCCGAGCACGAGCCCGACGTCCCCGATGGTCGTCGCGTCCACGCCCGGGTTGTCGTCTGCCACGTCCAGAACGATACCGGCCGCCACGGTCCGCCCCGCGCGCGGCCCCTCGGCGAGCACCGCCGTCTGCAGCACCCGGGCCTCGGGGTTGCTCGTCGCGGCGAGGACGAACACGCCGGCATCGTTCGCCCGGGCGACGTCGAGCGTCCCCCGCAGCGACCCGTAGCCGAGGTACGGCGACACGGTCATCGCATCGGCCGCGAACGGCCCGTCCCGGTCCAGCCACGCGGTCGCGTAGTCGTCACCGGTCGTCCCGATGTCGCCGCGCTTGACGTCCGCGACGACCAGGAGGCCCGCATCGCGCGCCCGACGGATCGTCGCGTCGAGCGCACGGTAGCCGGCCACCCCAGCCGCCTCGAAGAAGGCGACCTGCGGCTTCACGACGGCGGCGCGGCCCGCGGCCGCGTCCACCAGGACGCGGCCGAACGCCGTCAGACCCGCTTCGTCGCGGCCGAGCCCCCACGCCGCCAGGGTGGCGACGTGGGGGTCGATCCCGACGCAGAGTGCCGAACGCGACCCGATGGCGGCGGCGAGCCGTACACCGAACGGGGTGGGGCCTCCCGTCAGTGCCGTGTCCACGGAACCGGGCGTCACCAACCCGCGCGCTCCAGCGCGTAGTCCTGCAGGCTGCGGACGCTGAGTGGCGTGCCGATCGTCTCGATCGCCGCGACGGCCGCGCCGAGCTGCGCGATCGTCGTGAAGATCGGCTTGTCCGCGGCGACCGTCGCCGCACGGATCTCGTAGCCGTCCGCGCGACCGGACGCACCGCTCGGGGTGTTCACCACGATGTCGACCGCGTTGCGCGCGAGCAGGTCGACCACGCTCTCGCCGCCCTGGCTGTACTTGCCGACCACGTCGACCAGGATGCCGTTCCGGCGGAGCACCTCGGCGGTGCCCTCCGTCGCGATGATCGTGAAGCCGAGCTGCTGCAGGCGGTGCACGGGCAGCACGACCTGGCGCTTGTCGGTGTCCGCGACGCTCACGAAGACCGTGCCGCTCGTCGGGAGCCCGCCGTACGCGGCGTCCTGCGACTTGAGGAACGCCCGCGGGAAGTCGCGGTCGATGCCCATGACCTCTCCGGTGGAGCGCATCTCCGGGCTGAGGACGGAGTCGACGACCTGACCCTCGGCGGTGCGGAACCGACGGAAGGGCAGCACCGCTTCCTTCACGGCGACGGGCGCCTGCGGCGGGACGAACGCGCCGTCCCGTTCCGGCAGCAGCCCCTCGGCGACGAGTCCGTCGATCGTGGTGCCGGTCATGATGCGCGCAGCGGCCTTGGCGAGGGCGATGCCGAGCGCCTTCGAGACGAACGGGACCGTGCGGCTGGCGCGCGGATTGGCCTCGAGGACGTAGAGCACGCCGGCACCGATCGCGAACTGCACGTTCAGGAGCCCCTGCACGCCGATGCCGCGGGCGATCTTCTCGGTCGCGTCGACGACGGCCTGGATCTCGGCGCGACCGAGGCCGACCGGGGGCAGCGTGCACGCCGAGTCGCCGGAGTGGATGCCCGCTTCCTCGATGTGCTCCATGATGCCGCCGATGTACAGCCGCTCACCGTCGAACAGCGCGTCGACGTCGATCTCCACGGCGTCGTCGAGGAACCGGTCCACCAGCAGGGGCAGGTCCGGGCCGATGATCGCCTGATCGGCCATCCGGTCGAAGTAGTCGGCCATCGCGGCGGAGTCGTAGACGATCTCCATGCCGCGGCCGCCCAGCACGAACGACGGGCGGACCAGGACCGGGTACCCGATCTCCTCGGCGACGGCGGTCGCGCTGGCCAGGTCGTGCGCCGTGCCGTTGCGCGGTGCGAGCAGCCCGGCCTGCTCGAGGATGGCGGAGAACTGCCCACGCTCCTCGGCGGAGTCGATCGCTGTCGGGCTCGTGCCGAGGATCGGGATGCCGGCGGCCTCGAGCGGCTTCGCCAGCCCCAGCGCCGTCTGGCCGCCGAGCTGCACCACGACGCCGACGAGCTCGCCGGATGCGGCTTCGGCCTCGATGACCTCGAGGACGTCCTCGGTGGTCAGCGGCTCGAAGTACAGCCGGTCCGAGGTGTCGTAGTCGGTCGAGACGGTCTCGGGGTTGCAGTTGATCATGATCGTCTCGAACCCGGCGTCGCTCAGCGCGAAGGACGCGTGCACGCAGGAGTAGTCGAACTCGACGCCCTGACCGATGCGGTTCGGGCCGGAGCCGAGGATGACGACCTTCTTGCGCTCGCTCGGCGCGACCTCGGTCTCGGTGTCGTACGACGAGTAGTGGTACGGCGTCAGGGCCGGGAACTCGCCGGCGCAGGTGTCGACCGTCTTGAAGACCGGACGGATGCCCGCCGCGTGGCGCTGGTCTCGGACGTCCTGCTCGGTCACCGTCGTGTCGCCGGTGCTCCGCAACGACGCGATCTGCGCGTCGCTGAAGCCGTGCTCCTTCGCCCAGCGGATCGTGTCCGCGTCGAGCGTCGCTGCGTCGCGCACCTCGGCCGCGACCTCGTTGATGAGCTGGATCTGGTCGAGGTACCACGGGTCGATCGCGTTCGCGGCGAACACCTCTTCCACGGTGGCACCGGCGTACATCGCCTGCTGCACCGTGACGATGCGACCGTCGGTGGGCACCTTCGACTTCTCGAGCAGCGCGTCCTTGTCGAGCTCGGCGGCCGGGGTGTCCCAGTGGAAGCTCGAGCCGCGCTTCTCCAGCGACCGCAGCGACTTCTGCAGGGCGGTGGCGAAGTTCCGACCGATGGCCATCGCCTCGCCGACGCTCTTCATCGTCGTGGTCAGCGTGGCGTCGGCGGCCGGGAACTTCTCGAACGCGAAGCGCGGGGTCTTCACCACGACGTAGTCGAGCGTCGGCTCGAAGCTGGCCGGGGTGACGCGGGTGATGTCGTTCTGGATCTCGTCGAGCCGGTACCCGATGGCGAGCTTCGCGGCGATCTTGGCGATCGGGAAGCCGGTGGCCTTCGACGCCAGGGCGCTCGAGCGGGACACGCGGGGGTTCATCTCGATGACGATGAGCCGACCGTTCGACGGGTCCACGGCGAACTGGATGTTGCAGCCGCCGGTGTCGACCCCGACGCGGCGGATGATGTCGATGCCGATGTTCCGCATGTTCTGGTACTCGCGGTCGGTCAGGGTGAGTGCGGGCGCCACGGTGATCGAGTCACCGGTGTGCACGCCGACCGGGTCGACGTTCTCGATCGAGCAGACCACGACCGTGTTGTCGTGGTTGTCCCGCATCAGCTCGAGCTCGTACTCCTTCCAGCCGAGGATCGACTCCTCGAGCAGGACCTCGGTCGTCGGGCTCGACTGCAGGCCGTCGCCGACGAACCGGACGAGCTCGGCCTCGTTGTACGCGAACCCGGAGCCGAGCCCGCCCATCGTGAAGGACGGTCGGACGACGAGCGGGTAGCCGAGGTCCTTCGCGTACTCCTTCGCCTCTTCCAGCGTGTGGGCGATGTGGCTGCGGGCGACGTCGGCGCCGGACTCGAGCACGAGCTCCTTGAAGAGCTGCCGGTCCTCGCCGCGCTGGATCGCGTCGACCTTGGCGCCGATGAGCTCGACGCCGTGCTTCGCCAGGATGCCGGCCTCGTCGAGGGCGATGGCGGCGTTCAGGGCGGTCTGGCCACCGAGCGTGGGCAGGACGGCGTCCGGCTGCTCGATGCGGATGATCTCCTCGAGCGAGGCGTTCGTGATCGGCTCGATGTAGGTCGCGTCGGCGAAGTCGGGGTCGGTCATGATCGTCGCCGGGTTCGGGTTGACCAGGATCACGCGGATGCCCTCGGCGCGCAGCACACGGCACGCCTGGGTGCCGGAGTAGTCGAACTCGGCAGCCTGGCCGATGACGATCGGGCCGGAGCCGATGACGAGGACGGAGGAGATGTCGGAGCGCTTGGGCATCAGTTCGCTTCCTTGGTGGTGTCGGCTGCAGGGGTCGTGGCGTCGGCGGTGGCGGCGTCGAGCGGCGCACCGTCCCGACGCGCGACGACCATGTCCCGGAAGCGGTCGAACAGGTACATGCTGTCGTGCGGCCCCGCGGCGGCCTCGGGGTGGTACTGCACGCTGAACGCGGGGATGTCGAGCGCCCGGAGGCCCTCCACCACGTCGTCGTTGAGCGAGTGGTGCGAGACCTCGACGCGACCGAAGCCCGCCGGGGACTCGATGACCTGCCCGAGCGGGGCGTCGACCGCGAAGCCGTGGTTCTGGCTCGTGATCTCGACCTTGCCCGTCGTGGTGTCGAGCACCGGCTGGTTGATCCCGCGGTGGCCGAAGGGCAGCTTGTACGTGCCGAAGCCGAGCGCACGTCCGAGCAGCTGGTTGCCGAAGCAGATCCCGAAGAACGGTCGCCCGTCCCGCAGGCTCTCCTGCAGCAGCGCGACCTGCGCGTCGCTGGCGGCCGGGTCACCCGGGCCGTTCGAGTAGAACAGGGCGTCCGGTGCGAGCGCGCGGATCGCCTCGATGGTGACGTCCTGCGGCAGCACGTGCACCTCGAAGCCACGCTGCGCCAGGTAGCGGGTGGTCGACGCCTTCACGCCCAGGTCGAGCACGGCCAGCGTGCCGATCTGCTCGCCCACGGCGGGCACGACGTACTCGGCGTCGGTCGAGACGGCGGCGGACAGGCTCTGCCCGGCCATCGCTGCCTGCTCACGGACCAGGGTCAGCTGCTCGTCGGCGGGGAGCGTGGCGTCGGGACCGCTGAAGACGCCGCCCTTCATCGCCCCGGCGTCCCGGATGCGCCGGGTGAGCGCGCGGGTGTCGATCCCGGAGATGCCGACGATGCCGTCCCGGACCAGGTGGTCGTCGAGCGAGGCGGTCGCGCGGTGGTTCGACACCACGCGGCTGGGGTCGCGGACGACGTACCCGGCGACCCAGATGCGCCGGGACTCGGGGTCCTCGTCGTTGACGCCCGTGTTGCCGATGTGCGGCGCGGTCTGCACCACGATCTGCCCGGCGTACGAGGGGTCGGTCAGGGTCTCCTGGTACCCGGTCATGCCGGTCGCGAACACCACCTCGCCGAGGGAGCGCCCGCGGGCACCGTAGGCCCAGCCGTCGTACCGAGTGCCGTCCTCGAGGACCAGCACGGCCCGTTCGCGTGTCATGAGTTCGTCCCTTCGCCCGCGGTGTGCGGGTGGTTGTGCTTCGTCGACAGCTCCTGCAGGGCGACGAGCGCTGCCGCGTCGTCCTGCGGGAACCGGAAGTAGGTGTCGAGGTCCGTCGCACCTGCGGCGCCGGTCGCCGTCCATCGCAGACGGACCAGTCCCCCGGGCTCGACCACGCGGTCGATGGCCCACGTCGCGCGGTCGGCGCCGCGCAGTGCGTCGGCGGCGACCCAGCGGTCGTCGGCCCCGGCCAGGTGCAGCACGACGCCCTCCGTGTGCACGCTCAGCCCGCCGCGGCCGCGGAAGCCGAGCCCGCCGGCGGTGATGCGTTCGAGCGGCTGCTCCGCGCGGGTCGTCGCGACGGAGAACCCGTCCCACGACCCGACGAGCGTGCCGGGGTGGTCCGGGACACGGACGGGAGGCACGGCCTCCGCCTGCCTGCGCACCCGCGTCCGCCAGGTGCGTGCCATGGCGACGAACAGCGCCACCACCGCGAGCAGGATGACGCCGCCGAGCAGCCAGCGTGCGGCGTCGCCGCTCATGCGCCCACCTGCTGCCCCCGCGCGGCGCGGGCGTTCGCCGCGACCGTCTCGGCGTCCACGAGCACGCCGTCCAGGACGGTCGGCTGGCCGTGGTGGAAGGTGGCGACGACGCGGCCCGGCAGGCGCATCCCCAGGTAGGGCGAGTTCTGCGACTGCCCGGCCAGGTCGGTGACCGCGAAGTCGCGCACCGCGGTGGGGTCGTACAGCGTCAGTTCGGCCGGAGCACCCGCGGCGACGGCCTGGCCGTGGCCCTCGACCTGCCCGATGCTGGCCGGGGCGCTCGAGAGCACCCGGGCGACGTCGGCCCAGTCCAGCCGGCCGTCCTCGACCACCGCGGCGTGCACGACGCTCAGCGCGGACTCGAGACCGACCATGCCGTTCGCGGCGGCCGGCCACTCGCAGCACTTCGCCTCGGCCGTGTGCGGGGCGTGGTCGGTCGCGACGATGTCGATCGTGCCGTCGGCCAGCGCGGCACGGAGGGCGTCGACGTCCTCGCGAGCACGCAGCGGCGGGTTCACCTTGTACTTGGCGTCGTAGCCGGGCGCACCGTCCACCCCGGCGATGAGGTCCTCGGTGAGCACGAGGTGGTGCGGCGTGACCTCGGCCGTGACGTCGATGCCGCGGGACTTCGCCCAGCGGATCACCTCGACGCTGCCCGCGGTCGAGACGTGGCACACGTGCAGGCGTGCTCCGACGTGGTCGGCGAGCAGGACGTCCCGGGCGATGATCGCCTCTTCCGCGACGGCGGGCCAGCCGGCGAGCCCGAGCTCCGACGACAGCCGGCCCTCGTTCATCTGCGCGCCGATGGTCAGGCGGGGCTCCTGCGCGTGCTGCGCCAGGACACCGCCGAAGCCCTTGATGTACTCCAGCGCCCGACGCATCAGCAGCGGGTCCGACACGCACGAGCCGTCGTCCGAGAAGACGCGGACCTTCGCGCGCGAGGTCGCCATCGCACCGATCTCGGACAGGTGCGTGCCCTGCAGCCCCTGCGACACGGCGCCGATCGGGCGGACGGTGACGTAGCCCGCGTCGTCGCCGAGGGCCTGCACCTGCTCGACGACCCCGGCGGTGTCGGCGACCGGGCTCGAGTTGGCCATCGCGTTGACCGCGGTGAAGCCACCGACCGCAGCCGCGCGGGACCCGGACAGGACCGTCTCGGACTCCTCGGCGCCGGGCTCGCGCAGGTGCGTGTGCAGGTCCACGAGACCAGGCAGGGCGATCAGGCCGTCCGCGTCCACGGTGGTGGCACCGGCCGTGTCGAGACCGGACCCGACCGCGGTGATGCGTCCGCCCTCCAGACGGATGTCGGCACGGGTGCCGTCGACCAGCTGGGCTCCGCGGATCAGGTGGGCGCTCATGCGGCGGGCTCCTTCGTCGTGGTCGTGTGGGCGGCGTTGTCCGACCCGGTCAGCGCCAGGTACAGGACGGCCATGCGGACGCTGACGCCGTTGGCGACCTGCTCGACGACGGTCGAGCGGGGGTCGTCGGCGGCGACGCCCGCGATCTCGAGCCCGCGGTTCATCGGGCCCGGGTGCATGATCAGCGTGCGTTCGGGCAGCCGCGCAGCGCGCGGCGCGGTCAGGCCGAAGTGCCGGGTGTACTCGCGCTCGTTCGGGAAGAAGGCGTCGTGCATCCGCTCCTGCTGGATGCGGAGCATCATGACGACGTCCGGGTCCTCGGCCAGCGCGGCGTCCAGGTCGTGGTGCACCGCGGCGCCGAACGGGCGGTCGACCGCCGGCAGCAGCGTGGGCGGCGCGACGAAGGTGACGTGCGCGCCGAGCGTGCGGAGCAGCCAGGCGTTGCTGCGGGCGACGCGGCTGTGCAGGACGTCGCCGACGATCAGGACGCGGACCCCGTCGAGGGCCTGCCCGCGACTCGCGGCGCCGTGGATCCGACGACGCATCGTGAACGCGTCGAGCAGCGCCTGGGTGGGGTGCTCGTGGGTACCGTCCCCGGCGTTGACGACCGGCACGTCGATCCAGTCGGCGTCGGCGAGGACCCGCGGGGCCCCGGAGGCGCCGTGCCGCATCACGATGCCGTCGATCCCCATCGCGCCGAGGGTCTGCACGGTGTCCTTGAGGGACTCGCCCTTGGAGACGCTCGAGCCCTTGGCGGCGAAGTTGATGACGTCGGCGGAGAGGCGCTTGGCGGCGGCCTCGAACGAGATCCGCGTGCGGGTGGAGTCCTCGAAGAACAGGTTGACGACGGTCTTGCCGCGCAGGGCGGGCAGCCGCTTGACCTCGCGGGTGTTGACCTCGGCCATCTCCTCGGCGACGTCGAGGATGTGGACGGCGTCGGCGCGGGACAGGTCGGCGGTGGACAGCAGGTGCTTCACGCGCTGGCCTCCTGCGTCTCCGGCTGTTCGGGTGCCTCGGGCTGTGCGGGTGCCTCGGGCTGCTCGATGACGACCTCGTCGGTGCCGTCCGTCTCCGTGAGACGGAGCGTCACGCGCTCGTCGGACGCGGTCGGCAGGTTCTTGCCGACGTGGTCCGCCCGGATCGGCAGCTCGCGGTGCCCCCGGTCGACCAGGACCGCGAGCCGGACCGCCCGCGGCCGACCGATGCCCTGCAGCGCGTCGAGCGCTGCCCGGACCGTGCGGCCGGAGTACAGCACGTCGTCGACGAGCACGACGACCTTGCCGTCGATGCCGCCAGCGGGGATGGTCGTGCGGTGTGGCGCCCGACCCATGCCGCGGCCGAGGTCGTCCCGGTGCATCGTGACGTCGAGGGTGCCGACACGCTCGGTGCCGATCCCGCCGCGGGCCGACTCCCACTCGGGCTCGATGTCGGCCAGGACCCGGCCGAGGCGCTCGGCCAGGACTGCTCCCCGGGTCGGGATGCCCAGGAGCACCAGGTCCGAGCCACCGTGGTTGGCTTCGAGGACCTCGTGTGCGATGCGTGTCAGAGCACGCGTGATGTCGGGGTGTTGCAGGACCGTTCTGGTACCCACGCCGACCTCCTTCCCCGCCTCTCTGGACGGCATTTAAAGGATGCTGACGTGGTCAACCCTAGCGGGACTCCTGGTCTCCTGCGACCGTCCGACCGGACGGTGCACGGCCCCCGGCGACGGCTCCGAGCACGCCGTTGACGAACCCGGCGGACTCCTCGGTCGAGAGCGACTGCGCGAGCTCGACCGCCTCGGAGATGGCGACGGCGTCGGGCACGTCCGGGTTGAACCGGAGCTCCCAGACGCCCATCCGCAGGATGCAGCGGTCGAGGACGGGCATGCGCGGGATGGACCATCCCTGGGCGTGCTCGACGATGACCGCGTCGATCTCGGCTCGGGCCTCGTCGACGCCGGTCACGACCTGGCGTGCGTAGTCCCAGCTGGACGCGCGCTCGGGCTGGTCGAGGTGCCGAACGGTCTCGGTCGCCAGGACGTCGGCGATCGGGAGCTCACGCACCTCGGCCACGTAGAGCATGTCGAGGGCGCGCTTGCGGGCCTTGGAGCGTGCGCTCATTCGTTGACGCGGCCGAGGTAGTTGCCGTCGCGCGTGTCGATCTTGACCTTGGTGTCGGTCTCCAGGTACAGCGGGACCTGGATCTGGTACCCGGTGGCCTTGATCGTCGCGGGCTTGGTGCCGCCGGACGAACGGTCGCCCTGCAGGCCGGGCTCGGTCTCGATCTCGGTGACGATCGACGTCGGCAGCTCGATGTAGAGCGGGTTGCCCTCGTTCATCGCGATGGTGACCATCGCGGACTCGAGCAGGAAGTTCTTCGCGTCGCCCACGACGGTCGCCGGGACCGGGACCTGGTCGTAGGTGTCGGTGTCCATGAACACGTAGGAGTCGCCGTCCTCGTAGAGGAACTGGTAGTCGCGACGGTCGACCGTGGCGGTCTCGATCTTCGCGCCGGCGTTGAACGTGCGGTCGACGACCTTGCCGGAGACGACGTTCTTCAGCTTGGTGCGGACGAACGCACCACCCTTGCCGGGCTTGACGTGCTGGAACTCGACGACCGACCAGAGCTGCCCGTCGATGATGAGAACGGCGCCGTTCTTGATGTCAGTGGTACTGGCCATGGGTGTCGATGTCCAATTCGTGTTGAGGAAGGAAGATGCGGGGCCGCTGGGCCCCGGACGAGTGTAGCCGACGGGGTCGGTCACACCGTCGCGGGGCCGGGCGCTCCTGTCGTCCGCGGTCGGTCCCGCCGTCGCGGGGCCGGTCGCTCAGTGGTCGGCGGTCAGTCCCGCCGTCGTGTCCGCCAGGCGTCGATCGCCGCCCAGCCGAGCAGGAACACGGTCGTGCCGCCGAGCAGCCCGCCCGCCGCAGCGGTGCTCAGGACCGCGGTCGGACGGGACGGCATCGTCAGGTACACGATCGACAGGATGCCCGCGCCGGAACCCAACAGCACCAGCAGGATGCGTCGGATCATCCCCGAGACCGTCCGGCGGTCGCGCTGGTCGGCGAGCAGTCGGATGTTCACCGACAGGCGGTTCTGCTCGATCGCCTCGCCGATCCGGTCGACTCGTCGCGGCAGCCGCCGGACCGTGGACACGAGGCCGAACAGCTCGCGCGCCGCGACGTCACGCAGCACACTGGGGCGGAGCTGGTCGCGGATCTGTTCCCGCGCCAGGTTGCGCGACTCGTCGAGCAGGTCGAACGAGGGCAGCAGCGTCCGGAGCGTCCCCTCGAAGATGGCCAGTGCCCGTGCGGCAGCGACGAAGTCCGGCGGCGGCTTCAGTCGGTAGCGGCCGAACACCTCCACCGCGTCGTCGACCGTCTGCACCCCGATGCGCGCACCGGGGCCGAGCTCGTCCGCGACGAAGCGCGCGATGTCCCGCCGGAAGTCGGGCTCGTCCTCGGCACGACGCACCGGCGCCATCCGGAGCACGGCGTCGGCGATCCGCGAGGTGTCGTTCTGGATGTACGCCGCGACGAGCTCCTGGACGACGTCGCGCAGCCCCGGGTCGAGCCGACCGACGGACCCGAAGTCGATGAGCGCCGGGCGTCCGTCGGGCAGGAGCAGGACGTTCCCCGGGTGCAGGTCGCCGTGGTAGATCCCGTCGAACACGACCTGCCGCAGGAACGCCCGCAGGATCGCCCGCATCGGCTCGTCGAGGTCCCGGTCCGCGCGCGACGCACGGACCGCGCTGAGGGTGTCCCCCTCGAGGAACTCCATCACGAGCACCCGTCGTCCGGACAGTTCCGGGTACGACGCCGGGAACCGGACCTCGTCTGGGCGGGCGCTGCGCTCCTGTGCGGCACGCAGGGTCTCGAGGTTCCGCAACTCCGACCGGAAGTCCACCTGCCGGATCAGGTCGTCGGCGTACTGCTGCGCGACGTCCTGCACCCCGACCTGGCGTGCCTCGATCGACGTGCGCGCCATGAACCGCACCACCCGGAGCGCGATGTCGACGTCGCGTCGGACAGCGTCGTCGATGCCCGGACGCTGCACCTTGACGGCCACCGCGGTGCCGTCGTGCAGCCGGGCACGGTGGACCTGGGCGATGGACGCGGCGGCGACCGGGTTCGGGTCGAGCGACTGGAAGAGCTCACCGACCGGCGCGTGCAGCTCGGTCGCCAGCAGCGCGGCGACCTCGGCCGGGTCCGCCGGGGTGACGCTCCCCTGCAGCCCCACCAGGCCCTCGGTCCACTCGTCCGGCAGCAGGTCGTCGCGCGTCGACAGCAGCTGCCCCATCTTGACGAAGCCGCCACCGGCTTCCTCGAGCGCCAGGCGGAGGTGCTCGGCCTGGCTGCGACGCAGGTCGGCGGTGTCCGGGTCGCGGGAGAAGTCGAGGCGGCGGAAGGGCACGAGGCCGTGGCGGCGGGCGATGGAGAGCAGCTCGGCGAAGCGGCGTGCGCGGGTCCGGAGGGTCCCTGCGTCGACGGCCGGCCCGCCGCCGAGGTCACTCAGACGGGGTGGGTTGGGCACGTCATCAGCATGCTCCCCCGGGCTGGGGTTCCGCAGGTGGCTCCTCCACAAGCCGGGAGGCCCGGGTCGTCGCCCACAGATCGCCTGGCGTCCGCCACGCTCCGGTTCTGGCACGCCACGCTCGTCCCATGGACACAGCCCTCATCGCAGCAACCATCGCGGCCGGAGCGGCAGTCACCGCTGCCGTCGTGAGCTGGGTCGCCGCTCACCAGTCACGCCGCTCACCGGTCACGCCGCTCGAGTGACCGCACCCATGCCCGGGACCGGATCACCTGGGCGATCAGGGCCGAACCCGGCTCTCCGGAGTACGACATATCGACGAGTGTGCTCCGCCGACTTCACCGCCTACGGTGGGCTCCGAAGGACGATCGCAAGCTCGCGATGACACTGATCACCCGCCAGGCTGCCGATGCCGACGGCGACGGCGAGCAGAAGGAGACGGACCGTGCTGAAGCGGAAGCCACTCGTCGTACCGACGGACGAGTTCGAACGGGAAGCCTTCGACAACGGCGCCACGCCGGAAGAACGGGCAGAGTTCGACAGGACGAACATCATCACGCTCTCGATGCACGTCAAGTGGTGGTGGCGGCGCCTGGTGCAGGTGCTGCGGTGACCCGCTCGGGCTAGACGCCGACCTCTTGGTAGGCAGTGAAGAGCAGGTGGTCCTCTGGCCCCTCGAGCGTGACCGGCTTGCCGACACCGTCCAACACGATGAACCGCAGCATCCCCGCGCGGGCCTTCTTGTCGCGCCGCATCGTCGCCAGCAGCGACTGCCAGCGGCCGAGCGGGTACGTCGTCGGCAGCGACAGCGACTCCAGGATCGCGCGGTGCCGGTCGACGGTGGCGTCGTCCAGGTGCCCGGTCAACCGCGCGAGCTCGGCGGCGAAGACCATCCCGACGGACACCGCGGCGCCGTGCCGCCACTGGTAGCGCTCGGCGTGCTCGATGGCGTGGCCCAGCGTGTGTCCGTAGTTCAGGACCTCGCGCCGCCCCTGCTCGGTGAAGTCCTCCGACACCACGCGGGCCTTGAGCTCGATCGCCAGCTCGACGACCCGACGGAACTCTGGCGTCGTCCAGTCCGTTGCCCGGTCGACGTCGGCCTCGATCACGTCGAGGATCTCCGGCACCGCGATGAAGCCGGCCTTGACGATCTCGGCGAAGCCGGTCAGGACGTCGTTCCGCGGCAGGGTGGCCACCAGGTCGAGGTCGACGACGACCGCCCGCGGTGCCGCGAAGGCCCCGACGAGGTTCTTGCCCTCGTTCGTGTTGATGCCGGTCTTGCCGCCGACGCTGGCGTCCACCATGCCGAGCACGCTGGTCGGGATCCCGATGAACGGCACACCGCGCAACCAGGTCGCGGCGACGAACCCGGCCAGGTCGGTCACGGCGCCGCCGCCCAGGCCGATCACGGCGTCGGTCCGGGTGAAGTCGGACTGCCCCATCACCTGCCAGCAGAACGCAGCCACCTCGACGCGCTTGGCGGCCTCGGCGTCGGGCACCTCGGCGATGAGTGCCTCGAGCCCGGCCTCGACCAGGAGCTTCCGCAGGTCCTCCGCACGCGCGCCGAGCGTGGGGGCGTGCACGATGAGCACCTTCGCGACCCGCGGACCCAGCAGCGCGGGCACGGACCCGAGCAGCCCGTTGCCGACCGCCACGACGTAGCCGTCCTCACCGCCGACGCGGATCTCGGTGGTGCCCTCGGGCAGGATCGACTCGGTCACGGTGCTCCTTCGGTGGTTCCCCGCACCCAGGCCACGACGTCGTCGACGACGTGCGACATCGGGCGGCGGGAGGTGTCGACGACGACGTGCGCGAGTTCCGCGTAGGTCGCGGCCCGCTCGTCCAGGATGGTCTGCCAGGCGTCGATGCCGCCGGCTGCGAGCAGGGGGCGGTCGGACCCGCTGATGCGTTCGGCGACGGCTTCGGGCGAGACGGTGAGCAGGACGACGCGTGCGCCGACCAGGGCGTCACGCGTGGCCGCGTGGGTGACGGCTCCCCCACCGACGGCGACCACGCCGCCGGTCTCGAGCGCCTGGCGCACGGCGTCGGCCTCGAGCTGCCGGAACGCCGGTTCGCCTCGGTCGGCGAAGATCGCCGGGATCGGGCCGTGCTGACGGACGATCAGGCGGTCGGTGTCGGTGAACGGGACGCCCAGGCGCTTCGCGACGCGCTTGCCCACGGTGGACTTGCCCGCGCCCATCGGGCCGATCACGACGACCGGCGTCGTGTCCGGCAGGTCCGGGCCGGGCCGATCGTGCCCGGCCGAGCCGCCGTCCGTCCCCGCTCCGCTCACCAGGTCGCGGAGGGGGCTGCCGGCTCCGTGCGCCGCGACCGCAGCGTCTCCGGGATCGACGCGAGGTACGCCTCCAGGTTGCGCTTGGTCTCGACGACGTTGTCGCCCCCGAACTTCTCGAGCACGGCATCGGCGAGCGTCAGGGCCACCATCGCCTCGGCGACGACACCCGACGCCGGGACGGCGCAGACGTCGGACCGCTGGTGGTGCGCCGAGGCGTCCTCGCCGGTCGCGACGTCGATCGTGTGGAGTGCGTGCGGGATCGTCGCGATCGGCTTCATCGCGGCGCGGACGCGCAGCACGGTACCGGTGGACATGCCGCCCTCGGTCCCGCCGGCACGGTCGCTCGTCCGGATGATCTCGCCGTCCTCGCGGTACAGCTCGTCGTGCGCCGCGGAACCGCGACGACCGGCTGTCGCGAACCCGTCGCCGACCTCGACGCCCTTGATCGCCTGGATGCCCATGATCGCCGCTGCGAGCCGCGCGTCGAGGCGCCGGTCCCACTGCACGTGCGAGCCGAGCCCCGGCGGGACGCCGTAGAACAGCACCTCGACCACGCCACCGAGGGTGTCGCCGTCCTTCTTGGCGGCCTCGACCTCGGTCACCATGCGCGCGGAGGTGTCCGCGTCGAAGCAGCGCAGCTGGTCCTCGTCGAGGCGGTCGACGTCGTCGGGCTGCGGGAGCGCGGTGCCGTCCGGCACGCGGACCGTCCCGACCTGCAGCGTGTGCGCCACCGAGCGCATGCCGAGTTCGGCGAGGAAGGCCTTGGCGACGGCGCCGAGCGCCACGCGGGCAGCGGTCTCGCGGGCCGACGCACGCTCGAGGATCGGTCGGGCCTCGTCGAAGCCGTACTTCTGCATCCCCACCAGGTCGGCGTGACCGGGACGCGGGCGGGTCAGCGGCGCGCTGCGGCCGCGCGAGAGCTCGGTCTGCTCGACGGGCTCGGGGTTCATGACCTCGACCCACTTGGGCCACTCGGTGTTGCCGATGCGGATCGCGATCGGGCTGCCCAGGGAGTACCCGTGGCGCACACCGCCGGAGACGTGCAGTTCGTCCTGCTCGAACTTCATGCGGGAGCCACGACCGTAGCCGAGCTTGCGCCGCGCGAGGTCGGTACGGATGGACTCGAACGACACCGGGACGCCGGCGGGCAGGCCCTCGAGCATCGCGATCAGTTCGGGTCCGTGGGACTCACCAGCGGTCAACCAACGAAGCATGGTGCCCATCCTCCCACAGGCGCCGTCTGCGTTGCGCGCCCGTGGGAGGCCTGGCCGCTACTGGTACGACGGGTTCGCGCGGAGCCACGCCTGGAACTGCTTGACGGCGTCCTGGTGCTGCGCGTAGGTGTCGGAGAACACGGTCTCCCCGGTCTCCAGGTTCACCGTCACGAAGTACAGCCAGTTGCCGTCCGCCGGGTGGGTGACGGCCTGGATGGCGACGTCGCCCGGGTTCGAGATCGGTCCGGGCGGCAGCCCTTCGTGCACGTAGGTGTTGTAGGGGTTCGAGGCGTCGTTGCGTTCGGCGTCGGTGGTCGTCACGCGGTGCGTGTTGCCCGTGCCGTACGCCACGGTGGCGTCGGACTGCAGCTTCATGCCCTGGTCGAGACGGTTCTGGAAGACCCGGGCGACCTTCGGGTAGTCCGCGGCCAGTCCGGCCTCGCGCTGCACCAGGGACGCGAACACGATGACGCGCTCCTGGTCGGCCTCGGCGACGCCGGCAGTCGCAAGGTGCTGCTTCATCGTGTCGACCATCGACTGGAAGTACTGCTTCGCCGTCCAACCCGGGTTGATCGGGTAGGTCGCGGGGAACAACCAGCCCTCGAGCGAGGTGACGCCGCTCGGCAGCCCGTAGGCACCGACCTCCTTCGCCGCGGACGAGACCTGCTCCTCCGACAGACCCGCCTTCGAGACCATGCCGGCCTCGATGTCCTTGAGCGCCGTGCCCTCGGGGATGATGATCGACGCCGTGACCCGGTTCGCCTTGTCCTGCAGGGCCGCGAGGGCGGCCTTGGAGCTCATGTGCTTCTTCAGCGCGTACGAGCCCGGCTGGAACTGCACGTCGGCCGAGGACAACAGCAGCTTGTAGAACGCGGTCGAGGTCTTGACGACCCCGCTGCGCTGCAGGGTCTTCGCGACGTCCTCGCCGATGTCACCCTGCTTGATCGTGATGGTGACCTTCGAGGTCCCGGAACCGGTGTAGTCGTCGGACTCCTGCGAACCGGAGATGGCCCCGACGATCTGCCGCACCTTCGGCGCGGCGAACGCGTACGCGCCGACACCTGCGGCCAGCACGAGCGCGACGATGACGATCCCCGCGATCAGCCCCGCACGCGATCGGCGTCGTGGCTCGCGCGGCGGCCGGGAGGATCGCCCGCCTCCGCCACGACGACCACCGCGTCCGCCTCCCGCGGCTCCACCGCCACCGCCGACGACCGCCCCGCCGTCGGCAGCGACGCCGTCGGCAGCGACGCCGTCGGACAACAGTGCGTGCACCTCGGGGTGGAGCGCGTCCTCGCCGTGCGCCTGGGGCGCGTCGGCCCGCGCCTGTGGCGCGTCGTCCACCGCTGGCGGCGCGTCGTTCGGTCCCTGCGGCGTCTCGCTCCGTGCCTGCGGCACCTGGGCCGTGGTGTCTGCCGCGTCAGCCTGCGCTGCGGACCGGGCCCGCGCCTCCCGGCGGGACATCGGCTGGGGCGCACCCGCTGCTGCCGGGGCGTCGTCTCGGTCGTCGGATCGGCCGTCGACGGGCTGCTTGCCCGGTCGCTCGGCGTCGTTGCCGGAGGCGATGATCGCGTTCCAGTCCAGGTCGTCTGCCAACGGTCCTCGGTCTCTCGGTGGGGGCGACTCCTCGGTGACTCCGTCGCTTCGGTGACGACGGGAGGGCAGCCTACTCGCGGAGCGTGGCCCCCGGAGGGGCGCCTGACGAACGCTCGTGATCGAGCGCATGTTGCAGAATGATAACAGCGGCCGCTTGGTCGATCACGGCCCGCGAGTTCTTCGTGTTCCGACCAGCCTGGTGCAGCCCACGCTGCGCCGTGACCGTCGACATCCGCTCGTCGACCAGCCGGACCGGTCGATGCGCTGCCAGCCGGTCCGCGAACGCCCGCGCATCCGCGGTGGAGGCGGTGTCCTCCCCCGACATCGACAGGGGCAACCCCACGACGAACTCGAGCACCTCGTACTCGTCAGCGATCGCCACGATCCGCGCGACGTCGGACGCCGCGTGCCGACGGACCGTCTCGACCGGGGTGGCGATCAGACCGTCCCGGTCGCACACGGCGACCCCGATCCGGGCCCGACCGACGTCGATGCCGAGCCGGCGCCCGGACCGCATCACCGCGGTCAGCCCGCGAGCCGAGCGGTGACCGCCCGGAGCGCTGCCGGCAGCGCGGACGCGTCCGTACCGCCGCCCTGCGCCAGGTCCGGCTTGCCACCGCCGCCACCGCCGAGCACGCCGGCGGCCTCCTTCGCGAGGGGACCAGCCTGCACACCGGCCGCGCGGGCCGCGTCGTTCGTCGCGACGATCACCGCGGGCTTGCCACCGACGACGCCGCCCAGGACGACCACGGCAGCGCCGTCACCGAGCTGCGCGCGGACACCGGTCGCCAGGGAGCGCAGGTCGTCAGCGGACTTCACGCCGTCGACGGACTCGGCGACGACCGTGGTCGTGCCGACGGTGGTGGCGAGCCTCGCGATCGCGGGGACGCGCTGTGCCAGCCCTGCCGACTCGAACTCGGCGATCCGCTTCTGGGCGACACGCAGGTCCTCCATCAGGGACTGCACGCGGCCGGGCAGGTCGTTCCGCGGGGCCTTGAGGGCGCTCGAGAGCTGCGACACGATCGTCCGCTCGACCGCCAGCTCGCGGAAGCCCTCGAGTCCGACCAGTGCCTCGACGCGACGGTTCGTCGACCCGACGCTCGCTTCGCCGACCAGGTTCACCAGGCCGACCTGCGCGCTCGAGGCGACGTGCGTGCCACCGCAGAGCTCGCGCGACCACGGGCCGCCGATGTCGACCATGCGGACCTCGGCGCCGTACTTCTCTCCGAACAGCGCCTGGGCGCCGAGCTCCTTCGCGGTGTCGAGCGGCAGGACCCGCGTCGAGACCTGCAGGTCCGAACGGATCGCCGTGTTGACGACCTCTTCGATCTCCGAGCGCGTGCTGATCGAGATCGGCTGGCTCCACGAGAAGTCCAGCCGCATGTAGCCCGCCTTGTTGTACGAGCCGGCCTGCAGCGCTTCGGGGCCGAGGATGTCGCGCAGAGCCGCGTTCACCAGGTGGGTGGCGGAGTGCGCCTGCGTGGCGCCGCGGCGGTACTCGGCGTCGACGACCGTCGTGGCGGCTGCACCGACCGCGACCTCGCCGGAGCGCACCTGCACCGTGTGGCTCCAGAGTCCGGAGACCGGGCGCTGCACGTCGAGCACCTCGAGGTCGAAGCCGTTGCCGACGATCGAGCCCTGGTCGGCGTCCTGACCGCCGGACTCGGCGTAGAGCGAGGTCTCGCTGAGGACGACCTCGGCGATGTCGCCGACCACGGCACGGTCGACGCTCGCACCGTCGACGATGATGCCGAGCACGGTGGACTCGGCCTCGAGGGCGTCGTAGCCCAGGAAGGTCGTCTCGCCCGCCGCGCGGAACGCGCTGTAGACGCTGAGGTCGGCCAGCGCGGTCTTCTTGCTCTTGGCGTCGGCCTTGGCTCGCGCACGCTGCTCGGACATCAGCGTGTCGAAGGCGCCGCGGTCGACGTGGACGCCGGCTTCCTCGGCCATCTCCATCGTCAGGTCGATCGGGAAGCCGAAGGTGTCGTGCAGCAGGAACGCGGTGTCCCCACCGATCGCCGGCTGGTTGTCCTGCTTCGCGCGGTCGACGGCGACGTCGAGGATCGTCGTGCCCTGCGCCAGGGTGCGGAGGAAGGTCTCCTCTTCCGCGTAGGCGATGCGCGCGATGCGGTCGTAGTCGCTCGCGACCTCGGGGTAGGCGTCCGCCATCGCGTCGCGCGAGGCGGGGAAGAGCTCGGGGAAGGTCGCGCCCTCGACGCCGAGCAGTCGCATCGCACGGACGGTGCGTCGGAGCAGGCGACGGAGGATGTAGCCGCGGCCCTCGTTCGACGGCGACACACCGTCGGCGATGAGCATGAGGGCCGAGCGCACGTGGTCCGCGATGACGCGCATACGGACGTCGTCCTCGTGGACCGCGCCGTACCGACGGCCGGAGATCGCCGACGCGCGGTCGAGGACCGGACGCACCTGGTCGATCTCGTACATGTTGTCGACGCCCTGCTTGATGAAGGCGACGCGCTCGAGCCCCATGCCGGTGTCGATGTTCTTCTTCGGCAGCTCGCCAGTGATGTCGAAGTCGACCTTCGACCGCACGTTCTGGATCTGGTACTGCATGAACACGAGGTTCCAGATCTCGACGTAGCGGTCGTCGTCGGTCGCCGGACCGCCGTCGATGCCGTAGGCGGGACCACGGTCGAAGAAGATCTCGGAGCAGGGGCCCGCCGGGCCGGGCTGGCCGGTCGACCAGTAGTTGGTGTCCTTGCCGAGGCGCTGGATGCGCTCGTCCGGCAGCGAGGAGTGCTGCTTCCAGAAGGCGATCGCCTCGTCGTCGTCCTCGTACACGGTGACCCACAGGTCGTCCGGCGAGAACCCGAGGCCGCCGTCGGACTCGGGCGACGTCAGGAACTCCCAGGCGTACTGGATCGCCTGCTCCTTGAAGTAGTCGCCGAACGAGAAGTTGCCGTTCATCTGGAAGAACGTGCCGTGCCGCGGGGTCTTGCCGACTTCTTCGATGTCGTTCGTGCGGATGACCTTCTGCACGCTCGTCGCACGGGGGTACGGCGCGGGGATGAGGCCCGTCAGGTACGGGATGAAGGGCACCATGCCGGCGACCGTGAACAGCAGCGACGGGTCGTCCGAGACGAGCGAGGCGGACGGGACGACGGTGTGGCCTCGGTCGCCGAAGTACTGGAGCCAACGGCGGCGGATCTCTGCGGTCTGCATGGTGCTTCCTGGTGACGAGAGGGCGGACTGGAGGACGTGTCAGACGTCGGTGCGGAGCTCGGCTTCGCGGGAGCGGTACCCGTCGGCCACAGCACCCCGGAACGCCCTGGACCGGGCGTCCACCTCGGCGAGGAACGTCGCACCGCCCGGGGTCCTGCTGACCCGGTGGGCGACGAGGAACCCGATGACGACGCCGACGGCGACGAAGAACAGCTGCTTCACGGTGGCTCCCTCCAACGCACGCCCGGGCGCGCGTCCGACCAGCTTAGCCGTCGGTCCGCAGACGCCGAACGGCGGGCCGCCCGTTGTGGACGACCCGCCGTTCAGGGTGCGCTGTGGATCAGCTGGAGCTGATCAGCGAGCTGCGTAGTACTCGACGACGAGCTGCACTTCACAGGTCACGGGGACCTCGGCACGCTTCGGACGACGGACCAGGCGGGCCTGGAGCTTGTCGATCTCGACCTCGAGGTAGCCCGGCACCTTCGGGAGGACTTCCTGGTGACCACCGGCGGCGGCGACCTGGAAGGGCTCGAGCGACTCGGAGCGCTGCTTGACGTGGATCAGCTGGCCCTCCTTGACGCGGAAGGAGGGGCGGTCGACGAGCTTGCCGTCGACCAGGATGTGGCGGTGCACGATCAGCTGGCGCGCCTGCGAGGTCGTGCGGGCGAAGCCGGCACGGAGCACGAGGGCGTCGAGGCGCTGCTCGAGCAGCTCGACCAGGTTCTCACCGGTCAGGCCGTTCGTCTTGCGGGCCTCTTCGAAGACGATGCGGAGCTGCTTCTCGCGGATGCCGTACTGGGCGCGCAGACGCTGCTTCTCACGGAGGCGGACGGCGTAGTCGCTGTCCGCACGACGGCGGGTGCGGCCGTGCTCACCGGGCCCGTAGGGGCGCTTCTCGAGGTACCGAGCTGCCTTCGGCGTCAGCGGGATGCCGAGCGCACGGGACAGACGGGTCTTGCTGCGGGTACGTGACTTGGTAGACACAGGGTCCTTTTCTCATTGATGACTGAACGGATCGCGGGTCTCGGCACGCGCACGGACCGACGGACCCCGCGACGGGATCCAGAGGGATGAGCCTGTGGGATCGGACGGCTACAGTCCGAACCTCTGTCCCCGTGCTGCCAGTGCATGCTGCACTGCGCAACACTCTGTCCCCGAACGCAGCCGCACGCGGGAACCAGGACGTAGGCCCGTCAACTCTAGCAGGGTCCGGGCCGGATGCCGAGCACCGTGGTCACTCGCCGCGGGTGATCTTCCGGAGGCGCTCCAGCCGCGGGCCGACCTCGCGCTCGTAGCCGTTCGCCGTCGGCGTGTAGTACTCGGTCCCCTGCAGGGCGTCCGGCAGGTACTGCTGCTTCGCCACCCCGTGGTCGGCGTCGTGCGAGTAGACGTAGCCCTTGCCGTGCCCGAGCCGCTTGGCTCCGGCGTAGTGGGCGTCCCGCAGGTGGTTCGGCACGACGCCCATCCGCCCGGCCTTGACGTCCGCCATCGCCTGGTTCACGCCGGTGTAGGCGGCGTTCGACTTCGGCGCGGTGGCCAGGTAGACGACGGCCTCGGCCAACGGGATGCGCCCCTCGGGCATCCCGATGAGCTGGACGGCCTGGGCTGCGGCGACGGCGATGGGCAGGGCCTGCGGGTCGGCCATGCCGATGTCCTCGGACGCGGAGATGATGATGCGCCGCGCGATGAAGCGCGCGTCCTCGCCGGCTTCGATCATCCGCGCCAGGTAGTGGAGCGCAGCGTCGACGTCACTCCCCCGGACCGACTTGACGAACGCGCTGATCACGTCGTAGTGCTCGTCACCCTGGCGGTCGTACCGGAGCAGCGCGCGGTCGACGGCCGCCGCGACGGTCTCCGCGTCGATCACCGGGACGCGGCCGGCGTCCTGCGGGTCGTCGACGGCGTCGTGCTCATCGTCGTCGTCCCGCGCGTCGTGCTGCAGGGCTCCTGCGGACGCGGCCGCGGCCTCGAGCGCGGTGAGGGCCCGACGGGCGTCACCGGAGGCCAGGCGCACGATGGCGGCGCGGGCCTCGTCCCCCAGGACGACCGAGCCGCCCAGCCCGCGCGGGTCCTCGACCGCGCGGTCGACGAGCATGCCGAGGTCGGTGTCGGTGAGCGGCTTGAGCGTGAGCAGCAGCGAACGGGACAGCAGCGGGGAGATGACGGAGAACGAGGGGTTCTCGGTCGTGGCCGCGATGAGGATCACCCAGCCGTTCTCGACACCGGGCAACAGCGCGTCTTGCTGGGCCTTGCTGAAGCGGTGGATCTCGTCGAGGAACAGCACGGTCGTGGCGCCGTACAGGTCGCGGTGTGTGAGGGCCTTCTCCATCACCTCGCGCACGTCCTTCACCCCGGCGGTGACCGCGGACAGCTCGACGAACTCGCGCCCGGACTGGCGGGCGATCGCCTGCGCCAGGGTCGTCTTGCCGGTGCCGGGAGGACCCCACAGGATGACGGACACCCCGCCGGGGTTCTCCCGCGTCCCGGTGGCGAGCTGCACGAGGGGCGATCCGCGACCGAGCAGGTGCTGCTGGCCCGCGACCTCGTCGAGGCTGGTCGGGCGCATCCGGACGGCGAGGGGTACGGAACCCTGAGCGAGCCCCGCACGCCCGCCGGTCGTGGGCGCGTTCATCCCCGAGCGGTCCGATGCCATGCCGTCAATCGTAGGTGCCGACTCCGACACCGGCCGTGCGCCGGGAGCGCGGCGGCGGCACACCGGCCACGCGGACCCGGTCCGATACGCTCGTCGCACACTGCGACGAGAGGGCAGACCAGCACCGTGGCACCGAAGAACCAGGCGCGCGAGAACCGCGAGGCCCGCGAGCGGCTCCGACTGTACGAAGCCCGCCAGGGCCTGCACGACCGGCAGCGACGCCGTCGTCGTCGCGACGACCTGCTCGGCATCGGCGCCCTGGTCGTCGTCGCCGCGCTCGCCACCGGCTCGCAGCTCGCCTTCGCCGGGTCGAGGCCGGCGCCGGACGCCAGCGCGAGCGCCAGTGCCAGCGCCAGCGCCACGGGTGCCCCCACGCCGTCGGCGAGTGCCACGGCCGCGAACACCGGAGACGTGCCGAGCAAGACCATCGCGGCCGACAGCACCTGGACCGGCTCCCTCACGCTGAACAAGGACGTCCGCCTGGGCATCGAGCTCGACGGCAAGGCGGCACCGCAGGCGGCCAGCGTCGAGATCGACCTGATCCGCAAGCAGTTCTACGAGGGCACGAAGTGCCACCGGCTCGCTGACAGTGCTGACTTCAAGTTCCTGCAGTGCGGTTCCGCGAACGGCGACGGCACGGGCGACGCGGGCTTCCAGTACGGACCGATCGAGAACACGCCGAGCAACGACGTCTACCCCAAGGGCACGATCGCCATCGCCCGGAGCTCGTCGACCTCGTCGCAGTCCACGCAGTTCTTCATCGTCTACGGCGACACGACGCTCGACGGCTCGACGGGCGGCTACACGGTCGTCGGCAAGGTCACCAGCGGGCTCGACGACCTGCAGCGCGAGATCACGTCGAAGGGCATCGCGGACGCGGGCGACGACGGCACGGGGACCCCGAAGGTCGCCACCACGATCACCGGCGCGACGATCGAGCGCGAGCAGTAGTCCACAGTCTCGTCGACCCGCGGGCCGCGCAGCCCGCCCGTGCAATAGGGTGGCCTCCTGACCGTACCGACGGTGACGTCGGTGATGCACGACCACGATCGAGGCGAGACCTGTGGGATCTGACGAAGCAACGACCTGGGGGCGGGTCGACGATGCCGGCACCGTGTACGTCCGGTACCAGGACACCGAACGTGTCGTGGGCGAGTACCCGGACGCCACCGCTGAAGAAGCGCTCGCCTACTTCGCGCGGAAGTACGCCGACCTCGAAGGCCAGGTGAAGATCGCCGAGCAGCGTGTCCAGCGCGGCGCCTCCGCGAACGACGTCGCCCGCACGGTCGAGCACCTGAGCGCCTTGGTCGCCGAAGCCCGCGTGGTCGGTGACATCAAGTCCCTCGAAGACCGCGTCGGCGCCCTGTCCGAGCAGCTCGGCTCGCTCACCAAGGAGCAGGAAGAGCAGGCCAAGCAGGCCCTGGCCGAAGCCCTGGCCTTCCGCACCGGCCTGGTCGAGGAAGCCGAGGCCCTGGCCGCGGTGGACCCGGCACGTGCGCAGTGGAAGCAGATCACCGCGCAGCTGGACGACGTCTTCGCCCGGTGGCAGCAGCACCAACACGACGGTCCACGGATCCCCAAGAACGACGCCAACGAGCTCTGGAAACGCTTCCGGTCGGCGCGCTCGACCGTCGACCAGCACCGTCGTGCGTTCTACTCCGAACTCGACGCGCAGCACCGTGACGCCCGGACGCGCAAGCAGGAGCTCGTGCAGCAGGCCGAAGCGCTCGCACCCCGTGGCTCCGACGCCATCCCCACCTACCGCCAGCTCCTCGACGACTGGAAGCGTGCCGGACGTGCCGGCAAGCGCCACGACGACGCGCTGTGGGCCCGCTTCAAGGCCGCCGGCGACGTGCTCTTCGAACAGCGCCACGCCGAGAGCGCAGCCGAGGACGAGGAGTACACCGCCAACCTCGAGGTCAAGCAGGCGCTCCTGACCGAGGCCGAACCGCTCCTGCAGCAGCGCGACCGCGTCGCCGCTCGCAAGACCCTGACCGACATCCAGCGCCGCTGGGACGAGGTCGGCCGGGTCCCCCGGGCCGACGTCCGCCGCATCGAGGACCGCCTCCGCGCCGTGGAGGACCACGTCCGTGGGCTCGAGGACGCGCACTGGCGTGAGTCGAACCCGGAACGCAAGGCCCGCACCACCGGTCTCGCGAGCCAGCTCGAGGACGCGATCGGCAAGCTCGAGTCGGAACTCGAGTCCGCCAAGGCCTCGGGCGACTCGCGCAAGATCAAGGACGCACAGGAAGCTCTGGACGCCCGCAAGATCTGGCTCGACGCCCTGGGTAGCTGACATCCGAGTAGCTGACATCCGAGCAGCTGACACCTCGGGCAGCTGACCCCACCGGCACAGACGGCACGACGAAGCCCCCGCATCCGGCAGGACGCGGGGGCTTCGTCGTGGTCAGTTCGGCTGGACCTGCGTGGGCATCCCCAGCAGCAGGCGGATGTCGAGGTCGTCCTGTCGCATCTGGCTCGCGAGTTCGTCCATCGACGAGAACTTCACCATGCCACGGACGTAGGCCACGAACAGGACCGAGATCGTGTCGTCGTACAGGTCGAGGTCCACGTCGAGCAGGTGTGCCTCGATCTGCTTCGCCGGCACCCCCTCGAACGTCGGGTTGTTGCCGACCGAGACCGCCGCCGGGTAGGTCGTCCCGTGGTGCAGGACGCGCGCGGCGTAGACACCGTCAGCGGGCACGAACCCCTCGCACGACGGGTCGAGGTTCGCGGTCGGGTACCCCATGGCGCGACCGCGCTGGTTGCCGTGCACCACCGTGCTGCGGACGGCGTGCTCGCGTCCGAGCAGCCGCGCGGCCTCGGCGACACGTCCGTCCCCGAGCAGTTCACGGATCCAGGTGGACGAGACCCGTCGCTCGCCGTCGGGGCGGACGTCGTCGACCAGGTCGACGTCGTCGATGAGCTCGACCGCGAACCCGTGCTGCGCGCCGAGCACGCGGAGCAGCGCGACGTCGCCGACGCCCTTCGCACCGAAGCGGAAGTCGCTGCCGACGAACACGAGCTGCGCGTGCAGGGTGTCGACCAGGATGCGGCGCACGAATTCCTCGGGCGACCAGGACTGCAGCTCGGCATCGAAGCGCAACAGCAGCGTCGCGTCGACCCCGATGTCCGCCAGCAGTTCCCGCCGTTGGGCGATGCTGGTCAGCGCCGGCGGGACCTTGGCGGGGTCGATGACCGTCAGGGGGTGCCGGTCGAAGGTGACGACGGTGGAGACGAGCCCCTGACGCGCCGCGGCCTGTTCGAGGTGGGCGATCACGGCGCGGTGCCCGACGTGCACCCCGTCGAACTTGCCGATGGTGACCGCGCTCGGCCCGAACCCCTGTGCGACGTCTGCGGCGTCCTCGTAGTACTGCATGACCGTCCCCACTACTCGCCGGCCACGGCGGGCTCGGTGTCGGCGACGGGAGCGCCAGCGGTCCGGTGGTGCTTGCGCAGCCACCAGAGCCCGGCGATCGGCAGCACGAGCGGCGCGAACGCGTACCCCAGCCCGTAGTACGACCAGATCGTCAGGTCGGGGAACAGCGCCCGGTCGAACAACGACAGCGTGCCGATGACGAGCACCCCCGTCATCTCGAACACGATGGTGACGCAGGCCACGCGGTACCAGAACCGGCCGGGCACGATGAGCGCGATCATGGCGACGATGTAGACGACCGCAGCGACGGCGCTCAGCGTGTACGAGAACGGGGCGAAGGAGAACTTCTCGGCGATCTGCACGACGCTGCGGCCGGTCGCGGCGAGGGCCAGGATGCCGTACACGGCGATGAGGACGCGACCGATGCCGGTCGCGAGGGAGGACTTGGTCGCCATTGCACCGATTCTACCGATGCCCGGCGACACCACCGACCGTGCGGGTCAGTTCAGGGCGAACCAGATCTGGTACATCCGGTAGACCATGACCGCGACGGTGAACGCGCCGGCCCCGAGCACGACGGTGCTCCACCGGGTGCGGTCGACGAGCGCCCACACGATCGTCGCGGGCGGGACCAGGAGCACGGACACCGCGTAGACCCAGAACTCGAGCACGTTGCCCTTCGGCGGGTTGCCCACCGCCGGGGCGACCAGCGAGACCACGAGCTGGGCGACGAGCAACAGCTCCACCAGGACCAGGGACCCGACGGTGTAGTCGTTGGGCTTCCACCCGACGAAGCCGACCACGACGGCGAACAGACCGACGACGACGGCGAGCACGAGCTGCACCCACATGAACCACTCGATCACGCTGTGGCCCCGTTCGTCGGGAAGTTCGTGATGACCCGGAGCAGCCCCCGCCGTACCGAGACGAGCCCGACGAGCCGGTCGTCACGGGCGGTGACCGCTGCCACGGGTCCGTCCGTGTCCGGGTGGTCGGCACTGATCCGCTTGCCGTCGGCCAGGTCCTTCGCGGCGATCGCGTCGAGGGCGACGACCGGGAAGAGCGCCCGCGCGATGTCTGCGGGACGGGCGAGCGCCGCATGGACGTCGACGGTGTCGTCCTCGAGGTCGATCGCATCGGCCACCGAGAACGGCCCGACCAGGGTGCGCCGCAACGCCGTCAGGTGCGCGCCGGTACCGAGGGCCGCACCGACGTCGCGGGCAAGGGCACGGACGTAGGTGCCGGAGGAGCAGGCGACGACGACGTCGAGGTCGACGACGGCGGTCTCGACCCCGTCCACGCTGACGACGTGGTCGTTCCGCCCCGTGATGTCGAACTGCGACACGGTCACCGAACGTGCCTTGAGGGTCACTTCCTCGCCCTTGCGCGCCAGGTCGTAGGCACGCCGTCCGTCGACCTTGATCGCGCTGACGGTCGACGGCACCTGCGAGATCGGACCGCGCTGCGCCGCCACGGCAGCCTCGACGGCGTCGTCGGAGACGTCGGCCTGCGCCACCCCGACCGCGGCGACCGGTGCGCCGTCGGCGTCGTCGGAGTCGGTCGCGACCCCGAGGCGGATGGTCGCCGTGTAGGTCTTGTCGAGCCCGACCAGGTGCGTCAGCAGCCGGGTGGACGGACCAGCACCCAGGATGAGCAGCCCGGTCGCCATGGGGTCGAGCGTTCCGGCATGCCCGATCTTCTTCAGACCGAGCCGCCGCCGGGCGATCGACACTGCCCGATGGCTGGAGATCCCCTGCGGCTTGTCGACGAGGAGGATGCCGTCGGGAGCGGTTTCGAGCACCCGAGGAGCGTACCAGCGACGCTGAGGTGAGCGCTGCTCAGCAGGCGTCGTTCCATTCGCGCCGCGGGTGCTCCGGGTCGGTCACGTCGAGCACCGCGGAAGCAGCGATCTTGACGTCGGCACGACGCTCGAGCCGGCCGGACTCCTGCTCCACCCACATCGACCAGCGCCACAGACCGCGTGCGCCGGCACCGAGGACACCGTGTCCGTGCACCACGAGCACGCCGTCACCGGCCCCGGTCGTCCGGAACGGGGCAACGAGGTCACTCCGGAGTCGGTCCGCGTCGGTCGTCGGCGCTGCGGCGGCCATGGCCGTGACCCCGTGCTGCGCGAACCCGTCGACCAGCCCGGCGGCGACGCGCTCGAGGTCGACGCCGTCCTGCCCGTCGACGCCGATGACGGTGCGGTTCGTGCCGACCTGCGCGATCACCTCGTTCGCGATCGCGGCCATCGTGTCGGTTGCTTCAGGTGCCCAGCGTGCCATGCACCCACCGTAGGCTGTCGTGGTGAACGCGAGCAGGGCCTCCCGACGGTCTGTGGACAACTCGTCGGACGGATCCCGTCCCGACATCGCCACCCCGCTGATCGCCTGGTTCCGCGCCGAGGCGCGCGACCTGCCGTGGCGTCGGCCCGGGTTCCCGGCCTGGGGCACGCTGGTCAGCGAGATCATGCTGCAGCAGACCCAGGTCGCGCGGGTGGTCCCCCGCCTGGAGGCCTGGCTCACCCGGTGGCCGACACCTCGCGACCTCGCCGAGTCACCTCCTGCCGACGCGGTGCGTGCCTGGGACCGGCTCGGCTACCCGAGACGCGCGCTCGCGCTGCACGCCGCGGCCACGGCGATCGCCGACCGGCACGACAACGTCGTGCCGCGGGACGTCGACGCCCTGCTGGCACTGCCGGGGATCGGCGACTACACGGCGCGCGCGGTCGCGGTGTTCGCGTACGGCGACCGGCACCCCGTCGTCGACGTCAACGTGCGACGCGTGCTGGCGCGTGCACTCCTCGGCGAGGGGCAGCCCGGCCCCGCGAACGCCAAGCGCGACCTGCCCCTCATGGAGTCGGTCCTACCGGAGGACCGCGACGCCGCCGCAGCGACGAACGCCGCCGTGATGGAGCTCGGCGCGCTCGTGTGCGTGTCCCGCTCCCCCGCCTGCGACGCCTGTCCGATCGCCGACCGGTGCGCCTGGCGCGCCGCCGGGTACCCGGAGCACGACGGGCCGCGCGCGCCGAAGCAGGCGAAGTTCGCTGGCAGCGACCGCCAGGTGCGCGGGCTGGTGATGGCAGAACTGCGCGCCAGCGACGTCCCGGTCACGCCGTCCGAGATCCGCCTGGTGTGGCCGGACGACGCGCAGCGCGACCGGGCGCTCGCGTCGCTCCTGCGCGACGGACTGGCCGTCGGGGACGACGCGAGCGGGTACCGGCTGCCAGACGGGTCCGACTAGGCGCGCGCCTCGGCGGCGTCGTCGTCCTCGTCGTCGTGCTTGTACGGGTCGGCGTCACCGGCGTACGTCGCCCCGGCCGAAGCGCTCCGGACGGCCTCGTCACGCTGACGGGCCTGCACGAGCAGGTCCTCCATGTGCGCTGACGTGTCCGGCAGGGCGTCGGCGATGAACTCGAGCGACGGGGTGAGCCGCGCCGTGATGTTCTTGCCGACCTCGGTGCGGAGCATGCCGGTCGCGGCCTTGAGTGCTGCGGCGGAGTCGGCGCGCTCCTCGTCGGAGCCGTACACGGTGTAGAACACCGACGCGTGCTGCAGGTCGCCCGTGACCCGGACGTCCGTGATGGTCACGAAGCCGAGTCGCGGGTCGCGCAGGCCCTTGTCGAGGCGACGGGCGACGACCTCCTTGATGCGGTCCGCCATCTTGCGTGCGCGCTGCGGGTCAGCCATGGGGTGCCTCCTGGGGGCAGGGGTTCTTCTGGTGGAACGGGGTCGGGCCCCGGCCTCCTGTGCAGGAGGCCGGGGCCCAGGTGGTCGTGCGACTAGTCGCGCGGCTTCTCGACGAGCTCGGTGGTCTCGATCTCGTCACCGATCTGGATGTCGTTGAACTTGCCCAGACCGATACCGGCCTCGAAGTCCGTGCGGACCTCGGTGACGTCGTCCTTGAAGCGACGGAGCGACTCGATCGCCAGTCCGTCGGCCAGGACCACGCCGTCACGGATGACGCGCGCCTTGGCGTTGCGCGTGATCGTGCCGGAGCGGACGATGACACCTGCGATGTTGCCGAACTTCGAGGACCGGAAGACCTCGCGGATCTCGGCGACACCGGACTGCACCTCTTCGTACTCGGGCTTGAGCATGCCCTTGAGGGACTGCTCGATGTCCTCGAGTGCGTTGTAGATGACCGAGTAGAACCGGACGTCGATGCCTTCACGCGCCGCACGCTCACGGGCCTTGACGTCCGGACGGACGTTGAAGCCGATGACGATGGCGTTGTCGATCGTGGCGAGGTCGATGTCCGACTCGGTGATCGCACCCACACCGCGGTGCAGGATGCGCAGCTGGACGCTGTCGTCCACCTCGATGTCGAGGAGCGACTGCTCGAGTGCTTCGACAGCACCGGAGACGTCACCCTTGATGATGAGGTTGAGCGAGTCGACCTTGCCCTCTTCGAGTGCACGGGTGAAGTCCTCGAGCGAGATGCGCTTGCGGGCCTTGGCCAGCTGGGCGTTGCGCTCGGCCGCTTCACGCTTCTCAGCGATCTGACGGGCGGTCCGGTCTTCTTCCGTGACGAGGAACGTGTCACCGGCGCGGGGCACCGAGGACAGACCCTGCACCTGGACCGGACGACTCGGGGTCGCCGCGGTCACGGGGTTGCCGTCCTCGTCCGCCATCGCACGGACGCGGCCGTAGGCCGTGCCCGCCACGATCGCGTCGCCGACGTGCAGCGTGCCGGACTGGATGAGCACCGTGGCGACTGCACCGCGGCCCTTGTCCAGACGCGCCTCGATCGCGACACCGCGGGCGTCCTTGTCGGGGTTCGCACGCAGGTCGAGCCCGGCGTCGGCGGTGAGCAGCACGGCGTCCAGCAGTTCCTGGATGCCGATGTTCTGCCGCGCGGACACGTCGACGAACATGACGTCGCCGCCGTACTCCTCGGCCACCAGGTTGTACTCGGTGAGCTGCTGGCGGACCTTGGCGGGGTTGGCGCCGTCCTTGTCGATCTTGTTCACCGCGACCACGATCGGCACGTTGGCCGACTGCGCGTGGTTCAGCGCCTCGATCGTCTGGGGCATGATGCCGTCGTCCGCCGCGACCACGAGGATCGCGATGTCCGTCACCTGCGCACCACGGGCACGCATGGCGGTGAACGCCTCGTGGCCCGGGGTGTCGATGAACGTGATCGGACGCTCGATGCCCTCGTGCTCGGCGACGATCTGGTACGCACCGATGTGCTGCGTGATGCCGCCGGCTTCGCCCTCGACCACCTTGGAGTTGCGGATGGCGTCGAGCAGGCGGGTCTTGCCGTGGTCCACGTGACCCATGACGGTGACGACCGGGGGACGCTGCTGCAGGACGGAGTCGTCCTCGTCGGCGTACTCCTGGTCGATGTCGATGTCGAAGCCCTCGAGGAGCTCGCGGTCCTCGTCCTCGGGCGAGACGATCTGGATCTTGTAGCCGAGTTCTTCGCCGAGGACCTCGAAGGTCGCTTCGTCGAGGGACTCGGTCGCGGTCGCCATCTCACCGAGGTGGAACAGCACCGTCACCAGGTTGCCGGGGCTCGCGTCGATCTTGTCCGCGAAGTCCGAGATGCTCGCACCACGACGCAGACGGACGACCGTGTTGCCGTCGCCGCGCGGGACCTGCACACCGCCGAGCGACGGCGCCTGCCGCATCTCGTACTCGGCGCGCTTCGTCCGCTTCGACTTGCGGGCACGGCTCTTGCCGCCACCACGACCGAACGCACCAGCGGTACCACCGCCGGGTCCACGACCACGGCCGCCGCCACCGGCGGGACGCGGGCCGCTGAACGCCGGACGCGGGAAACCACCGGCACCGCCGCCGGCACCGGGACGTGCGCCACCGGGGCCGCCACGACCGCCGCCACCCTGGCCCGGGCGCTGCCCGAAGCCATTGGGACGGTTGGCCTGACCGGGCCCACCCGGACGCGGAGCGCCGGGACGGGGTGCACCGGGGCGCGGGGGCTGCGGACGCGGGATGCCCGCGCCACCGCCAGCACCACCAGCGGGACGCTGGCCCATGCCCTGGTTGGACGCGAACGGGTTGTTGCCGGGGCGCGGCGGGCGCGAGCCCATGCCCTGGTTCGACGCGTAGGGGTTGTTGCCCGGACGTGCACCGGGCTTGGGGCCACCGGGCTTCGGGCCGGCCGCGGAGGGCTTGGCGCTGCCGGGCTTGACGGCGTCGGTCTTCGGAGCGTCGTCGGACGACTCACCCGTCGATGCGGCGGCCTTCTCGGCTTCCTTGGCCTTGCGTGCCGCCTCGGCCTCGGCCTGTCGCTGCGCGACGGACTTCGGGGCCGGGGTGACGGGGACGTCCGACTCGGCCGCCTGGGGGGCGACCTCGGGCTCGGGCTCCGGCGCCGGACGCTTGGGTCCGGGCTTCGGGCCACCCGGCTTGGGGGCGGACGACTTCGCCGCCGCGGGTGCGGGGGCTGCTGCCGGCTTGGCGGACGCCGAAGCGCCCTCTGCCTGCAGGGCGGCACGGAGCTTCCGTGCCACGGGCGGCTCGACACTCGAGCTCGGTCCCTTGACGAACTCGCCGAGCTCCTTGAGCTTCTCGAGTGCGGTCTTGCTGTCGACGCCGAGCTCGCTTGCGATCTCGTGTACGCGTGGTTTCGCCACTGTTCTCCTTCACGGGTCCCACCCCGTCAAGGGGCAGGACTCACTGGATGATGGGTCTCATTTCGAGCCGCTCATCAGTTGTCCATAAGCCGTTCAGCCTGTTCTGTCGTGTCCGGGCGCTCGCCCGCGTCGATCCGCTCCGCGTGGTTGGGTTCCACGTCGGCCAGTCGCCGCAGGTGTTCGAGCACCGCAGACGTGTCCGGTTCACGATCCAGCCGCAGCGCCCGGCGGAAAGCCCGGCGCTTGACGGCCATCTCGTACGCTTCGACCGTCGGTGTGAGCCACGCTCCCCGGCCCGGCATGACTGCCTTCGGATCCGCCACCACACGGCCGTCGCTCTGGGCGACGACTCGGAGGAGGGAGGATCGGGTTGCGCGACGACGACTGCCGATGCACGTTCTGACGGCGACCACTCTACTCCTTGCCTCCGTTGACCGCGATCCGGCACGCCCGGATCCGCATCGCCACGGGCGAAACGCCGGGCGCCGGCGCGATGTCGGCGTCTCTGATCAGGACTCGTCGTCGTCCAGGATCGAGCCCTGACGACCTGACGGGATGTCGATCAGGACTCGTCGTCGTCCAGGATCGAGTCCGGTTGGATGTCGATCCGCGCTCCGGTGAGCTTGGCGGCCAGACGCGCGTTCTGCCCTTCCTTGCCGATGGCGAGCGAGAGCTGGTAGTCCGGCACGAGGGCACGGACGGCCTTGGTGGAGGCATCGAGCACGAACGCGCTCGTCACCTTCGCCGGCGACAGTGCGCTCGCGACGAAGGTCGCCAGGTCCGGCGACCAGTCCACGATGTCGATCTTCTCGGCGCCGAGCTCGGTCGTCACGGCACGGACACGCGCTCCGAGTTCGCCGATGCAGGCACCCTTCGCGTTCACGCCCGGCTCGTTCGCCTTGACCGCGAGCTTGGTGCGGTGCCCGGCCTCGCGCGCCAGCGACGTGATCTCGACGACACCGGAGGCGATCTCCGGGACCTCGAGCGCGAAGAGCTTGCGGACCAGGCCCGGGTGCGTCCGGGAGACCGTGATCTGCGGCCCCTTGTTGCCGCGGCCGACGCTCGTCACGTACACGCGGATGCGCGAACCGTGCGTGTAGCTCTCGCCCGGGACCTGCTCTTCCGGGGGCAGGATCGCCTCGACGGTGCCGAGGTCGACGTGCACCATCTTCGGGTTCGGGCCCTGCTGGACCACGCCCGCGACGATGTCGCCTTCCTTGCCGCGGAACTGGCCGAGGATCTTGTCGTCGCCGATGTCGCGCAGGCGCTGGTTGATGACCTGCTTCGCTGCGAACGCCGCGATGCGACCGAAGTCGCTCGGCTGGTCGACGGCTTCGCCGATGACGGTGCCTTCGTCGTCGCGCTCGGGCACGAAGACGCTGACCTCACCGGTCTTGCGGTCGAGCTCGACGCGGGACTGTGCGTCGGCCGGCTCGCCGTTCTCGTCGGTGTGCTTGTGGTAGGCCGTCAGGATGGCCGACTCGATGATCTGGACGAGTTCTTCGAACGGGATCTCCCGTTCGCGCTCCATGAGTCGCAGGACTGCGAGATCGATCTTCACCGCGTGGCCTTTCCTATTCAGCTGAGTCGCTCCGGCGCGCTGGTGCCGCGCAGAAGTCGGCGTCCAGACTACCGCACTGCGGGTCGCGGCCCGCGCCCGAGACGGACGGGAGGCCCGGTGCCAGCTGGCACCGGGCCTCCTGTCCGGTGGGTGGTCACGTCGTCGACGCGAGCCGCTAGATCGCGCGGACCGCCTGCAGCAGCTCGGCGACCGGCACCTCGGTCCGCTCACCGCTCGCGCGGTTCCAGAGCTCGACGATCCCGTCGGCAGCCCCGCGGCCGGCGACGACCACGATCGGCATGCCGAGCAGCTCGGCGTCACGCAGCTTCACGCCGGGCGACACCTTCGGACGGTCGTCGTAGAGCACCTCGTAGCGCTCGGACTCGAGCGACTCGACGATCGTGGTCGCGAGGTCGTACGCGGTGGTGTCCCTGCCGGTCGCGACGATGTGCACGTCGAACGGCGCGACGTGCTTGGGCCACGCCAGGCCCTTGTCGTCGTTGTGCGCCTCGGCGAGGATCGCCAGGATCCGGGTGACACCGATGCCGTACGAGCCCATGGTGACGGTGGCGAGCTTGCCGTTCTCGTCCTGCACCTTGAGGCCGAGCGCCTCGGCGTACTTGCGCCCGAGCTGGAACACGTGGCCGATCTCCATGCCACGCGCGGTCTCGAGCGGACCGGAGCCGTCCGGTGCGGGGTCACCCGCGCGGACGTCGGACACCTCGGCCACGCCGTCGGCGACGAAGTCACGGCCGGCGACCAGGCCGGAGACGTGCACGCCGCGCTCGTTGGCACCGGTCACCCACGCGGTGCCGTCGACGACGCGGGGGTCCACGACGTACCGGATGCCGCTCGCGCTGTCCGCGCCGAGGACCTGCGGGCCGATGTAGCCCTTGACCAGGACCGTGTGCTTGCGGAAGTCGTCGTCGCCGGCGGCTTCGACCTCGGCCGGGGCGAAGGCGACCTCGGCCCGCTTGAGGTCGACGTCGCGGTCGCCCGGCAGCCCGACGACCACGATCTCGCGCGTTCCGTCCAGGTGGGTGAGCGCGAGCACGACGTTCTTGAGCGTGTCGGCCGCGGTCCAGGGTGCGCCGCCACGCGGGGCGACCTGGTTGGCGTGGTCGACCAGGGTCTGGATCGTGGGGGTGTCGGCCGTGGGCAGCACGACGGGCTCGGGCTGGCCCTCGATCGGCAGGGCGTCCGGCACCGGCGTGACGTAGGCCTCGACGTTGGCGGCGTACCCAGCGGCGCTGCGGACGAAGGTGTCCTCGCCCACCGCGATCGGGTGGAGGAACTCCTCGGACTTGGAGCCGCCCATCGCGCCGGCGTCTGCCTTGACGATCGCGTACTCGAGGCCCAGCCGGGCGAAGATCCGCTCGTAGGCGTCGCGCATCGTCTGGTAGCTGACGTCGAGGCCCTCGTCCGTGACGTCGAACGAGTAGGCGTCCTTCATCGTGAACTCGCGTCCGCGCAGCAGCCCCGCGCGCGGGCGGGCTTCGTCGCGGTACTTGTCCTGGATCTGGAACAGCGTGACGGGGAGGTCCTTGTACGACGAGTACAGGTCCTTCACCAGCAGCGCGAAGAGTTCTTCGTGTGTGGGCGCGAGCAGGTAGTCGGCGTCCTTGCGGTCCTTGAGGCGGAAGATGCCGTCGCCGTACTCGGTCCAGCGGTTCGTCGCCTCGTACGGCTCACGCGGCACCAGGGCCGGCAGGAGGACCTCTTGTGCGCCGGCGGCTTCCATCTCCTGTCGGATGATGCCCTCGATCCGGGCGCGCACGCGCAGCCCGAGCGGCAGCCAGGCGAAGATGCCCGGGGCCTGGCGACGGATGTACCCGGCGCGGACGAGCAGCTTCGCGCTCGTCACCTCGGCGTCGGAGGGATCGTCGCGGAGCGTACGGAGGAACAGATGCGAGAGCCGTGTGACCACGCAGCAAGCCTAGCGGCGCCCCGGGGTCCGGTCGGGTCCGGTGCGCGGCCTGTGGAGAAGTCGGCCGTCGTGGACGGCCGGACCGACAGGGGCTACGACGTGACGACGAGCGGCTTGCCGGTGCCGGCCGCCGGGCCCATCTCGTCGGCCAGGCGGTTCGCCTCGTCGATGAGCGTCTGGACGATCTCGCTCTCGGGGACCGTCTTGATGACCTGCCCCTTCACGAAGATCTGGCCCTTGCCGTTGCCCGACGCGACGCCCAGGTCGGCCTCGCGCGCTTCGCCCGGCCCGTTCACGACGCAGCCCATCACGGCGACGCGGAGCGGGACGGTCATGCCCTCGAGTCCGCTGGTGACGTCGTTCGCGAGCTGGTAGACGTCGACCTGCGCGCGGCCGCAGCTGGGGCAGGAGACGATCTCGAGCTTGCGCTCGCGCAGGTTGAGCGACTGCAGGATCTGCAGGCCGACCTTCACCTCTTGCGCGGGGGGCGCCGAGAGCGAGACACGGATGGTGTCACCGATCCCCTCGCTGAGCAGGATGCCGAACGCCGTGGCGCTCTTGATCGTGCCCTGGAACTCGGGGCCCGCCTCGGTCACGCCGAGGTGCAGCGGCCAGTCGCCCCGCTCGGCGAGCTGCCGGTAGGCCTTCACCATGACGATCGGGTCGTTGTGCTTGACCGAGATCTTGAAGTCGTGGAAGTCGTGCTCCTCGAACAGACTGGCTTCCCAGACCGCGGACTCGACGAGCGCCTCGGGTGTGGCCTTGCCGTACTTCTGCAGCAGGCTCGGCTCGAGCGACCCGGCGTTGACGCCGATGCGCAGGCTGACGCCCGCGGCCTTGGCAGCGGCGGCGATGGCACCGACCTGGTCGTCGAACTTGCGGATGTTGCCCGGGTTCACCCGAACCGCCGCGCACCCGGCGTCGATGGCCTGGAAGACGTACTTGGGCTGGAAGTGGATGTCCGCGATCACCGGGATCTGCGACTTCTTCGCGATGATCGGCAGCGCGTCGGCGTCGTCCTGCGTCGGGACGGCGACGCGCACGATGTCGCAGCCGGAGGCGGTCAGTTCGGCGATCTGCTGCAGCGTCGCGTTGATGTTCGTCGTCGGCGTGGTGGTCATCGACTGCACGGAGACGGGCGCGTCCCCACCGACCAGCACCTTGCCGACCCGGATCTGCCGGGACTTGCGACGCGGGGCGAGGGTTTCCGGGGCCTTGGGCATACCGAGATTCACAGCGGGCACGTCATGGACTCTACGCGCTCGACTGGACACCGCCGCGCGCCGCTCACAGGGTGTCGACGACCGTGACCAGCGGACCGTACAGCCGCATCGCATCGAGGGCGCGCTCGTGGTCGGCGTCGCTCGCTCCGGCGCAGGCCGACGCGACGACGGTCACGCGGACGCCCGCATCGGCCGCCGCCAGGGCGGTCGACAGCACGCAGCAGTCGGTCGAGACGCCCGTCAGGACCAGGTGCGGGTGCTCCCCCACGACGGCCTGGAGGTCCGTCCCCCACTTGCCGAAGGACGTCGCGGTGACGACGGGGCCGTCCAGGGCCGCGAACGGCTCCGTCAGGTCGTACAGCGGGTCGTCGTCGGGCACGAGCGCGAACGGCCAGTCGCGGTAGTAGTCGACCCAGGCACCGGCGGGCTCGGTCGGTGCGACGAAGCGCGTCCGCACGGTGCGACCGGCGAAGCGCGGCAGGAGTTCGGCGATCGCCGCCGATGCCCGCTCGTAGCCGGGCGTCGACCACGGGCTGTCGACGGTGAAGACCCGTTGCATGTCGATCACGACCAGCCAGGCGTCCGTGGTGTCGGGCGCCGTCACTGCTGCGCCTCCTGACGACGGATCGAGCCGCGGATGGCCAGGGTCCCGACGAAGCCGACCACCAGCGCCACCAGCACGCCGAGGTTCGCGTACGCCCAGGCACCGGTCCGGCCACCGAGGCCGAACGGTTCGAGCAGGTAGCCCTGCCAGTTGAGCCACGCCGGCACGCCGTAGGTGTTCGTGACGAGGCCCCAGCCGAGCGCGGTCCCGACGAGGACGAGCGCGATCGCACTCCAGCGGACGTCGCCGTACCGCCCGCGCCGGTCGTGCAGCTCGTCCTCGGCGTAGGCCCGCCGGCGCAGCAGCACGTCGGCGACGAACACCCCGGCCCAGGCGGCGACCGGGACGCCGAGCGTGACGAGGAACGCCTGGAACGGCGAGATGAAGTCGCTCGCGAAGAAGACGACGTAGACCGCTCCGGCGACCATGAACACCCCGTCGACCCCGGCGGCGACCGGGCGCGGGATCCGCACGCCCGCGCTGAGCAGCGCCAACCCGGACGAGTAGATGTCGAGCACGGCGCCGCCGACCAGCCCGAGGATCGCCACGACCGCGAACGGGATGAGGAACCACACCGGCAGCAGGGTCGTGAGCGCACCGATCGGGTCGGCGGCGATGTCGGTGTTCAGCTGCTTGGACGACCCGGCGAGCAGGACCCCGATGACGACCAGGATCGCCGGGGCGAGCGCCCCACCGAAGGTCGTCCACCCGACGACACCCCGTGTGGAGGCCGTGCGTGGCAGGTAACGGGAGTAGTCCGCCGCCGCGTTCACCCACCCGAGGCCGAACCCCGTCATGACGAGCACGAGCGCGCCGATGACCTGCTGCGCGCTGCCCGCCGGCAGGGCGCGCAGCGCGGCGAGGTCGATCGACGGCGCGGCGAGGGCGATGTACACGACGGTGAGCACCGCGGTGACGACGGTGATCCCGGTCTGCAGTCGCATGATGACGTCGAACCCGGCGACCCCGGCACCGATGACCAGCGCCGCGACGACCACGAGTGCGACGAGCTTGGTCACGACGCCGTCGTCCCACCCGAGCTCGCGGAAGACCGTCGACGTCGCCAGGACGGCCAGCGACGCCAGCGCCGTCTCCCACCCCACGGTGAGGATCCAGCTGAGGAACGACGGCAGGCGGTTGCCACGGACGCCGAAGGCCGCGCGGCTCAGCACCATCGTCGGCGCCGACCCGCGCTTGCCCGCGATCGCGACGACGCCGCACAGCAGGAAGGAGAACACCACACCGACGACCGTGACGACTGTCGCCTGCAGCAGCGAGATGCCGAACCCGAGCACGAACGACCCGTAGCTCAGGCCGAGGACCGAGATGTTCGCGGCGAACCACGGCCAGAACAGGCCACGAGGGCGACCCTTGCGCTCGGACTCGGCGATGACGTCGGTGCCCTGCAGCTCGACGGTGCGACGCTCGGCCGGTGCTGCGGTCCGGGTCTCAGGGGCTGTGCTCATGCGCTGAGCGTAGTGCGCAGGGAGCGGGGCGTCGGGCCGGCCGCGCTACCCGAACAGATTGACCGGGCGCACGATGTCCGCGTAGATCAGGAGCGCACTCATCCCCGCGAGCAACACCACGACGACCATCGTCAACGGCATCGTCTTCGCCAGGTCGATCGGACCCGGGTCGGCCTTGCCGACGAGCTTGAAGCTGCGACGCTTGACCGCCTCCCACAGCGCCCCCGCGATGTGCCCGCCGTCGAGCGGGAGGAGCGGGACCATGTTCAGCACGAACAGCCCGATGTTGAGCGAGGCCAGCAGACCCAGGATCGTGTAGATCTTGTCGACCACCGGAACGCCGCTCATCGACGAGACCGTGCCGATCGCACGGCCGACGCCGACCACCGAGACCGGGCTGTCCGCCGACCGGGCCTGCGAGCCGAAGGCCGCGTTCCACACCGCGACCAGGCGCTGGGGCAGGTCGATGATGAGGTGCGCCGACGCACCGATCTGGGCGCCGGTCGCGGGCAGCACCGCCGCGGGCGACTGCCGCACGAGGGTCTGTCCGATCGAGACGCCCACGACGCCGACCTGTTGGGTCTTCGCGGTGCCGTCCGCCTGCTCGACGATCTTGCCGGACGCGTCGTACACGTCACGGGTGGCCAGAGCCGGCGTGACCTGCAGGGTCTTCCGCGCGCCGTCACGCTCGACCACGACGCTCACCTGCTTGCCCGCGGACTTCTGGAAGGCGTCCGAGACCTGTGTGATGGTGGGGTCGTCGATCCCGTCGACCGCGACCACGACGTCACCGGACCGGATGCCGGCCTCCTTCGCCGGCGAGACCGCGTCGCCCGGCGAGCACTCGGTCGACTGGGTCGTCGGCAGGACGCAGTCGACGCTCGACGTGAAGGTCGTCGTCGGGGCGCCGAAGCCGACCAGCAGCACGCCGAAGAGCACGATGCCGATCACCAGGTTCATGGCGGGACCGGCGACCATCACGATGATGCGTTTCCACGGCGTCAGGCGGTAGAACGCCCGGGAGTCGTCGCCACCGGACTCGGCGATCTGCTCGGCGCTGGCCTGGCGGGCATCCTGCACGAACGCGCTGTACATGCCCGTGTTCGTGATCGCCCGACCCGACGCGCGGGGCTTGAGCATGCCGACCATCGAGATGTAGCCACCGAGCAGGATCGGACGGAGGCCGTACTCGGTCTCACCCCGACGGAACGACCAGATGGTCTTGCCGAAGCCGAGCGAGTACTGCGTCACCTTGACGCGGAACAGCTTGGCGAACGCGAGGTGACCGAGCTCGTGGAGCCCGATCGAGATCAGCAGGCCGATGATGAACACGACCACGCCGAGGACGAAGAGGAGCACGGTTCCGACGGTCACCGGAGCAGCGTACGGGACGCTGGCGATGAAGGAGCCGAGCGTGTGCTGGGTGGTGGGTCGGGCCTCCCGTCAGCGTCTCAGCGTGCGAGCGCGCGGTCCGCCGCGTCGCGTGCCCAGCGCTCGGCCGCCAGGACGCCCTCGAGGGACGACTCCTCCGGCGTGTGGGACTCGACCACGCGCTCGACCGTGTCCACGATGTCGAGGAAGCCGATGGCGCCGGCGTGGAACGCCGCGACTGCCTGCTCGTTCGCGGCGTTGAACACGGCCGGGTACGTCGCCCCCAGCACGCCGACGCGCTTGGCGAGGGCGACCGCCCCGAACGCATCGGTGTCGAGCGGCTCGAACGTCCACGTGCTGGCGGTCGTCCAGTCGAGCGGGACGCCGACCTCGGGCACGCGGTCCGGCCAGGCCATGCCGAGCGCGATGGGCAGGCGCATGTCCGGGGGTGACGCCTGAGCGATCGTCGAGCCGTCGGTGAACTCGACCATCGAGTGCACGATCGACTGCGCGTGCACCGTGACGTCGATGCGGTCGTAGGGCACACCGAACAGCAGGTGGGCCTCGATCACCTCGAGCCCCTTGTTGACCAGGGTCGCGGAGTTGGTCGTGACGACGAGGCCCATGTCCCACGTCGGGTGCGCGAGCGCCTGCGCCGGAGTGACGTCGCGGAGTTCCTCGCGCGAGCGGCCGCGGAACGGACCGCCGCTCGCGGTCAGGACGAGCCGGCGGACCTCCGCTGCCGTCCCGGAACGCAGGGCCTGGGCGATCGCGGAGTGCTCGCTGTCGACCGGGACGATCTGCCCGGGTGCAGCGGCGGCCTGCACGAGCGGACCGCCGACGATCAGGCTCTCCTTGTTCGCCAGGGCGAGGGTCGCGCCGGTCTCGAGCGTCGCCAGGGTGGGACCGAGCCCGACCGAGCCGGTGATCCCGTTGAGGACCACGTCGGCCTCGACGTCCCGGACCAGGCGTTCGGCGTCGGCGGCGCCGAGCGCGGTGGACCGGACGCCGAACGCCGCGGCCTGGTCGGCCAGGAGATCGGCGTTGCTGCCGGCGGTCAGGCCGACGACCTCGAAGCGCTCCGGGTTGCGGCGGACGACGTCGAGCGCCTGGGTGCCGATCGAGCCGGTGCTGCCGAGGAGGACGACGCGGCGGCGCCCGGATGCCATGGTCAGCCCTTGGCCAGGATGTCGACGACGAAGACGAGGGTCGAGTTCGCCGGGATGTTCGAGCCCTCCGGCGGCGTCGCTCCGTAGCCGTCCTCGGGCGTGACGACGATCATGACCTGCGAGCCGATCTTCTGGCCGACCAGACCGGTGACGAAGCCCTTGATGAGCGACCCCTCGGCGATGGTGAACGTGGTCGGTGCGCCCTTCGACCACGACGAGTCGAACTCCTTGCCGCCCTTGTAGAGCACGCCCTTGTACTGCACGAGCGCGGTGTCACCCTCGGCGATGGTCGCACCATCGCCCTGCTTGATGACCTCGGCCGTGGTCGTGGTCGGCGCGTCGACGTCCGGGATCGTGATCTCCGGCTCGCCGTCGGCCTTGTCCTTCACGGTCGGCAGCTTCGGGTCCTGCGTCTGTGGCGTCCCCGTCGACTTGGTCGGCGTCTGCGCGATGACGTCGGCCACGACGACGATGTCGCCGCCGGTGTTGAAGCCGAGCGCGCTCGATGCACCGACGGTCGCGATGCGGTCGCCGACGTGGGCACACGAGAGCAGTGCGCCGAACCCGCTGCCGCCCACCGAGAGCACCTGCGGGTTGCCCTGGTCGAAGCCGACCGTGCCGAGCTTCTTGGCGTCGGATGCCTGGTACACGCTGTAGGCGACCTGTGCGAAGTCGCCCTTCTTCAGGTCGGAGCCGCTGCCCTTGGTCAGCGTGGTGGCCTGCGGCGGGGTCGCCTTGAGTCCCTTGTCGAAGGTCACGGTCGGCGCGGTGGTGCCGCCGAAGTCGCCGGAGACGTCGATCGCCGCCGAGGACTTCCCCGGCTTGGGGCAGCTCGTGATGGCTGCGCTCGAGGCGCTGGCGGACGGGGACGAGGATGCGTCACTGGACCCGGAACCGGAACAGGCGGCGAGGCCCAGGACGACGGCGGGCACGAGGGCGATCGGGAGCAGACGGAGACGCTTCACGGGGAGTCAGTCTGCCGTACGCGGTGAAGAGTCGGCTCCGAGTGTGTCTGCGGAGTCCGGCACACGCACCCGGACGACCGCCTCGTGGTGGACCGGGAACGCCACGGAGCGGGCGATGAAGCAGAGCGCGTTCGCCTCTGCGTGCGCGGCTTCGGCGTCGGCGGTCCGGTCGGCTTCGGCGATCGTCACGACGGGGTGGAGTGTGGCCTCGGTCAGCTCACCCGAACCGTCGCGGTTGAGGCTGAGGGAAGCGGTCGCGTGGTCCTCGTAGGCCAGCACGGTGAATCCCCGGGTGACGGCGACGTGCAGGTAGCTCAGCATGTGGCACTGGGCCAGGGCAGCGGTGAGGAGCTCCTCGGGGTTCCACCGGTCACGGTCGCCCCGGAAGGTGGGGTCCGCCGAGCCGGCGAGGTCGTGCTTGCCCTCGGCACGGACGACGTGGTCGCGACCGAAGTCGCGTGGTCCGGTGGTGCCGGTCCCCCGGGCGCCGGTCCACTCGACGGTGACCTGGTAGGTGTGGTCGCGCATGCGGGACTCCTCGGACGGGGCGGGGACCGGGCGGATCCGGTGGATCGGGAGGACGGGTGGATCGCGGGGACCCGACGGGTCGGGTTGATCGCGGGGACCCGACGGGTCGGGTTGGTCGCGGGGACCGGGCGGATCCGCCTGATCGGTACGATCGCAGGATGAGCACCGACGTCCGTACTGACCGCCATCCTCTCACCGCGGAGGGGTCGGTCGAACTGGCGGTCCTTGAGCGGTCCGGGTTCGACGAGAGCCGACACGTCGGCGCTGGGATCGTCGTCGATGCGTCCGGCACGGTCATCGACGCGGTGGGTGACGTCAGCGCCAGCATCTACCCGCGGTCGACGATGAAGCCCTTCCAGGCACTCGCGATCCGGCGCAGCGGAGCGGTCTTCCGCGAGGAGGAGCTCGTCCTGACCACCGCGAGCCACGCGGGTACCCCGTCGCACCAGGCGGTGGTCCAGCGGATGCTGCACGCGTTCGACCACGTCGAGGACGACCTCGGTTGCCCTCCGGACATGCCGTACGACCGAGCGACGGCACGCGGGATGACCGAACCCCGGCGACTCACCATGAACTGCTCCGGCAAGCACGCGGGCATGCTCGCCGCCTGCCGGGTGAACGGCTGGGACGAGGCGACCTACCTCGACATCGACCACCCGATGCAACGCGCTGTGCGTGCCACCGTCGAGGACGCCACCGGCGAGGAGGTCGACATCGTCGGCATCGACGGCTGCGGTGCGCCGGTGTTCCCGCTGACGTTCGGGGCGATGGCGCGGGGCATCGCCGAGGTCGTCCAGCGGCAGGATGCCGACACGGCAGCGCTGACCGACGCCGTGCTCGCACACCCCTGGGCCATCGACGGGGTGGGACGAGCGAACACGGTGACGATCGAGCGCCTCGGTCTGGTGGCGAAGCTCGGTGCCGAGGGCGTCATGGTGATGGCCGCACCCGGCGGCGCTGCCGTCGTCGTGAAGGTGCTCGACGGGGCACTGCGCGCCGGGACCCTGGCGGCGCTGACGTTGCTGCAGCGGAACGGGGTGGTCTCGGCCGACGGTGTCGCGGACGTCCTGGCCACCACCGGCGAGCGGGTGCTCGGTGGCGGCGTGCCCGTGGGCGAGGTGCGCGTGGGGGCCGGTCTGCGCTGAAGCGCTGCCGGCCTGCAGGGCGCTCATGCTGCTCCGGAGGCTTCGAGCAGCGGCAGCGCCGGCCTGATGCGCTGCCCCGAGCGTGACCGCGGGTCGGTCCGGGCCACACAGCCGTAGCGCGTCACGTCGACCGTCGGGCCGTCCCGACGCGGCGCCGCGCCCAGGTCCGGCACCAGGATCACCGATGCCAGCCGCGCGCCCCAGGCATCGACCACGGCGGCGACCGCGATGCCGACGTCGAGTGCGGTCCCGGAGCGACGAACCGAACCCGGCAGCGGGCCGAGGTGCGCGAGGTCGTCCGCAGTGGCGACCCGGAGCTCGTCCGGGTCCGTCACGCCCCGGCACAGCGCGGCGACCGCGGCGAGGAACACCGCCTCGGCCACGGCGCCGTGCCCGATCACCACCAGTCCGGAGCGGGCATCGAGGATGACGTCCACCCCGTCGTCGGCGCGGCCCACCAGGAGCTCGCCCGGCGATCGGGAGCGTTCGACGGCCGATGGGTCCGACGGGTCGAGGGCCGACGGGTCGACGGCCGATGGGTCCGACCACGTGGCAGGGTCGATGACGTCGACCGGGACGCTTCCCTCGGCGGCGTTCGGCGTCGGCGCGCCCCGGACCACTGCTGCGAGCACTGCGAGCACCACGGCACTCGCGAGCGCCGTGGTGCGTGCGAAACCGCTGGTCGTGCCCGTGCCGACCGTCAGCAGTGTCGCGCCTGCCACCAGGCAGGCCCGCAGGACCAGGAGCGTCATGCACCGATCTCATCGCATCCACACCGGCGCCGGGACGACATCGGCGCCCACGGTGCAGGACCGCGGGCGCCGAGTGGCCTGTGGAGGAACAGCTACTGCACGAGGAAGAACTGCTCGCCGATGTCGACCCGGGCGCCGCGTTCGACCCGGTAGCGGCGGCCCGGCTCACACCGACGGATCGAGCCGTCGATGTGGCGGATGACCGATCCGTTGCCGGAGAAGCGATCGGACACCCAGAGGTCGTCGCCGTCGCGTCCGATCTCCAGGTGGGTCTTCGACACCGACTTGCCCGGGTCGTGGATCGTCAGCAGGTCGTCGAACCGTTCGCCCGGCTGCGGCCGCGGCAACCTGCCCAGCAGCCCGGTGCCGTGGACGCCCAGCCGTTCCCCGGTGCTGCAGTGCAGCAGGAAAGGCGCACGCGTCGGTGTCCTCGAGACGATGCGCGTCTGGTCGACGTCCTCGTCATCGTCGCCGGATGCGTCGACGTCTGCGCCTGCGCCTGCGCCTTCGTCGAGCTGGGCTGTTTCGTCGGCGTCACCGCTCGACGGCACCGATGCGACGGTCGGCAGGGGCAACGCGGGTCCGGGCATGTCCGGGATCGGCGGCAGCGGGGCAGCGGTCGGGGCAGCTGGTTGCTCCGGCGCAACGTCGTCCAGTTCCCACGCGGTCGGCGCTCGATGCCCCGCGTCCGCATCGCCCAGTTCTTCAGAAGGCGTCTCGGACCCGGACGGATCAGGAGCGCCCGACTCGTCGTCAGACTCCACGAGGCCGTCAGACTCGACCACGTCGTCCGGCTCGACCACGTCTTCCGGCTCCACGTCATTCGGCTCGACGAGGTCGTCGTTGTCCGGCTCGACGACGTCGTCCGGTTCGTCGGCGGACGTCGTCTGCGCGGCCCAGTCAGGCCGTGCGACCGGCAGCGGCACGACGGGCCCGGTGAACGCGGCCGTGACGGCAGGTCGCACGGCGCCGCACTCGTTGCAGAAGATGTCGTCGGGTTCGAGCTGGTGACCGCAGACGTGGCACGTCGTCGGGTGTGTCCCGGGCTGCACGAGCGGCGCCGGACGAGGGGGCCGACGGTCGACGAGCGGTTCGACCACCGCGGTGTCACCCGCCCGCGGCGCCTCGGGTTCCGGAGGCTCAGAGGCCACGCGGGCGTCCGTCTGTCCCACCGAGGTCGCAGCTGCCGTCACCTCGCCCGGTGCAGTGTCCACGGCAGACCCGTCAGCGACCGGAGAACGGTCATCGGTCGGCGCATCGGTCGTCGGCTCAGTGGACCCGTCCGTCGGCGCAGGGACTCCGGACGCCGTCTCGCGCTCCGGCGAGCCCGCGGTGTCGTCGCCGGCGCGACCGATCCACCAGGACGGCGCACTCGGAGCGGGAGTCGGGGCCTCCGGTGCGGCGGCCCAGAACGGCGCCGCCGGTGCAGCCTGGTCCACCGGGGCCACCGGGGCCACCGGGTCCACCGGGGCCACCGGGGGCGCGGGCGTGGGAGCGGGAGCACCGCTCGACCGGGGCGCGAGCCGCGTGACCTCGGGGTCGTCCTCGGGTGCGACTGTCTGTGCCGGCTGCGCGTCGGGGTCGAGGCTCGGCTCCGCAGGGACCGATCGCTGCGACGCCGGGTCCTGCTCGGGTCGTCGGGCTCCGGGCGCACCGGCCCACCCGTCCAGCCCGCTGCCGGCACCGTGCACGTGCGTGGGCGCGGACCGGGGTGCGAACGAGTCCGGGGTCTGCACCGGGACGGGGGCGACCTCACCCGAACGGCGGCGGTCCTCGCCAGTGAGCCAGGCGCGCGTCGCGGGGTCGAGCGTCGACTCAGGCAGCCAGGCATCGGCTGCAGGATCGCGACGATGCCCGTGCTGGTCAGGCTGCTGCAGCGGCGGCGGGGTGGCACGGTCGGTGGGCTCCGCAGCGGCAGGGCGGCGGTTCGCGGAGGTGTTCACGGCCCGACCGCACTCACCACAGAAGATCGCTCCGTCTGGCAGCACCGATCCGCAGTGTTCGCATCTGATCACAGGTTGCCTCTGTCCTCATCCGGCCCGAGGTGTCGCTCGGCGGGCCTCCGGACATCGTAGCCACCGTCCGCTCCGTGTCCGGCGCGCGCCACGTCCGCGGGGCGCGGAACCAGGCCCCGGAGCCGCTCGGCCGCGTTCGGCACCCGGATCGTGCGGAGCGACCGCGTGGAGACCAGGGTGCGCAGCCGTTCACGACGGGTCCGTCCGGACCGCAGGTGCCCGATCGCACTGTCCGTGGCGTCCCACATCCGGTCGGCGGCGCGCTCGTCGGCATCGCTCGGCCCGAACACGGCGCGGTCCGCCAGTGCCGCGAGTCCGGCCCCGCCGTCGCCGGGTGCCGTGACCGCCACCTCGCGCCGGGTCGCAGCAACAGGGATGTCCTGGCCGCGGTCGAGCAGGGCGTCCCTGTACTCGTCCCAGGCGCCGATGATCCGACCCCGAGCGGTCGCGGCCCGTCGGCGCCGACGCCGGCGCACCCGCTTGATCGCCACGATGACGATGAACGGCAGCAGGACGAGGGCGATGAACCCGAGGGTCCCGAGCACCCACGGCAGCGCCGCGAGCAGGATCTGCAGCCAGAGCGGCGGCTGGTCCGGCGTGTTCCGGTCGCTCTGCGGCGGCGCCTGCTGGTCCTGGTCCTGCTGCTCGACCGGTGGCGGCGGCACGACGGTCTCGGGGCGTGTGACCGGCTTCGGCGTCTGGCGCTGCTCGTCCGGGATCTGCCGGACAGCGGGGTTCGGGTTGATCGTGACCCAGCCCCACTGCGCGGTGTCGACCTCGATGCGCGCCGTCACGTCCGACCCACGGAACGTCGTCGTGCGCGCCGTCCCCGTCGCTCCCGCACTGGAGCCCGCGTCACCACCGGCAGCGAAGCCCATCACGACCCGCGTCGGGAACCCGATCTCCTCGGACATCAGGGCTGCCGCGACCGCGTACTGCTCCTGGTCACCGATCATCAACGGCGACGTCAGCAGCTCCTGGATCCGGTCCGCGCCGTGCCCCGACCGACTCGCACGGTCGTCGCCGACGCCGTGGCTGACGTACCCCCTGCTCTTGAGCGCCTGGATCACCGCGACGAGCTTCGCTCCGTCCGAGTCGGCCGTTCCGGCGGTCGACTCCACGGTGTCGCGCACGGCGTCCGGCACGTTCGTCGGCGACGGCACGGTGGCGTCTCCGGGCCGAGCGCTTGCGAGTTGGTCCTCGGACGGCTGGTCGGGCACGACGGCACGGAGGTCGTACCGGGTGCCCGCCGGCACACCGCCGACGACGGCGCCCGTCGCGGTCGACGCGTTGTAGAAGAAGGAACTGCGCGCGCGGTCCGCACCGCTGCCGCGGAAGTCGATCTGTTCGAGGTCACCGACCGTGGGCAGCCAGACCCCGCTGTACCCGTCCACCGTGACCCCGACGTCGACCGTGCTCCCCCGGACACCGCGCACGTCGACGGCGGTCGGCACCCGCTCGAACGTGCCGGACGGCGAGGCGCCGTCGGTCCCGCCCACGCGGTAGGTCACGCCGTCGTAGGTGTCGAGGGTCGCGATCCGGACGAAGCCGTTGCGTGGCAGTCCGGAGACCCGCAGCTGGGTCGTGTCCGCCTCGGAGGACTCCTCGTACGCGCGGAAGCCGCTGAGCGGGCTGACGTAGTCGCGCGGGTCGAAGGGCTTGACGACGTCCGTCCGCGCGACGGTCCGCGCGGTCGTGGGCGGCGCGACGAGCCCGAGGCCGGTCGCGACGACCGCTGCCGCCAGGATGGTCGCGCTCCCGACCAACGCCGGACGGACCACTGACCTCCGCACCGCGACCGGAGCGCCGATCGTCCGCGCGACGGCACTGGCCCGCCGCGCGTGCCGCACGGTGAGCGCCCACACGAGCGCGACCCCCGTCAGCGCGACCGCCAGGGCGATCGACGTGTCGAGACGCGTGGGACCGACCACGACACCGACCGCGAGCAGCACCAGCGCCGGGATGCTCGCGAGTTCCTGCCGGGAGGCCCGGGTCGCGCAGCTCACGCCGGTCACCGTGGCGACGAGCAGGGTCACGAAGAACGGCACCAGCAACGCCTCGTAGGTCCCGACCGGCAGGCTGATGGTGACGAGCCGCTTCCACCCCAGCGCGACGCCGGAGAACAGGTCGAGCAGACCCGGCCCGGTGGGCAGCAGCCCAGCCGCCTCGTCCGGCACGGCGGCCGGTACGCCGGTCACGACGAAGGCCGCGATCGTCGCGACGGCCACGACCGCGGTCGACGACCGGAACACCGCACCGAGCAGGGCGACCAGCGACCCGGCGACGACAGCGGTCACCCCGGCGACGACCATCCCCTGGTCGCGGTAGACCGGCCACCAGGCGACGCTCGCGACGGCGAGCAGCAGCCAGACGACGAGCGTGCCACCCGCCAGTCGGGTTGGCGACACCCGTGCGTCCCGACGGGCCTGCCGACGCGTGTCTCGACGCGGACGTGACGGAGCGAGGGGCGGGGCGCTCACACGGCCGCCGATCGGTGCAGGGCGAGACGGAGGTCGTCCAGGTAGCCGATGGTCATGACCGTCAGGCCAGGGATCCGGACGAAGCGCGGGACGGACTCGGGCTCGCAGACCACCGCGACGACCTCGACCCCGATCGGGAAGCGGGTCGCTGCCAGACGCAGTGCCGGCAGTTCGACGGCGGACCCGACCACGAGGAAGGCCACCGAGATGCCGGCCGTGTCGGAGCCGACGATGCGCGCGACCTCCGCGACGGGCAGGCAGGCGTCCGCCAGCGCGACCGAGGCGAACTCGTCGAGCAGTCGGGTCGGGGTGACCGTGGGCAGGCGGTGCACCGCGTACACCGGCCGCCGCGCGAACTCGGGCGTCCGCTGGGACACGACGACCGTGACCTCCCGGCCGTCGCGGATCGCCCGCGTGCCGAGGGAGGCGGCGGCACTCACCGCGAGCTCGAACTCCTCGTCGTCGGCGAACTCGCTCCGCGCCAACCCGAGCGCGACGACGAGGTGCGACCGCCGCGTGTCCTCGAACTGCCGCACCATGAGCGCGCCGGTCTTCGCCGTCGACTTCCAGTGCACCGTGCGCGGGTCGTCCCCGGGCATGTACTCGCGGATCGCGTGGAACGAGATGTCGGCCGGCGACAGGTCCGTCGTCGCCTGCCCCTCGAGGTCCCGGACCAGACCCGTGCTGGTCGACGGGATCGCCACCGTGCGCGGGTGCACGATGACCTGTTCGCGCGCGGTCCAGACGATCTCGCGGCGCACCAACCCGACCGGGTCAGCGCGGACGCCGGTGACGGGTCCGACGTCCAGGACACCGCGTCGCACCGTGGGGACCGGCACCGCTCGTTCGAACGTCGTGCGCGGCGCGATGGTCGGGATCGCGACGTCCACCAGGCCGGACCCGACAGGGACCTCCACCGTGACCGGTACCGACGGCAGCCGGGAGGGGTTCTCGGCCGTGACCGTCACACCGGCAGCGTCCCCCACCGCCACGCGCCGAGCCGGCGGACTCATCCGGATGACCAGGCGCGAGTGCCCGATCAGGGCGATCGCTGCGACCACGACGAGCAGGATGCCGGCGAAGCCGACGACCACGACCTCGCGCAGGCCGAACCGGTAGCCGACGACCACCGCGACGACCGTCAGGACCGCCACCGTCCATCCCAGGCCGGTGACCACGGACGAGACCGCGTCCCAGGAACGCGCCACGCTCCTCCAGGCCGTGCGCCACAGACGGACCGCACCGACGACCGCTTCGGCCGCCACCCCCTGTCGTTCCCCGACCAGGCGGGTCCGGACGTTGGTCAGCCCGGCGACCGTCCCCGTGCGCTCGTAGGCCGTGCCCGGACGACGCGACCGCGTCGACGAGGGACGGCGCGAGCGCGTGGAGACCGGTCGCCGGTCCGTCACGACGTGACCCGGTCGGCCGGGGGCGGGGTCTCGACGAGCAGCTGGGAGACGACACTCGACGTGCTCACGCCGTCGAACTCCGCCTCGGCGTCGAGGACCATGCGGTGCGCCAGGACCGGTTCGGCCAGTGCCTTGACGTCGTCGGGCGTGACGTAGTGTCGACCGCTCAGCGCGGCGAACACCCGACTCGCGCGCATCAGGCCCATCGCGCCGCGGACGCTCACGCCCAGTCGGACCTCGTTCGCCGCGCGGGTCGCGTCCACGAGTCGCGCGACGTAGTCCGCGATCGTGGCGTCGACGTGCACCGTGCGGGCGAGGGCCGCCATCTCGGTGATGGTCGCGGCGGGGACGACACTCGCGAGCGGGACCGAGGATGCGGGCGCCGACGAGGTCTCGAGGATCTTCACCGTCGCGGCGTGGTCCGGGTAGCCGATCGAGGTCTTCATGAGGAAGCGGTCCAGCTGTGCCTCGGGCAGCCGGTAGGTGCCAGCCTGCTCGACGGGGTTCTGGGTGGCGATGACCATGAAGGGGGCGGCCAGTCGGTGGTTGACGCCGTCGACGGTGATCGCTGCTTCCTCCATCGCCTCGAGCAGGGCGGACTGCGTCTTCGGGCTGGCGCGGTTGATCTCGTCCGCGAGCACGATGTTCGCGAAGACCGGGCCGCGGTGGAACTCGAACTCCTGGTTGCGCTGGTCGTAGACGCTGATGCCCGTGATGTCGCCGGGCAGCAGGTCGGGCGTGAACTGGATCCGGTTCGTGGAGCCTTGCACGCTCTGCGCGAGTGCGCGGGCCATGCTGGTCTTGCCGGTGCCGGGGACGTCCTCGAGCAGCAGGTGGCCCTCGCTCAGCATCGCGGTCACGGCGAGCCGGATGACGAAGGTCTTCCCGAGGAGCACCTGCTCGACGTTGGTCACGATGCGGCCGGCGACGTCGGCGAACCAGGTGGCCTGCTCGGGGGACATGCTCATGCGGGGAGTTCTCCTCGTTCGTTCACGGCGGTTCGCCGCTGTCATTCTCGCTGGGTCGAGCGGCTGGAGCGTCAGCCGCCTGCTGTGTCGTTTCCAGTGATGCTTCGCTCGGCGTAGCTGGGATCCGTCTTTCCGTTGACGGTCTGCTTCACCTGGACCGTCGCGTACCCGGCAGGAACGTTCGCGTTGGCGGCCCACGCGTTCCCGCTCGGATCGGTCTTGTCGCAGTCGTCGAAGACCAGACCGGGCTTGCAGAACGCGATCTGCTGCGCGGGCGACCCGTATCCGTTGTTGCTGTCGTCGATGACGAGCGCTTGTCCGACGGTCGCGGTGGTGATCGTGGCGCGTGTCGTGAACGCCGTCGCGGCCTTCGCAGTCGTCTCGGAGCAGTACATGTCGGGGAGCGCACACGTGCTCACGACGACGACCGTCGAACTGCCGTAGCCGACCCCGGCACCGAGGTCCGCCGAGCCCTGGAACGGCACAGGCGTGTTCCCGTTGATCGAGTAGTAGGTGTACTTGCCAGAAGCGGAGGCAGTGAGCCCGAGGTCCCAATCCGGGCTGAGGATGCCGTTCTGGGCGACAGTCACTGTCGCCGTGGGCGCAGGCGGAGTCGAGAAGCCTTGCACACCGGCGGCGTCCGATGCCGTGCAGAAGAACCCGTTGTCTGCAAGGGCGACGTAGACGTAGTCACTAGCGATCGAGTCCTTCGCCGTGGCGGCGTCCCAGACGAACTCCGAACCGGACGTCGAGCATCCTGGGGGGATCGGCGTTCCCGCGCGGTACTTCGCGATGCGCATGGAAGTTCCCGCTCCTCCCCAGTCGGACTCTGCCGCGTTGAGCGTCACTGAGGTCTGGCCGCCGTCGGGCGTTCCGTCTGCGGTGATGACCGGCTTGGCTGGCGCTCCCACAGCAGTACCCGTCGCCTGCGCTGAGTTCCACTGGACGACCGTGTTGTCGCGATCGGCACCGTTCCGCGCCGAGACCGCCACGGTGTAGGGCAGACCACTCTGCGCGCCCTGGAACGACGTGCTGGTCGAGACCCCGGTGTTCCGGGTGGTGGAGAGGCCTGGCCCCTGGATGGTGACGACGTAGTCATCGACGGGCGTTCCGTTGTTCGGCGTTCCGACGGCGTTCCAGGTGACGTCGAGCTGGTTCGGCGTCGACTTGTCCGCCACCACGCTGATGCCCTGCGGCGCCGCGGGGACGAAGTCGGCGCTCATCGGCGCGGACTGCTGCGACGCGGCCGACTGTCCGACGGCGTTCACGGCGACCACGGCGAACCGGTAGGAGGCCTTGGGGTCGAGGCCAGCGATCGTGCAGACAGTGGCGAGACCGCAGTCCTTCGCGACCCCGTTGCTCCCGGTGACCAGGTAGTCGGTGATCGGCGAGTTGTTGGCCTGCGGCGTCGACCACGTCAGCGTGACCTGGCCGCCGTCGTACGAGCCTGTCCTGGTCGGGGCGCCCGGCGCGTCGGGGACGTCCTGCACCGAGATGGTGACGTCGCCCCAGACGTACCGGTCCGGGTCGTTCGTGGCGTCGGCAACCTGGTACTGCAGGTTCGTGTTGACCGGCTTCGCACCGGCAGCGACCGACACCTGCAGGCGGGACTTGTCCGCACTGGGCGTGATCGTGACGCCGGACGGCAGACCACCGGCGAGCCCGCGGATCGCGACGACGCGCAGGGGCTCGGCGGGGAACGGGTTCGTGGGCTGGTCGTTCGCGAGCACGTCGATCGTGGTCGACTGCCCGCGTTTCGCGACCGCGCTGTCGGCACCGGGTTGGACGAGTGGCCGGTTCGAGGCGACGATGCCGACCGTCACGGAGCCGGAGCGTCCGGCGTTCGTCGCGTCGGAGACACCGATGCCGATCGACGCGGTGGTGTTCTTGGTCGCGGTGTCGGCCACGGCGATGGTCAGGCGCTGCCCGGAGACCGTCGCGGTCGTCCCGGCGGCCGGCTGGCTGACGACGGAGTACTTGAGCTCCGGCAGGTCCTGCGGGTACGGGTAGTCGGTCAGTCGGGACAGGTCGATGGTCCGCGACTCACCCGGCTGCATCTCGACGGACGACCCGGTGAACGCGGGTGGCTGGTTCGACCGCGGCTCGACCTTGATCGGCAGGACGAGGGTCGCCACGCGGCCCTTGCCGCCGTTCGCGTCCGACCCATCGGTGACCTCGAACGAGATCGAGGCGTTGCCGTAGTACAGCTTCGCCGAGGTGAACTGCAGCGTCGACTGGTCGACGGTCAGGTCGTCGCCGTTGGCGTGGGTCGCCTTGACGGTTCCCGGGTCGGTGATCTTCGCGGTCTGCCCGTTGGCCGTGACCACGTACTTGGCGAGCGGGATGCGGACGGTCGCCTCGCTCTTGACCGTGATGGCGCCGACGGAGCGGTCGATCTGCGGCAGCGCGTCGTCGAACCCGGGGACGTGGATGAAGCCGTACGACACGACGTCGGGGCGGTCCTTGCGTGCAACGGAGAACGGGATCACCTGGGAGTCGTTCGTCAGCGTGACGAGGACGCGTCCGTCGGCGGTCGGTCGGGCGTCGCCCCCGTAGCCGTCGACCACGCCGACGGTCAGGTCGGAGGTGGACCCCTCGGCGAAGAACACGTTCTTCAGCACGTCGACGGTCACGTTCTGCCGGTGCAGGATGTCCTGCAGGTCGAGCACCGTGTCGTCCACTTCTGGTCGGAGCGGCTGCGCGTCCTTGTCGACCGTGACGGTGAGGAACGCCGTGCTGGCGCCCCCGTTCTCGTTCGCTGCGGTGTAGAGCACGGCGAAGTCGCCACTGGTCGCGGACGCCGGCGGGGTGACCCGGATCTCCTGGCCTCGCAGCACCTTCGCGCGCACACCCGCTGCCGTCGGCTCGGCCTTGGACACCCGGAGCTGGCCACCCTCGGGGTCGGAGTCGTTCTGCAGCACCCGCACGGTCACGGATCCCCCGGGCCGGATCGTGACGTGGTCGGCCTCGGCGACGGGGTTGGACGCCTGCTCGGCGCGCGGGGCGATCCCGACCCGGATGGTGCCCGTCGCCCGGGCCCCGAGGGCGTCGACGACGGTGTAGGTGAACTCGTCGGTGCCGGCGGAGTAGTCGCCCGCCTCGTACGTGAGGGAGTCCGTGCCGACGTCGCTGACCGAGCCCTTGTCCGGGTTCGACGCGACGCCCACCAGCTGGACCGAGTCGCCGTCGGGGTCGATGCCGTTGAGCGGCACCGAGATGCGGACCGCCTGCCCGGCGACCACGCGTGCGGTGACCGTCTGCGGGACGGGCGGGTTGTTCGTGGCGGAGTCCTTCTCGCGCACCGAGATGGAGACGGCAGCGTCGGAGGTCTGTCCGTCCGGCCCGGCGACCCGGTAGACCGCGGTGTAGTTGCCCGGGGTCTTCGGAGCGAGGTACCGCAGGTGGTCGCCCGAGACGAACAGCAGCCCGCCGTCGCCGGGGACGTTCTGCACGAGGTCGGGCGCGAGCGTCAGCGGTTCGCCTTCGGGCTGGGTGTCGTTGGCCAGGACGTCGATGTCCGCGACGTCGCCGACGCGCACGGTGGCGCTGTCCGGTTGGGCGACGGGCGGTTGGATGCGTTCCGGCTTCGGGATCTCGACCACCGTGACCGTGCCGGTCGAGGACGCGAGCCCGTTCGACTCGGTGTACGTGAAGGTCACCGGCCCGTCGAGGGGTGCCGTCAGGGTCGTCCGGACCGTGTGCTGGTCGAGGATGCTCGCCTGCACGCCGGCGCCGCGGGCCGGTCCGTCCAGCGCGGTGACGAGCAGGACGCCGCCTGCGGGGTCGATGTCGGTCGCGGTGACGTCGGTGTCCTTCGTCGACAGGGTCGTGACGAAGACGGTCTTCGGCGTCGTGATCGGCGCGGTGGAGGCGTCCGGCGGCGCGAGGACCGTGATGCGGACCACCCCGCTCGCGGTCTTGGTGCCGTCGGTGACCGTGTACTCGACCTGGTGGTCCCCCACTGCCGAGCTGTCGACCCGGAACGTGCCGGCGTCGTAGCTCGGCGTGATGGTGACCCCGCTGGTCGAGGACACACTGGTGAGGGTCACGGCACCGTTCCCGCCACGGACGTGCTCGAGCGGTGTGACCGAGAAGGACTTGCCGGCGTAGCCCTGCACGGGGAACGCGTCGGCGCGCAGCGGGACGCTCCCCTGGGCGGCGACGTGCACCGTCACCGACCCGCGGCCGTCAGCGCGTCCGTCGCTCACGACGAGTTGGACGCTGCGGTCGCCGGTCCGGCCGCTGGTGTTCCGGAAGTCGAGCAGTCCGTCGGGCGTCGTCGAGACCTGGTCACCGTCGGATGCGGACGCGGACTTCAGGTAGACCGGGTCGCCGTCGGGGTCCACCCAGTCGCCCAGCACGTCGCTGGAGACGTGGCCGTTGCGCACGACGTCGGCGCTGGTGTCGCGGACCTGCCGTGGTGCGCTGTTCTCGGACTCGGGTCGGACCGACACGCGGACCTCGGCGGTCGCGGAACCGCCGTTGCCGTCGGTGATCGTGTACGGGAAGGTCACGGTGCCGCTCGCGGCGGCGCTGAGCGTGATCTGCAGGCGCTGGCCGTCGTCGACGATCGCGACCGAGCCTTCGGCCCGGTCGACCGACCCGACCTCGCTGATCACGATCGGGTCGCCGTTGGGGTCGTAGTCGTTGAGCAGGACCGGGAGGCTCGTGGTGCGTCCGGGACGCGCGCCCAGGTCGTCGTCGACCGCCACCGGCGGCTTCTGGTCCTTCTCGACCTGGGGGTCGTCGTCGGACACCTGCTCCTGCTGCTGGTCGTCGTCCCGCTTGATCAGGTCCGACCAGTTGTCGATGAGCTGGCCGCTGCGGTCGATCGCCCAGGACCGTCCGGTGGCCGGGTCGTTGGCCACGACCGTGTCGCCGTTGTGCACGATCGCCAGGGCGGCACCGCCCGGCATGCTGTCCAACTGCTGGAGTGCACGACCGTCGCACGTGTCGACGGCCTGGCCTCCGCTCCACGCCCCGTACGTGCAGGAGCCGTCGACGTAGGGACGGGCGGCGCGTCCGGAGACCTGGAGGGGCGTCGCGGTCGCCGACCCCGAGGGGGTCACCCGGACCATGCCGGCAGCCCCCGCCACCACGACCGCGTCCCCGTCGACCGACGAGTGCTGCAGCGCGGGGTCGGCACCAACGCGGCTGCCGAGGTCGACCGTCGTCCCGTCGACGGCGAGTCGGCCGTCGGTGCGGTCGAGGACGGCGACGTGCGAACCCACGGCCGCCACCTGGAAGTCGTCGGCACGGTCCATCCTGACCGACCACTTCTCGGTGACCGACATCGTGGCGCCGAGCTGGACGAGCGACGCAGTGGCCGTGCGCGGCGAGTAAACCGCCACGTGGTCATCGGACGCGTCGAAGACGGCGTCGGCCCCGAGCGTCAGGTCGGCCTTGGTCGAGGCGTCGAACTCGTCGAGCCGCCCGGCCGGGGTCGACCAGAGCTCGCCGGTCTCCTGGTTGCCGATGACGGCGGTGTCACCGGCGAGGAACACCTGCGGCGACCCGGAGGGCAGACTGACGGCGTCACCGACCGTGGCGTCGGCCACGTCGACCTTGGCGACGGTGCCCTTGGTCGCGTCGACGGAGTAGACCGTCGCCCCGCGCTGCACCACCGACAGTGCGTCGGAGGATGCCTCGACCGCGGTGTTGAGCTGCAGCACCGCGGTGTTCGCCCGGCCGACGGCGCCGTACTGCGCCGAGGGCACCCAGACCGTGCCGTCGCCCAGGTCGACGCGCTGCGTGTGGTAGCCGCTGGAGGCGAGGGCAGCGCCGGCCACCAGCGCCGTGACCAGCACCGAGGCGCCGACCGTGACCGCGGCGGACCGGTGCTGCGCGATGAACCGACGGATCACGAGCCGCTGCCGATCGTCGCGCACCGCTCGGCGCTGGCGACCCCGGTCTTGCCGTCACGGTTCACCGCGACGGAGACGCACTCCTCGTCGCCCTTCGACCCGGTCACCACGAACGAGGTTCCGGACTGCTGGCTGGAGGCACCGCCCGACGAGATGACGTAGGTGTCCCCGGCCTGGAGCCCGGGGTCCGACCAGCGGAAGGTCACGGACTCGCCGGAGGTCGTCGCACGGACGTCGGACACGGTCGGGATCGCGCCCGTGCCGGCCCGGGTGACGGCGAGGACGGTGGTCACCGCGAGGGCCGCGACGACGACGGCTGCCGCGGTGGAGACCCAGGCGACCGTCCGACGCGAGCGTCGGCGTGCGACGGTCATCGACCCGGTTCGGTGCACGGTGCCCACGCTGCGGGACCCCGTCGCAGCGACTCCGCCCTGCACCGGGCGCCGGGTGCGCCGACGCCGACCGACGCGCGACGGCGGCTGGAGGTCGCGCACCATCGTCCGGTCGCCCTCGGGCGTCGGCATCGCGACGGCCCAGGCCTCGACCGCGACGTCCGCCGGCGTCTGCGGGAGACCGAGTTCGGCCTGCACCTGCTGGAACCCGCGCACGAGCTCCATCACGGTGGTCGGCCGCTGCTGGACCCTCCGCGACATCGCGGTCGCGAGCAGGCGCTCGAGGGACGGTGGCACGTCGGTGCGGCCGGTGGGCTTGACCCCGCCCTTGTCGATGCGGGCCATCAGGTCCGACGCGCCGTTCTTGCCACCGAGGACCTCGAAGGGGCTCCGGCCGGCCACCAGGGAGAAGACCGTGGCGGCGAGCGAGTAGACCTCGGACTGGATCGTTCCGCGGGAGTCGTCGATCAGGACCTCCGGCGCGGACCACGGGATCGACATGCCGATCGGCTCGTCCGGGTCGGCTTCGCCGATGGTCGCCGCGATCCCGAAGTCCGACAGCACGGGGTTGCCGTACGCCGTCAGCAGGATGTTCGAGGGCTTGATGTCGCGGTGCAGGACACCTTCGCGGTGCGCGGTCTCGAGGGCCGCGCCGATGCGGATCCCGATCGTCAGGACCTCGGACACCGGGACCGGGGAGCGGCGGTAGCGCTCGCTGAGCGAGGACGAGCAGAGCTCCATCACCAGGTAAGGCCGGCCGTCGGAGGCGACGCTCGCCTGCAGCACGGTCAGGATCGAGGGGTGGGTGCTGAGCCGCGCCATGAGGTTCGCCTCGGCCTGGAACATCTGGCGGACGCGGTCGTCCACCACCTCGTCGAGGAGCACCTTGACGGCGACCTGTCGGCGCGGCATGTCCTGCTCGTAGAGGAACACGTCGGCGAAGCCGCCCGAACCGAGCACGTGCACGGGCGTGAACCCCGCGATGACCGGAGGCGTGGACGGCAGGCGTCGCGCCATGGTGCCCTTCCTCCCCGGCCGGCAGGGCCAGTCGATCGTCGCGGCCTTCCAGTGTACGGAGCCGTCCTCCGGCGGGGCCTTCCGCACCGGTGCACGGACAGCCCCGTGGTCCCCCAGTTCGGGGGCCGTGTCAGTGACGAGGCAGTGTGTCCTCGAGGTCGGCGTCGGCAGGTGCCCCTTCGACCTGCAGGACGACGACGGTCACGTTGTCCCGACCGCCGGCGACGAGCGCATCGCCCACCAGCCGCTCGGCGAGCTCCTGCGGGTCCTGCACCTTGGCCGCGATGCGGCTGATGCCGACGTCGCCGATCTCCTTGGTGAGTCCGTCGGAGCAGATGATGTAGCGATCGCCCGTGCGCAGCGGCAGCGTCCACCAGTCCGGCTCCGGCGGTTCACCGAAGCCCACTGCACGGGTGATGACGTTGCTGTCGGGGTGCGCTTCGGCGTCCTCGGCACGGAGGACACCGGCATCGACCATCTCCTGCACGACCGAGTGGTCGACGGTGATGCGGCTGAGGGTGCCGTTCTCGACGCGGTAGGTCCGGGAGTCGCCGACGTTGAAGACCAGTGCCGCGGGTTGCCCCTCGGCCGCGACCAGCGCCAGCCCGGTGACGGTCGTCCCGGCACCGATCGCGTTGCCGCCGGCAGCGCGTTCGATGTCGGCGGTGGCCAGCAGCAGCGCGTGCTGGATGGACGCCCGCGAGCCGAACGGGCCGTCCACTGCGTCGCCGAGTCGACGGACGACGGCGTCGCTCGCGCGGTCTCCGGCGAGGTGTCCGCCCATGCCGTCGGCGACGACGAAGAACGGTGCCTCGACGATGTAGCTGTCCTCGTTGTGGTCACGACGACGACCGATGTCGGTCGCGGCACCCCAGGAGAGGGTGAGCGTGGCGCCGCCCGCTCCGGGGACGTCGATGGCGTGGGCTGCGGCGGCTCGGCCGAGTTCGGTCACGGGTCAGGATCGCTCTCTGGGGGTTCGGGGCGTGCCGGTCAACTGCGTCGTGGGTGGTGCGAGGGGCGATGGGAAGCCGTCCGCGGGTGGTGCCACCCTGAGGTGCGGCGACAGGACCTCGATGGCGACGCCGTCCCCGATCTCGACCACCGTACCCGTCAGCGCCACGATCGACGCACCCGCGGGCATCCGGTAGGGCGGCGCCCCCGCGGGCCGGACGACGGTGCCGTTGGTGGAGCGGAGGTCGTCGACGACGGCGGCTTCACCCTCGGCGTGCACGAGCAGGTGTGAGGACGAGACCTGGCCGAGCGGCGACGGCACCGTCAGCAGCTGCGGTTCGGGACCGCGGACGATCCGGGGCAGTGCCGGTCGGCGGCCGATCACGACGGGGCGGTCGAGCCGGAGCACGCGGTCACCGATGCGGATCGAGGGCACCCGCTCACGGGGCTGCTGCGGCACAGGCGGAAGACCGCTCGGCAGGCCGGGCGGTTGCTCGGGGACGGCAGCCGGCCGGTGCGCGGTGGGCGTGGGGGCTGCGACGCCCAGACGCACGACCGTGTCCCCGAACGGGTCGGCGTTCCGCGGCACCGCAGCCCGCACCACCGTGTCGTCGAGGTCAGCGTCGAGATCGAGCTCGACGCCGGGGTCCGGCTGGGGGTCGACTCCTGCCTGCCCCGCCGAGCGGCGCGACCGTGCACGCAGGACCGTGTCGTCGGTCGCGGCAGCGCGGTCGGTGCGGTCGTCGTCCTCGTGCACGCGGTGCCCCTTCCTGCCGAGTCCCGACGAGCGTAGACGATCCCGTGCACCCCGATCACCCGTGCCACGCCGGAGCGCTGTCTGCGAGCACCGACCGCAGCACGAGCGCTGCCATCGGGTCGTGCGGATCGGTCTCGAGCGCATGCTGAGCACGGACCTCGGCACGAGGGCCCGAACCGAGCGCCCAGGCACACCACGCCCCGAGTGCGAGGGCACCGGCGACGCCGATCCGTTCGTCGTCCGGAGCACCCTGGGCACGCCAGGCGCGCCAGGTCGCGGCGCACCGCTCCCCCGCGACCCGCAGAGCCTCGGCATCCGGAGCGGGTCCGGAGCCACGCAGTGCGAGCGGCGGACCTTCGTGGATCGGGTCGTACGGACGGATCCGACGCGGTTCCGGCGCGTTCGGATCGGCGAGGTGCCGGACGAGCGCGATCCGGGTCGCGAGGGCGCCGCACGCGGTGGTGATGGCGGCGGCACCCGCCGACGACACGGTCGGCGGCCCTGGAGCCGTCAGCGCGACGGCCGCGGCCGGGAGCGTGACCGCCGCCGCGATCTCGCGTGGATGCCGGATGTACGGGTCAGTGGTCGACTGGACTGCGCCTGGGTTCATACCGACATCGAAGCGCGATCCGGGCCTCCAGTCGGGCGGGTCCCATCGACCTGTGGACGGCTGACGTAACCGACCCCGTTGTGGAGGACGGACCGTCACGCCGCTGGCGCCACCAGGCTCTCGGCGACCAGCTCCCACGTGCCGTCCACCCGTTCGAGCACCACGTCGAACGCGTTCGCCCACGCGACCAGGTCCGCCATGGACGCGATCTGCGCGTCCGTCGCCCCGAGCAGCGCGACCAGCCGACCCTTCGCGGTCTTGTTCCAGTGGTTCAGCGCCTTGCGGCGTCCGCTGCCATCGACGCTCACGACGCGCAGCACCACGGCCTCCGGCACCGGACCGAGTGCTCGGTACCCCTCCGACCGCAGGTCCAAGACCAAGCCGTCGGTCCGTGTGGCCAACGCCCGGGCAGCCGGAGCCGGCCAGTGCGACGCGAGCCGCACCGTGCCGAGACGCGAGTCGTGCGACAGCCGGTACGCCGGGATCGGGTCGCCCCCGCCGATCGGTCCGAACATCGCCGACTGCACCACGACGTGCTCGGACCACCACCGGCGCGTCGTCGCCGTGGCGGACCCGGCGTCCAGCGGGTCGTAGAGCACGCCGGTGTACCGCTCGATGGCCGGCAACGTCGGAGACGACTCGAGCGACAGGTTGCGCAGGCGCTCCGCGATCGACTTCGGGCCCAGCTTCAGCGCCGTCCGCGCGGTGGACTCCTCGGAACTGACGGAGCGGGCCGCGGTGATCACCGCGGCCCGCTCTGGGACCAGTTCCGGGAACGAGAGCGCACCCAGGTCGAGGGTGGAACCCGTGTCCCCGCCCTCCCGCTTCGTCTCCGACGGCGGGAGGAGGACGGTCAGTCCGGTCAGGACGCGAGCGCGGCCTGGCGCGCCACGATCGTGACCGTGTCGTGCTCGACGGAGAGGAAGCCGTCCTCGGCGTCGACCGCGACGGTGGAACCGTCGGCCCGCGTGATGCGGACCTGTCCCTGCGCGAGGATCGCGAGCATCGGCTCGTGCCCCGCGAGGATGCCGATCTGGCCCTCCGTCGTGCGTGCGACGACCATGGTGGTGTCGCCCGTCCAGACCTCGCGGTCCGCCGAGACGACACTCACGGTGAGACCCGCCATGTCAGCGGTTCTCCTTCTGGATCTGTGCCCACTTCTCTTCCACGTCGTTGATGCCACCGACGTTGAAGAACGCCTGGGTCGCAACGTGGTCGAACTCGCCGTCGGCGATGGCGCGGAAGGACTCGATGGTGTCCTTGAGCGGCACCGTGGAGCCCTCGACGCCCGTGAACTTCTTCGCCATGTAGGTGTTCTGCGAGAGGAACTGCTGGATACGACGAGCGCGCTCGACCGTGATCTTGTCCTCTTCGGAGAGCTCGTCGACACCGAGGATGGCGATGATCTCCTGCAGTTCCTTGTTCTTCTGGAGGATCTGCTTGACGCGGGTGGCCGTCTCGTAGTGGTCGGCGCCCAGGTACCGGAGGTCCATGATCCGCGACGTGGAGGTCAGCGGGTCGATGGCCGGGTACAGGCCCTGCGACGCGATCTCGCGGGAGAGCTCGGTCGTCGCGTCGAGGTGCGCGAACGTGGTCGCCGGCGCCGGGTCGGTGTAGTCGTCGGCCGGCACGTAGATCGCCTGCAGCGAGGTGATCGAGTGACCACGCGTCGAGGTGATGCGCTCCTGGAGCACACCCATCTCGTCGGCGAGGTTCGGCTGGTAGCCCACCGCGGACGGCATTCGGCCGAGCAGCGTCGAGACCTCGGAACCGGCCTGCGTGAAGCGGAAGATGTTGTCGATGAAGAGGAGCACGTCCTGCTTCTGGACGTCGCGGAAGTACTCCGCCATCGTCAGCGCCGACAGCGCGACACGCAGACGCGTCCCCGGCGGCTCGTCCATCTGGCCGAACACCAAGGCGGTCTTGTCGAACACCCCGGCTTCTTCCATCTCACCGATGAGGTCGTTGCCCTCACGGGTGCGCTCGCCGACACCGGCGAACACCGACACACCACCGTGGTCCTGCGCGACGCGCTGGATCATCTCCTGGATGAGGACGGTCTTGCCGACGCCCGCACCCCCGAAGAGGCCGATCTTGCCACCCTGCACGTACGGGGTGAGGAGGTCGATCGACTTGATGCCGGTCTCGAACATCGAGGTCTTGGACTCGAGCTGGTCGAAGGCCGGGGCCTTGCGGTGGATCGGCCAGCGCTCGGTGATCTCGAGCTTCTCGTCGGTGTTGAGCACGTTGCCCAGCACGTCGAAGACCTTGCCCTTGGTGACGTCACCGACGGGGACCGAGATCGGAGCGCCCGAGTCACGGACCTCCTGGCCGCGGACGAGGCCGTCGGTCGGCTTCAGGGAGATGGCACGGACGAGGTCGTCGCCGAGGTGCTGCGCGACCTCGAGGCCGATCTCCTGCGACGACTCACCGATGGTGATGGTCGTGAACAGGAGGTTGTACATCTCCGGGATTGCGTCGTGGGGGAACTCGATGTCGACGACGGGGCCCGTGACACGGGCGATCCGGCCGACACCGGGCGCCGACGACGTCTCGACCGCGGTGGTTGCGGTGTCGGTCATGGCTGGTGCCTTCCTGAGGGTGGGTAGGTGTCCGCGAACGACGCGGACTACTTCTTCTTCGACGAGAGGGCGTCGGCGCCGCCGACGATCTCGGAGATCTGCTGCGTGATCTCCGCCTGACGCGCGTTGTTCGCGAGTCGGGTGAAGTCACGGATGAGCGAATCCGCGTTGTCGCTGGCCGCCTTCATGGCCTTCTGTCGGGCGGCGTGCTCGGAAGCAGCCGACTGCAGCATGGCGTTGAAGATGCGGCTCTCGATGTAGACCGGGAGCAGCGAGTCGAGCACCGCGTCGGCGTCCGGCTCGAACTCGTAGAGCGGGAGCGGCTCGTCGTTCGTGGGCTCGTCGATGCCGTCCACGACCTCGAGCGGCAGCAGGCGCACGACCTGCGGCTCCTGCGTCGCGAGGCTGAGGAACCGGTTGAAGACGATGTGGATCTCGTCCACGCCGCCCTCGGCCGTGTCCTGCAGGAACTTCGCGACGACCGCGTCGCCGATCTCCTTGGCCGTGGAGAACTCGGGCTGGTCGGTGTTGCCGACCCACTGCTGCTCGGACGAACGCTCACGGAACGCGAAGTACCCGACGGCCTTGCGACCGACCAGGTAGTACACGACGTCCTTGCCCTCACTGCGGAGCAGGGAGGCGAGCTCCTCGCCCTGCTTGAGGACGTTCGTGCTGAACGCACCGTTCAGGCCGCGGTCCGAGGTGAACAGCACCACGGCGGCACGGGTCGACGACTCGGGCTCGGTGGTCAGCACGTGGTCGACGTTCGAGAACGTCGCCACGGCCGACACGGCCCGCGTCACGGCCCGCGAGTACGGACCGGACGCGGCCATGCGGGCCTGGGCCTTCTGGATCCGCGACGCCGAGATCAGCTCCATCGCGCGGGTGACCTTCTTCGTGGTCTTCGCCGACTTGATCCGCTGGCGGTAGACCCGGACCTGCGCTGCCATCTAGCGACGACCCTTGACGATCTGCTCCTGGTCGACGTCCTCCGCGTCAGCGGCCTGGACGTTCTCGGAACCGAGGGTCTTGCCGTCGCTGGTCTGGAAGCTCTTGGAGAACTCGTCGATCTGCTTCGACATCTCGGCGACGGTGTCGTCGCTGAGCTGGTTCGTCTCGCGCAGGGTGGTCAGGACGTCCGAGTTGCGACGCAGGTGGTCGAGCAGCTCCGACTCGAAGCGCAGCACGTCGGACACCGGGACGGTGTCGAGCTTGCCGTTGGTGCCGGCCCAGATCGAGACGACCTGCTCCTCCACCGGGTACGGCGAGTACTGCGGCTGCTTGAGCAGCTCGGTGAGACGCGCACCGCGGTCCAGCTGACGACGCGACGCCTGGTCGAGGTCGGACGCGAACATCGCGAAGGCCTCGAGGGAGCGGTACTGCGCCAGCTCGAGCTTGAGCGTGCCGGAGACCTTCTTGATCGACTTCACCTGGGCGTCACCACCGACGCGGGACACCGAGATGCCCACGTCGACGGCCGGACGCTGGTTCGCGTTGAACAGGTCCGACTGCAGGAAGATCTGGCCGTCGGTGATCGAGATCACGTTGGTCGGGATGTACGCCGAGACGTCGTTCGCCTTGGTCTCGATGATGGGCAGACCCGTCATCGAACCGGCACCGAGCTCGTCGGACAGCTTCGCGCAACGCTCCAGCAGACGGGAGTGCAGGTAGAAGACGTCACCCGGGTACGCCTCGCGCCCCGGCGGACGACGCAGGAGGAGCGACACGGCACGGTAGGCCTCGGCCTGCTTCGACAGGTCGTCGAAGATGATCAGGACGTGCTTGCCCTGGTACATCCAGTGCTGACCGATGGCCGAGCCGGTGTACGGGGCGAGGTACTTGAAGCCGGCCGGGTCGGAGGCCGGGGCGGCGACGATGGTGGTGTACTCCATCGCACCGGCGTCCTCGAGCGCACCCTTGACGGAGGCGATCGTGGAGCCCTTCTGCCCGATCGCGACGTAGATGCAGCGGACCTGCTTGTCTGCGTCGCCGGACTCCCAGTTGGCCTTCTGGTTGATGATCGTGTCGATCGCGATGGCCGTCTTGCCGGTCTGGCGGTCACCGATGATCAGCTGACGCTGGCCACGGCCGACGGGGATCATCGCGTCGATCGCCTTGATGCCGGTCTGCAGCGGCTCGTGGACCGACTTGCGCGACATGACGCCGGGCGCCTGCAGCTCGAGGGCACGGCGGCCTTCGGCTGCGATCTCGCCGAGGCCGTCGATCGGGGCGCCGAGCGGGTCGACGACGCGACCGAGGAAGCCGTCGCCGACCGGGGCCGAGAGGACCTCGCCGGTACGGGTGACTTCCTGGCCCTCTTCGACGCCGGCGAACTCGCCGAGCACGATGGCACCGATCTCGTCTTCGTCGAGGTTCTGGGCGAGGCCGAGCGTGCCGTCCGCGAAGCGGATGAGCTCGTTGGCCATGACGCCGGGGAGGCCTTCGACGTGGGCGATGCCGTCACCGGCGTCGGTGACGTGCCCGACCTCGGCCGTGGAGGCCTTCGTCGGCTCGTAGTTCGAGACGAAGTCCTTCAGGGCATCACGGATCTCATCGGGGCTGATGGTGATGTCTGCCATGGGATTTTCCTTGTTGGTTTCCGGGGCCCTGCGGCTCCGAGAGGGTGATGCTGCCCGGTGGGACAGCTCCCGTTGTGGACTTGGGGTGACGGGTTCGACCGTACGCTCAGCGCGCGAGCTGGAGACGGAGGTCGGCGAGGCGCGTGGACACGGTGCCGTCGATGACGTCGCCGCCGACCTGCACCCGGACCCCGCCGACGACCGCGGGGTCGACGACGTGGTTGACGATGATGTCCTTGCCGTACCGCTCCGACAGCCCTCGAGCGACCCGGGCCGCCTGTGCGTCGGAGAGCGGGGTCGCCGTGACGACCGTCGCCACGACCTTTGCCGCCTGGTCGGCCACGATGCGGGAGGCGTCGCGGACGAGCTCACCGATCCGGCGGCCGCGCGGCTGCTGGACCATGGCCGACAGGATCGTCACCGTCTGCGGCGACGACTTGTGACCGATGAGTCGCTCGACGAGCGCACCCTTCTGCTCCGGGCTGCCGAGCTTGGTGCCGAGCGCCAGCTCGAGCCCGGCGTCCGAACGGACCGCGGTCTCGAAGGCGAAGAGCTCTGCCTCGATCGACGTGCCGGAGTCGGCGGTGGCCGCGACGGCGCGGATGCCCGCGTCCTCGATGCCGGCGAGCAGGTCCTGCTGCGAGGACCACCGCGACCCGGCAACGGCGGTCAGCACGGCGCGCGCGGCGTCGGACTGTCCGGCGAAGACCCGGTCGATGACCGACTTCTTGCCGACGACGTCGGCGGTCGGGTCGGCCAGCAGCGTCAGGAGCTGCGGTGCACCGGCGACCACGCGCCCAGCGGCGAGGATCTCAGCGCCGCTCGCCAGGTCGGCGCTGCCGCCGAGGTCGGCGAGCACCGCCTGCGTCGACGAGAGCGCTGAACGGGTGGCACTGCGCATGCTCAGCGCTCCGTCTCGGCCTGCGACGAACCGGGCTGCGACGCCTGCACCTGGGACGCGTCGGCGTTCTTCGACGACTCGAGGTCGGCGAGGAAGCGGTCGACGACCGCGGTGGCCTTGGCGTCGTCCTTGAGGGACTCACCGATGACACCCGACGCCAGGTCGAGTGCGAGCGAGCCGACCTCGGTGCGGAGCGACTGGAGCGCGCTCTGACGCTCGGCCTCGATCTGCGCCTGGGCGTTCGACGTGATGCGTGCAGCGTCGGTGGCAGCCTGCTCGCGGACCTCGTTGCCGATGGCCGTGGCGTCCGCGCGGGCCTGCTCGCGGATGCGGGAGGCTTCGGCACGGGCGTCAGCGAGCTGCTTGTTGTACTCCTCGAGCGCGGCTGCAGCCTGCTCCTGAGCCGCTTCGGCCTTCTTGATGCCGCCTTCGATGGCCTCGGTGCGCTCATCGAGCATCTTCGTGATGCGCGGCGTGACGACACGCCAGAACACCAGGAAGATGATGACGAAGGCAACCAGCGACCACACGATGTCGTACACCGGGGGGATCAGCGGATTGATGTTCTCCTCCGCCGCGATGATGAGTGCGTGCTGCATCGAGGGACCTTAGTTGGTGAAGATGAAGTACGTGGCGATGCCGATGAAGGCCAGGGCCTCGGTGAAGGCGATGCCGATGTACATGAGGGTCGTCAGGCGGCCCTGGAGCTCGGGCTGGCGAGCGACGGACTCGATCGTCTTGCCGACGACGATGCCGACGCCGATGGCCGGGCCGATCGCAGCGAGGCCGTAGCCAACCGTCGCGATGTTGCCGTTGATCTCCGCGAGAACGGTCGTTGCGTCCACGTGTTTTCCTTTCGAGGTGCGGGTCCGACGGTTGCCGGTCCCGTAGGGGGTCAGTTGGGATCAGTGCTCGTCGGCCAGCGCCAGCTGGATGTAGACGGCGGTGAGGAGCATGAAGACGTAGGCCTGCAGCAGCGCGACGAGGATCTCGAAGAAGCTGAAGGCGATGCCGAACGCCAGGGTCCCGACGCCGAAGAACGCCAGCAGGCTGTGCGACTCGAAGAAGAAGAACCACGTGGCCGAGAAGAACAGGACGAGCAGCAGGTGCCCGACGACCATGTTCATCAGGAGTCGCAGCGTCAGCGTGATCGGACGGAGCACGAAGGTGGAGACGAGCTCGATCGGCGTCACGATGATGTACAGCGGCCACGGCACCCCGGGTGGGAAGAGCGAGTTCCGGAGGAACGTGCCCGGGTGCTTGCGGAGACCGGCGTAGATGAACGCGACGTACGCGACGATCGCCAGGATCATCGGCATCGCGATGCGGCTGGTGCCGGCGAGGTTCATGAACGGGATCAGACCCGTCAGGTTCATGAACAGCACACCGAAGAAGATCGTCGCCAGGAGCGGCAGGAAGCGCTTGCCGTCCTTCTCGCCGAGGTTGTCGAAGGTGTTCCGGCGCACGACGTCGAAGCCGTACTCGATGAACGCCTGTCCACGGTTCGGGACGAGCTTGAGGGCGCGGGTGCCCGCGAACGCGAAGACCAGCAGCACCGCCACCGCGATGAAGCGGATGATGACGACGCGGTCGATCTCGAAGGGCGTGCCCGCGAAGAAGATCGGGTCAGGGAAGAACTCCCCGATCGACGGACCATGGAATTCGGCGGCCTTGCTGCTCCCCGCCGCAACGGTGTTGGCCGCAGCGGTGAGGGACAGGGGAAGAGCGTGGGATAGCAGCGCTGTCTCCTGTGTCGGCGCGCGCACGTCATGGCACGCGATGGTGGACTGTGTGGAGGCTGTCCGCTCCGAGCGAGGCTCCGGACGCGGACGCAACAAACACTATCAGGTGAGAGAGCCTTCTCGGGCTCTCAGCCGCGTGGGTCGGCCTTCCCAGGATCGGCATCGCCCGGCAGGGGCACGTCGATCGGCACGCGGCCCTTGGCGATGACCGTCACGTCGATGACGAGCGAACCGATCACACCCACGATGATCGCGATCGCCAGCACGGGCGTGTTGACCCAGTCCCGGTCCTTCAACAGCACCAGCACGACGATGAACAGCACGAACTTGACCAGGAACATCCCCATGATCGTGCCGAAGAACGCGCCGGAGATCATCTGGCCGCCGGAGAACCGGATCGCCAGCAGCACGCTGACGGCGGTGAGCCCGCAGAACACGACGCTCATCACGGCGCCGATGAGCCCGCCGGCCAGTCCCGGTCCCCCGGCGACCAGGAAGCCGACGACGCCGCCGACCACCGCCAGGGCGAGGGCGAGCACGGCGCCCTGCACCAGGATCCGTCGGAAGAGCGGGCTGACGTGGTCGAGGCCGTGGGGCGTGGTCACGAGGGGTCTCCAGGAGTCGGGATGTCGCGGGTGGCGGCTGCGCGGTCGAGCGGGTCGTGTCGGGCATCGATCCGCCCGCCGGCGCGGTCGGCGGTCTGCGCGGCGATCTCGGTGCGCTTGCGGCCGAGGGGCGCGAACGTGGCGATCGCACAGACGCTGAAGCCGACCGCGACGAACGCCACGACCCACCACCACTGCACGAACAGGAAGAGCAGACAGCCGACCGCCACGGTGGCCGTCCACGCGTAGAAGATCAGCACCGCGTGGAAGTGCGAGTGCCCCATGTCGAGCAGCCGGTGGTGCAGGTGCTTCCGGTCGGCCGAGAACGGGGACTTCCCCGCGCTGAGCCGCCGGACCACCGCCAGGGCGAAGTCGAGCATCGGCACGATGAGGATCGCGAACGGCAGCAGGATCGGGATGAAGGCCGGCAGCAGGTCGGTGCGGGTGCGGACGGCGGCCGGGTCGATGTTGCCCGTGATCGAGACGGCGCTCGTGGCCATCAGGAACCCGACGAGCAGCGCGCCGGCGTCCCCCATGAACAGCTTGGCGGGGTGCCAGTTCAGCATGAGGAAGCCGAAGCAGGCGCCGACGAGCACCGCGGTCAGCAGCGACGGCAGGTTGAAGAAGAACTCGGTCTGCACGACCACGCGGTTGATGAAGAACGTGTAGAGGAAGAACACGCTGCCGGCGATGATCGCCACCCCCGCGACGAGTCCGTCGAGCCCGTCGATGAAGTTCACCGCGTTCATCACGAGCACCACCGCCAGCACGGTGAAGATCAGGCTCATGTAGCTCGACCCGACGCCGAGCGTGTTGCCGATCGGCAGCGACACGATCGCCACGCCCTGCCACGCCAGGATGCCCGCGGCGATGATCTGTCCCGCCAGCTTGGTCATCCAGTCGAGGTCCCAGATGTCGTCGGCGACACCGAGCACCACGATGATGGTGGCCCCCGCCAACACGGCGAGCACCCGTTGCGGCTCCGCGAACACGAGGCGGAAGAAGTCGATGCCCTGGATCTGCGGGAAGACGAACCAGGCGCAGAGCAGCGAGACGACCACCCCCAGGAACATCGCGATGCCGCCGAGCCGGGGCACCGGGGTCCGGTGCACGTCGCGCTCACGGACCTGCGGGTACCACTTGTACTTGACGCCCGCCTTCCAGAGCACCCAGCTGACCAGGAAGCTCACGACCGCGGAGATCGCCCCCGCCAGCAGGTAGTACTTCACGTGACGAGGTCGGCCCCCACGACCCGTTCGATCTCGGCGTCCGGGATCACCCCGTGGCGGACGATCCGCAGACCGTCACCGGTGGCGAGCCCCGTCGCGTCGACGATCGTCGACCCGGTGGACGCGGCGAAACCGTCGTGCGCGGCGAGCGAGCCACCGTCCAGGTACACCGCAACGCTGTCACCGAGCATCGCCTCGGCAGCGTCGACGTCCATCGCGGCGGGGTCGCCCGTGCTGTTGGCCGAGGACACCGCGAGCGGGCCCACCTCCTGCAGCAGCTCGAGGGCGATGCGCGAGTCCGGCATCCGGAGCGCGACGGTCCCCCGGGTCTCCCCCAGGTCCCAGTCGAGTGACGGCTGTGCCCGCAGGATGACGGTCAGTCCGCCCGGCCAGAACTCGGCGACCAGGTCGCGGACCTGCTGCGGCACCTCGCTCGCCAACGCGTCGAGCGTCGGGGGTCCCGGGATGAGCACCGGCGGCGGTGACTGCCGCGTGCGGCCCTTCGCGTCCAGCAGACGCTGCACCGCGTGCGCGTCGAAGGCGTCCGCCGCGAGACCGTAGACGGTGTCGGTGGGGACGACGACGAGTTCTCCCCGTCCGAGTGCGGCACGTGCGAGCCGCATCCCGGTCAGGAGTCCGTCGGGGTCGTTGCAGTCGTATCGGGATGCCATGACCTGCACGATGATAGTGCGACACAATGGGGCACATCGTGAACTCGACGCCTGCGCCCCGACTCCTGTTCCTCTTCGACATGGACGACGTCCTCGTCCGCTACGACTGGGAGACCCGCATGGCGGGCCTCACCGCGATCACCGGGCACGACCTCGGCGAGCTCCGGCGCCGCTGGTGGCTCTCCGGGAACGAGCAACGCGCCGAAGCCGGGGGCTTCGCCGACGCGGACGCCTACCTCGCCGCCTTCCAGCAGGCGATGGGCTGCACCGTCCCGGAGTCCGAGTGGGCGCGGGTGCGCGGAGCGGCGATGACCGAGCTGCCCGAGCGGATCGAGGCCGTCCGGATCGCCAGCGAGCACGGGCGTGTCGCCCTGCTGACGAACAACGGTCCACTGGCCGGCCGGTGGATCTCCACGTGGGCGCCGTCCCTGCCGCCGCTGTTCGGCGACCACCTCGACACGACGAGCAACTTCGGCGCCCGCAAGCCCGAACCCGAGGTCTTCGAGCGGGCGGTGGCCCACCACGGCGCGCGGCCGGAGGACACCTTCTTCGCCGACGACATGCCCGAGAACGTCGCGGGTGCACGCAGCGTCGGCATCCACGCGGTGCTGGTCGAGCACGACACCGACCTGCGGGTGGCGGTCCGCGCGTTCGTCGCCACCAAGGACGACCGGGAGGCCCGGCTGACGTCTTCGACGCCGGCCTCCTCCGCAGGCTCCGTCGGCGCGTAGACGCAACGCTTCGCGTCGCGCGTGATGTCTACGCGCGGGTCGCGGTGGTCGTGCGGTCGCGTCCCGTCAGGTCCTGGTGCGTCTCCGGGGACCGGAACCCCCGGCGCGACAGGACCGCGCGCACGGCTGCGCCCTGCGGTTCGGCGTGCTCGATGACGAGCAGCCCACCGGGGACCAGCAGGCGCCAGGCGGTCTCGGTGAGCGCCCGGACCGCGTCCAGCCCGTCCGCTCCCCCGTACAGCGCGAGCGCCGGGTCGTGGTCGCGGACCTCGGGGTCCACCGGCACGGCGTCGTCCGGCACGTAGGGCGGGTTCGACACGACGGCCGACACGGTGCCGTCGAGCTCCCCGAACGCATCGGCCAGGTCGCCCTCGACGAGCCGGACCGTGTCGCCGTACGCCGCCACGTTCCGACGGGTCCAGGGCAGTGCCTCGGGCGAGCGTTCGACGGCGTAGACGAGCGCGTTCGGCACCTCGGTGGCCATGGCGATCGCGATGGCACCGCTGCCGGACCCCAGGTCGACGGCGATCGGCTCGGGCACCGCGGTGGCACGGAGTGCGTCGATGCCGAACTGCACCACGCCCTCCGTCTCCGGACGCGGGACGAACACCCCGGGTCCGACTGCCAGGGTCAGCGCGCGGAAGTGCGCCTCGCCGGTGATGTGCTGCAAGGGCTCACGGGTGACGCGCCGCGCGATCGCCTGCCGGAACCGGTCGACGTGCTCCGCGGCGATCGCTCCCCCGGTCATCGCCCGGGCCTGGACGGCCCCGCGCGAGGTGTCGGTCGCCCACGCGAGCAGCAGTTCGGCGTCGACCTGCGGGGTGGGCACCCCGGACGCGCCGAGCGCCGCGGCCGCCTCCCTGAGGAGCCGGTCCGCGGCGAACGTGCGGGGCGTGTCGGGGGTGATCCGTGCCTCCTGGCCGGTGATCAGGCGTTCTGGTCGCCGACGGCGGCCAGACGTGCCTCTTCGTCCGCGCGGATGGCGGACTCGATGACCGGCTCGAGCGCGCCGTTCATGACGCGGTCCAGGTCGTACGCCTTGTACCCGGTGCGGTGGTCGGCGATGCGGTTCTCCGGGAAGTTGTACGTGCGGATGCGCTCCGACCGGTCCATCCCGCGGATCTGCGACCGACGCGCGTCCGACGCCAGCGCGTCGAGCTCCTCCTGCTGCTTCGCCAGGATGCGGGCACGCAGCACGCGCATCCCCGCCTCTCTGTTCTGCAGCTGGGACTTCTCGTTCTGCATCGCCACCGTGATGCCCGTGGGCAGGTGGGTGATGCGGACGGCGGAGTCCGTCGTGTTGACGGACTGCCCGCCGGGGCCCGACGAGCGGTACACGTCGATCTTCAGGTCGTTCTGGTTGATCTCGACCTCTTCCGGCTCGTCGACCTCGGGGAAGACGAGCACGCCGGTGGTCGACGTGTGGATGCGCCCCTGCGACTCGGTCGCCGGCACGCGCTGGACACGGTGCACGCCACCCTCGTACTTCAGGTGCGCCCACACGCCCTGCGCGGGGTCGGTGGAGTTCGACTTGATCGCGACCTGGACGTCCTTGTAGCCGCCGAGGTCGGACTCGGTGCGCTCGAGGAGCTCGATCTTCCAGCCCTTGGACTCGGCGTAGTGCGAGTACATCCGCAGCAGGTCCGCCGCGAACAGCGCGGATTCCTCGCCGCCCTCGCCGCCCTTGATCTCCATGATGACGTCGCGGCCGTCGTCCGGGTCACGCGGGACGAGCAGCCGCCGCAGGCGCTCCTGGCGTTCGGCGAGCGATGCCTCGAGCCCGGGGACCTCCTCGGCGAAGGCCTCGTCCTCGCGCGCGAGTTCCCGGGCGGCGGCGAGGTCGTCCCCCGCCGCCGTCCAGCCCTCGTACGCGGACTTGATCCGGTTCAGCTCGGCGTAGCGCCGGTTGACCTTCTTCGCACGGGCCGCGTCGGCGTGGAGCGCGGGGTCCGACAGCTGCTGTGTCAGGTCCTCGTGTTCCGCCAGCAGCCCTGCCACCGACTCGAACACGCGTTACTCCTGGTGTCCGGCGTGGTGCCCGGTCGCGGGGACCGACTTCTGCACCTGCACCAGGAACTCGACGTTCGACTGCGTCTCCTTGAGGTTCCGCAGGACGATCTCGAGCGCCTGCTGCGGGTCGAGCCCGGCCAGGGCCCGGCGCAGACGCCAGGTGATCTTGACCTCGTCGGCGGAGAGCAGCTGCTCCTCGCGACGGGTGCCGGACGCGTTGACGTCGACGGCCGGGAAGATCCGCTTGTCCGCCAGGTGGCGGTTCAGGCGGAGCTCCATGTTGCCGGTGCCCTTGAACTCCTCGAAGATCACCTCATCCATCTTCGACCCGGTCTCGACGAGCGCCGTGGCGAGGATGGTCAGCGAGCCGCCGTTCTCGATGTTGCGGGCGGCGCCGAAGAAGCGCTTCGCCGGGTAGAGCGCAGCGGAGTCGACGCCACCGGAGAGCACGCGGCCCGACGGCGGGGTGGACAGGTTGTAGGCGCGGCCCAAGCGGGTGATCGAGTCGAGCAGCAGGACCACGTCGTGGCCCAGCTCGACCAGGCGCTTGGCACGCTCGATGGCGAGCTCGGCGACGGTGGTGTGGTCCTCGGCGGGACGGTCGAAGGTCGAAGCGATGACCTCGCCCTTCACCGTGCGCTGCATGTCGGTGACCTCTTCGGGCCGCTCGTCGACCAGGACGACCATCAGGTGCGCCTCGGGGTTGTTCTTCGAGACGGCGTTCGCGATCGCCTGCAGCACGACGGTCTTGCCGGCCTTGGGCGGCGAGACGATCAGGCCGCGCTGGCCCTTGCCGATCGGCGACACCAGGTCGATGATCCGCGTGGAGAGCTTGGAGGGCTCGGTCTCGAGGCGCAGGCGCTCGTTCGGGTACAGCGGGGTGAGGTCCTGGAAGTCGACGCGCGCGGCGGCCTCGTCCGTCGACTGGCCGTTGATCGTGTCGATCTTGGCCAGGGCGTTGTACTTCTGGCGGCTCTGCTGCTCGTTGTCGCGCGGCTGCTTGATCGCACCGACCACGGCGTCGCCCTTGCGCAGGTGGTACTTCTTCACCTGGCCGAGGGACACGTAGACGTCGCTCGGTCCCGGCAGGTAGCCGGTCGTGCGGACGAAGGCGTAGTTGTCGAGGACGTCGAGGATGCCCGCGACCGGGATCAGGACGTCGTCCTCGGTGATCTCCGGCTCGAACTCGTCGTTCTGCCCGCCACGGCCGCGCTTGCGGTCACGCTGGCGGCGGCTGCGACCGTTCTCGGCCTCGTCCTCCTGGCGGCGCTGTCCGTCCTCACGCTGCGAGCGGGCCTCGGCCTGGCCGTTCTGCTGCTGGTTCTGGTTCTGGCTCTGGTTCTGCTGCTTCTGCTGGCCCTGCGCCTGCTTCTGCCGGCCGTTCTGCTGCTGGTTCTGGTTCTGCTGGTTCTGCTGGTTCTGCGACTGCTTCTGGTCGCCCTGCTCGTCAGCGGCGTTCTGCTGGCCGTCGGCCTGGTTCTGGGCACCGCGGCCCCCGCGGCCGTTCTGCTCCTCGGGCTGGTCGCCCTGCTGCTCGCCGGACTGGTCGGCGTTCTGGCCCCGTCCACGACCGCGGCCACGGCTGCGACGACCACGACGGGGTCCGCCGTCGGCGTCCTGCTGCTGGTCGCCGTTCTGGTCCGTGCCGTGCTGGTCGGTCCCGTCCTGGTCGGACGTGTCCTCGGCCGAGGTCGGCTGCCCGGCGGACTGCGGCTGCGCAGCCGACTCCGCGGGGGGCTGCTCGGCGTTCGCCCGGTCGGTGCCGGCCTGCTCAGCAGTGCTCTGCTCAGTGGCGGTGGCGGTGGCCTGGTCGACGGCGGGCTTCTGGCCGCGACGACGACGCTGGCCACCCGACTGTGCCGCTTGTGCGTCCTTCTCGGCGCGGACCTGGTCGAGGCCCGCGAGCAGGTCCTCGGTCCCGGTCTTGCCGTGGTTGGTGTGCTCCGCCGCGGTGGTGGGCGGGGTGGTGACGGTGCCGCCGGACGTCGCACGACGCGAGCGACGGGCACGCGACGGCGCCTCGGTCTCGGTGGTCGGCGCGGCGTCGGTCGCCTGGGCTGCCGGTGCGTCGGTCGCCGACGCTGCCGGCGCCTCGGTCGTCGACGCTGCGGGTGCCTCGGGCTCCGGCAGGGTCAGGGTGTCGGACGCGGCGGCGGGGCGCTTGTCCTCGATCGAGGCGATGAGGTCGCCCTTGCGGAGCTTCGAGAGCCCGGTGATGCCCAGGGCGGAGGCGATCCGCTGCAGCTCCGGGAGGCGGAGTGCGCGCAGGTCGCTGGGGATCTCCACCGAGTCGGTGGAGGTGTTGACGTTGGTCACGGTGCTGTGTTCCTTCCGAACCGCAGAGCGCGGAGAGTTTCCACCGACTTCCCGCGCGGATGCATGGCATCGGATTGCGACGGCCGCCGTTCAGACGACGGACCGGGAAGCGGTGATCTGAGGGAGATCACACCTGCGGACCGGGAGCTCGTGCTGGCCGTGGTTCGTGCCTGCGCGACGGGCGTCCTCAGTGGTCTGCCGGGTGCGCGTTCACTGTAGCACCACCGAGATCGACGGCCAGCATGAGCGGGCGCCAGGTGGTCTCGGCGTGTCGCGCGACGAGTTCGGCGGCCGTCAGGCGCTGTGCGGGGTCGGATCCGAGCACGAGCAGGCTCGGGCCGGCGCCGGACACGACGGCAGCGAGACCCTGCTGTCGGAGCAGTCGGATGAGCACGTCGGTCTCGGGCATGGCACTGGCGCGGTACGTCTGGTGCAGCCGGTCCTCGGTCGCCGCCAGCAGCAGCTCCGGACTCTGGATGAGCGCCGCCACCAGCAGCGCCGAGCGGGAGACGTTGAACGCCGCGTCGGCGTGCGGGACGCTGGCGGGCTGCAGGGAGCGTGCGAGCTTCGTCGAGAGGGTCGAGGTCGGCACGAAGACCACCGGCGAGACACCGCGGTGCACCAGGAGTCGCTTGTACGCCGGGCCGTCCGGGGTCATCCACGCGATCGTCAGGCCGCCGAACAGGGCCGGGGCGACGTTGTCCGGGTGCCCCTCCATCTCGGTGGCCAGGGTCAGCAGGGTCGCGGCGTCGAGGTCGACGATGCCCTCGAGCAGCCCGCGCGCGGCCATCAATCCCGCGACGATCGCCGCCGCCGAGGACCCCATGCCGCGACCGTGCGGGATGGCGTTCACCGCGGTGAGCTCGAGGCCGGGCTGCTCGACCCCGGCGTGGTCCAGACCCCGACGGATCGCGCGGACGACCAGGTTCGTGTCGTCGGTCGCGACCTCGCCCGCGCCGACGCCCTGCACAGCCACGGTCGCGCCGGGCTCCGGGCGGACCCGGACCTGCACGTCGTCGTAGAGCGAGAGCGCGAGTCCGAGGGAGTCGAAGCCCGGTCCGAGGTTCGCGGACGTGGCCGGGACGCGGACGTGGACCACCCGTCCGGCCGGTACAGCACTGCGGGCGGTGGTGCCCCGCTCCGGTCCGGACGAGCGGTCCTGGCTCACGCTGCGCCGACCAGTCCGAGCACGTCGGCGATCGCGGCGGTGTCGACGGGGACGCTGGTCGGGGTGACGTCGCCGCCGTCCTCGGTCTTGAGCGCCCACTGCGGGTCCTTGAGCCCGTGGCCGGTCACCGTGATGACGACCGTCGCGCCCTTCGGGACCTGCCCGGCGTCGGCGCGCTCGAGGAGCCCGGCGACACCGATCGCGGACGCGGGCTCGACGAACACGCCGACCTCGGCCGACAGGATGCGGTGCGCGGCCAGGATGCCGGCGTCGGAGATCGCGCCGAAGTAGCCGTCGGTCTCCTGCTGGGCCTCGAGCGCGTACTTCCACGACGCCGGGTTGCCGATGCGGATCGCCGACGCGATGGTCTCCGGGTGCGGGACGACCTCGCCGGAGACGATCGGCGCCGAGCCCGCGGCCTGGAAGCCGAACATCCGGGGCAGCTTGCTCGAGCGGCCCGCGGCGACGTCCTCGCGGTACCCGCGGGAGTACGCGGTGTAGTTGCCCGCGTTGCCGACCGGCAGGAAGTGGAAGTCGGGGGCGTCGCCGAGGACGTCGACGACCTCGAACGCGGCGGTCTTCTGGCCCTCGATGCGGTCGTTGTTGACAGAGTTCACCAGGTGCACCGGGTAGTTCGCCGCGAGGTCGCGAGCGATGTCGAGGCAGTCGTCGAAGTTGCCCTGCACCTGCAGCAGCTGGGCGTCGTGCGCCACGGCCTGGCTGAGCTTGCCCATCGCGATCTTGCCCTCGGGCACGAGCACCGCGGCGGTGATCCCGGCGTGCGTGGCGTACGCGGCGGCCGAGGCGCTCGTGTTGCCGGTGGAGGCGCAGATGACGGCCTTCGCACCGTGCTCGACGGCCTTGGAGATCGCCATCGTCATGCCGCGGTCCTTGAACGAGCCCGTCGGGTTCATGCCCTCGAACTTGATCCAGACCTGGGCGCCGGTGCGCTCGGACAGCCGCCGCGCCGGGATGAGCGGCGTGCCGCCCTCGCCCAGCGTGATGACGGGCGTGTCCGACGTCACGTCGAGTCGGTCGGCGTACTCGCGCAGGACTCCCTGCCACTGGTGGGCCATCAGGGTTCTCTCTCTGTCGGTGCTGGAGGTGGTGGTTGAGCGGGCGGGACCGGCGTCAGGCGCCGACGACGCGCAGGACGCTCGTGACCTCGGTCACGGTCGCCTCGGTGCGCAGTGCCCTGACGGTGTCGGCGAGGGCGGACTCACGCGCCTGGTGCGTGCCGATGACCAGGGTGGCCGTGCCGCCGTCGCCGTGGGCGCTCGACTGCTCGACGGTCTCGACGCTGACGCCGTGCGCCGCGAGGATGCCGGCGACGGTCGACAGCACGCCGGGGGCGTCGGCGACGAGCAGCGTGATCTGGTAGCTGGTGCGGACGGTGCCGATCGGGAAGACGGGGAGGTCGGACTGCGTCGACTCCGCGATGCCCGGGCCGCCGATGACGTGCCGTCGGGCAGCGGAGACCAGGTCACCGAGCACCGCCGAGGCCGTCTCGACCCCGCCGGCCCCGGCGCCGTAGAACATCAGGTCGCCGGCGGCCTCGGCCTCGACGAAGACGGCGTTCTTCGCGCCGTGCACGCTGGCGAGCGGGTGCGACTCCGGCACGAGCGCCGGGTAGACGCGGGCACTGACGCCCTCGCGCCCGTCGGCGTCGGTCAGGCGCTCGCAGGTCGCCAGGAGCTTCACGACGTGGCCCGCCTTGCGCGCGGCACGGACCTGCTCGATGGTGACCGACGTGATGCCCTCGCGGTGCACGGCGACGAGCGGCACCGAGGTGTGGAACGCGATCGAGGCCAGGATCGCGGCCTTCTGCGCGGCGTCGTAGCCCTCGATGTCGGCGGTCGGGTCGGCTTCGGCGTACCCGAGCTCGGTCGCGGTCGCCAGGGCGTCCTCGAACGTCGAGCCCTGGCGGTCCATCAGGTCGAGGATGAAGTTCGTCGTCCCGTTGACGATGCCCATGATGCGCTGGATGCGGTCGCCCGCGAGCGAGTCGTGCAGCGGCCGGATGATCGGGATGGCCCCGGCGACGGCGGCCTCGTAGTAGAGCTGTGCGCCGACCTGCTCCGCCGCGGCGAAGAGCTCCGGGCCGTGGGTGGCGAGCAGGGCCTTGTTGCCGGTCACGACGTCGGCGCCGGACTGCAGGGCCTGCAGCACGAGGGTGCGTGCGGGCTCGATGCCACCGATGAGCTCGACCACGATGTCCGCCCCCAGGATGAGCGATCCGGCGTCGGTGGTGAAGAGCTCGCGCGGCAGGTCGACGTCGCGCTGGGCGTCGACGTCGCGGACGGCGATGCCGACGAGTTCGAGGCCGGCTCCGGCACGCGAGGCCAGTTCGTCGCCGTGCTCGAGCAGGAGGCGTGCGACCTGCGAGCCGACCGAGCCGGCTCCGAGCAGCGCGACGCGGACGTTGCGGTATTCGATCATGTGGGACGTGTCTCCGGGATCTCGGGGGTTCACCGCACGGCACCGGGTGCGGCCGCGGGCGACACCCCGGTGTCGCGGGCGAGGAGGTCGTCGACGCTCTCGCCTCGGACGAGGATACGGGCTCGCCCGTCGGCGACCGCGACGACCGGCGGGCGTCCGACGTGGTTGTAGTTGCTCGCCAGGCTCCAGCAGTAGGCACCGGTGGCGGCCACGGCGAGCAGGTCGCCACGGCGCACGTCACCGGGCAGGTACTCGTCGTGCACCACGATGTCCCCGCTCTCGCAGTGCTTGCCGACGACCCGGGTCAGGACCGGGGACGCGTCCGACGTGCGGGCGAGCCGCGCGGTGTAGTCGGCGCCGTACAGCGCGGGGCGGGCGTTGTCGCTCATGCCGCCGTCGACGGAGACGTACGTGCGGGTCGCACTGCCGCCGTCGTCGGTCTCGAGCTGCACGGGCTTGATCGTGCCGACGCGGTAGAGCGTGACGCCGGCCGGTCCCACGATGTACCGCCCGGGCTCCACCGCGATCTCCGGGACCGGGATGTCCCGCTCGGCACACGCTTCGGCCACGATCGTCGCCAGCGCGTCGGCGATGTCCTCTGGTGCGAAGGCGGAGTCGGCCTCGGTGTAGTCGATGCCCCAGCCGCCGCCGAGGTTGAGTTCCGGCACGGGTCCGGAGCGCACCAGCGTCGCGTGCACGTCCATGAGCCGACGAGCGGCTTCGCGGAAGCCGGACTCGTCGAAGATCTGCGAGCCGATGTGGGAGTGCAGCCCGACGAAGGCCAGCGACGGGCGCGCGCGGATCGCCTCGGCCGCCTGCACCGCTTCGGAGAGCGGGATGCCGAACTTCTGGTCCTCACGCGCCGTGGCGAGGTACTCGTGCGTCGAGGCGTGCACGCCGCTGTTGATCCGGATGCGCACGCGCTGCACGACACCGGCGTCCGCTGCTGCGTCCGCGACCCGCTGCACTTCTTCGTGCGAGTCGAGGACGATCGTGCCCACGCCGACCTGCACCGCGCGGGCGATCTCGGCGTCGGACTTGTCGTTGCCGTGGAACCCCAACCGGCCCGGGTCGACGCCGCCAGCCAGCGCCACGGCGAGTTCCCCGCCCGTGCAGACGTCGACGCGCAGGTCGGCCTCGGCCATCCACGCCGCGACCTGCGTCGTCAGGAAGGCCTTGGCGGCGTAGTAGACGTGGGCGTGCGTGCCGATCCGCCCGAACGCCTCGGCGAAGGCGTCGCGGACCCGGACGGCCCGGGACTGCACGTCGTGCTCGTCGACGACGTAGAGCGGGGTGCCGAACTGCTCGACCAGGTCGTGCGCGGTGATGCCGCCCACCACCAGGGAGCCGTCGTCCGTCCGCGTGGCGGAGGCGGGCCAGATCCGCGCGCTCAGCGCGGAGGCATCAGCCGGGGACCGCAGCCGCGGCGGGGCAAGGGGGTTCTCGCTCACGGGACCCGATCCTACCGAGCCGGGGCGGGCCTCCCGTCCGGTGTTACGCCCCTGTGGAGAACGCGGGTCAGCCGCAGGAGCCGACCGTCTGCAGCCCCTGCTCGCTGAGCGGGAGCTCGTCGGCGGTGATGCGGACCTCAGCGCGGGAGGCCGTGACGTCGAGCGAGCGGACGCGCAGGGACTCCGGCAGGAACTGGGCGGTGCAGACCGGCACGGGCGTGTTCGTCACGCCGGGGATGCTGTCGACCTTGAGGTCGAGGGCCGAGTTCGTGATCCGGACCGCCTTCGGGGTGATCGTGATGCCCTTGCCGTCGGACTGCGCCGTGACCGTCCCGTTCGCCAGGTACGAGATGTCGTACCCGAGGACCGCGGTCGAGCCGGACAGCTGCACCCCGCCGTCGACGAGGGAGAGCCGGTCGAAGAGCGGGCTGTACCGCGCCAGGTCCTTGACACTGCCGGACGCCAGCGTGACCGTGCCGTCGACGTCGCGCACGTCGCCCTTGCCGTCGACCGGGACGTCGTGCACGGTGACGTCGGCCGCGAGCGGGACGCCGTCCACCGTGATCTTCGACGAGGCGATGTCGACGCGGTCGAGCGTGCCGCTGATGAGCTGCGGGATGACGATGCCGTCGGCGTGGGCCGTCACGGTGCCCTGCGTGCCCTGCGGCAGCGACTGCTCGACCTGCTGCGCGATGATCCGGTCGACGACGCCGCGCAGCACGAACTCGGCGACGACGACGAGCCCGGCGAGCACCACCACGATCACGAGGACGACGATCGTCGCGGTGCGCCCGGTACGGCGCGGCTTCGGGGCGGCGGTGGCGAAGGACATGGGTCCCACTGTGCCAGGGTGCGCCTGCCGCCAGCCTGGAGGCCGCGGTGCCGCCCGGCGGGCGGGCTGCGGCGCGGCGCGGCGCGGGCTGGGCGCGGCGCGGCGCGGCGCGGCGCGGGCTGGGCGCGGCGCGGTGCACTTTGCACCCCGATGCGGACATCGCACCCCGTCCTGTCGGGGTGCGATGTCCGCGCGGGGGTGCGATGCGCAGACGGATCCGCCTGGAGGCCGTGGTGCTGCCCGGCTGGCAGGCTGCGCGCTGCGCGC
>NZ_MJGI01000025.1:108216-197636 GCF_001864835.1 Curtobacterium sp. MCBA15_001 | reverse complement strand
TGCGCGCTGCGCGCGGCGCGGATCGCGTTCGCACCCCGGTGCAGACGTCGCACCCCGTCCTGCCAGGGTGCGATGTCCGTGACTGGGTGCGATGTGCTGTCGGCGCCGACTGGAGGGCCGGGCGCGGCGCGGCGCGGCGCGGCGGATCGCGTTCGCACAACCGAAAGCAGTCCGCACCACGCCGATGCGTGGTGCGGACTGCTTCTGGTTGTGCGAACGGTGCGGCCGGGCCACCACCGGGCCCCGCCGGCCGCTACATGCGCTCGGGCGCGCTCACCCCGAGCAGGCCGAGGCCGTTGCGCACGACCTGGCCGGTCGCGTCGTTCAGCCAGAGCCGGGTGCGGTGCAGGTCGGTCACGGCCTCGTCCCCGAGCGGCGTCACCCGGCAGGCGTCGTACCAGCGGTGGTAGAGGCCGGCCAGCTGCTCGATGTACCGCGCGACACGGTGCGGCTCGCGGAGTTCGGCGGCCTGGCGCACCACACGCGGGTACTCCGCCAGGGCCCCGAGCAGCGCGCCCTCGGTGTCGTGGGTCAGCAGCGACGCGTCGAACGCCGAACGGTCCACACCCGAGGCCGCGGCGTTCCGGGCGACGGACTGCGTGCGGGCGTGGGCGTACTGCACGTAGAAGACCGGGTTGTCGTTCGTCCGCTTGGTCAGCAGGTCGAGGTCGATGTCGATCGCGGTGTCGCTGGCGAAGCGGACGAGCGCGTACCGACCGGCGTCGACACCCACGGCATCGACCAGGTCCTCCATCGTGACGATGGTGCCGTTGCGCTTGGACATCCGCATCGGCGCCCCGTCCTTGAGCAGGTTCACCATCTGCCCGATGAGGATCTCGAGGTTCTTGCCCGGCTCGTCACCGAACGCCGCGCACATCGCCATCATCCGGCCGACGTAGCCGTGGTGGTCCGCGCCGAGCATGATGAGGTTCCGCTCGAACCCGCGCTCGCGCTTGTCGAGGTAGTACGCCAGGTCGCCGGCGATGTACGCGGGCTCGCCGTCGGACTTGATGACGACGCGGTCGCGGTCGTCGCCGAAGTCGGTCGTGCGGAGCCACAGCGCGCCCTCGGCCTCGTACATCATGCCGAGCGACCGCAGCCGGTCGATCGCGCGCTCGACGGCCTTCGACTCGTGCAGCGTGTTCTCGTGGAAGTACACGTCGAAGTCGACGCCGAACTCGTGCAGGGACTGCTTGATGTCCGTGAACATGAAGTCGACGCCCTCGCGCCGGAACAGCTCCTGCGCCTCGTCCCGCGGCAGGTCGCGGACGTCACCGTCGTACGTCGACAGCACCCGGGCCGCGATCTCGGCGATGTACGCGCCGCCGTAACCGTCCTCGGGCGTGGGCTCCCCCAGCGCCGACGCGACGAGCGACCGGGCGAAGCGGTCGATCTGCGCGCCGTGGTCGTTGAAGTAGTACTCGCGGGTGACGAGGCCGCCCTGCGCCTGGAACACCCGGGCGAGGCTGTCGCCGACCGCGGCCCAGCGGACGCCGCCCATGTGGATCGGCCCGGTCGGGTTGGCGGAGACGAACTCGAGGTCGATGCGGACGCCCTGGTACAGGTCGCCGTGCCCGAACGACACGCCACCGTCCACGATGGTGCGTGCGATCTCGCCGGCAGCCGCGGCCTCGAGCGTGATGTTGATGAAGCCCGGACCGGCGACGTCGACCGAGGCGACCCCGTCCAGCTCGGTCAGCTCCCCCGCGATCTCGGTCGCGAGCTCGCGCGGGTTCGTGCCGAGCCGCTTGGCCAGCTGCATCGCGGCGTTCGAGGCCCAGTCGCCGTGCGCCCGGTTCTTCGGCCGCTCGAGGGCGACGTGCGAGTCCCCGACCACCACGGAGTCCGAGGCCCCACGTCGGTCGACGATCCCGGTCAGGATCGACAGGTACGCGGCGGAGAGTTCGGCAGGAGTCACGGCGGACGAGTCTACCGGGGACATGCACCATCATGGGCCGCATGACCACCCGCCGACCTGCCCGGGCGATCAGCGTCGCAGCGTTCGCCGTCCCCGTCGCCCTCCTGCTCGCCGGCTGCTCCGGCGGAGGCGGAGGAGCGGGTCCGTCCTCGACCCCGAGCGCCACGGCCGGTGTGGTCGGGCAGCGCGTGGCACAGACCTGCGCCGAACTCGTCCCGCAGTCGACCTTCTCGGTCTACGGCGAGCAGTTCACGCTCGACACGTCCGCCGAACCCAGCAGGGGCTCCGCTGCGGCCCGCATCGCCCAGCAGCGCGGCCGGGTGTGCGTGTTCGCCGCGGCCGGCAAGCCCTCGGAGACGATCACCCTCGCCGTGGCCCACCTGCCTGAGAAGTCGCTCACCGACCTCAAGGACGCCCTGTTCGAGCAGGGCGGCTCGGTGCCGACCTACACGGTCGAGGGCTACTTCGCCCTGCACGACAACACCGGCCGCGCGGACGCGTTCGCCGACCCGTACTGGATCACCACGTCGTCGACGCTGTTCACCGAACCCGGCACCGCGCAGCCCGTCGTCGACGCGGCCCGCGCGGCACTCGGGCCGAGCGCGTCCGCCACGCCGGCCGGCTGAGCACACCGCCGGACAGGAGGCCCGGCTCGGCCCCGCCACCACGGCGAGCGCCCGTCACGGCACCGGCTGCGTGGTCCGGAACGGGCGGCGGGACCTGCTACGGTTGTGGACACCCAGGGCCCCCATAGCTCAGGGGATAGAGCACTGCCCTCCGGAGGCAGGGGCGGAGGTTCGAATCCTCCTGGGGGCACAGAGACATCTCCGATCAGGCCGTCGTTCTCGCTGCGCTCGATCGGCGGCGATCGATGTCGCGGCAGGCCGCGACTGATCCCCCGTGGTTGCCTCCGGCAGGCCGCGACTGATCCCCCGGCGTTGCCTCCGGTGGACCAGGTGCGCGTAGCGTTCTGGGCATGTCATTGGTGTTCCCTGTGCCCGCTGTGGAGCCGCTGCGGGGTGGACCCGTGCTGCGGTGGGGGGTCATCGGGCCCGGGGTGATCGCGAACGACTTCACGAGCACCCTGCACGCGAACTCGGACCAGCGCGTCGTCGCGGTCGGCTCCCGGTCGCCCGAGCGTGCCGCCGCCTTCGCCGCCCGCCACGGGGTCCCGACCGCCCACGCCTCGTACGAGGCCCTCGTCGCCGACCCCGACGTCGACGTGGTCTACGTCGCGTCCCCGCACCCGCAGCACCTCGCCCATGCTCTGCTCGCGATCGCAGCGGGCAAGCACGTGCTCGTCGAGAAGCCGATGACGACGTCCGCGGCCGACACGCGGACGCTCGCCACCGCGGCGCGCGAGGCCGGGGTGCTGGCGATGGAGGCGATGTGGACCCGGTACCTGCCGGGGACCACCGTGATCGCTCGGCTGCTGGCGGACGGGATGCTGGGCGACGTGCAGCTCGCGACCGTCGACGTCGGCTGGCCGCACGACGCGTCGGACCCGGACGACCGCATGTTCGACCCGACGGCGGGCGGCGGCGCGCTGCTCGATGCCGGTGTCTACGGGCACTGGTTCGCGCGCTTCGCCACCGGCGCAGCGGTGACCAGCCGGACGACGGGAGCGGTCTCGGACCGTGGGGTGGACCTCCAGTCCGTCACCGTGTCGCGGGCGGCCGGCGGCGCCCAGGCGGTGGTGAGCACGTCGATCACCGCGTGGACGCCCGGGCTGGCGACGATCGCGGGCACGAGCGCGACGGTGCGGTACACCGACCACTTCGTGTTCCCGGCGTCGTTCGCCGTGCACCGCGGCGGAGACGCGGACCGGTGGTCGGAGCGGAGCGGGCTGCGTGGCCGACAGGGACTCGTGTGGCAGGCGACGGCGCTGGCACGGTACGTCGCGGACGGTCGGACGGACTCGCCGGTGCACTCGCTCGAGGACGCGATCGGGGTGGCCACGGCGCTCGACGCGGCCCGGGCTGCACTGGACGTTTCCGAACAGGACACCTCGGCCCCCTAGGATCACGGGCCGGTCGACCTGCACACGACCGGGAAGAGGACTCGATGACCGTCGCCACCGGGAACCCGCAGACCGAGCTCGCACGGGGCGGGTCCGCTCCCGACGCCCGCACGCTGCTCGACGTGCTCCACGCGACGGCCGAGGCGCACCCCGAGGCGTTCGCGATCGAGGACCCGGCAGGGGCGCTGGACTACCGGTCGCTGGTGCGGCTGGTCGACGAGCGGGCCCACGACCTGGCGCGGCGGGGTGTGCGACGCGGCGACCGGGTCGGGATCCGCATCCCCTCGGGCGGACGCGACCTGTACGTGTCGGTGCTGGCGGTCTTGGCTGCCGGGGCGGCGTACGTGCCGGTCGACGCCGACGACCCCGAGGAGCGCGCGACCCTGGTGTTCGGCGAGGCCCGGGTGGTGGGTGTGATCGGTGCCGGCGGGGTGCTGCGGACCTCCGGGGAGCCGGACGCGCCGGAGTCCCCCGTGGTGGACGCCGAGGCCCGCGCCGCCGCACCGACGACCGAGGACGACGCGTGGATCATCTTCACGTCGGGGTCCACCGGCGTGCCGAAGGGCGTCGCGGTGACGCACCGGTCCGCGGCCGCGTTCGTCGACGCCGAGGCCCGGATGTTCCTGCAGCGGGCACCGATCGGGCCGGGGGACCGGGTGCTCGCGGGGTTGAGCGTGGCGTTCGACGCGTCCTGCGAGGAGATGTGGCTGGCGTGGGGCCACGGTGCGTGCCTGGTGCCGGCGCCGCGGTCACTCGTGCGGACCGGGGTGGACCTCGGCCCGTGGTTGATCGTGCACGGGATCACCGTGGTGTCGACGGTCCCCACGCTCGCCGCACTGTGGCCGGACGACGCCCTCGAGCAGGTGCGCCTGGTCATCTTCGGCGGTGAGGCCTGCCCGCCCGAGCTGGCGGCCCGGATCGCGTCGCGCGACCGTGAGCTGTGGAACACGTACGGGCCGACCGAGGCGACGGTGGTCGCGTGCGGGGCGCTGATGGACGGGTCGGCGCCGATCCGGATCGGGCTGCCGCTCGACGGGTGGGACCTGGCGGTCGTGGACGCAGCGGGCGTGCGGGTGGCTCCGGGCGAGGTCGGTGAGCTGGTGATCGGCGGCGTCGGGCTCGGCCGCTACCTGGACCCGGCGAAGGACGCGGAGAAGTACGCGCCGTTCCCGGAGCTCGGGTGGGAGCGGGCCTACCGGAGCGGGGACCTGGTGCGGTACGAGCCCGAGGGCCTGGTGTTCCAGGGTCGGGCGGACGACCAGGTGAAGCTCGGCGGGCGCCGGATCGAGCTCGGCGAGGTCGACGCGGCACTGCAGGCCCTCGACGACGTGGCAGGCGGCGCGGCCGTCGTCCAGCGGACCCCGGCGGGGAACCAGGTGCTGGTCGGGTACGTGGCGCCGGTGGCCGGGTCGACGATCGACACCGCGGCGGCGAACACCCGACTGCGCGAGGCCCTGCCGGCGGCGCTGGTGCCCCTGCTCGCCGTGGTCGACACGCTGCCGACGCGCACCTCGGGCAAGGTCGACCGGGCGGCGCTCCCCTGGCCGCTGACGGGTCCGGACGCGACGACGGCCGCGCTGCCACCGACCGTGGCGTGGATCGCCGAGCGGTGGGGGGCGATCCTCGGCGTCCCGGTGTCCAGCGAGGACGACGACTTCTTCGCGCACGGCGGCGGGTCGCTGACCGCGGCGCAGCTGGTCTCCGCCATCCGTGAGCGCTACCCGGCGACGACCGTCGCCGACGTGTACGACCACCCGCGCATCGGTGCCCTCGCGGACGCCCTCGACGCCTCCGGGCCGGTCGCGGCCGCGCACCGTGACGTCCGTCCGACCCCGCCGACCACCGGGCTCGCGCTGACGCTGCTCGGGCTGCCCGTGCAGGTGCTGCGCGGGCTGCGGGTGCTGACGTGGACGACCCTGGTCGCGGGCGTCCTGCACGCCACGACGCTGCCGTTCCTGCCGGTGCTGCCGTGGCCCGCGCTGGTGCTGGCCCTGCTGGTGTTCGTCACCCCGGTGGGCAAGATGGCCGTGACGGTGGTGCTGGTCCGGCTCGTGCTGCTCGGCGTCCGACCGGGCGACCACCCCCGCGGCGGGTCGGTGCACGTCCGGGTGTGGCTGGCGGAACGCATCGCCGAGGCCGTGGACGGACCGTCGACGGCCGGCGCCCCGTGGATCAGCTACTACGCCCGCGCACTCGGCGCGCGGATCGGCCAGGGCGTCGACCTGCACACGCTGCCGCCGGTCACCGGGATGCTGACGATCGGCAAGCGGGCGTCGATCGAACCCGAGGTCGACCTCGCCGGACACTGGGTCGACGGTGACCTGTTCCGACTGGGCAGCGTCCGGATCGGCGCCGACGCGGTGGTCCGCAGCCGGACGACGCTCCTGCCCGGCGCGTCCGTCGGCGCGGGTGCCGAGGTGGAGGCCGGTTCCGCGGTCACCGGCCCGGTCCCGGGCGGGGAACGCTGGGCGGGCTCGCCCGCGGAACGGGTCGGTTCGGCCCGACACGGACGGGAGGAACGGCCCCCGTCCCGACGTCGCTGGCTCGTCGCGTACGGGGCCGGTTCCGTCGCCGTGGCCGGCCTGCCGGTGGTCGGCGTCGCCGCGGGGCTGCTGGTCACCACCGCGCTCGTCGGACGCGCGGACTCGCTCGGCGCCGCGGTCGCGCACGCCCTGGCGCTCGTGCCGATCGCCACGGTCGTCGCCGGACTCGTGTACGCGGGCCTGGTGGTCGGCGTCGTCCGACTGCTCGGCACCGGTCTGCACGAGGGACGACACCCGGTGCGCTCGCGGATCGGCTGGCAGGCCTGGTGCACCGAACGGGTGCTCGACGCCGCCCGCACGCTGCTGTTCCCGCTCTACGCCAGCCTCGTCACCCCGCTGTGGCTCCGCCTGCTCGGGGCGCGGGTCGGGCGGAACACCGAGATCTCCACGGTGCTGCTGTTGCCGTCGCTGACCCAGATCGCATCGGGGGCGTTCCTGGCCGACGACACGATGGTCGCCACCTACGAACTCGGCGGCGGCCGGATGACGATCGGCCGGTCGAAGGTCGGTCGTCGGGCGTTCCTCGGCAACAGCGGCATGACCGGCGCCGGACGCTCGGTCCCCCGCGAGGCCCTGGTCGCGGTGCTGTCCGCCGTGCCGAAGAAGGCCAAGCGCGGGTCGTCCTGGCTCGGCTCCCCGCCCGTCCGTCTCCGCCGTGCCGCCACGACCTTCGACGAGGAACGCACCTTCCGCCCACCCCGGCGGCTCCGCGTGGCCCGCGGCAGCTGGGAGCTCCTGCGGCTGGTCGCCCCGATGGTCTCCGGCGCGATCGCCCTGCTGGTCGGCGGGACACTGCTCGCGCTGTGGTCCGCCGTCGGCCTCGGGTGGACCGTGCTGCTCACCGCCCCGGTGCTCATCGTCGCGGGTGCTGTCGCCGCCGTCGTGTCGACCGTCGCGAAGTGGGCCTTCGTGGGCCGGATCACCGCTCGGGAGCACCCGCTCTGGTCGTCCTTCGTCTGGCGGAACGAGGTGCAGGACACGTTCGTCGAGACCGTGGCCCGGCCGTGGTTCGCCGAGCAGGCCACCGGCACGCCGGCGCTCGCCGCGTGGCTGCGCAGCCTGGGTGCCCGGATCGGTCGGGGCGTCTGGTGCGAGACGTACTGGCTGCCCGAGGCGGACCTGGTCACGATCGGGGACGGCGCGACGATCGCCCGGGGCACCGTCGTGCAGACCCACCTGTTCCACGACCGCGTGATGCAGCTCGACAGCGTCACCGTCGACGCCGGCGGCACGCTCGGTCCGCACAGCGTGATCCTGCCGGCAGCGGGCATCGGCCGGGGTGCGACCGTGGCACCCGCGTCCCTGGTCATGCGTGGGGAGCAGGTCCCGGCGGGAACCTCGTGGGCGGGCAACCCGATCTCGCCGTGGGACAGCGCGCCGTGGACAGCCCTCGACCCCGCCCCGGTCCCGGACTCCGCGGCCGTGGCAGACTGACCGGCACCGTGAAGTCCTCCTCCGCTGCCGTGCCGATGCCCGACCCGTACACGCCGCACAGCGGGGACCACCGCTGGCGTGCTGACCACTACGAGCTCCGGTTCGACTACCGCGTCGCCACGAACCGCTTCGACGGCACCGCGACGATCACCGCGACGGCGCTCGACCCGCTCGACAAGGTCGTGCTCGACCTGCACGGGATGTCGGTGGACCGGGTCGACGTCGACGGCGTCCGGGCGAAGAAGGTCTCCTCCGGCATCCACAAGCTCACCGTCACCCCCGCGACCCCGATCGCGGCGGGCGACGTGTTCACGGTGCACGTGCGGTACCGCGGAGCGCCGCACCCGGTCCGCAGCCCCTGGGGGCAGATCGGGTGGGAGGAACTGACCGACGGGGTCATCGTCGCCGCACAGCCCACCGGCGCCCCGACCTGGTTCCCCTGCAACGACCGACCCGACGACAAGGCCACCTACCGGTTCGAGATCACCTGCGAGACGGGGTACGACGTCGTCGCGAACGGGCAGCTGCTCGGCCGGGAACGCGCCGGGCGTGGCACGCGCTGGACCTTCGCCGCCACCGAACCCCTGGCGACCTACCTGGCCACGGTGCAGATCGGGCGGTACCGCACGGCATCGCTCCGGGGAGCGCCCGTCCCGGTGACGCTGCACCACCCGGCCGACCTGAGGACAGCCGCCGGGACCGACTTCGCCCGGGTCCCCGAGATGCTCACGCTGTTCGCCGACCGCTTCGGGCCGTACCCGTTCCCGGAGTACGGCGTGGTCGTGACCGACGACGAGCTCGAGATCCCGCTCGAGGCCCACGGGTTGGCGGTGTTCGGCCGGAACCACGTCGACGGTGAGCACGGCACCGACCGGCTCATCGCGCACGAGCTCGCGCACCAGTGGTTCGGCAACTCCGTCACCCTCGGCCGGTGGCAGGACATCTGGCTGCACGAGGGCTTCGCCTGCTACGCCGAGTGGCTGTGGTCGGAGCACCGCGGCGGCGACACCGCGGACGTCCTGGCGGCGGCGCACCGTGTCGGGCTGCTCGGGCAGCCGCAGGACCTGGTCGTCGCCTCGCCCGGCGCCGCCGACATGTTCGACGACCGGGTCTACAAGCGCGGCGCCCTCGCACTGCACGCCCTGCGGACGACGGTCGGCGACGAGGCGTTCTTCTCGGGGCTCTGGACGATCACCGAACGGCACCGGCACGGCACGGTCACGCCGGACGACGTCGCGGCCGCGTTCGCCGAGGCAGCCGGGTGCGACGTCGGCCGGGTCGCTGCCGTGCTCGCGCCCTGGATCGACGAGCCCGGTGTGCCCGCGCTGCCCGAGCGGTCCGACCTGCCCGAGCGGCCCGAGCGGTCCGACCTGCCCTAGCGTCTCGGCTGCGCTCCACGTTCCCCGGCTGCTCGGCGGTCGTCGACCTGCACGGTCTCGCGGGTGCGGACGGCGAGCACCAGGTCGTCGTCGAGCCAGCGGACCACGACCGGGTGCAGGTCCCCATCGAGACGTGCGGTCCCCGTGCCGAGGTCGACGTCCACCCGTGCCGGATCGACGCGCAGCCCGCGGCCGTCGTGCTTGAGGACGGCCTCCTTCGCGGCCCAGCACGCCGTCAGTGCGCGCGGGTCACCTGCGGCGCGGCGGTGCTCCCCCGGGGTGAAGGCGTCGTCGAGCGGCGCGGCCGTCAGTCGGCTGACCCGTTCGAGGTCGATGCCGAGCGGGTCGGGGCCGACGGCCAGGGCGAGCGCTCGGGGAGCACGGGCGAGGCCGACCCGGACCGGGCGTCCGTCGACGCTGGCCCACGGTCGACCGTGGTCGGTGCTGCGGCAGTGCGGACACCGGCGGCCGACGACGACGTGCGCTGTGTCCACTCCGGTGACGTGCGCGGCGAAGGTGAGCAGGGCCTCCCGGTCGGCTGCGTCGTCGGGACCGCGCGACGCGATGCGGACGGTGACGTCGGACGGAGCCATGCGGTCAGGCTACGGGCGCGGCTCGGGGCGTGGCGCTTGGCGCTCGGGACTCGGTTCGGTCCGGACAGCGAGACGCCGCCGGGGTCCGGCGGCGTCTCGAGCGGGTTGTTCGGTGTCGGTGCGCTCGCCTAGGCGTGGGTGAGGGCGATCAGTGCCACGTTCATCGTGGAGTAGAGCCCCTCGGACCGGGTCGCCTGACGGACGCGGCCCCGGAGGACCTCGTACCGGCCGTCGTGTTCGCGCACGAAGCCGATCACCCCGCTGGCGGGTGTGGACACCCGGTGGAAGCCGTCCTCGAGCGGGACGACCTCCGTGTTCATCGTTCGTTCCATCTGTCGACCCCTTTCGTCGTCGAAACGGTCACTCGGGATGCTACCGCGCTTCGTCCTGTGCTGGGGGACAAGATGCGTCCCCCGGACCACTCTCTCCACAGGTCCTGAGGGAATCCGGCATGCGCGTGCGCACCCTGGATAGACTCGCGGGCGACGGCGCTCCAGACGCAGTGTTCCCGGGCCACCAGGGGCATGTCGGCGCGTTGCCGGACGGACGGAGAACGGATGCGAACGGTCCAGCGTGGATCGCACACCTGGCGCTCGGACACCTCGGGCCGCACGGGCGGGGGGACGGCCGAGCGGGGTACAGCGGTACTGCGAACGGCAGTGCCGCGGACGCGTCGCCGCGTCTGGGCTGGCACCGTGGCCGCGACGCTCCTCGCCGTCGGGCTCGCCCTCGCGCCCGCGGCCGCCGCCAGCGCGACCGCACCGGTCGACCTGCGCGGTGCGTACGTCGTCGATGACGCGAACGCGATCACCGCGTCGCAGCAGTCGTCGGTCGAACGCGCGGTGCAGGACCTCGCCGACGAGACCGGCACGCAGGTGTACGTCGTCTACGTGGACACGTTCACGGACCCGACGGACCACACCGCGTGGGGCGCGGCGACCCTGCAGCAGAACCAGATCCAGTCGAACGGCATCCTGCTCTCCATCGCCACGCAGGCGCGCACGTACGACGTCCAGCAGACGAACGCGAACGCGATCACCAGCTCTGACGTGCAGCGCGCCGTCGAGTCCGACCTGCTGCCGAAGCTCCGCGACGGCAACTGGGCCGGAGCGGCCACGGCGTTCGCCAGCGGGCTGTCGGCCTCGCAGGACCCGCCGGACCTGACGTGGTTGTGGATCCTGCTGCTCGTCCTGGTCGTCGCGGTCGTCGTGGTCGTGCTCGTCATCCGCACCCGCAACAAGCGGCGCACGGCCGAGGCGACCCGGGCCCAGCAGGAGTCGCTCGCCGGTCTCGAGCGCCAGGCCGGAGCGGCACTGGTGACGATCGACGACGAGCTCCGCACCGCCGAGCAAGAGGTCGGGTTCGCTTCCGCGCAGTTCGGCGACGACGCCGCGAAGCCGTTCGCGGACACCGTCGCATCGGCCAAGCAGGACGTCCGCAAGGCCTTCACGTTCCAGCAGCAGCTCGACGACGAGGTGCCCGACTCCCCCCAGCAGCGCGCCGACTGGGCGAACCAGATCATCGCGATCTGCGAACGTGCCCACGCGGCGATCGAGCAGCAGACCGAGTCGTTCGACCAGCTCCGGTCACTCGAGGACGGGGTCGAGGACGCGGCCACCGCACTGCGCGACACCGTGCGGACCGCGCCGGCATCGGTCGACCAGGCGGCGGCAGCACTCGAGCAGGTGCGCAGCGCGTACAGCGGGCGGACCCTCGCGACCGTGTCGGACAACGTCGACCAGGCACGACAGGTCCTGGCGTACGCGACCGAACGCTCCCAGGCAGCCGACGCCGCCGTCGCGGCCGGCGACAAGGGCGAAGCCGTCGTCGCGGTGCGGGATGCGCAGCACGCCCTCGCCCAGGTCCAGCAGCTCACGGGGTCGGCGATCGCTGCCGACGCGACCTTCCGTGAAGCCTCCGCCCGGGTCGACGCGATGCGCCTGGACATCGAGGGCGACGTCGCCGCCGCCCGGGCCATGCCGACGCAGGGACCCGACCTGGCGTCCGCGGTGGTCACCGCCGAGACCGTCCTGCGCGAACGACTCGACCCGCGGGACCCGATCGCCGCGGTCGACGCCCTGACCAAGGCGAACACCGAGATCGACGCCGCCCTGGCCTCGGCCCGCGGCGCACAGGAACAGCAGGAGCGGGCGCAGCGGGCCCTCGACTCGGCACTCCGCGACGCCCGCGCCCGGATCAGTCAGGCCCGGGAGTTCATCTCGATGCGTCGGGGCGGAGTCGGTCCGACCGCACGCACCCGGCTGTCCGAGGCCGAACGAGCCCTGGACGACGCCGTCGAGTTCGCGACCACCGACCCCCAGCGGGCACTGCAGGCAGCCCGCGCAGCCGAGCAGTACGCCGCTGCCGCGATGGACGAAGCCGGCAACGACATGGGCGGGTGGCCCGGCGGCGGGGGTTCCGGCAGCGGCGCCCAGCTCGGCGGGCTCGTGACCGGCATCGTGCTCGGCGGTCTGCTCGGCGGCCGCGGCGGCAGCTTCGGGGGCGGCTCGTTCGGCGGCGGCGGCTTCGGCGGGGGCGGCGGCTTCGGGGGCGGTGGCGGCGGCGGTGGCGGCGGCGGCGGCGGTGGCGGCGGGGGCGGCTTCTCCGGCGGGGGTCGCTTCTGACCCGACCCGCGCAGACCATCCGCACCATCGGCACGTATCCACCAGGACCACCCAGAAAGGGAACACCATGGCAAAGCAGACGATCTTCGGTCGCATCTCCTCGCTCGTCCGGGCGAACATCAACCAGCTCATCGACAACGCCGAGGACCCGCAGCTGATGCTCGACCAGCTCGTGCGGGACTACACGAACAACATCGCCGACGCCAAGAGCGCGATCGCCCAGACGATCGGCAACCTCCGGCTGCTCGAGCAGGACAACGAGGAAGACGTCCGCGCCGCGCAGGAGTGGGGCCAGAAGGCCGCCAACGCCTCGACCGCCGCCGACAAGTACCGCGCCGAGGGCAAGGCCTCCGACGCCGACAAGTTCGACAACCTCGCCAAGATCGCGCTCGGCAAGCAGATCGCCGCCGAGCAAGAGGTCAAGGACAACGCTGCGCCGCTCGCCACCCAGAACGAGCAGGTCGAGAAGCTCAAGCAGGGCCTCGCCGGCATGGAGGAGAAGCTCGGGCAGCTGAAGTCCAAGCGCGACAGCCTGGTCGCCCGGGCGAAGACGGCCGAGGCCCAGTCGAAGGTCAACGACGCGATCGGCAACATCGACATCACCGACCCGACGAGCGACCTCAACCGCTTCGAGGAGAAGGTCCGCCGCGAAGAAGCGAAGGTCATCGGGCAGCAGGAGCTGCAGTCGTCGAGCCTCGACGCCCAGTTCGAGTCCCTCGAGGACGTGGGCAAGGACGCCGAGGTCGAAGCACGACTCGCCGCGCTGAAGTCCGGCGGTTCGTCCTCGCTCTGACCCGCAGCACGGACGACGCCGAGCCCGGCCTGCCAGGATGAGGACATGCAGTTCCTCGTCGTCGGTCAGTGGCAGGGTTCGGCGTCGTCGCGCGCGATGCGCCTCGGCGACGGCGCTGCCGCCATCGCAGCCGACCTGCCCCGGACCGCCACCACCGTCGTCGACGTCCCCGCCGGCGCCGGCGACCGCCTGGACACGGCGGTCGCCAGGTACACCTCGGTGCTCCACGTCGCCGAGCGGGTCGCCGAAGAGATCTCCATCGCCTCCGAACCGGTCCTGGTCATCGGCGGGGACGGTGCCAGCGCCCTGGGCGGCAGCGTCGCGCTCGGGCCGGACACCGCCTTCGTCCGGATCGCCGGGTCGAGCGGCTACCGCTCGTTGAACCGGGCGCAGCCGATCGCGGCCGAGACTGCCGCGCTGCGCATCCTGGTCGACCGGGCCGACGACCTGTTCCCCGGCCTGCCCGTCCTGCCCGCCGCGTCCGTGGTGCTCGCCGGGACCCGCGGGGTCGAGGATGCAGAGACCAACGCCGTCCGACGCGCCGGGATCACCCAGCTCGACGTCGACGCGGCCACCCCCGACGCCCTGGCCGCCGCCGTCGACGCCACCGGAGCCGACTCCGTCTACGTGCACGTCGACCTCGACGTCCTCGACCCGTCCGAGCTGGATGGTCTGCTCGAACCCGTGCCGTTCGGGCTCGACGGCGCGGCCCTGGTCGAGCGGATCCAGGCGGCGACCCGGGGGCGGCGACTGGTCGGCGCGGCGATCACCGGGTTCGCCCCCGTCGACCCGGAACGGGCGGTGGACGACATGGGTGTGATCCTGCGCGCCGTCGGAGCGCTGACCACGGCCTCCCGGGTGGGCTGAGACGGGCGCCCGGCACCCGGCGCCGTCCATGCCCGTCCGCGTACGCTCGGCGACATGACGGACTACGACCTCATCGTGATCGGCGCCGGCGCAGTCGGCGAGAACGTGGCGGACTACGCCCACAAGCGCGGCCTGTCGGTCGCGGTGGTGGAAGCCGAACTCGTGGGCGGTGAGTGCTCCTACTGGGCGTGCATGCCCTCCAAGGCGCTGCTGCGGAGCGGCCACGCCCTCGCCGCCGCCCGACGACTGGACGGTGCGAAGCAGGCGGTGACCGGACACCTCGACGCCGCCGCGGTGCTCGCCCGGCGGACGTCCTTCACGAGCGACTGGGACGACTCCGGTCAGGTCGCCTGGCTCGACTCCGCCGACATCGCCCTGCTCCGCGGTCACGCCCGCATCACCGCACCGAAGACCCTCGAGGTCACCGGGCCCGACGGACAGGTCCAGACGCACACCGCGCGTGCCGCGATCGCCGTCGTGACGGGGTCCCTGCACACACTGCCCGACGTGCCCGGACTGGCCGACGCCGCTCCGTGGGGCACCCGCGAGGGCACCAGCGCGAAGACCGTCCCCGAGAGCCTGCTCGTGATCGGCGGCGGCGTCGCGGGGACGGAGCTCGCGACCGCGTGGGCCTCGCTCGGGGCGAAGGTCACGATCGTCGCCCGACACGGCCTGCTCGGTGGGATGGAGCCCTTCGCGGGTGAACTCGTCGCCGACGGGATGCGCGAGGCCGGCATCGACGTCCGGCTCGGCGTCAACCCGACCCGCGTCGACCGCGACGAGCACGGCCTGGTCACCACCACTCTCGACGACGGCTCGACCGTCATCACGAGCGAGGTCCTCGCCGCGACCGGCCGGTCCGCCCACACGAAGGACCTGGGCCTCGAGACGGTCGGGCTGACGCCGGGCGACTGGCTCGACGTGGACGACACGATGCTCGTCACCGGGACCGACTGGCTGTACGCCGTCGGCGATGCGAACCACCGCGTGCTGCTGACCCACCAGGGCAAGTACCAGGCCCGTGCCGCGGGCGAGGCGATCGCTGCTCGCTTCCAGGGCACGCCGCTGCACACCGAGCCGTGGGGCGCGCACGTCGCGACCGCCGACCACGCCGCAGCACCCCAGGTGACCTTCACCGACCCCGAGGTCGCGAGCGTCGGCCTGACCGAGGCGAAGGCCCGGCAGCAGGGCATGGACGTCCGCGTCGTCGAGTACGAACTCGGGAACATCGCCGGCGCCGCACTGCAGGCCGACGGCTACGTCGGTCGCGCGAACATGGTCGTGGACGAGACGCGGAAGGTCGTCGTCGGCATGACCTTCGTCGGCCAGGACGTCGCCGAGATGCTGCAGGCCGCCACGATCGCCGTCGTCGCCGAGGTCCCGATCGACCGGCTCTGGCACGCCGTCCCCGCCTACCCCACGATGAACGAGATCTGGCTGCGCCTGCTCGAGACCTACGGCCGCCCGGAGTAGCGCGTGCGGAACCCGCTCCTCGACTCCCCCGTGTCCCGGCTCGGCTGGCTCTTCGCCACCGGGGTCGGGCTCGCCGTGGGCGTGCCCCTGTCGACGGGGCCCGTCCGGGTGGTCGACGGCCTGATCGTCTGCTCGGGACTGCCACGCTGGGTGTTCCGACGCGGTGGCACGTGCGTGGGGTCGGTGTACCTCACGCGCGACAACGACGGCGACCGGGTGCTGCGCCACGAGCGGGTGCACGTCACGCAGTGGCGGCGCTACGGGATGCTCATGCCGCTGCTGTACGCCGTCGCCGGGCGCGACCCGCTGCGCAACCGCTTCGAGGTCGAGGCCGGGCTGGAGGACGGCGGCTACCGCTGATCGCTCGGCCCCGCCGACCACCGGACGGGAGGCCCGTGGCGGCCCCGCACCGCGCCTCCCGTCCGCACGTCCCACCGAGGTTCCGCGACTCGCCGGGTGCAGTGCGCCGAGGGTGCACTGCAGATCGGTCCACACGCCCGAGGTTCCGGAATCACGGAACCTGAGGACGCGGCGGACCGGAGTGAGGACGCGGCGGACCGGAGTGGGGACGCGGCGGACCGGAGTGGGGACGCGGCGGACCGGCCGGGACCGCAGCGACGTCAGCGCGCGCGGCGCGGGACGACCAGGGGCGTGCCGGTCTCGGGGTCGGGGACGACGACGCACGGCAGGCCGAAGACGTCCTCGACCAGGTCGGCCGTCAGGACCGCGGCCGGCGCCCCCTGCGCCACGACCTCGCCCGCCCGCATCGCGATGACGTGGGTCGCGTAGCGCGCCGCCTGGTTCAGGTCGTGCAGCACGGCGACGACGGTCCGCCCCGCCGCGTGCAGCGACGCCGCCAGCTCGAGCACGTCGTACTGGTGCGCGATGTCGAGGAAGGTCGTGGGCTCGTCGAGCAGCACGATGTCGGTCTCCTGCGCGAGCACCATCGCGATCCACACGCGCTGCCGCTGCCCGCCGGAGAGCTCGTCGACGCCACGGTCGGCCAGCGCGAGCGTGTCCGTCTGGGTCAGCGCCTGCTGCACCGCGGTCCGGTCGCGACCGCTGGTGGGGTGGAACAGGTCCTGGTGCGGGAACCGCCCGCGGGACACCAGGTCGCGGACCGTGATGCCGTCAGGCGCGATCGGGGTCTGCGGCAGCATGGCGACGCGCCGGGCCACTGCCTTGGGCCGGTAGGTCGACAGCGGCGCCCCGTCGAGGTACACGGTGCCGGCGCTCGGGGTCAGGGTCCGGGCGAGGGCCTTGAGCAGCGTCGACTTGCCGCACGCGTTCGGCCCGACGATGACGGTCAGCTCGCCGTCCGGCACGTCGACGTCGAGGCCGTCCACCACGACACGGTCGTCGTAGGACAGCCGGAGCCCCCGAGCGCCGAGCGCCGTGGTCGGGGCAGCGACCGGAGCAGTCGCCGTGGCGTTCAGTTCTCGGCCCTGCCGTGCCGCCAGTAGCCCATGAAGGCCACCTGCTTGCGGTCGAGTCCCACGCTGCGGACCAGGTGTCGGCGGAGTTCCTTGACGCAGGCGGCCTCGCCGGCGATCCACGCGTAGAGCTGCGCGTCGGAGGCCGGCGGCACGTCCCAGAGCGTCTGGTGGTCGACGTCCACGTCGACGAGCTCGTCGACGCCCGATCGAGACACCGCCGACCCAGCGACACCCGACGTCGCGGCCACCGCGCTGGACGCCCACGCATGCACGCGCTCGGTCATGCGGGCCCCGTGGGAGGCCCCGTTCCGGGCGATCCAGCGGACCTCGACCCCGGCGGGCGCGGACACGGGCAGACGGTCGGCGTCGGTCGGGACCTCGATGAAGACATGTCCGACGGTGGTGACGTCGAGGGCCTCGAGGATGGCGCAGATCGCCGGCGCGGCGGTCTCGTCCCCGGCGAGCAGGATCCGGCCAGCGGCACCGGGAGCGAACTCCGCCGCACCCGAGGGCAGCTCCGCCGGCGAGGACGGCACGGCGGGTCCGACGATCCGCAGCTCGTCGCCGACGATGCACGAGGACACCCAGCGCGACGCCGGACCGGTCTCACCGTGGGCGACGAAGTCGATGTCGAGTTCCTGCGCGTCGGGCCGGAACGAGCGGACCGTGTAGGTGCGCAGCGGGTTGCGGACCGCGTCCGGCAGGGCACGCCAGGCGCCGTACCAGTCGGCGCCGTCGGGCAGGTCGGTGAAGCCGTGTCCGGGGATCGGCAGCACGACCTTGATCCGCTGGTCGAGGCCGACCGCGGCGAAGGACGCCAGGTCCGGACCGGACAGCGTCACCCGCACGAACGCGGGGGTGAGGCGGGTCACGGCCGTCACGCGGACGGAGAAGACGCGGTACCGGGCAGCCACCCCTCGAGTATGGCATGCCTTACCTAAGGCCTGCCAGGAATCCGCGGGGTGCCAGACTGGCGCGCGTGACCGACGACGAGTTCCACGACCTGGCCGACCTCGCCCGCGCGAGCGGCGTGGCGGACCCGCTCCGGGCCTCCCGGGTGGACCTGACCGACACCGGTCAGGGCGCGGTCTCCGCGATCCGCTGGCAGGACCCGAAGGAGCCCGGCCAGGAGGCCCGGGTCGTCTACCTGCACGGGCTCGGCATCGACGCCCACAGCTTCGACCTGACGGCGATCGCCGTCGGTGCGCCGGCGGTCGCACTCGACCTGCCCGGCCACGGCCGGTCCGCGTGGCGGGACGACGCCGACTACGCGGCGAGCGCGACCGCGCCGGCGGTCCTCGCGGCGCTCGACGCCCTGGCCGTGCCACCGGGGGTGCTCGTCGGGCACTCCCTCGGGGCGATCCTCGCGGCGCGGATCGCAGCCACGGCGCCGGAGCGTGTGACGGGCCTGGTGCTCGTCGACATGTCCCCGGACTTCGCCCAGCGCGCGGTGGACCGCATCGCCCGTGCGCTGGAGACCGAGGAGCCGTTCGTCGACCTGGACGAGGTCGTCGACCGGGCGATCGAGGCCCGGGTGGGCGACGACCGCCAGGTGCTGCTGCGCGAGGCACGGCACACCACCCGTCTGGGCGAGGACGGGCGTCTGGTGCGCCGGCACCACTTCCCGCACCTCGGCGCGGGGCGGACGTCCTCGGTGGGGCGGTTCGCCGACGCGTGGCCGGACCTGGAGTCGCTCGACGTGCCGGTGCTGCTGGTCCGGGGTGACCGCGGCTACGTCTCCCCCAGGCTCGTCACGACCTTCGGCGAGCGCCTGCAGGACGCGGAGATCGTCACCGTCCAGGCGCGGCACGCGGTGCAGACCCAGGCGCCGCTGGAGCTGGCCGCCGCGATCCGGGAATGGGCGTCCCGTCACGGTTTGTTGCACGGGGGCGGAGAAACTCCCACTCGCCGGTAGATTCTCCCGAGCGCGTGCGACGAGAACACCCTCCCCGTGCGCTGGAAGGAACCCACCACCCATGAGCCCCCTCCCCTCACGAGCCGTCCGGAACCCCCGGAGCCTCGGTCGGACCGTGGTCACCGCGACCGCAGTCGCCCTCGCCGCTGCGCTCGCCCTGACCGGCTGCAGCGGGTCGTCCGCGCCGAAGGGCGGTGCCGACGCCACCGTGCGGGTCGGTCTGGTGCTGGAGCCGACCAGCCTGGACATCCGCACGCAGTCCGGTGCCGCACTGGACCAGGTGCTCATCGACAACGTCTACCAGGGGCTCGTCGGGCGCACCGAGGACGGCGGCATCCGCGACGTGCTCGCGTCGTCGCACGAGGTGTCGAGCGACGGACTCACGTACACGTTCACGCTCCGCAAGGGCATCACCTTCCAGGACGGCAAGCCCGTGACGGCTGCCGACGTGGTCTGGTCGTTGCAGCAGGTCAAGGACACCGCGTCCTACGTGGACTCGGCCAAGCTCGCCGGGGTCTCGTCGATCACGTCGCCCTCGGACGGTGTGGTGCGGCTGCAGCTCGCCGCGCCCGACTCGGACCTGCTGTTCAACCTGACCGGGCGGTCCGGGCTGGTGCTCGAGCAGGCGGCGAAGAACGACCTGTCGGACACCGCGAACGGCACCGGGCCGTTCGAGGTCGCCTCGTGGAAGCAGGGCGACTCGCTGACGTTCACCCGGAACCCGGACTACTGGGGCACGAAGGCCAAGGTCGCGAAGATCGTGTTCCGGTACATCACCGACCCCGCGACCGCGGTGAACGCGATGGCGAACGGCGACGTCGACGTGCTCAACCCCGTCGACGGCACGCTGAAGAGCCAGCTGCAGGGCAACCCGGACATCGCGCTGCACTCCGGCAAGACGACGGACAAGTACACCCTGGCGTTCAACGACCGCAAGGCGCCGTTCACCGACAAGCGCGTGCGACAGGCGATCCGGCAGGCGATCGACGCGAAGGCGCTCATCAAGGCCATCGGTGGGACGGGCGTCGAGCAGGGCGGGCCGATCCCGGAGCTCGACCCCGGGTACCAGGACCTGACGGACATCGACGCGTACGACCCGGCGAACGCGAAGAAGCTGCTCGCCGAGGCCGGGCAGCCGAAGCTCTCGATGACGCTGACGTACGCCAACGTGTACCCGGCGACGATCGGCGACGTGCTGAAGTCCCAGCTGGCCGACGTCGGCATCACGCTCACGGTCAAGCGGGTCGACTTCGCCACCTGGCTCTCGCAGGTGTTCCAGAAGCCGGCGTCCGGTGAGCGTGACTTCGACCTGTCGATGGTCGACCACGTCGAGGCGCGGGACTTCGGCAACTGGGCGGACCCGGACTACTACTTCGGGTACGACAACCCCCAGGTGCAGGCGCTCTACGCGCAGTCGATCGCGGCGACCGACGAAGCGACGAAGACGGCGGCGCTGCAGCAGGCGGCGCTGATCGTCAGCGAGGACGCCGCCGGCGAGTGGCTGTACACGGCGACGGAGATCACCGCGGTCCGCAAGGGCGTCACCGGGTTCCCGTACGACGGCGGCAACTCCCGACTGGACCTGGCCGGGCTCGCGCTGGCGGGCTGACTACGATCGTCTCGTGACCCGGTTCCTCGTCGGGCGAGGGCTGCTGCTCGTCGTCGGCCTGCTCGTCGCGAGCATCATCGTCTTCGCGACGTTGCGTGTGCTCCCCGGCGACGTCGCACAGGTCGTCGCCGGCACCCAGGCGACGCCGGCGACGGTCGCACAGCTCCGGCAGCAGCTCGGCCTCGACCGTCCCGTCGTCGTGCAGTACCTCGACTGGATCGGCGGCCTGTTCCGCGGTGACCTCGGGAACTCGCTGGTCACCCGGGGACCGGTCGCGCCGGAGATCGTGCAGAAGCTCGGCGTGACGCTGCCGCTCGCGGGGATGTCGCTCGTCGCCGCGCTGGTGCTCGGCGTCCCGCTGGGGATCCTGGCCGCGGTGCTGCGTCGTCGCGCGGGCGGGGCGGTCATCGCCTTCGTCGCCCAGGCCGTCGCCGCCGTCCCCGTCGTGTGGGCCGGCATGCTGCTCGTCGCGCTGTTCGCGGTCACGCTGCGGTGGCTGCCGGCGCAGGGCTTCCCGCTCGACGGCTGGGCCGAGCCCGGTCGGGCGTTCTCGTCCCTGCTGCTGCCCGCGCTGACGATCGGGGCCGTCGAGGGCGCGGTGATCCTGCGCTTCACCCGGTCGGCGACGCTGTCCGTGCTCGACGCCGACCACCTGCGCACCGCTGCCGCCGTCGGGTTGACGCGGACGCAGGCGCTGCTCAGGCACGGCCTCGGCTCGGTGGCGCTCACCGTGCTGGCGGTGCTCGGCGTGCAGATCGCCGGACTGCTGGTGGGGGCGGTCGTCGTCGAGCAGGTGTTCTCGCTGCCCGGCATCGGCCGGATGCTCGTGACCGACGTCGGACGGCGTGACGTGACGAAGGTGCAGTCGGAGCTGCTCGTGCTGACCGGGCTGGTGCTGCTCGTCGGGTTCGCCGTCGACGTGGTCCACCGCGCGCTCGACCCACGGCAGCGGGAGGCCACCTGATGACCGGACGCAGCACGACCGCACGCCCGAGGGCGCGCCGCTCCCTGTTCCGCCGCCTCGTCGCGACCCCGACCGGAGCCTTCGCCGTGGTCGTCCTCGGGCTGCTCGTCGTCCTGGCCGCGGTGTCCCTGGTCTGGACCCCCGAGGACCCGTTCCGCACCGACCCGTTCCACCAGTGGGCCCCGCCGAGCGCCGCGCACTGGTTCGGCACCGATGCCGTCGGCCGGGACATCGCCAGCTACCTGCTCGCCGGCACCCGCACGACGGTCCTGGTGGCGGTCGGCTCCGGGGTGATCGCCAGCGTGGTCGGCATCCTGCTCACCGCCCTCGGGTCGCTCACCGCCCGCTGGGTGCGCGAGGGCACGGCCGTCCTGCTCGACATCCTGGTGGCGTTCCCCACGCTGCTGACGGCGATGCTCCTCACCGCGGTGTTCGGCGGCTCGCTCGGCATCGTGATCGTGTCCGTCGGGCTGTCGTTCGGCGTCACCATCGCCCGGGTCGCCCGTGGGGAGATCCGCCGCATCGCCCGGAGCGACTACGTCACGGCGGCCCGCGCGTCCGGTGTCGGTCCCGGGGGTGTGCTGCTGCGCCACCTGGTCCCGAACGCCGCACCCGTCTTCACCGTGCAGCTCTCCCTCGCGATGGCGACCGCGGTGCTGGCCGAGGCCGGCCTGTCCTACCTGGGCTACGGCGCGGGGTCGGGCACCGCCTCGTGGGGCAGCCTGCTGTCCGACCTGCAGACCTACATCGGCGTGCACCCGTGGAGTGCGACCTGGCCCGGAGCGGCCATCGCGCTCGTCGTCGTGGCGCTCTCGCTGCTGGGCGATGCCGTGCGCGACGCCTCCGACCCGCGGCTGGCGACGGGCGACCGTGCCCGCAACGCGGGTCGGGAACCCGGCGGCGGGCCCGGGGCCGACCGGCCCGGTGCGGGTACCACCCCGGGCGCGACCGCAGCCGAGACCGGGGTGACCGCATGACCGCACCGCACCAGGACCGGGCCGCAGCCAGCGCGCTCGAGGTACGCGGCCTGTCCGTCCGCATCACGGGGCGGACCGTGGTCGACGACGTGACGTTCACCGTGCCTCCCGGCGGTCGGGTCGGACTGATCGGCGCCTCCGGATCCGGCAAGTCGATGACCTCGCTCGCCCTGATGGGCCTCGAACCCACCGGGGCGGACGTGACCGGCAGCATCCGCCTCGACGGGCAGGAGCTGGTCGGCCTGACCGACCGCCAGCGTGCGCCGTTCCGCGGCGCCCGGATGGGGATGGTGTTCCAGGAGCCCGGCACCGCGCTCGACCCGCTCCGTCGCGTCGGCGCGCAGATCGCGGAACCGCTGCGCCTGCACCGGGGACTCGACCGGCGCCAGGTCGGTACTGCCGTGCTCGACCTGGCACGCGCGGTCGGGCTGCCCGACCCTGAGTCCCTGCTGCGGCAGTGGCCGCACCAGCTGTCAGGGGGCCAGCGGCAGCGGATCTGCATCGCGATGGCGCTCGCCGGCCGGCCGGGGCTGCTGATCGCCGACGAACCCACGACGGCGCTCGACGTCACCACCGAGGCGCGGATCCTCGACCTGCTCGCGCGGCTCGACGTGTCGCTGGTGTTCGTCACGCACGACCTGGCGGTGCTCGCTCGCATCGCCGACACCGTCGTCGTCCTCGACGCCGGCCGCGTGGTCGAGACCGGCTCGGTCACCGACCTGCTCGCGTCCCCGCAGCACCCGACGACCCGCGCGCTCGTCGAGGCTGCCCGCGCCACCGCCCGGAGGACCCCGTGACCGACCCCGCCCTGCAGGCCCTCGGGCTGCACCGCACGTACCGGCTCCCCCGCCGCGGCCCCTTCGAGCCGGGTCCCGTCCGGACCGCGGTGGACGGTGTCGACCTCACCGTCGCCGCCGGGGCGCGACTGGGCATCGTCGGCGAGTCCGGGTCCGGCAAGTCGACCCTGGTCCGTCTGCTGGCCGGTCTGGAGGCCCCCACCGCCGGCACCGTGACCGCTGGGGGCCGCCCCGTGGTCGCGTCCGGGTCCGCTGCCGCGATGCGCTGGTTCCGGCGCGAGACCGGCGTGGTGTTCCAGGATCCCTACGGCTCGCTCGACCCACGGATGCGAGTGGGTGCGATCGTCGCCGAACCCCTGCGTGCACTGCGCCTCCCCGGCGACCACGCGGATCTCGTCGCGGACGCGCTGGCGCGGGTGGACCTGCCCGCCGACGCCGTCGACCGGTACCCGCACGAGTTCTCCGGCGGGCAGCGACAGCGCATCGCGATCGCGCGTGCGGTCGTGCACGGGCCGTCGATCCTGTTCGGGGACGAGCCGATGAGCGCCCTCGACGTGGTGGTGCGGGCGCGGGTGATCGAGCTGCTGGAGTCGCTGGCGTCCTCGCTCGGGCTGACGCTGGTGCTCGTGTCGCACGACATCGGCGTGGTGCAGCGGCTGTGCGACACCGTCGTGGTGATGTCGGCCGGGCGGGTGGTGGAGCGCGGCCCGGTGTCCCTGCTCGACGCGCCGGAGCACCCCGTGACGCAGGCCCTGGTGGCGGCGGCGCCGACGCTGCCGTAGGGGCTCGGGCGGGGTCGCGCGTACGGACTCGGAACGACACGAACGATGTCGTACGACAGCGATGATGTCGCACGAGCCGCGACCCGCCGCATCTTCGCCGACCGAACGACACGACCGATGTCGTACGACAGCGATGATGTCGCACGAGCCGCAACCCGCCGCATCTTCGCCGACCGAACGACACGAACGATGTCGTACGACAGCGATGATGTCGCACGAGCCGCAACCCGCCGCACCCTCACCAGCCGGCGGGGTGCCTCCGCTGCCACCGCAGTCGCCGCTCGAGCTGCGCCCCGAGGGCCAGCAGCGTGCGTTCCCCGCCCGGACGCCCGATCAGCTGCACCCCCATCGGCAGTCCACCGCCGTCCGGGTGCCCGTCCTCGGTGACCCCGACGGGCAGCGTGATCGCCGGCAGCCCCGCCACGTTCGCCATCGAGGTCCACGGCGAGTACGCGCACTGCCGCCGGAAGTCCTCCTCCGGGTCCGACCCGTACCAGCCGAGCGGCCGCGGCGTGAGCGCGAGCGTCGGGGTGAGGACCGCGTCGAAGCGCCCGAACGCCCGGATGAGCGCGACCGAGAACGTGTCGAGCGCGGTCATCGCGTCGAGCACCTGCGTCCCAGCCAATGCCTGCCCCCGGTCGACGAGCCACGACACCAGCGGCGTCAGCGCCGCGAGGTCGATCCCCGGCACGAGCGGCAGCCGAGCCGCCGAGCTCTCCCAGGCGACCCGGAAGGCGTCTCCGTAGGGCACGCGGGGCATCGTGAGGTCCTCGAACCCGTGCCCCAGCTCGCCGAGGACCCGCACGGCGGTGTCGACCACCGCCCGGGCGGCCGGGTCCACCACGACGTCGACGGTGTCGTCCCACGGCGACCCGTCGAGGACGCCGAGCACGAACCGGCCCTCGCCCCGGACGGCGGCGGCGGTGAAGGGCCCGTCGCCGACGTCCGGCGTGACCAGGGCGTACGGCACGGGTTCGTCGAGCCCCGTCGGTGCGACGAGCGCGTCCAGGTACATGCCCGCGTCCGCGACCGTCCGCGTGATCGGCCCGGCGACCGAGAGTCCCCCGACACCGCTGCGGCCCGGCATCGACGGCACGCGACCACGCGACGGCTTGAGCCCGACCAGCCCGGTCGCCGCCGCCGGGATCCGGACCGACCCGCCGCCGTCCGACCCCACCGCCGCCGGCAGCAGTCCCGCGGCCACCGCGACCGCGGCCCCGCTCGACGAACCGCCCGGCGCCCGTGTGGTGTCCCAGGGGTTGCGCGTCACGCCGAACGCCGTCTCCGATGACGACGACATCCCGAACTCAGGACTCGTCGTCTTGCCGAGACTCACCGCACCCGCAGCGTCCATCGCCGCGACGAGCGGGTGGTCGGCCCCGGCGGGCCGCTCCGGCAGCGACGCGGTCCCGGAGCGCGTGGGGACCCCGGCACGGTCGTACAGGTCCTTGTCCGCAGACGGGAGGCCCCACAGCGGCCGCGACGTCGGCACCAGGTGGCCGAGACGGTCGGCTCGCTCGCGCGCGGCCTCCGCGGTCACGGTCACGAAGGCACCGAGCCCCGGGTCCAGCCGCTCGATCCGGGCGAGGTAGTGCTCCGTCGCTTCGCGGGCCGTGGTGTCGCCGCGTCGGATCCAGTCCCAGAGGTCCTGCGCCGACAGGTGGTGGAGTTCGAACACGGTCCCCGAGCCTAGGCGGAGCGCCCCGGACACACGCCGGAACCCGCCGACCGTCGTGCTCGGTACGCTCGTCGGATGGCCCGTCGGTACCCGTCCACGATCGCGGCCCCCGTCGAGCACGAGATCGTCATCACCAGGTCGCGCTTCATCACGCACGTGGTCCCCGTCACCGCCCCGGCCGAGGCGGACGCCGTCATCGCTGATCTCCGCCGACGGGCATGGGACGCCCGGCACCACTGCACCGCGATGGTGACGGGGGTGCTCGGTGACCAGGCACGGTCCTCCGACGACGGCGAGCCCTCCGGGACCGCGGGCGTCCCGATGCTCGAGGTCCTGCGACGACGTGACCTCACCGACCTCGTCGCCGTCGTCACCCGGTACTTCGGCGGCGTCAAGCTCGGGGCCGGCGGACTGGTGCGCGCCTACTCCACGTCCGTGTCCGAGGCCCTCGACCGCGCGACGCTGGTCCACCGCGAGGCCCTCGTCGACGTCACGGTCGACGTCCCGCACGCCGACGCCGGACGCATCGACAACGTCCTGCGCGACTGGGTCCAGCGGCACCACGCGGTCCTCGGCCCCACCACGTACGGCCAGTCCGCCACGTTCGCCGTGTCGATCCCCCGCGACGACGTCCCGGTCCTCGGCGCCGACCTCGCCGCGGCGTCCGGCGGGTCGCTCGACCCCGTCGTCGGCGACGAACGGATCGTCGACGTCGCAGCAGCCCCGGCCGACCTCCGCGACACGTCCTCGTCGCGGTGACGCCCACCGACGCGAGCCTGCCCGGCCCACACGGACCGGTGCCCGTCCGCCGGTACCGGGCCACCGACCCGGACCCGACCCGGCGGACCGCGCCGCCCACGCTGGTCTGGCTGCACGGCGGCGGCTTCTTCCGCGAGGACCTGGACCAGCCCGAGGCGGACGCGGTCGCACGGACGCTCGGTGACCACGGCCTCCCGGTCGTCACCGTCGACTACCGGCTCGGCCCGGTCCCCGGGTTGCCACGCGTCGGCCGGACGGGACCACGACGGCGGCTCAGCGCTCCCGCAGCGCACGACGAGGTGGTCGCGGTCGTCACGGCGCTCGCCGAGCGCGGAGAGCGCGTCGTCATCGGCGGCGCGAGCGCCGGAGCGTGCATCGCCGCAGCGGTCGCCGCGACCCTGCGCCACGGAACCGGTCCCGACGCTGCGCCGCTCGGCGTCGTCCTGGCCTACGGGTTCTTCCACGCACGGCTGCCCCGCGACCGCGCGGTGCTCCGCTCGGTCCGCGGACACCGACGCCTCACCCATGCCCCCTGGGCGCTCGACGCGGCGAACCGCGCCTACGCCGGGACCGCCCAGGGGGCGGCCGACCCTCGGGCGTTCCCCGGCGGGCACCCGGTGGACGCGTTCCCACCGACGCTCATGCTCGACGCCGACCACGACGCCATGCGCGCGTCAGGAGCGCGGTTCGCCGACGAACTCCGGGGCGCGTCGACGCCGGTGGAGCGGCACGTCCTGCCCGGTAGCCGACACGCCTTCCTGAACAGGCCCGCGACGTCCGACTTCGCTGACGCGGTCGACCGCATCGCCGCCTGGACGGCCGACCGGTGACGGATGCAGCGGCGGTGCGCGACGCCCTCGCCGCGAGCGTCGACCACACGGACTGGAGGATCGTGGGGCCACTCACAGGCGGCCGTCAGTCCGGAGCGTGGCTGGTCGAGGGTCCGGGCGGCGACCGTGCGGTCGTCAAGCTCGCGACGTCCCCGGACTGGGCGGAACGCCTGTCGACCGCTGCGCGGTCCGTCGCGCGCGTGCGCGCAGCCGGGTACCCGACCCCGGCGTGGTCCGCTGTCGGCAGCACGCCCGCGGGGGTCGGCTTCGTCATCCAGGAGTTCCGACACGGCAGGCCGACGGAGGTCGTGGACGAACGGGTCGCCGTGGCGCTCCTCGACGTCATCGCGTCCGAGGCCGGTCTGGACCCGGAGCCCGCGCGGTGCTGGTCCGACTTCGTCGTCGAGCAGGTCGGTGCCGGGCTCGACCGCCTGGTCGACGAGGCGAGACCCGACCCGGGCCTCCTCGCGGCGTGCCTGTCGTTGGCCGCGTCAGCGCCGCTGGATCCGAGACGCTGGCCCCGCACCGACATGGTGCACGGTGACCTCCGTCCGGCGAACGTGCTGTTCCTCGGAGACGCGGTGAGCGGTGTGGTGGACATCGAGGCGGTGGGCAGCGGCACGAGGGCGTTCGACCACGCGACCCTGCTCACGCACCAGGCGATCTCCCCTGGTGCGGTCCGCATGGTCGTCGACGCGGGCGTCGATGCCGCCGGCGTCGACGTGTTCCGGGCGTGCTGCGCGTTCGCGTTCCTCGACCTCGCCCGGTTCAGCGTGCAGGCCGGTGGAGGTGCCGATCACCGGCGCACCGCGCTCGCTCGGGAGCTGACGAGCCGCGCGGTCGCCGTGGAGCAGCTGACGCGCTGACGAGCCCTGCGCTCCCCGATGTCGGTGTTGCTCGGTCAGTCCGGCGGACGTCCGTCACGGTCATCCGACGACGCTCGCCGCTCCAGGAGTCGACGACCTCTTCCGCCCGACCGGTCCGGAGCACCCGGAGGGCTTGCGCATCGCCGCGATCGATCGCCACCTGGTGTGTGGTGCGGGTCCACCAGGCGCTCGAACGCGGGATGCGGCAGGAGCCCCTGCACCTCGATGGCATCGAGCACCCGAGCGGCGTCCTCCTGCCGGAGGAACGAGAAATCGATCTGCCACGACGGATCGTCATCGGCCGCCGTCGGCCGGGAGTTGGTCGCTGGCCCGACCCACTCGGGGAACGCGGCCGACGCGTCCGAGAGCGGATCGGCGTGCGGTCACTCCTTATAGTTCCGTTTGCGGATGATCCCGAGGACGATGCCGTAGACCATCACGGCCCCGATCAAGGGCAGCGCAATCCACATCCCTGATGCACCCGCAGCGAACATGGCCAGAGGCTACGCCGAAGATCCCCATGCCGATGCACATGGTCGGCCTGGCTCAACTCGGCATGCCGCTCATCGACAGCGCAGCCGTCGACGACCTCGCCTCGATGTGCGTCGGGCTCGGCAGGTACTCGTTCCTGCTCAGTGTCGCGCCCGCACGCATCCCCGGCCTGACGGGCATCCCGGTGAACCCCGTCGCCATCTTCTGAGGCGGGCCCGACGACACGTTGGTTCAACACGCGCCCGGCAGGCGATCGACTACCGATCGCCTGGTCGAACGACACGGAGCCTCCCCAGACCCATGAACGGCAGGAGGAGCAACGGTCCCACCCCTCGATCATTGCCAATGAGAGCATCAGCTGTCATCGCCCGATCACTCTCGGGGACGACGGCGCTGTCGCCCGACAAAGGTGCAGTCAGTGCCAAGCGGCCAGTACGACGGCTGACACAGCCAAGAACGAGAAGCGCGCCCAGCTGATCAGGGGTAGTCGATCGTTTCGCAGACTCGTGGCTACCCTCTTCGGTCAGGTCAGGTCGCGTGGATCCCGGAACTGACCCCAGCCGAATCGGCTCGCGGCAACGAAGTCCTGCAGGTCACTCTGCACCAACCGCACCGTCGCCGCGGGGCCGTCCTCGAACGAGAGGGACGACGAGCCGCCCTCCTCGCCCATGATGCGCCATCGCACCCACGCTCAGACACCGTGCTGCGTGCTGCTCGGCGGAGTCGTCGAGCAAGGTCTCCGGCGGGAGCGTCGGGCCGTCCGCACCGTCGTCGACTCGGACGAACCGGAATTCGAGCGACCGCAGCTCGCGCGGGTGCAGCATCCCGGCGAACATCGGCGCGAGCAGCACCGTGAGGTCCGCCACGGTCGTCACTGCGGTCATCTCCCCAAGCTAGTGCGCCCCGGACTCAGAGCCGGGCGAGCGCGGATGCGTCGATGCCGTTCGCAGTCCGCCACCACTCGAACGATGACCGCAGAAGCAGGGGTGGCCACCCAAGGCCGTTCCCGACTTCGCCGAGACGCCGAAATCGCTACGGCTGCGCCGAGCCGCCGTGAAGTCCGGTGATACCTCGAAGCCCCCGCAGCGCAAACGCCGTCCGAGCCGCGGGCGCTGACGAGGTCATCGACTACACCGACACCGACGTCCTCGCCGCCGTTGATTCGCTGGCCTGTGCTGCTGTGAATTCGCTCACGCGATGAACGAGCGGTTGGTGATGTGCAGCGATGATGCTGGCGGTCATGCGCCGCTTGATCTTCCTTTGGTTGTCAGTGGTCTTGCTGCTCATCGCGGCGGTGGCGTTCGTCACCGTGCCGGGCCGATCGGGGCCGTCAGCGCCGCTACCAGCGCCGAGTGCGTCCGCGAAGGCGGTCGCAGCGGCGTTCCTCAACGCGGCGGTGCGCCGCAACTGCCCTGACATGCGAGCGTTGTCAGATCCCGATGACACTGACTGGTGCCCGGCTAACCGTTACGAGCAGTGGGCAGGCGACGGTGACCCGACGATTCACTCCTGGTCCGGGCTCAGGAGTGTCTCGGAACACTCAGATCCACAGCAGTGCTTCATGTACGACATGGATCAGTCCGGAGCGACTGGCATGTCCCCGGGAGCAATCACATTCGGACTCTGCCTGCGACACCAGGCCAACGGCTGGCGCGTCTCGAACGAGGGCGTGGGCTACTGACCTTGTGGTTCACATCGATCATCGCCATGTGGCTCGTAAATCTGTACGTTTCCAAGACATCCGCGGGGAAGTTCTGCTGGGGTGCACTGGTCGCCGAGTTCCGGGGTCGTCGAGTGTCTCGGTAATCCGTCTCAACCGACGAGCCGTCGCAGGATGGCCAGGACGGGATTCGCCAGTAGCGCGACAGTGCCTCACGGCTTGGACGCGCTGTAGGGAACGCAACGAGAGCCACTCCGCCGAAGAGGACGAGGACCGCTGAGAGTCGATCGAGCCTGCCGTCTGACGTCGCCATTCGCATGCAGCCCGCGAAAATGAGCACGCCGCCGAGCACAGCGACGAGGACGCGTCGAGTGGTGATGACTGCGAACCTACGCCGCGTGAATCGGCCGGACGGCTCGACGTTGCGGCCCGTGTCGTCGTCGCCATCATCGGAGTGATCGGCATCCTCCGGGATCGTCGCTGACTTGTCCGATAGCGGATCGGCTATCGAGGCGAGTTCCGGGGTTCGCGTTTGGCTGCCCTAACGGCCAACCAGATGTCCACAACCCAGCCAAGGGCCCCGATCACGATCAACCCGCTTCCGATCCAGACCGCAGCCGATTCACCGGATGACACGTTGCCGACGATCACCGCGATACCGGTGAGGACGAGGGCGCCGCTCGCCACGTCGAGCAGAACTCGAGTCCACGACCGTCCTGTCCCCTTGAGGCCGAAGGTCTCTCTCGGAGTGCGCATGACTGGAGGGTACGCAACGGCCTTGAGCCCGGATTGTCGCCGACGCGGCGGCCTGTTCACCATCCCTGAGCGCCGAAGTTCAACCCGCCGGGACCTTCCAGATGGGCCCCCCTCCGCTGAGCGTGGACCCATGGAACGGGCCGCAGATCGCGTTGTCGTCCCCGACGTGGTCGGGATGCCGTTCCATGTAGGACGAGACCTTGCGAACGACGCCGGTGTCGCTTTGGCGAATCCAGATCCGGACGGACCTCCGATCAGCGCCATCGCCTAACCAGGGCTGTTCTCCATCACCTCGCAGCGTCCGACTGCAGGGACCGAGATGCACCGGTGGGACTCCGTCGTCATCGAAGTCGTCGCACATGGCGACGCCGATTCGATCGCGCACGCTCCGAAACCGGACAAGCCGAGTGTTGACAGTGCGCAGGCACACCCGACGATCGATTCCTACGTCGACACGACAGAGACTGGCGACGGAGGTGCCAGCGAGCAGCTTCCGATCGGGCCGTGACGGCTCACCAGCGCTCCTGAACCGCCCGGAGGTCGATCGTCATCCGAACGAGATCAGTCAGATGGTTGAGTGATCTCATGGAGCTGTTCATCAATGCCGAGGGTGCAGAGCTGCCAGCCACGCTGACCGTCCCGCAGGCCTCGCGGGCCGGTCTCGTCGTGTTGCACGGGTCCGGCGCCGGAGAACGCGACTACTTCCTCTACGAGCACTTGTCGCGGCTTCTCCCGGACTTGGGCGTCGCCGTACTCCGTTACGATCGACGGCCGGCAATCGACGGACATGACGTACCGTTCGAGTTGCAGACGGATGATGCGGCCACGGCGCTTCAGGTTCTCGGGGACCACGTTCCCGGCGTGCCGCTCGGCGCTTGGGGCTACAGCCAGGGAGCGTGGGCGGCTGCCCTCTTAGCTGTAAGGATGCCTGAGCTCATCAGATTCTTGATCGTCGTATCAGGATCGGGCGTGTCGCCTGCCGAACAGATGCGGGCGGGGAGCGCGGAACAACTTCGGCGCCAGGGCTTCGCGGAGGCCGATGTGGCTGACATGCTCTCCGTGCGTCGCACCGTCGAGGCCTACCTCCGATCGGGCACCGACCGTCGCGGCACGCAAGCAGTCCTGGACCAAGCTATGACCCGCGCTTGGTTCCCGTGGGCGTCGCTCGCGGGAGTAGTATCCGAGCCGGGGACGTGGCATGACATGGACTTCGATCCTCGGCCCGTTCTCGACCAGATCACCTGCCCGACCCTCGCGCTGTACGGCGAGACCGACGAATGGATTCCGCTCCCGGAGAGCATCGCGGCATGGTCAGTGAAGGATGCTCATGGGACCGGCCGAGACGTCACCATTGCGCAGCTTCGGGGCGCGGATCACCTGCCGACACTCGGCGGTGTTGCGGATCCCGTTGCCATCACTAATGACTACGAGCGGGTCATGTCGGACTGGCTACAGCATCGATTGACCCTTCTCGGGCGAGGTTCTGCAAGCTGAGAGCCCATGTCCGACAGGCGATCGGCTGTCGGACGACCGAGCGCGGTAGCGTGCGCTGGTGCAGATGGTCGATGGCGTGTGTGTCTGGTGGAGTGACGAGGACGGTTGGGGTGCTCTTCGTTCGGATGAGGTCGAGTCGGATGTCTTCGTTCACTTCTCCGACGTCGACATGACCGGCTACCGCTCTCTTCGAGCCGGACAACGTGTTCGGTTCGAACTGGAGCCGTATCCGCGGGGGCAGGATGGCTACTTCTTCCGTGCCCACAATGTCGTGATGATCTGACCTCTGACTGATCCGCCAACGGACCGTGGACCTCCCGAGCCGGCTCAGTGCCCCGTGAGCTGACGATCGACGCGGCCGCGAAGAACGCGAAGACCACCACGACGACGATGGAGAAGCCGCGAGTCGGCTCGGGCGCTTCCCCTCTTCTTCGCCTGTCGATGCCACGTGAGATGCGGAGCGTGAAGGAGACGATCGCCCCGAGGAGGGCAACTCCTGCGGCGACTGTCAGTGCGGTCGTCACGTCATCTCCGATGCAGCTCAAGGCGGGTGAGGCGAAGCCTGCCAGCCTGAGAGTGGATCGGTGCGTCACCCGTGAGACGTCTCATGAGCCGATCGGTCCGCGAGGCGGACCCGCAAGGACTGTGGGCGGTCCGGGGTCCCCGGAACCGCCGACATCACTGACCCAGCTGGAAGCCGACCGCTGGACTCAAGATGCCATCGATGAGTGCGACGGCCAAGGACGCGACGCTGAGGACAGCTCCGATGACGAGCACGATTCGATCAGCACGTCCACCGAACCACGCTGAGACGAGAAGGAGGCCAAGGAACACGAGCCCGAGCCCCGGGAGCAGGAGGTTGCTCGCCAGCTGCGCGAGGAGCACGACCCCGAGGAGCAGCGCATGCTTCCCTGTGGATTGGTCGCCGTTACCGGGGAGCCCCAGTTCCATCAAAACCGGACGCCTTCGTCAGCAGATAGGGTGCCTCTCTTCGCGATGGTTGCGTGCATGCTGCCACCGTAGCGCGGTATGTATCGACCGATTCCGTACTGGATCCCTGAACGGGACACCATCAGTCAGCAGTGCTGCACCCAGATGTTCGGCTCCACGTAGATCCCCTCGTCCGCGCCGCGGTCGACGCGTAACGTCGACAGGCCTCCCGGGATCACGTACTCCCCCGACGCCGGCAGGACCATCCCGGTCCACTCCTCCCACTGGGCGACGGTGCCGGTCATCACCTGCGACCGCGGGGCGACGTCAAGGACGCGCGCGCCCATCCGCACGCGCGTGCGCAGCCACGGGTCCAGCGGCATCCCGTCCTCCCGGGTCCAAGCGGCGTAGACGTCAATCGGCGTCAGCGGGTAGCGCGGCTTCATCGTCGGGCGCAGTGGCACGATCACGTGCTCGTAACCGCTCGAGACGCTGAGGTCGCGGAACGCGGTGAGCAGCGTCCCGGCGAGCCCGGCGCCGGTGCGGTCGGGATGCACCTGCGCGGCGCAGACGACGAGCGTCGTAGCCTCGTCCTCCTCCTCGAGCGCGCGGCGGAGGGAGTCGCCGTACCCGGCAGGCAGACCCTCGCGAGTACCGTCCCAACGAATCGGCACCGCCCAGCCCGCAGCGACCGGCACGTCCTCGTCAAGGACCACCAGCTCGAATCGGGTGAACCGCTCGCGGACCTGGGGCAGGTGGTCCTCCGCGAGGCGGTCGGCAGAGATGAACACCGGCCACCCCGAGCTGAACAACGCTTCCATCTGCGCGCCGTCGCGCAGTCGAGCGTTGAGTACTTCTACCGACGTCATGGTCCCAGTCTGCGCGGAGGACGGCCGCCAGGCGATCGGCTGTCGAGACCTCGACACGAGCGGCCCGGTGTGCCTACGATCGGCGCTGTCGGCACGTTCGTCGGCAGATGGGGAGTGTGTCTCCCGGGTGGGTGGGCTCCGTTCATGGAGCCCACATGACTGTCGTCTACCGACGTCTCTTGGCCGATCGGCCCTTCGTTGCCGGCATCGGATCGGTTGCCCTCTCGGCTGTGGCGCTCGGGATGATCCCCCTGTCGCTGATCCTCGCCTCTGGCGGGTCCTTCGTTGATGGGGCCTTCGCCGCGGGTGCGTTCGGCCTGGCAAATGCGGTGGGCGTCCCGGTCCAGGGGGCGCTGATGGCGCGCATCGCTGCGCGTTGGGTCGTGGGCGTCAGCGCATGTGTGAGCTGCGGCTTCATGCTCGCGGTCGCTGCAGCGCCGGGTTCGGCGGCGCAGCCGGTCCTCCTGGCTGGGGCTGGGGTGTCGTTCCCGGCCCTGGCTGCAGCACTTCGCGCGTCGATCCCGCGCTCGTTCTCGGAATCGGGGGAACGTGCCGGCGCCTCCGCGTTGCTCTCGGTCGCGTTCCAAGCGGGACTCGCGGTCGGGCCGGTGGCGGCGAGCCTGCTTGCGACGTCGGTCGGTGGACGTCTGAGTTCCGTGGTCGTCGCGGCGGTGATCGTGACTGCGGGGTTCCTGCTGGCGTTCTCGGTGGGGGATGCCGCGCCCTCGCGTCGTTCCGGCTCACCTCTCGGCATGGCCGGCGTGGCGTCGTTCGGTCGGGTCCTCGCGATCGGCGGGCTGGTGAGCATGGCGACGGGATCGTTGACCGTCATCGTTCCGGCGGTCGCGCAGGCGGTCGGGAGCCGAGGACTGGCAGGACCGGTGCTGGCGGCGCTGGCGCTCGGTGAAGCGGTCGGTGCGCTGCTCTTCGGCGCCCGCCCGTGGCCGGGCAGTCGGCGGTCGCACCTGGTCACCGCTCTGGCACTGACCGCCAGTGGGTACGCGGCACTGGCGCTCGTTGCTGACCAGCTCGTGCTCGTTGCGGGCTTGGTGTTCATCGCCGGGGCGCTGTCGAGCCCGGTGGCGATCCTCCTGTCCGCCTCGCTCGACGACGTCGTGCAGCCAGGAATGCTCGCCAGCGCCTACGGCCTGGTCGTCGTGGCTGCTGTCGGAGGCGCTGCGCTGGGAACGAGCGTGGCAGGCCTGATCGTCGGCGGCCCGACTGGCATCGCCGGCGCAGCGGTCATGTCATCCACGGCCGTCGCATCCGCAGTGGCCTGGCGATTCCCCACATTTAACGTCCAACGACGTCGCACTGAGGGATCGATTGCAGGGACGCAGCGCTGACTCCAGCGCGGCGAAGCGTGGCAATTCAGACGACCTAGCGAAGATCCGCGAGTGGGCCAACGCCGAAGGGCACGAGGTCTCGAGCCGCGGACGCATCAGCCAGGCCATCGCGACGCGTACGACGCCGCGAACTGACGCTGCCCAACTGCGACGACAGCCGACGGCTCCTGGGACACCGACCGTGGCCGTTCGCGCTGACCGTGGGCTCCCGTGTCAGTTCAACGCGATGGACCTCACTGCCCCGCTGGACGCGGACAGCCCACACGGGGCGTCACCAGCCGTGCAGCTTGGTGATCTCCAGCTTCGTCGGCCACAGTTCACGGCGCGTGTCCGGAAGCCCCACCGCGTTTCGTTCGAACAGGCCGTGCTCGTCGCCGTAGATGCTCATCGCGATGAGGGTGCAGATCGACACCAGCTGGAAGCGCGGATCCCATACGTCGTCTTCCTCGACCTTGCGGACGCCGTCTCGTCCTCGCACCAGCGGCGGCTCTTCGGTGCTCTTCACCGCGATCACGCCATGGCTGCAGACGGTGATCCAGTCAGGATCCCAGAGGAAGTCGACAACTCCCTTCAGCTCCTGGTCCCACCGGCCGAGGGACTGCTCGATGGAGTCGATCGCCGCGCCTGGGAACTGTCCGTCCCCGACGCCGCCGTTGGGCCACTGCCAGAGCCGAACGATCTCCTCCGGCACGACCACACCGCGTTCGGCCCACGGGTCGAGGATCTCCGCTCTGCTCAGTCCTGGCCGGAGACGCTCGTCGGGGTCGAAGCCCGCGGCACGCTGCTGGGCCCCGTATTGGACGAGGAGTTCGTCGAGCAGCTCAGGGCTCGCCCCACGAACCATCAGACCGCGATCCGTCTGGACGAAGTCATCGAGTTCCATGCCGGTCACTCCTTGGACTGGTTGCACCACGTTCTCGTGTGCGCGGTCGGGGTTGGAAGGACACGCCGGTCAGCCCTGCGCTCCCCTGGCTGCGATCGCCCGGTTGGCCTCGGCGATCGCAGCCCGGTCCTCGCGGGACAGTCCGGCACGCAGCAACACCCGATCGAGGACCGCGCTCTTCAGCGCCAGGTACGCGTCGATGTCCGCGGCCGAGGCTGCCGCGCGTCGCTTCACCGCGCCGTACTCGTCGCGCAGGGCAGCGTCTGCGCGCAGCACGTCACGGACGCCCACGTGGTTCCGGAGCGTGAGCGAGCCCGCGGTCACGACGTAGGTGTTGCTCGGACGGAACCGCTCTGGGGTGAGGAACGCCACGCGCTCGGGCACCCCTGACGCGGCGGAGCGCTGGAACCCGATCCGCTCGAGGGCGCGGACCGCGGCCTCCACGGCATCCGCCTCGATGACGACGTCCACGTCGATGACCGGCTTCGCCGCGAGCCCCGGCACGGCGGTGCTGCCGACGTGCTCGATCGCGGTGACCGGCACCGCAGCGCGATCGAGCGCGGCAGCGTAGGCGTCCCGCAGCTCGACGAACCGTGCCGGCCAGCCGGGCTGGTACTCGACCACCTCGGCGCGCCCCATGCCGATCGACGGTACCGGACACGGAGCCTGATCGGTCGTAGGCTTGGTGAGAACCAATCTCAGGAAGGGACACCATGACCGACTCGAACGACACCCCCACCCCGGACCAGGAACACCGCGTGGCCGAACACGACGTGCAGGAGCACGACCACGACGCAGCCGGGGACGAGCACGAGACCGTGCAGCACGGCGACCACGTCGACCACGTGCACGACGGGCACAAGCACGCACGCCACGGCGACCACTACGACGAGCACTAGACACCGGCGCCGCGACGAGCACCAGACACCGGCGCCGCGACGAGCACCAGACACCGGCGCCGCGACGCGTGCTCAGCACGCCGACCGCGCCCCGGGTCCGCCCCGGGGCGCGGTCCTCACGCCGCGATGAGCAGGTACCCGGCCAGGACGAACCCGCACACCGCGATGCCGATCCGCAGCGGCGTCTGCGGCACACGACGCGCGACCGAGGGCCCGATCAGTCCACCGACCACGGCCCCCACGCCGAGCGGCCACGCGAATGCCCAGACCACGGCCCCGGACACCGCGAAGAGCACGGCGGGCACGACGTCAGCGGCCAGCAGCAGCACGTTCTTGAGCGCGTTGGCACGGTGCAGCACCGGCTCCCCGTCGAGCAGCATCACCGCGATCATCAGCACGCCGGCCCCGGCGCCGAAGTACCCGTTGTAGAGCGACACGGCCGACACGCTCGCGGCAGCCGACGCCCGTCCCATCCGCGCTGCCCCACGGCGGCGGTCGATCCACGGCTGCACGAGCAGCAGCACCGAGCCGGTCGCGACCAGGAACGGCACGACGTCGTCGAACACGTGTGCCGGGGTGACGAGCAGCAGCAGGGCGCCCGCGGTCGAGACCCCCACCGTCAGCGGCGCCCATCGGCGCAGGGTCGGACCGTGCCCGACCAGGTCGCGCCGTCCACGCAGCGCGGAGCTCGCGCCGCTGCCGAGGAGCGCAACCGAGTTCGTCACGTTCGCGGCGAGCGGCGGCACTCCGACGGCGAGCAGCGCGGGGTAGGCCACGAGCGACGTGATGCCACCGGCGGTGCCGATGACCCCGGCGAGGGCGCCCGCCGCCAGCAGGAACAGGGCCGTCAGCACAGAGGCGATCCTGTCACGCCGCTGCGTCGAGCACACGAGCACGAGCGTCGGGAGACGAGCGGGCCGATCGCACCTGTCGCAGATGGGACGATGGACCCATGACCGCCACGCTCGTCGCCAAGGGCCTCGCCGGCGGCCACGCCGCACGCACGCTGTTCGACTCCCTCGACCTGACCGTCGCGCCCGGGGACGTGATCGGCGTCGTCGGGGTGAACGGCGCCGGCAAGTCCACGCTGCTGCGCCTGCTCGCCGGGGTCGACGAGCCGCTGGCGGGCACGGTGTCGCTCGCGCCGGCGGATGCCTTCGTGGGGTGGCTGCCGCAGGAGCACGAGCGCGTCGCGGGCGAGACCGTCGCCGGGTACCTGGCGCGCCGGACGGGCTGTGCCGACGCGACCGCCGAGATGGACACCGCCGCGGCCGCACTGGGCGACCCCGATGCCGGCGACGACGCTGCGGACCGCTACTCGACCGCGCTCGACCGATGGCTGGCCTCGGGTGCGGCCGACCTCGACGAGCGTGCGCCCGCGGTGCTCGCCGACCTGGGCCTGACCCTCGGGTCCGGCGCCGAGACGACCGGCACCGAGACGACCGGCACCGACACGACCGGCGCGGACGCCTCGGTCACCGCCGAGTCCCTGATGACCTCGCTCTCCGGCGGGCAGGCGGCACGCGTGGGCCTGGCGGCGCTCTTGCTGTCCCGCTTCGACATCGTCCTGCTCGACGAGCCCACGAACGACCTCGACCTGGACGGCCTGGCACGGCTCGAGACCTTCGTGCACGGGCTGCGTGGCGGTGCCGTGCTCGTCAGCCACGACCGGGAGTTCCTGGCACGGTCGGTCACCGCCGTCCTCGAGCTCGACCTGGCGCAGTCGTCGAACCGCTTGTTCGGCGGCGGCTACGAGGCGTACCTCGAGGAACGCGCGATCGCCCGGCAGCACAAGCGCGACGCGTACGACGAGTACGCGTCGACCAAGGCCGACCTGGTGTCGCGGGCACGGACCCAGCGCGATTGGTCGAGCCAGGGCGTGCGCAACGCGATGAAGAAGGCGCCCGACAACGACAAGATCCGCCGCAAGGCCGCGTCCGAGTCGAGCGAGAAGCAGGCGCAGAAGGTGCGGCAGATGGAGTCGCGCATCGCCCGGTTGGACGAGGTCGAGGAGCCCCGCAAGGAGTGGCAGCTCGAGTTCACCATCGGGCAGGCGCCGCGGTCCTCCGCCGTGGTCGCCACACTGTCCGACGCCACGTTCACACAGGGCGCCTTCACGCTCGGTCCGGTGTCCCTGCAGGTCGACGGCGGGGACCGGATCGGCATCACCGGCCCGAACGGCGCGGGCAAGTCGACGTTGCTGCGCGCCCTGCTCGGCACGCAGGCGCCGACCACCGGCACGGCAAGCCAGGGCTCGAGCGTCGCGGTCGGCGAGATCGACCAGGCCCGCGGCCGGTTCATCGGCACCGAGCCCCTCGCCGCGGTGTTCGAAGGTCTGGTCCCCGAGATGGCGACCGCCGAGGTCCGCACCCTGCTCGCGAAGTTCGGGCTCAAGGCGGACCACGTCGGCCGTCCCGCCGGCGAGCTCTCCCCCGGCGAACGCACCCGCGCCGGCCTGGCGTTGCTGCAGGCGCGCGGGGTCAACGTACTGGTCCTCGACGAGCCGACGAACCACCTCGACCTGGCCGCGATCGAGCAGCTCGAACAGGCGCTCGACTCGTACGACGGCACCCTGCTGCTCGTCACCCACGACCGCCGGATGCTCGAGACGGTCCGTCTGGACCGCCAGTGGCTGGTGCAGGCGGGGCGCGTCACCGAACGCTAGGACCACCGGACAGGAGGCCCGGGGCGGGCCCGCCCCGTGCCTCCCGTCCGGTCCTGCCTGCGTGAGGCCTCAGCGGACCGCGCCGATCCGGCGGCGGCCGTCAGGCGCGGCGGAGCAGCGTGGGAGCCTCCGACACACACAGGAGGCACCATGCTGCTCGAGGGCAAGACCATCGTCGTCACCGGCGGGAACAGCGGGATCGGGGAGCAGATCTGCCTCGCCGCCGCCGCGGAGGGCGCGAACATCGTCATCGACTACGTCGCCCACCCCGAGGCCACCGACGCGCTGATCGACCGCATCGAACAGGCCGGCGGGCACGCGGTCGGCGTGGACGCGGACATCACGAGCTCGGACGACCTGCACCGCATGGTGCAGAAGGCCGTGGACGCGTTCGGGTCGCTCGACGTCCTGGTGAACAACGCCGGCATCGAGGACCGCAAGTCCCTGCTCGAGGAGACCGAGGAGGGCTACGAGAAGGTCATGGCCGTCAACATGAAGAGCGCGTTCTTCGGCACCCAGGCGGCCGCCAAGCAGTTCATCGCGCAGGGGCACGGCGGGCTGGTGCTCAACATCTCGAGCGTGCACGAGGACTGGCCGATGCCGGGCAACCTGGCCTACTGCGTGTCGAAGGGCGGCATGCGGATGCTCGCACGCAGCGGCGGGGTCGAACTCGGGCCGCACGGGGTCCGCATCGTGAACATCGCCCCTGGTGCCGTCGACACGCCGATCAACACCGCGACGACGTCCGACCCCGAGAAGCTCAAGCAGCTCGATGCCGCGATCCCGCTCGGACGGCCGGCGAAGCCGCACGAGATCGCCGAGGTCGTCGTGTTCCTGGCCTCGGGCAAGGCGGCTTACATGACGAGCACCACCGTCACGATCGACGGCGGGATCTCCCAGGGCAGCGTCGGTCTCTGACGCCGTCCGCGCCGACGGATCGACACCGGACGGCGCGTCGAGCGTCTCGATCTGGTGGACTGGACGCGGAGAGGGGGCGACATGCGACGCACCACCTGGATCGTGGCCGGGGCAGCCGGACTCGTCGTGGCCGGCGTCGTCGGGGCGGTCGTCGCCGGGACCGCTGCGGGCCCGTCATCGACCGAGGCGGCCCCGACACGCTCGGCCAGCGCGCGACCGACGTCGACGCCGACCCCGAGCCTGGCAGCGGTGCCGCCCGCGCCGTCCGCCGATGCCCTCGCCGCGCTGCCGTTGGCCTACCACGACGGCGTCGTCCCGCAGCTGCTCGACGGCACGACGGTCCAGCCCGCGACGACGTGGGAGATCGCCACGCCGACCGCCCCGCTCGTGGCGCTCTACGCCAGCCCCGACGCCGCTGCGCCACCGGTCGCGACGCTGGCGAGCACCGTCTCGACCATCGACACGCCGGCGGCGACCGCGGTGTGGGGTCGCTCGGCCGGTGCCGACGGCGGGATGCTGCTCGTGTCGACGCCCGCGCGGAACCGCACGCCCGGCGACGGCGGCGATCCGACGGCACCGAGCGCCACGTTCGCCTGGGCCCGGGCGGCCGACTTCACGATCGCCCCGGCTGACCGGATGATCCGGGTCGACGTCGCCGCCGGCACGGTCTCCGTCGTCGGGCGCGACGGCTCGGTGTCCGCGACCGAGACGGCCCGGCTCGGCACGCCGGAGGACCCCACCCCCACTGCGACGGCGACGTACGTCGAGGCAGCCTACGTCGACACCCGGGTCGCGTACACGCAGGGCAACCCGATCATCCTGACGGGAGCGCACTCGTCGCGGATCCCGTCCTACGGCGGGAACGCGGCGCTCACCGCGCTGCACTACTACCCGGACCCGAACGGGAGCTCGCACGGCTGCGTCCGGATCTCCGCCGCGATGACGCAGACCCTGGCGACACTGCCGGTCGGGACCCCGATCCAGTTCACCTGACCGGGCGCAGCCCCAGCCGTTCGAGGACCTCGTCGGTCTCCTGCTCCGGCGTGCGGTCGGCGTCGACGGTGATGGACGCCTCGTCGGGCTGCGGCAGCTCGAGGGTCGTGAGCTGGGACGCCAGGAGCGACGTCGGCATGAAGTGTCCGGACCGGGCAGACATGCGCTCCTCGAGCAGCGCGGTGTCCCCGGCGACGTGCACGAAGACGACGCCCGGAGCACGCAGCACGTCGCGGTAGGACCGCTTCAGCGCCGAGCACGTCACGACACCGTTCGTGCCGTGCTGCAGGTGCTCGCGGATCCAGGTGGCGACGACGTCGAGCCACGGCCAGCGGTCGCCGTCGTCGAGCGGGGTGCCCGCCTGCATCTTGGCGACGTTGGCGGGCGGGTGCATCCCGTCGCCCTCGGCGAAGTCCCACCCCAGGCGTTCGGCGGTCATCGCGGCGACGGTGGACTTGCCCGAACCGGACACCCCCATCACGACGAGGACACGGGCGTCGAGGTCGCGTTCGTCAGGCCCGCTCATCGGTGCCGTGCTCATCGGATGAACACCCCCGCGAGCAGGACCCCGAGCAACCCGATAACCGAGATCAGGCACTCCAGCACCGTCCACGTCTTGAACGTCTGCCCGACGGTGGTGTTGAGGTAGCCCTTCACCAGCCAGAACCCGGCGTCGTTGACGTGCGACAGGAAGACCGACCCGGCACCGATCGCGAGCACGAGCAGCGACACCACCGGCGAGGACAGGTCCTGCGCGATCGGGGCCATGATGCCCGCGGCGGTGACCGTGGCGACCGTCGCGGACCCGGTGGCCACGCGCACGAGCGCCGAGACGACCCAGGCGACGAGCAGCACCGAGACGCCGGAGTCCTTCACGGCGTCGGCGATCACCCCGCCGATGCCGGTGTCGATGAGCACCTGCTTGAAGCCACCGCCGGCGCCGACGATGAGCAGCACGCCGGCCACCGGCGGCAGCGCGCTCTCGAGCGACTTGGCGACGGCCGATCGGTCCATGCCGCCGCCGATCGCGAAGAACACGATCGCGTACAGCGCGGCGATGCCGATCGCGATCATCGGCGTCCCGAGGAAGTCGAGCAGGCCGACCCAGGTGCCGGAGGCGTCGGGCACCGTGGCCTCGCGGATGGCCTGGGCGAGCATGAGCACCACGGGCAGCAGGATGCCGACCAGCGCGACCGTGAAGGACGGGCTGCGGGGTTCGCTGATGACGCGGGTGAAGTCGCTCTTGCCGTTGGGCAGGGACGCGGTGTCCTGCGTGGCGGGGCCGCGCCGGGCCTCCCGTCCGGCGTGCGCGGGGTCTGCCGGGCCGTCGTCGGCGGCCCGTCCGCGCGAGCCGAACAGGTCCGGTGCGGGGATGTCGACCCAGCGGGCCGCGAAGCGGGCGAAGACCGGGCCGGCCAGGATGATGACCGGGATCGCCAGCACGATGCCGAAGGCGAGCGTGGTGCCGAGGTTCGCGCCGACCGTGGCGATCGCGACGAGTGGTCCGGGGTGCGGCGGGACGAACGCGTGCATCGTGGACAGGCCGACCAGTGCGGGGACCGCGATCTTCATGATCGGGACGCTGCTGCGCTTGGCCACCAGCACGATGATCGGGATGAGCAGGACCAGGCCGACCTCGAAGAACATCGGCAGGCCGATCAGGGCGCCGATGAGCGCCATCGTCCAGGGCAGTGCAGCCGGGGACGACCGGCGGACCAGGGTGTCCACCACCCGGTCGGCCGCGCCGGAGTCGACGAGCATCTTGCCGAACATCGACCCGAGGCCGACCAGGATGCCGACGCTCGTCATTGTGGCGCCGAAGCCGTCCCCGAAGCTCGTCACCGCCTTCTCGGGTGCCAGACCCGCGCCGATGCCGACCCCGAGCGCACCGATCGTCAGCGCGATGAACGGGTGGATCTTCAGCCACGTGATCAGCACGATGATGACGACGACGCCGCTCAGCGCGGCGACCACCAGCTGTGGGACGGGACCGGCGGCCTTGACCGTCTCGGTCCCGGCGGCGAGGAGGGTGCCTCCGGCGTGCGGGATGCCGCTGGCGTTCGGGATGCCTCCGGCATCAGGGAGGTGAGGCATCGGTGCCCCTTCCTGGGACCGCTGCTCCGCGGTCCCCTCACGATCGTGCGCGGCGTCCGGACGACTCCGCAATAATCTGATTAATCAGACTACACGGCGGTGCGCCACCGGGTGCACCACGTGTCACGGCAGTCTGCCGCTGGAACGACTGACGCGTCACGCCGACGCCCGCCGGATGCTGCACGGAGGAACGATGCCCACGCCGACGACGCCCGTCCCGCCCGCTGCTCCCGACCGCGCGGCGCAGTCCGGGCTCCGAGGACTGCACGCGCACGTGCTGGACGTGCTCGGCGAGCGGATCGTCTCCGGCGCGGTGCCGCCCGGAGCCGTGCTGCGACCCGACGACGTCGCGGCGGAGTTCGGCGTGTCCCGGTCGGTCGTCCGCGAGGTGCTCCGCGTCCTGCAGTCCCTCGGGCTCGTCGAACCACGGCAGCGCGTCGGGACCCAGGTCCTGCCGACGACCTCGTGGGAGCTGCTCGCACCCGCGGTGATCCGATGGCGGGGCGGTGCTGGCACGTACTTCGCGCAGCAGCGGGAACTGCTGGAGCTCCGACTCGGCATCGAACCCGTCGCGGCCGGACTGGCCGCCGGCCGGGGCGGCGCCGCGACCACGCCCGTGCTCGACGCGGCGCTCGAGATGGTCGACGCCGCCCGACGCGGTGACGGACGCGCCTACCTGGAAGCCGACGTCCGCTTCCACCGGGCCGTGCTCGTCGGCTCCGGCAACGCCGTCTTCGCGCACTTCGCGGGCACCGTGGAGGCACTCCTGCGGACCCGGACGAGCGAGTCCCGCGACACGATCACCCGGTGGACGGACGCGGCAGCGGCCCGGCACGAGGCGGTCGGGCGGGCGCTGGCGGACGGGGACGCCGGGGCGGCGTCAGCGGCGGCGACGGCCCTGCTCGTGGTGACGCGCGACGAGTTCATCGCCGAGGCGCCCGAGGCCTGACGAGCCTCAGGCCCGCTGGGCGCCGCGTCGGGACCGGGATCCCTTGAGCCGCAGGCGCATCGTGACCGTGCCGAGCCACCGGTCGTACTTGTAGCCGACCTTGCCCATCCGGCCGATCTCCTCGAAGCCGAGCCGCTCGTGCAACCGGATCGAGGCGTCGGCGGACCGGTCGGCGATCACCGCGACGACCTCGCGCACCCCGGCGGCCCGGCACTCGTCGAGCAGCGCCTCCATCAGCGCGCGCCCGAGCCCCTTGCCGCCGGAGGCCGGCCCGAGGTAGATCGAGTTCTCCACCACGTGGTTCGACCGGTCGCGCGGGTTCCACGGGTCGACGAGCGCGTAGCCGAGCAGCTGCCCGGAGGGGTTCACCGCGACCAGGAACGGCAGCTTGCGGCGGCGGATCTCCTCGAAGCGCTTCTTCCACGCCGCGAAGGACAACACGGCGCCGTCGAAGGTCACCGAGGAGTTCCGGACGTAGTGCGCGTGCACCTCGCGGATGTCGGGCAGGTCCGCGGGTTCGGCGGGGCGGATCGTCCAGGTGAAGGCGGCCTCGACGGGCGCCGGGGGCCGCAGGTGGCGCGGCAAGATCCGTCGCTGGCGGTATTCCTCCTCGAGCACAGCACGAGCCTACGGGAGGCGCGTCAGGGCTGCGCGGGCAGGGTCCAGTCGACGGGGTCGGCACCCTGGGCGACGAGCAGCTCGTTCACCCGCGAGAACGGCCGGCTGCCGAAGAACCCGCGGGACGCACTGAGCGGGCTCGGGTGCGCCGAGGCGACGATCGGCGTGTCCCCGAGCAGGGGTTCCACGGAGCGGGCCTGCGCACCCCAGAGCACTGCGACCAGCGGCCGACCCCGGGCGACCAGGGCACGGACCGCCTGCTCGGTGACGCGCTCCCACCCCTTGCCACGGTGGCTGCCGGCGTCCCCCGGTGCGACGGTGAGGACCCGGTTCATCAGGAGCACTCCCTGCGACGCCCACGGACGCAGGTCTCCGTGCTCCGGTGGCGTGATGCCGAGGTCGTCGTGCAGCTCGCGGTAGACGTTCGCCAGGCTGCGCGGCACCGGGCGCACGTCGGGGTCGACCGCGAAGGACAGCCCGATCGGGTGCCCCGGCGTCGGGTACGGGTCCTGGCCGACGACCAGCACCTTCACCGCGTCGAACGGGTCCTCGAACGCCCGGAGGACCGCCGACCCGGCCGGCAGGTACGGGCGACCAGCCGCGGTCTCGTCACGCAGCCACTGGCCCATCCGGTGGACGTCGTCCTCGACCGGGGCGAGTGCGCGGGCCCATCCGGGATCGATGAGCTCGGCGAGGGGTGCCGGCTGCATCGTGGGGCTACGCGCCCATCGTGGCGACGGAGACCGACTCGTCGCCGGCGACCACGCGCCACACGCTGCCGGAGCCGCGGACCTCGAGGGCGCCCTCGCCGACGACCAGGGTGGTGTCCTCGTCGATCGCCAGGCCAGCGGGGACGAACTCGGCCTCGGCGCTGGCCACCAGTCGGGCGAGCGTGCCGGACTGCACCGCGTGCACGTCGATCGTCAGGTCGACCAGACCGAGTCCCTCGCGGAGCTCCACCTCGTCGAGCCCTTCGGACGCGTCCTCGGGGCAGACCTCGACACCGCCGACGCGCCAGCCGCCGACCAGGGCACGGTCCGCGGCGATCATCGCGCCGGCCGAGTAACCGAGGTAGGGCAGACCGTCGGAGACGAGCAACCGGATCTGGTCGACGAGCGGGGCGACCGCGTCGAGGTAGTCCGGGGTGCGTCCGCCACCGATGACGATCGCGTCGACGTCGCTGAGGACGGTCGTGGTGAACGGCTGCCCGGGCGCGACCTCGGTCACGAGCACGTCGGCCGCGTCGGCGAGCACCGCGGCGATGTCCGGCGTCGAAGCGGGCGAGGTGCCGTCCGCCCCGCTGACCGAGAGCACGCCGATCCGGGGCGCGTTGCGACCGACGGCAGCGGCGCGGGCCGTGGCCTCGGCGAGGAACCCGACAGCGGCGTCCGACGCGGCGAAGGCTCCGCCGCCGACCAGGTGGATGCTCACGACTCGGCCGTCACCGGTGCGAGGGCGCTCCACGGGAAGGTGATCCAGCCGTCGACGCGACGCCAGACGTGGTCCGGCTCGAGCACCGTGCCGGGCTTGGAGTACAGGCAGGCGCTCCGGACGTCGGCACCGGCCTGGGTGATGATGTCGACCACGAGCGCCAGGGTGCGCCCGGAGTCGGAGACGTCGTCGACGACGAGCACGCGCTTGCCGGCGAGGCTCGGGGCGTCCAGTGCGGGGGCGAGCACGACGGGTTCTTCGAGGCGCTGCTCGACGTCGGTGTAGAACTCGACGTTGATCGAGCCGCACTCCTTGGTGCCGAGGGCGTAGGCGACGGCCCCGGCGACGATCAGGCCACCGCGGGCGACGGCCACCACGACCTCGGGCTCGAAGCCGGCCGACAGGACGTCCTTCGCCAGCAGACGTGCCGCGTCACCGAACTCCAGCCACCCGAGCACCTCGGGTCCGCTGGTCACGGTGACGACAGCTGGCGACGGGGACTCGGCGGGTTCGCTGCTGATCGGCATCCGACCACGGTACCGGCACGCACGCCACCGCCGCGACCTGCAGTTGCCGCCCGGGCGCGTGCGCGCTCCGTGGACGCGCCCGGGTACACGCCCCGCGGACGCCCCCGCGTCAGGCCTGCGGGGTCAACGGCCCGCGGGCGAGCTTGTGCTGGGCCGACTGCGCCACCGGTCGGATGGTCACCAGGTCGAGGTTGACGTGGGCGGGCAGTTCGACGCTGTGCACGATCGCCTCGGCCACGTCCTCGGCACCGAGCGGGTCTTCGACGCCGTCGTAGACCGCTGCCGCCTTCGCGCTGTCGCCCCCGAACCGGTTCAGCGCGAACTCCTCGGTCTTGACCAGCCCCGGCGCGACCTCGACGACGCGGATCGGCTCGCCGTTCAGCTCGAGCCGGAGGGCACCGACGAGCGCGTGCTGCGCGGCCTTCGCGGCGTTGTACCCGCCGCCGTTCTCGTAGGACACGAACCCGGCCGTGCTGGTCACCGTCACGATGTCGGCGCTCCCCGACGTCCGCGCACCGTCGCGCAGCACCGGCAGCAGCGCCGCGGTGACCCGCTTGGTGCCGAGGACGTTCACCTCGAACATCGTGCGCCAGTCCTCGACGTCGGACTCCTCGACCGTGGCGGACCCGAGCGCGCCGCCGGCGTTGTTCACCAGCGCGTGCAGGCCCCCGGTCGCTGCGACGTGCGCGGCGAGCGCTGCGACGTCGTCGGCGTCGGTGACGTCCACCACCAGGGTGTCGGCGCCGGTCTCCGCGGCGAGCGCCTCGAGCCGGTCCGCGCGGCGGGCGACGGCCAGGACGTCCCATCCCCGTGCGCGGAACGTGCGGACGGTGGCCGCCCCGATCCCCGAGCTCGCTCCGGTGACGACGACGCGACGTGCCATGTGGTTCCTCCAACGCTCACGGGGCCGCACGGCAGCGCGGCTGTGGACCACGCTACCGAACCGGTCCGGTGCCGATCCGGTACCGTGACCGCGATGACGACGGACGCTGCGCCCCCGGTGCCCTCGACGCCGCACACCCGGCTCGAGCCGGGACGGACCCCCGTGCGGATCCCGATGTGGGACACCGCGCGGTTCCTCGCCGTGACGCTCGTGGTCATCGGGCACGCGATCCAGCGGCAGACGGCGGCGAGCGAGCACGCGCTGGCGCTGTACACGTTCATCTACGCGTTCCACATGCCCGCGTTCGGCGTCATCAGCGGGTACTTCTCGTCGGCGGACACCCCGACGGCGAAGCGGATGCGCCGGACGATCACGGACATCGTCGTGCCGTACATCATCATGCAGACGATCTGGACCGTGGTGCAGGCGATCGTCGAGGGCGGGAAGTCCTTCAACCCGACCCAGCCCACGTGGACACTGTGGTTCCTGCTGGCCCTCGGGATCTTCAAGCTGATCCTGCCGTACCTGGCGCAACTGCGGTGGCCGCTGTTCTGGGCCGTGGTGTTCAGCATCGGCGTCGGCTACTTCGACAACGTCGACTCGACGCTCTCGCTGTCGCGGGCGATCAGCCTGCTGCCGTTCTTCCTGCTCGGGTGGCAGGTCAAGCAGTGGGGGCTGTTCGACCGGTGGTACGAGGCCTCGCGGCAGACCGTCGTGCGGGTGCGGGTCGCTGCCGGTGCGGTGTTCGTGGCGTGGGCGGTGTCGTGCGCGCTGTGGATCCCGCAGTTCAAGCAGTTCGACCTGCACCACTGGTTCTTCTACGACGACTCGTACTCCGGCCTCGGCGAGGACGCCTGGTGGGCCGGTGCGGTCCGCTTCGGCCTGATGCTCCTGGCGACCCTGTTGACGGCGTCGTTCCTGCTGCTGGTTCCCCGCCGGAACGTGTGGATCACGCAGTTCGGCGCGGCGACGATGTACGTCTACCTGCTCCACACCTTCGTGCTCTACCCGATCCGGGAGTCCGGCGTGCTGGCCGGCCCGCACTCGGCGTGGCCGTTCGTGCTGCTCATGGTCGGCATCGCCTGCGCGGTCAGCCTGTTCCTGGCGCAGCCCTTCGTCCGTCGCGGCATGCGCTGGCTGCTCGAACCGAACGTACGGTGGCTGTTCCGGCGCGACCCCGCCTGACCTCGCGCCGTACGAGCGGACGGGAGGCCCGGCTCGGCCCCGCCACGCGCGTTACGTCAGGAGACGGGTGCGCTGGTGCGCGCCCGGCCACGTCCGTAGCGTGAGCCGCGACGCGCACGCGATCCGAGCCTCCCGGCCGGGACGAAGCTGACGGAACAGGAGCCGACATGACCGACAACGCCGCCGAGTGGCGCTTCGAGACCACGCAGATCCACGCCGGCGCCCAGCCGGACCCGACCACGGGCGCCCGTGCGACGCCGATCTACAAGACGACCTCCTACGTCTTCGCGAACTCCGACGAGGCCCGCGACCTGTTCGCCCTGGCGAAGCCGGGCAACATCTACTCGCGCATCATGAACCCGACGAACGACGTCCTCGAACAGCGCATCGCGGCGCTCGAGGGCGGCTCGGGCGCGCTGCTCGTGGCCAGCGGCCAGGCGGCGGAGACGTACGCGGTGCTCAACATCGCGCAGGCGGGCGACCACATCGTGTCCTCGTCGTCGATCTACGGCGGCACGTACAACCTGTTCAAGTACACGCTCGCCCGACTCGGCATCGAGACCACCTTCGTCGAGGACCAGGACGACCCCGAGGAGTGGCGCCGCGCCGTCCGCCCGAACACGAAGCTGTTCTTCGCCGAGACGATCGGCAACCCGAAGATCAACGTGCTCGACATCGCGGCCGTCGCGGACATCGCGCACACGGCCGGGGTCCCGCTCATCGTCGACAACACCATCGCGACGCCGTACCTGATCCGACCGTTCGAGCACGGCGCCGACATCGTGGTGCACTCGGCGACGAAGTTCCTCGGCGGCCACGGCACGGTCATCGGCGGCGTGATCGTCGACGGTGGCACCTTCCCGTGGTCCGAGCACCCGGAGAAGTTCCCCGAGTTCAACTCCCCCGACCCCTCGTACCACGGCGCCGTCTTCGCCGATGCCGTCGGCAACGCGCTGGCGTACATCATCAAGGCGCGGGTGCAGCTGCTGCGTGACCTCGGTGCGTCGAGCTCGCCGGACACCGCGTTCGCCCTGCTGCAGGGCATCGAGACGCTCTCGCTCCGGATGGAACGCCACGTGGCGAACGCCCAGGAGATCGCGGAGTGGCTCGACCAGCACCCGGACGTCGCCACGGTGGCGTACGCGGGGCTGCCGACCTCGCCCTGGTACGGCGCCGCCGGGCGGTACGCGCCGAAGGGCGTCGGCGCGGTGCTGTCCTTCGAGCTCAAGGGCGGGGTGGACGCGGGCCGGGCGCTCGTGGACAACCTGTCGCTGTTCTCGCACCTGGCCAACATCGGGGACGTGCGCTCGCTCGTGATCCACCCGGCGTCGACCACGCACTCGCAGCTCACGCCCGAGCAGCAGCTGACCACCGGGGTCACGCCGGGTCTGGTGCGCCTGTCGGTGGGGATCGAGAACGTCGAGGACCTCAAGGCCGACCTCGAGGCCGGGCTGGCCGCGGCGCGCGCCGTGTCGCAGGCGGGATTGCGCGCGTAGCACCCGGCTGGCCGGCGAGCGGGGCTGCGTGGCCGGGCGGGGCTGCGTGGTGCGCGCCCGCCTGCCTGCCGACGGGGACCGGCGTGCCGAGGCCGAGCTGGGCCTCCCATCCGGCTCCCACACACCGCGACCCGCACGACATGACCGACGTCGTACGACAGCGGCCTTGTCGTTCCGCGTCGGACACGCCCGCGGCCTGCCGCTCCGGCGACACGATCGACGTCGTACGACAGCGGCGATGTCGTACCCGACGGCCACGCGACGGACGGCACCGGCTTGCCGGAGCCGAGCCGGGCCTCCCGTCCGGCTCCCACACACCGCGACCCGCACGACATGACCGACGTCGTACGACAGCGGCCTTGTCGTTCCGCGTCAGACACGCCCGCAGCCTGCCGCCCCCGCGACACGATCGACGTCGTACGACAGCGGTCGTGTCGTTCCGCGTCGGACGCACGCACAACCCGCGGCAGGCCCACGTAACACGGCGGCGGCGGGGCCGCTCGTCCAGGAGAATGGACGGACCATGGACTGGCAGACGACCCCCGAGGACTCCGTGCCGTCCACCCTGGTGCCCGGCGCCGCCCTCGGCACGCTCGGCAAACCGCCCGTCACCGGAGCCTGGCGCCCAGGCGACCACCCCGGGGCCCGCCACTTCGTCACCCTCGGCGAGCAGCAGGTCCGCGGCGGAGTGCTGCCGAGCGTGCGCGTCGCCTACGAGACCTGGGGTGAGCTCAACCCCGCGCGCGACAACGCAGTCCTGGTCTTCCACGCGCTGACGGGCGACTCCCACGTGGCGGGCGAAGCCGGCCCGGGCCACCGCACGGCTGGGTGGTGGGGCGACGTCGTGGGCCCCGGCAAGGCGATCGACACCGACCGGTGGTTCGTCGTCGCGCCGAACATGCTCGGCGGGTGCCAGGGGTCGACCGGGCCCTCGTCGGTGTCGCCGGACGGCGTCGAGTGGGGGTCCCGGTTCCCGTTCCTGACCGTGCGCGACCAGGTGGCCGCGCAGCTCCGCCTCGCTGACGTGCTCGGGATCGACCGGTTCGCAGCCGTCGTGGGCGGGTCGATGGGCGGGATGCACGCCCTCGAGTTCGCGGCTTCGGCGCCGGCACGCGTCGAACGGCTCGCGGTGCTGGCCAGCACGGCGCAGACGACCGCCGACCAGATCGCGGCCAACTCGCTGCAGCGTGCCGCGATCCAGATGGACCCGGGCTTCGCAGGCGGCGACTACTACGAGGCCGAAGCCGGCGGCGGGCCGTCGCGCGGTCTGTCGCTCGCGCGACGGATGGCGATGATGACCTACCGCGCGTCCGACGAGCTCAACGGACGGTTCGACCGGTCGTGGCAGTCCGACGTGTCACCCCTCGGGGACGACGGGCGGTTCTCGGTGGAGAGCTACCTCGACTTCCACGGCAACAAGTTCACGCGCCGGTTCGACGCCTCGACGTACGTCATGCTGACGCACGCGATGGACTCGCACGACCTCGGTGCCGGGCGGGGTGGGGTCGCGGCCGCCCTCGGACGGATCACGGCGACGACGCTGGTCGTGGGGATCTCGAGCGACCGGCTGTTCCCGGTGGAGGACCAGCACCGGATCGCGGCCGGCATCCCGGGCGCGATCGACGGGGACCGCGCGGCGGTGATCGCGAGTGAGTACGGGCACGACGGCTTCCTCATCGAGCACGCGGCGGTCGGCGCGCACCTGCACCGACTGCTCGACTGACGCGCGCGCCCGGCCCGCGCACGCACCGTTTCCCTGTCGCCTGCGATAACAACTTCGTTGCCAAACCCAACGACCTGGCGTGCCGAACACCCCCCAGCGGGTGTCCCCCGTGGAATGATGGTTCCAGTACCCGGTCCCGATCGACGCTCGCGTTTCCCAACCGCTCGCGAGCTGGTCACCGCCGGGCACGACAGCACCGCGTGGCGACGACGGCACGTGGACCCCGACCGACACCCAGGACGCAGCAGGACACCGATGGAACTCCTCGCACAGGAACGTGACCGGCTCCTCCGGTCGACGACCCGTGTCGTCGGCGTCATCTGCACCCTCGTCAGCCTGGTCAGCGTCGTCTGCTCGCTCGCGGTCCCGACCGGGCCCCTGGTCGCCGGGCTGGGCTGCATCGCGGTGATGATCGCCGCCCTCTGCGTCTTCGGGTGGAACGGTGCCGTCTGGTGGACCGCAGCGACCCAGGTCTCCGGCCTCGCCGCGATGTGGATCCTGATCTCCTCCGCTGCCCCCGATGCCCGGGGTGTCGTCGCGAGCGGCCTGGTGCCCCTCGCCGCCGGGGGCCTGTCGTCGATGCTCATGGCGCAGCGCGGACACCTCGTCGGCCTCGGCCTGACGGTCCTCGGCGGCGTCGCGTCGTTGGCGATCATGGTCCACGCCACCGGCTCCGTGTTCAGCATCTCGGTCGGCGGCACGGCGCTCGGCTGGGTGCTCACCGCCGTCGTCGCGTACTGGATCTCGCGCAGCATCCCCCGCGTCGCCCGCCGCATCTACAGCATCGGCACCGCCCACCGCGCCGAACGCCAGGCGAGCGAGACCGAGGCCCAGCGCCGCCAGGGTGCACGGCTGCTCCACGACACCGTCCTCGCGACGCTGACACTGCTGGCACACTCCGGCGTGGGCGTCTCGGAGCAGGCGATGCGGGAACAGGCCGCCGAGGACGCCCGCCTGCTCCGCCACCTCCGCCTCGGAGCGACGCCCCAGCCGCAGCAGTCCGGCGACTACTCCCTGACGCGCACCGAGGAGTCGCCGCTCGGCCAGACCCTCGAGTCCGTCAAGCAGCGCTTCGGCCGCATGGGCCTCGAGGTCAGCTGGCACGGCACCGGCCAGGTCCTGCTGCCGTCCCACGTCCTCGACGCGTTCCTGCTGGCCCTCGCCGAGTGCCTCGAGAACGTCCGTCGCCACGCCGGCGTCGCCGAGGCGCACGTCACGATCGTCCACGACAACGACATGGTGCGCGCGATGGTCACCGACTCCGGCGTCGGGTTCGAGATCGGCGCCATCGACGAGGAACGCCTCGGCTTCAAGGAGAGCGTCGTCAACCGCCTGCGCGAGGTCGGCGGCGACGCCCGCCTGTTCTCCGCGCCGGGCTCCGGCACCACGGTCGTCCTGGAGGCACCCCGATGAGCCGCGTCCCCGAGGACACCATCAGCCGCGGCCTGCCCGGCGAGGCACCCCAGCCCGCTCCGCGGACCCGCCGGGAGGCCCGGGAACGCTACCGGGGCACGGAACGTCGACAGGCGCGCGGCCTCCCCTCCACCTCCACCGGTGCACGTTCGCTGCGGCAGGCAGCGAAGCCCGGTGCGTCGCTCGGCGCCGGGCACCTCGGCCTCGGCGCCGCCATCCTCACCGCGGTCGAGGCCGTCGCGGGCATCGCCTTCTTCCTGACCCGCTGGAACGACTTCTCGATGCCGTGGCTGCCCGCCGCCGCGTGGATCCTCTTCGTCATCGCCGCCGTCGGGGTCGCGCTCAGCGTCATGACCTACGGCGAACGCCTGACCGGTGTCGCCTTCGTGCTCATCTGCGTCGTGCTCGCCTGCGTCGTCACGCTCGACTTCATCGGCATCTGGCCCGAGCACGACCTGGCGCACACCGCCAGTGCCTCGGTCGCGGCCGGCTTCGCGCTGCTGCCCGTCGCCACGCTCCGGCCGACGCGCGAGGTCGCCGCCGCCATCACCGTGCTCGGCGTCGCCTTCGTCGGGATGTCGATCGCGTCGACACCGATCACGACGGACACCATCCCCGGTCTGTTCTCGCTGCTGGCCCTGGTCGTCGTCCCGCCGTCCGTGGCGATCTTCGTCACCCACCGCTTCCGGCAGCTCGTCCAGCGCGAACTCGACCGGGTGCTCGTGCAGTCGAACGTCACCGCGCCGCAGTTCGCGGTCGGGATGCTGGCCTCGGACGAGCTCGCCCGCCTCGACCTGGCCGCCGAGAAGCTGCTCGACGCCGTCGCGAACGGCACGGACCCGCTGCCCCTGTCCGACGCGTCCTCCTCGGTCGCCGCGTCGCTCGCCACCGAACTCCGCCTGCACCTCATCGAGGGCCGTCGTGAGACCTGGCTGTACCACGCGATCACCGAGTCCGACCACCTGGGCCGTGCCGTCAGCGTCGCCGACCCCGGTTCGCTCGCCGGACACCTCTCCCCCGCGCAGCGCGACGGCCTGCTGCAGGCGCTGTGGCAGATGGTCGGCGACGGTCGCGGCCTCCAGCCCGGCGTGCCCGTGGTCTCCGTCACGCTCGGCCCCGTCGGCAGCGACGGCCACCCGGTGACCGACGACACGATGGACGTCCCGATCGTGATCGAGTCGCGCGGGGTGCCCCGCCGTCGCCTCGGTCCGGCCGCGTGGAGCGGTCTCGCCCGGATCGGTCCCTACACCGACACGATGCGGGACGGCGCCGTGCACATCCACGCGCACTGCGTCGTGAACCGGCACCCCCAGATGTGACGTGTCCCGGCGCGCTTGCCGGACACCCCTGACAGCCTGCGCCTCCCGAGTGCGCCCGCCACCTAGGCTCGGCCACGCAGACCACGAGAAAGGACGCCAGCATGGCGACTCCCGAGCAACCGATCCGACTGGCCCTGGTCGACGACCACAAGATGCTCCTCGGCGCGCTCACCGAGTGGATCCGTGGCGCCGCCGACGACATCACGCTCGTCGCGGCCGTGACGACCTGGCCCGAGCTCCTGACGAGCCCGGCGTTCCCGGTCGACGTCGTGCTGCTGGACCTGGACCTCAAGGACTCGATCCCGGTCTCGCTGAAGATCTCCACGCTGAAGACGGCCGGCGTCAAGACCGTCGTCATGAGCACCTACTCCGAGCCGAACGTCGTCCGCGAGGCCCTCGGCTCCGGAGCGCTGGGGTACCTGGTCAAGAGCGAGGACGCCGAGATGATCGTCGAGGCGATCCGCTCCGCCCAGCGCGGCGAGCAGTACGTCTCCGCCGAGCTCGACCTCGCCATCAACAGCGGCGACGTGGGCGGGGTGCCGAAGCTCAGCGCGCAGGAGCGCCGGGTGATGGCGCTCTACGGCGGCGGCGAGCCCGTCAAGAGCGTGGCGTACCAGCTCGGCATCTCCGAGGAGACCGCCAAGAGCTACCTCAAGCGCATCCGCGAGAAGTACCGCGTCGCCGGGTTCGACGTCGGCACGAAGGTCGCCCTGCGCAAGCGCGCCATCACCGACGGCATCATCTTCGAGGACGGCAGCCCGCACGGCCTCTGAGCCCTCGGGACGAGCCAAGCACACCGCCTCGTACCGCCCCGCAGCCCGCGGTGTGGGGCGGTGCCGCGTTCTGGGGGCCGCTCCCGCGTCCCGACCCGCCCTACGATCGTGTGGTGTCCGACCCGATCGCCGCCGACCTTGGTCGCCGTCGACCACGCCACCGCCGGAATGCGCTGCCTGACGCTGGCCCCGAGCGCGACCGACGTCATCCTGTGCTGACGGTCCTGGCCCTCCTGGTGTACGCACTCGTGCTCGTCGGGATCGTCTCCTGTGTCGCGACGGCGATCTCGGCACGGTCGGCGCTGGCCGAGCCGGTGCACTGGGGCACCTTCCGACTGACGCAGCTGTCCTGCTACCAGACCCGGTACGGCGAGCGCTGCGACCCGATCGGCACGTGGACGGCCGACGACCGTGGGTTGGTGCTGCACGACGTCCTGCTCGACGACGGTGGCCTCGACCGGCAGGACGTGCCGACCGGACCGCAGCGTGCCGGCTACCGTGACTGGGACGCGGACGAGACCGGCGTGCCGGACAGCGTCTACGACCCGTCGACGGTGGACGACGCGTGGACCGGTTGGGCGGTGTGCGCGCCGATCCTGCTGGCCTTGGGCGTGATGCTGGCGGCGAAGTGGGGCGACCTCGACCGACTGTGGCAGTACCGCCAGCGCCGCCGCGCGCAGGCGTCCGTCAGACCGTCGGCACCGGGGCCGTGATCGGACCGGTCGACGGCTGGCGGCTCCGCACGGCGGCGCGCTGGGTCGACCGACGCTCGACGCCGTAGCTGACCGCGGTCATCAGCACGCCGAGCAGCGCCAGGACGATGCCGAGCCACCCCGGTGCGCGGAACCCGAAGCCGGCGGCGATGACCGCTCCGCCCAGCGCGGCTCCGAGGGAGTTGCCGATGTTGAACGCGGAGTGGTTCAGGGCCGCGGCGATCGTCCGGGCGTCCCCGGCCATGTCCATCAGGCGGGACTGCACGGCCGGCGGGATCGCGGACGAAGTCGCGCCGAGCAGGAAGGCGCCGACGAACACGCCGACGGTCCACTGCGCGGTGAGCACCAGGAACACGAGCGCTCCGATCAGCGCGAACATGCCGATGTAGATGGTGCGCTTGACGCTGTGGTCGGCCAGGTGCCCGCCGAGCACCCCGCCGACGACCATGCCGAGGCCGACCACGACGAGCACGAGCGGGACGGCCCCCTCGGGCAGCCCGGTCACGTTCGTGACGAGCGGCGAGATGTACGAGTAGACGGCGAAGAACCCGCCGAAGCCGACGGCACCGAGCCCCATCACGAGCCAGACCTGCGGCACGCGGAACGCCCGGAGCTCACGGCCGATGGACGCGGACTCGTCGCGGGCGGAGCGCGGGACGAACGCGGCGACGGCCAGGAACGTGGCGACGAACAGCACGGCCACGACGCCGTAGGCAACACGCCACCCGGCGTTCTGCCCGATCCACGTGATCGCGGGGACCCCGACGACGTTGGCGATCGACAGGCCGAGCATCACCATCGCGATGCCCCGCCCGCGCTTGCCGGCACCCATGATGTCGCCGGCGACGATGGAGGCGATCCCGAAGTACGCGCCGTGCGGCAGCCCGGCCACGAAGCGCGCGAGGAACACGAGCCCGAACGAGGGCAGGACGGCGCTGGCGACCGTGGCGACGACGAAGCCGATCAGCAGCACCAGGAGCAGGCCCTTGCGGGGGAACCGTGCACTCATCGCGGCGATGGTCGGTGCGCCCACGACGACCCCGAGGGCGTAGGCGCTGACGAGCCAGCCGGCGTGGGCGATCCCGGCGTCCGGGTCGGCGGCGTACTGCGCCGGGAGCAGTGCCTGCGCGATGTTCGGCAGCAGGCCCATCGCGACGAACTCGGTCGACCCGATGGCGAACCCACCGAGCGCGAGGGCGGAGATGGCGAGCGCGCGACGCGCCGGCGAGAGCTGGGGCATGGACCTGGTCTCCGGACGTGGACGGGTGAGGTGCCTCGTCAGTGTAGACCGCTCCAACACCCCGACGGAAGCGCCGGACGAATCGATTCGACCGTGGGGCCCGCACCAGCCGCCGCACAACCAGCAGCGCGACGGTGCAGCCGCGACGGCTCAGGCGGCGCGACGCTCCGTGGCAGCAGGCCGTGCAGCGGCGGACGCAGCCGCCGGCACCCGGACGTCGTCACGGTGCACCCACCCGGCGCCGCACTCGGTGCAGGTCGCCCACGCGGTGTCCGACGCGTCGTCGCGGTCGACGACGACCGTCTGGCTGTCGCAGTCGTCACACCAACCGTCGTGCAGTCCGTCGTGCAGCATGCCTGACTCCTCGTCCACCGACGGCACCGGGTGTGTCCGCCTGCAGCAATGAGACACCTCGCCACCGACATCCCGAGCGACGCCGACGGCGTGTCGACCAGGACTCAGGAAGCTCGCTCGATCGCGGCCTCGAGCCGCTCGACCTTGCCGTCCAGTTCCCCGGTGCGACCCGGTCGGATGTCGGCCTTGAGCACGAGCGAGACGCGGGTGCCGAACGCTCCGGCGGCCTCGGTGGCGCGCTTGACGACGTCCATCACCTCGTCCCACTCCCCCTCGACCTCGGTGAACATCGACGAGGTCCGGTTCGGCAGACCGGACTCGCGGACGACCCGCACCGCGGCGGCGACGGCGTCGTGCACGGAGCCGTCGGGCTGGTCGGCGGGACCACCGGACGGAGCGACGGAGAAGGCGACGATCATGCGTCCATCCTGCCCCGCGGCGGCTCCGCCCGACCAGGGTCTGCACCGGTGCGACCGAGGGCTGCGCCGGAGCGACCCGACGACGACGCATCCCCGGCCCGCCGCGCGGCGAGGCCGAGGCGCACGAGGACGACGAGCGCCCACACCAGCAAGGCGACCTCGAGCGCGTTCCGCAGCGTCAGCACCATCAGGATCCACGGCTGCACGGTGAGCACCTGGTCGTAGTACGCGGGGTAGATCACCTGCGTCAGCAGCGCCATCGGTACGGCGGCCACGGCGACCGGCAGGAAGCGTCGAGCGCTCGTGCGACCCGCGACCAGCCCCCACACGACCGGCACCGCGAACCACCCGACGTACTGCGGCGACCCGACCTTGTTCGTCGCGATGAGCGCCGCCACGAGCACCAGGGCCAGCACCGGGGCCACCTCCACCCGGCGAGCGCCCCGCCCGACCCCCCAGGCAGCCAGGGCGAGACCACCGAGCACCACGGCTGCCATCAGCGGGGTGGAGACGGCCGCGGCGAGGTGCGTGCCCGAGCCGGACACCTCGAAGGTCAGGATCTCCCGGTCGTAGTACACCGCCGCCCCGGGGACGTGTGCGGCCGCGGCCCACATGAACGGCGTCGCGAGGGGCGACTCGATCTGCAGCGCCCGCCCCGACTGCTGCCCGATGAAGGAGAGCAGGTGGGCCGCGCCGCCGAACAGCACGTCGACGAGCACCACCAGCGCGGTGACGACGACTGCGCCGGCGAGCACGCCGCGGCGGCGGCCGCGCCGCAGGACCAGGAGCACGCCGACCAGGGCGGCCGGCCAGACCTTGACCCACGCGGCGACCGTGAACACCGCGGACGCGACCGCTGGCCGGGCGGCGACGAACGCCACCCCGACCAGGGCAACCGCGGTCGCGACGGTGTCGATCCGTCCGAGGCCGATCGGCCCGAGGGCCAGCAGGAAGCCGAGCCACCACCACACGACACGGACGCCGAACGCGCGGAACCGCCACAGGAACGCGCAGGCGACGGCGTCGAGCACGACCATCAGGCCGAGCCAACCGGCACCGATGTGCGCGGTACCGACGACGGCGGCGAGCGCCATGGGCACGATCGCCAGGATCGGGTAGACCCAGTCCGTGTCGGTGCCGACCCAGACGTGCTGGGTGAGGCCGGTCTCGATCCAGCGTCGGTAGGTGATCTCCACGTCGCCGATCGGCAGGTTGGGGACGACGAACGACAGCCACCACAGGAACGCGTGGACGGCCGCGAACGCGGCCACGAAGCCGAGGAGGCCGAACCGACGGGACCGCTGCACCGGACGAGCGTACCGGCCGACCATGGGACGGACTGGAGGCACGGTGCCAGCTGGCGCCGTGCCTCCCGTCCGTCGACGTGGCCGCGTCAGGGCTGCGGCTGGCCCTCGGAGGCCGACCAGATGCGCACCCAGTCGATCTCGAGGTTCCCGGGTGCTCCGCCGTTGCCGATCTGGAACATGTAGCGGTGCGCGGTGGTCGGGACGAACTCGGTGTCCGCGAAGACGAGCTTGCCGTCGACGTAGTACTTGACCGAGTCGCCGGGCACCCAGACCGTCGTGTAGGTGTGCCACCTGCGCCACGTGGCGGTCGTGTGCAGGCCGTTCTGCTGGCGTTCGTGCCCGGGGACCATCGCGTGGCTGAACGCGCCGACGGTGCCCTGGAAGGTGCCCTCGGGGAAGTCGAGCTCCCCCTCGGACCAGACGTTCGAGGTCGGCCAGAGCATGAAGGCAGCGCCGTTGTCGTCGCCGCCCGTCGCCCGTGCCCGCACGCTGAAGGTCCCGCCGACGTGCATCCACGCTCCCTGCGGCGTGCCGAAGGTCCCGGCGGCGCCACGCGCACCGTCCATCGCGACGTCCATGATGCCGTCATGGGCGCTGATGACCTCGCCCGACCAGTACTTGTCGCTCATGCCGTCCGGGTAGGGCTGCCAGGCGTCGGCGTAGGTGGCCGCGAACTGCCCGCCCGCGGCGGCGTCGGTGTCGAAGTCCTCGGAGAACGACGGCGGTGTGGTCGCGGCGGGGAGTGTCGGGACCGGTGACGGTGCGGCGGCCGTCGGCGACGGCGACGGGCGGACGCCGATGGCCGGACGGGCGTCCGCGGTCGAGACGGACCCGAGGGTGACGCCGGCGGCGACGACCGCCACGAAGACGAGCAGGAACCGCGAGACGCGCAGGGGTCGTCGCGGTGCCCGAGGGGTGGGGTGACCGTCGCCGTCGACGGTGTGGTGTGCATCCTGCATGATGAGTGGTTCGCTTCCCGAGGGCGGACCCTGACCCGTGGTGCGAGCCGTTGTCGTCCCTCGGGACCTGTCTAACCGTCCGGGCGGACTCCCACGACGGACCGCCACCCCGGTGGCGGGATCGATGCGGGCTCCCGCGACGGATGCGTGTTCCCGCTCCCGGTGACCGGAGCGTGACCTGCGGGCCGTGCGGGTTCCCGCCACGCAGGTGCGTCGCCGGTCAGGCCGGTGCGTCGCGTCAGGCGGGTGCCTCGCCGGTCAGGCCGGTGCGTCACCGGTCGGGCGGGTGCATCCCCGGTCAGGCGAGTGCGTCGCCGGTCGTCACGAGGTCGCGGACCACGCCGGGCAGTTCGGCGATCAGCGCCGCCATCGGGAAGGGGCCCCCGTCCGAAGCCCGCCGGGCCGCGGTCCCGTGCACGACCGCGGCGGTCGCGGCCAGGTGTGCCAGGTCCTCGGGCGTCAGCGGCCCCTGTGCCGCCCGGGTGGCGACGAGCGCACCGAGCACCCCGCCGAGGACGTCGCCCGCACCGGCGGCGGCGAGCCACGGTGTGGCGGCGGACGCGACCAGGTCGACCGACCCGTCGGGAGTGACGACGTGGGTGTCCGCGCCCTTGAGCAGCACGACGCTGCCGGTCTGCTCGGCCGCGCGCAGGGCGGACCCCCGGGGGTCGTGCTCGACGGTCTCGCGGTCCGTGTCCAGGAGCGCGGCGAGCTCTCCCGCGTGCGGCGTCAGGACGGCGAGCGGCCCCAGGTCGACGAGCGGGATCGCACCGGCGTCCACGACGACCGGGACCCCGTCGTCCGACGCGTGCCGGAAGGCCTCGGCGGTCGCGGGGTCCAGCTCGCCGAGCGAACCGGCCGAGATCCCGGAGCCGACCAGCCACGCCTGCACCCGCCCGGTCCCGACGACGACCTCGGGACGGCGCATCAGCACGAAGTCGCCTGCCCGGTCGGGGCCGGCGTACCGGACCATGCCGACCCCGGTGTGGACGGCGGCATCGACACCGAGCACCGCGGCTCCGGGGTACGCCGCCGAGCCCGTCGCGACGCCGAGGACACCGCGGCGGTACTTCGTCGACTCCCCCACCGGGGCGGTCGTCCACGCGGCGGCGTCGGACACGGAGAAGGGCACGGAGGCGTTCATCGTCCCCACGTTACGGTGGAGCGCATGAGCCTGTTCCTGCCTGGTCGTGTCGTCGTGTTCGACTACGGCGAGGTGATCAGCCGGACGCCCGTCGCCGCACGGACCGCGCTGCTCGAGGCGACCGGCCTGACCGCGGACGAACTCTTCCCCGTGTACCAGGAGCTCCGGCACGACCTGGACCGCGGCGACCTCTCGGTGCTGGAGTACTGGCGTGCGATCGCCGCACGCACGGGACGCAGCTGGACGGTGAGCGAGGTCCACCGGCTGTGGGCCCTGGACTACACCGGCTGGTTCGAGGTCGACCCGGACGTGCTCGACCTGGTCGAGGAACTGCACGACGCCGGCACCCGTCTGGCGCTGCTGTCGAACGCAGGCTTCGACTTCGGCGACCCGTACCGCCGGTCGCCGATGGGCTCGCTCTTCGAGACCGTCGTGGTCAGCGCCGAGGAGCACGTCCTGAAGCCCGACGCTTCGATCTACCGCGACACCTGCGACCGGCTGGGAATCACCCCGTCACAGATGGTGTTCGTGGACAACAGGGCCGAGAACGTCGCCGGCGCGGAAGCGATCGGCGCCGTCGGCCACCACCACGTCTCCCCGACCGGACTCCGGGCCTTCCTGGAACGCCTGGCCGAGGACGCACCCCGCGAAGGAGCCACCGCGTGACGCACGCCCTGTTCGACCCGATCACCATCCGCGACCTGACCGTGCGGAACCGCATCTGGGTCTCCCCGATGTGCCAGTACTCGGCCGAGCAGCAGGACGGCGTCCCCACCCCGTGGCACCTGGTCCACCTCGGCGGGTTCGCCAAGGGCGGCGCCGGGGCCGTCGTGGTCGAGGCCACCGGTGTCGTGCCGGAGGGCCGGATCAGCCCGCAGGACCTCGGGCTGTGGAACGACGAGCAGCGTGACGCGTTCCGCCCGATCGTCGACTTCATCCACTCCCAGGGTGCCGCGGCCGGGGTGCAGCTGGCCCACGCCGGTCGCAAGGCCTCCACCTACCGCCCCTGGTCCGAGCAGCACGGCTCGGTGCCCGCGTCCGAGGGCGGCTGGACCACGGTCGCCCCGTCGGCGGTGGCGTTCGACGGGTACGCCGAGCCCCGGGAGCTGACGACCGAGGACATCCGCCTGGTCGCCCTCGGGTTCGCCGCCGCAGCCCGCCGCGCCGTCGACGCCGGCTTCGACCTGGTCGAGGTCCACGCTGCCCACGGCTACCTGCTGCACCAGTTCCTCTCGCCGCTCAGCAACCACCGCACGGACGACTTCGGCGGCTCGCTCGAGCACCGCGCCCAGGCCCTGCTCGACGTCGTCGACGCCGTGCGCGCCGAGGTCGGCGACGGCTTCCCGATCGTCGTCCGGTTCTCGGCGACGGACTGGACCGACGGCGGACTGACGCTCGACGAGGTCACACAGGTGGCCCGGTGGGCCAAGGAGCACGGCGCCGACCTGGCCGACGTCTCGACCGGCGGCAACGTCGCGAGCGCGCCGATCCCGGTCGGACCCGGCTACCAGGTGCCCTTCGCTGCCGCGCTCAGGCGTGACGCGGGCATCGGCACGATCGCCGTGGGCATGATCTCCGAGGCGTTCCAGGCCGAGCAGGTCGTCGCGACGGGCCAGGCCGACGTGGTGATGGTCGGCCGCGAGTTCCTCCGCGACCCCGGGTTCCCGCTCCGGGCCGCCCGCGAACTCGGCGTGACGCTCGACTACGAGCCGCAGCAGTACCACCGAGCATCCGTCACGAAGTAGGGCGGACTCCCGGGATCGCGGGGAAGCGCTGCTGTACGATCGTGCACACTGTGGACGATCCTCCGAATCCTTCTTCGCCTCACTCATCCGCCGCTCACTCGGTGAGCTGCTCTGACTCCCTGCGCCCCCGTGGCGTCCGCCTCGCTGATCGGGGGTGGACCCGGTGAGTCCCGTCGACGTCGTCATGCTCGTCGGTGGCATCCTGCTGACGCTCGGCACCGGTGTGTTCGTCGCGTCCGAGTTCGCGCTCGTGAACCTCGACCGTGCCGAGGTCGAGGCCCGTCGGGACCGCGGCGAGACCGGCCTGGCGCCCGTCATCGGCGCGCTCAAGGTCACCTCGACGCACCTGTCGAGCGCGCAGCTCGGCATCACGCTGACCACGCTGCTCACCGGGTACCTGCTCGAGCCGTCGATCGCGAAGCTGCTCGAGGCCCCGTTCCTGGCGCTGGCGCTGCCCGAGGCCGTCGTCGAGACGGTCGGCTCCATCGTGGCGCTCGTCATCGCGACGCTGCTGTCGATGATCCTCGGCGAGCTCGTGCCGAAGAACTTCGCGCTCGCGCTGCCGCTGCAGACCGCCAAGCTCGTCGTGCCGCTGCAGATCGCGTTCACGACGGTGTTCAAGCCCGCCGTCGCAGCGCTCAACGGCACGGCCAACGCGGTGCTCCGCAGCATCGGCATCGAGCCGCAGGAAGAACTGAGCGGCGCCCGCAGCGCCGAGGAACTCACCTCGTTGCTCCGCCGTTCGGCGTCCGAGGGCTCGCTCGAACAGGACACGGCGACGCTCCTGCAGCGCACCCTGTCGTTCTCCGAGCTCGACGCCAGCGACGTGATGACTCCCCGACCGCGCCTGTCGACGATCCGCGTGTCCGAGTCGGCCGAGGACGTCATCGCCCTCGCCCGCCGCACCGGGTTCAGCCGCTTCCCCGTCATCGAGGAGGACGCGGACGACGTGGTCGGCATCGTGCACGTCAAGCAGGCCGTCGCCGTCCCGCGCGAGAAGCGTCCCGAGGTGCCGGTCGGCGCGCTCATGACCGACGCCGAGCGGGTGCCGGAGACCATGCCCGGCGACACCCTGCTCACCGAGGTCCGCGGCCGCGGCTACCAGATGGTCATCGTCGTCGACGAGTACGGCGGCACCGCCGGGGTCGTCACGCTCGAGGACCTGATCGAGGAGATCGTCGGCGAGGTCTCCGACGAGCACGACCGCGCCCGGATCGACGTCGTGCGCTCCCGCAACTGGCTGACCTTCCCCGGACTCCTGCGCCCCGACGAGCTCGAGGACCGCGCCGGGGTCAAGGTCCCCGAGGACGGCCCGTACGAGACCGTCGGCGGGTTCATCATGGCCACGCTCGGCCGCCTGCCGGTCGTCGGCGACGAGGTCCCGCTCGAGGACGGCGTGTTCCGCGTCGAGCGCCTGGACGGCCGTCGCGTGGACCGGATCCGCTGGACCCCGACCCCCGTCGACACCCCGCCCGACGGCGTGACGCTGCCGACGACGGCCGCGAAGAACAAGTACAAGGAGGCGACCCGATGAGTTCCGACTGGCCCCGGTTGGGTCTGCCGTCTTCTGGCTCTCAGGGAGGTCTCCGATGAGTTCCGACTGGTGGGGCATCTTCTGGCTCTTCGTGCTGCTCGCCGGCAACGCCTTCTTCGTCGCCGCCGAGTTCGCCGTCATCTCTGCGCGCCGCTCGCAGATCGAGCCCCGCGCCGAGCAGGGCTCCCGTGCCGCACAGATGACCCTGTGGGCGATGGAGCACGCCACCCGGATGCTCGCGACCACGCAGCTCGGCATCACCGTGTGCTCGCTGCTCATCCTCAACGTCTCCGAGCCGGCGATCCACCACCTCCTCGAGGTCCCGCTGCACGCCACGGGGTGGAACGTCGAGGTCATCGGCATCGTGGCCTTCGTGTTCACGCTGCTGCTCGTGTCCTTCCTGCACGTGGTGTTCGGCGAGATGGTCCCGAAGAACATCTCGTTCTCGATGCCCGACCGTGCGGCACTGCTGCTCGTCCCGACGCTCTGGTACATCGGCCACGGCCTGCACTGGGTCGTCGTCGGCCTGAACGAGGTCGCCAACGGCGTGCTGCGGCTGTTCAAGGTCGAGCCGAAGGACGAGGCCGTCAGCGCCTACACCGTCGAAGAGGTGCAGACGATCGTCGAGCAGTCCCGTCGTGAGGGCACCCTCGCGGACGACGGCGGCACGCTCCGCATGGCGTTCGAGTTCACCGAGAAGAAGGTCAGGGACGTCGCCGTGCCGATGTCCGAGCTGGTCACCCTGCCCGACGTCGCCACGCCCGGGGACGTCGAGCGTGCGGTCGCCCAGCGCGGGTTCTCGCGGTACGTGCTGGTCGGCGACCAGGGCGACCCCACCGGCTACGTGCACGTCAAGGACGTCATCGACCTGCGTCCGGACGAGTACGACGACCCGGTTCCACCCAAGCGCATCCGCCAGCTCATCTCGCTGTACACCGAGATGGACCTGGAGGACGCGCTGGCCACCATGCGAGCGGCCGGACGCCACGTCGCGCGCGCGTTCGACGCCGAGGGCCGGACCACGGGGGTGCTGTTCCTCGAGGACATCCTCGAAGAACTGGTGGGCACCGTCCAGGACGCGACCCGCCGCCGGTAGACGCCGCCGCTCCGCATCGCGAAAGCGACAGATCACCGCCAGCCAACGGCGGCGAACTGTCGCTTTCGCGGTGGGGATGGACCAGCAGACGGACGGGAGGCGCGTGGCAACCCCGCCACGCGCCTCCCGTCCGGCGGCTACCAGCTGACCGGCAGCGGCTTGCCCTCTTCGTACCCGGCGGCGGACTGGATGCCCACCAGCGCGCGCTCCGAGAACTCGGCGAGGGTCGTGGCCCCGGCGTACGTGGCGGAGCTCCGGACGCCGGTCGTGATCATGTCGAGCAGGTCCTCGACGCTGGGGCGCTCCGGGTCGAGGTAGATCGTCGAGGACGAGATCCCCTCGGCGAACAGCGCCTTGCGGGCCCGCTCGTACGGGTCGAGCCGCTCGAAGCGCTCGCGCACGGCCTTGGCGGAGGCCATGCCCCAGCTCTCCTTGTACGCGGCGCCCTTCGCGTCGCGTCGCAGGACACCCGGCGCCTCGAGCGTGCCGGCGAACCACGAGCCGATCATCACTGCGCTGGCGCCCGCGGCCAGTGCCAGGGCGACGTCGCGGGGGTAGCGCACGCCGCCGTCCGCCCAGACGTGGGCGCCGAGGGACCGGGCCGCGGCGGCGGTCTCGAGCACGGCGGAGAACTGCGGCCGCCCGACGGCGGTCATCATGCGGGTGGTGCACATCGCGCCGGGGCCGACCCCGACCTTGATGATCGACGCGCCGGCCTCGACCAGGTGGGCCACGGCGTCGGCGGTGACCACGTTGCCCGCGACGAGCGGGATGTCGAGCTGCAGCGCGGCCACGGTGCGGAGTGCGCGGAGCATGCCCTCCTGGTGGCCGTGGGCGGTGTCGAGGACGAGCACGTCGACGCCGGCGGCGGCGAGGGCCTTCGCCTTGGCCGCGACGTCGCCGTTGATGCCGATCGCGGCGGCGACGCGCAGGCGACCCGAGGCGTCGACGGCTGGCGTGTAGATGTCCGAGCGGATGGCGCTCGTCGGGCTGGTCGTGCCGACGACGCGACCGTGCCGGGTCACCGGGGCGAAGTCGACGTCGGCGGCGGTGAGCACGTCGTAGACGTGGCGCGGGGTGCCGGCGTCCTCGGCGTCGATCGCGGTCGAGGCGCCGTGCAGCAGGTCGCGGAGCGTGGCGTCGGGGCCGGCGGTGCCCAGCCGGCTGGCCGGGACGCAGCCGAGGTACTCCCCCGCGGCGTCGCGGACGACCACCCCGCGGCCGGCGACCGGCAGGAGCTGCCCGAGGGTCTCGGCGACCGTGGTGTCAGCGCCCATCTCGAGCGCGGTGTCGAATTCGACGGGCTGGTCCTTGACCCAGCGGATCGCGGCGTCGAGGTCCTGCAGGTGCATGTCCTGCGGCAGCACGCCCAGCCCGCCTCGTCGTGCCAGGGTCGCGGCGAGCCGCGGGCCGGTCACGGAGTTCATGTTCGCGCTGACGATCGGGATCGTCACGCCGGAACCGTCGTTCGCGGCGAGGTCCACGTCGAAGCGGCTCGTCACGCCCGAGCGGCTGGGGACGAGGAAGACGTCGGAGTAGGTCAGGTCGTGGGTCGGCCGCGTCTCGTAGAACCTCATGCCGCCCACCGTACTGCGCAGCGACATGCCCCGCTCCTGACGGCGAGCGGTCATGTGGGAACGGCTACGCTTGACGACGTGCGGGGCAGGGTTGCGCCGCACGACACACACGAGCATCAATCGACGGAGAGTGGGCGATCGGCTGTGTCGAGCCATCTGACCGGAACTGACGAGACCGCGGGCGAATTCGGCGCGAACGAGTGGCTGGTGGACGAGCTCTACGAGCAGTTCATCGCCGACAAGCACTCCGTGGACGAGTCCTGGTGGCCGGTCCTCGAGAGCTACCACAAGGCCTCTGGGGCCAGCGCCCCTGCGGCTGCCGCGCCCGCTCCGGCTTCGGCTGCCGCCCCGGCTCCGGCGCAGTCGTCGGCTGCCGCTCCGTCTGCGGCTGCCACGCCCGCTCCGGCCCAGTCGTCAGCTCCGGCGCCCGGCGACGGCAAGGGGGCGCCGATCCAGGCACGCACCACGTCCAAGCAGCCCTCACCGCAGCCCATCCCCGCCGAGGCGAACGACGCCACCGACGAGCACGAGGAGACCCACGAAGACGTGGCGACCCCGCTCCGCGGCATGGCGAAGACCCTCGCGTCGAACATGGACGCCTCGCTCACGGTCCCCACCGCCACGAGCGTGCGCACCATCCCCGCCAAGCTGATGATCGACAACCGCATCGTCATCAACAACCACCTGCGCCGGGCCCGTGGCGGCAAGATCTCCTTCACCCACCTCATCGGCTGGGCGATGGTGCAGGCGCTCAAGGAGTTCCCGAGCCAGAACGTCTTCTACGAGGAGCGCGACGGCAAGCCCTTCGTGGTCGAGCCCGCGCACGTCGGTCTCGGGATCGCGATCGACGTCCCGAAGAAGGACGGCACCCGGTCGCTCCTGGTGCCGAGCATCAAGCGCGCCGAGACCCTGACCTTCGGCCAGTTCCTCTCCGCCTACGAGGACCTGGTCAAGCGGGCCCGCGACAACAAGCTCACCCCGGCCGACTTCCAGGGCACGACGATCTCGCTGACCAACCCCGGCGGCATCGGCACCGTGCACTCGGTCCCCCGCCTGACGAAGGGCCAGGGCGCGATCATCGGCGCCGGCGCGCTCGAGTACCCGGCCCAGTTCCAGGGGTCCGCGGCCAAGACCCTCGTCGAGCTCGGCATCGGCAAGACGATCACGCTGACCAGCACATACGACCACCGCGTCATCCAGGGTGCCGGGTCGGGCGAGTACCTGAAGAAGGTGCACGAGCGGCTCATCGGCGAACACGGGTTCTACGAGGGCATCTTCTCGGCGCTCCGGATCCCGTACAAGCCGATCCAGTGGGCGAACGACATCAACGTCGACCTGGCGCACCGGGTCAACAAGACCGCGCGCGTCCAGGAGCTCATCAACAGCTACCGCGTCCGCGGTCACCTGATGGCCGACATCGACCCGCTCGAGTACCGCCAGCGCACGCACCCCGACCTCGAGATCGAGAGCCACGGGCTGACCTTCTGGGACCTCGACCGCGAGTTCGTCACGGGCGGTCTGGCCGGCACCACGAACGCACCGCTCCGCGACGTGCTCGGTGTCCTCCGCGACGCATACTGCCGCACGGTCGGCATCGAGTACATGCACATCCAGGACCCGGAGCAGCGCCGCTGGTTCCAGTCCCACATCGAGGTGCCGTACTCGAAGCCGTCGAAGGACGAGCAGCTCCGGGTGCTCGGCAAGCTCAACGAGGCCGAGGCCTTCGAGACCTTCCTGCAGACCAAGTACGTCGGCCAGAAGCGCTTCTCGCTCGAGGGAGGCGAGTCGACGATCGCGTTCCTCGACACGCTGATCCAGCACGCGGCCGTCGCTGGGCTCGACGAGGTGGCGATCGGCATGGCGCACCGCGGTCGCCTCAACGTGCTGACGAACATCGCCGGCAAGACGTACGGCCAGATCTTCCGCGAGTTCGAGGGCACCACGCTCCCCGGGGCCGTGCAGGGTCAGGGCTCCGGCGACGTCAAGTACCACGTCGGCACCGAGGGCGTCTTCCGTGCCTCGGACGGCACCACGATCCCGATCACCATCGCGGCGAACCCGTCGCACCTCGAAGCCGTCGACGGCGTGCTCGAGGGCATCGTCCGCGCCAAGCAGGACCGTGGCCCCGCCGGGGTCTTCGGCGTGCTCCCGGTCCTGGTGCACGGCGACGCGGCGATGGCCGGCCAGGGCGTCGTCGTCGAGACCCTGCAGATGTCGCAACTGCGGGGCTACCGCACCGGCGGCACCGTGCACCTGGTCATCAACAACCAGGTCGGGTTCACCACCCCGCCGGACTCGGCCCGGACCTCGGTGTACTCCACCGACGTCGCCAAGACGATCCAGGCGCCGATCCTGCACGTCAACGGCGACGACCCGGAAGCCGTCGCACGCGTCGCCGACCTGGCCTTCGCCTACCGCGAGGAGTTCCACCGCGACGTCGTCATCGACCTGGTCTGCTACCGCCGTCGTGGGCACAACGAGGGCGACGACCCCTCGATGACCCAGCCGCTGATGTACAACCTGATCGAGGCCAAGCGCTCCGTCCGCACGCTGTTCACCGAGGCCCTGGTCGGTCGTGGCGACATCACGCAAGAGGAGTACGACGAGGCGCACCGCGACTTCCAGGACCGCCTCGAGCGCGCCTTCGCCGAGACCCACGAGGCGCAGACCGGCACGATCCCCGTGATCGAGGTCGACGACGACGGCGCCGTGCAGGGTCTCGAACGGCCGAGCGCGCAGCTTGACGACGCCGAGCACGACGTGCACGAGACCGCCATCTCGCAGGAGCTCGTCGAGCGCATCGGCGATGCGCACGGCAACCCGCCCGCCGGGTTCCAGGTGCACCCGAAGCTGCAGGCGCTGCTGACCAAGCGCACCGACATGACCCGCAAGGGCGGCGTCGACTGGGCGATGGCCGAGCTCATGGCCATCGGGTCGCTGCTGACCGAGGGCAAGCCGGTCCGTCTCGCCGGGCAGGACGCCCGCCGTGGCACGTTCGTCCAGCGGCAGGCGGTGTTCCACGACCGGGAGAACGGCCAGGAGTGGCTGCCGCTGTCGAACCTGACCGAGGACCAGGCCCGCTTCTACATCTACGACACGCTGCTCAGCGAGTACGCGGCGATGGCGTTCGAGTACGGGTACTCGGTTGAACGCCCCGACGCGCTCGTCCTGTGGGAGGCGCAGTTCGGCGACTTCGCCAACGGCGCCCAGACGGTCATCGACGAGTTCATCTCATCGGCCGAGCAGAAGTGGGGGCAGCGCTCCGGCCTGGTCCTGCTGCTGCCGCACGGCTACGAGGGTCAGGGCCCGGACCACTCCTCCGCGCGTATCGAGCGGTACCTGCAGCTGTGCGCCGAGGACAACATGGTGGTGGCACGACCGTCGACCCCCGCGTCGTACTTCCACCTGCTGCGTCGTCAGGCGTGGGAGCGTCCGCAGAAGCCCCTCGTGGTGTTCAGCCCGAAGGCCATGCTCCGGCTGCGCCAGGCGACGAGCCCGGTCGACGCGTTCACGAGCGGCACGTTCGAGCCGGTGATCGACGACGACCGCATCACCGACCGGAACGCCGTGCGCCGCGTCGTGCTGCACTCCGGCAAGGTGCACCACGACCTGCGCACCGAGGCGGACAAGCACGAGCGCACCGACGTCGCCCTGGTGCGGCTCGAGCAGCTCGCGCCGCTCCCCCTCGACCGCATCCTGCAGGTGCTGGCCTCGTACCCGAACGCCGACGTCGTCTGGGCACAGGAAGAGCCGGAGAACCAGGGTGCCTGGCCGTTCGTGTGCATGAACCTGTCGCCGCACCTGGACGGACGACCGCTCTCGGTCGCGTCCCGCCCGGCCAGCGCTGCGCCGGCGACCGGTTCCTCGAAGCGGTCCGCCGCCGAGGCCACCGAGGTCATCACGACGGCGCTCGGCTAGGCCGACCACACCCGAGGCGCACGTCGCACCCCGTCACGCACATCGCACCCCGTGGAAACGGGGTGCGATGTTCGTTGCGGGGTGCGATGCGACCCGCGACCGCGACGGGCGATCTCGCGCCGCGCTCAGGCGATGCGGGTGTACCGCACACCGGCCTCGTGGTACCCGCGCTTCTGGTAGAACCGGTGCGCGCTGTCCGTCGCGGCGGCACTGACCGCCGACAGGTGCCGCGCGCCCTGCTCCGCGGCCCAGGCCTCGAACGTGCCGAGCAACGCCGAACCCGTGCCCGAGCGCCGTGCCGACGGGTCGACCACGAGCAGCAGCAGCTGCGCGGTCGGCTCGTCGGAGGCGTACGCCCACGTCACCTGGGCCCCGGCCACCGCCACGGCACGACCGTCCTCACCGCGGACCAACCACGTGTGGTGCCCGGCGGCGGGCGTCAGGCGTTCGAGGCGGGAGCGCATCGCGTCGTCGTCGGCGGTGTGGCCGAGCGAGCGGACGAGGGCGGCGACGTCGGCGACGTCCGGGTCGGACCAGGAGGTGATCGACTCGACGGAGAGGGTCATGCTCGCGACCCTACCCGGCGCGCCGAGCGTGTTTCGACGTCAGTGCGTCGACTGCTCCGCGCGGATCCGCGTCAGGATCTCCATCCGGAGCTGGTCCGGGGCGGTCTCCTTGCAGGCACGCTTGACGGTCTCCATCAGGACCACGCCGACGCGGTGCTCGGACTGGCAGTCCACGCAGTCGGCCATGTGCTCACGGATGTCCGCCGCGTCCTCGTGCCGGAGTTCGTCGTGCAGGAACTCCTCGAGTTCCGCCTTCGCCTTGGAGCAGTCGCAGCCGCTCATCGCTCACCCTTCCGTCCCGAGCGACCCGTGGTCGCTGCCTGCTCTGACGCCGGAGCGCCCCGGCCCCGCCCGCGCATCGTCGCCGTCGACGCTGCGTCCGGGACGACACCGGTCTCACGTGCGTGGTCCGCCAACAGCCCCCGCAGGAGCCGACGGCCACGGTGGAGACGGCTCATGACCGTGCCCACGGGGGTCTTCATGATGTCCGCGATCTCCTGGTAGGAGAACCCCTCGACATCGGCGAAGTAGACGGCCATCCGGAAGTCCTCGGGGATGGCCTGCAGCGCGTCCTTCACCGCGGAGGACGGCAGGTGGTCGATGGCGTCCGCCTCGGCCGAGCGTGCGGAGACCGACTGCGTGACGCTCTCCGCACCGCCGAGCTGCCAGTCCTCGAGCTCGTCGATGGTGCCCTGGTAGGGGTTCCGCTGGTTCTTGCGGTACGTGTTGATGAACGTGTTCGTCAGGATCCGGTAGAGCCACGCCTTGAGGTTCGTGCCCTGCCGGAACTGCCGGAACGCCGCGAACGCCTTGACGAAGGTCTCCTGCACCAGGTCCGAGGCGTCGGCCGGGTTGCGGGTCATCCGCATGGCGGCGCCGTAGAGCTGGTCCATGAACGGCAGCGCCTGGTCCTCGAAGAGCCCGCGCAACTCGGCGTCGGACACGGTCTTCGCGTCCACGACGTCGGCCTGAGCGTCCACGACGTCGGCCTGAGCGTCCACGACGTCGGGCTGAGCGTCCTCGACGTCGTCGGCCTGCGGCTCGTCGAGCGCGACGGTGTCCTCGTCGACCGGGTCGTGCGGTGCTGCCTGCGGCTCGTCGGTGGTCATCGCGGGCCAGTCTAGGGCGAGTGTGGTCACCACAGGAGGCATCGTGCGCCGGTGCGTCCGCGCTGGTGCGAGTGCTGTCGCCAAGGGTCCTCCCGATCGTTTCAGTAGTCTTGTGAACCGATGGCAGACACGACGCATTCCCAGCAGCCCGACGCCTGGATCGCCCCCGTCGCGGCGGGTCCCCTGCACGGCGACGTCGCCCTGCCCGGGTCGAAGTCGCTGACGAACCGCGAGCTCGTCCTCGCGGCGCTCGCGGACGGTCCGTCCACCGTCCACCTGCCGCTGCACTCGCGCGACTCGACGCTGATGATCGAGGCGCTCCGTGCCCTCGGCGTCGGCATCGACGAGGTCACCCCCGCCGACGGCACCGCCCCGAACCCGTACGGCCCCGACCTCCGGGTCACGCCGGCGTCGATGCACGGCGACGTCCGCATCGACTGCGGGCTCGCGGGCACCGTGATGCGCTTCCTGCCGCCACTCGCCGCGCTCGCGACCGGCCCCGTGGTCGTCGACGGGGACGAGGCCGCCCGCCGCCGTCCGATGCGCCCCGTGATCGACGCCCTCGTCGCACTCGGCGTCGAGGTCACCGACGACGGCGACGGCGCACTGCCCTTCGCGTTCACCGGGAGCGGCTCCGTGCGGGGTGGCGCCCTGACGATCGACGCGTCGGCATCGTCGCAGTTCGTCTCCGGCCTGCTGCTCTCCGCGCCGCGGTTCGACGAGGGCCTGCACCTCACCCACGCGGGCGAGCGCCTGCCGAGCCTCCCGCACATCGACATGACGGTCGCCGCGCTGCGTGCCCGCGGCGTGCGGGTCGACCAGCCCGAGGTCGGCCAGTGGATCGTGCACCCGGGCCCGATCGCTGCTCGTGACGTCACGATCGAGCCGGACCTGTCCAACGCAGCCCCCTTCGCGATCGCCGCGATCGTGGCCGGCGGCACCGTCCGGATCCGCACCTGGCCGACGGAGACCACGCAGGTCGGGGCCGACCTCGAGACGCTCCTGCCCCTGTGGGGCGCGACCGTGCGCCGTGACGGTGACGACCTGGTGTTCGACGGCGGCGTCGGTATCCGGGGCGGGGCCTCCTGTCCGGGTCTGGACCTGGACCTGACGCGCGGTGGCGAACTGGCACCGGCGCTGGTCGCGCTGGCGGCACTGGCCGACGGGCCGACCACGATCACCGGCATCGGCCACCTGCGGGGCCACGAGACGGACCGGCTCGCCGCACTGGCGGCGGACGTCACCGGGACAGGAGGCACGGTGCAGGTCCTCGACGACGGCCTGCGGATCGTGCCGGCGCCGCTCCACGGCGGTGGCTGGGCCGCGTACGAGGACCACCGGATGGCGACCGCCGGCGCGGTCGTCGGGCTCGTGACGCCGGGCATCGCGGTGGACGACATCGGTTCGACGGCCAAGACGCTGCCGCAGTTCCCGGAGCTGTGGGCGGCGCTCGTGGCGACCGCGTCGTCGTCGGGGGTGTGACCCGATGAGCTGGTGGGACGACGTCGACGGTGACGGGGACGAGGACGAGCCGTACGGCCAGTACGACGAGTCGAGCGTGCGGGTCCGGCCGAACCCGAAGGGCAACCGGCCGCGGACGAAGGTCCGGCCGACCTACGACGACGCCCCGACCGGCTGGGTGACGAACGTCGACCGCGGGCGCTTCGGTGTGCTCGTCGGGGACGACCTCATCACGGCGACGAAGGCCCGTGAGCTCGGGAAGAAGTCCGTCGTGACGGGCGACACCGTGTTCCTGACGGGAGACGTCTCGGGCGCTGAGGGCTCCCTCGCCCGCATCGTCCGGGTGCAGGACCGCACCACGCTGCTGCGCCGGAGTGCCGACGACAGCGACGACGTCGAGCGGGTGATCGTCGCGAACGCCACGCAGATGCTCATCGTGGTCGCGGCAGCCGACCCCGAACCCCGGACCCGGCTCATCGACCGGTACCTGGTCGCGGCCTTCGACGCTGGCCTCGACCCTGTGCTCTGCATCACGAAGACCGACCTCGCCGACCCGACCGACTTCCTGGCGCACTTCGCCTGCCTGGACCTGCGGATCGTGACCAGCCGCTCGGACGCCTTCCCGCTCGACGCCCTGCACGAGGTCCTCGACGGGCAGGTCACCGTCACGGTGGGGCACTCGGGCGTGGGGAAGTCCACGCTCGTGAACGCGCTGACCGGGTCGACGCGGGCCGTCGGCGTCGTGAACTCGGTGACCGGACGGGGGCGGCACACGTCGTCGTCCTCGATCGCGCTGCAGGTCACCGGCGGCGGCTGGATCATCGACACGCCGGGGGTCCGGTCGTTCGGGCTCGGACACGTCGACCCCGCGAACGTGTTCCGGGCGTTCGCGTCACACGCGATCCCCGTCCCGGCGTCCGTGTCCGGGGTCCCGGACACGGGCATCCCGCTCGACCAGGCGCACGACTGGGAGATCGTCGACCGCGTGCAGGCCGGGGAGCTCGGGCCGACGGGCATCGAGCGGCTCGACTCCTTCCGCGCGCTGTTGACCGGCATGGGCGGGGCCGACCCGGGTTCGGAGTAGCGCCGCGGGGCAGCGCGGGGATCGACCGGCGCTCATCGCACGCAGGCAGCCCGAGCCCACGTGCGCCACGTGCGCCACCTGCGCCACCTGCGCCACGGCGAAGTTCCACAACTTGCCGCTCAGATACGTGGTGGTTCCGCGGAGCACGCGTCGGAACTGTCGAGGTTCCAGAATTTGGGCATGTCGAACCTAGCGGGGCAGCTGGGCAGCGGGTCAGCTGGGCAGCGGGGCAGCACGGTGCGGGGCGCCCGGCATCGACGGGGTCGTACCGAAGTGGTACTGTTGTCCCTCGTGTCTGAAGTTGCAAAGTACAACTTTGCGCCGACCCGCGTCGACGCTCCCGTCTCCCCTGCCCGCGTCGACGACGCCGCGTCCCTGCACCGGGGGCATGCCGCTCCCCGGCCACCCCACCGCACCCCGAGCGCGCTCCGCCCCGCCGGCCTCGGCCGCACGCTGCGCTCCTTCGCGACGCACATCCTCGTGCCCCTGTTCCTGGCCGCCGGGATGGGCCTTGCCTACCTGGGCGCCTTCCACGCCCCCGCGCCGAAGGACCTGCCCGTCGGCATCGTCGGCCAGGGCGCGACCACGCAGGTGTTCGCGCAGACGGTGACCGACCAGTCGGACGGCGCCCTCGTGGCCCACGTGGTCGCCGACGCAGCGAGTGCCGAACGACAGGTGCGGGACCGCGACCTCGCTGCCGTGTACGCCCCCACGGCGACGAGTGCCACGCTCTACGTCTCCTCCGCCGCCAGCGAGACGACCGCCACCGCAGCGCAGAAGGTCTTCCTGCCGATCGCCTACGAGCAGCACCTGCCCTTCACCGTGGTCGACGTCGTCCCCGCGGGCGAGCAGGACAGCACCGGCCAGGGTCTGTTCTTCCTGCTCGTCGCCCTGAGCGTCGGCGGCTACGCGTCGGCCATCGCGGTCGCCGCGTTCGCCGGACGCCTCGGCCCGGTGTGGACGGCGATCGTCGGCCTGGTGACCGCGGGCGTCGTCGCCGGGATCGGCACGGTGGTCGCCGGCCCCGTGTACGGCGTGCTCACGACCCACCAGTGGCAGGTGTTCCTGTTCGCGTGGATGTACGACGCCGTGATCGTCGCACTCGGCATCGGCCTGCACCCCCTGCTCGGACGCTGGACCACCCCCGTGCTGACGATGCTGTTCGTGATGCTCAACTTCACGTCGAGCGGCGGGATCTTCCAGCCGGCGTTCCAGCCCGGGTTCTTCGCAGGCCTCAACACGTTCTGGAGCGGCGCCGCGTGGCTGCAGGCGGCGCAGGACCTGCAGTACTTCCCCGGCGCCTCCCTCGGTCGGAGCTCGCTCGTGCTGACGCTCTGGCTCGTCGGTGCGGTCCTGCTCGGCGTCCTGGTCCACGGGCTCGTCGCCCGTCGCACCCGGATCGCCCGCGAGCGCGAGGTGAGCCGGCTCGAGGAGGACGAGGTCGTGGCGGCCTGACGCTACGCTCGTCGCGTGGACCTCAGCGCCGACCTGGACCTCGCCCGCTCCCTCGCCGACACCGCCGACGCGATCAGCCTCGAGCGCTTCCGTGCCGCCGACCTGCACGTGTCGAAGAAGGCGGACAGCACGCACGTCACGGACGCCGACCAGGCCGTCGAACGTGCCCTGCGCGAGCGCATCGCCGCCGAGCGACCCGACGACGCCTTCCTGGGCGAGGAGACCACCGCGGACAGCGGTGCCGAGGCCACGAGCGAGGGCCACCGGCAGTGGGTGGTCGACCCGATCGACGGGACCGCCAACTACCTGCGCGGCGTCCCGGTCTGGGCGACGCTGATCGCCCTCGCCGTCGACGGCCGTCCGGTGCTCGGCGTCGTGAGCGCACCGGCCCTCGGCAAGCGCTGGTGGGCCGCCGAGGGCCTCGGCGCGCACTCGCTCGAGGGCGAGCTGCACGTGTCCGGTGTCGCCGCCCTCGGCGACGCGAGCCTCAGCTACAACAGCCTCCAGCAGTGGGACGACGACGACCGGCTCGACGCCCTGGTCACCCTGTCCCGGTCGGTGTGGCGCACCCGGGCCTACGGCGACATGTGGTCGTACATGATGGTCGCGGAAGGGGTCCTCGACGTCGCGGGCGAACCCGACCTGAAGCCGTGGGACATGGCCGCGCTGGTCCCCATCGTCGAGCAGGCCGGCGGCCGCTTCACCTCGCTCGACGGCGATCCGGGGCCGTGGCACGGCAGCGCCCTGGCGACGAACGGCCTGGTGCACGACGCGGTCGTCGAGGTCATCGGCCGCTGAACCGACACGGACCGCCGGGTCCTGTCCGGTTCACGCGTGTTCGCCGTCCGTCAGGCGGCGACCGCAGATGGGAGCGGTCCAACGCCTGTACCCCTCCCGCGTACCTCACTCCCGCGGCGTCGAGCGGTTGACGACCCCCGCGCGGGGGTGGGCACCCCCCGTACTGGGGTGACCATCCGTCACATGTGATTGCGTGCGGTGGCTGAATGCCCCTCGTCCTGGGTTATCGTCGATCGCAGACGGCAGGTCAGGTGACGTCTCGGGATCCCTAGTCCCGGATCGGAACCAGACCCGTCGAGCTCGTCAATGAACCCAACCCGAAGGGTGATACGACGATGACATCATCGTTCCCGAGCGGAACCGAGTGCACCCTCACTCGACCGCATTCCAACCACGATCAGCCCGGCGCCACCCTGATGGCCGCCACACGTCCGAGCGCCACGGTCACCCGCCGTGCAGCACTCGAGTCCGCCTCCGTGCGCCCCGCCACCCCGTTCGCCCCCGGACGCGGAGGCCGGTGAGTCCGCATGGAACTCACCGGTCGACGTTCTGAGGTCGACCGGATCGCGACCCTCGCCGTACTCCCTCGGGAGTCCGCGATGGTCGTCGTCGGCGACCCTGGCTCCGGACGCTCCAGCGTCCTCGACGCGGTCTCGCACCGCGTCTCCATCCCCGTCGTCCGACTCGGCGTCAACGGTGCAGAAGCACGTTGGCCGATGTCGGGTGTCACCTCCCTGTTCACCGCTCTCGACGACCCCCGGGCCTCGGCGCACATCGCGCGGCTCGTCCGGAACGTCGACGAGGGCCTCGCCGCAGCGCACGACTTCCTGGACGCCGTGCACGCGCTGACGCTCCCGCCGACGCTCGTGCTCATCGACGACCTGGACCGCATGGACGCCGAGAGCCAGGAGCTCATCGCGTTCCTGGCGGGTCGGCTCGCCGGCACCGCGCTGCGTCTCGTGGCGACGGTCCGCCGTGTGCCCCTCGACGGACCGCTGGCGTCCCTCCCGATCCTCCGGCTCACGCCGCTGGCGTCGGACGAGGCGCTCGTGCTCGCTCGTGACATGGCGCCCGAAGAGGCGAACGACGGCGTCCTCGCCGTCCTCGCCGAGGAGACGGGCGGCAACCCCGGTGCGCTGCGCGAGCAGATCGCCGGACTCCGTCGCGAACAGCTCGTGGGCACCGAGCCGCTCGTGCTGCCGCTGCGTCCCACCCCGACGACGACCGCTGCGGCGGAACTCGTCCTCGAAGCCGCTGCAGGACGGGATCTGGATGTCCTGACGCGACTGGCCCTCGTCCCGACGGCGCGCGTCGCCGCCTGGGACCGCGACGCGATCGACGACCTCGTCGGTGCCGGTCTGGCGACCGTGCGCGGACAGTCGATCGGCGTCAAGGACCCGCTCGTCCGGTCGTACCTGTACTGGAGCACGTCAGCGAAGGACCGCCGCGAGGCACACGCCGAGCTGGTCGTCGCTGCGGCAGCCCACGACGACCGGTCGGCCGCGTGGCACTCGAGCTTCGTCGACGACGTCCCCGACGCCGTCGCACTGCTCGAGGCCGGACGCTCCTACGCCCGCGAGGGCGACGCCCGCGCCGCGGTCACCCTCACCGAACGTGCCCTGCACGTCGGGACGGGTTCCGAGGAGGAGCACATCGCCCTGCTCGGCGTCACCGAGGTCCTGCTCGCGCACCGCCTGCTCGGCTACGCGCAGCGGTACCTGGCGGCGATCAAGCCGTTCACCGAGCTGCCGGACGAGGTCCGTCGACTCCGCCTGCAGTACTCGGTGCAGTACCTCAGCGGCGACGCGGTGCACGCCGACGAGCTGATGGTGCCCGTCGACACCGCGGACCCCGCCGAGGCGGACGCCTTCACCGGTCTGCTGGCGATGGTCGCGTCCTTCCGTGCCGAGGCGTGGGAGCTCGACCAGGCCCGCGACCTGCTGCAGCGCGCGGAGACCTTCGAGGACCACGCGTCGAAGCACACCGCCGACGTGCTCGGCACCGTGCGCGAGCTCGTGGCCGCGGTCGACGGCACCCTGCCGCCGGACGCGGAACTGCACGACGGCCTGGCCGCCCAGCAGCTCCTCGCCATGAGCGACCCGGCACTGCTCCTGCTCTCGCACGCGCTCAGCATCGCCGAGCGCTACCGCAGCGCCCGTCGGGTGTTCGCGCTGGTCCTGGCCCGCGCCAAGGACACCCAGCCGGTGTGGATCGAGGCCGCGCGCTACCTGTCCGCCGAGAACGAGGTGCGCTCCGGGAACTACCGTCAGGCGCTCCGCGCGATCGACGTGTGGGAGTCCGGCTCGGCCGTCACCGAACGGCTGCGTGAGCCCTCGCGGGCGATCGCGATCGCCTGGCGGCACTTCGCCGAGGGGCGCACCGCCGACGCGCTCGACGTGATCGACCACTGCCTGCGGCAGCGCTCGACCAACCGGCTCTGGGGAGCGACGGCGAAGCTGTACGCGCTCCGCGGTCGGGTCCTGCTGCTCGACGGGCGACTCGACGAGGCAGCGTCCTCGCTCGAGGCCGCCGACGCCATCGGCCGCAGCCTGCGGAACCCGGCGGTGCTCCGGCACCTCGGGGACCTGGTCGAGGCGTACGTCCGGCTCGACCGGGTCGACGACGCACGGAACATCACCGCGCGTCTGGCGGCCGACCACCACGCCCGTCCGTCCCGCTGGGGCGCACTGGTGCTGGCTCGGAGCCTGGCGCTCATCGCGGACGACACCACGCGGGACACCTCGCGGCGTCGGGCGCTGGAGCTGTTCCAGCCGGCCGACTCGCAGTTCGAACGGGCTCGCACGTTCGCGGCACTCGCCGCGATCGGCAACCCGGCGGACCGTGCCCGGCTCGGTGCAGCGGCAGCCGCCGCCTACGAGGCAGCGGGGCTCCGGCGTCCGCTCGTCACGCCGGCGCCGACGGTCGCGATGCCGGTCCTCGGGCAGCCGGGTGCCGCTGGGCCCTTCGCGGGCGGTGTGCGCTCCGGCGCGGTGCTGTCCGCGTCGACGCCCATGACGCCGGGGACGCCGCGCAGCGCGCCCGACGCCGCAGCCGTGCTCACGTCGCTGACGGCGGAGGAGCGTGCGGTCGTGCAGAAGGTGACCGAGGGGTACCGCAACCGCGAGATCGCCTCGTCGCTCTACATGTCCCAGCGGACGGTCGAGCTGCGGCTGACGCAGATCTACCGGAAGGTCGGCGCGCGCTCGCGCTCCCACCTGGTCGCGCTGCTCACGTGACCTGAGACGCACGAAGCGACGGACGGGAGGTCCGGTGCCAGCTGGCACCGGGCCTCCCGTTCGTCGTTGCGCGACTCCGCACGCCACCGCGCAGACTCGCACGCTCGACGCGGGGAACCGCAACAAGCGTCGCCCACCGTTGTCGGGCCGAGCCCGGTCCGGAGATGCTTCTGGTGCACCGACCGCCGCGCCTCCCGCGTGGAGGAGCGCCACGGTACCCCGATCGGTACCCGAACCACCGGGCCACGAACGCCGGCGTCCGTCCTCGCCTGATCCGAGGACGGGCGTCGGTCCCGCCCGGTGGTCCCGATCGCGTGGCGACCCGAGCGGCGGTCGGTGCCGACCCCGCTCCTCCCGAAGCCTCCCCCGAAGGGACACCCGATGTGCGGCATCATCGCGGCCCGCGTCTCCGACGACGCGACCCCCTACCTGCTCGACGGACTCGAACGACTCGAGTACCGCGGGTACGACTCCGCGGGCATCGCCGTGCGGACCGCCTCGGGCGGCACCGAGACCATCCGGTCCGTGTCGCGGGTCGGAGACCTCCGGACGCTCGTCGCCGCGCGGACCGGGGACGCACTGACCGGCACCGGCATCGGCCACACCCGCTGGGCCACCCACGGCGGGGTGTGCGAGCGGAACGCCCACCCGCACCACGACTGTTCCGGCCGGATCAGCGTCGTGCACAACGGCATCATCGAGAACGCCGGCCCGCTGCGCGAACTGCTCGAGGCACAGGGCCACCGGTTCATGTCCGACGTCGACTCCGAGGTCGTCACCCACCTGGTCGAGCGGGCCCTGGTCGTCGACCCGGACCTCATGCTCGCCGTGCAGATCGCCACCGCGCAGCTCGAGGGCTCGTGGGCGCTGGTCGTGCTCGACGCGCGGACGAACCGCATGGTCGTCGCCGCCGACCGCTCCCCCCTCGTCGTGGCGCGCGCGCCCCGCGGTGACTTCGTCGCGAGCGACATCGGCGCCATCGCCGAGTGGTGCGAGACCTTCGTGGCGCTCCGCGACGGCGACGTCGTCGAGCTCGGCGAGTCCTGGAACTGGTCGTCCAACGGCATGTCGGTGCCGGTGCCCTTCCCGACGCCGTCGCCCTTCGCCGCGGCCGCGCTCGACCTCGGCGACCACCCGGACTTCATGGCGAAGGAGATCGAGGAGCAGCCCGGCGTCGTCGCCGAGATCATCGAGCGCATCGCCGCCCGGGCAGCCGACGGCAGCATGTGGGTCGGCCTCGGGCTGCCCGGCTTCCACCGGCTCGCGATCGTGGCCTGTGGGACGTCGCTCAACGCCGGACAGGTCATCGCCACGGCACTGCGCGGCATCGGCGGGATCCCGACCGACATCGTCGTCGCCAGCGAGGCCGACCAGGCCGTCCTCAGCGAGGGCACCCTGGTGGTCGCCATCAGCCAGTCGGGCGAGACCGCGGACGTGCTCCGCGCGCTCGACCGCTTCGGGGACCGATTCCCGGTCCTCGCCCTGACGAACAACGTGCACTCGTCGCTCGCCCGGCGCGCCGACGCCGTGCTCGACTGTCAGGCCGGCCCCGAGATCGGTGTCGCCGCGACCAAGACGTTCACGGCCCAGGTCGTCGTCGGCGTGGCCGCGATGGTCTCCGCACTCGTCGCCTCCGGCCGGATCGACCTGGACCGCGCCCGGTCGCTCGTCGCAGACCTGCGGGAGCTCCCCGCACGGATCGAGACCGCCGGCCGGGTCGCCGCGGACCGGATCCCCCTGATCGTGTCGAGCGTCCGAGACGCCACCGGGTTCCTGTTCCTCGGCCGCGGCGTCGGACTCCCCTACGCCGCCGAGGGCGCCCTGAAGCTCAAGGAGCTGAGCTACCGGTGGGCCGAGTCCTACCCGGCGGGTGAACTCAAGCACGGGCCACTCGCCCTGGTCGACGAGGGCACCCCGGTCGTCGTGGTGGACCACGGCGAGCACCGCCTGCAGGCCGCGATCGCCGAGGTCCGTGCACGCGGCGGCTTCGTCATCACCATCGGCGGCCCGGGTTCGGACGTCCCCGCGCTCGGCACGACGGGCCCCTGGGGACCGCTCGAGGCCGTCGTGCCGCTCCAGATGCTCGCCCGCGAACTCGCACTGCAGCTCGGCTGCGACGTGGACAAGCCGAGGAACCTCGCGAAGTCGGTGACGGTCGAATAGCCGGGCACTCGCGCAACAACCGCCTGACGGTGTTCCTCATCGTCCTGACCGCGGTCGCCGTCGCCGTGACGCTCGTCGTCCTGCTCACGGCTGCCTCGGGACACTCCTAGCCACACCTGACAGAGTTGCGGCCGATGTCCTCCGTCCCGCTCGTGTCCTCCGCCTCGCTCGTCTTCGTCGCGATCCTGGTCGGCGCCGTGCTCCCGTTCGTCCCACTGGTCGGACGGGTGGCACGGATCGCCGCGACGATCGCGCACGAGGTCGGGCACGCCGTCGTCGTGGTGCCCTTCGGCGGGCAGATCCGCCGCATCGAGCTCCGCCCCGACGGCTCCGGCGAGGCCTGGGTCCAGCTCGGCGGGGTGCCAGTCGGGCTCCGTGGCCTCGTGCGCGTGCTGAACCTGTACGCCGGGTACAGCGCACCGCTCTGGGCCGGGACGCTCCTGCTGACCGGGGTGCTGCACGGCTCGCGCTGGCTGCCCGTCGCGGTCCTCGGTGTGGTCGGGATCGTCGCGCTCCTGTTCATCCGCAACTGGTTCGGACTGCTCGTCGTCGTCGGCTTCGATGCGTTGGCCCTCTGGGTGGCGCTCCGACCGTCCGAGCTGACCGTGCTCGTCGTCGCCGCCGTGGGGGCCCTGTTCGTCGTGGACGGTCTGCGGTCCGTCGTGCAGGTCGCACGGTGGCTGCTGACCGGTGCCCGCGTGCAGACCGACTTCCACATCGCGGCCGACGAGATGCGCGTGCCCGCCGCCGTGTGGTTCGTGCTGTTCGTCGCGGTGAACGGGCTCGCCGTGTGGCTGGCGCGGGTCCCCCTGCTCGACGTGTGGGACACGATCGCCGCCGGCGTGCGCGGCTTGTTCTGACGGGCGCCCCGCCCGGCTGACCTCGCGCGCGCCGACTCGGAACGACACCCCCGCTGTCGTACGACATCGACCATGTCGCCCCGGACCAGGACCGCGCCCGACGCCGACGCTCTGCCACGATGGAGCCCATGCGCTCGTCCGACGTCATCACCGCGCTCGCCTCCGCCCCCGCAGGAGCGCATCCGGACCACTTCATGGACTTCGTCCGGACGTCAGGCGACGCAGCACTGTGGCGTGAGGGCGGCCCGGAGCACCTCACCGCATCCTGCTTCGTGTTCTCACCCGACCTGACCCACGTGCTGCTCTGCCTGCACCGCAAGGGCGGCTTCTGGGTGCAGTTCGGCGGGCACCTCGAACCGGGCGATGACTTACTCGCTGCTGCCGCACGCCGTGAAGCCCGTGAGGAGTCCGGCATAGGAGCACTCGAGCTGATGTCGGACCGGGTCATCGACCTCGACCGGCACGAGCTGCACGGCGGGTTCTCGTGCGCGGCCCACTGGGACGTCGGCTTCGTCGCGATCGTCCCGGCCGGCGCCAGCACGACGGTCAGCGACGAGAGCGACGACGTCCGCTGGTTCCCCGTCGACGCCCTCCCCGAGTCGGTCCCCCACCGGTTCGGACACCGGCTCGCCGCCGTCCTGACCTCGACGTCTTCTCGTCTCGGGGTCTGACGGATCCGGTCGCCGATCCCCGAGGTGCCAGGACCGGATTCGTCATCCGCTCAGAAGACGACGTCCGCCCGCGCCCGCGGCGCCCACCGCTGGGCGAAGTCGCGGTCGTTCGGCACCCACACGTCGAGCCAGAGCCGATCGTGCCGCCGTCCGAGAGCAGCGTCGCGGGACATCCCGCGCGCCGCCGCCGTCTCCAGGTCGACGTCGCACCAGACGGTGAGGTCGAGGTCGTCGAGGACCTCCGGGTGGAACAGGCCGATGAGGTCGACGACGAGCACCTGGGCCGTCGGCACCGGCTCCGGGTCCCCGAGCGCCCGGGTGGACCAGTCGAAGCGCCGGAACAGGCCCGGGTTGCCGTCGCGGAACGGCCGGAGCACGGTGTCACGGAGCCGGATCCGCTCGACGCCGTCCCAGTCCGTCGACCGGTGGTGCGAACGGACCGGGTCCAGGAAGTCGTCGCCGCGCATCCTGACCGAGTCCGGCACCGCATCGACCAGCTGGCGTGCAAGGGTCGACTTCCCGGAGCCGCAGAACCCGGAGATCCCGACGACGACCGGTCGCCCGGTGGCAGCCGTCAGCGACTCGATGCGGGCGACCAGTGCATCGGAGTCCGTCATCCCGCCAGGGTACGCACCGCGCACACGTAACCCGACGCCGCAATGCGGTGTCCGCAGTGCGCGGAGTGCGAGAGTACCGACACATCGACAGGAGGCACCCCATGGCGGACGACGACCACGGCTTCGCGACCGAACAGGTCCACGGCGGGTTCGTGCCCGACGCGGCCCACGGCGCCCGGATCCCCGCGATCCACATGTCGTCCGGCTTCCTGTTCGACGACTTCGACCAGGCTCGGGGCCGCTTCGCCGGCACGGACGACGGCTACACGTACACCCGACTGGGCAACCCGACGAACGCCGACGTGGAGCGCCGGATCGCGCTGCTCGAACGTGGTGCCGAGGCGATCCTCGTGTCGAGCGGCCAGGCCGCGGCGACGGTCGCGTTCCTCGGACTGCTGCAGGCCGGCGACCACGTGGTGAGTGCCCGGAGCATCTACGAGGGCACGCGCGGCCTGCTGCTGCAGAACCTCGGGCGACTCGGCATCGAGGTCGACTTCGTCGCCGACGCCCGCGACCTCGACGCCTGGGCCGCAGCGGTCCGCCCGAACACCAAGCTGTTCTTCGCCGAGACGATCCCCAACCCGAAGAACGACGTCCTCGACATCAGGGGCGTGGCCGACACCGCGCACCGTGCGGGCGTGCCGCTCGTGGTGGACAACACCCTGGCGACGCCGTACCTGGTCCGCCCGGTCGAACACGGCGCGGACGTCGTGATCCACTCCGCGTCGAAGTTCCTGTCCGGACACGGCTCGGGGCTCGGCGGTGTCGTGGTCGACGGCGGCAGGTTCGACTGGTCGGCATCGCCCGAGCGCTGGACGCACCTGACGACTCCAGAGCACGCCCTCGGCGGACGCAGCTACGTCGAGGCGTACGGCACCCGCGCGTACGTCGTCTACGCGCGCGACGTCATCAGCTCACGCATCGGTCCGACCCCGTCGCCGTTCAACGCCTTCCTGCTGCGCCAGGGACTCGAGACGCTGAGCCTGCGCATCGAGCGCCACGTCGCGAACGCACTCACCGTCGCGACGTGGCTGGAGCAGCAGCCGGAGGTGACGAGCGTGGACCACGCGAGTCTGGCCTCCAGTCCGTTCCACGACCTGGCCGAGCGCTACCTGCCCCGCGGTGCCGGGTCCGTGTTCGCGTTCACGCTCGCCGGTGGCGAGCCGGCGGCACGCGCCTTCATCGACGCGGTCCAGCTCTTCAGCCGGATGACCCACCTGGGCGACGTCCGGTCGCTCATCCTGCACCCGGCCTCCACGACCCATGCCGGGCGCACGCCCGCGGAGCGCGCGGTGCAGGGCATCGACGACGGCCTGATCCGGGTGTCCATCGGGATCGAGGACGTCGCGGACCTGCTCCGTGACCTGGAGCGCGGCTTCGCCGCACTGCGACACGGTCTGGAGGCTCGGCGCGGCTCCGCCACGGAGCTCGCGTCGCTGGAACACGCCGCCCCGGGACGCCACGTGATCGCTGAGGAGCTCTGACGATGGCCGACCTGCAGCACTTCGGGTACTTCTTCTCGCGCGGGTTCGGCCCGCAGGCCTGGGGCCGGTCGGACTGGGACTGGGGCCACGACTGGACGAAGCCGGAGATGTACCAGCAGTCCGTGCGCGCCCTGGAGCAGGCGGGGATGGACCTGGTCATCGCCGAGGACGCGATCTCCCTCGGCAACCCGTCGACGCTCGACCTGCGGATCCGTCAGGCATACGGCGGCCCGAAGCACGATCCGCTGCTGCTGGCGCCCTACCTGTTCGCCGCCACCTCGCACATCGGCATCGCGCCGACCGTCAACGCCGGGATCACCCCGCCCTACCTGGCTGCCCGACAGTTCGCCACGCTCGCGCACCTGTCGTCGGAGCGACTCGGCATCAACGTGGTCACGGACGTGGGCAGCGCTCGACACGCGGGCCTGCAGCCGCTCCCCCACGACCAGGCGTACGACCGCGCCGAGGAGTGGATCACGCTGCTCCGACGCTTCTGGCGCTCGTGGGGCCCGGACGGGTACATCGGCGACCGCGCGGACTGGCGGTTCGCCGACGGGGACACCCTCGACGCCTTCCACCACGAGGGCGCGTACTTCACCGCCGACGGTCCGCTCAACGCGCTGCCGCTCGGCTCGGATCCGATCGTGGTCTCCCCCGGCGGTTCCGGGCGGGGACTCGGCTTCGCGGGGACGCACTCCGACGTGCAGCTCGCCCTCGCGCCACTGTCCGCCGCGGCCGTGCGGGACTACCGCGCCCGCGTCGTCACGGCCGCTGCCGACGCCGGTCGGTCCGCCGACGACCTGCGGATCCTGTTCGTGCTGAAGCCCGAGATCGTCACCTCGAGCGAGGAGGCCGACCGGATCGTGTCGGCGTCGCTGCACCCCTCCGACGAGGACCTGCGCACCGCGGCGATCGCGTGGTCGAGCGACTCGGAGACGGACCTGCTCGCGCTCGACCTCGACGCACCCGTGCCCGCCGGGACCTTCGGCGACCACGTCTCCGCCGGGACGATCCGCGGGCTGCTCGGCGACACTCCGGACGCTCCGCTCCGCGAGCTGCTCACCCGGAAGGCCCGTCGCGGCCGCATCGCGACGCGCGAGGGGTTCGTGGGGACCGCCGACGAGTTCGCCGACTTCATCGAGGAGCTCGGCGCCGACGCGGACAACGACGGGATCATCTTCTCCGGTGACCTGCATCCGGCCCAGGTGTCCCGGATGTTCGGCGACCTGGTGCCGGTGCTCCGGCAGCGCGGGCTGCTGCGGCGGGAGTACGGCGACGGCGGGATCCGCGGCAACCTGTTCGACTTCTGACGCCGCGCCGAGACGGACAGGAGGCCC
>NZ_MJGI01000025.1:99766-107475 GCF_001864835.1 Curtobacterium sp. MCBA15_001 | reverse complement strand
GCACCGGGCCTCCTGTCCGACCTGTGGTTCAGTGGCGCACGGGCTCCACGACGTTGGACTCCTCGACGTCGCGGACGTCCTCGGCGGTGCGCAGGATCTCCTCGCGCGGTGAGGCCGAGTTGACCGCCCAGTAGTAGATCACCAGGGAGAACACGGCGACCACGACGATGTCGATCCACAGCGGGAACACCGGGTGCGTCAGTGGCCCGAAGTCGCTGAGGAACACGATGAGCCCCATGCCGATCAGGTAGGGCAGCAGCCACTGGGCCGCCTTCCAGTCCCACCGCGGACGGACGCTCGTGGCGCCGCGGAACACGTTGTTGAGGATGATCACCACGGCGCCGATCAGGATCGCGACGCCGAGCTTCCAGTCGGTGTCCCATCCCGTCCACAGGATGATCAGGTTCGCGATGACGAACGCGATCGGCGAGAGCACCGACGCGATCGGCATCCGGTATGGGCGCTCGATCTCGGGGATGCGCTTCCGGAACGCGCCGAGGGCCAACGGTGCCCCCGCGTACATGAGCACCGAGGCGCTCGTGATGAGGCTGACCAGGCCCTGCCACGACGGGAACGGTGCGAAGCAGGCGCAGCCCACGACGAACGCGGTGACCAGGCCGACCCACGGCACACCGGCCTTGGTCGTCCACTCGAACGCCTTCGGGAAGTACCCGTTGCGACTCAGCCCGTACGAGATGCGCGTCGTCGCGGTCACGTAGATCAGGCCGGTGCCGGCGGGCGAGATGATCGCGTCGATGAAGATGATCACCGCGAGCCAGGTGATGCCGGCCGCCATCGCGATGTCGGCGAAGGGGCCGGTGTACTTCGTGAAGTCGGCCGTCGCCCACGAGCCCTGGATCGCACCGGACTGCAGCGCGCCGAGGAACACGATCTGCAGCAGCAGGTAGATCACCAGGCCGATGAGCACCGACCCGATGACAGCGCGCGGGATGTCGCGCTTGGGGTTCTTCGCCTCGCCCGCCAGCTGGTCGGCCTGCTCGAAGCCGAGGAACGCGAAGATGATGCCGGACGTCGACACTGCCGCCAGGATCCCCTTCGCCCCCTCGGGCATGAAGCCGCTCGCGGCGGTGAAGTTCGAGCCGTGGAAGCCGCTGAAGGCCAGCACGATGATGACCAGCAGCGGGATGAACACCTTCCACCAGGTCGCCGCGGAGTTCGTGTTCGCGAGGATCCGGACGCTCAGCAGGTTGACGGCGGTGACGACGGCCATCAGCAGGATCGCCACCGCGATGCCCGAACCCGTGAGCAGCTGCTGCGTCTCCCCGTCCACCGTCGTGGTGTGCAGCCACGGGTGGGCGAACTGCCAGTGCTGCGCGTACTTGATCATCGCCTCGACCTCGATCGGGGCGACGGTCACGGACTGCAACCACGAGAACCACCCGAAGGACGCCCCGGCGATGCCGCCGAAGGCGATGTGCGGGAAGCGGGCCGTGCCGCCGGCGATCGGGAACATGCCGCCGAGTTCGGCGTGCACCAGGGCGAGGACCAGGACGGCGACGCCGCCGATGACCCACGAGATGATGGCAGCGGGTCCGGCGGTCTTGAGCGCCTCCTGCGAGCCGAACAGCCACCCCGACCCGATGATCGATCCGGTCGAGGCCCAGATGAGGCCGATGAAGCCGACGTTGCGCTTGAGCCCGGAATCGGGCAGCGCCTGTGTAGTCGTGGTTGCCACAGTTGCTCCTGTCGAGATGACCACGACCCCCCTGCAGGGGTCGTGGTCATCGACTCTGGCACTGTGCGGGACTCTCGGACGATTTGTTAACGAAGTGGAAACAAACGTCCTGTATAACCCCTCAGCCTACTTGGCCTTCTTCGACTTCTTGGACTTCTTCTTGTCGTCGTCCTGCTTCTTGCCGGCCTGCTTCTTGTCCGACTTCTTCTTGTCAGCCTTCTTCGCGTCCTTGGCCTTCTTCGCGTCCTTGGCCTTCTTCGCGTCCTTTGGTTTCTTCGCGTCCTTCGGCTTCGGTTCGTCGATCGGCGCTGCCGCCGCTGCGTCGTCCACGATCCCGTCGACCGGCTCGATCACGACCGTCAACCCGGTGTCCTGCAGCAGGTCGACCGGCTGCTCGGTGAGCTCTGTGGCCAGGGCATCCTCGACCCGCTCGACGGTCAGCTCGGCGGCGTCCTCGGCCAGACGGACGAGCGCCTGCGCCGCCCGGAGCCGCGTCGTGCTCTTCCGTGCCAGCACGTCGGCACGGGCGCCCTCGAGGAACGACCGGAGCGCGCGCTCGGCCACAGACCGACCGCGCGGGGCCGAGCGGTCGAGTCGGTCGAGTTCGCCGGCGACCCCGGCGACGTCGTCCTCGACGTGCTCGTGTCGCACGGACTCGACCAGGGCGGCGACGACCGCGGCCGCGCGCTCGACGGCGGCGCTGCGCTGGTCGAGGACGACGAGCATCTCGAAGGTCGAGCCGTACGACGCGGTCTCGAGCCGGACGGGTTCGGCGCCGCGCCCGCGGATGACGAGCCGCGAATCCGGCGTGGGCAGCCACGCGACGAGCGCCGCGACCGTGGCGACGGACCCGACGGTGCGCTCGTACTCGGCCAGACCGACGCGTTCCTGCTCTCGCAGCCGGACTCGGATCGCGATCTCCTGCACGTCGGACACCTTCCACTCACGGGTTGCAGACGTGGCGGGTGCCGAACGCCTGCCCCGGAGCGTAGTCGGGCTCACAGGGGGAACGGTGGAGAGCACACAGTGCGACAGCGGCTGCGCCGACTCGGCGATGGTGGAGATGGGGGGAATCGAACCCCCGTCCATCGCTGCAATTCGACGTCTTCTACGGGCGTATCCGGATGAGTCGTTCTGCTCGGCCCCGTCCTTTGCTACCGGCTTCTAGGACGACGGGCCCAGTCTCAGTGCAAGTCCCGCACGGCCCTGAGGCGCAACCGTGCAGCAAGTCCCCTGGATGACGCCGGAACTCAGGTTAGGAGACGATCACCTGGCCGACGGACTTCATGTGCTGGGCTGCTTACGCAGCGAGAGCGAAGTCAGTGCGCTTGGAATTGGCACTTGTTGTTTTCCACGGATCGTTGACGAGATGACCGTGGGTCCTCGGCCCGCTTCCCGTCGGCACACAGGCAATGTCGAAACCGATCATCCCCATGGAGGCCGAGGCAGCGAGCCGCTGTCGCACTGTGGAGTTGTGAACGCCTGCATCGCAGGCGGCTGTTCAGTCTATCGGCGAACGAGCGGACACGCCAGCGACAGCGGCTAGTCGCCCAGGCGGTTCTTCGAGCGCATCGCCCGCTCGGCCTCGCGCTTGTCGGTCTTCTCGCGCAGGGCCTGCCGCTTGTCGAACTCGCGCTTGCCCTTGGCGACCGCGATCTCGACCTTGGCCCGGCCATCGTGGAAGTAGATCTTCATCGGGACGAGCGTGTACCCGCCCTGCGCCGTCTTGTGCGAGATCTTGACGATCTCCTGCTTGTGGAGCAGCAGCTTCCGCTTGCGCCGCGGGGCGTGGTTGTTCCACGTGCCCTCGGTGTACTCGGGTATGTGCACGGCGTCGAGCCATGCCTCCCCGGCGTCGACGAAGGCGTACCCGTCGACGAGCGACGCCCGGCCCTCGCGCAGGGACTTCACCTCGGTGCCGGACAGGACCATGCCGGCCTCGTACGTGTCCTCGATCAGGTAGTCGTGGCGCGCACGACGGTTCGTCGCCACGGTCTTCTCGCCGCGTTCCTTCGCCATGCGCGTCTCCTTGCGTCCGGGCGCTGCCGGTGGGCAGCCCTACAGGTTACACAACACACGGCGGACGGCGCACCTTCCCGGCGCGCCGCAGGTGCACGGCACGGCACGGCCGCGCTACACCTTGAGGTACCGCCGGATCGCGATCGACGCCGAGATGCCCGCGAGCACCACGCCGATGACGATCACCGCCGGCACGACCACCGCCGCATCGCTCATGCCGATGAACGCCGTGCCGGAGAACCGCTTCGTCAGGTAGTTCCGGACGAAGAACCAGACGACCGCGGTGATCGCGCCCCCGGCCAGCACCGCGCCGATGGCGGCCGCGATCACGCCCTCGAGCACGAACGGCGTCTGGATGAACCGGTTCGAGGCACCGACCAGCCGCATGATGCCGAGCTCACGTCTCCGCGAGAAGGCCGACAGGCGGATCGTGGTCGCGATGAGCAGCACGGCCGCGACGAGCATCAACGCCGCGATGCCGATCGCCGTGTAGGACGACGCGTTCAGCAGGTTGAAGATCGGCTGCAGGTACCCGCGTTGGTCGACCACGCTCTGCACCCCCGCGACCTTCGACAGGCTCTCCTGCAGCACGTCGGCCTGCGACGGGTTCTTGAGGTTCACCCAGAAGGTCTCGTTGAGGTACTCGGGCTTGACGAACTCGGTCGCCGGCGAGTCCTTGAACTGCTGCTTGAACCGGTCGTACGCCTGCTGCTGGTCCTCGAAGTACGTCTTCTCGATGTAGGGCGACAGCGTCGAGCCCTTGAGCTGCTCCTCGACCTGCTGCCGCTGGTCCTCGGTGGCCTTGGCGCCGGTGCAGTTGCCGGTCGTGTCGGTGTCGGTGCACAGGTACACCGCGACCTGGGCCCGGTCGTACCAGTAGCCCTTCATCTGGTTGATCTGCATCTGCAGCAGGATCGCCGTACCGACGAAGGTCAGCGAGATGAAGGTCACCAGGACGACGGACACGACCATCGAGGCGTTGCGTCGGAGGCCGGAACCGACCTCGGACATGACGAGCCCGAGCCTCATCGGATGAGCCCCGGGATGGTCTGGATGCCGGTGGTGTTCGAGACACCCGCGGGCTGCTGCACCGGGAGTGCCTGGGTCTGGTAGCCACCGGACTGCTCGTCGCGGAGGACACGGCCACCGGAGAGCTCGATGACCCGGCGCTGCATCTGGTTGACGATGCTGGCGTCGTGCGTCGCCATGAGCACGGTGGTGCCTCCTTGGTTGATGCGTTCGAGGAGCGCCATGATGCCCGCCGAGGTCGTCGGGTCGAGGTTGCCGGTGGGCTCGTCGGCCAGCAGCACGGACGGCTTGTTCACGACCGCGCGGGCGATGGCGACGCGCTGCTGCTCACCACCGGAGAGCTCGTGCGGCATGCGGGTGGCCTTGCCGTTCAGGCCGACGAGCTTGAGCACGTCGGTGACGGCCTCGCTGATGAAGCCCTTGCTCTTGCCGATCACCTGCAGCGAGAACGCGACGTTGTCGAAGACGTTCTTGTTCGGCAGCAGACGGAAGTCCTGGAACACCACGCCGAGGTTCCGTCGGAAGTACGGGACCTTCCGCGAGGACAGGGCGCCGAGACGCTGGCCGAGCACGTGGATCTGCCCACGGGACGGCTTCTCCTCCTTGAGCACGAGGCGCAGGAAGCTGGACTTCCCGGAGCCGGACGCGCCGACGAGGAAGACGAACTCGCCCTTGAGGATCTCGAGGGTGACGTCGTCGAGAGCGGGGCTCGGGTTGCCCGAGTACACCTTGGTGACCTGGTCGAATTTGATCATGACCGGATCAGGGTAGGTCGCTCGGCTCGGAAAGCAAGCGAGGCGCGCGGCTCAGGAGTCGTCACCCTGCTTGCGCCAGCGGATGCCCGCGTTGATGAAGCCGTCAAGGTCACCGTCGAACACGGCTGAGGGGTTGTTCACCTCGTGCTCGGTCCGCAGGTCCTTGACCATCTGGTACGGCGCCAGCACGTAGGAGCGGATCTGGTCGCCCCAGCTCGCGGTGATGTTGCCCGCCAGTTCCTTCTTCTTCGCGTTCTCCTCTTCCTGCTTCAGCAGGAGCAGGCGCGACTGCAGCACGCGCATGGCCGCTGCACGGTTCTGGATCTGCGACTTCTCGTTCTGCATCGAGACGACGGTGCCGGTCGGGATGTGGGTCAGGCGGACGGCGGAGTCGGTGGTGTTGACCGACTGTCCACCCGGACCGGACGAGCGGAAGACGTCGACGCGGATGTCGTTCTCGGGGATGTCGATGACCGCGGTCTCCGGCATGAGCGGGATGACCTCGACCGCGGCGAACGAAGTCTGGCGCTTGCCCGCTGCCCCGAACGGCGACATGCGGACCAGGCGGTGCGTGCCGGCCTCGACCGACAGCGTGCCGAACGCGTGCGGGGCGTCGATCTCGAACGTGGCCGACTTGATGCCGGCTTCTTCGGCGTAGGACGTGTCCATCACCGTGGTCTTGTAGCCGTGCTGCTCGGAGTACCGCAGGTACATGCGCATGAGCATCTCGGCGAAGTCGGCAGCGTCGACACCACCGGCGCCGGCACGGATCGTGATGACGGCGGGACGGTCGTCGTACTCGCCGTCGAGCAGCGTCTGGACCTCGAGCTCGCCCATGGTCTTCGTGACCGCCTTGAGCTCGGCCGCGGCTTCGTCGGCCGAGTCCTGGTCGTCGCCCTCGTTCGCCATCTCGACGAGCACCTCGAGGTCGTCGATGCGTCGCTCGGTGTCCGTGATCTTCTTGAGCTCCGACTGCCGGTGCGAGAGCGCGCTCGTCACCTGCTGCGCGTGCTCGACGTCGTCCCAGAGGTCCTGGGCCCCGGCCTGCTCGCTGAGTTCGGCGATCTCGCGCTGCAGGCGGTCGACGTCGACCACCGAGCGGATGTTGCCGAAGGTCTCGCGGAGGGCGGAGATCTGCTCGGTGTAGTCCAGTTCGACCATGGTCACCGATCCTACCGGCGCGGCCGGGCCACGACCGACCGGGAGGCCCGGCTCGGCCCCGTCAGGCGGGTCCGGTCCGAGCCGTGGCCGTCACACCCGCGCCGACGGTGCCGTCACCCGGCCCGGGAGATGCTCACCCAGGCGACCTGCACGTCGCCGGCGGCGTCCGTCGGCGGCTTCTGCCCGCCCGACGTCGCCGCCTGCAGGACGAGGTGCAGCGGCTTCGTGGGGATGTTCTGCGTCGTCGAGCTCACGAGCACCCCGTCGACGAGGAAGGTCAGCTTCGACGGCGTCCACTCGATCGTGTAGGTGTGCCAGGCGGAGAACGTCGTGCCGAGGTCCCGGTGCAGGCAGTTCGCGGACGGGTTGCCCGGGCAGTGGTTCGAGAGCGTGGCGTTGCCGTCCAGGTCGCCCTCGGGGAAGTCGATCTCGCCGTCCTCCCAGGTGTTGGTGTCCGACCACAGCAGACCGGCGAGGCCGTAGCCCGCGACCGGGTCCGCTCGGAGCCGGATGTCGTACCGGCCGCTGGTCTGCCCGCCCCACTTGCCGTCGACGAGCGGGATGAACGCTGCGCCGGTCGGTCGCCCGGTGGCGTCCGTGGACATGTGCATGCGCAGGGTGCCGTCGGCCACCGACATGGCGGACTGCCGGTACACGCCGACGCCGCTCGTGTCGCCGAACCCGTCGTAGGCGACGAACCGGTTGCCGTAGGTCTTCGTGAAGGCCCCGGGTGCTGCCGGTGTCGTGAAGTCCTCGCCGAAGATCCGCGTCCACCCCGACGTCGCCGCCGGCATGGCACCACCGTCCAGCTGGCCTGACCCCGGCGTGCTGTCGGGCGTCGTCGTCGGGAGCGACGCGACGGGCGCGGGCGACGGAGTGCTCGTCGGCTGTGCGGCCGGGATCACGACCGTCTGGCATCCGAGTTGCTTGTCCGTCCCGGTGCCGACGTTCACCCCGATCACGCACACCGACTGGCTGCCGGACGCCGTCGTCGCGACCGAGGACTCGAAGCCGTGCGGACCCGGGACCCCGATGACCCGGTTCACGTC
>NZ_MJGI01000025.1:88742-99300 GCF_001864835.1 Curtobacterium sp. MCBA15_001 | reverse complement strand
CGGCGACGAGTCCGGGATCACGACCGTCTGGCATCCGAGTTGCTTGTCCGTCCCGGTGCCGACGTTCACCCCGATCACGCACACCGACTGGCTGCCGGACGCCGTCGTCGCGACCGAGGACTCGAAGCCGTGCGGACCCGGGACCCCGATGACCCGGTTCACGTCGCTCCGAGCCGCGTTCGCCGACACGGTCCCGACCCGGGTCCCACCGACCGTGACGGCAACGTCGATCGCGTCCGCCGGGGTGTTCGGGTCGACCGCCCACCCACGGACCGAGACCGTGCCCGCCGTCGCAGCGACGCTGTCGAACGCTCCCATCGGCGACGAGTCCGGGATCACGACCGTCTGACACCCGAGCGGGACGTCCCGTCCGCCGGTCGGGCTCAGCGCCGTGACGCACACCGACTGTGTGCCGGACTTCTGGATGACGAGGGACGCGCTGTACCCGTGGTCACCGCTCACACCCATGACACGGTTGACGTCAGCGCGGGCCGACGCAGCCGGGACGGTGCCGACGACGGTGTCCCCGACCGTGACGCGGACGTTCGTCGACGTGCTCGACGTGGCCCGGTCGAGCGCCCACCCGCGGACCGTGACCGTGCCGGGGCCAGCGACGACGCCGTCGACCCAGCCCGTCAGGGTCGCGCTCGCGGCGGATGCCAGCGAGGGGACGACCAGCACGGCGACGATCGCCGATGCGGTGACGACACCGGCGAGGCGTCGGCGTGCGTGCCCTCGGACGACGCCCGTCCCGACGATCGCTCGACGCACCGCGCCGCGGCTCATCTGCATGTCCATCGCTCGCTCCCTGCCCCTGCGCCCGGTCCTGACCGACCGGGACGATGGCGACTATCGGTCGGGGCACCCCGTCCGACAGCGACGCGCCCAGGTCAGCCCCGGACTGGGGGCACGACCTGGACGGACCTGTCGCGAGCCGCCCGTCCGCTCCGGGAGGACCTACCCTGGTCGGATGCTCTCCCGCCGCGACGCCGCCATCCGGCTCGACATCCCCCTCGAGATGGCGACCCACCACGGGATCCCGTCCCGGCTCAGCGAGGCCGAGCTGACGGCCATCGAGCAGGACCCGCCCGCCTGGCTCGTGCAGTCGCGCGCGAACCGCACGGGCAAGAAGAAGGTCTGGGTCTCGCTGGCGTGCGTCGTCTGCGGCTACACCGAGGACGCCCGCCCGAAGAAGTGGTGGCCGGACTGGGACCACCTGATGTGCGACTACCACGCGCCGTACCAGGCACCGGACCCGACGGCCGGGCTCGTCCGCCGCGAGGTGGAGGGCATCGGCAGCCGATTCGTCGCCCTGATCGACGAGCGACCGTAGCGAAGGCCCTCAGCGCACCTGGCCCGCGTCCGGGCGGGGACGCCGGTTGACCCGGTCGCCGCTCCAGCTCAGGTCGTCGTGCGCACCGACCTCGAACGCCTCGAGCAGCGGGTCCGCGAGCACCGCGTCGACCAGGTCGCGCGGCCCGGCGACCAGGGTCGAGTCCCAGTCGATCTCCGTCGCCACCGCCCACGCGCGGTCCTCCGGCCAGAGCAGCTGCGGGGTGTGCCTCTCGCCGAGGTACGTGCCGAGCATCGCTCGGTCGATGCGCGCCGGGTCGACCAGGTCGGAGCAGCGCGTGGCCGTCAGGACGAGGTCGCGCCCCGGCCACGCCAGACGGGGGCCGGCCAGCGACGCCACGAAGGCGCGGTGGTCCGCTGCCAGTGCCGCTGCTCTGGCCTCGGCTCCGGCCAGGAGTGCCGCGTGCTCGGCGGCCGTCGGCCGCGCGGCCCCGTCGGTGTGCTGCCACCCGATCGCCACGGTCATCCCGCCGTTCAGGTCGCCCCATCCGCTCCAGAACCCCGCGACGAGGTCCTCTGGTGTGGTGGTGGACGTGGCGAGGTGGCCAGCGAGCACCGCGAGCAGGGTCGGCTCGAACCAGCCCGCCTGGGGCGGTGACACCCGCCATCCGTCCGGCAGCGCGATCTCGGACTCGTCGTCGACCCCGGTCAACCGCGGCCACTGCACGAGCGGGTGCACGGTCCCGCCGGTCCGATCGGCCACCTGTGCCCAGGTCCACGTGGTGGTCGACCGCACCGGGTGGTCACCCTGGGCGTCGGTCTCGGCGCGGTCCTCGAGCGTCGCCGTGACCGGGTGCAGGATGCGCGCGTACGCCGCGAACCCGCCACCGACCGCACCGTCGACGTCTGGGAGCGTGCCGGCGCGGCGGAGCAGCCACGCACCCCGGGCGACGTCAGTCTCCAGGCGCATGCGGCGCTACCGGCCGAGCTGGGGTGCGCGCGACGCCATGCCCGCCGCACCCGCGCGGGCGACCGCGTCGGGCAGTGCCGCAAGGAACGCGTCGACGTCGGCGTCGATCGAGGTGTGCCCGAGCGTGATGCGGAGCGCGCCGCGGGCGTCGTCCTCGGACAGGCCCATCGCGAGCAGCACGTGCGAGGCCTCGGGGACGCCGGCCTGGCACGCCGAACCGGTCGACACCGCGACCCCGGCGGCGTCGAGCAGGAACAGGAGCGAGTCGCCCTCGCACCCCGGGAACGTGAAGTGGGCGTTGCCGGGCAGCCGGTCGACCGGGTCGCCGCGGAGCACCGCGGACGGCACGGCCTGGAGCACGCCGGCGACGAGTCGGTCGCGCAGGGCCTGGACGTCCGCGTGGGGGACGGAGGCCGCCACGCCGAAGGCGATCGCCGCGGGGGCGTCCTGGGTGCCGCTCCGGACCTGCCGCTGCTGCCCACCGCCGTGGATGAGCGGTTCGACCGTGGCGGTGCGCCCGAGGACGAGCGCGCCGATGCCGACCGGCCCGCCGATCTTGTGCGCGGACACGCTCAGCGCGTCGAGCCCGGACGACCGGAACGACACCGGGACCTGCCCGTAGGCGGCCACGGCGTCGGAGTGCACCGGGACGCCGGCCGCATGCGCGATCTCGACGATCCGACGGACCGGCTGCAGGGTGCCGACCTCGTTGTTGGCCCACAGGAACGTGACCAGGGCGACGTCGTCGGCGGAGGCGAGCCGGGCCTCCAGGACGGCCAGGTCGATGCGACCCTGCGCGTCCAACGGGACCACGTCGACGACCGCGCCGTCGTGGCGCTCGAGCCAGTCGACTGTGTCGACGGTCGCGTGGTGCTCCCCCGCGGCCACCACGATGCGTGGCCGGGGCCGGTCCTGCTGCCGTGCCCAGTACAGGCCCTTGACGGCCAGGTTGATGCTCTCGGTGCCGCCGGAGGTGAACACGACCTCGACCGGCTCGGCGTCGAGCGACGCGGCGACCCGGGCGCGGCCGTCCTCGAGCAGCATCTTCGCGCGCTGCCCGGCGCTGTGGATGGACGAGGGGTTCCCGACGGTCGCCATGGCGTCGACGAAGGCGGCGAGCGCCTCGGGCAGGATCGGCGTGGTCGCTGCGTGGTCGAGGTAGACCGGCACGGGTGCCCCTTTCTGGTGCGTTCTCAGGATAGCCGCGCCGTCTCGTACCCTGGTCGGATGCAGAGTGTTGCGTTCGACACGGCCCTGGGCCTGCGCCTCGTCGACGGCGGCGCCCGGTTCACGATGCGATCGGCCACCGCCACGGCGGCGACGCTCGTGGTCGACGGACGCGGATCGGTGGCGCTCGAACGGCAGCCGGGGTCGGACCTGTGGACGGGTGGCCTGGCCCCCGTACAGCCCGGCGACACCTACCACCTGCTGGTGGACGGCCCGACGGGTCCGCGCCACGACTTCGACGCCGGACGCCCCCTGCTCGACCCGTACGCACGCGGCATCGTCCGCGGGACCGCGTCGCGGTGGACGGGCGTGGTCGTCGACGACACCTTCGACTGGGGCGACTCGACCAAGCCGGTCGTGCCGCTCGGCTCATCGGTCGTGTACGAGGCCAACGTCCGGACCCTGACCAGCGACAACCAGGCCGTGCCCGAGCACCTGCGCGGCACGTACGCGGGGGTCGCACACGAGAGCACGATCGCGCACCTGCAGCGCATCGGGGTGACCACGATCGAGCTCCTACCGGTGCAGGCGTTCGACTCGGAGCACTGGCTGCGCCAGGCCGGGCGCGAGAACGCCTGGGGCTACAACACGCTCGGGTTCTTCGCGCCGCACGCCGCCTACGCATCGGAGCCCGCGCGGCAGGCGGGGGCGCAGGCCGTGCTCCGGGAGTTCAAGGGCATGGTCCGGCTGCTGCACGAGGCCGGCATCCAGGTCGTGCTCGACGTCGTGTACAACCACACGGCGGAAGAGGGCCTGGGCGGGCCCACCTCGTCCCTGCGCGGCATCGACGGCGCCAACCACTACCGCTGGTCGGCCGACGACACGTACCACGACACCACGGGCTGCGGGAACACGCTCGACACCTCGGACCAGGCCACCGCCGACCTGGTGCTCGACAGCCTGCGGTACTGGGCGCGCGAGGTCCAGGTCGACGGGTTCCGCTTCGACCTGATGGCAGCGCTCGCGCGGGACGCCGACCACGTCTTCGACCCGGCGCACCCGCTGCTCGAGCGCATCCGCACCGAACCGGACCTGCAGGACGTCCTGGTCATCGCCGAGCCGTGGGACGTCGGCCCGGACGGCTGGAAGACCGGGCACTTCGGCGCCGGCACGACCGAGTGGAACGACGGGTTCCGCAACACCGTGCGGCAGTTCTGGCTGACGGACATCGCCCAGGAGCGCCGCTCCGGCGTCCCCGGCGCGGGCATCGGGGCACTCGCCGGGGCCCTGACCGGGTCCCGCCAGCTGTTCGGCGCCGACCGCGGGCCGCTGTCGGGGGTCAACTTCGTCACCGCACACGACGGGTTCACCCTCCACGACCTGGCCGCGCACGACCACAAGCACAACGCGGCGAACGGCGAGGACGACCGGGACGGCTCGAACGACAACCGCTCGTTCAACCACGGCATCGAGGGCGCGACCGACGACCGTGGCGTCCGTGCCGCGCGGGGCCGGTCGATGCGGAACCTGCTCGGCACCCTGCTGCTGTCGGCGGGCGTGCCGATGCTGACGGCGGGCGACGAGCGCAGCCGGACCCAGCACGGCAACAACAACGCCTACGTCGTGACCGAGGACCTGACGCCCGTCGACTGGTCCGACGACGAGGACGCCGAGTCGATGACCGAGACGGTGACCGCGCTGACCCGGTTCCGCGCGGCCCACCCGGCGCTCCGACCGGACCGCTACGGCGTCGACGGCCAGACCACGCCCGGCGCGTCCCGGATGCGCTGGTACGGACCCGACGGTGGCCCGATGACCGGCGAGTGGTGGGACCAGCCGCTGCACCGCGTCGTGCAGTGGTTCGTCGCGTCCACCCCGCACGACGAGGACGAACCCGACGACCGGGTGCTCGTCGTCGTGCACGGCAGCGGCCGCACCCGCGACCTGACGCTGCCGTCGCCGGACGACGCCACCGGGTACCGGCTGGCCTGGTCGAGCGAGAAGCACCGTGACCACGACCGGGTCCGCCCCGCCGGATCGGTGTTCACCGCCTACGGCCCTGGCATCCACGCGTTCGCGGTCGTGTAGCGCGAGCTCACCCGCACCCCGCTGCTCGATCCGCCCCACCCCCGGGCCGCCCTGCTGCCGGTGGAAACGCGCGGAGCAGGTCGTTTCGCGCGTAGCCGGTCGGGAGTCCCGACCGCGGACGCGCGATCCGACCCACCAGCGCGACCGTGATGGGAACGAACGTGTGCCGACGTCGGACGGGAGGCTCGTCGACGGTCCGGCACCGGGCCTCCCGTCCGGCATCGGCGCCTGTGGAGCGCGACGCGTCGTCCACGGTCTCCGCGTTCCGGGGAACACCGACGCCCCGGCCGGGTAGCGTCTCCCCCGTGGCCACCGCAGACCGACCCCGGCGTCCGAAGATCGGGCGCATCCCGATCACCGAACTCAGCCCCCGGACGCCCAACGGCTTCCCGGGCAAGGCCTTCGACGGCGAGGTGATCACGTTCGGCGCGACCGTCTTCCGCGAGGGGCACGGCGTGATCGGCGCCGACGTGGTGCTGGAACGCCCGGGTGGTGGCACCAGGACCGTGCCGCTCACGCTGGTCGCGCCGGGCACCGACCGCTACGAGGCGACCGTGCAGGTCGACCACGTCGGCGTCTGGGCCTGGCACGTCGAGGCGTACTCCGACGACTGGACCACGTGGCTGCGCGGGGCGCGCCTCAAGGTCGCGGCGGGCGTGGACGTCGCGGCGACGCTGGCGGACGGCGCCGCGCTGCTCGACCGGCTCGCCGCCGAGACCGACTCCCCCGCAGCCAGCCGCGCTGCCGCACGCGTCCGCGACGAGGACCTCGACCCCGCCGAACGGCTCGCCGCCGTCGACGACCCGCGCATCGCCGCTGAGGTCGAAGAGGCCCCGCTCACCTCGCTCCGCACACACTCCCCCGTCCAGCTGCTCGACGTCGAGCGCACCCGCGCCGGCGTCGGCGCCTGGTACGAGTTCTTCCCGCGCAGCGAGGGCGCCAAGCGCAATGCCGACGGTTCGTGGAAGAGCGGCGACTTCCGCTCCGCGGCACGTCGTCTGCCCGGCGTCGCCCGGATGGGCTTCGACGTCGTCTACCTGCCGCCGATCCACCCCATCGGCCACACCGCGCGCAAGGGTCCGAACAACACCCTGCACGCCGGGCCGAACGACCCGGGCAGCCCCTGGGCGATCGGGTCCGAGGCCGGCGGGCATGACGCCATCCACCCGGACCTGGGCACCGAGGACGACTTCCGCGACTTCGTCGAGACGGCGAAGAACACCGGGATGGAGGTGGCGCTCGACTTCGCGCTGCAGTGCTCCCCCGACCACCCCTGGGTCACCGAGCACCCGGAGTGGTTCACGGTCCGCGCCGACGGGTCGATCGCGACGGCTGAGAACCCGCCGAAGCTGTACCAGGACATCTACCCGATCCAGTTCGACTCCGACCCCGAGGGCCTGGTCGCCGAGGTCGAGCGGGTCCTGCGCCACTGGATCGCCTTCGGGATCCGGATCTTCCGCGTCGACAACCCGCACACCAAGCCGCTCTGGTTCTGGGAGCGCGTGATCCGCGAGGTCCGCGACCACCACCCGGACACCGTGTTCCTCGCCGAGGCGTTCACCCGCCCGGCGATGATGCGGGCCCTGGCCGAGGCCGGGTTCCAGCAGTCGTACTCGTACTTCACGTGGCGCAACACGAAGGACGAGATCACCGACTACTTCACCGAGCTCAGCCACGAGACCAGTGACTACCTGCGGCCGAACCTGTTCGTGAACACGCCGGACATCCTCACCGAGTTCCTGCAGTTCGGCGGCCGTGCGGGCTACAAGGTGCGCGCTGCCCTGGCCGCGACGGGCGCTCCGACGTGGGGCATGTACTCCGGCTACGAGCTCTTCGAGGACGTCGCCCGCCCCGGCTCCGAGGAGAACATCGACAACGAGAAGTTCGAGTACAAGCCGCGCGACTTCGCCCTGGCCGAGGCCGAAGGTGCGAGCCTGGCGCCGTACGTGACGATGCTGAACCGCTTCCGCTCCGCGCACCCGGCACTCCGCCAGCTGCGGAACCTGCACGTGCACGACGCCGAGGACGGCGCGGTCGTCGTCTACTCCAAGCACCTCCCCGGACGGTTCGTCCGTTCCGGCCGCGACGACACGGTGATCGTCGTCGCGAACGTCGACCCGCACTCCGTCCGCGAGACGACCGTGCACCTCGACCTGACCGCCCTCGGTCTCGAGCCGGAGCAGGCGTTCGACGTCCGCGACGTCGTGACCGGGCAGCGCTGGGTGTGGGGATCGTCCAACTACGTGCGCCTGGATGCCTTCCAGGAGCCCGTGCACCTGCTCGTCGTGGAAGGACCGCACCGATGACCACCGACCCCAACGAGGCCGACCGGACCACCCCCCGGGACCGCGGACAGGGGCCGAGCGTGCCGCCGGTCCAGCCGCCGCCCCCGGCCGTGCCCGCCCGTCCCGCTGCGGCCCGACCGGACGCCGCACCGGTGCCGAAGCCGGTCCCGGCCCGTCCGGCGCAGCAGCCGGTGCGCGAGGCGCCCCGCACCGAGCCACGGGTCTCCGCCCCTGGTGAGGACCTGCCGGGTGCTCGCCTGCCGAAGCGTGAGGCACCGGACCGCGGCGTGGCCGAGTCCGAGACCCTGGCCGGAGGCTCGACCCCGGTCCCGCAGACAGCACCCGCGCCCGCCTCCGAACCGGTCCACGCCCGGCACGCGGCGCCCGAGACGGGCGCTGCGGCACCCGAGACGGACGCCGCGGCACCCGAGACGGACGCCGCGGCACCCGCAGCCGACGTCCCGGACGCGACCCGGGCCTCCCGTCCGGCGGCGACGGCCGAGCCGCGACCCGCCCCCATCGAGGAGTGGCTGCGACAGCAGGTGGCCGAGGGCCGCTGGTCCCAGCCGCACGACGTGCTCGGCCCGCACCCCGTCGACGGCGGCACGAGCGTGCGGGTCGTCCGCCACCTCGCGACCGCGGTGCGCCTGGTCCGTCCGGACGGGGACGACATCGAGCTCGTGTCCGAGGGCGACGGCCTGTGGGCCGGCGCCACTGCGGAGAACCTCGGTCGCTACCGCGTCGAGGCCGACTACGACCAGGACCCGTCGACGGACACCGACGACACCACCTGGACGACCGACGACGCCTACCGGTTCCGGCCCACGCTGGGCGACATCGACCTCCACCTGTTCGGTGAGGGCCGCGACGAACAGCTCTGGAACCACCTCGGCGCGCAGGTCACCACGATCGACGGCGTCGACGGTGTCGCGTTCGCCGTGTGGGCACCCCGGGCAACCGCGGTGCGGGTCATCGGGGACTTCGAGGGCTGGGAGGGCCGCACCACCGCGATGCGCCGCCTGAACGACCTGGGCGTGTGGGAGCTGTTCTGGCCCGGCGCGCTCGAGGGCCAGCGCTACAAGTTCCAGATCCTCACCGACAGCGGCTGGGTCGAGCGTGCTGACCCGTTCGCGCGTCGCACCGAGGTCCCGCCGCTCACCGCCTCGGTCATCACGGCCGCACACCACACCTGGTCCGAGGGCGACCGCGCGTGGATGCAGCGGCGCGCCGAGACGACCACGCACGACCACCCGATGAGCGTCTACGAGGTCCACCTCGGGTCGTGGCGTCCGGGGCTGAGCTACCGCGAGGTCGCCGACCAGCTCATCGGCCACGTGCAGTACCTCGGCTTCACGCACATCGAGTTCCTGCCGTTCGCCGAGCACCCCTTCGGCGGGTCGTGGGGCTACCAGGTCACGGGCTACTACGCCCCCACGGCGCGCTTCGGCTCCCCCGACGACCTGCGCTACCTGATCGACCGCCTGCACTCCGCGGGCATCGGCGTGATCATGGACTGGGTCCCCGGACACTTCCCGAAGGACGAGTGGGCGCTGGCGAAGTTCGACGGCCACGCGCTGTTCGAGCACCCGGACCCCCGGCGCGGCGAGCAGCTCGACTGGGGCACCCTGGTGTTCGACTTCGGGCAGCCGCAGGTGCGGAACTTCCTGGTCGCCAACGCGCTGTACTGGATGGAGGAGTTCCACGTCGACGGCCTCCGCGTCGACGCCGTCGCGTCGATCCTGTACCTGGACTACTCGCGCACCGACTGGCTGCCGAACATCCACGGCGGCCGCGAGAACCTCGAGGCGATCTCGTTCCTGCAGGAGACCAACGCCACCGCGTACAAGCGCTACCCCGGCATCGTCATGATCGCCGAGGAGAGCACCTCGTGGCCGGGCGTGACCCAGCCGACGAGCGCCGGTGGTCTCGGGTTCGGCCAGAAGTGGAACATGGGCTGGATGCACGACTCGCTCGAGTACGTGCAGCGCGACCCCGCGTACCGCGCCTACCACCACGACGAGCTGACGTTCTCGTTCGTCTACGCGTTCAGCGAGCAGTTCACGCTGCCGATCAGCCACGACGAGGTCGTGCACGGCAAGGGCTCGCTCTACGGCAAGATGCCCGGCGACGAGTGGCAGAAGCTGGCGAACGTCCGCGCCTACCTGTCGTACATGTGGGCCCACCCGGGCAAGCAGCTGCTGTTCATGGGCCAGGAGTTCGCGCAGGTCGCGGAGTGGTCCGAGGAACGCGGGCTCGACTGGTGGCAGGCGGACGACCCGGGGCACAACGGCGTCCAGCGGCTGGTCGCGGAGCTCAACCGCGTCTACAAGGAGACGCCGGCGCTCTGGACGCACGACGCGACCGCCGAGGGCTTCGAGTGGATCGAGGGCGGCGACGCACCGCACTCGACGATCGGGTTCCTGCGGAAGGCCGGGGACGAGCGCCTGGCGGTGTTCGTGAACTTCTCCGGCGTGCCGGTCGAGCGCCGGTTCGGGCTGCCCGCCGCCGGCGCGTGGCGCGAGGTGCTCAACACGGACGCCGCCGAGTACGGCGGGTCCGGGGTCGGGAACCTCGGCGTCGTCACCGCCGAGGACACCCCGTGGGCCGGGCGGCCCGCCTCGGCGCACCTGGTGGTGCCGCCGCTCGGTGCCGTCTGGTTGCAGCTGGAACAGGACTAGGCCAGAGACAGACAGGAGGCCCGGTGCCAGCTGGCACCGGGCCTCCCCTCTGGTCCGCATCGCGAAAGCGACAGATC
>NZ_MJGI01000025.1:39339-88112 GCF_001864835.1 Curtobacterium sp. MCBA15_001 | reverse complement strand
GATCTGTCGCTTTCGCGGTCCTGACGGTCTAGTAGAGGGCGTTCGCGAGCCGTCGTCGCGCCGCGACCACGCGCGGGTCCTCGGTGCCGATGAGCTCGAAGTACTCCACCAGGCGGACCCGGAGCGCTTCGCGGTCCGGTCCGAACACCGTCGGCACCAGGTCGAGCAGGCGCCCGAAGGCGTCCTCGACGTGCCCGCCGCTGATGTCGAGGTCGGCGACCGCCAGCTGTGCCTGCACGTCCTGCGGGGCGGCACCGGCCGCGGAGCGGATCTCGTCCGCCGTCCGGCCGTTGAGCCGGTCGAGCAGCGACACCTGCGCGAGTCCCGCGACGGCCATCTGGTCGTGCGGGTCCTGTGCGATCGCGGTCGTGTACTCCTGGATCGCCGTGGCGTAGTCGCCCTGCTCGATCGCGTCGTACGCGGCCTGGTGGTGCGGCGGGAGCGGCTCGGGCTCCGGCTCGCCCTGCTCGGCGGCGGCGTCGGGTGCGTCGGCACCGTCGACGGCGACACGCCCGGACACGCCGTTCTGCTCGGCGGCCTGCAGCACCTGCTCGAACACGTCGCGGACCTGCGCCTCGGGCAGTGCGCCGACGAACAGCCCGAGCGGGCGGCCGCCGATCAGCGCGGCCACGGTCGGGATCGACTGCGCCTGGAAGGCCTGTACGAGCTGGGGGTTCGTGTCGGCGTCGACCTTGGCGAGCACGACGCGGCCGTCGTACTCCGCGGTGAGCTGCTCGAGGACCGGTGAGAGCTGCTTGCACGGCCCGCACCACTCTGCCCAGATGTCGACGATGACCGGGACGACCATCGAGAGTTCGAGGACGTCCTGGAAGCTCTGGTCGGTGACGTCGACGACCAGGGACGGCACGGTGACGGCGTCGCCGTTCGCGGCAGCCGGGCCGCCGTTCGCGGCTGTGGCGCCCGCGTTCGGAGCGCCGGCAGGAGCCTGCTGTGCTGCCGGACGTTGGGCCCGCTCGACCAGGGACGACAGGTCGACGGCGCCACGGAGGCCGGACGGGGTCGGGGGGACGTTGCTCATTGCACCTCACTTGCTGCGGTCAGGCCCTGCGTGAACCCGAGCAGGACCAGTTTGTCGTCCGAGCCGACGGCCGGCACGGAGAAGAGCAGTTGGACGCCGTAGGTGGCGCTCACGCCCTTCTTGCTGGAGTCGACGCCGGACAGGGCCTTGACGGCGCCCTCGGTGTTCACCTCGGCGCCGTCGGCGGTCGGCGTGACCTTCTCGATCTCGTCGAGGCTGACCGACACCAGCGCGCCGGCACCGTTCGTCGCGAGCGCGATCGCGGAGTCCGCCGGGGACTGGGACGAGTACTCGATCTTCGCGGTGTCGGGCAGGGACGCGGACTTCTTGTCCTTGTAGTCCTTGCCGATCTTCGCGCGGAGGTCGTCGCCGTCGGACTGGAAGTCCTTCGCGTACTGGCTCTCGGAGTCCTTCGACAGCACGTCGCCGTACGCGGTCCCGATCTGGTCGGGTGCGAGTGCGAGCAGCTTCGAGTCGGACGCGATCTGCGCGGCACCGATCGACACCGGCGCCACGGACGGCAGCTTGGCGTCGGCCTCGAGCGAGACGTCGTACATGACCTTGTAGTCGTCGCGGGCCGATTCCTGCACCAGCGTCAGTGCCTGCGGCGCTGTCTTCTCGTCGGCTGGGTCGGACGCCACGACGAACACGGTGCGCGGCCAGGTGTCGGTCTGCTCGGGCAGCGACACCGACAGGCGGGCGGACGAGATCGCCGGCGGTGCCTGGACGTCCTGGTCCTTGGCACGGATGGCGTAGTTCGCCTTGCGGAGCTCGAGCGCGGGACCGGTGAAGCGGGTCTCGGCGAGGGCGGCGTCCTTATCGGCATCGGCCTTCGTCGCGACCTCGACGACGCGGTCGACGATGCGGCTGATCTGCTGGCGGGTGGCCGCGGTCGGCGCGTCCTGCTGTGCGGCGCCCGTCGCCGAGGCGGTGGGCGTCGGGGTCGCCGACGCGTCGCCGCCGCCTTGGGGCCAGTACTCGGACGAGCAGCCAGCGAGTGCGAGGGTCCCGGCCAGCACGACCGGGACCGCGATCATCGAGCGTCGACCGCGACGGGACCGACTCGGCACCTGCGCCCCGGCTGCGGCGGCGCGGCGCGAGGCACGCACGCGCGGCGGCCGGGTGCCACCGCTGCGCCGACGCGGACCGCGCGAGCGGCGCTGGTGCAGGAACGCCCAGATCAGGAGCGCGATGCCACCGAGGACGAACACGCCACCGGCCGTCATGAGCGGTCCCACGGACGGGGTCGCGGTGTCGCGCGGCCACGTGACGGACACGCTCGACGGAGCGGCGCCGTCCTTGCCGACGATGAGCAACGACACGTCCTGGGGCAGGCGCACGGTGAACTGGCCCGCGTCGTCCCACTCCTGGTACCAGAGGTCACTGCCCGCGGGGTCCGGCACCGACGACTGGCTGCCCGACTGGCGGGCGACGAGCTCGGACTGTTCGGCGTCGTAGCGCAGGGTCTCGTGCTTCGTGGAGCCGACCCAGCCGTCCACGTCACTCGTGCGACCGTAGGCAGCGAACGCGGCGCCGTCGATCTTGATCCGCTGGTAACCGGGGTTGGCGTTGAGCACGGACCCCGGGATGACCGTCACCGGGGCCTTCGTGGTCGCGGACGTCTGTGCGACGATCGAGGACGGTGGAGCGAACACGGTCCGCTGCGCCACACCGAGGCCGACGAGCAGCAACCCGATGACGAAGGCGACGATCGCCAGGACGAATCGCACGGATCTCTCTCCCTCCGCGCCGGGGTGGGGGAATCGGCGCGCGAACCAACGCCCAAGGGTACGCGAGGGACGCTGGGCGGCGCATCCCCGCCCGCTGTCCACGGCCTCAGACGTGCCCGATGGGGCACCACTACAATCGACGCGCGGGCGGCACGGGGCCGTCCGACGGGCGGCACGAGACCGTCCGGTGCGGACCAGTTGGAGCGACACGTGGCGAACGACGAGGCAGAGTTCGGGGTCGAACTGCGGGGCTACCGCAAGGACGAGGTCGACCGCGCCCTGAACGACCTGCGCCGCGAACTCATCAAGTCCAACAACGACCGGGCCGAGGCGGCCAAGGAGATCCGGCTGCTGCAGACCCGGGTCGCCGACATGCAAGGCGAGCTCGACGAAGCGGGCACCCCGACCTACAGCGGTCTCGGCACCCGGCTCGAGTCCACCCTCCGCGTCGCCGAGGAGCAGTCCACCCGCCTCATCAGCCAGGCCGACATCGACGCCCAGCGCCTCCGTGCCTCGAGTCGCTCCGAGGCCGACCGCACGCTGCGCGAGGCCCGCGCCGAGGCCCAGGAGACGCTCGAGGACGCCCGCACCCGCGCCACCAACGAGCTCGCCCGTGCCCGCGCCGAGTCCGAGGACACCGTCGAGCGTGCCCGCGCCGAGGCCGGCATGCGGACGCAGGACGCCCAGAACGAGGCCGCCGCGATCCGCGGTGCCGCCGTCACCGAGGCCGCCGAGACGCGCTCGGTCGCCATCCGCGAGACCAACGCGCTGCGCGCCACCGCCGAGCGTGAGGTAGCCGAGCTGCGCGAAGCCGTCCAGCACGAGGCCGCCGGGGCCCGCGCCGCCGCCGCTGACCTCGACCGCGAGACCGAACACCGCCGGACCGTGTTCGAGGCGGACCACGCACGTCGCGTCGACGACCTCGACCGCGACGAGCAGACCCGCCGCGCTGCGCTCGACCGCGAGGTCACCGACGGGCGCGCCGCCTGGGAGCACGAGCGTGCCGAGGGACTGCGCGCCCACGAACTCGAGCTCGCGACCGGCCGTGCCGACCTGACCGCTGAAGTCGACTCCCGCCGCGCCGACCTGGCCGCCGAGCTCGCCGACCGGCGCCGGGTCCACGACGAGGAGCTCGCTGCTGCCCGCGCCGAGTGGGACCGCGAACTCGCCTCCGCCCGGGTCGCCCTGGCCCAGGAACTCGAGGCCGCACGCGCCCAGCTCCGGGTCGACCAGGAACAGACCGCGGCGGAGAACGCCCGCCTGGTCCAGGAGACCGAGGACCGCATCACGCGGGAGACCGACGAACACGTCGGCCGGATCGAGCGGGAGCGGACCGAAGCCGTCGCCGCCGCCGAGCGTGCCGCGCAGGACCACGACGCCGAACTCGCCGCCCGCCGCGAGCGCGAGCACGCCGAGGTCGACACCGAGATCGCCGAACGTCGCGCCGCCGAGCTCGGCTCCCTCGAAGCCGAGCGCACCGCGCTCCGCCAGGAGATCGACACCGCACGGGCCGACCTGGCCAAGGAACGTGACACCGTCCGCGCCGAGATCGCCCGCGAGCGCGACGAGGCCGGCACCACGCTCGAGTCGGAGCTCGCGAACCGCCGGGACGACGCCGAGCAGGACTACCTGCGCAAGCACCACGAGACCGTCGCCGAGACGCAGAAGTACCTGGACGAGGCGAACCTGCAGCTGGCCGAGGCGACCCGCCGTGCGACCGAGGCACGCGAGCGCGCCGAGCGGCTGCAGCACGAGGCGAACGACCTCGAGCGCACCAGCACCGCCGCGGCCGAGGAACGCGCACGGGTGCTCGTGGCCGAGGCGAACGAACGGGCGCACCGCATCGTGACCGAGGCCGAGGAGCGCACCGCTGCCGAGATCGCCGAGGCCGAGGACCGGCTCGCGACGATCCGCACCGAGCGCGACGCGGTCGCCGGGTACCTGGAGAACCTGCGCGGGGTGCTCTCGCACGCGGCCGGTGTCGCCGACGACGTGGACACGACTCCGGGCGACGCCCGCGCCTGACCGCTCCCGGGCGGCCCCGCGGCGCTGCTGCGTCTGCAGCGCGCGGGCGGGTGTGCTGCGTCTGCAGCGCGCGGGCGGGTGTGCTGCGTCTGCAGCGCACGGGCGGTGTGCTGCGCCTGCAGCGCGCCGGTCAGCCCCAGTGCGTCGGCAGCGGAGCGCTGCCCGGGACGACCAGGTCCGCGATCGCGTCGAGCACGATGCGGACGTACCGCTCGCCGACCCACAGGTGCTTCGCGCCCGCCACCGGGACCACCCGCACGTTCGGTGCGACCGCGAACCGCCGCGCTGCCTCGGCCGGCTGCAGGAAGTCGTCGTGTTCGGGCACGAGTGCCACGACGGGCACGCGGACGTCGGCCCAGCGCGCGAGTTCGGCCTCGGTGGTCCGGTGCAGCGGCGGCGAGAGCAGCACGACGCCGGCCACCGTGCCGGCATCGACGTGTTCCAGCGCGTGCTTCAGCACGACCTCGGTACCGAACGACCATCCGACGAGCCACGGCGTGGGCAGCGCCCGCGCGGTGACGTCGGCGACGGCGGCGCGCAGGTCGAAGCCCTCGGAGACGCCGTCACCGAACGACCCCTCCGACGTGCCGCGCGGCGAGGTGACGGACCGGAAGTTGAAGCGGAGCACCGCGATGTCGGCCAGGGCGGGCAGTCGCGCCGCTGCCTTCTTGAGCACGTGCGAGTCCATGAACCCGTGCGCGGTCGGCAGCGGGTGGAGGGTCACCAGCGTCCCGCGTGCCGGTCGGCCGTCGGGCTCGGCGAGCTCCCCGACCAGCGTCAGGTGGTCGTCGGTGACGAGCTCGACGTCCGTCCGCCGCGCGGGCAGCACGGTGCCGGAGCGGATCTCGGTCGCAGCGGGTGCCTCGTCGCTCATGCGGTCCTCCAGCAGTGCGTGTGCCAGTGCCGACGTGACGCCAGGTCCGCCGCGTCCCCGAGCACGCCGTCGGCACGCCAGACCACCACGTGCGCGGTGCCCGGCTCGACCGTCAGGCCGCAGCCCGGGCAGAGGTACTCCTTCTGCGCCGACGCCGCCGAGACCGGTTGCACGACGTACTCGCGCCCGCGGCGGGTCTCAGTGCGCTTCCACCCGCTCATCAGGCGGTCGAGACCACCTGGCTCGTCCGGGACGTCGACGTGGCGATCACCCCGAGGGCGCCGCGGTCGGTTGCTGCGCGGCACCTGCGGGACTGCCGATCAGTACCAGTTGAAGGACTGGCTGTGACCCCAGGCGCCACACGGGGTGCCGTAGACGCCGGAGATGTAGTTGAGGCCCCAGGTGATCTGCGTCGCCGGGTTCGTCTGCCAGTCCGCTCCGGCCGAGGCCATCTTGCTGCCCGGCAGGGCCTGCGGGATGCCGTAGGCGCCGCTCGGGTTGTAGGCGTTGACGCGCCAGCCCGACTCCTTGTTCCAGAGCGAGACGAGGCAGCTGTACTGGTCGCTCCCCCACCCGCGGGCGGCGACGAGCTGCTGGGCGATCTCCTGCGCGCTGCCCGGGTTCGGCGTGGCCGCTGCGGGAGCGATGCTGTTCGACGGCGTGACCGACTTCTTCGTGGTCGCGGTGCTCGACGTGGTGTCGGTCTGCTCGACCGGCGCGGGGACGACGACCGGCGGCGCGGGCTTGGTGATGTCGTAGCCGTCGCGGGTGATGTCGAACGCGGCGTAGGTGCCGTGCGCGGAGAACTCCTGCGGCGCGGCGGGAACCTTCGTGAGCACGGGCGTGGTCACGGCGGCCTGGGCGACGTCGGCCTGCAGCGGGTTGAAGAGCGAACCGCCGGCCATCAGCGAGACGGCGAAGAACGACAGCGCCGGGATGGTGGCGCGACGACGCATGAAGCCGTTCAGCGTGGTGGTGCGCGTGCCCGTCGTGGCGACGGGGGGCTTCGCGGCCCAGGCACGGCGCTGCTTCACGACGCGCGGGTCCGACAGGGTCACCGGCATCGCGTGCGCGAGGTCCGGGCTGACGCGGTTGTCAGCGACCGACTTCGGCGCAGGGGCCGCCGGAGCGACCGAGGAGCCCGCGGTGCGAGTTCGGTTCTGTGCCGCGCGGCGCTCGCTGACCACGGGGTGGTCGAACTGCTGCCGGGTCGCGCGGTCGGAGCGGATGTCTGCCGTGTGCCTGCCCATGAGTCCGACCAGGATAACGGAACGATCACGGAAAACGAAGCGCATCCTGCCAGCGCGTCGCGATCGACCGCGCGCCGACGTCAGCGGAGGTCAGCGGACGGCGAGCATGACCTCGACGACGGCGTCGAGGAGCGCGTCGACCTGGGCCTCGCGGTAGCCGCCGTGCTTCGGGCGGAACACGATCGACCGGACCTCGGTCAGGCTGAGCGGCTTGCCGTCACGGAAGTACCCGCCCAGACGCCGGGCGAAGGCATCGACGTCCTTCGGGTGGTAGCCGGTCGCGAGCACGTTGACGCGGTGGAAGCGCTGCCCGTCCGGCCGGTCGAGCCGGGCGACGACGTCGGAGGCCTTCGTGCGCGCGTCGGCGTACCAGGACTTCTGCCCGGAGTCAGCGATCTCACGCTCGCGCTCCCGGTTCGCGAAGGCGTCCTCGAGACGCTCGAGCGCGGCGTCGACGTGTTGGGTCGAGTACCCGCCCTTCTTCATCGAGAAGGCGGTGGCACGGATCTTGGCGGCTTCGATCCCGGGCGCGCTGTCGTCGGCCGTGTAGGCGCGGCGCGCGTCCTCCAGGAAACGCTCGACCTCGTCGATGTCGTAGCCGAGGACCGAACGGGGAGCTGTCGGGAACGTCGTGGGCACGGCGACATTCTGCCAGCACACTCCCCTGGCGCCAGCTGGACGCGCGGAGCGCTCACCCCCGGGGTCACTCAGTCGCTCGGTCGCTCCGTCGCTCAGTGGTTGACGATGAGGTACAGCACGTACGCGACGGCGGCCGAGGGCAGGATGCTGTCGATCCGGTCGAGCAGTCCCCCGTGCCCGGGCAGGAACGAGGAGATGTCCTTGATGCCGAGGTCGCGCTTGATCATCGACTCGGTCAGGTCGCCCAGGGTCGCCGAGCCGGAGATCAACACCCCCAGGATGATGCCGAACCACCACGGCATGCCGAGCATCAGCCAGGAGACCAGGATGCCCATGACGATGCTGGCGGCGACCGAGCCGGCGAAGCCCTCCCACGTCTTCTTCGGGCTGATCCGCGGCGCCATCGGGTGTTTCCCGAGGTTCAGTCCGGTGGCGTACGCGCCGGTGTCCACCGCGACGACCACCAGGATGAAGCCGACGACCCACAGGTTGCCCTCGGGCAGCGCGGACAGCAGAACGACGCACGCGCAGAGCAGGGTGACGTACGCCTGCACGAACAGACCGTTCGTCAGGTCCCGGGCGACGTTGCCCGGGGAGGGCTTCTGCCGGGCCACCGCGACCTCGACCAGGCGCCACAGCGTGATGAGCACGATGCCGCCGAGGATCGTGAAGAGCGCCTGGACCTGACCACCGAGGAAGGCCGCGGGCACCATCGCGACACCGACGATGACGCTCGGGACACGCGGGACGTCGCGCCCGGCGAAGCGCATCGCACTCGCCAGCTCGTACACGCCGAACCCGGTCAGGAACGCCGCCACGATCATGAAGACCGGCGGCTGGATCAAGAGCGACCCGAGCATGACCACGGCGAAGGCCAGTGCGATGGCGATGGCGGCCGGCAGGTTCCGGCCGGTCCGTGCGGTCAGGGCCTCGTTGCGCGCGTCGAACGAGGCGCGACGTGCGTCGAACGACGCCCTGCGCTGCCGGAGCTGGGCTTCGAAGTCGTCCCGCGCGGCGCGGGCCCGGGCATCGAAGTCGTGCCTCAGGCCCTTCGCCGCTGGACGGGGGTCATCTGCTGTCGGGCGGTCTGCGCCCTCGTCACGACGCGGCATCAGACCTCGAGGAGTTCGGCTTCCTTCTTCTTGAGCGCTTCGTCGATGAGGTCGACGTGCTTCTTCGTGAGGACCTCGAGGTCCTTGTCGCTGCGGGCGATCTCGTCGTCCGAGATCTCGCCCTTCAGCGCGTCGAGGTCGTCCTTGGCCTTGCGGCGGATGTTGCGGATGACGACCTTGTGGTCCTCGCCCTTGCCGCGGACCAGCTTCACGAACTCCTTGCGGCGGTCCTGCGTGAGCTCCGGGATCGTGACGCGCACGATCTCGCCGTCGTTCGTCGGGCTCGCACCGAGGTTCGGGAAGGTCGCGATGGACCGCTCGATCTCCTTGAGCGCGGTCTTGTCGTACGGCGTCACGATGAGCGTGCGGGCCTCGGGCGTCTGGAGCGACGCCAGCTGCGCGAGGGGCGTCGGGGAACCGTAGTAGTCCACGGGGATCTTCTGGAAGAGCGCGGCGTTGATGCGGCCGGTCCGGACGGTGGCGAAGTCGTCCTTCGCGACGTCGACCGCCTTCGCCATCTTCTCGGTGGCCTCGGTCATGACATCACTGATCACGGTGGTTCTCCTTCGGTACGTCGTCGAGTCTAGTCAGCCGAGGGGGTCAGTTGCTGACCACCGTGCCGATGCGCTCACCGCGGATCGCCGCCTGGACGTTCCCCTCGCCCTCCATGCCGAACACGTGCATGGGCATGCCGTTGTCCATGCAGAGCGAGAACGCGGTGGCGTCGACGACCTTGAGCCCCTTGAGCAGGGCGTCCTGGTACGTCACGTGGTCCAGCTTCTGGGCCGACGGGTCCTTCTTCGGGTCGGCGGAGTAGACCCCGTCGACGCCGTTCTTGGCGACGAGGACCTCGGTCGCGCCGATCTCGAGCGCCCGCTGCGCAGCGACGGTGTCCGTGGAGAAGTACGGCAGTCCCGCACCGGCGCCGAAGATGACGACCCGGCCCTTCTCCAGGTGCCGCTCGGCGCGCCGCGGGATGTAGGGCTCCGCGACCTGGGTCATGCTGATCGCGGACTGCACGCGGGTGGCGGCACCGGCCTGCTCGAGGAAGTCCTGCAGCGCGAGGGCGTTCATCACGGTGCCGAGCATGCCCATGTAGTCGGCGCGGCCACGGTCCATGCCGCGCTGCGAGAGCTCGGCGCCGCGGAAGAAGTTCCCGCCGCCGACCACGATCGCGACCTCGACCTCGCGCGCCGCCACGGCGATCTCCCGCGCGATGGTGCCGATGACGTCGGGGTTCACCCCGAGGGAGCCGGCGCCGAAGGCCTCTCCCGAGAGCTTCAGCAGGACGCGTCGTCGTCCGGTCTTCTCGTCGGTCATGTGTCGCACCCTTCGTCGAATGTCTCGTGGGAATCTACCCGGCCGCAGCCGGTCCGGCGGAGACGCGTCGAGCCTCCAGACCGGTGCACGCGCCGCAGCGCGCAGAAACGGGGCCAGGAACCGATGTGGTTCCTGGCCCCGTCACGGGTTCGTTACGCGCCGACCTTGACGCGGGCGAAGCCCTGGATCGTGATGCCGGCGTTCTCGGCGGCCTTCGCGACGGAGATCTTGTTGTCCTTCGCGTAGTCCTGGTCGAGCAGCGCGATGCCCTTGATGAAGGCGTTCACGCGACCCTCGACGATCTTCGGGAGAGCAGCCTCGGGCTTGCCCTCTTCGCGCGTGATCGCCTCGACGGTCGCGCGCTCCTTCTCGATGGCCTCGGCCGGGACCTCGTCGCGCGTCAGGTACGACGGGTTCGCGAACGCGACGTGCTGTGCGATCGAACGGGCCTCGGCCGCGTTGTCGCCCTGGTAGGCGACGACGACAGCGATCTGCGGGGGCAGGTCCTGGCTGGTCTTGTGCAGGTAGATCTCGAAGGCCGAGCCCTCGACACGGCGGACCGTGCGGACCTCGAGCTTCTCGCCGAGCGCCGCGGCGCTCTCGTTGACGACGTCGAGGACGGTCTTGCCGTCGAGCGGGGCCTGGTTGGCCGACGCGACGTCGGTGGCACCCGCAGCGGCGACCGCGGCGAGGACCTTGTCGGCGAGGGTGGTGAACTTCTCGTTCTTCGCGACGAAGTCGGTCTCGCTGGCGAGCTCGACGACGGTGGCGGCACCGTTGTCGGCGGTCGCGACGACGACACCTTCGGAGGTGGCACGGTCGTCGCGCTTGGCGACGGCCTTGGCACCCTTGATGCGGAGCAGCTCGACGGCCTTGTCGTAGTCGCCGTCGGCCTCGACGAGCGCGTTCTTCGCGTCCATCATGCCGGCCCCGAGGTCCTCGCGGAGCTTCTTCACGTCCTGTGCGGTGAAGTTTGCCATTGCCTGGCGTCCTTTCTGGGACTGTGCGTGTGTGGGAGAGCGGAGCCGAGGGCGCCGGGCCGGGTGGCCCGGCGCCCTCGGACGGTCACTCGGCGGGGGTGGCGTTCTTCGCGTCGGCGGCGATCGGCTCGCCGATCTCCTTCGCGGCGACCTGCGCGTCGGCGTCGTTCTCCTCGACCGGGGTCTCGGCGGCGGGCGCGGCGGTCTCGGCGGCCGGGGCGGCGGTCTCGCCACCGAGGAGCTCCTGCTCCCACTCGGCGAGCGGCTCGGCCTCTTCCTCGTCGCCACCGTTGTGACGGGTCTTGAGGCCCTCGGCAGCGGCGTCCGCGATGATGCGGGTCAGCAGGCCGACGGAGCGGATCGCGTCGTCGTTGCCCGGGATCGGGTAGGCGATCTCGTCGGGGTCGCAGTTGGTGTCGAGGATGCCGATGACCGGGATCCCGAGCTTCTGCGCTTCGTCGACGGCGAGGTGCTCCTTCTTCGTGTCGACGATCCAGAGCGCGCTCGGGGTCCGCGTGAGGTTGCGGATGCCGCCGAGGGTCTTGTGGAGCTTGTCCAGCTCGCGCTTCTTGATGAGGAGCTCCTTCTTGGTGAAGCCCTTCGTCGTGTCGTCGAAGTCGATCTCCTCGAGCTCCTTCATGCGCGCGAGGCGCTTGGAGACCGTCTGGAAGTTCGTGAGCAGACCGCCGAGCCAACGCTGGTTGACGTACGGCTGGCCGACGCGGGTCGCCTGCTCGGCGATGGAGCCCTGGGCCTGCTTCTTGGTGCCCACGAAGAGGATCGTGCCACCGTGCGCGACCGTCTCCTTGACGAAGTCGTACGCGCGGTCGATGAAGGCCAGCGACTGCTGCAGGTCGATGATGTGGATGCCCGAGCGCTCGGCGAGGATGAATCGCTTCACCTTCGGGTTCCACCGACGGGTCTGGTGTCCGAAGTGGACGCCGCTGTCGAGCAGCTGGCGGATGGTGACGACGGCCATGTGCCGTCCTCCTTCATGTGTTCTCGGCGCACGGCATGGCCGTGCACCTGGTGCGGTTGTGTCGATCACGACCGGAGGTCGTGGTCCCTGGTGCCCTGGCACGCGACCGCCCGTTCGAGAACGGGACCGGTGATCGGGTGCGCCACGTGGACACGCGAAGTCAGCGCGCACAGCGCGCTGCTGAAGCGATACTAGCAGGAACAGACAGGAGGCACGGTGCGGGTCGGACCCGCACCGTGCCTCCTGTGTGTGGCTGGGTCTACGCCTTGGCGTCGACCGTGTCGCCCTCGGCGGTGATGCCCATCTCCTCGAGCGAGCGGCCCTTGGTCTCCGGGATCTTCGCGATGACGAAGAACAGCGACAGCAGGGCGAACAGCGCGTAGATGCCGTAGGTGACCGTCAGGTTGAACCCGGACAGCACCGGGAACGTGATCGTGACCAGGAAGTTCGCGATCCAGTTGGCGGACGAGCCGATGCCGAGCGCCGTGGCACGGATGCGGTTCGGGAACATCTCGCCGAGCAGCACCCACATGAGCGGACCCCACGTGGCACCGAACGACACGACGAACAGGTTCGCGAAGACCAACGCGATGATGCCCCACGAGCCGGGCAGCTTCGGCGCACCGTCCACGATGGTCGCCTGCGAGAACGCGATGGCGACCATGAGCAGCGACACGAACATGCCCGCCGACCCGGCGATCAGCAGCGGCTTGCGACCGAGCTTGTCCACCGTGAAGATCGCGATGAACGTCACGGCGACGTTCACCACCGAGGTGATCGTCGAGATCAGGAAGGACTGGTCCTCCTTGAAGCCGACGGCCTGCCACAGCGTCGTCGAGTAGTAGAAGATCACGTTGATGCCGACGAACTGCTGCAGCACGGCCAGGATGATGCCGACCCAGACGATGGGCTGCAGACCGAAGCGGTTGCCCCGGATCGAGCCCTTCTTCTCGTTCGCTTCCTTCTTGATGCCGTCCTGGATCTCCTCCAGGCTCGTGTTCACCGTGTCGCGCGGGACGATCTTGCCCATCACCTCGCGCGCGTCGTCCGTCCGGCCCTTGGTGAGCAGGTACCGCGGCGACTCTGGCAGCGTGATCGCCAGGATGCCGTAGACGACCGACGGGACCACGCCGACCAGGAACATCCAGCGCCACGCGGGCAGACCGAAGACCTCGGCCGAGGCGCTGCCCGCCGTGACGGCGAAGAACTGGTCGGAGAGCAGGGCGGCGAAGATGCCGAGCGTGATCGCGAGCTGCTGGAACGAGGCCAGGCGACCTCGGATGGCCTTCGGCGCGACCTCGGAGATGTACGCCGGAGCGATGACCGACGCGGTGCCGATGCCGAGACCGCCGACCAGGCGCCAGAGGACGAAGTCCCACGTCGCGAACGCGAACGCCGAGCCGATCGAGCTGACGAAGAAGAGCACCGCGGCCCAGAACATGACGCGGGTGCGGCCCCAGCGGTCCGCCAGGCGGCCGGCGAAGTAGGCGCCGAACGCGCAACCGATCAGGGCGGAGGCCACTGCGAAGCCGCTCGCGGCGTCGCTCAGGTCGAACTGTCCCTTGATCGCGTCGACCGCACCGTTGATGACGGACGAGTCGAAACCGAACAGGAAGCCACCGACCGCCGCCGCGATGGCGAACAGTGTGACCTTCCCCTTGAACGCACGGTCTTCGCCGTGCCCGGTGGCTGTGGTGGTCACGATGCTCCTGGGTTCTGCCGCCGTGCTGCTGTGGGCACGGTGCTCCGGCGGTCGGCTGGTTCGCCGTCCGAGCGGCGTTGCGTGTTCCGGAGCGGCCCCGACTGTACTCTCCGATCGGCGAGTGGTCATAACCGGGTCGGGGTGGTGCGTCCGGTGGCGCGCGGTTCGGGTGTCGCGCCGGTTGGTGGCGCGCGGGTTGGTGTCGCACGGGGTGGTGTCGGGCGTGCCGGCCCGCGTCGCCGACTCGGAACGACACCGCCGCTGTCGTACGACGTCGGTTCTGTCGCGCGACCGGCGCGCGTGGTCTCCTCCACATCCGGGAGGCGCGCAGCCCCATCCACAGATCGACCCGCCGCAGGCACTCATCCGGCTCCACCCCGCCAGGCTCGCCACATGACGTGTCCGATCCGCCACCCCCGGCTGCTGGGGCTCGTGCTCGTGCTCGTACTCGTGCTCGTGCTCGTGCTGGTGCTCACCGCGACCGTGCTCGCCGGCCGAGTGCCCGTCGCACCCGGGTCCGCCGTGCTCGCCGCGCCGCCGATGCCGCTGGGGTCGAACGTCGACGGGACACCAGCGAACGCGCTCGCTGCGCAGGTCCCGGACCCCGCGCCGTGGGTGTGGCCGACCGGCAGCCGGGTCGTCGAGCGACCGTGGGAAGCGCCCGACGGCGACTACGGCCCAGGACACCGCGGCATCGACGTCGCCGCGCCGCTCGGGACGCCAGCAGTCGCGGTGGACGACGGCACCGTGACGTTCGCCGGCCAGGTCGCGGGTCGGGGCGTCGTGACGATCGACCACGGATCAGGGCTCGTCAGCACCCTGGACTCGGTCGTCCCGACGGTGACGGCGGGACAGCAGGTGGCACGAGGATCGGACGTCGGCACCGTCGCGGTCGGGCACTGCCCGGCGAGCGCTCCGTGCGTGCACCTCGGCGCTCGACTCGACGACCGGTACGTCGACCCGATGCCGTACCTGCCTCGCGCCGAGTGGCCGGTGCTGCTGCCCGACGCGGACTGGCCGGGGTGAGCGCCGCGCTCAGGCCCGGGGGTGGGCGGTGCGGTAGACCTCGCGCAGACGTGCGGAGGAGACGTGCGTGTAGATCTGCGTCGTGCCGAGACTCGCGTGGCCGAGGAGCTCCTGCACGGCGCGCAGGTCCGCTCCCCCGTCGAGCAGGTGCGTCGCTGCCGTGTGTCGGAACGTGTGCGGCCCGCTCGGCCCTGCACCAGGCAGGTCTCCCAGCAGCCGCGCGACGATGCGGTAGGCGCTCCGGACCCCCAGGCGTGCCCCGCGGTCCCCCAGGAAGAGCGCCGTCGACGGCTCCCCGCCACGCACCAGCATGCTCGGCCGTCCGCGGTCCAGCCACGCCTCGACTGCGTCGCGAGCGGGCACGCCGAACGGGACGATGCGTTCCTTGCCGCCCTTCCCGAGCACCCGCACGGTGAGGCGTCCGCGGTCCAGGTCCCCGACGTCGATGCCGACGAGTTCGCTCACCCGGATGGCGGCGGCGTAGAGCAGTTCGACGAGTGCGAGGTCGCGGAGCGCTCCGGGGTCGTCGGTGCTCGCACGGGCGGCCAGGCCGTCGAGCAGCACGCGCACCTGGTCCTCGGTGACGACCCGCGGCAGGTGCGCCGCACCCTTCGGAGCTCGAAGGCGGACGCCGGGATCCGTCGCCACGTGTCCGGACTCGCTCGCCCACCGGGTGAAGGCCCGTGCCGACGAGGACCGCCGCGCGATGCTCGACCGGGCCATGCCGCGCTCGTTCGCTTCCCAGAGCCAGTCGCGCAGCACCTCGAGCGAGAGCGCGTCGACCCGGTCGACCCCGCGGGCGGCCGCGAAGTGCCGGAGGTCCTCGAGGTCGCCCCGGTACGCCCGGACCGTCTGCTCGCTGAGACCGCGCCCGTGTGCCGCGTGCTGCAGGAAAGCATCGACAGCCACCTCGAGCGGCGCCGCTTCCCGTTCCATGCCGCTCAGCGTAGGCGTCCAGCACGCGCACCTCACCCACGGCGTGCCGTCCCTGCCCCCGACCCGCGACGCCCGGGTGATGCACGACGGCTCCACCCGTCGGACTGACGGTGCACCAGACCCTGCAACTCGGCGAGGGCGAGTGCATCGGTCGCGGCGCCGATCGCGAGGCCGGAGCGCTCGGCCACCTCGGCGACCGGAACGGCCCGACGACCGAGCGCGTCGACGACCCGGAGCACGTCGGGGTCCTCGACCGCCGAGGTCAGCAGCGCGGGCTCGTCCGGGAGCAGACCGGTGCGCCCGGCGACCGCGGCTCGGATCGGGTCGCGCGGTGTGACGGCCAACTCGGCGATGCCCTCAGCGACCAGACGATGACATCCCACCGACGCCGGCGAGGTGAACCGCCCCGGCACCGCGAACACCGGACGGCCGAGCTGCGCCGCGTGGTGCGCGGTGTTGAGCGCTCCGGACCGAGCACCGGCCTCGACCACGACGACCGCGTTCCCGATCGCCGCGATCAGCCGGTTCCGGGCGAGGAACCGCCACCGGGTGGGTGGTGTGCCGGGCGGTGACTCGGCGAGCAGCATGCCCTGTCGGCCGACGTTGCCGAGCAGGTCGACATGGCCGGCCGGGTACAGCTGGTCGATCCCGCCGGCGAGGACCGCGACGGTGGGTGCGCCGGCAGCGATCGCCACACGGTGCGCGACCGCGTCGATGCCGTACGCCCCACCGCTCACCGTCGTGCAGCCCGCGTCCGCAGCGGCCGACGTGATCTCGGCGCAGGCCTCGGCCCCGTCGAGGGTGTTGGAGCGCGCCCCGACGACGGACAGGCACGGCCGCGCGAACACCGGTGTGTCATCGGCACGTCCGTGCCCGCGACGCCAGAGCACGAGGGGCGCATGGACACCGAGGTCGTCGACGCCCTTCGGCCATGCGGGGTCCCCGGGCACGACGAGCGACCCACCGACGACGGCCGCGGCCTCGACCACCTGTGCAGCGGTCCGGCGCCCCATCCGAGGTCGCCACCGCTCCAGCGCTGTCCGGATCGCGGTGCCGAAGGCGTCCTGTTCGCCGTCCGCCAGGGTGCCGACCGCATGGCAGGCGGCGATCAGGGCAGCGCCGTCGGCGATGTACGGATCGGTGACGAACGCGAAGGACCGTTCGGCGCCGAGCATCTGCACGAGCGACCCGGCCACGGCGTCCCCGGGTTCGACCAGGGCGCTCCAGGCCACGCGCGCGAGGGCCTCGTCCGGGAGCCCGGTCACAGTCCGCTCCGGAGCGCCAGCGCTGCGGCCACGTGGACAGCGTCCGGGCGTTCGGCAGCGTCGAGGTCGGCGAGCGTCCATGCCAGGCGCATCACCCGGTCCCACCCGCGCATCGTCAGCGTCCCGAGCTCGAGCGCCCGGTCGAGGACCGCCGTCGCCCCGGGCTCGGCACGCCCGGGACCGCGGAGCCACGCACCCGGCACCTCGGCGTTGCGGGTCCAGCCCGAGCCCGCGAGCCGGAGGGCCATGCGGGACCGCGCGGCCCCGACGACGCCCCGCGCTTCGGCACTCGTCGGCGTCGGCCCCACCGCGCTCCGCAGCACTGCCGCCGTGACTCGTGGCACGTGCACGCGGATGTCGATCCGGTCGAGCAGCGGTCCGGACATCCGCCCGAGGTACCGACGAACGGTCGCCGGGCTGCACTCGCACGCCGGACCGCCGATCTCGGGCCGACTTCCGGCATGACCGCAGGGACACGGATTGGCGGCGAGCACCACCTGGCTGCGCGCCGGGAACTCGGCGGCGCCGGCTGCCCGGTGCACCGTGATCCGCCCGGACTCGAGCGGCTGTCGGAGGGCGTCGAGCACGGCCCGTGGGAACTCCGGGGCCTCGTCCAGGAAGAGCACCCCGCGCGTGGCGCGCGAGACCGCGCCGGGCCGGATGGTCCCCGAACCACCACCGATCAAGGCGATCGCCGAGGCCGAGTGGTGGGGCGCCTCCCACGGTGGACGCGTCGTCCACGACCGTGCGCCGAGGCCGGCGACGGAGCGCACCGCCGCGACCTCGAGCGCCGCTTCGGCGTCCAGGTCCGGCAGGATGCCGGGCAACCGCTCGGCGAGCATGGTCTTGCCCGCGCCCGGGGGCCCGAGCAGCAGCACGTGGTGGCCCCCGGCGGCGGCGGTCAGCAGCGCGCGGACGCCGATCTCGTTGCCGACGACGTCGCCGAGCTCGGCGCTCGGTGCATCCGGGACGTCGACCGGTGGACTCCGCACCGGCTCGACGTCCACGGCGGGCAACAGCGCGCCCGCGTCGATGGCGGCGTTCCGGAGGGAGTCGATCCCGTTCACCTGGACCCCCGGGACGACGCGGGCCTCGTCGAGGTTGGCGACCGGCACCACGACGCGGTCGGCCCCGGCGTCCCGCGCCGCGACCACCATCGGGATCACCCCGGGGATCGGCCGGACACGCCCGTCCAGGCCGAGTTCCCCGACGTACACGACCCGCCCGGTGCACTCCGGAGCGGTCCCCGCCGCCGCGAGCACGGCCATCGCGATCGCCAGGTCGAAGCCCGAGCCGCGTTTCGGGATCGCCGCCGGAGTCAGGTTCACCGTGATGCGCCGCGTCGGCAGCGGACAGCCGGCGTTCGCTGCGGCTGACCGCACGCGTTCCCGGGCCTCACCGAGCGACGTGTCCGGCAGCCCGATGATGCTGAAACCGGGGAGCTGCGACGTCAGGTGCGCCTCGACCTCGACCATGCGGCCGCGCACCCCGAGCAACGCGACGGCAGCGGACCGGCCGATGTCGCTCATGCGACCGCCGCCACGTGCTCGACGACGGTGCGGGACCCGACCAGGTGGACGGCGACCGCGTCGATCCGGATCAGCGCCGCTCCGTGTTCCGGGTGCGCCGTGAACCACGCCGGCACGAGGTGTCGCAGTCGTCGGAGCTTCGACCGGGTGATCGCCTCGAGCGGATGTCCGGCCGAGGTGCCGGTGCGCGTCTTGACCTCGACGAAGACGATCGCTTCGGCAGTCCGCGCAACGATGTCGACCTCGCCACGAGCACACCGCCAGTTGCGGTCGATGACCGTGAAACCGTGTCGTTCCAACCACGCTGTGGCGATGTCCTCGCCCCGTTGACCGATCTCTGCTCTTCCCATCCCCCGAGCCTGGTCACGGCCCTCGACACGCACGACGGCACAGCGCCATCTGTGGACAACCCAGCGAGATCATGCGACCTGTGGAGGAATTGCGGGACAGGATTCGACAAGAACGACGAAACCCGGCCGACCAGAGCGGTCGACCGGGTTCGGACGGAATGCGATCAGTGCGCGGCGGCGTACGCTTCCTGCACCTGCGTGGAGATACGGCCACGGGTCGAGACCTCGTACCCGTTCTCCTTGGCCCATTCCCGGACCTTCGCGAGCTCTTCGGAGTTGCCGCGCTTGGGCGCGGCCTTCGGGGCACCCGTGGTGCTGGTACGACGACCGCTGACCTTGCGCGCAGCGGCGACGTAGTCGGAGATCGCTTCACGGAACTTGTCGACGTTGTCGTTCGACAGGTCGATCTCGTAGGCGGATCCGTCGAATGCGAACTCGACGGTCCGTCCGTCGCCGGGGGTGATCGGCGAGTCGTCGAGGTCGTCGACGAGCTGCACGGTGACCTTCTGTGCCATTGGGAACTCCTTGCGTGGGGGACGTGAAATCACCGACAGCGTATCGTGCATTTCCCGGAAATGCCCGGAACCCACGCAGGAGGACAAATGACGATCACTCGTCGAGAGCGAGTTCCTTCGGCAGTTCGAGTTCGCGCGTGGTGAGTTCCTCGACATTCACGTCCTTGAACGTGAGCACACGCACGGACTTCACGAAGCGGTCGGAACGGTAGACGTCCCACACCCACACGTCGTTCATCGTGAGTTCGAAGTAGAAGTCGTGTTCGGTGTCACGGCGTGCGAGTTCGACCTCGTTCGCGAGGTAGAAGCGCCGCTCGGTCTCGACCACGTAGCGGAACTGCCCCACGACGTCGCGGTACTCACGGTAGAGGGCGAGCTCGACCTCGCGGTCGTAGTCGTCGAATTCGTCGTCATCCATTGCGCCCACAGTCTACGGCGCAGCGAGGGGCCGCGGGCCACCCCGGCGCGACTCCGGAAGCGAGACCGAGCTGCCCGAGGTCAGCCGGTGACCTGCTCCAGGTCGGCGAAGCCGTCCAGCTCGACGGTCGTCGGTGCAGCTGCGGCGTGCAACCAGCTCGTCCGGTGCAGCGCGTGGGCCCCGACCTCGCGGATCGCGGCGTAGTGGGCCCTCGATCCGTAGCCCTTGTTGGACGCCCAGGCGTAGTGCGGCGCCTCGTCGTGGGCAGCGACCATCAGTGCGTCGCGCTCGACCTTCGCCACGACGGACGCTGCGGCCACGGAGGCGCAGTCACGATCGGCCTTGACCCGCACGACCACCTCCAGCGGCGCGTCCGCACCGACAGCCGGCGCGCCGCCCGCCAGCAGCGACGGCGGCATCGCCCGCGAGAGCCAGTCGAACGACCCGTCCAGGATCACGACGGCCCCCGCGAAGGACACCCCTGCCTCCCCCAACGACGCCAACGCCCGCGCTCCCGCCAGGCCGAGCGCCGGAACGATGCCCTGCTCGTCGACGTAGGACGCGGGCGCCATGCCCACGGCGGTCCGGGCCCACCGGGTCACGACGGGGACCAGCTCGGTGCGGCGTGCGGCGGAGAGGAGCTTCGAGTCCGCCAGCCCCTGCGGCACCCGACGGACGTCGATGGTGACCGCGGAAGCCCCCACGGCGACGGGGCCCGCGATCGCACCGCGGCCGACCTCGTCGACTCCGATGACGGTCAGTCGTCCGGCCGCGAAGTGGGACTTCTCGACCCGGAGCGACGGACGGACGGGGCTCACTCGCTCCGCTCCTCCACGCCGGCGAAGACGTCCGGGTAGTCGTTGAGCCAGGTCCACCGGCTGGTCGGCCACGAGATCACGAAGGCCCGTCCGGTGACGTCCGACAGCGGCACGAAGCCCTTGGACGGCGTGTCGCCGTTGTACCGGGAGTCCTTGGAGTCGTAGCGGTTGTCGCCCATCACCCAGATGGTGCCCTTCGGCACGGTCACGGAGAAGTCGGTGCCGGAGGCCCGGGTCTCCCCGGTCGGCAACTTCAGGTACGGCTCCTTGAGCGGGACGCCGTTCACGGTCATCTGGCCGAGGTCGTTGCAGCAGGCGACCTTGTCGCCCGGCAGACCGATCACGCGCTTGATGAGGTGGTCGTCACTGTCGCCCGTGCCGAGCCCGACCTGGGTGAGCAGCCAGTCGATGGCCTTGGCGGGCTGCGTGGTCGGCGTGACGCTCGGGACCTCGGAGCCGCTGAGCCATCCGCCCGGGTCCTTGAACACGACGACGTCGCCGTGCTTGAGCGACACGGTGTCGGGAACGAGTTCGTTGACGATGACCCGGTCGTTGATCTGCAGCGTGTTCTCCATCGACGCCGAAGGGATGTAGAACGAGCGGATCAGGAACGTCTTCACCAGGAACGACACCAGCAGCGCCGCGATGAAGATGATGAGCAGGTCGCGCAGGAACGTCAGCACGCCGTTCCGCTGCTTGGTGGAACGCGGCCGACGCCCGTCGTTCTCGGTCGTGTCGGTCATTCCACCCTCGAGTCAGGAAACACAGGCAACAGGGAAGCCCCCCGCCCGATGCACAACCGTACATCGACGAGGGGCTGCAGCAGGACCCGACTGGCGGGCCTCACTGTGAAGGCGATCAGTTGTCGCGCTTCTCCTTGATCTTGCGACGGGCTGCCTTGCCGCGGAGTTCGCGGAGGTAGTACAGCTTCGCGCGACGGACGTCACCGCGGGTGACGACCTCGATGTGGTCGATGATCGGCGAGTGCACCGGGAACCAGCGCTCGACACCGACCTGGAAGCTGACCTTGCGGACCTTGAAGGTCTCGCCGAGCCCGTGGCCCTGACGGCCGATGACGACACCCTGGAAGACCTGGATACGCGAGCGCGTGCCTTCGATGATGTTCACGTGGACCTTGACGGTGTCACCCGCGCGGAAGTCTGGGACGTCGGTCCGCAGCGATGCTGCGTCGACGTTGTCGAGGAGCTGGCTCATGATGGGTCACTCTCTGCGGACGCGCACGGGTCGCCGCGGATCGAATTCGGAAACGAAGTGGTGATGTGCCCGGTGTCGGCGACTCCCCCGTGGCAGAGTCCAGCCAGGGCACAGCGATCCATCTTGCCACAGAAGCGCCGAGACACGAAACGGAGCCGAGACACGGAACAGCGCCGAAACACGGAACAGCGCCGAGACACGGAAGAGGGCCGAGACGCGAGACGCGGCAGGATGGACGCATGACCGAACTCCGCACCCCCGCCGAACTCGACGGACTCCGCGTCGCGGGTCGGTTCGTCGCCGACGTGCTCGACGAGCTGCTCACGACGGTGGACGTCGGCGTCGACCTCCTCGACCTCGACCAGGTGGCGGCCCGCATGATCGCCGACCAGGGCGCCGAGAGCTGCTACGTCGACTACCACCCGTCCTTCGGCAGGTCGCCGTTCGGCAAGCACCTGTGCACGTCGGTGAACGACGCCGCGCTGCACGGCCTGCCGCACCCGTACGTCCTGCGGGACGGCGACGTGGTGAGCCTCGACTTCGCCGCGAGCGTGGACGGCTGGGTCGCGGACTCCGCCGTCACCGTGCAGGTCGGGACGCCGGACCCCGAGGACCAACGACTCATCGACACCGTCGAACGGGCCCTCGTCGCCGGGATCGCCGAGGCACGTCCCGGCAACAAGCTCGGCGACGTCTCGCATGCCATCGGTGCCGTCGCCCACCGGGGCGGGTACGACGTCAACCTGCAGTTCGGCGGGCACGGCGTCGGCCGGACGATGCACGGCGAGCCGCACGTCCCGAACGACGGCCGTCCGGGCCGGGGCCTGAAGCTCCGTCCGGGGCTCGTCGTCGCGATCGAGCCGTGGCTCATGCGCGGCACCGACGAGCTGTACCAGGACGACGACGGCTGGACGCTCAGGAGCGTCGACGGCTCACGCGCTGCCCACGTCGAGCACACGGTGGCGGTCACCGAGCAGGGTCCGGAGGTCCTGACCCTGCGTCGCGCCCAGCGCGCCCGGTAGACGGACGGGAGGCCCGTGGCGGTGTCGCCACGGGCCTCCTGTCCGTCAGACGGTGCGGCTACGGCAGCAGGTCGGGCCGGACGCGACGCGTCCGCTCCACCTGCTGTTCGTGCCGCCACGCGGCGACCCGACCGTGGTGGCCGCTCAGCAGGACCTCGGGCACGTCGAGGTCACGCCACGAGGCCGGCTTCGTGTACGAGGGGTACTCGAGCAGGCCGTCCTCGTGGGACTCCTCGACCAGCGACTCCGGGTTGCCGACGACGCCGGGCACGAGTCGTCCGACGGCCTCGATCATGGCCATCGCCGCGACCTCGCCGCCGTTCAGCACGTAGTCGCCGAGCGAGAGCTCGACCACGGAGCACCGGGACGCGGCCCAGGCGAACACGCGGGCGTCGATCCCCTCGTACCGCCCGCAGGCGAAGACGAGGTGGTCGGAGTCCGCAGCCAGCGAGCGTGCGATCGACTGCGTGAACGGCGTGCCGGCGGGGGTCGGGACGACGAGCGTCGACAACCCGTCCGGCCGGAGCACGGACTCGAGCGCCTGGGCCCACGGCTCGGGCTTCATCACCATGCCGGCGCCACCGCCGTACGGGGTGTCGTCGACGGTGCGGTGCCGGTCGGTCGTCCACGAGCGCAGGTCGTGCACGTGCAGGTCGAGCAGCCCGCCCTGTCGTGCCCTGCCGAGCAGGGAGACGTCGAGCACCCCGAAGAACTCCGGGAAGATCGTGATGATGTCGATCCGCACGGCGGCTACGACACCGTCTCGGGTCGGGAGGTGTCCTCGGGGTCCTCGAACAACCCCGTCGGCGGCGTCACGGTGACGGTGCGCGCGGCGATGTCGACCGACGGGACGATGGCCGAGACGAACGGCACGAGCACCTCGCCACGGTCAGGGGTGTCCACGGCGAGCAGGTCCTGCGCCGGCAGGTGGTCGACACGGGCGACCGTGCCGACGACGACGCCGTCACGGAGGACCTGGAGGCCGACCAGCTGGTGGTCGTACCAGGCGTCTTCCTCGCCGGTTTCTTCATCGGGGTCCTGGTCGACCCAGAGGATCGCCCGCGCGAGCGTCTCGGCGGCGGAGCGGTCCGCGATGCCCTCGAAGAAGGCGACCGGGTGGCCGTTGTACCAGCGGAGCTCGTCGATGGCGAGGGTCTTGCCCGACCAGGGAGAGTCCTCGGGGACCTGGAGCGTGAAGACCGCTCCGTGCGTGAACCGACGATCCGGGTCGTCGGTGTAGAGCTCGAGCTTGAGACCGCCCTTGAGCCCGTGCGCCTTGGTGATGCGACCCACCCGGAGTTGGGTCGCCTCGTCAGGAATCGGTGTCGACCACGTCGACCCGCACCCGCTTGCCATCGGCCAGGGCCGTGACGAGGGTGCGGAGCGCCTTGGCGGTCCGACCGGCGCGTCCGATCACGCGGCCGAGGTCCTCGGGGTGCACATGCACCTCGAGGACCTCGCCCCGCGCGGAGGTGGAACTGGCGACGCGCACGTCGTCAGGGTGATCGACGATCCCCTTGACGAGGTGCGTCAGCGCAGATGCGAGCAAGGAACTACGCCTCGGTCGTCTCTGCTGCGTCGTCTGCCGGAGCGGCCGGGGCCTTCTTCTCCGACTTGGGCTTCAGGACCGCCTTCTTCGACGAGTCGACGACGAAGGCCTCCTTCGGCTGCTTGACCTTGACCTTGGACTCGGTGTCCTTCTCGCCCTTGAACTTGGCCCAGTCGCCGGTCAGCTTGAGGAGGGCCGCGACCTGCTCGGTCGGCTGTGCGCCGACGCCGAGCCAGTACTGCGCACGGTCCGACTTGACCTCGATGAACGAGGGCTCCTCGGTCGGGTGGTACTTGCCGATCTCCTCGATGACGCGACCATCGCGCTTGGTGCGCGAGTCGGCGACGACGATGCGGTAGTACGGCGCCCGGATCTTACCGAGACGCTTGAGACGGATCTTGACAGCCACAAATGCTCCTGTTGCGTGTTGTTGTGGTTGAACCGGAACCGCGGGCGTGGGGGCACGCGCGGTGGAAGCTCGAATGAGATCGTCATCCGCTGGATAGAGGGTCGAGCGGACACGATTCGACCGTTCATTCTTGCAGATGTCCGGCCGAGAAGCGAGCCAGGGCGCGCCGCGTCGTCAGGGTGCGAGCGCCCGGACGGCCTCGAGCGCCTCGGTCGTCGCCCGGACGGCGTCGACGCTCGCGGCATCGCGGGCGCCACCGACCAGGGCGAACGGCACACCGGCGGCCTCGAGCGCAGCGCCCAGGTCGTGCTCGGCACGCTCCTGCCCGGCGCAGACGACGACGTGGTCGGCCGGGATGCGCTGCTCGGACCCGTCCTCGGCGCGGATCCACAGCGCCCCCGGTTCGATCCGCAGGTACTCCTGCACGCCGCCGACCATCCGCACGCCTGCGTCCCGGAGCCGCCCGAGCGCGACCCACCGCGAGGTGAGGCCGACGCCCTGCCCGAACTTGCCGGAACGCCGCAGGACGGTGACCTGGTCGCCCGGTCGGGGCGTCCGCGGCGCGACGGGTTGCCGCTGCGGGAGGTCCCCGACCACGTCGGGAGCGACCGTGACGTCCCACCGCGCAGCGAACGACGACGCGCGCTCGGCCTCGTCCGGCGACTCGGTGAGGAAGGCCGCGGTGTCGACACCGATGCCGCCGCCGCCGATCACCGCGACGGTGCCCTCGGGGACGCCCTCACGGAGCGCCCGCTCGTAGTCGAGCACGTGCGGCAGCCCGGCGCTCGGCAGGTCGATCCGCCGCGGGACCACCCCGGGCGCGAGCACCACGGCGTCGCTGTCGAGCAGGTCCGACGCGGTCGCCGCCCGGCCGAGGTGCACGGTCGCGCCGCGCTCGTCGAGTTCGGCGCGGGCCGCACGGACGGTCGCGGCGTAGTCCTCCTTCCCCGGGACCAGGGCGGCCAGGCCGAACTGGCCGCCGAGTTCGTCGGCCGCCTCCCAGAGCGTCACCCGGTGGCCACGACGGGCAGCGTCGACGGCGGCCGCGAGCCCGGCCGGTCCCCCACCGACGACGTCGACCCGTTTGGGCGCGACGGTGGGGCGGAGCGGGAAGCGCAGCTCGTGGCCGGCGCGGGGGTTCACCAGGCAGGACACCGGCGCGCCGATGATCGAGCGGTCCAGGCACGCCTGGTTGCACCCGATGCAGGTGTTCACCAGGTCGAACCGACCGGCGAGGGACCGCGACACGATGTCGGGATCGGCGAGGAAGGGCCTGGCCAGGGCGACGGCGTCGACGAGCCCGTCGGCGAGGACCGCCTCGCCGTCGCGCAGGTCCGTCATCCGGTTCGACGCGATGACCCGGACGTCGGGGTGCTCCGACGCGCGGACCACCCGGGCGATGCGCGCCGCGTACGCCAACCACGCACCGTGCGGCACGGCGGCCTGCACGGTCGGGGTGCGGGACTCGTGCCAGCCGATGCCCACCGAGATGCCGTCGAGCCCCAGGGGCAGCAGGTCGTGCACCAGCGCGTCGACCTCGTCGTCGGTCGTCGACCCGGGCATCAGGTCGGCGCCGGAGAGCCGGATCGTGACGGCCAGCTCCGGCACCGCGGCCCGGACTGTCTGGACGACCGCCACCGCGAACCGTCGACGCTTCGCCGGGGTCCCACCCCACTCGTCGTCACGCAGGTTGGTCAGCGGCGACTGGAACTGGTTGATGAGGTAGCCCTCGGACGCCATGATCTCGACGCCGTCGAAGCCGATCGCCGCCGCGCTGCGGGCCGCCGCCGCGAAGTCCTCGATGGTCTGCTCGACCTCGTCGGACGTCAGCGCGGTCGGGACCACGCCACGGGCTGCGGCCCACGGCAGCGCCGTCGGGGCGACCACGCGCTGTGGTGCACCGTGCCGGTCGACCAGCCCGGCGGCGAGCGCGTACCGGCCGGCGTGGAACAGCTGCGCCAGGATCACGGAGCCCGACTCGTGCACTGCATCGACCGCGACGCGGAACCGCTCGTCCGCACCGTCGACCCCGAACACCGCGAAGTCGGGCCCGCCGCGTGCCTCGTCCGACACCGCGATGCCGCCGGTGATGATGCACGCCGCTCCGCCGGCAGCACGCTCGCGGTAGAACGCCGCCATCCCGGCACCACCGTCGTCGCGCACCTCCATCCCGGTGTGCATCGAGCCCATGACGACCCGGTTCGCCAGGTGGAGTGGGCCGAGCGTCCAGGGCGAGGCGACGGTCGAGACGGAGTCGAGAACGGCGGTGTCCATGCCCCTACTCTGCCTGGTCGACGACCGGATCGGCTGCGGCCGACGGAGGCAGCACCGCGTCACGGAGCGGCGACGTCGTGTCGGCCCAGTACGGCGGCGCGATCACGGTCAGCCCGCCGTCCACGGACAGGACCTGCCCGGTGATGTAGGACGCCTTGTCCGACAGCAGGAAGTCCACGGCGTCGGCCATGTCGTCCGCGGTGCCCGGGCGCTGCAGCGGCAGCTTCTCGTAGACGGTCTCGATCGGCGCCTGGCCGGGGACCTTCGTGTAGAAGTACTCGAGCGAGTCGGTGTCGATGAGTCCACCGTTCACGGCGTTGACGGTGATCTGCCGCGGGCCGAACTCGACCGCCATGTACTTCATGTAGGACTCGCTCATGGCCTTCGCGGCGCCGAGCGCGGCGTACGTGGGGAAGGCACGGAGCGACCCGTACGACGTGACGACGACGATCCGGCCGCCCTTGTCCATCAACTGCGCGGCGCGCTGTGCACCGAGTACGAACGAGCGCGCGTTCGTGGCGTAGCTGCGGTCGAGGTGGTGCAGCTTCAGGTCCGCGACGGGCTTGAACGCGCTGGCGGCGGCGTTCGCGACGAACATGTCGAGACGCCCGTAGGTGTCACGCACCAGGTCGAACAGCGCGTCGATCGACTCGGGCTGCTCGATGTCGACCTGCGCCGTGATGCCGTCGCCGCCGGCGGCCTTGACGTCGGCCAGCGACTCCTCGGCCAGGTCGGCGTTGCCCTTGTACGTCACCACGACGGTGACGCCGCGCTGGCCGAGCTTCTGCGCGAGCAGGCGGCCGATGCCGCGGGAGGCTCCGGTGATGAGCGCGATGGGTGCGGTGCTGTCGGTCACGTGTGTCCTTGTCGTAGCGGTGGAGCAGGAGACGGACGGGAGGCCTGGGGCGCGGCCGCCCCGTGCCTCCCGTCCGGTGTTCTGGTGTGGTCTAGAACCCGGCCTGGCCGGTCACGACGGCGCGGCCGACGACCAGCTTCTGGATCTCGTTCGTGCCTTCTTCGAACCGCTGCGCCCGGGCGTCGCGGTAGACGCGCTCGATCGCGTTGCGCTTCCAGTAGCCCTGGCCGCCGTGCACCTGGAGCGCCTTGTCGGTGACCCGGGCGAGCATGTCGACCGCGACCATCTTCGAGGCGCTGGAGAGCGTCCCGGCGTCGGGGCGGCCCTCCTCGTACGCACGTGCGGCCTCGATGACCAGCGCGCGAGCCGCCGCGATGTCGGCGTAGTTCTCGGCGAGGTAGAACTGGATCGCCTGCCGGCTGGAGAGCTTCTTGCCGAAGGTCTCGCGCTCGTTGGCGTACTCGACCGCGAGCTCGTTCGCCCGCTCGGCCAGTCCGACGGCGCTCATCGCCACCGACACGCGGCTCGGCAGCAGGAAGCCGCCGAGTGCGACCTCGAGGCCCTGGCCTTCTTCGCCCAGGCGCGCGCTGGCGGGGATCGGGGTCTCGGTGAAGCGCAGGATCGCGTGGTCGGTGCCGCGGATGCCCATCGTGTCGGAGTCGTCGATCACCTCGGCGCCCGGCAGCCCGCTGTTCGGCATGAGGAACGCGACGGTGCCGTCCTGCCCCGTCGACCCCTCGAGCCGCGCTGCGATGAGCCAGTAGTCGCACTTCACGCCGAACGTGATGAGGTGCTTCTCGCCGTTCATGACGTAGGTGTCGCCCTCGCGGCGGACGGTGGTGCGGATGTCCGCGCCGGTGCCGGCGGTGGCCTCGGTCAGGGTGAACGCGACGAGCTTGTCACCCGCGACGGACGGCTTGACGACCTGCTCGATCTGCTCGGGTGTGGCGTACGGTGCCATCGCCCGCCAGGTGCCGTTGATGACGTGCACGAGCATGCGGATCGACGCGTGCGAGCGCGAGACGATCTCCATGACCTCGAGGTAGCGCGAGAACGGGATCCCCCGTCCGCCCAGCTCGGCCGGTGCCGCCAGGCTCAGCCAGCCCTTGTCCTTGAGCTCCTGGAACAGCTGCGGCGGGACCTGGCCGGTGCGCTCGATCTCGTTCGCCCAGTCCTCGCCCGGTCCGCGGACCCAGGCGGTGACCTCGGCCTTGAGCTGCTCGTGGTCGAGCTCGCTCGGGGCCTGCGTCTGGTTCGGGGTCTGGGTGACCATCGACATCGTCTCAGTTCTCCTTCGTCGTCACGAGTGCCGCGGCCTGCTCGCGCAGCACGTTCTTCTGGACCTTGCCGACCGCGTTGCGGGGCAACTCGTCGAGGTACTCCAGGCGTTCGGGCCAGTAGTACTTGCTGACGCCGGCCTGCTCGAGGTACTGCTGCAGACCGTCGAACCCGAGCGGCTCGTCGGTACGCGCGGACACCACGAACGCACACGCCCGCTCCCCCAGGCGCTCGTCGGGCATCGCCACGATGGCGACGTCGGTCACGAGCGGGTGCTGGTAGAGCAGGTTCTCGATCTCGACGACCGGGATCTTCTCGCCGCCACGGTTGATGACGTCCTTGACGCGCCCGGTGATCGACAGGAAGCCCTTCGCGTCGACCTTCGCCAGGTCGCCGGTCCGGTACCAGCCGTCCTCGGTGAAGACGTCGTCGGTCAGGTCCGGCCGGTCGAGGTACCCGTCGAACATCGTCGGCGAGTGCAGCTCGAAGTTGCCCTCGGTGTCGGCCGGCAGCTCCGTGCCCTCGTCGTCGACGATCCGGATCCGGATGCCGGGCAGCGCGCGGCCGTCGTGCCCGTACGCGTCCGCCGGGTCGTCGTCCGGGCTCGACAGCGCGCCGAGGCAGGTCTCGCTCGTGCCGAACGCGCCGAGGATCGCGGTGCCGAGGACCGTCGACGCACGCTGGGCCAGCGCCCGGGGCACGGCGGCACCGGTCGGCACGAAGATCCGCAGCGATGCCGGGGCAGGCGCTCCCGCCTCGACCAGGTCGACCAGGTCGGTCAGGAACGGCGTCGCGCACTGCACGAAGGTCGCTCCGGCGACACCGAACGCCTGGTCCAGGGCGGCGCGGGCGTCCCACACGGGCTGGATCACCTGCGCGGCGCCGAGGCGGAAGGCCAGCAGCATGCCGTACAGGAACCCGGTCTGGTGGGCCAGGGGCGACGGGATGTAGATCCGGTCGTCCTTGGTCAGGCCGCTCTGGGCGACGTGCATCGCGGTCGCCAGTCCGAGGGTGCGGTGCGGGTGCTGGACGCCCTTCGGCTCGCCGGTGGTGCCCGACGTGAACAGCAGCTGGCAGACGTCGTCCGGGGTCGGCGCGTGCGAGGCGATCTGCTCGACGTCGACCTGCACGCTGCCGAGCGCCGTGTCGTAGTAGCGCCAGTTCCACTCGCTCGCGGCGACCCGCTCGAAGGCGTCGGCCGGCACCGGGGGCTGGTTCGTGGGGGTGTCCCCCTGGCCGCGCGCCTCGGAGCGGATCACGATGACGTGCTCGACGCCGAGTCGACGCTTCTGCGCCTTCGCCTCGTCGATGACGTCGAGCAGTTCGAGCGCGGGCCGGCGCTTGCGGAACACGTTCGGCAGGAAGACCACGCGGGCTCGGGACCGGGCGAGCGTCATCGTCGTCTCGCGGGGTCCGAACACCGGCATGATCGGCGTGGCGACCGCGCCGATCTGGACCGCGCCGAGGGTGATCGCGACGAACTCGCGCCAGTTCGGCAGCTGCATCGCGACGGACTCACCGCGACGGACGCCGAGTTCCAGCAGCAGCGCCGACACCCGGTCGGCCTCGTCCTGCAGCTCGCGCCAGGTGGTGTTGACCGGCTCCGGGCCGCCGACCTCGATGACGGCCAGGCCGTCCGGCTCGGTGTCCGCGAGCATCCGCACCCGCTCGCTGAGGACCAGCGGGTCAGCGTCGACTCCCGTCAGCTCGGGCAGTGCGGCGTCCGCGGTCGGCTCCGGCACCGGCACAGCAGGGAGGCCCTCGCCGAGATCCGTCGGTGCGTCGGCGACCTCAACGCGCTCGGTCCGGTCGGCGCGGTCGTCCGCGTCGGCCTTCGCCACCAGGGCGTCGCCGACCTCCATGTCGAGGCCGACCGAGTTCATCGCCTCGAGGAACGTCGGGTACGAGATGCGGTAGGCGCGGGGGTAGGTCAGCGCGGAGACGCCCTGCGCACCCGACGCAGCGACCGCCAAGGACATCAGCACGCGGTGGTCGTTGAACGAGGACATCGACGCACCGTGCAGGTCGCCGGGTCGGACACCGGTCACGCGGAGTTCGTCGGCGCCCTGCTCGGCGCGTCCACCCATCCGGTTGAGCTGCAGCATCGCGGCGACGCGGTCGGACTCCTTGAGCCGGATGTGCGCCACGTTCCACAGCCGCGTCGTGCCCTCGGCGAAGGTCGCCATCGTCGACAGGACGGGCAGCAGGTCCGGGATCGGCTGGCAGTCGATGTCGAGGGGCCGCAGCGGCGAGCCGTCGTGCTGGATGCGCACGAAGCCGGTCTCCTCGTCGATGTGCATCGGGACGCCCATCGCCGTGGCCAGGTCGAGGAACTCGCTCTCGGGGTGGTCGGTGTCCGCCGTGGTGAACGAGGTCATGCCGCGCAGCAGCACGTCCGAGGGTCGCGTGGCGGCCGCGGCGATGCCGAACGCCGCCGACCCGATGTCCGGCGGGATGACGTAGTCGTGCGGGGTCGCACGTTGGCCGGCCGGGATCCGGTACTCGAGCCAGTCGTCGGAGACCTCGACCTGCAGGCCGAACTGCCGCATCATCCGCACGGTCAGCTCGACGTAGGGCTGCTCGTTGAGCCGCCCGCCGGAGACGTGGATGCGGGTCTCTTCCTCGGCGAAGGGCGCCACGAGCAGCAGCCCGGAGATCCACTGCGACAGCGTGCCGGCGATCTGGACGTCACCGCCGCGGGGGCGACCCGGCTGCACGGTGACCGGCGGGCAGTCGTTCGTGGCCTCGAGTCGGATGCCCATCTGCGTGAGCGACGTCAGCAGCGCCTTGATCGGCCGCCGCTGGAAGTACTTCATGCCCGACAGGGTCATCGGCGCGTCCGCGAGGGAGGCCAGCCCCGTCATGAAGTAGAGCGTGGTCCCGGAGGACCCCATGTTGAGGATGCCGTCGGCGCCACGGGACCCGTGGTCGACGACGTCGGTCGCTGCGTACCGTCCGCCCAGTCCGGTGACGTGGTACTCGTCGCCGCGGCGCTTGACGTCGACGCCGAGGGCACGGAGCGTGCCGACGGTCCACTCGACCTGCCGTGTCGTGCTGATCCCGGAGACGATGCTCGTCCCCTCCGCCAGCGAAGCGAGGACCAGCGCCCGGTGCGCGTGGTACTTCGAGACCGGGATGTCGAGTTCTCCGATGAGCGGTGCGGACGTACCGCGCACGACCAGCTGCATGCGTACCTCTTCCCTGTCAGACGCGCTTCTACGGTATCCCCGGTGGGGAAGTGCTGAGAACCGGATCCGCACGATCGGGACCGTGGTTCGTTGTGCGTGTCCGACAACGAGCCGGGCAGGATGTACAGCATGGACATCCGCTTCTCCGAGTCCCGCCCGTCGACCATCGGCGTCGAGTGGGAGCTCCCCCTGGTCGACCGGGACACCGGCGACCTCGCGCCCCGCGCGCCGGCGGTCATCGCCGCCGTGCACGAGCGGCTCGGCAGTCGCGACAAGGTCACCGAGGAACTGCTGACGAACACCGTCGAGGTGGTGACCGGGGTGCACGAGACCGTGTCGGGCGCCACCGCGGAGCTGTCCAGCACGATCGGCGAGGTCATCGACGCCGCCGCGCCGCTCGACGCCCAGGTCATGTGCTCGGGGACGCATCCGTTCGCGGTGTGGGACCAGCAGGAGATCACCCCGGACAGCGAGCACTACACGACGCTGATCGACCGGACGCGGTGGTGGGGACGGCAGATGCTCATCTGGGGCGTCCACGTGCACGTCGGCATCGACGACCGCGACAAGGCGGTGCCGATCATGAACGCGATGCTCGCGTACGTGCCGCACCTGCAGGCCTTCACCGCCTCGAGCCCGTTCTGGGGCGGGACCGACACCGGGTACGCGTCGAACCGCGCCCTGATGTTCCAACAGCTCCCGACGGGCGGGCTCCCCCCGCAGCTCGGCGCCTGGGCGAACTTCGAAGAGGTGGTGGGCGACCTCACCCACACCGGCGTGATCGAGGGCGTCAAGGACCTGCGCTGGGACATCCGCCCCTCACCGGGCTGGGGCACGCTGGAGAACCGCGTGTCCGACGGACTCTCCACCCTGCACGAGGTCGGCGCCGTGACCGCCCTCGTCCAGTGCCTGGTCACCGCGTGCTCGGACCGGCTCGACGCCGGCGAGACGCTGCCGACGATGCAGCCCTGGTTCATCCGTGAGAACAAGTGGCGCGCTGCCCGCTACGGCATGGAGGCGGAGATCATCACGAACGTCGCCGGCGACGAGCGCCTGGTCACGGACGAGGTGCACGACCTCGTCACCCGGCTGGACCCCATCGCCGAACGGCTGGGCTGCGTCGAGGAGCTGCACCACCTCGACACGATGATCGAGCGCGGGGCGTCGTACCAGCGGCAGCTCGCGGTCGCGCAGCAGCACGGTGGCGACCTGCGCGAGGTCGTCCGCCACCTGGTCCGGGAGTTCGCCGACTCCCTGTAGTCCCACCAGACGGACGGGAGGCCCGGTGCCAGCTGGCACCGGGCCTCCCGTCAGGTGGATGCGCGCGTCAGCGCCCCAGGAACTTCTGCAGGCTGGCCAGCTCTTCCTCGGTCGGCGCCTTGCCCTTCCCGCCACCACCGAGCCCGAGGCCGGAACCGGCCGGCGCCTGCTGCGGCGCAGCCGCCGCACCCGCGGCGAGCGCTGCGCGCTTCGCCGGGTTGCCGACCTTGGCCTTCTTCTTGCCGCCCTGCTGCTGCTTCTTGCCGCCGTGCATGCCCGGGATCGGTCCCATGCCCGGCATCTGCGGCACGCCACCACGGGCGACCGTCTTCATCATCTTGGCCGCCTGCTCGAAGCGGTTCACGAGCTGGTTCACCTCGGTGACGGTCGAGCCGGCGCCCTTGGCGATGCGGAGGCGGCGCGAGCCGTTCAGCAGCTTCGGGAGCTCGCGCTCCTGCGGGGTCATCGACTGGATGATCGCCTCGGTGCGGACGATCTCGCGCTCGTCGAAGTTGTCGAGCGCCTCGCGCATGCCCTTGGCGCCAGGGAGCATCCCGAGCATGCCCTTGATCGAGCCCGCCTTGCGGAGCTGCTGCATCTGCTGGAGGAAGTCGTTCAGCGTGAAGTTGTCGGACGCGATCTTCTCGGCGACCTTGCGGGCTTCTTCTTCGTCGAACGCGCCCTGGGCCTGCTCGATGAGCGAGAGGATGTCGCCGAGGTCGAGGATGCGGCTCGCCATGCGGTCCGGGTGGAACGGCTCGAAGTCGTCGAGCGTCTCACCCGTCGAGGCGAACATGATCGGGCGCCCGGTGATCGACGCGACCGACAGGGCGGCACCACCGCGGGCGTCACCGTCGAGCTTGGAGAGGACGACGCCGGTGAAGTCGACGCCTTCCTGGAACGCGCGGGCCGTGGTGACGGCGTCCTGACCGATCATCGCGTCGATGACGAACAGGACCTCGTCCGGGTCGACGGCCTTGCGGATGTTCGCGGCCTGCTTCATCAGCTCGGCGTCGACACCCAGGCGTCCGGCGGTGTCGACGATGACGGTGTCGTACTGCTGGTCGACGGCGGCCTTGATGGCGTTCTTGGCGACCTTGACCGGGTCACCGACGCCGTTGCCGGGCTCGGGGGCGAAGACGTGGACGCCGGCCTGCTCACCGACGACCTGCAGCTGCTGCACGGCGTTCGGGCGCTGGAGGTCCGCGGCGACGAGCATCGGGGTGTGGCCGTCCTTCTTGAGCCACTTGCCGAGCTTGCCCGCCAGGGTCGTCTTGCCGGCACCCTGCAGGCCCGCGAGCATGATGACCGTCGGCGGACGCTTGGCGAACTCGAGCCGACGCTGCTGCCCGCCGAGGATGCCGACGAGTTCCTCGTTGACGATCTGGACGACCTGCTGCGCGGGGTTCAGCGCCTTGTTGACCTCGTCCGACAGGGCGCGCTCGCGCACCGAGGCGGTGAAGGACTTGACGACCTCGAGTGCGACGTCCGCGTCGAGCAGGGCCCGGCGGATCTCGCGCACCGTCCCGTCGACGTCCGACGGGGAGAGCCGCCCCTTCGTCCGCAGGTTGCGGAAGGTCTCGGTCAGCCGATCAGAGAGGGATCCGAATTGCGCCATGATCCGATGATTCTACAGGCCTGTCCGCTCGACTCGACCGTTGTGGACAAGCGGTTGTTGGACGCCGTCCAGAAACGGTCGTACGCTCGGCACATGCCGGAACTCCAGGTGATCCGCCCGCCCGGGCTGCTGCCGTACGCCGACGGCCTCGCCCTGCAGCGGGAACTGCGCGCTCACGTCGTCGCGGGCCGCTCCCCCGGCGCCCTCGTGCTGTGCGAGCACCCGTCCGTGTACACCGCGGGCCGACGCACCGAACCCGGCGACCTGCCGACCAACGGCGCCGAGGTGGTCGAGGTCGACCGCGGCGGCCGCATCACCTGGCACGGGCCGGGCCAGCTCGTGGCCTACCCGGTCGTCCGCCTCGCCGAGCCCCTCGACGTGGTGGCCTGGGTCCGCGACCTCGAACAGGTCCTCATCGACGCGGCGGCCGCCGTCGACGTGCTGGCCGAGCGGGTCGACGGGCGGAGCGGCGCCTGGGTCCGCACGGGCGCAGCGCTGGCCAAGGTCGGCGCCGTCGGGCTGCACGTCGCCGAGGGCGTGACGAGCCACGGCATCGCCCTGAACTGCGACAACGCGCTCGACGCCTACGCCGCGATCGTCCCGTGCGGCATCGCGGACGCCGGCGTCACCAGCCTCGGGGCCGTCGCCGGCCACCGGGTCACCGTGGACGAGGTCGCCGACGTCGTCGCCCACCACGTCCAGCGCGCCGTGGACGGCATGCACGCCGGCCTCCGCATCAGCACCCCGGAAGAGGTCCCCGCATGACGCTCGCTCCCGAAGGCCGTCGCATGCTCCGGGTCGAGGCCCGGAACGCCGAGACGCCGATCGAGACCAAGCCCGCGTGGATCAAGACCCGCGCCACCCAGGGCCCGGAGTTCCAGGCCGTCTCCGCCCTGGTGAAGGACAAGCAGCTGCACACCGTCTGCCAAGAGGCCGGCTGTCCGAACGTCTTCGAGTGCTGGGAGGACCGCGAGGCCACCTTCCTGATCGGCGGCTCGCAGTGCACCCGCCGTTGCGACTTCTGCCAGATCGACACCGGGAAGCCCGAGCCGCTCGACCGCGACGAGCCCCGCCGCGTGGCCGACTCGGTCGCCGACATGGGCCTGCGCTACGCCACCGTGACCGGCGTCGCACGGGACGACCTGGACGACGGTGGCGCCTGGCTGTACGCCGAGACCATCCGCGCGATCCACGAGCACTCCCCCGGTACCGGCGTCGAGATCCTGGTGCCCGACTTCAACGGTCGCCCGGACCAGCTCGGCCAGGTGTTCGACGCCCGCCCGGAGGTCTTCGCCCACAACGTCGAGACCGTCCCCCGGATCTTCAAGCGCATCCGCCCGGCGTTCCGGTTCGAGCGCTCCCTCGACGTCATCACCCAGGGGCGCGACGCGGGCCTCGTGACGAAGTCGAACCTGATCCTCGGCATGGGTGAGGAGATCGCGGAGATCGAGGACGCGCTGCAGCAGCTGCACGACGCCGGCACGGACATCATCACGCTCACCCAGTACCTCCGCCCGTCACCGCGACACCTGCCGGTCGCGCGGTGGGTGAAGCCGGAGGAGTTCGTCGCACTGCGCGAGCTCGCCGAGGGCATGGGCTTCGCCGGGGTCCTGGCCGGTCCGCTCGTCCGCTCGTCGTATCGCGCCGGGCGGCTCTGGGCACGAGCGACCGTCGCCCGCGGCGGGACGGTGCCGCCGCACCTGGCGCACCTGGTGGACGCGCCGGTCGGTCGACAGGCCGTCTGAGCGCACAGCCGGCCGCCAGGCCGTCTGAGCGCGGTCGGGCTTCGGGACCCGGCCGCGAACCGACGGGAGGCCCGTCACCAGCTGGTGACGGGCCTCCTGTCGGTTGGTGTGGTCGCTGCTAGACCTTGCTGCGCATGCTCCGGACGACGTAGCCGATGACGGCGACGACGATCAGGATGATGCCGATGAACAGCAGGAACTTGAGGGCTGCGACGAAGATCCCGCTGAAGAGCAGGACGACGCCGACGATGATGGCGATGATGAGCAGTGCGGGCATGGCCCCGACCGTACGCGGAACTAGCCCACCAGGTTCTGCACGAACACGTGCGGGGTGAAGCCGGTCAGGTCGTTGATGCCCTCGCCCTGCCCGATGAGCTTGATCGGGATGCCGGTCTTCTCCTGCACGCTCAGCACGAAGCCCGCCTTGGCCGACCCGTCGAGCTTGGTGATGACGAGCCCGGTGACCCCGGCACCCTCGATGAAGGCCTGCGCCTGCGCCAACCCGTTCTGCCCGGTCGTGGCGTCGAGCACCAGGAGCACCTCGGCGATCTCGGTCTGCTTCTCGACGACGCGCTTGATCTTGCCGAGCTCGTCCATCAGCCCGGCCTTGGTGTGCAGCCGGCCCGCGGTGTCGATGACCACGATCTCGGTGCCGTCCCGCATGGCCTTCTCGACCGTCTGGTAGGCCACCGATGCCGGGTCCTGTCCGGGCTGCGACGGCCGGACCACGTCGACCCCGGCGCGCTGGGCCCAGGTGGCGACCTGCTCGACGGCGGCGGCACGGAACGTGTCGGCCGCGCCGACCAGGACCGTCCGGTCGTAGGTCTTCAGGAACTTCGCGAACTTGCCGATCGTGGTGGTCTTGCCGACGCCGTTCACGCCGACGACCAGCACCACGGCGGGACGCGCGCTGAGCTTCAGCGTCGTGTCGAGCTTGGAGAGCCGTTCCTCGAGCACCTCGCGCAGCATCCGCTGCAGGTCGGCGGGGTCGGTCGTGCCGTAGCGGTCGACGCGGGTGTGCAGGTCCTCGATCACCTCTTCGGAGATGTCGGGACCGAAGTCCGCGCCGATCAACGCCGTCTCGAGGTCGTCCCAGGTGGTCTCGTCGATGGTCTTCCGCTGGAAGAGCCCGCGCAGCCGGGAGGACAGTGACCAAGAACTCGCCATGCTCCCAGCTTAGAGCGCGGCAGATGTGCCTGAGCGCCGGTACAGTTGGCTGCACGAAGGGGAGTATTCCCTCTCGGTGTCCCCGTCAGTACGGCCCGGAACGATCCGGACCCGGGGCGCCGGTCGCGGCCCAGCCACACGGGCCGCGGCGGAAGAGACCTTCAGGCATCGGCGTACCCTCCTTGCCCCGCAACGAGCAGCGCCCCTCATCTGAAGGACCACCGTGGACGTTCCCCTGTACGTATGGCTCATCACGATCGCCGGCATCCTAGCGCTCCTGGTGTTCGACTTCTACTCGCACGTGCGGACCCCACACGTCCCACACATCCGCGAGTCCGCCTTCTGGTCGGCCGTGTACATCGCCCTCGCGATCGCGTTCGGCTTCGGCATCCTGGTCTTCGGCGGCGGACAGGCCGGTGGTGAGTACTTCGCCGGGTGGCTGACCGAGAAGGCGTTGTCGGTCGACAACCTGTTCGTCTTCCTCATCATCATGTCGAGCTTCGCGGTGCCGAAGGAGTTCCAGCAGAAGGTCCTGCTGGTCGGTGTCGCCATCGCCCTCGTCGCCCGCGGTGTGTTCATCGCCCTCGGTGTGACGATCATCGACAACTTCTCGTGGGTGTTCTACCTGTTCGGCGCACTGCTGTTCTGGCTCGCCTGGTCGCAGGCACGCAGCGGCAACGACCACAGCGCCGACGAGGGCGACTCGCGGCTCATCCGCATCCTCAAGCGCATCATCCCCACCTCGGACCACTACGACGGCGACCGCCTGACCACCAAGGTCGACGGCAAGCGCCTGTTCACCCCGATGCTGCTCGTCATGGTCGCGATCGGCCTGACCGACGTGCTCTTCGCGCTCGACTCGATCCCCGCGATCTTCGGTCTGACGCAGGACGCCTTCATCGTGTTCACGGCGAACGCGTTCTCACTGCTCGGTCTCCGACAGCTCTACTTCCTGATCGCCGGGCTGCTCGAGCGTCTGATCTACCTGGGACAGGGGCTGGCCGTCATCCTCGGCTTCATCGGTGTGAAGCTCGTCTTCCACGCCATGCACGTCAACGAGCTGCCCTTCATCAACGGCGGTGAGCACATCGAGTGGGCCCCCGAGATCCCGATCTGGTTCTCGCTCGGGTTCATCATGCTGACGATCGCCGTCGCCACGGTGGCCTCGCTCGTCGTCTCGAAGAAGCGCCAGGAGCGCGGGCTGACCCCGACCGGCGAGCCGAAGGCCGCGGTCGAGGCCGACGCGAAGTAGCCGCAGCACAGCACGACAGGAGGCGCGGTGCCAGCTGGCACCGCGCCTCCTGTCCGTCTGCGGTCCTGTCCGGCCGTGTCCGCGTCGCTTCCGCGAAAGCGACAGATCACGCCCAACGGTTGGCGGAGAACTGTCGCTTTCGCGGAGGGGACGGGTCCGGGTCCGCGCGAAGTGTCGCTTCGGCGGACCTGACCGGACTGGACGCGGTCAGGCCGCGTCGGCGGGCTCGCGGCGCTGCACCCGCTGGCCGACGACGGCGGACACACCGTCCTGCCGCATCGACACCCCGTAGAGCGCGTCCGCGATCTCCATCGTGCGCTTCTGGTGCGTGATCACGATGAGCTGCGACGCCTCACGGAGCCGCTCGAACACCGTCAGCAGCCGCCCGAGGTTCGCGTCGTCGAGGGCCGCCTCGACCTCGTCCATGATGTAGAACGGCGACGGCCGCGCGGTGAAGATCGCCACGAGCAGGGCCACCGCGGCCAGGGACCGCTCGCCGCCGGACAGCAGCGTGAGCCGGTCGATCTTCTTGCCGGCGGGGCGGACCTGGACGTCGATGCCCGTCGCGAGGAGATCGGTCGGGTCGGTGAGCGCGATCGACCCGGAGCCGCCCGGGAACAGGATCGGGAAGATGACGTCGAAGGCGTCGCGGGTGTCGTTGAACGCGGCCTCGAAGATGGTCTGCATCTTCGCATCGAGCTCGTCGATGATCGTCATCAGGTCCGTGCGGGTCTTCTGCAGGTCCTCGAGCTGCTCGGTGAGGAACGCGTGGCGCTGCTCGAGGGCCTGGAACTCCTCGAGCGCCAGCGGGTTCACCTTGCCGAGCTGCCCGAGGTCGCGCTCGGCGGCCTTCAGGCGACGCTCCTGTTCGGCACGGACGTACGGCACCGTCTCGACATCTGCGGGATCGACGTCGTCGGTCGCGTCGAACTCGGGCAGCGCGGGACCGCCGGGGAGCGTCGACTCCGGCTCCACGAGGACCTCGTCGGGGTCCGTGGTGTCGTCAGCATCCGTGGTGTCGTCGGCATGCGTGGTGTCGTCGAGCACCGCGCCGTCCTCGGACGCCGAGGCCGCCGAGGCCGCCGCCGCAGCCCGCTCGGCGTCGCGGTGCCGCCGGGCCAGGACCCGCGGGTCGATGAGCACGTCGACGGGGACCGGCACGTGCGGCCCGTACTCCGCCACGAGCACGGCCTCGACCAGCCCGAGCTCGCTCTGCGCCCGGTCGAGCACGCCGGACACGTGCAGCTTCTTCTCGTAGATCTCCATCTCGAGCGAGTGCACCCCGTCGGTGATGGTCTGCAGACGGTCCCGGAGCTCGCGCTCGTCGTTCCGGAACGTCTGCAGCTCGGTGTTCCGCTTCGCACGCTCGGACTCCTCGGTCGCCAGCCGCACCCGGGCCTCGGCGAGCGACCGGTCGACGGCCCCGAGCACCTCGGGCAGGTCCGCCAGCACGTGCTCGGCCGTCGCCATCTGGGACCGCCGGACGACCGCGAGCCGTGCTGCTTCGTCCGCGGCGGCACGTTCGGCCTCGAGCTGCCGGTCGAGCTGGTCGGCGCGGGTGCGCTCCGACCGGGCGCGCTCGCGGACCGTCTCGACCTGGATCCGCTGTTCGATCTCCGCAGCGCGGGCGGCCTCCAGCGCCTCGAGCAGCGCCGGCCGTGCCGAGGCGTCGACCGTGGGCCGCGGGGCAGCAGCGTGGTCGTCCCGCGCGCGCTCCGCTTCGGCGAGCACCGTCTCGGTGGCCTCGACGGCACCGTCGGTCTCCCCCAGCGCGCGGCGCAGGCGCTCCACCTCGGCCGCCGCGTTCTCCGCCTTCGCCCGGACACTGGCGCTCCGACGGTCGTACTCCGCGACGGCGCTGGCGTACGCGCGGCTCGCGCGGTCGGCCTCGTCCGCCTGGCGGCGTGCGTCGTCCGCCTCGGTCCGGGCGGCCTGGAGGCTCGTGGTCGCGTCCTCAACGTCGCCCGAGACCGCATCGCGGCGCGCCACGGCGTCGTCCCGCTCCGCGACGAGCTCGATGCGCGAGGTGGTCCGCTCGCCACCACCGGTGACGCGGACCGCGCGGACCAGGTCACCGGACCGGGTGACGACCGTCGCCTGCGGGACGGCGGTGAGCACGGCCTCCAGGTCGACGTCGTCCGTCTCGGCGATCACGGTGTCGGCGAGCACGGCAGCGAGTGCCGGCGGCCCCGTGACCAGGTCGAGGACTCGCCGGACACCCGCGGGGACGGGGGTCGGCCGGCCGGACTGGCCGCTCGGTCCGGCGTCGGCGACCACGACGTCGACGCGTCCGATGTCGGCGGCGCGGGCGTGCGCGACTGCCTGGAGCGCGACGGTGCGGTCCTCGGCGAGCACCGCATCGGCCAGGCCGTCGAGTGCCGTGGCGACGGCGCGCTCCCAACCGGGCTCGACGGTCAGCTGGTCCGCCAACCGACCGCTGATGCCTGCCCGCCTCGCGTCGATGAGGGCCTGCGAGCCGTCCCGGACGTCGATGGACATGCCCAGGGCGGCGACCCGGGCCTCCAGGGCGTCCCGCTCGCGCTCGAGCGTGTGCAGACGGTCGCGGGCCGTGTCCCGCGCGGTCTGGGCGTGCTCGAGCCGCTCGCGGGCGGTGTCGAGCGTCTGCTGCAGGGTCTCGGGGTCGGCGTTCGCCGACGGGTCGGTGCCGATCTCGGCCAGCGCCGCCTCGGCCAGCCGCGCCCGCTCGGTCGCCTCGGTCAGCGCACGCTCGCGCCGATCGCGGTCGGCCACGGCGGACCCGCGCTTCGAGCGTGCGACCTCGACCGCGCTGCCGAGCCGACCGGCGTCGAGGTCGTGCTGCGACACCAGCGCGGCCTGGGCGGCGATGTGCTCGTCCAGGGCGTCGAGTGCCGCGCGAGCCACGGCGACCTGCTGCGCCGCGGCGGCCATGCTGCCCTGCATCTCGGCGGCGCGTTCGTCCAGACGCACGGCCTCGGCGCGGACCCCGGCGACCTGCTCCGGCGTGATCGTGAGCCCCTGCTGCGGTGCGTCGGCCTGCTGCGCGAGGAACATCAGGCGCTGGTTCGCCAGGCTCGACAGCCCGCGCAGCCGCTCCTGCACGCTCTCCAGCCGGTGCACCACTGTGCGGGCGCGATCGACGTCGTCGCCGACCATGCTCTGTTCGACCTGCTGCTGTCGGACGCGCGTCTGCTCGAGCCGTTCGGTCAGCACCAGACGCTCGGACTTGCGCCCTGCCTCGACCTCCTGGTGCTCGTGCAGCTCGCGGCGCAGCCGGACGACGTCGTCGGCCAGGATCCGGGCCTTGGCGTCGCGGGCGACGGCGGCGACGGACTGGGCCTTGCGCGCGACCTCGGCCTGGCGTCCCAGCGGCTTGAGCTGCCGGCGGATCTCCCCGGCCAGGTCGGACAGCCGCGTCAGGTTGGTCTGCATCGCCTCGAGCTTCCGGAGCGTCTTCTCCTTGCGCCGCCGGTGCTTCAGGATGCCGGCGGCCTCTTCGATGAAGCCACGGCGGTCCTCCGGGGTCGCGTGCAGGACCTTGTCGAGCTGGCCCTGGCCGACGATGACGTGCATCTCACGGCCGAGCCCGGTGTCGCTCAGCAGCTCCTGCACGTCGAGCAGACGGCAGTTCTCACCGTTGATGGCGTACTCGCTGCCACCGTTCCGGAAGAGCGTGCGCGAGATCGTCACCTCGCTGTAGTCGATCGGCAGGAGCCCGTCGGTGTTGTCGATCGTCAGCAGGACCTGCGCACGACCGAGCGGGCCCCGGGTCGAGGTGCCGGCGAAGATGACGTCCTCCATCTTGCCGCCGCGCAGGGTCTTCGCGCCCTGCTCCCCCATCACCCAGGCCAGGGCGTCGACGACGTTGGACTTGCCCGACCCGTTCGGACCGACGATGCACGTGACGCCGGGCTCGAACGCGAACGTCGTCGGCTGCGCGAAGGACTTGAACCCCTTGATGGTCAGGCTCTTCAAGTACATGCGGTCTCCGGGTGTGCTGCGCGGCTGGTGCGGTTCCGGGCAGGCTAGCGCGTGCTGAGGCGCGGGCTCGGTTGGCACACGGGGCACCGGTGGCTGGAGCGGTTCATCCACGACTCACGGACGATCTCGGTGCCGCACCGCGGACACGGCTTCCCCTGCTGGCCGTACACGTTGAGGCGCTGCGAGAAGTACCCGGACTGCCCGTTCACGTTCACGTACTGGGCGTCGAAGCTGGTGCCGCCGTCCACCAGCGCCCGGCGGAGCACAGTCCGGACCTCGTCGAGCAGCAGCTGGACGGTGGCTCGCGGCAGCCGGTCGGCGGGCCGGTCGTGGTGCAGCTTCGCCGCCCAGAGCGACTCGTCGGCGTAGATGTTCCCGATGCCGCTGATGACGCCCTGGTCGAGCAGGACGCGCTTGATGCCGCTGGAGCGCTTCCGTGCCAGCTGAATGAACCGGGCGTCGTCGAAGGCGGGGTCGAGCGGGTCGCGGGCGATGTGCGACACCTGGCCGGGGATGCTCGCCCGCCACGGTGCGTCCGGGTCACGCTCGTCGACCGCGCCCGCGAACCCGGCCGCGGCACCGTCGATCGTCGGGACCATCCGGTCGATCGCCATCGAGCCGAACGTGCGCTGGTCGACGAACTCCAGCTCGACGGCCGGCTCGGGAGCGCCGTCGCGGGTCGTCCCGGACGGCTGGACGGCGAGCAGGATCCGACGGTGCTTCGCGGCGGGGCGGTCCCGGCCGAGCAGGATCTGCCCGCTCATGCCGAGGTGGGCGACCAGCGCCTCGGGTGCGTCGTCGGGGTGCACGGCGCGCAGGGGGAACCAGAGGAACTTGCCTCGGCGGACGGCGGCCTCGATCGTCCGGCCGGTCAGGCGGTGGGCGAAGTCCTCGCCGGGGCCGTCGTGTCGGGTCAGGGCGCGTTCGTCGAGCACCTGCACGGCGGTGACGAGCGCTCCGCTGACGGCGGGTTCGAGACCGGCGCGGACGACCTCGACCTCGGGGAGTTCCGGCACGCTAGCCCTTGGCGGGCACGGTGGCCTCGGCGGACGCTGCGGCCTCGGTGGGCACGGCGGCCCCGGCTGGCGTCTCCGTGGTGCGGCCCGACAGGCGCGTCCACGAGTCGAGCGCCGCGGACATCTCTGCGGTCTTCTTGCTCGTGCCGGAGCCGGTGGCGATGTCCACGCCCTGCAGCACGACGGTCGCGTGGAAGACCTTGTCGTGGTCCGGGCCCTCTTCCGTCACGCGGTACGACGGGTTGCCGAGCGACAGCGACGAGGCGAGTTCCTGCAGGCTGGTCTTCGGGTCCATCGCCGCGCCGAACCGGTCCGGGTCGACGAGCAACGGCTGCACGAGGCGCAGGACGAGCGCAGTGGCTTCATCGGGGCCAGCCGACAGGTAGGTCGCTCCGATCACGGCCTCGACGGTGTCGGCCAGGATCGAGGACTTGTCGCGGCCGCCGGTCAGTTCTTCGCCCTTGCCGAGCCGGACGAAGGCACCGAGGCCGATCATCCGGGCGATCTCCGCCAGGGCGACCGTCGAGACGAGGCTCGCCCGGCGCTTGGCCAGGTCGCCTTCGTCGAGATCCGGGAAGTCGCGGTAGAGCTTCACCGTCACGGCCTGGCCGAGGATCGAGTCGCCGAGGAACTCGAGGCGCTCGTTGTGCCCGATCCCGCCGTGCTCGTACGCGAACGAGCGGTGGGTCAGGGCGAGCTGGAGCAGCTCAGGGTCGATCTGCACGTCCAACAGGGCCTGCAGACGGACGACGTCCGACCCCGCGGGGTCGGACCCCACGGAACCGGACGTCGCCTTCATGCGTGTCGTCACTCAGACGTCGGCGACCTTGCGGCCCTTGTACTCCATGTACAGGGGGGTGCCGGCCGAGTCCTCGACGACCTTCGCGCGGTGCGGGAGGCTGTACGTGACCTGACCGTTCTCGATGGTCTTCACGAGCTGGACCGGCGCGGCCTTCCACTGCGAACGACGGGCGTGCGTGTTGGCACGGGACTGCTTGCGCTTCGGAACGGCCATGGTAGATCTCTTTCGGTTGGTCGGTGGTCAGTCGGTGGGGGTGCGGTCTGCATCGTCGAACGAGAGTCCGTCGAGCGCGGCCCAGCGGGGATCCGTCGGCGCGGGGGCCGGGCGATCACCCAGGTCTGCCAGGCGCTCACCCGTCACCGGGTCGAGTCCTGGGCAGTCCGGTCGGCAGACCGGCTGGAACGGCAGCGACAGCACCACCGCATCTCGAACGACCGGTTCACAATCCACGTGGTCTTCGTGAACATGGAAGTCGAAATCCTCCGAGGGATCATACGCGAACAGCTCGGCGAAATCGACTTCGACGGGTTCGGCGATGTCGATCAGGCAGCGTGAGCACTGTCCGGTCGCCTCTGCCGATGCGTGTCCGGAGACGAGCACCCCTTCGTGGAGCCCTTCGAGCCGGAGCTCGATGTGCATCTCGGCGCCTTCCTGGACCGCCACGACACCGGCACCGAGGGCTTCGGGGACGGCGATGTCGAGCGTGTGCTCGCGCATCTCGCCCGGGCGGTGCGCGAGGTCACGCACGCGCAGGGCGTAGGGGCTGTTCACGGGGGAAGACACGATCGACCATCCTAGCGCGGACCGGGGCGGACGTCGAGGAGCGGCGTGGCGCGGACGTCAGGCCAGTCGACGCCGGAGCGCCGCGCCCACGACCGCGGGCACGTACGGTGTCACGTCCCCGCCGAGGGTCGCGACCTGCCGGATCAGCGAGCTGGAGACGTGCGCACGCGACGCCTCGGGCAGCAGGAACACCGTCTCGACGTCGGCCAGGTGCCGGTTCATGATCGCCATCGGGGTCTCGTACGCGACGTCCTCGCCCGATCGGACGCCCTTGACCAGCACCGAGGCGCCGACCTGACGGCAGTAGTCGACCAGCAGCCCTGCGGTCCACTCCCCGACGCGGATGGTGTCCGGTGCGCCGACCTCGACCAACGACTCCTGGATGAGCCGCACGCGGTCGACGGCGTCGAACATCGCGGTCTTCTTGTCGGGGTTGTGCACGACGAGCACGTGCACCTCGTCGAAGAGCCCGGCGGCACGGCCGATCACGTCGAGGTGCCCGAGGGTCACGGGGTCGAAGGAACCGGGGACGACCGCGATCTGCGTCATGCGCCCGACCCTACCGGGCAGCTCGCCGTGTCCGTCTGCTCGTCAGTTCGTGCTGCTCGTCGGTTGTTGCTGCTCGTCGGTTCTGGCTGCTCGTCAGTTCTTGCCGAGGAACGCCGCGTCCGACTCGTCGAGTCGTCGCGCCAGGGCGTCGCGCAGCTCGGCCTGGTCCTGGAGGCTGGGGTCGCGTTCCAGGAGCCGCTCGGCTTCCTCGCGCGCGTCCATGATGAGGTCGGCGTCGCGGACGACGCGGAGCAGGTTGAGCGAGGAGCGCCCACCGGACTGCCGCTCCCCCAGGACGTCGCCCTCACGCCGGAGCTCCAGGTCGACGCGCGCCAGCTCGAAGCCGTCGTCCGAGGCCGCCACGGCGTCCACACGCTCCCGCGAGGGCGTCTCGACCTCGGCGGTGGTGACGAGCAGGCACACGCCGGCCCACTGCCCGCGGCCGATGCGCCCGCGCAGCTGGTGGAGCTGTGAGACGCCGAAGCGGTCGGCGTCGAGGATCGCCATCATCGACGCGTTCGGCACGTCGACCCCGACCTCGATCACGGTCGTCGCGACGAGGACGTCGACGTCGCCGGCGGCGAACGCGGTCATCACGCGGTCCTTCTCGTCGCCGGACATCCGGCCGTGCAGCACCTCGATCCGCCGCCCCTGCAGCACGGGCATCGTCCGCATCCGCTCCGCCGTCGCCAGCACCGTCGCCGGTGCGCGCTTCGGGGCGTCGTCGGCATCGTCGGGTACTGGCTCGCCGTCGTCCTCGGCGTGCGCGTCGTCGATGGCCGGGCACACGACGAAGGCCTGCCGCCCGGTGGCGAGTTCCTCGGCCATGCGGGTCCAGATGCGCGACTCCCATCCGGGGTGCTCGGCCAGTCCCACCGCGTGGGTCTCGACGCCGGCACGCCCCGACGGCATGCCCGCGATGGTGGAGACGTCCAGGTCGCCGAACACCGTCATCGCCACCGTGCGCGGGATCGGCGTCGCAGTGAGGACCAGCACGTGCGGGGGTGTCTGCCCCTTCGTGCGGAGCGCCTCGCGTTGTTCGACCCCGAAGCGGTGCTGTTCGTCGACCACCACGAGCCCGAGCTCGGCGAAGTCCACGCGGTCGCCGAGCAGCGCGTGCGTCCCGACCACCAGCCGCGACCCCCCGGACGCGGCCGCCAGCAGTGCCCGACGACGTTCGTCCGTCGACTGCGACCCGGTCAGGATCACCGGCCGCAGCTCGGCCGCCAGGTCCGGACCGAGGAACTTCACGATCGACCGCAGGTGCTGGGCTGCCAGGACCTCGGTCGGGGCGATCAGCGCGGACTGCCCGCCGGACTCCGCCACGGTGAGCATCGCCCGGATGGCCACCAGGGTCTTGCCGGACCCGACCTCGCCCTGCACCAGGCGGTGCATCGGCCACGACCCGGCCAGGTCGTGCGCGATCTCGGCGCCGACGCTCTGCTGGTCGTCCGTCAGCGTGAAGGGCAGCATGGCGTCGAAGCGTTCCAGCACCCCACCGGGAGCGGCCGTCCGGGGCGTCGAGGCCGTCGCGCGCGCGGCGATGCGGCGCTGCACCAGGGCGGTCTGCAGCACGAACGCCTCGCGGTAGCGCAGCGCGTCCTGCGCCCGCTTGAAGTCAGCGACCTTCTCTGGGCGGTGCAGCAGCTCGAGTGCCCGCCGGAACGGCACGAGGTCCATCCGGGTGCGGACCCACGACGGGATCGGGTCGGCGATGTCCGGCAGGGTGTCGAGCACGACGGCCATGGCCTTGGCGATCTGCCACGAGGACAGCGACGCGGTGGCGGGGTAGATCGGGATCGGTTGCCGCGAGAACCGGATCGCCTCGTCCGACTCGGGGTCGGCGGTGGCCCGGGGGTCGTCGGCGTCGAAGAGCTCGTAGTCCGGGTGCGCGAGCTGCCGGGCGCCGCGGTAGTCGCCGACCTTGCCGGCGAAGATGCCCCGCGCACCGACGACCAGGTCCTTCGTGCGCCATCCCTGGTTGAAGAACGTCAGCGTCAGCAGCCCCTTGCCGTCGCCGATCTTGGCTTCGAGGATCGACCCGCGCCGCTGGCGCATCGTACGTTCGCGGACGTCGACCACCTCGGCGACGATCGTGACCGACTCCCCGATCGCGAGCGAGTCGAGTGCCGTCAGGGCGCCGCGCTCGGCGTAGCGCCGCGGTGCGTGTTCGAGGAACTCGCCGACCGTGCGGTACCCGAAGGCCTTCTCGACCGCCTTCGCCGTGCGACCCCCCAGCACGGTCGCCAGCCGGGTGTCGAGCGGCGCCGGTCCCCACTCCGTCGGCGCGGGAGTGGACGCGACGGGAGCGGCGTCGGCGGGA
>NZ_MJGI01000025.1:38220-38591 GCF_001864835.1 Curtobacterium sp. MCBA15_001 | reverse complement strand
GGCGGGAGCGGCGTCGGCAGGAGCGCCCGCCGCTCGGTCGGCTCTGGAGGTGACCACACGGCAACGGTACCCGGCGCGACCGACGCGCTGTGGGCCTCCTGGACGGCCTGTGGAGAACTCCGGCGGGCACCCCGACGGCCGCTACGGTTGCAGCATGACCCGCATCATCGCCGGCGCCGCCGGCTCCCTGACGCTCCGGGTGCCGAAGTCGGGCACCCGCCCGACCAGCGACCGTGTGCGCGAGGCGCTGTTCTCGTCGCTCGAGTCGCGCGGACTCGTCGACGACACCTCGGTGGCCGACCTGTACGCGGGCACCGGCGCGCTCGGGCTCGAAGCAGCGTCACGCGGTGCGGTCGAGGTCGTGCTCGTCG
>NZ_MJGI01000025.1:37038-37545 GCF_001864835.1 Curtobacterium sp. MCBA15_001 | reverse complement strand
GGTCGAGGTCGTGCTCGTCGAACGGGCACCGGCTGCGGCCGCGGTCTGTCGCGACAACGCCCGGGCGGTGCAGCAGCGGGTGAAGAGCGTGCGCATCGACGTCCACGCGCAGCCCGTGCTCGGGTTCCTGCGCGGGACGGTCCGGACCTTCGACCTGGTGTTCATCGACCCGCCGTACGAAGTCGCCGAGACGGAGATCACCGAGGTGCTCGAGACCCTCGCGCCGAAGCTGACACCCGACGCCGTGGTGGTCGTCGAGCGCAGCAAGCGCTCCCCCGAACCGACGTGGCCCGCCGGGATCGCACCGTTCAGCAAGCGCAGCTACGGCGAGACCGTGGCGTGGGAAGCCGTGGTCAGCGCCGGCTGAGTGCCGCCAGAACCGTCGCGCACGCTCGCAGGGCCCGACTGCTCGCGCCGCCTGCGTGCTGCGGGCGCGGCGTGTGCTCGCTGCCTGGCGCCAGGCGCTGTCGTGACCTGCTTCCGCGCCGAGCGACAACTCCGACGTCG
>NZ_MJGI01000025.1:15986-36380 GCF_001864835.1 Curtobacterium sp. MCBA15_001 | reverse complement strand
GAGCGACAACTCCGACGTCGTACGACAGCGACGATGTCGCACCACGCGCACGCATCGGTGCGCCTCGGTCCTGAGCGACAACTCCGACGTCGTACGACAGCGGCGATGTCGCACCACGCGTACCGCGAGCGACCACCACGCGCCCGCAGCAGCGCAGTTCGCGCCACCCCGGCACCGCGCCACCCCGGCCCGCGTCAGCCCGCGGCACCGTCCCAGTCGGCGTAGGGGTCCCACCCCGTGGTCGGAACCACCTCGCCGGCAGGCCCGAGCACCACGTCGTCCGCACCCCGCGCCACGACGACGCCCAGGCGCCGGAACCCCGACGGCAGCGGAACACCGGCCGGGAACGTCGCCAGGAGCCCGTGGTCCTCCCCGCCGTGCAGCGCGACCTCGTCCGGCACCGCCTCCGCGTCGAGCCACAGCGTGACGTCACTCGCCCGGGCCAGCCGTCCCCCGTCGATCGCCAGGCCGTCGGACAGGTCGAGCATCGCCGTCGCCTCGGCCCGCGCCGCCTGCACCCCGGCGGTGATCGGTGGCACCGGACGCCGCTGCCGTCCCACGTCCGGGTCCTGGTCCAGCCCGTTCGCCCGCACCGCTGCCGCTGAGGGCACCCCGGCGTCGTCGACGCCCGAGCGGAAGAGCCGACCCAGTCCGCGCGCCGCCCGGCCGAGGTCCCCCGCGACCGCGAGCACGTCGCCGACCCGGGCACCCGACCGCAGCACCGGCGACCGGTCCTGCAGGTCGCCGAACGCCGTCACGGCCAGGGTGAACGCCGAGGACGTCGACAGGTCCCCGCCCACGACACCGCACCCCGGCGCCAGGGCTGCCACCGCGAGCCGGAAGCCGTCCGCGATCCCCTCGAGCACCGCGACGGGGGTGTCCTGGGGCGCGGCGATCGCGACGACCAGACCGGACGGCGCGGCGCCCATCGCGGCGACGTCGGACAGGTTCGTCGCGGCGGCCTTCCACCCGACGTCCTCGGGCGACGACCACGCCCACCGGAAGTCCGGGCCGTGCACCATCATGTCGGTCGTCACGACGAAGCGACCGTCCGGCGCGGCCACCACGGCACAGTCGTCACCGGGACCGACGAGCGGCGAGCCCGTCGGCAACCGAGCCGTGACGCGTTCGAGCACGACCAGTTCCCCGAGCTCCCCCACCGTCGGGCCCGTCCAGGCCTCAGCCGACCCGCTTGCCTCGTCCGTCGCGTCCACACGAGAACGGTAGCCTGGACCACGATGGACACCGCGCGCCGCATCCCCCGGACCGCCGCCGGACTCGCCGTCGTCGTCGTCCTGGTCGGTGTGCTCACCGGGTGCACCAATGCGGTGATGATGCAGGCGGCCCCCTCGGCGAACGCCGCCGCGTGCGCCGCAGCGCAGGTCCGGCTCCCCGAGACGGTCGACACCAAGTACGCCCTCCGCAACACGACCGCTCAGTCCACCGCGGCCTGGGGCGATCCGTCGGCGGCGCTCTGGCACTGCGGTGTCGCCGTGCCGACGGTGTCCGACCTGCCGTGCGTCACGCTCGGTTCCGTCGACTGGATCCGCGACGACCGCGGCGGGCAGGTCGTCTACACGACGTTCGGTCGCGACCCCGCAGTGCAGGTGGTCATCGACACCACGAAGGCGACGCCCTCCGTCCTGCAGGACCTCGCCAACGCCGCCGACACCCTGCCGAAGGACGGCCACCGGTGCCTGGACCCGTCACAGGTCCAGAACTGACCCGCTGTCGGACGGGAGGCCCGGTGCCGGTCCGGCACCGGGCCTCCTGTCCGGCAGTGGGTCCGGACCGGACGCGCTGTCAGCGGACCGCGATGCGGCCGAGCTCGATGAGCTCGGTGACCAGCTCCGGGTAGCTCATCCCCGTCGCTGCCCAGCAGCGCGGGTACATCGAGAACGGCGTGAAGCCGGGCATCGTGTTGACCTCGTTCACGACGAAGCCGTCGTCGGTCAGGAAGCAGTCTACCCGAGCCAGGCCCGAGCCGCCGATCGCCTCGAACGCACGCGCGCCGATCGACCGGATCTGGTCGGTCTCGTCGTCGGTCAGCGGCGCCGGGCAGAGCAGCTGCTCGTCGCCGCCGAGGTACTTGGCGGCGAAGTCGTAGAAGCCCGTCTCGGACACCACGATCTCGCCGGGCAGGCTGGTGCGCGGGACGCCGTCGCGGCCCTCGAGGACCGCGACCTCGACCTCGCGGCCGACCACCCGGGGCTCGACGATGACCTTCGTGTCGTGCTCGAACGCCAGGTGCATCGCGCTCGCCAGCTCGTCCGGCCCGTCGACGCGTGAGACACCCATGCTCGAGCCGGCGCGCGCGGGCTTGACGAACAGCGGCCACCCGTGGGCGGCGACGGTCTCGGCGAACCCGAGCTCGTCGGCGATCCACTCGCGGCGGAGCACGGTGGTCCAGGGCGCGACACGGAGCCCGGCGTGCTCGAGGACGGCCTTGGCGACGTGCTTGTCCATCGCCAGGGCGCTCGCGAGGACCCCGTCGCCCGCGTAGGGCAGCCCGGCGGTCTCGAGCAGGCCCTGGATCGTGCCGTCCTCGCCGAACGGGCCGTGCAGGATCGGGAAGACGATGTCGACGGGGACCTGGGTGACCGTGCCGTCGGCGTGCTCGACCGTCAACGCCCGGGGTTCCGCGGCGGAGGGGAACCGGACACGGGTGCCGTTGTCCGGGACGACGGGCAGGGCGTCACCGCGCAGAGCCCACTGCGCCGGGTCGTCGGACTGCAGCGTGAAGGCGCCGTCCTTCGTGATGCCGACCGGGACGACGTCGTACGCGGTGCGGTCGACGGCGTCCATGATGCCGCCGGCGGTCACGCAGCTGATCTCGTGCTCGCTGGACCGGCCGCCGAACAGGACGACGACGGTGGAGGTGCTCGTGGGGGCGCTGTCGGTGGGGGCGCTGTCGGTGGGGGCAGTCGGGCTCATGGGCGCTCCAGTCCGGTCGGTCGGACCGGTCACTCGCCCTGGGGCTCGTCGGTCTCGGTGAGGTGCGGCGCGATGTTGCGCGGATCGAGCCTACCGGCGAGCACCTCGGCCACCTGTCCCACGATGGGCATGTCGACGCCGTTGGCCGCCGCGAGTTCGAGGATCGGTGCGACGGACGCCAGGCCCTCGGCCGTCTGGTTCATCTGCCGGACGACCTCGTCGAAGCGGTAGCCCTGCCCGAGCAGGCGCCCCGCGGTGTTGTTGCGGGACAGCGGCGACTGGCAGGTCGCGATGAGGTCCCCCAGGCCGGCGAGCCCGGACAGCGTCGAGGGCTGCGCGCCGAGCGACACCGCGAACTCGGTCATCTCCGCGAGCCCACGGGTGATGATCGACGCCTTGGTGTTCTCGCCGTACCCGACACCGTCGACGATGCCGATCGCGACGGCGATCAGGTTCTTCAGCACGCCGCCGAACTCGGTGCCGATGACGTCCGTGTTCGTGAACGAGCGGAAGTACGGGTTCGTGGCGACGGCGGCGACGGCGGTCGCGGTGTCGATGCTCGACGAGGACACCACCGCGGCGGTCGGCTGGCGCCGCGCGATCTCGAGCGCCAGGTTCGGACCGCTGGCGACGGCGATGCGGTCGCGGTCGATCTCGAGCCCCTGCAGGAGCACCTCGCTCATCCGCAGGCCGGTGCCTTTCTCGACGCCCTTCATCAGGCTGACGACGGGGACGCCCGCGGGGAGCAGCGCCTTGATCGCAGCGAGGTTCGACCGCAGGGTCTGCGACGGCACCGAGACGTAGACCTGTTCGGCGCCGTCGAGCACCTGCGCGAGCGAGGTCGAAGCGGTCAGCGTGCGCGGCAGGTTGATGCCGGGCAGGTAGTCGGAGTTTCGCTTGGTCTCGGTGATCTCCCGCGCGACCTCGGGCCGTCGCGCCCACACGACGGTGGAGGCACCGCCCTCGGCCAGGACCTTGGCGAACGTCGTCCCCCAGCTGCCCGCACCGACGACGGCGACGCGCGGCTTGTCGGTCGACTGCATGACGACCCGGATCGCTGCAGTGTCGACGGCGCCGCGCGCTGCGGCGGTGGGATCGGGGTGGTCGTCGTGGGGTCGGAGGCCGGATGTGCCGCTGGTCTCACTCAAACTTGCCGGTCTCCTTCTGCTTGTGCTCGGACGGGTCCCAGCGCTTCGCCGGTGCCTGCTCGCCGCGGAGCTGTTCGACCAGCGCCGTGATCTCCGCCATCAGCCGCTCGGTGACCTCGCCCAGGACCTGCTGGTCGATCGGACGGCCACGGTACGCGGACAGGTCCATCGGCTCGCCGAACACGACGTCGACGTGCGCGCGCTTGAACAGGTGCAGCTGCTTGGAGTACCGCGGCATGATCCGCTGCGTGCCCCAGTGCGCCATCGGGATGAGCGGGACGTCGTTCTCCAGCGCGATCCGGGCCGCACCGGTCTTGCCGCGCATCGGCCACAGGTCGGGGTCGCGGGTCAGCGTGCCCTCGGGGTAGACGATGACGGCACCGCCCTGCTCCATCAGGCTGCGGCCACCACCGAGCGGGTCGTTCAGGCGTGTTCGCCCGGACCGCTCGACGGGGATCTGGCCCATGCCGGTCATGAGCTTGCCCACGACGGGCACCCGGAAGATCGACGCCTTCGCCAGGAACCGCGGCAGGCGGCGGCTGACCCAGACGGCCGTCCCGACGACCAGGGGGTCGATGTTCGTGTAGTGGTTCGGCGCCACGACGAACGCCCCGTGCTCGGGGAGCCGGTTCGGGCCGTGCCAGCGGTACGCCGACACCCACCGGAACAGCGGGATCACGAAGACCGAGGTGATGCGGAAGGCGGTGTTGCGCTCACCGCGCTTCCACCGTCGGCCGGGGTTCGGCAGGCCGGTGGTCACGCGGTCGAGCGAGCGCCCGCCGGTGGTGTCGTCCGCCGACGGGCGCCCGCCCGTGGTGTCGTCCGCCGACGGGCGCCCACCCGTGGTGTCGTCCGCCACGTCAGCCGGCGAAGTCGAAGTCCGCGCCGAGCTTCCGCAGCTTCGGGATGAAGTGCTCGTAGCCGCGGCTGATGATGCCGACGTTCGTGATGTGCGACTCGCCCTCGGCCGTCAGTGCAGCGATGAGGTGGCTGAAGCCGCCGCGCAGGTCGGGGACGCGGACGTTCGCACCGTGGAGCTTGGTGGGGCCGGTGACGACCGCGGCCTGCTCGAAGGGGCGACGGGCGACACGACGGTCGTGCCCGGGCAGCCCCTCCTTGTGCACGACGATGTCCGCGCCCATCTCGTTGAGGGCGTCCGTGAAGCCGAAGCGGTTCTCGTACACGGTCTCGTGCACGATGCTCTGGCCCTCGGCCTGCGTCAGCGCCACGACGAGCGGCTGCTGCCAGTCGGTCATGAAGCCGGGGTGCACGTCGGTCTCGATGACGACGGGCTTGAGGGTCTCGAGCTCGCGGTAGAAGCGGATGCCGTCCTCTTGGATGTCGAACCCGCCGCCGACCTTGCGGAAGACGTTGAGGAACGTCATGAGCTCCTGCTGCTTCGCGCCCTCGACGAAGATGTCGCCGTTCGTCGCGAGTGCGGCGGAGGCCCAGCTGGCGGCCTCGTTGCGGTCGTTGATCGCGCGGTGCGTGTAGCCGCGCATCGACTTGACGCCCTCGATGAAGATCGTGCGGCTCGGCTCGACCGTGATGATCGCGCCCATCTTCTGCAGGATCGCGATGAGGTCCATGATCTCGGGCTCGATCGCGGCGTTGCGGAGCTCGGTCACGCCGTCGGCGAGGGTCGAGGACAGCAGGACCTGCTCGGTCGCGCCGACGCTCGGGTAGGGCAGCTCGATGTTCGCGCCCTTGAGGCCGTTCGGCGCCGTGATGTGGATGCCCGAGACCTGCTTGTCGACGACGGCACCCATCGCGCGGAGGGCGTCGAGGTGGAAGTCGATCGGACGGTCGCCGATGCGGCAGCCGCCGAGGTCGGGGATGAAGGCCTCGCCGAGCCGGTGCAGCAGCGGGCCGCAGAACAGGATCGGGATGCGGCTCGAGCCGGCGTGGGCGTCGATCTCGGCGAAGTGCGCCGACTCGACGTTCGACGGGTCGAGGATGAGCTCGCCTCGTGCAGGATCGGTGATGCGCACGCCGTGCACCTCGAGCAGCGCCCGGACGACCTTGACGTCGGAGATGTCCGGCACGTCCTTGAGGATCGACGGGGTGTCGCCCAGCAGCGATGCCACCATCGCCTTGGTCGCGAGGTTCTTCGCGCCACGGACCTCGATGCGTCCGACCAGCGGCTTGCCACCGCGGATGACGATCTCGTCGGACTTGAGCCCGACGCGCGCCCCTGCTGCTGCTGCGTCCTGTACGAGAGAGTTCACTACTTCACCGGCAATGTCTTCGGCCGCCAACTGGAGCGGCGGGATTCGAACTCCGTGATCGAGGTCTCGTCACGGAGGGTGAGCCCGATGTCGTCGAGCCCTTCCATCAACCGCCAACGAGTGTAAGCGTCGATCTCGAAAGCCACGTCCACATCGCCGATCGACACGCGCTGCGCCGCGAGGTCCACCGTCGCCTGCACGCCCGGGTCCGCCTCGATGGCGGCCCACAGACGCTCGACTTCCGGTTCGGTCACGATCGCGGTGACCAGGCCCTGCTTGCCCGCGTTGCCCTTGAAGATGTCCGCGAACCGGGGCGAGATCACCACACGGAATCCGAAGTCACGGAGGGCCCACACGGCGTGCTCGCGGGACGACCCGGTGCCGAAGTCGGGACCAGCCACCAGGACGGCAGCGCCCTGGTACGCCGGCTGGTTCAGCACGAAGTCCGGGTCCTGGCGCCACCCGGAGAACAGCGCGTCCTCGAAGCCGGTCTTCGTCACCCGCTTGAGGTAGACGGCCGGGATGATCTGGTCGGTGTCGACGTTCGAGCGCTTCAGCGGCGCGGCGATGCCGGTGACGGTGCCGATCTTGTCCATCAGCGGGCCCCTTCGGTGTTCTCCGACGCGATCGCGTCGACGGTGGATCGTGCGTCGTCCTCGGCCAGGTCCCACGGGCTCGAGAGCGTGCCGCGCACGGCGGTGGCGGCGGCGACGAGCGGGGAGACCAGGTGGGTGCGGCCCCCCTTGCCCTGGCGGCCCTCGAAGTTGCGGTTCGAGGTCGACGCGCAGCGCTCCCCCGGTGCGAGCTGGTCGGGGTTCATCCCGAGGCACATCGAGCAGCCGGCGAACCGCCACTCGGCCCCGAAGTCGGTGAAGACCTTGTCGAGCCCCTCGGCCTCGGCCTCGAGCCGGACCCGGGCGGAACCGGGCACGACCATCACGCGGACGCCGTCGGCCTTCGTGCGGCCCTCGATGACCGAGGCGAACGCCCGCAGGTCCTCGATTCGCGAGTTCGTGCAGGAGCCCATGAACACCGCGTCGACGGCGATGTCCTTCATCGGGGTGCCCGCTGCCAGGTCCATGTACTCCAGGGCCCGCGAAGCGGCAGCCTGGTCGTTCGGGTCGCTGTAGTCCGCGGGGAACGGCACCGACTCGGACAGCGAGACGCCCTGACCGGGGTTGGTGCCCCAGGTGACGAACGGCTCGAGCGTGTCGGCGTCGATGAAGACCTCGGCGTCGAAGACCGCGTCGTCGTCGGTGGCCAGCGTGTCCCAGTACGCCACGGCCTCGTCCCAGTCGGCCCCCGTCGGTGCGTGGTCGCGGCCCTGGACGTAGTCGTAGGTGGTCTGGTCGGGAGCGACCATGCCGGCGCGGGCACCGGCTTCGATCGACATGTTGCAGATCGTCATGCGGCCCTCCATGGAGAGCGCACGGATCGCGGATCCGCGGTACTCGAGCACGTAGCCCTGACCACCACCGGTGCCGATCTTCGCGATGACCGCGAGGATGATGTCCTTCGCCGTCACGCCGGGGCGCAACGAGCCCTCGACCGTGATCGCCATCGTCTTGAAGGGCTTGAGCGGCAGCGTCTGGGTCGCGAGGACGTGCTCGACCTCGCTCGTGCCGATGCCGAACGCCATCGCGCCGAACGCACCGTGGGTCGAGGTGTGCGAGTCGCCGCACACGACCGTGATGCCGGGCATCGTCAGGCCGAGCTGCGGACCGACGACGTGCACGATCCCCTGCTCCTTGTCGCCCAGCGAGTGCAGGCGGACGCCGAACTCCGCACAGTTGCGGCGCAGCGTCTCGATCTGGGTGCGGCTGGTCGGGTCGGCGATCGGCCGGTCGATGGCCAGCGTCGGGGTGTTGTGGTCCTCGGTCGCGATGGTCAGGTCGAGTCGACGCACCGGTCGACCCGCCTGCCGCAGGCCGTCGAACGCCTGCGGACTCGTCACCTCGTGCACCAGGTGCAGGTCGATGTAGAGGAGGTCCGGGTTGCCGTCCTCACCCTTGACCACGACGTGGTCGTCCCACACCTTCTCGGCGAGTGTCCTGCCCATGACGGTCCTGCCCTTCGTGTCGTGCGACGATGGTAGCACCGTTGGTATACCAATCGCGGACGGTCTGGAGGCCCGGCGGACGTTCTCCGACACCTGTCGCGGTGGGAGGATGGTCGGGTCATGACGAAGCCGCCCCACTCCCTCCGCACGGTGAACCTCGAGGGCGCCGCCCGCGCTGCGATCGCGGGGAGCGTCCCGCTCGCGCTGCTCATCGCACTGGGCCTGCCGCAGTACGCGGCGTTCGCGATGTTCGCCGGCTTCGCGGCCATCTTCGGACAGACGGAGCCCTACCGCCAGCGCGCCGTCACGGTCGGCGTCGCGGCCGCGCTGCAGACGGCGTGCATGTTCGCGGGGGTCGCCGTGTCGATGATCGGCGCCGCGCTCTGGCTGCAGGCGGCCGGTCTGGTGGTGGTGCTCGTCGTCGCCGTGTGCACGCTGAGCCTGCTGCGGACGATCCCAGCGCAGCCGATCTTCCCGACCTTCGCGTTCGTGGTCTCGGCGCTGGTGCCACTGCGGCCGGCAGACCTGCCCCTGGTGACGACGATCATCCTCGGCTCAGTTGCGTGGGCGTGGCTCGTCGCGATGTCCGGCGCCGTCATCCGCCGGGTCGGACACCCGCGGGCCCCGCATGCCTTCCGGCCCCTCGCCGAACACAAGCACCGGACGCTTGCTCCGCTGCGCACGGCGGCACTCTGGGAGACCGTGGCCCTCAACGTCGTCGGGGCACTCGTCGCCGGGGCGGTCGCGGAGACGATCCCCGGGCTCGGACACCCCTACTGGGCGGTGATCGCCGTGGTCTCGACGCTGCCGGCCCTCCGTCAGCGGCACACCGTCGTCCGGGCCTTCCAGCGGTTCATCGGCACGATCGGCGGGACGGTCATCGCCGTCGGGATCCTGCTGCTCGAGCCCAGCGTGTGGTGGATCGTCGTGATCGCCGTCGTCGGGCAGTTCTTCGCCGAGGTCTTCGTCGCCCGCAACTACGCCGTCAGCCTGCTGTTCCTGACGCCGCTCGCCCTCGCCGTGTCGTGGCTCAGCCTGCCCGAGGCGCCCGAGCTGCTCGCACTCGACCGGGTCGCGCAGACCACGCTCGGCGCCCTGGTCAGCGTGGCGCTGCTGTTCGTCGGGCGGGGCATCGAACGGCGACGCGGTCGGGCCCTCGGCGCCACGAGCACGATCCGCACGGTCTGACCGGCTCACGCACGGTCCGGTCGGGGGACACCGCGGGGACGCTGCCTGCGGGTCGGCCGCACGGCCAGGCCTAGCGTGGGCTCGTCATGAGCGCCCAACACCGTGAACCCGTCGAGCCCGACCAGGCTCCCGCCGTCGAGCACCACGCCGCCCACCACGTCGCGGCCACCGCCACGCCGAGCCCGCCCGAGCCGCACTCCACGCAGTCGCCGCGCTCGCAGGAGTCCGAGCACGACGGCGACGCCCCGGACCCGAACCGCTGGAAGGCGCTCGTCATCTGCCTGCTCGGCGGTGGCATCGTGCTGCTCGACGTGTCGATCGTCAACGTCGCGCTGCAGTCCATCTCCGCGGGCCTCCCCGGCGCCACGCCCGAGGCCGTCCAGTGGATCCTGTCGGGGTACGCGCTGTCGTTCGGCCTGCTCCTGGTCCCCGGTGGCCGCCTCGGAGACGCCTCGGGCCGACGCCGCATGTTCGTCATCGGTGTCGGGCTCTTCACGCTCGCGAGCGCCCTCTGCGGGTTCGCGCCGAACGGGCTGGTGCTCGTCATCGCTCGCCTGGTCCAGGGCCTGGCCGGCGGTCTGCTCACCCCGCAGGTCACCGCGCTCATCCAGCAGCTGTTCCGCGGCAAGGAACGCGGCACCGCGTTCGGGCTGTTCGGCGCGACGGTGGGCATCGCGACCGCGATCGGCCCCCTGGTCGGCGGCCTGCTCATCACCGCGTTCGGCACCGAGAACGGGTGGCGGTTCGTCTTCTTCGTGAACCTGCCCTTCGGACTGATCACGATCCTCCTGGCCTTCCGCTACCTGCCGGCTGCGGCCAAGGCCGCACGCGGGAAGCGCCACGACTTCGACCCGGTCGGCCTCCTGCTCCTCGGTGCAGCGGTCGTGGCGCTGCTGCTGCCGTTCGTGCAGTCGGAGGTGTGGAAGAGCAACACGAAGTGGTGGCTCGTCGTGGTGGCGGTGGCGTTCGCCATCGTGTTCGTGCTCTGGGAGCGGCGGTACGCGCGCACGAAGGAGCCGGTGATCGACCTCGGGCTGTTCAAGCGCCGGTCGTTCTCGCTGGGGGTCGGGCTCGCGACGCTGTACTTCGCCGGGTTCACCCCGCTGTTCTTCGTCCTGACGCTCACCCTGCAGTCGGGGTTGCACTACTCGGCACTGCTCGCCGGTGCGACCTCGGTGCCGTTCGCGGTGGGCTCCGGGATCGCGTCGACCATCGGCGGCCGGATCGTGCACAAGTTCGGGCGCCAGCTCATCGTCGTCGGCACGATCCTCGTGCTCATCGGCCTGGGGGCGGTCGTCTGGGTGGTGTCGAACCACTACGGGCAGGACCTCGGCTGGTGGCTCATCGCGCCGCTGTTGGTGGCCGGCATCGGCTCCGGGCTGACGATCTCGCCGAACCAGACGCTCACCCTGTCCGAGGTGCCCGTCGAGCAGGGCGGCTCCGCGGGCGGGCTCATCCAGGTCGGTGCGCGGGTCGGTTCGGCGATCGGCATCGCGGCGGTCGGCAGCGTGTTCTACTCGGCACTTGCCAGCTCGAACGGCGACCACACGACGGGGCTCCCGCTCGGGCTCGGCGTGTCGCTGGGGTTCGTCGCGGCGGCGCTGGTGGCGGGCATCGTGGACGTCGTGGTCGGTCGGGTGCGCGGGACCGCGGCCTCGGTCTGACGCGCGGGCGCTGGCGCGGTGCCGGGGCTGCGCCCGCGCTGTGCCCGCGCTGTGCCGACTCGGAACGACACCGCCGCTGTCGTACGACAGCGGTCATGTCGTCCGGGACGGCTGCGGCCCGCACGCTGCCGCTCGCGCGACAGAACCGATGTCGTACGACAGCGGTCATGTCGCGCCGGACGCGACACGTGGCGGACGGGAGGCTCGGTGCCAGCTGGCACTTGGGCCCACGTCGGCCGGTTCCGGACCGACGCGCCAGCGGCGGGTCGGCCGTGACCGGTGGGGAGCCTCCCGTCCGTCGCGACCCGCGCTGGGACTAGCGCGGCTGGATGTTCCAGGCGTCGATGACCGGTCGGCCGTGCTCGTACCCGAGCACGCTCACCGAGGCGGTGGACAGCGCGAGCACCGCACCGTCCTGCGGGGCGAGCCGGATCCACGCGGCTCCGATCGCGCGCAGGACGTGGCCGTGTGCCACGAAGACGGCGTCCTGCCCGTCGGCGAGCACCGGGCGGGCACGGTCGAGCACGCGCTCGGCGCGGACCCGGACCTCGGCGGCGGACTCCCCCGGCGTGTCGCCGGCCGGGACCCCGTCGGTCCACAGGTCCCACGGACCGTGCCGCTGGACCTTGATCTGCGGGGTGGTCAGTCCCTCGTAGGCGCCGTAGTCCCACTCGTACAGGTCGTCGTCGAGCTCCGGGTCGACGCCGATCAGCGCGGCGGTGTCGCGCGCGCGCTGGAGCGGGCTCGACAGCGCGAGCGAGAACTCCCGGTCGGCGAGGTACCGACCGGCACGCTTCGCCTGCTCCACCCCCGCGTCGGTGAGCGGGATGTCGGTGCGGCCGGTGTGCTGACCGCTCTTCGACCACTCTGTCTCTCCGTGGCGGACGAGGACGAGTTCGCCGGGGCGTTCCGAGGTCATGAGTTCCTTCCGAGCAACAGGCCGAGCCATGCGGCGCCGACCGAGACGACGAGCATGCCGAGACCGTTGAGGACGGCGCGTCCGGTCTTGCCGGCCTGCAGGAGTCGCACGGTCTCGACACTCGCCGTCGAGAACGTCGTGTACCCACCCATCATGCCCGTCCCGAGGACGGCCACGAACCCGAGCGGCAGGGTGCCGGCCTGGCCGAGGCCCGTGAGCAGCCCGAGGACCAGGGAACCGCTGACGTTGATGACCATCGTGCCGAGCGGGAAGCCGCTCCCCCGGGTCTTCACGGCACCGTCGAGCACGAAGCGGAGCGCTGCCCCGACGCCACCGCCGACCGCGACGAGCAGGAGCTCGAGCGGGTTCACCGGTCGCCTCCCGGTCGGCGGCGGACCCGGGTGGCGAGCGCCAGTCCGGCCACGACGGCAGCCACTCCGAGCACGACGGACAGCAGCGCGTACCCGCCACCGGCTGCCCATCGTCCGTCGGTGAGCAAGCGCGCGGTGTCGTCCGCCAGCGTGCTGTACGTGGTGAAGCCGCCGAGCACGCCGGTGCCGACGAAGAGTCGGGCGGTCCGGCGACGTCCGTCGTCCGGACCGAGCCGCACGAGCGACTCCAGGAGCAGTCCGAGGCAGAACGCCCCGACGACGTTGATCACGAGGATGGTCCAGCTGAGGCCGTCGACCGGCGGAGCCAGGTCGGCCAGCACGGCACGGACAGCCGTGCCGACCGCGCCGCCGAGGGCGACGAGGCCGATCAGGTGCCAGCGGTGGTGGAGTGGCGGTGCGTCGGTCACATGACGATCTTGGCCTGCCGGGACGCCCCACAACGACAGAACTCCTGCCGGGCCGGAGCCTGGCAGGAGTTCTGGTGGTGACCCCAGCGGGATTCGAACCCGCGTTACCGCCGTGAGAGGGCAGCGTACTAGGCCGCTATACGATGGGGCCGCGGCATGCTCGTTGTCGGAATCGGAGGGTGGCCACCGTGGTGACCTGGCCACCATGGTGACCCCAGCGGGATTCGAACCCGCGTTACCGCCGTGAGAGGGCGACGTACTAGGCCTCTGTACGATGGGGCCGTTCCGACAACTCGACAAGTATGGCACAAGCCGTGCGACGTGCCAAAACGAGGCGTGTCGCCCGGTCCGTCAGAGCGTCAACGACTCCCCCGGCCGCAGCACCACGAGCTCCCCGGACGGTTCGACGGCGGCGCGCAACCGGCTCACGTGCATGTCGAAGCCGATGTCCGACAGCGTGGCCTCGTGGACCGGGTAGGCGCGGCGCGGCGCCATCTCGGTGACGTAGTCGATCATCTCGGCGACCTTGAGCCACGGCGCACCGACCGGGGCCGCGAGCACCTCGACCGGCACACCTGGCACCGTGTACGCGTCACCCGGCGAGAACAGCCGACCGTTCACCAGGACGCCGGTGTTGTCGATCACGGGTACCGACGAGTGGATGACGTTGTGCCGCGTCCCGTGGAAGGTCAGGTCGAACGGGCCGACCTGCCGGCGGGCTCCGTCGGTCACCACGTCGACGTGGATGCCGGAGTCGGCGAGCGCCCGGGCGACACCGGCCGGGCCGAACACCCGGACGCCGGGGTTCGCGTCGGCGATGCGGGCGAGCTGCTCGGGGGTGACGTGGTCGGGGTGCTCGTGGGTGACGACGACCGCGACGACGTCCTGTGCATCGACCGGGCGGGTGAACCCACCGGGGTCGATGACGAGTCGGGCGCCGGCCTCCTCGACGACCTGGCACGCGTGCTCGAGCTTCGTGACCTGCATGCCGGCGAGCGTACGCGCGGCCGCCCGGTCAGCGCCGTCGACCCTCCCGCGGCGGCCCCGTGCTCGTCCGCACCACCAGGGTCGCCGGCGCGGGCGGCACCGGCACCGGAGGCGCCCCATCCACCTCGGCCAGCACCGCGAGCGCTGCAGTCCGCCCCTGCGCCTCGGGGTCCTGCGCGACGGTGGTCAGCCCGACGACCGCGCCGTGCTCGTGCCCGTCGATGCCGATCACCGACAGGTCACCCGGCACGTGCAGCCCGAGCCGCGCCGCCGCGAGCAGCACACCGAGCGCCATCTCGTCCGAGGCGCAGAACACCGCGGAGGGCCGCTCGTCCGCACTGCCCCCGAGCAGCACCGTCCCGGCCTCGGCACCGCCGGCGAACGAGAAGCGGCCGTCGACGAGCCACCCCCGGGGCACCGAGCACCCGGCGCCCCGCATGGTCTCGACGAAGCCGTCCCGCCGCCGGTACGGCACCGCGACGTTCATCCCGGCCTCGTCCTGCCCGCCCACGTACGCGATCCGGCGATGGCCGAGCCCGAGCAGGTGTTCGACCGCCAGCCGCGCGACCGCGGGGTCGTCCACCCCGACGTTCCGCAGCCCGGGGGCCGGTCCCCCGATGACGATCATCGGGTGTCGGGTCAGCTGCAGCTCACTCCGCTCGGTCTCGTCGAGCACGAGCGACAGCAGCACGAGCGCGTCGACCCGGTGCCGCAGCATCGACCGGCGGAACGCACGGTCGCGGTCGCCGTCCGGACCGCCGAGGTTGTAGAGCACCAGGTCGTGCCCGGCGCGCCGCAGCTCGGCATCGACGCCGCCGAGCGCCTTGACGTAGAACCAACGGTCGATGACCGGGACGACCACCCCGACGGCGCGCTGCCGTCCGGTGGCCAGGCCGGCCGCCGCCGAGCTCGGGACGTACCCGAGTTCGTCGGCGACCCGGCGCACCTGGTCGATCGTGGTGTCGGCGACCGACGGCAGCCCGCGCAGTGCGCGGGACACCGTCGCCTTCGACAGGCCGGTGACGGTCGCGATCTCCTGGATCCCCACGACGGAGCAGCTCGGGAGGCCCGTCAGCGCTCCGACGCGCGCGGCACGTCCGCGACATCCGGAAACGACGACGCGCGCGGCGCCTCCGCGACGCTCCGCCCGAGGACCCGCACCCGCCACCGGTCGAGCAGCGCCAAGGCGAGCACACACACCAGCAGTGTCAGCGCCCAGCCGAGAGCCGGTCGGCCGGTCAGCTCGCAGAACGCGGTGACCCCGAGGAACAGGATGCCGAACGCCCCGACGAAGCCGATGGCCTCCTCGATCCGCGCGGTCGGACGGACCGGTGCACGCTGTGCCATCGTCGTCAGCCCTTCACGCCACCGGCGGTGAGGCCGGCCACGATGCGCCGCTGGAACACGAGCACCAGGATCACGAGCGGGATGGTGACGATCGTTCCCGCTGCCATCACCGCGGTGTACGGCTCCTGGTGCGGCTGGCTGCCGGCGAACGAGGCGATCGCGACGGTGACCGGCTGCGTGGCGTCCGAGGACAGCTGCGACGAGATGAGGTACTCGTTCCAGCTGGAGATGAACGCCAGGATCGCGGTGGTGAACACGGCCGGGGCGGCCAGCGGCAGGATGATCCGTCGGAACGCCTGCACGCGGGTGCACCCGTCGATGCGCGCAGCCTCCTCGAGGTCCCACGGCATCTCGCGGAAGAAGCTCGCGAGCGTGTAGACCGTCAGCGGCAGCACGAACGAGATGCTCGGCAGGATCAGCGCCTGGTACGAGCCCATCCACCCGATGTCCGTGAAGAGCTGGAACAGCGGGGAGATCAGCGCGACGCCGGGGAACATCGACGCGGCCAGGATCGCGCCGGCGATGAGCGACTTGCCCTTGAACTCGAGCCGGGCGAGGGCGTACGCCGCCGAGGTGCCGACGAGCAGCGCGATGATCGTCACCACGCCGCCGATCAGCAGGCTGTTGAGCAGCGCCCGTCCCAGGTGGTTGCCGAGGGCGGTGGAGAACGCCGTCGTGTAGTTGTCGAGCGTGACGTGCGTCGGCCAGGGGGTGGCATCGAACGTGAACCCGACGTCGCGGAAGCTGGTGACGACCATCCAGTAGAACGGCAGGAGGCACCACACCGCGATCACGACGGCCTGGACCGCCGTGCGGACGCGGGGGCCGGTGTTCCGCTGGATGCGGACCTGCGAGCGGTCGGTCGCCGTCTCGCGGGTGCGGGTCGTCGACCGGGGTCGGTCTGCTGCGAGGGTCACTTGAGTTCACCCTTCTGCTGGGCTGCCTGCGTCTGCACGACGTTCGCGCCGAGGAACCGGACGAACAGGAAGGCGACGATGAAGATGACCAGGAACGTGATCGTCGACAGTGCCGACGCCGAGTTGAAGCCCTGGCGGATCTGGTCGACGACCAGGATCGAGAGCGTCGTCGTGGCGTTGCCGGAACCACCGCCACCACCGGTCAGGATCGCGGGGAGGTCGTACATCCGGAGCGCGTCGAGCACGCGGAACAGGACGGCGACCATGAGCGCGGGCTTGAGCAACGGCAGGGTGATCAGCCAGAAGCGCTGCAACGTCGAGGCGCCGTCCATCTTGCCGGCCTCGTAGACCTCCTCCGGGATGAGCTGCAGCCCGGCCAGGATGAGCAGTGCCATGAACGGGGTCGTCTTCCACGTGTCGGCGATGATCACCGCCCACCGGGACGCCCACTCGCCGCTGGTCCACAGGATCTGGTGGCCGATGACGTGGTTGAGCACGCCGTTCGCGTCGAAGATGAAGTACCAGAGCTTCGCGGTGACCGCGGTGGGGATGGCCCACGGCACCAGGATCGCGGCACGGACCAGTGCCCGGCCCCGGAAGTTGCGGTTCATGATGATCGCCATCCACACGCCGATGACCGTCTCGAGCGCGACGGTGACGACGGTGAAGAAGAACGTGTTGCCCATCGACACCCAGAACTGCGAGCCGAGGCTGCCGGGCGGACAGGTCACGTTGCCGCACTGCTGGCCGAGCCAGTGCGCGTAGTTCGTGACACCGGCGAAGCCGCCCTGCACGAACAGGCCGGTCGCCTTGTCCAGGCCCTGGTCGAGCTGGAACGACTGGATGACGGCGCTGACCACCGGATACCCGATGACGACCGCCAACAGGACGATGGTCGGCCCGATCAGGTAGACGGACCACCGACCGTGGTCGGCGTTGAGTCCGCCGCGCCGCCGCTTCCGGGGTTCGAGCCCTTCGGGGTTCGGGATGGCGGCGGGGATCTCGGTTGCTGCTGACACTGACGGCCTCCTTGCCGGTGTCGGAACGCGTTGAGGGCCGGTCTGGAGGCCCGTGGCGGGGTCGCCACGAGCCTCCAGTCCGATGCGGCGCGAGCCGCGCGACCGTGGTCGCTAGTTGCTGCTGCTGGTCGCCGACTTCAGGGCGGCTTCCATGTCCTTCATGGCCTCGTCGACGCTCTTCGAGCCCTTGAGTGCCGCGTAGGAGTTGTCCTGGATCGCCTTGGTGACGGCCGGGTAGAACGGCGTGACCGGGCGGGGCTCCGCGCTCTTGATCGACTGCAGCAGGGTGGGCAGGTACGGCAGCTTCGCCGTCAGGTCGGAGTCCGTGTACAGCGACTCCACGACCGGGGCGAGCGAGCCCTGGGTGGCGAAGAACTTCTGCGTCTCGTTCGACTCCAGGAACTCCAGGAAGTCGTGCGCCGTCGCCTTGTGCTTCGAGTAGACGCTGATCGCCGCGTTGTGGCCACCGAGCGTGGACGCACCGACGCCGTCGGCACCCGGGATCGGCGCGATGCCGAAGGTGTCCTTGACCGTCGACGCGCCGTCGGTCTTCGCGAGGCTGTAGACGTAGGGCCAGTTGCGCAGGAACAGCAGCTTGCCGTCCTCGAACGCGGTGCGGCCCTGCTCCTCCTGGTAGGTGATCGCCTCGGCCGGGATGTTCCCGTCCTTGAACGCGTCGACCAGGTTCTGCAGGCCGGCCTTGGCCTGGCTCGTGTCGACGTCCGGCGTGCCGCCCTTGGTCAGGATCGAGCCGCCGGCGCCGTTGACCGCCTCGGACGCGTTGACGGTCAGGCCCTCGTACTTGGCGAACTGGCCGGCGTAGCAGCCGATGCCGTTGTCCTTGGCGATCTGGCAGTCGCCCATCATCTCCGACCAGGTGGTCGGCGGCGTCTTGACCAGGTCCTTGCGGTAGTAGAGCAGCGCGCCGTCCGACGTCTGCGGAGCCGCGTAGAGCGTGTTGTTGTACGTCGCGGTCTTGACCGTCGACGGCAGGAGCTTCGACGTGTCGATCTTCATGTCCCCGGTCAGCGGCACCAGCCAGCTCTTCGCGGCGAACTCCGCCGTCCAGACCACGTCGACGTCGACGACGTCGTAGCCGTCGTCCTTCGCCTGGAAGTGCTGCACCAGGTCGTCGTGCTGCTGGTCCGCCTGGTCGGACTGTTCCTTGAAGGTGACCTTCTCGTCCGGGTGCGCCTTGTTCCACTTGGCGATGAGCGGTCGGACGACGTTGGAGTTGTCCTTGCCCTGCACGTACGTGATCGGGCCGCGGCTGTCCTGCCCGCTCTTGGCCGCGTCCGAACCGGAGCTGCCACCGGAGCAGCCGGCGAGTGCGAGGCCGAGCACGGCCACCCCCGCCACGGATGCGAGTCGCACCTTCGCGCGTGTGTTCTTCACAGCGTTGTCTCCTCATCGAGATCACCAGGAGTCGCCGACCGAGGTCGGTCGGCGCTCCCTGGAGCAGGCGACGCTGCCTGCTGGGAGGTGAACGTACGCCCGGCCGACGACCAGCGCAACCGGTTGCATCGACTCTGTGACCTGAGCGTGACCTACGAAGTTGCGGTGACTTGCTGGGTGAGCGCTCACTCGGCGGGACCGAGGTCGAGCGGGTCCTGCGCGGCCCGCTGCGGTGTCCCGCATGATCCCCGCCACGGTCCCGCGCCCGCGTTGTGGGGGCAGCGGAGCCGACCGTAGCGTCCCCGTCATGGCCTCCCTCTCCGCCGTCAACGTCCCCGGACCGCGCCGTGTCATCGGCGTCAACCTCGACGGTCCGCTGCCCGAGCTCGTCGCCGACGCGACGGGTTCCTCCGCGTTGGTCATCGGCTACCGCGACGGCTACCCCGTCTCCACCCTCGACATCATGCTGACCGACGACCCCGCCGACGCCACCCGCGCGCTCGCGCCGTTGGTCGACTCGCTCGTCGAGGAAGGTGCCTTCGACGACCACGCGCCGGTCTCCGACGACGACCTGCCGACGATCTCCGTCGTCGTGTCCACCGTCGTCGACCGCGTCGAGGACCTCGGCAAGCTGCTCGACGTCCTCGAGCACCTCGACTACCCGCGCCACGAGGTCGTCCTCGTCGACAACCGCGTCCGGGTGCCCGACATCGACGCGCTCCCCGGGCTGCTCGCGGGTCGCGACGTGCGCCTCGTGACCGAGCGCCGCCCGGGTCTGTCGGCCGGACGCAACGCCGGCGTGGCAGCAGCCACCGGCGAGGTCATCGCCTTCACCGACGACGACGTCCGCGTCGACCCGCAGTGGCTCCGTGCCATCGGCGAGCGCTTCGTCCGCGAGCCCGGGCTCGACGCCGTCACCGGCGTGATCCTGCCCGTCGAGCTCACCACACCGGCGCAGATCTGGTACGAGGCCTACTACGGCGGGTTCAGCGCCGAGCGCACCTTCTCGCCCGTGACGATCGTCCCCGACGACGTGCCGGGTGCGATGCGCCACGCGCGCGTCAAGGCCGTGCGTCCGGACGGCACCGTGCGCAAGCACTTCGCCGTGTACGGCATCGGGGCCTACGGTGCCGGGGCGAACATGGCGTACCGCCGGTCCCTCATCGACACCGTCGGCGGCTTCGACACCACGCTCGGTGCCGGCTCCCCCGCCCGCGGCGGCGAGGACCTGGCGATGTTCATCGAGACGCTCTGGCGCGGCGGCCGCATCGGCTTCGAACCGCACGCGGTCGTGCACCACCGGCACCGCCAGACCATCGAGGACCTGCACAAGCAGCTGCACGGCAACGGCGTCGGGTTCACCGCGCTGATGTGTGCGCTCGCCGCGAAGGACCGCCGCCACCTGACCGTGCTGGCCCGGCTGATGCCGCTCGCCGCCAAGGTCAAGGCGAAGCAGATGGCCTCGCGCCTGGCCGGTCGTCGGGACGCGGCGACGGAGTCCACGAACGAGGCGTCGCAGACGAGCCTGCCGAAGTCCCTGGCCTTCCACGAGCTCCGGGGCTTCCCCGCGGGGCCGGCGGCCTGGTTCCGCAGCCGTCGTCGCTGGCGTGACGTCGAGGCCGGGCGCTTCCAGGCGTAGCGCCGGCGCCCTCGAGGCGTGCGGGGGCGTCAACGGCGACGCTCCTGTACAACGAAAGGCGCTCGGCACCACGGTTCTCCGTGGTGCCGAGTGCCTTTCGTTGTGTCGGAGCAACGGGCGCCGCCGAACCAGCAAGCGCGCCGCCGAACCG
>NZ_MJGI01000025.1:0-15285 GCF_001864835.1 Curtobacterium sp. MCBA15_001 | reverse complement strand
GAACCGGCAAGCGCGCCGCCCGCCGGCCGGCTCTACCCGCGGGAGCGCAGGCGCCCGAGCACGTACCGCCAGGGGCCGCCGAGCGCGGCGACGAGCTCGACCCGCTTCAGCCCGGCGGTCGCCGCGCGGAACTCGTCGTCCACGGGCCACCCCGCGGTCGCCGAGACGGCGGTCGACACCTGGTCGGCGCCGCCCTGCCCGAGCGCCCCGAGCTGGCGGAGCGCCCCGACGGCCCGACGCAGCACCGCGAGCGCCGTCCGCGGCCGGGTCATCAGCTTCGCGACCCACGCGCCGAGCCCCGTGCCGTAGCCGAGCGCCTGGGCACGCAGGGCCTCGCGGTCCGAGCGGTGCTTGTGCCACACGAAGGCGGACGGCTCGACGGCGAGCGCGCCTCCCGACAGCAGCACCCGGGTGAACAGGTCCGGGTCCTCGCCCGCGCGGGACGGGGTACCCGGGCCGAGGGCGACGTCGAACCCGCCGAGCGCCAGGGCCGCCGAGCGCCGGAGGGACATGTTCGCGCCGGTGCCGAACGCGCCGACCGAGAACGGGAAGAGCGGCAGGTCCACCGGCGGCGCCGAGGTGCGGAACACCCGGCGGTCGAGGTTCCGCGCCCACGTCACGCGCTCGTCGAAGTAGCGCTGGGTCGGGTTCCGGAGTTCCCCGCTCGGCACCAGGCCGGTGACGCAGACCACGTCCGCGTCGCGGGCGTACGCGTCGGCGAGCGCCGCGAGCCAGTGCCGGTCGACGACCACGTCGTCGTCGACGAAGGCGACCACGGCTCCGGACGCCAGGGCGAGACCGGCGTTCCGTGCGCGGGAGACGCCGGGTCGGGCCTCCAGGACGTAGTGCAGTCGCGCGTCCGCGAACGACGCGACCACGTCGCGGGTCGCGGTCGTCGTCGGCGCGTTGTCGACGACGAACACCTCGAAGTCCTCGTACGCCGAGGCGAGCACCGACGCGACGCAGCGGCGCACGTCCTCGGGACGGTCGCGCGTGCCGATGACGACCGACATGCGTCCGGTGGGCTCGCCCTGGGGGGCGGACGGGAGGCTCGTGGCACGCAGGGCGCGCAGGGCCGGTCCCAGCTCGGCCGGGTCCACGTCGCCGCTCGCGTCGACGGCGACGTCCACGAAGCCGGCGACCTCGCGGCCGTCGCGGACCAGCAGCCGGGCGCGGTCGAAGCCCGTCGCGCCGGCGAGCTCGACGGCGGAGGCGGCGAGCGCCGCGGGACGGTCGATCGCGCCGACCCACGCTGCGCCGGCCCACGTGGGGGCGTCGGGCGACGGCATCGCGGGGGCGATCGTGAGCACGCGGGACGCGGTGGCCTGGTGATCGGTCATGACACCGATGCTCCGGTTGGCCCCCGCGCGGGCGCAACGCGGGGTGCTGGGCCGTGCGGCGACCCTCGTTCCTCTTGCGGTTTGCCGCCAGTGACCAGGCGTTTCCCACTACGATCGTGGGGACGACCCGGCGGCAGCACGCCGGGCACGAGGAGGACGCATGCCGCTGGGCCACAGGACCGAGTTCGGGTCGGTCCTCCCCTCCGAACAGGCGATCGTCACGGTCGACACGGCGACCTGTGTCTGCGGCCACGTGCAGGACGCCCACGAACACTACCGACCGGGGTCGGACTGCGCGCTCTGCGACTGCCCGAGGTACCGCCGGAAGCGCTGATCCGCGGGGGTTCTCGACCCCTGGTGCGGGAAACCGCCGCTTCCCCGCAGAGGCCCCCGGGGCGCCTTGTCCGGCCCGGAACGGCGCCCGTAGCGTCGCTGCCATGGCCATCTCACCCGCGGCTCCCGCGTGCATCGTCCTCGCTCATGAGGACCCTGCCCACGTCCGCCGTCTCGTCGAGGCGCTCGACCCCTTCCCGGTGTTCCTGCACGTCGACGCCCGGACCCCGGAGTCGGTGTTCCGTGCCATGACCGCCGGGCTGCCGGAGCGGGTCCGCGTGCTGCCGCGGATCGCGACCGGGTGGGCCCGCTGGGAGAACGTCGCCGCCGAGGTCGCGGGCTACCGTGCCGCGCTCGCCGAGACGGACGCGTCGCACGTCGCCGTCCTGACCGGCAGCGACTACCCGCTCGCGAACCCGGCCGAGATCTCCGCCCTGCTCGAGGCGCACCGCGACGACTCGTTCGTCGCCGTGCACCCCCTCCCCTTCGCGGCGTGGGGCCGTGACGGTGGTGCCGCCCGCCTGCGGTACCGACACTGGGCCTGGCGCAAGCACATGCTCCGGCTGCCGATCCCCCGCCGGGTGCCCCGCGACGTCGTCCCCGCCGGCGGCTCGCAGCTCAAGGTGCTGGCACGCCACCACGCGGCAGCGGTCGTCGACGTGGTCGACACGCGCCCCGACCTGGTCCGCTTCTGGCGTCGCACCTGGATCGCGGACGAGACCTTCGTGCCGTCGGTCCTGGCCACCCCGGAGCTGGTGCCCGGGTTCGCCGACGAGCACGTGCCCCACGCGCTCTGGTGGATCGGGTGGGACGGCACGGCGATGAAGAGCCCGCCGTGGCTGACGACCGCGGACGCCGGGCGGGTGCTCGAGCGTCGGACGGTGTCCGACGTGGACCTGCCGCACCTGTTCGCCCGCAAGTTCTCCACCGCACGGAGCTCGGACCTGCTCGACGTCATCGACGGCGCCTTCGGCCTCCGGCAACACGCGACGACCTCGGTCGCCGCGTCGGCCGGCACCGCGTCGGTCGGCACGACACCGGTCGCGACCGCGCCGGTCGTGCGGGGGGTCGCCTCGTGACGCTGCCCCCGCAGACCCGCCGCGAGGCCCGCGCGGCCCGCGAGGCCGGCGAGGTCCGCGCCCTGACCACCACAGCTGCAGTCCCGGCCGTCGACGTCGCCGTCGCGCAGTCGGCCGCGGACACCGCCGCGACCGGCACCGTGCCGTCGGTGGACACCGGGTCCGTCACCGTCGGCAAGCGCTCGTCCGTGCTGTTCGGCCGCGGCCTGCTGTACGTCGTCGTCTGGTCGATGCAGCTGGTCGTCTCCTCGCTCATCTCCCCCGTGCTCGCCCACCTGATGCCGCCGGCCGAGTTCGGCGTGCTGGCCTCGGCGATCGCGCTGTACCAGGCACTCGTCGTGCTCGCCGTCATCGGCATGGACCAGGCGTCCGTGCTGCAGCGCGCCGAGGACGGCAACGACCGCAAGGCCCGCGGCCTGATGGCGGTCGGCATGGTGACCGCGGCCCTGGTGACCGTCACCGCGCTGACGACGATCCCGCTCTGGGCCGACGCCGCCGGGTTCGTCGGGAACCACCCGCTCCTGCTCGTCGCCGTGCTGTGGACCGCACCCGCCGGCATCGTGCAGATCTCGCTGTCGCTGCTCGTCGCGCAGGACCGCATCAAGGTCTTCGCGGTGACCAGCCTGCTGTCCTCCGTCGGCGGCTCGATCATCGGGCTCGCGCTGCTCACCTGGGTGCAGGCGGACGCCGTCACCTACGCCTGGGGTGGCGTCATCGCGCAGGTCACGGCGATGGTCATCGGCATCACCGCGACCCGGCCCCGGTTCGCCGGCCTGTTCGACCTGCGCACGATGCGGCGCGCGTTCCGCCTCGGCGTCCCCATCACGCTCGGCAGCCTGTCGTACTTCGTGCTCAACGTCGGTGACCGCCTGGTCGTGCAGCGCCTGCTCGGTCCGGACGAGGTGGCCCGCTACCAGATCGCCTACGTGGTCGGCTCCGCGGTGATCCTGCTCCTGACCTTCACGAACAACGCCTGGGCGCCGCACTTCGCCGCGCTCCGGGACGCCGTCGCCCGCCGCGAGCTCTCGATGCACTCGCGCGACGAGCTCTACCGCCTGCTCGCGCCCGTCCTGCTCGCCGTGACGCTGGTCTCCCCGATCGCCCTGCCGATCCTCGCTCCCGCGTCGTACCGCGTCGAGCAGCTCACCGTCGTCGTGTTCGTCGTCGCGATCACCGCCTTCCCGGTCGTTGCGAGCGGCGCCACCGGCCGACTGCTGCTCGTCGAGCGCCGTGGTGTCGCCGTCGGCGTCATCGCCGCGGTCGCCGGCGCGGTGAACATCGGCGCGAACCTGGTCTTCGTGCCGATGCTCGGCATCCTGGGGGCCGCGGTCGCCACCGTCATCGCCTACGTCGTCCTCGCCGTGCTGCAGCAGGCGGCGCTGCCGGACCGCCGCGAGTGGCGTGGGCCGGGCCTGCGCGTCGTGCTGCCCGTGCTGGCGTCGCTCGCCGTCGCCGCGGCCTCGCTCGCGGTGCCGCAGGACGTGTTCTGGAACTGGATCAGGCTCGCCGGCGTGCTGGCCTGCGTGCCGTGGTTCTTCGCGCGGCTGCGTGCCGCACGTGGGAGGGCATCGTGAACCCGAGCGGGGACCCCGCGGCCGCCGACCCGACCACCGTGTCGCGTCGTCGCCTGCGCATCGGCGTCGTCACGAACGGGCTCGCCATCACGGGCGGTGTCGAACGCTGCGTCCTCGAGGACACCCGCGACCTCGTCGCCGCCGGCCACCACGTCGCCGTCTGGCACCGGGACTCCCCCGCCGGTCGCGCCGACGACGGACGGGGGCCCTTCGACAGCCTGCGTGTCCCGCTGGTCCGCGCAGACGACTACCGCTTCGGCATCCGCACCGCGCTCCGCGACGCCCTGCGCTTCGCCCGGCAGGGCCTGCGCCTGCGACGCGCCCGACTCGACGTGCTCTGGCTGAACCGGCCCGAGTTCCTGCCCTTCGGGCGGGTCGCGTCGATCGTCTCCGGCGTGCCGCTCGCGGTGCACCTGCACCACGCACCGAACTACCGCCGGCTCGCGCCGATCGCGGGCGGTCGCACGCGCTACTTCGCCGTGTCCCAGGCGATGGCCGAGGCGTGGACCGCCGTCGGCGTCCCCGCGGACCGGATCACCCTGGTCTCCAACGGCGTCGACACCCACGCGTTCCCCCCGCCCACGGCCTCCGACACGCAGGCCGCCCGCGGGGACCTCGGCATCGACGACGGCACCCCAGTGGTGCTGTACTACGGCCGGCTCACGCGGGCGAAGGGCGTGGTGGCCGTCCTGGAGGCGTGGCGCACGGTCCTGACGACCGCTGCGGCCCGGCAGCCCGTCACCGTCCCGGCCGCGGGTCCGGTGACCCGCAGCGCACCGCTCCTGGTGCTCGCCGGCGCGCTCCCCACCGAGGACGCCGACGAGGTCCGCCGCGCCGTCGCAGCGCTCCCCGCCGACTCCGTGCTGGTCGTGCCCGAGCGGGACGACGTGGTCCCGCTGCTGCACGCCGCGGACATGGTCGTCGCGCCGTCGCTCGAGCCCGAGGGCTTCGGCCGTGTCGTGGTCGAGGCGATGTCGGCCGGTCGGCCCGTCGTCGCGGCGGCGTCCGGTGGGACCGGGGAGATCCTGTCCGACGAGTGGGCCCGGTTCACGGTCGACCCGACGGACGCCGAGGCCCTGGCCGCGTGCGTCCTCAGCACCCTCGACGAGGCCGCGATCGGCCCGGAGCTCGGCGCCCGCTGCCGCGCCTGGGTGCGCGACCGGTACGACCGGGCGCAGCACGTCGACGCCCTGCTCGGCGCGCTCGACGACGTCGCCCGCTGAGCGCCGGCGGCCAGTCGGGCGCCTGCCCGCTGCGGCCAGCGGGGCGGACCCGCACCGGGCCTCCCGTCCGTCCGCCGAACGGCGCGTCGTGCACCGAACCGCGCGTGGTGAGCCGAACCGCGCGTCGTGAGCAGAACCGCGCGTGGTCGGCGCTTCCTTCCGACCGCCCACGCGCGATCCGATCTCCCATCGCGACCGATGTGGGTCGGAACGACAGCGCTTGCGGACTCAGCCGCGCCCGGTCGTGGGGACGTCGATCGTCATCCAGTCGATGAGCAGGGACCCCTTCGCGTCGGCCGGCGGGTGCCCGTCGTTCGACCCCGCCTGCACGACCAGGTGCATCCGCGCCGTCGGGATGTCCTTGTCGGTGCTGCCGACCATCGCGTCGTCGACGAAGAACGACATCCGGGTCGGCGTCCACTCGATCGTGTAGGTGTGCCAGTCCTCCAGGGACGCACGCGTCTGCTCGTGCACGCACTTCTGCGCCGGGTCGCTCAGACAGTGCACGTTGAGGTACGCCGGCGCGCCGAGGGCACCCTCCGGGAAGTCGACCTCACCGTCCGACCACTTGTTCTCGTCGCTCCAGAGCAGCACGGCGACACCGAAGCCGTCGACCGGGTCGCTCTTCATGCGGATGCTGTAGCGACCGGAGGTCTGGCCACCCCACGTCCCGTCGACCAGCGGGACGATGCCACCCGCGAGTGGGACCCCGGCCGCGGTCGTGCCGAGGTGCATGTCGAGCATCCCGTCGTGCGCGCTGAGCACCGAGGACTGGTACTGCCCTGTGCCGGCGGTGTCGCCGAACCCGTGGTAGATCGAGAACCGGTCGCCGTACCCGGCCTCGAACCGGCCGCTCGGCGCGTCGTCCTCGAAGTCCTCGGCGAAGACGCGCTTCCACCCGTTCCCGTCGGCGCTCGGCATGCGGACTCCACTCGGGTCGGCGGCGCTCCCGCTGTGCAGGGCGGTGGCGGAGCCGGCGACGATGCCGGCCAGGACGACCAGCGCGCCGACGGCGACCGCGATGCGGCGGCCGCCACGACCGAGCGGTGGCCGGTGCCGTCCGGCGCCGACCGCGTGCGCGATCCCGGCACCGTGCGCGGCCGACGCCTCCGCCGCGAGGGGCGGGGCGTCGGCCTGCTCCGTGCGCACCGGCTGGTCCGTCACTCGGCTCCGTGACGGAGGCCCGCCGGGGTGAGCTCGTACATCACGGTCGTGCCCTCGGACCAGACGGCCTTCCAGTACGGCGACTTCGCCATGGCGGCCGCGAGCTCCTGGTAGTGCGCGTCGGTCTGGTAGCCGTACCGCTCGCCGTAGGCGCCGAAGGGCTCTGCGACCAGGGCGTAGTACCCCGTGGCCGGCCAGGTCCCGACGAGCTTCGACGTCATCACGTCGACGTCCTTCGTGGCGTCGTACGGACCGTTCGGGTCCTGGTACTTCGTCAGCGCCTCACGCGACAGGTAACCGACGTCGAAGTACCGTGCGCCGGTGTTGCTCGGCACCGCGATGGCGGAACCGGTCAGCAGCATCACGGAGCCCTTCGGGGCCGTCTCGTCGTAGCGCTGCGTCGCCGCGGACTCGCTCCGGGTCATCACGCGGTTCCAGTCGAGCGCGGTCTGCCCGAAGGCGCCGACCCCCACCAGCACGGCGACCCCGGCGGCGGCGACCGCCACCTTGACCGTGGTGGGACGCATCATGCGGCCGACGAGCGAACCGACCCAGGCCAGACGTCCGGCCGGCGACGGGAGCGCCGCGGCCAGCATCGCGATCCACGGGGTGGCGAACAGGACGACGCGGAAGATGCCCTCCTGGCCGTAGTTCGTCGCGACGAGCAGCGAGATCGGGCTGGCGCCGGCGATCAGGAGCGCCCAGTGCAGGCGGTCCCGACGCAGCAGGACGGTGGCCACGGCGACCAGACCGATGAGCACGAGCACCGCAGCGGGGATGTCGAAGGCCAGCCGGGTCACGAGCGGCTGTGCGAAGACCGTCGCGTCGTGCGAGGGCGGCTGCACGTTGTCGAGCACCTTGCCGACCGCGCCGAGCGACAGGAACTTGTCGAGCACGCTGCCGTTCAGGACGGCGAACACCACGGCCGGCACGAGCACGACCAGCGGGAGCCACCACGGGCGGGCGAGCTTGAACACGACGAGCACGACGAGCGCCGCGACCGTCAGGTACGGCGAGATCTGGTGCGTCACGGCGAGCACGATGCTGATCGCGGCGATCGCGATGACCCGCGACAGCGCCGTCCGGCGAGCCCGCAGCGCGGTCCCGACGCTGCCGTCGGCCAGCGTCACTACGGTGTTCCGCAGCGGGCCGGTGGCCAGCACGAGGATCACGATCGACAGCAGGATGCCGACGGACTGCGGCGAGAAGTACGTGGTGTTGAGCGAGCCGGTCATCGCGGTCAGGAAGGCCGCGATCCAGGGCCGACGGACGCCGGGCAGCCAGTTCGACGCCAGCACACCGACCGCGATCACGGTGGCGAAGGCCAGCAGCACCGGCACCCACGCCGCGATGAGCATCGCGTTCTCGATGCCGGCGACGTCCGCGACCCAGGCGCCGCCGCCGAACAGGCCGGACCAGGTCTGGAAGATGTCGGCGGACGGGTTCGTGCCGCCGTACTGCCGGATGTACTCGAGGACGCCGATGTGTCGCGCAGCCGCCATGACGGTCGGCATGCCGTAGGTGATGGCCTGCGCCAGCTGGATGGTCCCGCCGAGCACGACCACGGGCACCGCGATGCCCACGCCACGCACGAGTGCGACGACGGCGGCGACCACGACGATCGCGAGTCCCACGACCAGGCCGGGGCCGAGCGAGCCGAACAGCCCGTCGCGCACCGGGTCCCCGATGTGGGTGATCGCCGTGGCGACGACGATGACCAGGCCGACCAGGGACACCGCCGTGGCGTTCATCGAGTCCCAGCCGGCGCGGGCCAGCTCGGCCATCGGCATCAGGTTCGAGCGCCGGAGCTCGGCCACGTCCCGCGGTACGGCGACTGCGATCGCGAGCGCGGTCAGCACGACCACGCCGATGAACGGCACCACCGGGTCCCAGATGTGCGCCGTGGCCATCGTGTAGCCGATGGCGATCGTGCCGACGAGCGACCCGGCCACCGCGAACGCGGCGAAGCGCGCGAGCGGCATCGGGCGGAGCAGCAGCAGGGGCGCGACGCCGAGCAACGCGAACAGGAACACGGCCACGGCGCTCGCGCGGAGCGTCGGGAGGCCGGCCAGGCTGCCGACGGCCGCGGTGACCAGTGTCGCCACCACGAGCGCGGCGGCCAGCAGTCGGGCGACCGGGCCCATCGCGTCGCCGGTGCCGCTCGGCACAGGTGCGGTGGACGCGAGCCCACGCTGCAGTTCGTGACGGCCGCGTGCGGTCCGGTCGATCGTGCCGGCCCCGCCCATCCGCTCACGCAGGGTCAGCAGGGGTCCGACGAGTGCCGAACGACGCTCGACCCCGCGCAGACGACGCCGGGTGGCCGCGAACTCGCCGTCGACGGCGTCCGCCTCCGACGCGCCGTCGACACCATCGACACGGTCGCCCTGCTCCAGGCCGAGTCGCGCGAAGGCGCTGAGCGCTCCGGGGGCGGCGTCGACCGAGGCGGCGAACGTCTCGCGGTCGAAGGCGTTCTTGGTCATCCAGGCTCCGAGTCCGTGGCCGTTCGCGGCGGCGGCGCTGCGGAGCGACGCCACGTCGTCCGCCGATCGCTGCCACACGATGGCGGCCGGTTCGACCGCGATCGCGGAACCCGCGAACAGCAGCCGGGTGAAGAGGTCGAGGTCGTCGCCGCCGCCGACGCGGGTTCCGGGGCCGAACGCGGTGTCGAACCCGCCGATCCGCAGGACGTCGGCACGGCGCACCGCGAGGTTCGCGCCGGTGCCGTAGGCGGACGCGGCAAAGGGGTGCAGGGGCAGGTCGTCGGGCGCGTCGTCCAGTCGGAACACGCGACGGCGGACCGTCCGCGCAGCCGGGGTCCGGTCGTCGTGCCAGCGCTGCGCCGGCGTGCGGAGCTCGGCGCTCGGCACGAGCCCGGTCACGCAGGCCACGTCGGGGTCGGCGGCGAACGCGGCCGCGATGGCGTCGAGCCACCCGGCGTCCACGACGGCGCCCTCGTCGACGAAGGCCACGACGTCACCCGTCGCCGCAAGGAGGCCGGCGTTGCGCGCGGCAGCCAGCCCTCCCTCGGGCGCGGCGATCGTCGTCACCGTGTGACCGTCGATCGTGACGGCGGTCGCGTCCGCCGGGTCGGCGACACGCGAGACCACGACGACGTCGAACGCGTCGTGGCGGCAGGCCAGGACGGACCGCATGGTGTCCCTCGAGGCGCCGTCGGTGCAGAGCACGACGGTGACGGACGGCAGCACCTGATCTGCTGCCGGCCGAGCGGATCCGGGACGGTCCGCCGGCGTCGCCAGGGGCCGGATGGCGCGCTGGAGGGCCCGGACGTCGACCGTCGGACCGATGCGGCGACGCTCGGTCACCTCGACCTCGACGAACCCGAGGGGGTCACCGTGGTCGCGCACGAGCAGGCGCGCACGACGGTACCCCTCGGCACCGTCGAGCGCGATCACGTCGCGGTGGCTCGAGGCGTGCACGTCGGCGCGGTCGACCTCGCCGACCCACAGGGCGCCGTCCCACGTCGGGAACAGCGGCCCCGTGACGATCGGCGAGACGACCATCGCCAGGGTGGGGCGGGTCACGGCGCACCGACCTTCTGCACGGGAGCCGCGACCGGTGCCGGGGCCGCCACGACGACCCCGCCCAGGAACCGACCCACCGCGTAGCCCGTGACCGTGCCGAGCACGGTGAGGACGATCGCCGCGGCACGGGTCCCGCCACCACGGCCGAGCCGACCGAGTTCGCGCACGAGCGCCTTCGGGAGGACCGTCGTCAGGTACGTCGACTCGCTCGACAGCGAGTCCTTCGCGCCGACTCGGCGGCTCAGGACCGCCTTCGAGATGCCCTCGTAGTACGCACGACGACGCACGTAGCGCATCGTCACGCGGTCGGGAGAGACCCGGTGCGACACGTTCGAGCGCGGCTCGAACCGGATGCGCGCGGACGGGTCGGCCTGCGCGATGCGGATGCAGAGCTCCGTCTCCTCGCAGCCGAGCGGCTGGTTGCCGACGCGGCCGATGCCCGAGCGGAACCCGCCGGCGGACAGCAGCACGTCACGACGGAACGCCATGCTCGAGCCGATCACGTTGCGGACGTCAGCGGGCGCGGTCGGCAGACCGGTGTAGCTGCACCCGACGATCCAGAGCAGCTCGTCCGGGTACGGACCGGCTCCGGTCGCGGTGGGCCACGACGGGGTCGCACGGCCGCCGACGCCGACGACGTCGGACAGCGCGAGCGCATCGACCAGGTGGGAGAGCCAGTCGTCGTCCGCGGTCGCGTCGTCGTCGAGGAACGCCACGACGTCGGACTCGGCCAGCGCGACGCCGGTGTTCCGCGCGCCGGACAGGCCACGGTCCTCGGAGTTCTCCACCACGCGCAGCTCCGGCCAGCGAGCCTTGGCCCGCAGGAACAGCTCCGGCTCGTGGTCGATCACGACGATGACCTCGGTCGCCTCGGGCTGGCGCTTGGCCGACTCCACCGAGTCCTGCAGGTCGCCCCAGCGCTGCTGGGTGTACGCGCAGATGACGACCGCGACGGTGGGCGCGCTCACGCGGCTTCCTCGTCGAGCGCCGGGACGGCCGTCGGGACGGAGCGGGTGGTCACCGGTGCCATGCGAGCGCGGGCCTGCGCCTCGGAGGCGCGGCGACGCTCGTGCATGATCGACTTCAGCACCCGGATGCCGTCGGTGACGGCGTTGAGGTTGCTGGTGCCGTGGACGCGGAGCTTCTCGTGGCTCGGGACCTCGGAGATCGCCAGGTCCGCGGCGGACCAGCGGCAGGTCAGGATCGTCTCGATCTCGAAGCCGTCGCCCCACAGCATCGAGCCGTCGGTCGGCTTCGGGAGCGTCGAGGACAGCAGACCGATCTTCGGCAGCGTGTCCGTCCAGAAGGCGTTGTAGCCGTAGCAGAGGTCCGTGTAGCGCGCGCCGAGCAGGAGGTTGCAGACCACGTTGAGGCCGCGGTTGCCCAGGCTGCGGATGATCGTGATGTCGTCGCTGCCACCGCCGAGGGCGTAGCGGGTGCCCTTGGCGACGTCGGCGCCGGCGACCAGCGCGTCGACGAAGCGCGGGATCTCGTCCGGGTCCGCCGAGCAGTCGGCGTCGAACATCACGACGACGTCGCCGGTGACGGCTTCGAAGCCGCACGCCAGCGCGTTGCCCTTCCCCTTGCGGGTCTGCTGCACGACCTTGATCGTGGGCATCAGGCGCTGGGCGGTCGCGATGGTGTCGTCGACCGAGTTGCCGTCGACGAGGATGACCTCGTACACCGGGGGCAGCTTCGGGAGGATGATCTCGAGGTTCCGCGCTTCGTTGCGTGCGGGGATGACGACCGAGACGCGCGGGTCCAGAGGGCGGATCGTGCTGGCGGACATGGTGCTCCTGTCGGGTTCAGGCTGTCGGGAGAAGGCCGTCAGGGCGACGGCCGATGGTCCTCTGGTCGTTGAGGACAGGACGCGGGTACGTCAGCTGCAGTGCTCGACGGTGAGGGTGCACCGTCGTTCCCGTCCGGAGCGGGGGTACGCCGTTCCCTGGGGATTCCCACCCTCGCTGGGGTGGACGGACCGGTCAATGCGAAGCTGGGTGCCTTGCGGGCCACCGAGTGCGGATACGGAAACCCGCAACTGCCTGCAGTCCGCAGGGTGGTCGCGTCGGGCGCGCACCACGCATCGGACGGGACGCTTGCGTCGAGCGCGCCGCTTGCGTCGCTGGCGTCGGTCGCGCCGGTCTCGCCGGTCCCGCCGGTCCCGCCGCATCGGACGGGAGGCTCGGGTCGGCTCCGCCGCGCGGGCTCCGGGAACGCACGCTCCGAGAACGCACGCTCCGAGAACGCGAAAGGCCCCCGGGAGATCCCGGGGGCCTTTCGTCAGTCTGGCTGGGGTACCTGGACTCGAACCAAGAACGACGGTACCAGAAACCGCTGTGTTGCCAATTACACCATACCCCAAGAGGCCTGTCGGCCCCGCGCCCCGTTGTCCGGGGCACGATCAACTACTGTACAGCATCCCGGAGGTCCTCGAGACCACCGACCAGGTCACGGTGCACAGCCGCGGCCGTCACGGCGCCGTGCCCGGCGGCGACGACGAGCTGCTCCGGACCGGGCGGCGTGACGTCGCCCACAGCGTAGACACCGGCGGCGCTCGTCCGGCCCGAGCGGTCCACGACCACCAGTCCCTCCGCGTCACGGTCGAGCGGCAGGTCCACCCAGTCGAGGTCCACGTGCCACGTCGGTCGGACGAACCCACCCGTCCGCGGCTCTACGTGCCCGTCTGCCAGGCGGACGCCCGTCATGCCGGACCGGTCCCCCTCGAGGTCCGCCACGGGCCGCTCGTCGACGCGGACGCCCGCACGGGCCAGGCGGTCACGTCCGGCGGCGTCGAGCGGCGCGACACCGTTCGTGTAGACCACCAGGTCGTCCGTCCACGAGGCGACGAGCAACGCGCGGTCGACGACGTCCGCCGTCTCGCAGACGAACGCCAACGGCTGGCCGGCCTTGTCGTACGCGTCGCACTCGACGCAGCTGTGCACCGCGGTCCCGTAGAACGCCCGCAGGGACGGCAGCGCCGGGAACTCCTCACGGAGCCCGGTCGCGATGACGACCGCCTGGGCCGTCGCGGTGACCTCGCTCCCCCGCCAGGTGCCGTGCAGGCGGAACCCGGCCGCGTCGGCGGTGAGCCGGTCGACCGCCGCCTGGGCGACGGTGGCCTCGGGGTACTGCTCGACCTCGGCGCGACCGAGCTTCCGGAGCTCGAGCGGCGAGATGCCGTCCCGCGTCAGGAACCCGTGCGAGCGGAGGGTCGCGGCGTTGCGGGGGCGGTTCGCGTCGAGCAGCAGGACCCGACGCTTCGCGCGCACGAGGTTCAGCGCGGCACTGAGCCCCGCCGGTCCCGCGCCGACCACCGCGACGTCGAAGTGCTCCGGCGCGGCGTCGTGCTCGTGCTCGTGCTCGTGAGGGTCGGGCATGGCGCGGCTCAGGTCACCGCGCCGCGAGGGCGCGCAGCCGGGCCAGGGTGGAGTCCTTGCCGAGGATCTCCATCGACTCGAACAGCGGCGGGCTGATCCGGCGACCGGAGACGGCCACGCGCAGGGGGCCGAACGCCACACGGGGCTTCAGGCCGAGGTCGTCGATGAGCGCCGTGCGGAGCGCGCCCTCGATGGCCTCGGTGCGCCAGTCGTCCAGACCCTCGAGCGCAGTGATGCCCGCGGCGAGCACCGGTGCGGTGTCGCCCTTGAGGCTCGCGAGGGCATCGTCCTCGACCACGAGGTCGGCGTCCTCGGTGAAGAGGAAGCCGAGCAGCCCCGGTGCCTCGCTGAGCAGCTGCATGCGCTCCTGCACGAGCGGCGCCGCGAGCTCGAGCACACGCTCGTCGTCGGGAGTCGTCGGATCGGACACGTACGCCGTCAGGTAGGGCTTCAAGCGGTTCCGGAAGTCGACGGGGTCCAGCAGGCGGATGTGGTCGCCGTTGATGGCCTCGGCCTTCTTGTGGTCGAAGCGCGCCGGGTTGGGGTTGACGTCGACCACGTCGAACGCCGCGATCATCTCGTCCCTCGAGAACACGTCGCGGTCCGGGCCGATCGACCAACCGAGCAGTGCCAGGTAGTTGATGAGCCCCTCGGGCACCATCCCGTTCGCGCGGTGGTGGAACAGGTTCGACTCGGGGTCACGCTTGGACAGCTTCTTGTTGCCGTCGCCCATGACGAACGGCAGGTGCCCGAACACCGGGATGAACGTGGTCAGCCCGATCTCGTACAACGCCTCGTACAGCGCGATCTGGCGCGGCGTCGACGAGAGCAGGTCTTCGCCCCGCAGCACGTGCGTGATGCCCATCAGCGCGTCGTCCAGCGGGTTCGTGAACGTGTAGAGCGGCTTGCCGTTCGGGCGCACGACGACGAAGTCCGGGAACGTGCCCTGCTTGAACGTGATCTCGCCGCGGACGAGGTCCTGGAAGCTGAGGTCCCGGTCCGGAACGCGCAGCCGCAACGCCGGCTCCCGGCCCTGGTCGCGGAATGCCTGGCGCTCGGCGTCGGTCAGGTCGCGCTCGTGGTTGTCGTAGCCCTGCTTGGGGTCACGGCCGGCGGCGACGTTCCGCGCCTCCATCTCCTCCGGCGTGACGAACGACTCGTACACGTGTCCAGAGGCCTGCAACTGAGCGATCACGTCCTGGTAGACACCGGTGCGCTCGGACTGACGGTAGGGGCCGTGCGGCCCCCCGACCTCGACGCCTTCGTCCCAGTCGAGCTCGAGCCACCGGAGCGCTTCGATGATCTGCTGGTAGGACTCCTCGGAATCACGGGCGGCGTCGGTGTCCTCGATGCGGAACACGAGGTTGCCGCCGGTGTGGCGCGCGTACGCCCAGTTGAAGAGCGCCGTCCGGACCAACCCGACGTGCGGGGTCCCGGTCGGGGACGGGCAGAAACGGACGCGGACGTCGGGGCCGGTGGCAGTGGTGAATGGCGCAGTCATGACGTCGTCGATCCTACCGTGGGGTACCCGGCCGCCACCGGCTCAGGACTGACCTGTGGACAAGCCCCACGAGCACCAGGTCCGGAACGCAGAAAACCCCTGACCATCACTGGTCAGGGGTTCCCTGGTGTTACCAACGTTGAGTCCGGCGG
>NZ_MJGI01000024.1:9089-81241 GCF_001864835.1 Curtobacterium sp. MCBA15_001 | reverse complement strand
GGGAGAACTGTCGCTTTCGCAAGAGACTCGATTGCGCGAGCGCGTGATCTGTCGCTTCGGCGACGGACCCGACTACACGAGGTCGGGCGAGTCGAGCATCTCCGTCACGAGCGCCGCGATCGCGGAGCGCTCAGACCGCGTCAACGTGACGTGCGCGAACAGCGGGTGCCCCTTGAGCCGCTCGATCACCGAGGCGACCCCGTCGTGCCGGCCGACCCGCAGGTTGTCGCGCTGTGCGACGTCGTGGGTGAGCACCACGCGGGAGTTCTGCCCGATCCGGGACAGCATCGTCAGGAGGACGTTGCGTTCGAGGGACTGGGCCTCGTCGACGATCACGAACGCGTCGTGCAGGGAGCGCCCGCGGATGTGGGTGAGCGGCAGGACCTCGAGCATGCCGCGCTCGACGACCTCGTCCAGCACGTTGTCCGAGACCAGCGCGCCGAGGGTGTCGTACACCGCCTGTGCCCACGGGTTCATCTTCTCGCTGGCGTCGCCCGGCAGGAACCCGAGCTCCTGCCCGCCCACCGCGTACAGCGGCCGGAAGACCATGATCTTCTTGTGCTGCTGGCGTTCGAGGACGGCCTCGAGTCCGGCGCACAGGGCCAGCGCCGACTTGCCCGTCCCAGCGCTGCCGCCGAGCGAGACGATGCCGATCTCCGGGTCGAGCAGCGCGTCGATCGCCAGACGCTGTTCGGCGGACCGGCCGCGGAGGCCGAAGACCTCGCGGTCGCCGCGCACCAGGGCCACCGACCCGGCGGTGTGCACGCGGCCGAGCGCCGACCCGCGCTCGGAGTGGATGACGACCCCGGTGTTCACCGGCACGCCCGACAGCTGCGAGGACGCGATCTCCTCGCGCTCGTACAGGTCGGACATCTGCTCGCCGGACACCTGCAGTTCGGTGATGCCCGTGTACCCGGAGTCGACGGCGAGCTCGGCGCGGTACTCCTCGGCCGCGAGGCCGACCGACGCCGCCTTGACCCGCAGCGGCAGGTCCTTCGACACGACGACCACGTCGAGGCCGTCGTTCGCCAGGTTCATCGCGACCGCGAGGATGCGGGAGTCGTTGTCGCCGAGCTGCAGTCCGGACGGCAGGACGGACTGGTTCGAGTGGTTGAGCTCGACCCGGAGTGAGCCGCCGTCACCGACCGCGACGGGGAAGTCGAGGCGTTCGTGTTCGACGCGGAGCTCGTCGAGGATGCGGAGGGCCTGCCGGGCGAAGTACCCGATCTCCGGGTCGTTGCGCTTGGACTCGAGTTCGCTGACGACCACGACGGGCAGCACGACCGCGTGCTCGTCGAAGCGGAACAGGGCCCGCGGATCACTCAGCAACACCGAGGTGTCCAGCACGTAGGTGCGCTGGGCGGTGCCGACCGTTGTCGACGCTGCTGACGAGGTTCCGTGGGAGACGTTCTGAGAGGTCACGACCACTCCATCCCCGGGCCGCGACGGGCCCGGTCCTTGTCCTCGACACGGCCACGGAGCGGGTCCCGAAGCACCGACTGTGGCCGCTTCGATCGGGCGCGGTGCCCGATGCGGTCAACCTACGACGGGCCCCCGACACGCGATCCCCGACACGCTGATCCGCAGGTTACGGTCACGTGAACGGGACACACGCCGGACGGGAGGCGCGTGGCGGCGCCGCCACGCGCCTCCCGTCCGGCGGTCCCGCCGCACACCCCGCGAAAGCGACAGATTTCCCCTGACCGTCCGTGGTGATCTGTCGCTTTCGCGATGGAGACCGGACGGGCAGCCCGTCAGAACGACGTGGCGTACGAGATGCAGGCGTCGCGGAACATGTCGAGCGTCTCGTCTGTGGTCGACGCGAAGACCGACACGCGGACGGTGCCGAGCCGGGTGCTCGCCGTGACGCCGTGGTTGTGCAGCGCCGCCGTCAGCGCGGTCAGCCGCCCCTCGGCTGGCCGCAGCACGACGATGCCCGCGCGCTCGGCGGGGTCGCGGCTCGACTCGACCTCGAGCCTGAACTCGTCGGCGATGGCGAACACCCGCTCGACGCGGTCCGACACGCGCTCCTGCACCGCGGCGACCCCGACGGCGGTCAGCCGCTCGAGGGCGACGGCCATGCGTGCCTGCGCGACGGGGTCGATGCGCGTCATGGTGAACCCGGCGGCTCCGGGCTTGACCGATGGCACCTCGAGGGGCCAGCCGGTCGTGCCGTGCGGGCCGGACAGCGCCGGACGCAGACGGTTCAGCGCGCGGTCGCTGAAGGACGTGAACCCGGTGCCCCACCCCGCGTGCAACCACTTCTGCCCGCCGGTGGCGACGACGTCGGCGGCTTCGTACGCGGCGTCCACCACGCCGAAGCCCTGGATGGCGTCGACGACGAGCAGTCGGTCGCCGACGGCCTCGCGCATCGCGGCGAGGTCGGTGAGGTACCCGGTACGCCAGTCGACCAGCGAGACGGCGACCGCGGTGACGTCGTCGCCGGTGCCCTCGAGCCGTTCTCGGACCAGGGCCGGGGTGATCCAGCCCGCGCCGGACTCGATCACGACGGGACGGACGCGGCCGCCCGTGGCCGAAGCGGCACTCGCGAGCGCGAGCGGCATCGACGGGTAGTCGTCCGCCGCGACGAGGACGCCGCCGGTGAGCCCGAACGCGGTGTGCAGCAGGCCGGGCGTGGTCGCCGTCTGCGAGACCACCTGGTCCTCGCGCCGGCCGACCAATCGAGCGGCGACGGCGCGGAGTCGTGCGTCCTGCTCGTCGAGGGTCTCCATCGCCCCGAAGCGCATGTGTGCCTGGATCGTCCCGAGGACCCGCTGCTCCTCGAGCACGGCGGTCTGGACCGGGCCGAACGCCGCGTGGTCGAGGTAGCCGGGGTCCTCGGCGAAGCCGGCGGCGTACTCGTCGATCGTGGTCACAGGGTGCACCTTTCGGGGGAACAGAACCCTGAGAGCCTACTGGGACGTATCGAGACGAGCGACCGACCGGCCGATGCGCGCACTCAGCCGCCCGGCGGGCGCGGGCGCACTCAGCCGCCGAACCGGCGCGACCGCAGCCCGAAGTCGCGGACCGCGCGCAGGAAGTCGACCTCGCGCAGGTCCGGGTAGAACGCCTCGACGAAGTAGAACTCGCTGTGCGCGCTCTGCCACAGCATGAAGTCCGACAGCCGCTGCTCCCCGGACGTCCGGATCATCAGGTCGGGGTCGGGCTGCCCCTGCGTGTAGAGGTGGTCGCCGATGAGCTCGGGCGTCAGGACCTCGGCCAGGGTGTCGAGCGTGCCGCCACCCTCGCCGTGCGCCCGGACGATGCTGCGCATGGCATCGGCGATCTCGCGGCGTCCGCCGTAACCGACCGCCAGGTTGATGTGGAGCCCGGTGTGGTCGGCGCTGCGGGCCTCGGCCTCGGTGAGCGCCGTGACCAGGTCGTCGGGGAGCCCGTCGTTCGACCCCACGTGCTGCACCCGCCACGAGCGGTGGTGCGACAGCCGGTCCGCCAGGGTCGCGATGATGTCGATGAGCTGTTCGAGCTCGTCGCCGCCACGGCCCTTGAGGTTGTCCGCGGACAGCAGGTACAGCGTGACGACCTGCACGCCGAGGTCGTCGCACCACGACAGGAACTCGGGGATCTTCGCGGCGCCGGCGCGGTGCCCGTGGGCGGCGGTCTCGAGTCCGAGCTGCTTCGCCCACCGCCGGTTCCCGTCCACGATCATCGCGACGTGCTTCGGCTTCGGGGCGTTCTCGATCTCCTTGCGGATGCGCTGCTGGTACGCGCGGTAGAGGATCCCGCGTCCCGCCCATCCCAGCTTGCCCGTCACGCGACGAGCGTAGTGCACGAGGCCTCGGTGCCGACTCCCAGCCGAGCGACACGGGCCGGCCATATCGTCGGGGCATGCAGCACGACCGGGGCGCCGAGACCCTCCCCCACGTCCCCTTCACCGAAGAGGCAGCCACCGCCGCGGACGACCGTCCGGCCTGGCGCGGGTGGATCCACCTCGGCACGTTCCCGTTCGCGCTGGCCATGGGCATCGTCCTGGTCACCCTGGCGGCGACCCCGGCTGCGAAGGCCGGCTCGGCCGTGTTCATGGCGACGTCGCTCGTGATGTTCGGCGTCTCGGCGACCTACCACCGCTTCCCGTGGGGGCCGGTGGTCAAGCGCGTGCTCAAGCGCATCGACCACACGAACATCTTCCTGCTCATCGCGGGCACCTACACGCCCGTCGCCGTCTGCGCGCTGCCGCACACGCTGATGGTCACGGTGCTCTGGGTGATGTGGGGCGGCGCGCTGCTCGGTGTGGCGTTCCGCGTCTTCTGGATCGGCGCACCCCGGTGGCTGTACGTCCCGCTGTACCTCGCGCTCGGCATGGCCGCGCTCGGGATCCTGCCGCAGCTCTTCGCCGCCAGCGTGCCCATGACCGTGCTGGTGCTCGCCGGCGGGCTGGCGTACGTCATCGGCGCCGTCGTCTACGGGTTCAAGTGGCCGAACCCCTCGGCGAAGGTGTTCGGCTTCCACGAGGTCTTCCACGCGCTCACGGTCGCCGCGTTCGCCGCGCAGTGGGCCGGGATCCTCATCGTGGCGCTCCACCCGGTCCGCTGACGCGAGCCGGGCACTTCCGTCCCATCACGCGTGCCATGGAAAGTCGAATCGCGCGTGGTCGGTCGGAACTTCCGACCTCGTACGCGCGATTCGACCCGCTACGCGCGCTTCGACCCCCTACGCGCGCTGACCGCGCACGCGCCGGACGGGAGGCGCGTGGCGGCCCCGCCCCGAGCCTCCTGTCCGTGGACGGGTCGCGCTACCCGCGTTCGGTGTCGTCGCCGACGTCGGTGCGACCCGGCTCCGCCGGGCCGTCCGCCGGGGCATCGCCCCGCGACTCCGACTCCAGGCGCTCGCGGATCTCGGCGCGGTAGCGGGTGCGGCGGATGCGCCGCGTCATGTCGACGATCAGCAGGATCGTGGCGACCGCGACCAGGGCGATCGCGATGAAGCCGACCACCCCGGGGGTGACGTCGACGTCCGGGACGGCCGAGGTGGGGCTGGGGCTCGGGGTGGCGGCGAGTACCGCCGCGATGGTGCTCACGCGTTGTCGTCCTGTTCCGGTGGGATCCCTGCGAAGAGGTCGGACTCCGGCAGGTCGGTGGGCACACGGGCCTCGACGAGCTGGTAGTCCTCGGTCGGCCACACCGTCGCGAGGAGGTCGTGCGGCCAGAAGAAGAAGGCGCTGTCCGGCGGCACCTGGCTCGCGTGGGCGCGCAGCGCTGCGTCCCGAGCGTCGAAGTGCTCGTGGACGTCGACGTGCGTCGTGGCGAGGTCCGGCCGGTCGGCGAAGCGCTCCACCCACTCGCGGAGCTGCTCGATCGCGGGGCTGTCCGGGTCGCGTTCCACCAGGGCGTCGAAGACCGTGCGGAAGCGACGCGGGTTCATCGTGCGCTCGTAGTAGAGCTTCGCGATCTCCCACGGTTCGCCGGCGTCCGGGTACTTCGTCGGGTCGCCGGCGTCGCGCCAGGCCGCCAACGAGACCTCGTGCGTGCGGATGTGGTCCGGGTGCGGGTAGCCGCCGTTCTCGTCGTAGGTGACGAGCACGTGCGGACGGAACCGGCGCACGACACGGACGAGCGCCTCGGTCGAGTACTCCAGCGGCACGGTCGAGAACGTGCCGGGACGGACCGTCTCGCCCTTCTCGGCGTCGGGGAGCCCCGAGTCGTGGTACCCGAGCCAGACGTGGTCGATGCCCATCGCCGCCTGCGCCGCGGCCATCTCCCCACGACGGAAGCCGGCCATGTCGCGGTGCGCCCGACTGGTGGCGGGTTCGCCGAGCTGGTCGTTGAGGATGTCGCCGGCCTCGCCCCCGGTGCACGACACGACCAGGACCTGGTTGCCCTCGGCCACGTACTTCGCAGCGGTGGCGGCTCCCTTGCTCGACTCGTCGTCGGGGTGGGCGTGCACGGCCATCAAGCGGTAGGGCACTCAGGCATCCTCACTGCTGGCGATCAGGGGTCCAGGTGGCACACGCACTGCGTGGCCTACCCTGGGACCAGGATATCCACCCCGGGAGCACCCACTGTCCGAACAGCCCACCGCCACGCTCGACGACCGCTACGGCCGCACCCCCAGCCGCGCGCGCCGCAGCCGCCTGATCGGCATCGTCGTCGCGGCCGCCATCGTGGTCGTCTTAGGCGCCTGGGTGATCTGGGCCGGACCCGGGCAGACCTCGCACGGGATCGACTCCGACGACGTGGGCTACAAGATCGTCTCCGAGCACCGCGCCACCGTCGACTCGCAGGTCTCGGTGGACCCGGGCACGACCATGAAGTGCGCCGTGCAGGTCCTCGACAAGTCGTACACGATCGTCGGGTGGAAGGTCGTGACGCTGCCCCCGTCCACGGAACGCACCCGGTCGATCACGACATCGGTGAACACCACGACTCGCGGCGTGACCGGCTTGATCCACACCTGCTGGGTTCCCTAGACTGCCCTGATTCGCCTGACGAGACCGACCGCTCCGGTCGGTCTCGTTTTCCATGGCCGACGGGACCGGTGTCCCAGCGCGCTTTCATGGCCGACGGGACGACCGTCCCACCCCGGCCGAAGGGATGACAGACATGAGCAACGACACGCAGGCCACCTGGCTGACGCAGGACGCGTACGACCGTCTCAAGGCGGAGCTCGAGGAACTCAGCGGCGAGGGTCGCGCCGAGATCGCCCGCCGCATCGAGGCCGCGCGCGAAGAGGGCGACCTCAAGGAGAACGGTGGCTACCACGCCGCCAAGGACGAGCAGGGCAAGATCGAGGCCCGCATCCGCGTCCTCACGAACCTGCTGAAGACCGCCACCGTGACCGAGGCCGAGTTCGACGGCACCGTCGAGCCGGGCACCGTCGTCACCGCCACGATCGCCGGCGACCCCTCGACCTTCCTGGTCGGCAGCCGCGAGATCGTCGCCGAGGGCTCGGACCTCACCGTCTACAGCCCGGTCAGCCCGGTCGGTGCCGCGATCGTGGGCCTGCGTGCCGGGGACTCCGCGCACTACACCGCCCCGAACGGCAAGGAGATCGCCGTCGAGGTCACGAAGGTCGAGCGCTACGAGCCGTAGTCCGCGGTCAGCGGTCAGCGGTCAGCGCGGCATCGACCGCCAGACGTCGGACCACGCCAGCTCGAACTCGACCGGCGTGATGCGCCCCGAGCGCAACGCCGTCTCGAGCAGCGAGAGCGTGTCGAGTCCCACGGTCAACAGCCGCACGTCGCCGTGCACCTCCGGTCGACCGTTGCCGTGGAAGGTGGTCACCGTGCAGCTGCGGACCAGCGGCCGCAGCCGTCGGGTCGCGGCACCGAGCACCGCGAAGCCGCTGCCGTAGACCACGGCCCCGACCGCGAGGCCGGCGAGGGTCAACGGTCCGGTCACGCTCGCGGTCGCCGCCATCGCGACGACGCCGAGGACCGCGCCGACGGTCCCCCACGCGTGCCACGCGCGCAGCAGGGCACGCTCGCGACGGTCCGTCCCGGGAGCGAACACCACGAGGGTCCGGGTGCTCCACATGGTGCGTCCCACCGGACGCTCCGACAGGCGGCCCCAGCAGTGGGCACCGTCCGTCACGCGGGTCACCAGCCGGGAGGCCCGGTGTGCGTGCGCCGGCATCGTCGCGGTCATAGGGACACCGCCGTCTCGATCCCGGTGACGTCGCGGTGCGCCGGCACGATGGCGGCGACGTCGCGGTGCGTCAGGGCGCGTCGGCACGGGAAGCAGACCAGGTCGCCGACGGCCACGTCGGACGGCAGGACGGCCGCACGCCCAGCCTCCTCCGTGGGGTCCTCGGCATCCGCCGGCGCGGTGGTGGTGATGCGTGTGACGACCGCCGGCGCCGTGGTGCACCGCCCGATGAGCCGGACCTCGTCCAGGACCCCGCACCCGGGCACGACCGCGTCGAGGGCGACCTGCAGCGTGCCGTCGACCAGCGCCACACCCGTGACCGCCGCCACCGCCACGCTCATGCCGCTCGGGGTCCAGTCACGCGGTCGCCACCGCGGCGGGGCCTCCTCGGCGGTGTGCACGCAGGGCGTCCCGGCGACGTCGGCCAGCCGGGACATCGACACCGCACTGACCCGCACGTCGGACACGGTCGGTTCGGTGTGGACGGGCCAGCAGGTGGCGTCGAAGGGGTCGGGCAGGCTCGCCCGGAGCGACGGCATGAGCGCGGTGAGGGTCATGCGGACAGCTTCGATCCGGGGTCAGCGTGTCGGCCCCGGCACTGACGGGATCCTCACGTCGTGCCGGCGATCCCGAACGTCGTGCTGATGCCCGGTGCGGCGATCGGGGTCAGTGCAGCAGTTGTTCGGGTCGGAACCCGGCCTCGTGCAGGCGCTGGATGACCTCTTCGGCGTGCTCGGGGCCGCGGGCCTCGATCGACAGGTCCAGGCCGACCTCGCTGATGACGAGCCCCTGACCGTGACGGGTGTGCAGGACCTCGACCACGTTCGCGCCGGCGTCCGAGATGACCTGGGCGACGCGGGCGAGCTGGCCCGGACGGTCGGGCAGCATGATCCGGATGCCGATGTAGCGCGAGGCCGCGACGAGGCCGCGTGTGATGATCCGCTCCATCATGAGCGGGTCGATGTTGCCGCCGCTCAGCAGCACGACGGTCCGGCCGGTGTCGCGGACGGCCCCGGACATGATCGCGGCGACGCCGACCGCACCCGCGGCCTCGACGACGAGCTTGGCGCGCTCGAGCAGCACCAGCAGCGCCCGGGCCACGTCGTCGTCGGCGACCGTGACGATGTCGTCGACCAGGTCGCGGATGATCGGGAAGTTCAGGTCACCCGGCCGGGCGACGGCGATCCCGTCGGCGATCGTCGGGGTGGTCGCGATCGTGACCGGTTCGCCGGCGTCGAGCGAGTCCGGGTACGACGCCGCGTTCTCCGCCTGGACCCCGATCACGCGGATCGTACGCCCCTGCCGTTCGGCCAGGCCCTTCACCGCGATGGCGATGCCGGAGATGACCCCGCCGCCGCCGATCGGCACGACGACCGTGTCGACGTCGGGGACCTGGTCGAGGATCTCGAGCCCGAGGGTGCCCTGCCCCGCGATCACGGCGGGGTGGTCGAACGGCGGGATGAACACGGCACCGGTGCGGTGGGCGAAGTCCTTGGCGGCTGACAGGGCCTCTTCGACGGAGTGTCCGCGCAGGACGACCTCGGCGCCGTAGTGCCGCGTGGCCTGCAGCTTCGGCAGGGCGACGCCCACGGGCGTGAAGATCGTCGCCGGGATGCCCAGTTCGCGCGCGGCCAGCGCCACCCCCTGCGCGTGGTTGCCCGCGCTGGCGGCCACGACGCCCTTCGCCCGCTGTTCCGGGGTGAGCGCGGCGAGCCGGTTGTAGGCACCGCGCACCTTGTAGGCGCCGGTCCGCTGCAGGTTCTCGCACTTCAGGTGCACCGGCGACCCGAGCAGCTCGCCCAGGAACTGCGACGTCTCCATCGGGGTGACCCGGGCGACGCCCGCGATCGTCTGCCTCGCCCGCTCGATGTCGTCGAGGGTCGGGATCGTCGGCGCGGTGGTGTCGGTCACGGGTCCATCATCGCCGGTCGGACCGGCCCGTGACGAACCGGTGACGTCAGTTCGTGCTGGCGGTTCCCTCAGCAGCGGTCGTGTCCGCGTCGCTGCCCGGAGCGGGCACGTCGTCGTCGGCCGTGTGTCGCCGGCGGCGCGACAGCTGTAGCTGCCCGTGCTGGCCGCGCTTCGGGGTCGCCTCGAGCACGTGGTCCGAGTCGAGCCGCCGCCACCGGCCGCTCGCGATCGTCGTGACCATGGCGTTCACGGTTGCGATGAGCGGCACCGCGAAGAAGGCCCCGGCGATGCCGGCCAGCCCGGACGCACTCGTCACACCGAGCACGACCGCCAGTGGGTGGACCTTGACGGCGTTCCCCATGACCAGGGGCTGCAGGATGTGCCCCTCGATCTGCTGGACGAGCAGGACGACGCCGAGGACCAGCACCGCGGCCACCGGCCCGTTGAAGATGAGTGCGACGAACACGGCGAGGAAGCCGGTGACGATCGCACCGACGACCGGGATGAAGGCCCCGAGGAAGACGAACGCGGCGATCGGGATCACCAGGGGCAGGCCGCCGAAGAACAGTCCGACGATCCAGGCGCCGAGACCGATGCCCACGGCGTCGACGAACGCGACGAAGATCTGGACGCGGATGAAGCTCGTCAGGGTGATCCACCCCGCGACACCGGCTCCGTCGACCGCGGCGCGGGCCTTGCGCGGGAAGAGCCGCACGGTCCAGCGCCAGACGTTCTTGCCGTCGATGAGCAGGAAGATCGTCGTGAACAGGATGATGAACAGCGCCTCGAACACGTGCGTGGCACCGGATCCGGCACTGGCCACCCCGGAGAGGATCGACCCCGAGTTCTCCTGCAGCCACTTCGTGCCGTCGTTGAGCCATCCGTTGACGTCCGACTGGGTGATGCCCAGACCGGAGTTCAGGACGAGGTCCTTGATGTTCGCGTACTGCGAGACCGTGCGCTCCTTCAACGACGGGTAGGACGCGATGATCTGGTCGACGACGAGCCAGATCAGGCCGCCGAGTGCCGCGAGCCCCCCGAGCAGGCTGACCACGACGGCCAGCCACTTCGGCACGTGGTGTCGCTGCATCCAGTTCGAGACCGGGATCAGCAGGGCCGACACGATGATGCCGATCAGGAACGGGATGAGGATCTCGCTGAACACCGTCATGAGCCAGATGAAGAGCGCGATCACCCCGACGACGACGAGCACGCGCCAGGACCACGCCCCGGCGATGCGCATGCCGACCGGTACCGATTCCTCGACCACGGGGTCGGGGTGCTGCTGCTTCTTGCCCCATGCCATTCCGCCACTGTAACCACGGCGGCGCGGCTGCGTTCCAGATGCGGCATACGGCCCTGCGCCCGGGGCGTCGGCGGCGCTCACTAGGGTCGTGTCCATGCCCAGGACCACGCTCTCCGCTGCCGAGGCGCGTCGCGTCGCACTCGCCGCTCAGGGGTTCGGCCGGCCCTCGCCCGACGCCGTCGGCAGCCGCACGCTCAGCGCTGCCGTCGGACGGCTCGGCCTGCTGCAGATCGACTCCGTGAACGTCTTCGAGCGCAGCCACTACCTGCCGCTGTTCGCCCGCCTCGGTGCCTACGACCGGGCCACGCTCGACCGTCTGACCATGACCGCTCGGGCTCCGCACGTGGAGTACTGGGCACACGAGGCGGCCTTCGTCCCCCGGGCGGACCTGGCGCTGTTCCGGTGGAAGATGGACGCGTACCGGGCACGCGACGCCGGGCCGACCCGTGCCGAGGGGGTCGAGCGCACCGCGGCCGTCCGCCGCGAGCTCCACGCCCTGCTCCGCGCCGAGGGGCCGATGCCCGCCAGTGCCGTCGAGCACGAGTCGAACGTGCGGCGGGGCCCCTGGTGGGGGTGGAGCGACGTCAAGCTCGGACTCGAGCAGATGTTCCGGTGGGGCGACGCCGTCAGCGCGGGCAGGTCGGGCTTCGAGCGGGTGTACGCGCTGCCCGACCAGGTCCTGCCCCCGGGTTTCCTCGACGCTGCACCCGCGCGCTCCGACGCGGTCCGGACGCTGGTCGGCCGCGCGGCGCGAGCACTGGGCATCGGTACGCGTGCCGACATCGCCGACTACTGGCGACTGCGCTCGGACGACACCGCTGCCGCCATCGCCGACCTGCAGGACGCCGGCATGCTGCTGCCGGTGCGGGTCGAGGGTTGGCGCGAGCCCGCGTGGCTGCACGCGGACGCCCGGGTACCGCGCGCGGTGACGGCGGACGCGGTGCTCAGCCCCTTCGACCCGGTCGTCTGGTTCCGTCGGCGCGCCGAGCGGATGTTCGGCTTCCACTACCGGATCGAGATCTACACGCCCGCGCCGCAGCGCGTGTTCGGGTACTACGTGCTCCCCGTACTGCAGGACGACGCCCTGGTCGGTCGGGTGGACCTGAAGAGCGACCGCGCGCGTGGCGTCCTGCGTGTCCGGACGGCGTGGCAGGAGCCCGGTGCGGCGCTCGACCCGGAGCGCCTCGCACGGACGCTCCGTGGTGCCGCCGCGTGGCAGGGACTCACCGACGTCGAGGTGACCGATCGTGGGACCGCCGCAGCCGCGCTCGCCGGGGCACTCGGTGTCCCGCTCGTGCCACACGTCGCGGCCGACGACGCAGGCCCCGCGCCGGACCCCGTCAGCTGACGGGCGGACGAACGGGCCGCGTCAGAACTGGACGCGTGGGGGTTCGGCGATCGCTGCGGGCTCGGACGTCTCGAAGAACGACGCCTGGTCGAACCCGCGGCGCTTGGCGAAGGTCGAGTTCGGGAAGGCCCGGATCTTCGTGTTGAGCTCGCGCACCCCGCCGTTGTACGAGCGTCGCGCCGCCTGGATCTTGTCCTCGGTGTCGACGAGTTCCGTCTGCAACTGCAGGAAGGCCTGGCTGGACTGCAGTTGCGGGTAGCCCTCGGCGATGGCGAACACGCTCTTCAGCGCCTTCTGCATGTGCCCCTCGGCCGCCGAGGCCGTGTCGGCGTCACCGGCGTTCAGCGTCTCGGCACGGGCAGCGGTGACGTCGGTGAAGACCGCCTTCTCGTGCGTGGCGTACCCCTGCACGGTGTCGACGATCGTCGGGACCAGCTCCGCGCGGCGCTCGACCTGCGTGGCGATGTCACCCCAGGCCTGGTCGACACGGCCCTTGAGCGACAGGAGCCCGGTGTAGGAGACCCGGAGCCAGATCCCGACGACCACGAGGACCACGACCACCACGCCGACGACGATCAGGGTCGTGATGAGTCCGGTGTCCATGCGGGAGTGCTCCTGGTCTGCGTCGGGGTCGGATCGGGTCGAGTGGACCACCGGCGATCGTACCAACGGTCCGGGCGGCTCCCCAGCGCCGACCGACCGCTTCACGGGCGATTCCCGAGTCATGCACACCTCGCGTCCGGCCTGACCGCGTAGCGCGGACGTATGCCGAGGTTCATCCGCGCGGGGTGTTGACCGAAGTGGTCCTCATCGCGTGTGATGGGGGGAGATGAGCACGCGTGGGGAGTCCTCGACGACCGCGGCGGTCGGGGGCGGCCGTCGTCGGGCGCGTCCGCGTGCGCTCCTGGTCAGTGCGCTGGCAGCGACCCTGGCGGTGGGCCTCGTGACCCTGACCGTCGCGCCGGCGGCGACCGCGGACGGCATGGACGGGTCCACGACCACCACGTCCAGCACCACCACGTCCGACACCCCTACGGCGACGCCCGCGGCGACCGACGGGGCGGACGCGACCACGGCCTCCACGCCGACGGCGAGCCCGGCCCCGGGGACCACGCAGGCCGACCTGCAGCCGGCCCCGACACCGAGTGGTGCACCGTCGTCGTCCCCGACGCCGCCGCCGTCGACGGGCGGTCCCGCAGTCGACCCGACGATCGCCGACCCGGGTGACCTGACCAGCGCGACCGGCCGGTTCACCGGCACCGCGACCCCTGGCCACCGTGTCCGGGTGATCGACCCCGGCCTCCCGAGTGCCTCGACGTGCACCGCCATCGCCGGCACGGACGGTGCCTGGTCCTGCTCCGGTCGCGTCCGGACCGGGCCCCACCAGGTCTTCACCGTGCAGGACGTCACGGACGCCTCCCGCCGCACGGCGGACGCTCCGGCGGCCGACGTCGTCGTGCCCCCGGTCGTCACCACGCGAGGGCCGACCAGCGGGACCGTCGCCGGGAGCGGCGACGTCGGGACGACGGTCACGGTCGCACTGTCGGGCTCCACCGCCGAGCGCACCGCGACCGTCGGCAGCGACGGCCGCTGGGTCGTGTCCTGGTCGACCGGGGCGGCTCCGTACCCGAACGGCACCGTCACGATGACGGCGACCGCCACCGCGAGCACCGCCGCCGGCTTCCGGTCCGACCTGCGCAGCACGGCCTCGGCACCGGCGACGGTGACGTTCGACCGTGACGCTCCGGCCCCGCCCGTCGTCACCTCCCCGCGCTCGGACCAGCGGATCACCGCGGGGGACCTCGTCGTCGGCGGCACCGGCGAGCCCCGGGCCACGCTGACCGTCTACGTCGACCGCGCTCCGGTGTGCGGCACGACTGTCGGAGCGGACGGCTCGTGGGCGTGCACGGTCCCGGCGCGGAGCCTGCCCGCCGGGTCGCACGGCCTCATGGCGTTGCAGCACGACGACGCCGGCAACCACTCGAGCCCCTCGGCATCGGTCCCGGTCGTCGTCAGCGCCGGGGCGGGCACCCCCGGCGCCGGGCCGACGTCCGGTCAGCCGAGCTCGGGCAGCAGCACGGGCGCCGGCGGCCACGCGCCTGCGGGCGGGAACGGCACCGGGACCCCGGGTCCCACCGGGAGCGGCGCCACCGGATCCGGCACGCCCGGCAGCGACGGAGGCGGCAGCGACGGCGGCACCGGCGCCGCAGCGGGGCCGGACGGCGCCGGTTCCGGGCGCGACTGGTCCGGAGCTGCCGGCGACTGGTCCGTCGCGACCTCGTTCGACCGCACCGTTCCGACGATCCAGTCCGCGGCGTCCTGGAGCACCCTGGTGTTCGCGGCCGCGGCAGCGATCGGGTTCCTCCTGCTCGTCGCCGGACCCGCTCGACTCGTCGCCCGCACGCTGCGCGGTCGCGTGGCCCTGCGGCTCTGGTCCTTCACGGGCCGCAACCGCCCGCGGTCCGAGCGACGCCGTGGTGACGACGCGCTGCCCGGTTGGGCCTCGGTCGCGATCGCCGTGACGCTCGCAGCGGTCCTGACGCTGCTCGGCGTCGGCGTCGCACTCGAGGCGCGCTACGTCCGCCTGGCCATCGCGGTGCTGGCGGGCACGACGGTCCTCACCGCCGTGGTCGTCCTCGTGACGCGCTGGGCAGCCGGGGCCGATCGACACCTGGTGGCCTTCCGGGTCTCCCCCTGGCTCGTCCTGACGGCACTGGTGGCCTGCGGGATCACCCGGGCGGCGGACCTCTCCCCCGCCCTGGTGCTCGGCGTGCTGCTCGTGCCGGTCGGTCGGACCGACGTCGACACCGGCGCGATGCGGCTCGGTGCCGGGATCGCCGCCTGCGCTCGGAACGCGACCGCCCGGTCGACCGCGCTGCTCGTGCTCGCCGCCATGGGCTGGGTCCTGCACAGTGTGACCACGGGCTCCGGGTTCTGGACCGCGATCGTCTCGGAGTTCGCCATCACCCTGTGCGTCGGTGGGCTCGGCTCGCTCGTCGCGACGCTGTTGCCCCTCGCCGGGTCGGCCGGCAGCGCGCTGTGGGCGCACTCGCGGGCGCGCTACGCCTCGATCGCGGCCGTCGGCGTGGCCCTGGCCGCGGCGGTCTACTCCGGCCCCGCTGGCACCCACGTGTCGCCGGTCGCGCTGGCCCTGATCGCCTGTGCCTGCGTCGCCGCCGCGCTCGGCACCTGGCTGTGGGTCCGTGTCGCGGACGCCGACGCTGCCGACGCGCAGGCCTGACGGAGACGCCCACGCGCTGGCCTGTCGGCGGCGCCCACGCGCAGGCCTGTCGGCGGCGCCGCGTTCTGTCCACAGCCCCGACCAGCCGACGGCCTCCGTCCACAGCCCCGACCGACGTCCGCACCACCGCGTGGGCCGAGCATTACAGTGGCGGACGGCGCGCACCGAGCGACGGTGCGACGCACCACGACGGTGCCGGGGTGCACCGGACGAGCCCAGGGAGCGACGATGACCGAGACCCGATCCGACTACGACGCCACACGCTTCCGCGACGTCTTCGAGCACAGCTACACGTACGCCAACGGCTTCGCGCGGAACACCCACCGCTTCGCCGGACGCCCGGCCCTGCGCGACCCCGACACCGATCGCTCGTGGACCTACGCCGAGCTCGGTGACGCCGTCGACCGGGTCAGCGGGTGGCTGCTGCGGCACGGCGCCGAACGGGGCTCCGTCGTGATGGTCGAGCTGTTCAACGGCCCCGAGTTCGCCATGCTGTACCTGGCCTGCCACCGGATCGGCGCCGTGTTCTCCCCGACCAACTTCCGGCTCGCCCCGGACGAGGTCGCGTTCATCGTCGAGGACTCGGCGCCCGTCGTGCTCGTCCACGACGTCGTGCGGTCCACTGACGTCGCGGCGGCACTCGAGACCGCGCCGCACCGCCCCCGCCACGTCGTCGTGGTCGGCGCTGAGACGCACAAGGGTACGGGCACGGACGCCGCGACGCCCTTCGACGACCTGCTGACCGCTGACCCGGTCACCGCGGAGGAACTCGCCGCCACCGAGCCGCGCGACACCTTCGCCGAGACCACCCGGCTCTACACCTCCGGCACGACCGGCCGCCCGAAGCCGGTCCCGCTGCCGAGCCTGGTCGAGGTCCTCAGCGCCCACGACGTGGTCATGCACTTCCCGCTCAGCCCGTTCGACAAGACGCTCAACATGTCGCCGCTGTTCCACCGTGGCGGGCTGTACTCGGGCGGACCGAACCCCGTCTTCTACGTCGGCGCCGAGCTGACCACCCTGCGCCACTTCGACGCCGACCGTGTGCTCGACCTGGTGGAGTCGGAGCAGCTGACGTTCCTCATCGGAGCGCCGCCGAACCTCGTCCAGCTCGCCAACGCGCAGGAGCGCCGCCCGCGCGACCTGTCGAGCCTGCACGGCATCGTGACGATGGGCGCCCCGCTCGACCGCGCCGCCGCGCTCCGCTACCAGGAGCTGCTCTCACCGCGGATCTTCAACGGGTACGGCACCACCGAGACGTTCTGGAACACGTTCCTGCGCCCCGAGGACTTCCCCGACGGTGCTGGTTCGACCGGCCGCGCCTCGACCGACGACGACGTCGCGGTCGTGCGGGTGTACCCGGACCGGCTCGCCGACCCGTCGGACACGGTCCCGAAGGACGGCAGCGAGATCGGCGAGTTCGCGGTCCGCACCGTCAAGTCCGGCTACTCGTACCGGAACCCCGGGCTCGAGGCCGAGAAGTTCGCGAACGGCTGGTTCTACCCGGGTGACCTCGCCACGTGGGACGAGCACGAGCGCGTGACGATCGTCGGCCGCAAGGACGACATGGTCATCTCCGGCGGCGAGAACGTCCACCCGGTCCAGGTCGAGGCGGTGCTGCAGGAACACCCCGGCGTCGCCGACTCCATCGTCGTGGGCGTCCCCGACGAGCAGTGGGGCGAGGTCGTGGTGGCGTTCGTCGTCCGCGCCGACCGTGGCCTGCCCGAGGACGACACCGCGGCGGCCGCCGAGCTCGAGACGTGGACCAGCGACCACCCCGGCCTCGCGCGCTACAAGCGACCGCGCCGCTACCGGTTCGTCACCGAGCTGCCGTACAACGCGACCGGCAAGAAGGTGCACTACCTCGCCAAGGCGACCGCGCAGGACGAGGCGGACCGCTTCGTCGAGCCGTGAGTGGGCGGACAGGAGGCCCGTGGCGGGCCCGCCACGGGCCTCCCGTCCGACGACCGGACGCGGACCTGACGCGGACCTGACACGGACAGGACACGGACCGGCCGCGGACCGGCCGCGCGTCAGTGCGTGGGCGCGTTCCGCGCGAACAGCCCTGGCAGCAGCCCGCCGATCTTCGTGCCGACGCACAGGCTGACGAACGTCGCCAACGGGGTGGCCAACGCCACCGGGTCCAGCGTCGAGACGGCCACCAACCCGACGGTGCCGGGCACGAGCAGCAGGAACGCCGGGAAGAACGAGATCGTGGCCGGGACCACCGGCACCAGCCGCTCCACCAGGCGGGTCGCCACGAACAGCAGCGCGGCGGTCACGCCCGTCGCGACCACGCTGCCCCACAGCGGGCTCGTGCCGCTCACCAGGGCGTACGCCGTGACCATGACGGCGACCGACACCAGCGTCAGGCGCCAGCCGGAGCCGAAGACGAGTCCCAGGCCGAGCGCCAGCACGACCACCGCGACCCACGACACCCAGTAGGACGGCACCGCTTCCCAGCCGCCGCGGTCGGTCCCCACGCCGGCGACCTCACCGACCAGTGCCGCTGACCTCGGGTCGACGTGCAGCCCGGTGAGCGCACTGCCGGCCGCGATGCCGGCGGCCATGAAGCCGAGCATGATCACGCCCTGCACCAACCGCGATGCACCCGTGACGATGTCCGCCGCGGTCAGCTCCAGCAGCGCGTTCGTGATGAGCGCTCCGGGGACGAAGACCGCGACGGGGGCGCACACGGCGAACAGCGGCACGTGGGTGAACCCGGTCGAGGCGGCCACGAGCCCGACCACCGCGGTCGACATGAACGCCGCCAGGAAGGGGATGATCGCGACTGCCTCCCGGAAGCGACGGAGGAGCAGGCCGATCACGCCGACCAGCGCACCGACCCCGAGGACGACCAGGATCGCCCACCACGGGCAGCGGAACACGACGGCCAGCCCCGCGGCGGTCAGGGCGTTCCCGGCGATCCACGGCAGTGCTGCGGGCGGCCGGGTGCCCGCGCGGATGGCTCGGACGCGGGCCGGGATCTCGGTGAGCGCGATCGATCCGCTCTCGAGCCCGAGGACCAGCCGGTTCGCCCGGGCTGCCTGCCGGAAGGAGAGTTCGATCCCCTCGGCGTTGACGATCGTCGCCGAGCCGGTGGCGGTCTCGCTCACGATGACCAGAGCCGGCAACACCCCGACCGCGAGCTCCGGACCGATGCCCGCCGCGTCGCGGGCCTTCTCGAGCGCGGAGCGGACGTCCGTGACAGAGCTGCCCGCGTCGAGCAGCAGGGTGCCGAGCGTGCCGAGCAGCATGCCGACGGGCACGGTCTCGCCGTCGAGCACCTCGATGTGTGCCTCTGGTTGCCGGAGGACGCCACGCAGGTTGGCGAGTGCACTGCCGAGTCCGACCACAGGCGCCATGCTACCGACGCGACACGCCCCGGCTCGGACGCATCGGGACAGACGGTCTGCGCACTCCACGGTTGCTCCCCAGGTTCGACCCCTAGGTTTCCGAGCAATCGCAGATGCGAGAACTCACCTGTGCGGCCGAAGGGCTGTTCCTGATGGAAGCAGCGCTCTTGCCGTCTTCATCGACCCTGTACCGACCGACCACCCCTCGGGCTCCCGGAGCGACCTCCGGCACCTCGACCTACAAGGACCTCCTCGAGGAGGTCCGCGCCGCCGGACTCCTGGAACGCCGTGTCGGCTTCTACTGGACCGTCTTCGCCGTGCTCGTCACGATCGCCGCGGCCTGCTGGGTCGCCGTCGCGATGCTCGGCGGCTCGTGGTTCGTGCTCATCCCCGCCGGTGTGCTCGGCGCCGTCTTCACGCAGTTCGCGTTCCTGTCCCACGAAGCCGCGCACCGCCAGGTGTTCGCGTCGCGCAAGTGGAACGACAACGCCGGACGCGTCCTCGGCACCTTCATCGTCGGGCTGTCCTACACGTGGTGGATGAACAAGCACAACCGCCACCACGGCAACCCGAACACCATCGGCAAGGACCCCGACATCGCGCAGGACACGGTGTCCTTCATCGAGGAGGACGCAGCCGAGCGCAAGGGTCTGCTCCGCGCACTCACCCGTGTGCAGGGCTGGGCGTTCTTCCCGCTGCTGACGATGGAGGGCGCGAACCTGCACTTCCTCGGCGTCAAGGCGCTCGTCACCGGCCAGCACATCAAGGGCTCGGGGCGTGACCGCATCATCGAGGGCATCCTGCTCGTCGCCCGCTTCGGCCTGTACTTCTGGGCGGTCTTCGCGTTCATGCCGTTCCCCGTCGCCGTCGCCTTCATCGGCGTGCAGATGGCCGTCTTCGGCGTGATGATGGGCGGCTCGTTCGCGCCGAACCACAAGGGCATGCCGATCATCGCCGAGGGCGCCCGCATCGACTTCCTGTCCCGCCAGGTCCGCACCTCGCGCAACATCACCGGCGGCATCTGGGCGGACCACCTGTTCGGCGGCCTGAACCACCAGGCGGAGCACCACCTCTTCCCGAGCATGGCGCGCCCGAACCTGCGCAAGGCCAAGCCGATGGTGAAGGCACACTGCGCCAAGCACAACATCCCCTACACCGAGGCGTCGCTCGGCCGGTCGTACGCGATCGTCGTCGCGTACCTGAACCGCGTCGGGCTCGCTGCGCGTGATCCCTTCACCTGCCCGATGGTGACCGGATACCGCCTGCACTGAGCAGGTCCGCAACACTGGAACGGCGCGACCCCTCGGGGTCGCGCCGTTCCTGTGTGTGCCGGTGTGGTCGGGGCCGACAGGAGGCTCGGCGCACGGCGCGAGCACAGCCTCCTGTCCGGCGCGGTGCCGGCCCGACGGGCGGTACCCCCGGTGGGACTCGAACCCACAACTCAGCGATTTTAAGTCGCGTGCCTCTGCCAGTTGGGCCACGGGGGCGCGGCGGGACCAGCCTAGCGACGACGACGGCGGCCACCCCGTGGGGTGACCGCCGTCGTCGTGCGCTTGGGACTACTTCGAGTCGGCTGCGATCGGCTCGGCGTCCTTGGAGACGTCCTCGGCCGGGGTGGCGTACGCCGGACCAGCGGCGTCGGCGGGCTTGCCCTCCTCGGGAGCCGGGGCTGCGACGGCCTTGGGCTCGTCGGCGGCAGCGGGCTTGGGACGCGACGCGAACGCCTCGAACGCGGCGCGCGGGGTCTCACGGTCGTCGAGCGAGGCGATGTCACGGCCGAGGAAGAAGCCCCCGACCCAGTCGCCGATGACGCGCCACTTGCGCTCCCACGACGGCATCGCCAGGCCGTGGTAGCCGCGGTGAGCACCCCAGGCCAGGAAGCCCTTCATGGCGAACTTGCCCGACTGGAACACGCCGATGCCGAGGCCCAGGCCCGCGACGGCGCCGAGGTTCTCGTGCTTGTACTCGACCGTGGCCTCGTTCCGCATCACCGCGACCAGGTTCTTCGCGAGCTGCTTGGCCTGACGCACGGCGTGCTGGGCGTTCGGCACGCACATGCCGCCGACGCCGCCACCGGTCAGGTCGGGCACGGCCGCGACGTCACCACAGGCCCAGGCGTCGGGGACGACGGTGCCCTCGTTCACGACGCGCAGGTCGGGCTGCACGGTGATGCGGCCACGGGGCTCGAGCGGGAAGTCGGTGCCCTTGACCATCGGGTTCGCCATGACGCCGGCGGTCCAGATGATCAGGTCGGACTCGATGGTCTCGATCGACTCGTCCTTGGCCTTGAGCTGGCAGACGCCGCCCTCGGCCGACGCGAGCTGGGTCTCGAGGTGGACGGTCGCACCGCGGGACGCGAGGTTCTCGAGCACCCAGTGCGAGGTCTCCAGCGAGACCTCGGGCATGATGCGCCCCATGGCTTCGACCAGGTGGAAGTGCGTGTCGTCGAACGACAGCTCCGGGTAGCTCTTCAGCAGGTCGGACGCGAACGAGCGGAGCTCGGCGAAGACCTCGATGCCGGCGAAGCCACCACCGACGACGACGACGGTCAGCAGACGGTCGCGCTCGGGGCCGGCGGGCAGGGTCGCTGCCTTGGCGAAGTTCGTGAGGACCTTGTCGCGGATCGCGGCGGCTTCCTCGATGGTCTTGAGGCCGATCGCCTCGTCAGCGACACCGGGGATCGGGAACGTGCGGGAGACCGCGCCGGCCGTCATGACGATCTGGTCGTAGGACTCTTCCCACGGCTCGCCGAGCTCAGGGGTGATCGTCGCCGTCTTGGTGGCGTGGTCGACGTTCGTGACCTTCGCCGTGACGACCCGGGTCTTCTTGAGGTGACGACGGTGCGAGACGACCGCGTGACGCGGCTCGATCGAGCCGGCGGCGACCTCGGGCAGGAACGGCTGGTACGTCATGTACGGCAGCGGGTCCACCATGACGACTTCGGCTTCGCCCTGGCGAAGGTGCTTCTCGAGCTTCCAGGCGGTGTAGAAGCCGGCGTAACCGCCGCCGACGACGAGGATCTTGGGCACGGGGGATGATCTCCTTGGAGTGGGGTGGTTGCCGGGCGGCTGGTCAGTGTTCGCCGCCACCCGCCCCGACTCCAGCGTCTGCGAGCCCATCATACGCCCGGCACTCACACCGGTCGGGTGACCAGCTCGCGCGCTCGAGCGCGAGGTCACCGATGGGGTTCACGCCGGGTCCGGCAGCGAGGGCGTGGCCGACGAGGGCGTGCAGGCACTTCACCCGGACGGGCATGCCGCCCGCGCTGATGCCCTCGATCTCGTCGACGTGCTCGATCGACTCGCGGTCGGCGAGGTAGGACTCGTGCGCGGCGCGGTAGCGCTCTGCCATGTCGTCGGTCTCGAGCAGCGCGGCGAGTTCGGGCATGACGCCCGTCGCCTCGAGCGTGCTGACGGCAGCGGTGGCCGCCGGGTGGCACAGGTAGTACAGCGTCGGGAACGGGGTGCCGTTGCCCAGACGCGGCTTCGTCGCGACGACCGTGGGGTTGCCGCAGACGCAGCGTGCCGCGATGCCGACCACGTCACGAGCGGGGCGGCCGAGCTGCGCGGACACCACCTGCACGTCGTGGTCGGACGGCGGGTCGAACGGAGGGGTCGTCACGGGAACAAGAGGCTACCCGAGTTCCGCAGGGGCCGTGCGCCGTGTGACGCCCTCGCCCTACTTGCTGGTGCCGGTCCCGGAGACGTCCGGAGCGACGAGCTGCTGCGCGGTCTCGTCCGACAGACCGGACTTCAGGACCGAGGACATCATCGCCTGCACCCAGTCGACCTTGGGGGTCTGCACCTTCGCGCTGACGGGGGTCCCGGAGTCGGTGGTCGGGGTCGCGTCGCTGGTGCCGGCGCTCTCGCCCTTCCCCATCACGAGGAAGCTCTGCTCCCCCGGGTAGACGTAGAGGAGACGGTCGCGGGCCTGCGCCTCGATGTAGGCGGGGTCGTCCCAGCGTGCGACGTCCTTCTGCTTCTGCGCGACGTCGGACTTCTGCTCGGCGACCTGGCGCTGCTGCTGCGCGATCTGCTCCTGCTGCTGGATCAGCGTGCGGAGCGAGGGGGCCAGCACGACCACGAACAGCACGATGATCGCGAGCATGATCAGGCTGAAGCCGGAGAACCGGATCGAGCGCCACCAGGGCTGCTCGGCCACGGCACCCTCGGGCATGGCCACGGGGACGCGGCGGACGCGGGGGTTCTGGCTGGGCACGGTTCGATGATGACACGGCGGCGGAGGTGGGCCGATCCGCCGCGCGCGTGTTCTGCACCCTCTCAGCGACCGGCCAGGGCCTGGAGGCGCGACTCTCGTCCGCCCCGCGGCGCTCGGACCGTCCCGTGGTCGCGATGGGTGCCCGCAGCACACGCGACGGAACGCCGCCCTCCACGAGGAGGACGACGTTCCGGGACGTGCTGCGACCGGTTCGACTACGACCAGTGCGACGCGGACCGCGGGAAGGCCGTGCGACCGGCGTAGACCGCGGCGTCGCCGAGCTCTTCCTCGATGCGCAGGAGCTGGTTGTACTTGGCGACACGGTCCGATCGGGCCGGCGCACCGGTCTTGATCTGCCCACCGTCGACCGCCACCGCGATGTCGGCGATGGTGGTGTCCTCGGTCTCGCCCGAGCGGTGCGAGAGGATCGCGGTCATGCCGTGGCGCTGTGCCAGGGAGACGGCATCGAGGGTCTCGGTCAGCGTGCCGATCTGGTTCACCTTGACCAGGATCGAGTTGCCGGCCTTCTCGTCGATGCCCCGCTGCAGGCGCTTCGGGTTGGTGACGAAGAGGTCGTCGCCGACGATCTGGAGCTTGTCGCCGAGCTCGCTGGTGAGGTGCGTCCAGCCTTCCCAGTCGTCCTCGGCCAGCGGGTCCTCGATCGTGGCGAGCGGGTAGTCGCGGGCCAGGTCGACGAAGTACTGGGTGAACTCCTGGGAGGAGAGCTGCTTGCCCTCGAACGCGTACTTGCCCTCGGAGAAGAACTCGGTCGACGCGACGTCGAGCCCGAGTGCGATGTCCTTGCCGGGGGTGAAGCCGGCCTTCTCGATCGCGGCGAGCAGGAAGTCGAGCGCGGCGCGGTTCGACGCGAGCTCGGGGGCGAAGCCACCCTCGTCGCCGAGGCCGGTCGCCAGGCCCTGCTTCTTCAGCTCGCCCTTGAGTGCGTGGTACGTCTCGACGCCCCAGCGCAGGGCTTCGGAGAAGGACTCCGCGCCGTAGGGCACCAGGAAGAACTCCTGGATGTCGACGTTGGTGTCCGCGTGCGCGCCACCGTTGACGACGTTCATCAGCGGGACGGGCAGCGTGTGCGCGTTCGGGCCGCCGAGGTAGCGGAACAGCGGCAGGTCGGCCGAGTCGGCGGCGGCACGCGCGACGGCGAGCGAGGCGCCGAGGATCGCGTTCGCACCGAGGCGCGACTTGTTCTCGGTGCCGTCGAGCTCGATGAGCGCGGCGTCGACCAGGCGCTGGTCGGTGGCGTCGAAGCCCTCGAGCGCGGGGCCGACCTCGTCGAGGACGGCTTCGACGGCCTTGAGGACGCCCTTGCCGCCGTAGCGGGCCTTGTCTCCGTCACGGAGCTCGTACGCCTCGAAGGCGCCGGTGGAGGCACCGGACGGGACGAGCGCGCGCGAGACGACGCCGTCGTCGAGGAGGACCTCGACCTCGACCGTCGGGTTGCCTCGGGAATCGAGGACTTCGCGTGCTCCTACGGCATCGATCACGGCCACGGGGTACTCCCTACACGTTGCGGTTGTGGTGCTTGCGGAACGATCCTACCGACGCGCGGTGAACGGTTTCGCTGCACCCGGTGACGACTGTGGACGACTCAGTCGAAGGGGCGGAACTCCACACCCTCGAGTGACACGGTGTCGGCGTGCACGGTCGCGAACGCGCCGAAGCCCTGCGCCGCGAGTCCCGCCAGCAGGTTCTTCGTGTTCTTGGTCCGCCGTTCGAGCCGCACGCGCTGGTGCTGCTCGAGCGCCTCGGCCTTGAGCGCGGCGAGCTGGACTGGGTCGACGTCCTTGTCGTACACCAGGACGACGGCGTCGGCGGTGGCGTCCTCGGGCAGCGACACCAGGTCGACCAGGCGCTCGAACCCGAGCGAGAACCCGACCGCGGGGACGTCCTGCCCGAGGAAGCGGCCGATCATGCCGTCGTACCGGCCCCCGCCGCCCAGGCTGTAGCCGAAGTCGGGGTGCGCGACCTCGAAGATCGTGCCCGTGTAGTAGCCCATGCCGCGCACGAGCGTCGGGTCGAAGCGCAGGTCGACACCGGGCAGCGCCTCGCGCAGGCGCAGCAGGTCGGCGAACGCCTCGGCGTCGAGCCAGTCGGCCCCCGCGACGCTGTCCCAGTCGGCGGCCTCGAGCGCGCCGATGGTCGCTTCGAGCCCGGGCAGCTCGGCGCCCAGGTGCTCGCGGAGTTCGGTCGCGACGCCGCCGGCACCGATCTTGTCGAGCTTGTCGACGGTGATGAGGGCACGGTCGGCGGCCGCGGCGTCGGTGATGCCCCACGTCGCCAGGAGCGCGAGCAGGATGCGTCGGTCGTTGATCCGGATCGAGGTGCCCGTCACCCCGAGGGCGTCGAGCGCGGCGGTGGTGGCCCGGATGAGCTCGATCTCCGCCAGCTGCCCGGGTTCCCCGAGGACGTCGATGTCGCACTGCACGAACTGTCGGTAGCGCCCCTTCTGCGGCCGCTCGGCGCGCCACACGGGGGCGATCTGCACGGCGCGGAACACCGACGGCAGCTCGGCGCGGTGTGAGGCGTAGAAGCGTGCGAGCGGGACGGTCAGGTCGAAGCGCAGCCCCAGGTCGGCCAGGTCGAGCGGTGCTTCGGCACTGCGGAGGTCCTCGACCGACAGGCCGCGCTTCATGATGCCGAACGCGAGCTTCTCGTTGTCACCGCCGAGGCCCGAGTGCAGGCGTGCTGCGTCCTCGACGACAGGGGTCTCGATCTCGTCGAACCCGTGCCGGGCGTACACGCCGCGCACCACGCCGAGGACGTGCTCGCGCCGTGCCTTGTCGGCCGGGAGGAAGTCACGCATGCCACGGGGTGCCGTCACGGTCGTCGCCATGCGGTCAATCCTGTCAGATCGCGACCTCGGGGTTGCGGGCATGCTGAACCACTGATATTGTTCATCCAGAACCTCGGTTCGGCGGGTGCCTGATCCACCTGTCGAATCGTTCGCGAGGGCACCGTGCTGCAGAGTGCCCCGCGGTTCGAGCGGGCATCCCTGCCGGCGCACTGTCCCTGGTTGCGCCGACTGCCCGCTCGCGGGCGTCCTCCTTTTTTCGGGTTGGGAGGGCGCCCGCACTTCTCCCCCGCGTTCCCAGCCCGCCTGACCGCCGGCCTTCGGGGCCCGGTCCGCCGTCCCGCCATCTTCGGGAGGACCGCCCCGCGTCCGTCGCTCGGCCGTCCGGTCAGTCCCCTGCGCGTCCTCCGGCCTCCAGCGCTCGCACCGCGGCCCGCAGGCTCTCGATCGGGTCGATCCCGGCCCGACGCGCTGCCGCGATCTGCCCGAGCATGGAGACGCCCCAGGCATCGTCGACGCCAGGCGACTCGACGGCAACCGACCCGACGTCAGCCGACCCGACGCCAGCACCAGCCGCACCGACGACGGCCGCGACCACCGTGTCGGCGTCGCCCCGCTCCTCCAGGCGCTCCAGCAGCTTCACCGCACGCTCCATCGGCGGCATCGCCCGCGGGACCCCGTCGAACACGCTGGTGCGCGTCGACTTCTCCGCCGCCTTCGCCGCGCGCCACACCCTGACGACGTCCTCGACCGTGTCGGCCCGCTCGTCGCCGAACACGTGCGGGTGCCGCCGCACCATCTTCGCCCGCGCCGTCTCCGCCACGTCGTCCAGGTCGAACTCCCCCGCACGTTCGGCGATCCCCGCGTGCAGGACGACCTGGTAGAGCACGTCGCCGAGCTCCTCGCGGACGTCGTCGCGGTCACCGGCGTCGATGGCGTCGACGAGCTCGTACGACTCCTCGACGGCGTAGCGCGCGAGCGAGGCATGCGTCTGCTGCCGGTTCCAGACGCACCCGCTGTCCGGGTCGAGCAGGCGGTCGACGACGGCAGAGAGGTCCGAGACGGTCATCACATCAGTATCGGATAGGCTGGCGGAGGCGTGTCGGGAAGTCTGGTCGACGGACCGTTTCCCGAACCCTCACGGAGTCTCATGCTCGCAGCAGTCCGTTCCCCGCGCTTCAGCGCCGTCGCCCTCCTCACCGCAGCCGTGCTCGGGCTCGTCCTGGCGAACACGCCGATCGGCCCCGGCCTCGAAGCCCTGCTCGACGTCCACGCGCCGTGGGGTGCGATCGGGCTCGACCTGTCGGTGGCGCACTGGATCAGCGACGGGCTGCTCGCGGTGTTCTTCCTCCTCGTCGCGATCGAGCTGAAGCAGGAGCTCGTCGACGGTGAGCTCTCGAATCCGAAGACGGCCGTCGTGCCGGCCATCGCCGCGGTCGGCGGGGTGCTGGTGCCCGCTGGCATCTTCCTCGCGGTCACCTCGGGCACGCAGTACACGCACGGCTGGCCGATCCCGACGGCGACGGACATCGCGTTCGCCCTCGGGGTGCTGGCGATGTTCGGCCGGGGGCTGCCCTCGACCATCCGGGTCTTCCTGCTGGCGTTGGCGGTGCTCGACGACCTCATCGCGATCGTCATCATCGCCGTCGTGTTCGCCCACGACACCGACTTCCTGGCCCTCGGCGGCGCGGCGGTCGTCCTCGTGGCGTTCTGGCTGCTCGGTCGGATGCTCCGGCCCGGTCGCGCTGGGCAGACGTGGATCATCGTCGCGATGGTCGTGCTCGGTGTCCTGACGTGGTGGCTCGTGTACCACTCCGGTGTGCACGCCACGATCGCCGGGGTCGCCCTCGGGCTGGTGCTGCCGCGTCGCCCTGGGCACACCCTGCACGAGGGCGTCGAGCCCTGGTCGAACGCGATCGTGCTGCCGGTCTTCGCATTCGCCTCGGCCGCGGTGGTCATCCCCGCCGTGGGCATCGGCGAGCTCTCCCCCACGTTCTGGGCCGTCGTCCTGGCACTGCCCGTCGGCAAGGTGATCGGCATCACGCTGTTCGGCGCCGTCGCGACGCGGCTGTTCCGCGGTCCGGGTCGCCCGTCGCTGTCGTTCTGGTCGATCGTCACCGTGGGGGTGCTCGGCGGGATCGGGTTCACGGTGTCGTTGCTCATGAACGAGCTCGCGTTCGCGGGCAACGCCGAGATCGTCGACGAGGGTGTCCTCGCCGTCCTGGTCGGGTCTGGCATCGCGATGGTCGCCTCGGCGGTCGTGGTGTCGCTGCGGGCGCGGCACCACCGCGCGCGGCGCGCACTGTCCGAGGCCGAGGCGACGGAGTAGCTGCGCTTCCGACTCGGAACGACACCATCGATGTCGTACGACGTCGGATCTGTCGCGGGTCGCGCGGGTCTGCGCCCGGAACGACACGGCCGATGTCGTACGACTTCGGCCGTGTCGTTCGGGGTCGGCGACGGGCCGTGGGCGCGACCCCGTGACGGACGGGAGGCCCGGTGCCAGCTGGTACCGGGCCTCCCGTCCGACGCGGGGAGCGTCTAGGACGCGGCGGGCGCCTCCGCGGGGGCAGCCGCGCCGTACACCGCGGTGAGGATGCTCTCGACCCAGGTGATCAGCCCGTCGTCGGGCAGGGCCTCGCCGTGCGGCCGCGGCATCGGGATGCTCGACGCGTTCTGCTGCGGGAACCACTTGGCCCCGGGGAACATCCGCTTGAGGCGCACCTGCGACGAGTCCGCGAGCTCCTTGCCCGCGACCCGCAGGTTCGAGCCCATGACGACCACGTCGGACAGGCCCACCTGCTGCGCCATCCGCCGGAGGCGCGAGACCTCGACCAGCGTCTGCACCGGCTGCGGCGGCGTGCCGTACCGGTCGGTGAGCTCGTCGAGGACCATGGCGATCGCGTCGGGCTGCGCGGTCGGAGCCGAGGCCGCCGAGAGCTTCTGGTAGGCCTCGAGTCGGAGCCGCTCGGACTCGACGTAGTCCTCGGGGATGTGGGCGTCGACGGGGATCTCGAGCCGGAGCTCGGTCTGCCCCTCGGCCACGTCGCCACGGAACTGCGAGACGGCCTCGCCGATCATGCGCAGGTAGAGGTCGAAGCCGACCCCGGCGATGTGACCGGACTGCTCGCCGCCGAGCAGGTTGCCCGCGCCGCGGATCTCGAGGTCCTTCATCGCGACCTGCATGCCCGCGCCGAGCTCGTTGTTCGCGGCGATGGTCTCGAGGCGGTCCTGCGCGGTCTCGGACAGCGGCTTGTCGGCGTCGTAGAGGAAGTACGCGTAGCCGCGCTCACGACCACGACCGACGCGGCCACGGAGCTGGTGCAGCTGCGACAGCCCGTACTTGTCGGCCCGGTCGATGATGAGCGTGTTCGCGTTGGCGATGTCGAGGCCGGTCTCGATGATCGTCGTCGAGACGAGCACGTCGAAGCGCCGCTCCCAGAAGTCGACCATCACCTGCTCGAGCGTCCCCTCGGACATCTGGCCGTGCGCGACGGCGATGCGGGCGTCCGGCACGATCTCGGCCAGGTGCGCCGCGACCGACTGGATGTCCTTGACGCGGTTGTGCACGTAGAACACCTGCCCCTCGCGGAGCATCTCGCGCCGGATCGCCGCCGCGACCTGCAGGTCGGACTGCGGGCCGACGAAGGTCAGGATGGGGTGACGGTCCTCGGGCGGGGTGGCCAGGGTCGACATCTCGCGGATGCCCGTGACGGCCATCTCGAGCGAGCGCGGGATCGGTGTCGCCGACATCGCCAGGACGTCCACGTTGGTCTTGAGCTTCTTCAGCTGGTCCTTGTGCTCGACGCCGAAGCGCTGCTCCTCGTCGATGATGACCAGCCCGACGTCCTTGAACTGGACGCCCTGCGAGAGGATCCGGTGGGTGCCGATGACGATGTCGACCGTGCCGTCGGCCAGGCCCGCCAACGTCTCCTTCGACTCCTTCTCGGTCTGGAAGCGGCTGAGCGCACGGAGGTGCACGGGGAAGCCGGCGAAGCGCTCCTGGAAGGTCTCCATGTGCTGGCGGACGAGGAGGGTCGTGGGGACGAGCATCGCGACCTGCTTGCCGTCCTGCACGGCCTTGAACGCCGCTCGGATCGCCACCTCGGTCTTGCCGTAGCCGACGTCGCCGGAGAGCAGCCGGTCCATCGGGATCGGGCGCTCCATGTCGCGCTTGATCTCGTCGATGGTGGTGAGCTGGTCGGCGGTCTCGGCGAACGGGAACGCCTCTTCGAGTTCGCGCTGCCAGGGGGTGTCCGGGCCGAACGCGTGCCCCTTCGACGCCATGCGCGCGGAGTAGAGCTTGACGAGGTCGACGGCGATGTCGCGGACGGCCTTGCGCGCCTTGGACTTCGCCGACGCCCAGTCCGAGCCGCCCATCTTCGACAGGGTCGGGGACTCGCCGCCGACGTACCGCGAGAGCTGGTCGAGCTGGTCGGTCGGGACGAAGAGCTTGTCACCGGGGAACCCGCGCTTGGAGGGTGCGTACTCGAGCACCAGGTACTCGCGCTGCGTCTTCACGGCGTTGCGGCCGCCGCTGGACACCTCGCGCGAGACCAGCTCGACGAACTTGCCGATGCCGTGCGTGGCGTGCACGACGACGTCGCCCGGCTTGAGCTGCAGCGGGTCGACGACGTTCTTGCGGCGGCTGGCGAGCTTCTTGACGGTGCGGGCGCCCTGCTGTGCGGTCCGACCGTAGAACTCGGCCTCGGACAGCACCGCGATGCGCGGGTCGGGGATCGAGAAGCCGTGCTCGACCGCGGCCGTCGTGACGATCGCCACCCCGGGCTGCGGCGGCGCGGTCACGGCCTCGGCCCGGGCAGCGACCCCGGCGTCGGCGAGGACCTGCACGGCACGCTCGACGAGGCCCTGCCCCTGGGCGGTGACGACCACGGCCCACCCGTCGTCGGTGAGGGCCTTGACGTGGGCGATCGCACCGTCGGCGCTACCGGCGAAGCTCGGGACGGCGTCGGCCCGGACCCGGACGTACTCGCCTGCCTCGGCGGCGGCGTCCGCGTCGGACAGCGGCTCGTCCGCGCCGCTGTCGAACGGTGAGATCGTCCACCACGTGCGCTGCCCACGCGTCTGCTTGAGCTGCGGGACCGTCAGGAAGTTGCCGGCGTCGAGGTCGATCGGCGCCTGGGCCCCGGCCACGGCAGCGCTCCAGGCGGCCTGCAGGAACTCCTGGTTCGTCTCGGCCAGGCTGTGCGCCCGGCCACTGACACGCTCGGGCGAGAACACCGCGATCGTGGCGTCCGTCGGCAGGTACGTCGTCATCGGCACGAGTTCGCGGACCAGAGCGGGTGCCAGCGACTCCATGCCCTCGACCGGGATGCCCTCGGCGACCTTCGCCAGCATCTGCGACAGGTTCGGGAACTCGTGGAGCATCTCCCGAGCACGCTGTCGGACGTCCTCGCTGAGGAGGAGTTCGCGGGACGCCGTCAGCTCGACGGACTGCTGGTCGTCGTCCGTGGAGCGCTGGTCGGCGACCGAGAACGCCTTGATGCCGTCGATCTCGTCGCCGAAGAAGTCGACGCGCACCGGGTGGTCGGCCGTCGGCGGGAAGACGTCGAGGATCCCACCACGGACGGCGAACTCACCGCGGCGGGTGACCAGGTCGACACGGGCGTACGCCAGGTCCACGAGCTGCGCGGCGATCGCGGCGAGGTCGTTGCCCCGGCTGCCCGAGCGGAGCACCACGGGAGCGAGCTCGGTCAGGTTGCCGGCGATCGGCTGCAGCGCCGCGCGGACGCTCGCCACGACGACGGTGGTCGGGCGGTCCTCGCCCGACTCGGCAGCGGTCTGCCACCGCTGCAGGGCACGGAGCGTGGCGATCCGGGTGCCGACGGTCTGTGCGCTCGGCGACAGGCGCTCGTGCGGCAGGGTCTCCCATGCCGGGAACTCGAGGACCTGGGCGTCGGGGAGGTAGCTGGTGAGCGCGCCCCGGACGGCTTCGGCTTCGCGCCCGGTTGCCGTCACGACGAGGACGCACTGCGGGCCCTTCCGTTCGCCCATGAGCGCGGCCAGCAGCGGCACGCGCAGGCCGTCGACCACCGAGAAGTCGGCGTCACGGGGAGCGGCGCGGAGGACGCGATCGAACGCGGAGGCGCGCGAGAGCGCAGGGATGATGCCCGAGATCGTCACTCAGGACATGGTACCGGCGACGCCCGACAGCGACCGCGCCGTGCGCGACGGGCGAACGCCGCGGCCAGGTCAGGACGGCGCGTGGACGCGCTGCTGCGCCGCGAGGAGCCCGAGGTCCGCGATCGCCTCGACCGCGTCGGCGGCGTCCGCCAGCAGGTTCGGCAGGGTCTTCTTCTCAGTGGGCGAGAAGTCCCGCAGGACGTAGTCGGCCGGGTCCTGACGACCGGGCGGGCGGCCGATGCCGACGCGCACCCGGGAGAACTCGTTCGTGCCGGTGGCCTTGATGATGTCCCGCAGCCCGTTGTGCCCGCCGTGGCCGCCGTTGCCCTTGAGGCGCACGGTGTCGAACGGCAGGTCGAGCTCGTCGTGCACGACGACGAGGTCGGCGGGGGTCGCGCCGTAGAACCCGAGCACGCTCGAGACGGGACCGCCGGAGGTGTTCATGAACGACCCGGGCTTGGCCAGGACCAGTCGCGGGCCGCCCGGCACCAGGCGCCCCTCGGCCACGGTGTTCGGGGTCTTGTGCTTCTTGAACGTCGCACCCATCCGGGCGGCGAGTTCGTCGAGGACCATCTGGCCGACGTTGTGACGGTTGCCCGCGTAGTCGGGCCCGGGGTTCCCGAGCCCGACCACGACGAGCAACGCCGCGGGCGCAGCTTCCGTCATGAGCGCAGTGCCATCAGCGTCGACCAGACGTCCCTGACCGGGTGTTACTCGGAGTCGGAGGACTCGTCGACGGGCTCGGAGCCGCCCTCGGTGCCGGCCTCGGCACCCGCCTCGGCGGACTCCTCGTCGGCGGCGATGTCGTCGGCGGTCGCACGCGGGGTGACGATCTGGACGACGAGCGCCTCGGGGTCGGTCTCGAGCTCGGCGCCCTCGGGCAGCTGCAGCTCGGACGCGTGGACCTGCTTGCCGTCCTCGAGGCCCTCGACGTCGACGACGACGTGCTCGGGGATCGCCGTGGCGAGCACGAGCAGCGAGACGCTGGAGAGGTCCTGCACGTGGATGGTGCCGGAGAAGGACTCGCCCTCGATGACGACGGGGACGTCGACGGTGACCTTCTCGCCGCGACGCACGACGACCAGGTCGATGTGCTCGATGATCTGGCGCACCGGGTCACGCTGGACGTCCTTGACGAGGGCGAGCTGCGCCGAGCCCTCGATGTCGAGGTCCACGACCGCGTTCGCCGTACGGACGAGCAGCATGGTCTCGTGGCCCGGCAGGCTGACGTGCTGCGGCTCGGTGCCGTGGCCGTAGATCACGGCGGGGATCTTGTCGGCAGCGCGGAGCTTGCGTGCAGCGCCCTTGCCGAACTTGGTGCGGACTTCCGCTGCGAGCTTGGTGTAGTCGGCCATGGTGCCTCCTGGTCTGGGGACGACACCGGGGTGCCGGCATCGTGGGGGGTCTGTGGTGTTGCAACTCGAACGCGTGCACGCGTGAGGAACGTTCCCAGAGCTTGCCGGGCATCCGCCGCGTCGATCACGGCCGCGCGAACGCGACCCTCGCCGAAGTCGTCAGCAACTCTACCAGTACCCGTCCGGGCGTGTCGTCACGTCGGCGGTGCCCGGGCGCGCAGGCGGCTCGCGACCAGGGCGGGGCGGACGGGAGGCACGGGGCGGCGCCGCCACGTGCCTCCCGTCCGGCCGGTTCAACCAGCGTCGGCTGGCGCCGCCGGCGCGAGCCGCCGGATCGTGGTGTCGAGACGACGGTCGACGTCGCGCTGGTCCGGCCTGGTGCGCCGGAGCTCCGTGGAATCGCTCGCGGTCACGTGCAGCAGGCGGTCCCACGCAGCGTCGTAGAGCGCGTCGCGGTACCCGGAGGTCTCCTGACAGGCGACGTCCCGCTGTGCGATCGCGACCTCGGCGTCCTGCACCGGCGTCGAGCTGATGTTCGTGCCGTGGTCCATCTGGATCGACTGGGACGGCATGTCGCTCGGTGCCTGCGGCAGGTCGATCACGTCCGCGGGGGCCATGCACGTGCGCCACCGTCCAGCCGCGGTGACGACGGCGGGGTCCTCTCGTGCGGCCATCGTGGCCAGGTAGGTCAGGCGCTTCGCGACGATCGACGCCGACTGGACGGCTCCGTCCGGGTCCGCCGTCCCCAGCGTGCGGTACGCCTGCTGGAAGCACCGGTCCACCTCCCGCTGCGGCGCGTCGGCGAAGGCAGCGTTCCGCGCCGGGTCCTCACCCCAGGTCCGGATGCCGTCCGCGTCGGCGCCGGCCGTCGAGGCACCGTGGTACCCGCGTGTCCGGGCGGACTCGGCGTCGAGCGGGCGACTCCAGGCGAGCGCCGGCGCGGTGTTCCCCCCGGCCGGGGTGTCACGCTCGTCGGAGAGCGCATCGAGCCCGGCCGCGGTCGCCCACGGCGGTGCGGAGTCGATCCCGATGGTCCGCAGGCAGGGCTGGACCACCAGGCTGAACGCGTAGCTGTCCTTGTCGCTGCCCGGCTGCACGTACCCGTCCAGCGGCATCGTCCACGATCCCGGGTCGCGGTGGACGGTCGGTGCGACCGCGACGTCGGCAGGCTCGGGCAGGTGCTGGACGACGCCCGCCGCGAGGCCGATCACGACGAGGGCGAAGGTGCCGCGCTTCGCGGCGCGGGTGGTGATGTGCATGGGTCCCCCTGGACTGGTCCGTGCTGCGTGGTCTTCGGTCAGGAGCGGACGAGGCCGCGTTCGTGGGCGGTGATGACGACCTGGATGCGGTTCCGCAGTCCGAGCTTCTGCAGCACCGAGCGGACGTGCGACTTGACGGTCGCCTCGCTGAGGAAGACCGATTCGGCGATCTCCGCGTTGCTCAGTCCCTTCGCGACGAGCAGGAAGACCTCGCGCTCGCGGGCGCTCAGGACGTCGAGCACTTCGTCGCGCCGGCCCGTCCACTCCGGCACGCCGCCCTGGGCGCGGAGCAGGTCGAGCGCTTCGGCCTCGGTCGGCGCCGGACGCCCCTCGTGCACGTCGCGGATGGTGGCGGTGACCACGTCGGGCAGCGCGTCCTTCGTCAGGAAGGCGGCCGCCCCGGCGCGCAGCGCGGCCACCACGGCGTCGTCGCGGCGGATCGTGGTCAGTGCGACGACGCGGGGACGGTCGTCACCCGTGGAGCCGAGCCGGGTCATGGCCTCGATGCCGCTCATCACCGGCATCCGGAGGTCCAGCAGCAGGACGTCCGGACGCTCGGCGGCACACAGGTCGAGCGCGGCAGCACCGTCACCGGCTGTGCCGACGCAGGTCATGTCGTCCTGGGCCTCGACGAGCATCTGCATGCCCGAGGCGAAGAGGCGTTGGTCGTCGACGACGGCGACGCGGATCGCGGTCATCGGACGATCCCGTCGGCGGGGCCGACCACCGCGGTCGCGGCGTCCCCGTCGGCGGGGCCGGCCACCGCGGTCGCGGTGTCCCGCTCGGACTCCGTTGCTCCCCGGAGGGTCGGCACCCAGGCCGTGACGACGAACTCGTGCGGCAGGTCGCCGGCCCCGGCGCGCAGCCATCCGTCGACCAGCCGGGCACGCTCCTGCATCCCGAGGATCCCCGAGCCGTCACCGTCGAGTTCGACGAGCGGCGCTGATCCCCGGGAGGCGACCACGATGCCCAGCCCGGGCCCGCGCCAGTCCAGGACCACGCGGACGTCCGCCGTCCGACCCTGGTGCTTCAACACGTTCGTCAGGCTCTCCTGCACGATGCGGTGGACGGCGTTCCCGACCGTCGGCAGCACGTCGGCGCGGTCGCCGTGCTCGACGAGGTCCGCCGCCATGCCGAGCTCTCGCATGTCCGCGACCGACACGGGCAGGTCGCCGAGACAGTGCCGGACGTCGTCCCCCGCGCCCTGGATCCGTTCGACGAGCGCACGGACGTCCCCGAGCGCGGACCGACTCACCTCGGCGATGTCCTGCAGGGCTCGGGCCGCGTGCTCGTCGCGGACCGCGATCGCCGCCGCGCCCTGCGCCTGTGAGACGACCACGGCGAGGGAGTGTGCCAGCGAGTCGTGGACGTCCCGGGCGATGCGCGCGCGCTCCTGTTCGGCATGGAGCTCCACGGTCGTCACCTCGGTCTCGCGCTCGGCCTCGACGACCCGCACACGAGCGAGGCCGATGCGCCAGGACGCCCCGATCACCACACCGATCGCCCACCCGATGCCGCTCGCACCGGCGATCGCGAGTGCGACGAACGGGAGGTTGGTCCGCGTGCCGGCGGAGGAGGCGACCCAGAGCCCCCACACGTCCTGATCGGCCACGGTGGGGACGACCATCGCCCACGCAGCGGCCCCGCTGGCGACCGCGAGCGCCGGGACCGCGAGCCACCGGAGCAGGTCCGAGCGACCGGCACCGACGATGCCGACCACGATCGCGATGGCGAGGTATGCGGGCCACGTCGTGTCCGTGGGGCGGTGCAGCAGGCGGAGCGCCTGGAGCAGCGGCACGACGACGACCAGGCCGAGGGAGGTGGCCGGCATCCAGTTCCCCAGACCGATGGCGACCGCGAACGCGGACACGACGACGATGTGCTCGACGAGTCCCGAACGCCCCGCTTCGGCGACGATCCACAGCACGAGGTAGACGACGCCGATGGCCGGGGCGACCACGTGGCGACCGCGGCGACGGAGGAAGGAGCGCATGCCGTCGAGCGTATGGCGGAGCCCGGTGCGCCTGCGAGCCGCGGCGACGTCTTTCATCCGAGGTGATGAGGACGCGTCAGTGCGGACACGTCGCGTGCGTCACCGTCAGCGTCCGAGGTCGCGGCGGTGCCGCTGCGCGGCCGCCAGCACGTCGCGCGCCCGGTCGCTCGCGGTCTCGGCGTCGTCCCGGTCGCGTTCACGTCGGCGCACGTCGGCGGTGGCCCGGTCGAGCTCCTGCTGCAACGCGGCACGACGGTCCTCGGCGCTCGCGAGGTCCGTCTCGGCGCGGTCGAGGGCCGCGTCGGCGTCGCGGGACTCGCCGCGCGCCGTGCTCTCGGCCTGACGCGCGGCTCGGCGGTCCGCAGCGTGGTCGCGCGGAGGCGCTACCGCATCGGGCTCCGGCGCCGTCTTCGCCGTCTTCGTCGTCCTCGTCGTCTTCGTCGTCCTGGAGGCACGACTCGCCGTCGCGGTCCGGCGCGCGCTGGTGATCGGGATGGGGTCGGCGCCGCTGCCGGACCAGGCCTCCGGTACGGCGTCCGGCACGACGAGCGCGCCGTCGAGGTCGACGTCGTCGAAGCCCGCGCTCTCGAGCGGCTGGACGAGCAGGCCGGACCGGACCGCGGCACCGGCGTGCGGATCGGCCATCGCTGCCTCGATCGTCGCGCGGACCTGGGCGAGCACGGCGGCCGTCACGGGATGGCCCGCGTCGGACGCCAGGTCGGCGCCGGCCTGGGCGAGCGCTGCCACGACCTCGGCACGCTGATGCCGGAGTGCTGCGATCGCCGCCGGGTCCGCGTCCGCCTGGGCCTGGCGGATGGCCGGCCCGAGGGCGACCGCCTCGTCGAGGGCACCGTCGTGGGCGAGCAGGTCGACGACCCAGGCCGCGGGTGCGGGTTTCCGGAGCGCACCGATCGCGGTGGCGAGGTCGCGGTCCTGACCCCGTGTGGCGCGTTGCCGGGCGGTGCGCTCCGTGACGAAGTCGGCCGGGGCGACGAGGAGCAGGTCGCGGGCGGCCTCGGCGAGCGCGGTGGTGTCCACGCTCGCCGAGGCTACGCGCGCTGGCTCACCAGTCGTGGACGGTGCCGTCGGCCAGGCGGTTGAACGGCAGGTAGGCCTGTTCGTAGGGGTACTTGCCCGCTTCGTCCACGTCGAGGCTGACGCCGAGGCCCGGCTCGTCACCCGGGTGCAGGTACCCGTCGGTGAAGGTGAACGTCTGCCGGAACACCTGGTTGGTGCGGTCGCCGTGCTGCATGTACTCCTGGATGCCGAAGTTGTGGATCGCCATGCCGAGGTGCATCTGTGCGGCGAGCCCCACCGGCGAGATGTCGGTCGGCCCGTGGAAGCCGGACTTGATCTGGTACATCGCGGCGTAGTCCATCGTCTTCTTCAGCGGTGTCACGCCGCCCATGTGGGTGACGGCGCCGCGGACGTAGTCGATGAGCTGGTCGCGGATGATGTCCTTGAAGTCCCAGATCGTGTTGAACACCTCGCCGATCGCGAGCGGCGTGGTGGTGTGCTGCCGGACGAGCTTGAGCGCCTCTTGGTTCTCGGCCGGGGTGCAGTCCTCGAGCCAGAACAGGTCGTACGGCTCGAGGGACTTGCCGAGCTTGGCGGCCTGCAGCGGGGTCATCCGGTGGTGGCCGTCGTGCAGCAGCGGCAGCTCGGGGCCGAACTCGTTGCGGACGGCTTCGAACACGGTCGGCACGTGGCGCAGGTACGCGCGGGTGTCCCAGTCCTCCATCGCGGGGAACGCGCCCCGTTGCGCGGGCTCGAAGTCGTACCGCACGCCCTCGTTGCCCTCGGTGGTCTTGTTCGACGCGATGCCGTAGATCGACTCGAGCCCGGGGACGCCGGTCTGCACGCGGATGGACCGGTAGCCCTCTTCCTGGTGCGCGCGGATGGAGTCGAAGAGCTCGGGCAGTTCCTTGCCGGACGCGTGGCCGTACGCCATCAGTCCGGTGCGGGAGGCCCCGCCCAGCAACTGGTACAGCGGCATGCCGGCGACCTTGGCCTTGATGTCCCAGAGCGCCAAGTCGACCGCGGCGATGGCGGCCATCGTGACCGGGCCGCGACGCCAGTACGACGAGCGGTAGAGGAACTGCCAGGCGTCCTCGATCCGGCTGGCGTCCCGGCCGATGAGCAGCGGGACGACGTGCTCGGACAAGTAGGACGCGACGCCGAGTTCGCGGCCGTTCAGGGTCGCGTCGCCGAGGCCGGTGACACCGTCGGCCGTCGTGACCTTGAGCGTGACGAAGTTGCGGTCGGGGCTGGTGACGATGACCTCGGCCTTGTCGATCAGCTGCCCACGGTCGGCGCTCGCCCAGGTGTCCGGGCGGCCGGAGGTGACCCCGCCGGTCGAGCGCTCGTCGGTCGCTCCGGGGACGGGGGCAGCCGGGTTCGTGGTGCCGGTCTGGTCGTCGGTCATGCGGGGACTCCTTCGTGGTGGGCGGCGCGGACGGAACGGATGTGGTCGGCCGCTGCGGTGACGGCTGCGACCACCCCGGGGGTGTCGAGGTCGGGGGCGATCACGGCGAGGACGTCGTGCACGTCCGAGCCTGCACCGGGCGCGCCGCGGTCGGTCACGAGCTCGGGCTGCTCGGAGCAGTGCAGCCACCACGCGGCGAGCAGGGTGGCGGCACCGGGACCGATCTCGGCGTCCGGGTCGCGCTCGAGTCGGTGACGGAGGACGTCGACCACGCGGACGGGCAGCTTCTCGGAGCCGCCCGACGCGATCTGCGTCAGGGTGTGGCGGATGCGGGGGTTCGCGAAGCGGTCGACCAGGGCCGCACGGGCCTCGGCGATCTCGGTCGCAGGCAGGGGCAGCTCCTGCGCTGCCTCGTCCCACAGCTGCTCCACCGCGGTCCGGCAGTCGGGGTCGTCCATCGCCTGCGCGACGGTCTCGTGTCCGAGCAGCAGCCCGAGGTAGGCCAGCAACGAGTGCGCGCCGTTGAGCAGCCACAGCTTGCGTTGCTCGTACGGGGTGACGTCGTCGACCAGGCGGACGCCGGCGGACTCCCACGACGGACGCTCGATGCCGTCGAAGACGTCCTGCAGCACCCACTCGGCGAACGGCTCGGTGACGACGGGGGCCCGGTCGCCCGGCAGTGCACCCGGCAGCTCGGCGATGGCCGAGACGTCGTCCGACGTGGTGGCGGGGGTGATCCGGTCCACCATCGAGCTGGGGAACGTGACGGTCTGCTCGATCCAGCCGCGCAACGAGCCGTCGGGCACCGCGTCGAGCACGGCATCGCGGAGGACCTGCCCGTTGTGGGTGAGGTTGTCGAGGCTGACCAGGGCGATCCGGCCGCCGCCGGATGCGCGTCGGGCGTCGAGGCCGGCGACCAGGCGCGCGGGGACGTCCGATCCGGAGCGGTACCCCTGCTCGGTCACCGTCAGCGTGACCACGGTCGTGTCGGGCGATGCGAGGGCTGCGGCGAAGGCGGCGTCGTCACTGCCGGGGTGGGCGGCGACGATCGCGTCCACCACCTCGGCCGAGTCGCCGTCAGCGGCACGGGTGACGAGCGTGTAGCGGCATCCCTGCGCCGTCAGGGCGTCTGCGGCGTCCGGCGACCGCCCCGTGAAGGCCGTGATCCCCCACGGGGTGCCGTCGGCGTGGACCGTGTACCAGGCGAGGTGGGCACGCGCGAACGCGCCCACCCCCAGGTGCACGATGCCGGGGCGGCGCATCGTCATGCGGACACCGGGACCAGGGACCGCAGGTACGCCAGGTTGTCCGCCGTGCGCTCCTGGAGCGGCAGGTCGGTGGAGAAGTCCTCGATCGTGACCCAGCCGTCGTACCCGAAGGCGGCGAGGTCCTCGAAGTAGCCGGAGACCGATGCCTGCCCGGTGCGCAACGGCGCCCACTCGTGCTGCCAGACGCTGCTGCCGTCGGCCCGGGTGTCGCCGGTGTCGACCCACCGGGCGTTCTTCACGTGCACGTGCGCCAGGTACGGGCCGAGCAGCTCGAACGCCGCGAGGTGGTCTTCCTGCCCTTCGATGACGAGGTTGCCGAGGTCGTGGATGACGCCGACGTGCTCGGGGTCGAGTCCGTCGAGCAGGCGCAGCGCGGCCGAGGCCGACGGCGTGATCGTCATGTGGTGCAGCTCGACCAGCGCCTTGACGCCGAGTTCGGCGGCACGTGACACCGCCCACTCGAGGTCGGCGCGGGTGCGGTCGAAGAGCTCCGGGTACGTCTCGCCGGTCCGCTCGCGCACCTGCCGGTAGACGGGCATGCTGACGCGGACCTGCCGGGCGCCGAGCTCGCTCGTGACCCGCAGCATGGTGTCGACGTCGTCGTGGTCCGCCGCCTGCTGGTAGCCGCCGATGCCCGAGTACGCCAGGCCGGCCTGCTCGGTGATGCGGGCGATCTCGCCGACGCTGTCCTTTATGCCGGTGTACTGCCAGGTCGACTTGTTGCCGGCCCAGAAGGACCGGTCCGCGGGCACGGTCTGCCCCGGTGCCGGGCGGTCGTCGACGATCCGCCACTCGATGCCGTCCCAGCCCTGCGCGGCGAGGGTCTGCGCGGCTTCGGACGGGGTCCAGTCGGGGGTCGATGCGGTGAAGACGGAGAACTTCATCGTGCTGCTCCTTCGGTGGTGGTGTCGTCCGGTACCGGGACGACGGGGACGACGTCGTCGTACCGGCCGTCGATCACGTCGTCGATCCGGACGGGCTGGCCGAGCGTCGCGCTGACGTAGAGCCCCCGGACGACGGCCAGCGACGTCAGGGCCGCGTCGACGGTGACCCCGGGCTCGCGCCCGGTCCGGATGGCGTCGACGATGTCGGCGTACTGGCGACCGTGCCCGGCGAGGAAGTGCTCGGGCTCCTGCGGGCCGCCGACCACGTGCTCTGCGCCGACGACGTCCGCCTTCTGGTCGACCGGGTCGGACACCGCGGTCGTGTTCGCGCTGGCAGCCGCCGCCGCGAGGGCGTCGGCATCGGGCGCGACGTGGAAGTACGCCAGACGGTCGTCGTCGACGATGGCCGACCCCTGCGTGCCGTAGATCGCGTACCGGGCGGAGAGGCCGGGATAGGCGGCGGTCGTGCAGTGGATCACGCCGAGCGCTCCGTTGTCGAACCGCACGGTGGCGACGGCGGTGTCCTCGACCTCGATCCGGTCGTGGGCGAGCAGACCGACCTGGGCGGAGATCTCCACCGGGCGACCGAGGGTCCAGACGAGCAGGTCGACGGTGTGCACGCCCTGGTTCATCACCGCGCCGCCGCCGTCGAGCTCCCACGTCCCGCGCCAGTCCCCGGAGTCGTAGTACCCCTGCGACCGGTACCACGCCACACTCGCGACGCCCGAGGTGACGCGTCCGAAGCCACCACCGTGCGCTGCCTGGGCGACGGCCACCGAGGCCGGATCGAACCGGTGCTGGCTGATGACGCTGACGACGAGCCCGCGCGCACGAGCGTCCGCGGCCAGGCGTGCGATCTCACGGGCCCGGGGCATGGTGGTGTCGAGGGGCTTCTCGATGACGACGTGCTTGCCCTGCGACAGCGCGGCCTCGGCGAGCGCGACGTGCATGCCCGACGGCGAACAGATCGCGACGACGTCGATGTCGGTCTGGGCGATCGCTTCCTCGATGGTCTCGGTGGTGAGCGGCCGGGGCGCACCCGACGCCTCGATCTCGTCCGCGGCGCTCGTCGCCGCTGCGGGGAAGGCGTCGACGAGCGCGACGACGTCGAGGTCCGGGTTCGCGAGGGCGACACGGGCGTGGTGGCGTCCGATCACGCCGGCCCCGACGACGGCGAGCTTCAGTGGGGTGGTCATCGCAGGGTGACTCCGATCTGGTCGGTGAGGCTCCGGAAGGCTCGTCCGGCTCGGCCGAACGCGGCGGGTCCGGAGAACCCGCCGAGGGAGGTGAAGTCGCTGAGGTGCGGCTCGAGGGAGGCGTACCCGGCGTACCCGGCGTCACGCAGCGCGGTGAGCGTGAGCAGGAGTTCGCCGTCGCCTTCGCCCGCCGGCACGACGGAGTGGTCGGCGGCCAGGGCGTCCTTCACCTGCAGGTAGTCGACGTAGGGCGCGAGCCGAGCCCACCCGTCGGTGAACGGCCGCACGCCGCACTGCACGTAGTTCGCGTTGTCCCAGGCCAGTCGGAGCGAGGACGAGCCGACGCTCTCGACGATGTCGAGCACCCGGTCGGGCACGTCGCCGTAGATGTCCTTCTCGTTCTCGTGCAGGAGCGTGACGCCTTCCTGCGCGGCGAGGTCGGCGAGCGCCTGCATCCGGACGAGGACGTCGTCACGGACGCTCTCGGCGGTGCGGCCTGCGAAGTAGAACGAGAAGATCCGGATGTTCGTCGTGCCGAGGGCGTGGGCAGCGGCGATCGCGCGGCCCAGGCGGCCGACCTCGTGCTCGACGGGCTCGTCCACCGAGACCTTGCCGATCGGCGAGGCGATCGCGGACACGGACTGCCCACGCTCGTCGAACAGCCGGTGGAGGCCGGCGAGCTGGTCGTCGTCGAGGTCGACGACGTTCACACCCCAGGCGCTGCGGACCTCGATCGCGCTGGCGCCGAGCGCCTGCAGCACCGCCACCTGGATGGCGGGATCGGCGTCGATCTCGTCGCCGAAACCGGACAGTTCCCAACTGGGCTGGGTCATGTGATTCCCTTCGTTGCTTCGATCCTGCAGGAGCGGGGCGGAGCCGCACCGAGCCTCCAGGCAGTCTGTGGAGAACGCGCGCTACTTGACGGAACCGGCGGTCAGCCCGCCGACCAGGTAGCGCTGGAAGATCAGGTACAGGGCGACCACGGGGACCGCGCACACGATCGAGGCGGCCATCATCTGGCCGTAGATCGGGACCGCGCCACCCTCCTGGGTGGTGCCGAGCACCTGCAGGACGACCGCCACCGTGCGGGTGTTCGGGGTCGTCATGATCGTGGAGAACAGCACGTCGTTCCAGCCGAGCAGGAAGGCGAAGATCGCCGACACGACGATGCCCGGCCACGACAGCGGCAGCACGATCTTCGTGAGGATCTTGGTCGAGGACGCGCCGTCGATGCGTGCTGCCTCTTCCAGCTCCTTCGGCAGGCCGCGCAGGTAGGTGACCATCACCCAGGTGGAGAACGGCAGCGCGAAGGTCAGGTACGTGACGAACAGCCCCCACCGGGTGCCGATGATCTGCACGCCGGTCGCACTCGCGATGTTCGAGAACACCACGAACACGGGCAGCAGCAGGAGCGTGCCCGGGATCGACTGCAGTGCGAGCAGGCCGCGCAGGAACGTCAGGCGGCCGAGGAACCGGAAGCGGACCAGCACGTAGGCGGTCGACACGGCGAGGGCGGCACTGGCGATCGCGACGGCACCGGCCGTGAGCATGCTGTTCACCAGTCCTTGGCCGAGCGCGACCGTCGACCAGATGTTGACGTAGTTCGACAGCGTGAACTCGGACGGGAAGTACTCGCCCCGCGCGACGGCGACGTCGGAGTTCACCGAGCCGAACACGATGTAGAGCACCGGGACGGCGATGAACGCGATGATGACGGCGATCACGGTGACCAGCAGCCAGCGCGGCAGCAGACGCGTCACGTCGGTGTCGTACGGCCGCTTGCCGCGTCGGCGCTGTCCCGGCGCCGTGATGCTCTCGGTGAGCGTCGCCGTCGGGCGGGTCCTGGTGGCGTTGAACGAGGTCATGCGCGGGCCCCTTCGATGTCGGCGGCCGCCGGGGCGGCCAGCGTCGCGCGGTCGGCGCGCCGCTGCTTGCGGTTCGGTCCGGCGTCGTCACCGGTGTCCAGCTGCACGGCTCGCAGGTAGACGAACAGCGGGATGGCGACGATCACCAGGGAGCAGATCGCCATCGCCGCGGAGAGCCCGAAGCGGAACGACTGGAAGCTGGCGATGTAGGTCAGGACCGGCATGACCTCGACGCTCGAGGGGAGCGGGATGCCGAACAGCACGAACGGCAACGTGAAGTTGTTGATGTTGTGCAGGATCGCGATGATCACGGCCAGGCTGAGCGGCCCCCGCAGGTAGGGGAAGACCACGTAGCGCAGCTTGATCCACCAGGTCGCGCCGTCGAGCGACGCGGCTTCGTGGACCTCCAGGTCCACGGCCTGGAGGCCCGCCAGGCTGAGCAGGTACACGAACGGCCACGACGTCCAGACCATGACCGCGGCGAGCGCCCAGTAGGACGCCGCTCCGTTCAGCCAGAGCACGTCGGTGTGGAAGATCGCGTTCACGACGCCCTGCGGCTGCAGCATCGTGCGGAAGAACGTGCCGACGACGAACGCGGGCAGCACGTACGGGATGAGGTAGATCGACCGGACGAGGCCGCGTCCCGGGAACCGGTTCTGCGTCGAGATCGCCGCGGCGACCCCGATCGGCACGGTCACGGCGGTGACCAGCACCGCGAGCGACGACGAGATCCAGATCGAGTGCAGCAGGGGCGAGTCCGTGATGGCCTCGGCGAAGTTCGCGAACCCGATGAACGGGGCGCTGAACCACTGGCGGAGCGTGTACTGGTCGAGGTCGAGCATCGCGATGTACACGCCGACGAGCAGCGGCACCACGATGATCGCGGCCATGAGCACACCACCCGGGATGAGCATCCAGAGCGGGCGCTCCTTCTTGTACAGCGGGGTCTTCCCGTGCGGGCGGACCGGGCGCTCGGACGCCTGGCCGCGCGGTGCCTGGGTGTGCCTGTCGGTCTGCGTGGCGGTCATCACAGGCCTCCGTTCTTCTGCCGGTCGAGCGTTGCCTGGGCGTCCTTCTGGGCGTCCTGCAGACGCTTCCGGAGCTGGTCGTCGGTGACCTCGCCGCTCTTGAGCGACGGGATCGACTGCACGACGACGTCGACGAGGGCGAGCTGGATGTCGGACCAGGCCCCCGTGAACGCGGTCGGCTTGGAGAGCTTGCCGGCGTCGATGATCGGCTTGAGCTGCGGGTTGTCGTCCGCCAGCTGCTTCGCCGCGGCCGTGTTCGTCGGCAGGTTGCCGAACAGGTCGTAGTACTCGAGCTGGGCCTTCTTGCTGCTGACCTGCTTGATGAAGTCGAACGACAGGTCCTGCTTCGTGCCGTAGTCGGCCACGACGAAGTTGTCGCCGGACAGGATGCTGGCGGCCTCGATGCCGTCGGCCGGGCGCTCGGTGGCTCCGGGCGGCACGGTCGGCAGCAGCGCGAACTCGTAGTCGCCGTCGATCTTGGTGCCCTTGAAGGAGTTGATCGCGGTGGTCGTCGTCATCGGGAAGAACGCCGCCTTGCCGTCGGTGAACTGCGCGAGGGCCTGGGCGTTGTTCCACCCGATCGCGGACTTGTCGACGACGCCGTCCTTCGTCACCCAGTCGAAGTAGGTGCGGTAGGCGTTCTGCACCGCCGTACCGTCGAGCTCGGCCTTCGTGCCGTCCACGAGCGTGTTGCCGGCGTTCTCCGACATGCCCCAGATGAACTTCCACGGGTCGAACCCGTCGGCGTACGCGATGGCCATGCCGTGCACGTCACCGCTCGTGGTCGCCTTCGCGTCGGCGGTCAGCTGGTCCCACGTGGTGGGCATCGACGTGATGCCGGCCTTCGCGAGCAGGCTCTTGTTCACCGCCATGACGAACGGGCGGCTGGCGAACGGGATGCCGATCTGCTTCGACGCGCTCGGGCCGGAGATGCCGAACGAGGCCGGGTCGAACTGGTCCTTGCCGCCGACGGCCTGCCACTGCTTCGCGCCCATCTCGACGAACGCGCCCGTGGCGTAGGCCGTCGGGGTGAAGGTGGTGCCGATCGCGTAGACGTCGGGGCCCTGCCCGGAGATGACGCTGGTCTGGATGGCGGTCAGCTCCTCTTGTGCAGACGAGTACGTCTCCCACTGGATGTCCGCGCCGGTCGTGCGCTTGAACTCGGCCGCGGTGTCCTGCTGCCACTGCTTGCGCTGCTTGGGGTAGGTCGTGTCCGCGCCCATCATGACGCGGAGGGTGTTCGGGTCGTCGCCGCTGCCGTTCACGATCGCGCATCCCTGCAGGGAGAGCGCGGCGAGGGCGACCACGACCACGGAACCGATCAGGGTCCGTGCCTTCATGGGGGTTCCTCCTCGAGCCACACCGGGCAACGCTGCCCGGAGGTGACACCACTGTCCCGCGGGTGGCAACAACCGGCAACCGGTTGCCACTTGTTGCCAGATCGTCCTAGCTTCGGACCACCGGGGCACCGTCGCGCCGGATCACCAGGGAGGGTGCATGACCGAGATCGACACGTCCCGCCGTGTCACGATCCGTGACGTGGCCGACGCCACCGGGGTCGCGCCCTCGACCGTCTCACGGGCACTGTCACTGCCGGACCGGGTGAACCGCGTGACGCAGCAGCGCATCCAGGACGCCGCGCGCGAGCTCGGGTACGTCCCGAACTCGCAGGCCCGAGCCCTGACGTCCGGACGCACCCGCGCGGTCGCCGTCCTGGTGTCGGACATCACGAACCCGTTCTACTTCGACGTCATCCGTGGCACGCAGCACCAGCTCGCCGCAGCCGGGTGGACGCAGCTGCTGGTCGACACCGAGGAGTCCGCCGACGCCGAGATGGCCGCACTCAGCGCCGTCTCCGCGAAGGCCGACGGCGTGGTCCTCACCGCATCGCGCCTGTCCGACACCCAGATCGCCCGGTACGCCGAACGCACCCCGCTCGTCGTCGTCAACCGTCGGCCCGCCGGGGTCCCCTCGGTGCTGATCGACACGCCGGGCGGGGTCGAGCAGGCCGTGCAGCACCTGGTGTCGCTGGGCCACCGGGACGTGCTGTACGTCGCCGGTCCGGACAGCTCGTGGTCGAACGAACGGCGGTGGAAGGCCCTGGTGCAGGTCGCCAAGCGCCTGGACGTCCGCGTGGCCCGGATCGGTCCGCACGCCCCCTTCGTCGACTCCGGAGCCGCGGCCGCCGACGCCGCGGTGAACGCCGGCGCCACGGCGTGCATCGCGTTCAACGACCTGATCGCGATCGGGATGCTCGGTCGGCTCCGGGAGCGCGGCGTCCGCGTCCCCGAGGACATGAGCATCGTGGGCTGCGACGACATCTTCGGCGCCGACTTCTGCAACCCGCCGCTCACCACGATGACCTCGCCGATCGAGCGGGCCGGACGCGTCGCGATCACCATGCTGCTCGGCCGCCTGGGTGCGCTCCCCGCCGAGCAGTTCCCGGGGGAACGGATGCGCGGGGCGGTGGCGCTGCCGACCCACCTGACCGTGCGCGAGTCCACCGGACCCGCACCGGGCCTGGCGTCCGTCACCGACCCCGCCGGACCCGCACCGGGCCTGGCGTCCGTCACCGACCCGACCACCCCGTCCAGCTCGCCCTCGTGAAGGAGCCGACCATGACCACCACCGCGCCGCGCACGCTCGCCCCGCACCCCGACCGGCTGTTCCCGGCGGACCCCGCCGCGCGCACCGTCGCCCGCACCGTGTACGAGGCGGTCGCGGACGCGCCGATCATCTCGCCGCACGGGCACGTCGACGCGGCCATGATCGCTGCCGACCAGCCGTTCCCGGACCCGGCCGCGCTGCTCATCACGCCGGACCACTACGTCCTGCGGCTGCTGCACGCCAACGGTGTCCCGCTCGGGGCCCTGGGACGCGACCCGCAGTCGACGCCGTCCGGCCGGGAGATCTGGCAGCAGCTCGCCACGCACTGGGACGACTTCCTCGGGACACCGGTGCGGTACTGGTTCGAGACCGAGTTGCACGACGTGTTCGGGCTCGACCAGGCGCCCTCGGCCGCGAACGCCGACGCGCAGTACGACCGCATCGCCTCGGCGCTGCTGGAACCCGCGTTCCGACCGCGGGCCCTGTTCGACACGTTCGGGCTCGAGGTCCTCGCCACCACCGACGGTCCGGCGGACGACCTCGCTGCGCACGCGCAGCTCGCCGCCGACCCCACGTTCCGCGGACGGGTGGTCCCGACGTTCCGCGCCGACGCCGTCTTCGACCCGTCCCGACCGGACTGGAGGAGCGTGGTCGCATCGATCGGACAGGCTGCGGACATCGACACGAGGACCCACGAGGGGCTCCTGGCAGCACTCCGCGCGCGTCGCCAGTACTTCATCCAGCACGGTGCGACGGCGACGGACACCGGGGTGCTCGACGCCGGGTCAGCCCCGTTGCCCGCTGCGTCGCGCGAACGCATCCATGCTGCCGCGCTGCGGGGCCCGTCCGCTCTGTCCGAGGCCGACGCGGTGGCGTACCGGCACGACATGCTCTTCCGCTGGGCGGAGATGAGCGTCGACGACGGGCTCGTCATGCAGCTGCACCCCGGCGTCATCCGGAACCACCACACGCCGACGCTCGAGCGCTTCGGGCCGGACACCGGGCACGACCTGCCGGCGCTCGGGTCGTTCACGACGCCGTTGCGGCCGCTGCTCTCGGCCTTCGGCACGGCTCCCGGGTTCCACCTGGTGCTCTTCACCGTGGACGAGACCGTGTTCTCGCGCGAGATCGGGCCGCTCGCGGGCTTCTACCCCGCGGTGTACGCCGGCGCGCCGTGGTGGTTCATCGACACCCCGGCGGCGATCGGGCGGTACCGGGCGGCGATCACGGACTCGGCATCGTTCACGAAGACGTCCGGGTTCATCGACGACACCCGGGCGTACTGCTCGATCCCCGCGCGGCACGACATGGCGCGGCGTGCGGACGCGGCGTACCTGGCGTCGCTCGTGGTCACGCACCAGGTGTCCGAGGAGGACGCGGTCCGCACGGCGCAGCGCATCGTCTCCGACATCCCGCGCGCGACGTTCAAGTTGTAGGGGCGGCGCGGGGCGGAGCGGGGCGGGGCGCGCGCGGCGGGGCGGGGCGCGGCGGGCGCGGCGCGGTCGTTGGTGACGGGTTGGTTGCTCGGTGCGAGGACGTGGCGCCGCAACGGGCGAGCAACCTCGCACCGGCGGGGAAGCTCGCACGGTGCTCGCGCGGCGACCCCGCACCGTGCGAGATTGGCGGGCGGCGCGGGTCAGCGCGGGGCGGCGGCCCGGACGGCGCCGATGGCGGCGCGCATCTGCGGCTCGGGGTCGTCCTCGGGCCAGTGGCACTCGATCGACACGAGACCGCGGTAGCCGCCCGCGTGCACCGCGTCGAGGAACGCCGTCCACGGCCAGTCCCACTGCCCAGGAGGCTCGCGGTCACGATCGGACACGTGCACGTGCCCGACGCGGTCGGCCAGGGAGCGGACGGTGTCGAAGGACTCGTGCTCGGCCTGCACGTGGAACAGGTCCGCGACGACCCCGACGTCCCGCAGGTCGTGCTCGTCGAGGAACGCCACGGCCTCGGCGATCGTGTGGACGAGGTTCGTCTCGTCGCGGTTCAACGGTTCGAGCACGATGCGCAGGTCCTGCTCGGCAGCGACGTCCCGAGCCACCCGGACCACGCGTGCGAACCGGCGGCGGGCCTCGGCGTCGGGCATGTCCGGCGGGGCCGTGCGGGCGGTCCCGGATCCGAACACGATGACCGCGCCCGGTTCGGCGACCTGGGCGACGAGGGGCAGCACGGTGCCGAAGTACCCGTCGACGGTGTCGGCGTCGCCGGTCAGCAACGGGAGGTCGGGCGGGACGAACAGCGCGAACGAGCGGAACCGCTGGCCGTCGTAGACCGAGTCCCGCCGCCAGCCGTCACCGTCGCGGACGACCAGGTTGTTCGCGATCCCCGGCTCGACGTGGTCCGCGCCGGCTCGATGGACGGTGTCGGTCAGGGCTGCACCGGCGACGATGCCGATCCCGCTGAAGGCCATGCGTCCATGCTGCTCCGTCGGGGACGGTCGGAGCGGCGTTGCCACGCGTTGCCATCAGCCGCTCGGGGTCAGCCCTGCCAGCCGGGGGTGGCGAGGCCCGTCTCGTACGCGAAGACGACGAGCTGCGCGCGGTCTCGAGCCCCGAGTTTGATCATCGCGCGGGACACGTGGGTCTTGGCGGTCGCGGGACTGACGAAGAGCCGTTCGCCGATCTCGGCGTTCGTGAGGCCGGCCGCGACGAGGAGCATGACCTCGCGCTCGCGGTCGGTCAGGACGTCGAGCCCGGGTGCGAGGGCACTCGGCTTGGCGTGGGTCGCGAAGGCCTCGACCAGGGAGCGCGTCGGCCCGGGCGACAGCAACGACTCCCCCGCGACGACCGTCCGGATCGCACGCAGGAGCTCGGCGGGTTCGGTGTCCTTGACCAGGAAGCCCGCGGCGCCGGCACGGATCGCCTCGAAGACGTAGTCGTCCTCTTCGAAGGTGGTGAGGATCACGACGTGCACCGCGCCGAGGTCCGGGTCGGCGGAGATGCGCCGGGTCGCGTCGAGCCCGTCGGTGCCAGGCATCCGGATGTCCATGAGGACGACGTCGGGTCGCTCGTGCGTGACCACCTGCACCGCCGCGGCACCGTCGCCCGCTTCACCGACGACCGTCATGCCGGGCTCGGCGTCGACGAGGGCACGGAGTCCGGCGCGGATGAGCACCTGGTCGTCCGCGAGCACGACACGGATCGGCGACGAGCCGGGCTCGGGGTGCGGGAGCTCGGGCAACGTCATGCGCTCGTCTTCGGGGTCGTCGGGGTAGTCGGTGCCGTCGGGGTCGTCGGGGTCGTCTTCTGGGCCTCGGCGGCACGCGGCGGGCGCGGGCTCCCCGTGGGCAGTCGCGCCTCGACGCGCCACCCGCCGCCCGGACGAGGGCCCACGCGGAGCGTCCCGCCGACCGCTGCGGCACGTTCGCGCATGCCGGTGATGCCGTTGCCGGACTCACCGAACGCCGCCGTGTCCGACGAGACAGGTCGTCGGACGCCGACGTGATCGGTGTGCCCGCCACCGAGCGGTTCGACGGGTGACTCGTCCACGACGAGCAGGTCGACGACGTCCGGCCCGATGTCGATCGTCAGCCGGGCCCGGTGCTCGGGAGCGTGCTTCATCACGTTCGTGACCGACTCCTGGACGATGCGGAAGGCGTTGCGGTCCACGACGGCGTCGACCGAGGACGGGTCGCCGCTGACCTCGGCGGTGACGTCGAGTCCTGCGGCACGGGCACGGACGACGAGGTCGGGGATGCGGGCGAGCCCGGGCGACGGGTCACGCTCGGCGCGGGAGGGATCCGCGTCGACCGACCGCAGCACGCCGAGGATCGTCCGGAGCTCGACCAGGGCCTGCTTGCTCGTGTCGCGGATGCTCGTCAACGACTGCTGCGTCTGCTCGGGCAGGTCGGACCCGAGGTGCAGTGCCACCCCGGCCTGCAGGTTGATCAGGGACATGCTGTGCGCCACCGAGTCGTGGAGTTCCCGGGCGATGCGGACGCGTTCGTCGTCGGCCCGGGCACGTTCGGCAGCAGCGCGTGCACGACGGGCATCGGCAGCGCGCTGGACGCGGACCCGGACGAGCTCGGTGATCGCGATCGTCGCCGTGAGCCACGCGAGGGACAGTGTGAGCGTCGTCACCGAGGAGACCGGAGCGCGTCCCGCCAGTGTGTCGGCTGTCGGCAGCACGACCTGGGCGACCCCGGCGACGACGAACACCGCGGTCCGGTGTCCCCGGAACCAGGCGTTCGCGATCGCCATCGTCAGCGCGGCGACGAACGGACCACGGGGACTGACGACGAGCGCGTAGCCGATCGTGGTGCCGAGTGTGACGATCAGCACACTGACGGGCCAGCGCCACCGGAACGGCAGGACGATCACGCCGGCAACGAGCAGGCCGACCGCCAACGGGACGAGCGTGACCGGCTCGACACCCGCGCCGGCACCCCGCGCCCACGGAGGACCGGCCCCGTCGCCAGCGCCGCCGAACCCGGCGGGACCGCCGGACCATCCCGACGCAACGACGGTCCCGACGATCTGCACGAGTGCCACCGGGAGCACGCGGCCGACCCGCGCGAACCGGCGGCGGACCGGATGGTCGGCACCGGTGGCGCGCGGCTCGGCGGCGGTCGTCTCGGTGGTCATGCTCCGACTCTAGGGTCGCGCCGGCGGCCGGGCATCGGGCCGACGAGGGACCTGTGGACTACTCCCACGGGAGTACGTCCCTGTGGAGGAGGCGACGCCCTACGACTGCGGGAGCAGGCGGAAGAGCGGCCGCCTGACGGACGCGGGGCGGGCCTCCTGGCCGGAGTCTTGGACGTGTCGCACCAGCGGCACCGGAACCGACCCAGGAGGTCATGATGCTCACCACCCTCGCTGCCACCGCGCCGTACTGGCACGGCGGCGGGTTCCCCGTCTTCCCCGTCTTCCCCGTGTTCTTCCTCGTCGTGTTCCTGGTCGTGTTCCTGGTGTTCGGCGTCTGGCGCCGCGGCAGCTGGCGTGCGCGGTCGGACGCCCGATCCGTCCTCGCCGACCGCTTCGCCCGCGGCGAGATCGGTGCCGAGGAGTACCGCTCGCGGCTGTCGGAGCTCAGTCGGAAGTAGCGGGCAACGCGTCGAGGACCGCGGCGACGGTGTCGTCCACGGAACCGTGGATCGAGACCGACACCGCGGCCTCGTCCGCCTGCGGGAGCTCGAGCGTCGCGAACTGCGAGTCGAGCAGCGAGTTCGGCATGTACTCGTGGTGCCGGTGGGACTGCCGCTCGGCGATGAGGTCCCACGAACCGTCGAGGTACGCGATGACCAGGTCCGGCGCACTCGCCCGGAGCCGGTCACGGTAGGCCCGCTTGAGTGCGGAGTTCGCCATCACGCAGCGTTTCCCGTGCGCCTGCAGGTCGGCGATCGCGGCGGCGCAGGCGTCGAGCCAGGGCCAGCGGTCCTCGTCGGTCAGGGGTGTGCCCCGGCGCATCTTCTCCTTGTTGGCGGCCGGGTGCAGGTCGTCCGCGTCGACGAACTCCGCGGGCTCACCGCGGGCCACGAGTGCTCGGGTGAGCGCTTCGCCGACGGTGGACTTGCCGGAGCCGGAGACCCCCATGACCAGGACGGGAGGGCGGACGGTTCGGTCGCTCATCCCTCCACCGTACGGACCCGGTGAACTCTCTCCACAGGTTGCCGCAACACTGGTGCGGTCCCGAGCCACGGTCCGTAGGTTGGCCGCAGGACATCAGCACACCACTGCACGCAGCGGGTGCGGCCGTCGCGACGTCAGGACGAAGGAGACCACAGTGGCAGACAGCAACGGACAGGCGAACATCGGCGTGGTGGGGCTCGCGGTGATGGGGTCGAACCTCGCACGCAACCTCGCGTCGCGCGAGGGCAACACGGTCGCGGTGTACAACCGCACCTACGCACGCACCGAGGAACTCATGGACGAGCACGGTGACGCCGGGTTCATCGCGTCGGAGTCGATCGACGACTTCGTCGCCTCGCTGTCCAAGCCCCGCACGGCGATCATCATGGTGCAGGCGGGCAAGGGCACCGACGCCGTCATCGGCCAGCTCGCCGAACGGTTCGAGGAAGGCGACATCATCGTCGACGGCGGCAACGCCAACTTCCACGACACGATCCGCCGCGAGCACGAGCTGCGCGAGCAGGGCCTGAACTTCGTCGGCACCGGGATCTCCGGCGGCGAGGAAGGCGCGCTCAAGGGTCCGTCGATCATGCCCGGCGGCTCGAAGGAGGCCTGGGAGACCCTCGGCCCGATCCTGAAGTCGATCGCCGCGGTGGCCGAGGGCGAGCCCTGCGTGACGCACATCGGCACCGACGGCGCGGGCCACTTCGTCAAGATGGTGCACAACGGCATCGAGTACGCCGACATGCAGCTCATCGCCGAGTCCTACGACCTGCTCCGGCGCGCCGGCGGACACAGCGTCGACGAACTCGTCGAGATCTACAGCAAGTGGAACGAAGGCGACCTCGAGTCCTACCTGATCGAGATCACCGGCGAAGTGCTCAAGCAGCAGGACGCCGAGACGGGCAAGGCCCTCGTGGACGTCATCCGCGACGAGGCCGGCTCGAAGGGCACCGGCGTGTGGACCGTGCAGAACGCGGTCGGTCTCGGCATCCCGGTGTCCGGCATCGGCGAAGCGGTCTTCGCCCGCGCGGTGTCCTCGAAGCCGTCCCAGCGCGCCGCGGTGCAGCAGTCCGTGCAGCACCGCCCCGACATCGCCCAGGTCCCCGACACCTTCGAGGACGACGTCCGCGCCGCGCTCTACGCGTCGAAGGTCGTCGCCTACGCGCAGGGCTTCGACCTCATCATCGCCGGAGCCAAGGAGTACGACTGGGACGTCAACCTCGGCGACATCGCGAAGATCTGGCGCGGCGGCTGCATCATCCGCGCCCAGTTCCTCAACCGCATCGTCGAGGCGTACGACAAGAACCCCGAGCTCGAGTCGCTGCTCGTCGACCCGTACTTCGCCAAAGCCGTCGCCGAGGGTGAAGCCGCGTGGCGTCGCATCGTCGGCATCGCGGTCGCCTCGGGCATCCCCGCACCGGGCTTCGCGTCGGCGCTGTCGTACTACGACTCGTTGGCTTCCGAGCGACTGCCTGCCGCGCTCATCCAGGGGCAGCGCGACTTCTTCGGGGCGCACACCTACCAGCGCATCGACAAGGACGGCACCTTCCACACGCTGTGGTCGGACGACGAGCGTCGCGAGGTCGAACAGGAGCCCTCGACGCACTGACGGCTCGGTCGATCCCGTCGCCGGACGGGTCCTGCCACACGGTGGGGCCCGTCACGGCGCGGGTCGATCCCGCAGCGTGACGCGGCGACGCGGCTGCGGCGGCGCCGCGGGTCGCGGCGCCGCCGGTCACTCAGGCGACGATGCGCTCCCGCGCCAGCTCCGCCAGCAGCCGCTCGAGCTTCGGGCCCCGCCCCAGCAGTCGCCGTGAGCCCGGCGCAGTCCGCACGTGGAACGTGGCGACCGCCGTGGTGTCGTCCGGCCGGACGAAGTGGATCGCGACCGCACAGGCGTTCCGGTCGCCCGGCGCCGGGACGTCCTCGAGCCCGACGTGCATGACCCGACTCCACCGGACCACGAGCAACCGGGTCGCGCGACGCTCGTCGAGCTCCCACAGCGAGGCCTCCGTCGCCCCGAACGCCCACGTCACGCGCGGCCCGAGGGCGACACCGGACCGGAGTTCCTCGACCATGGTGCGGAGCTCGGTCGTCGGTGCCGCGGGCACGAGCCACACGGTGGGGTCGATCCGGCGGATGGCCATGGCGAGGGACTCGTCCTCGCGCCGTCGTCGGAGGGCCTGCATCCGGACGATCCCGGCGAGGACCACCGCGACGCCGATGCCGATCACGGCGACCTCGGCGATGCCGAACGCCGTGAGGTCGGCCTCGGGACTCCGCGCGACGACGATCGCGCGAGCGACGAGCAGCACGGCCCACAGCGCGACGATCACCCACCGCACGATCAGGAGTCGCCGGTCCGGGGACATCGACCGAGGGGCGTGCGGGTCCCGGGGGACACGGTCACGACGCCTCAGCACACCCTGATCCTCGCATGTCGCGCCCGAGAGCGGCACCGCTGCCCGGTGAACGCTCCCCGGTGGACACACGAGCCCGCGGCTGGAACCCAGAACCGCGGACGTACCATCGACGCGTGACCACCAGCGGACCGAACGACACCCGGACGCTGGACGACAGCTCCGGGCTGGACGACACCCGTCCCCTGCGCCGGCGTCGTCTGCTGGCCGGGCTCGTGGGGATCGTCGCTGCGCTGGCGTTCCTGGCGGTCGCCGAGCTCGGTGCGCTGGTCCTCGGGGGCGCCGGAAGTCCCCTCGTCGCCGTCGGCAGCGCGGTCATCGACCTGGCACCGGCCGGCGCGAAGGACCTCATGGTGGCGCTGTTCGGCACGGGCGACAAGGTCGCGCTCTTCGTGCTCATGGGCGTCCTCATGGTCGTGATCGCCGCGGGCGCCGGGGTCCTCGAACGACGACGACCGCCCTTCGGCGCCCTGGTGTTCGCGGTCGGTGGGGCGCTCTCGCTCCTCGCTGTCACGACCCGTTCCGGATCCGGCATGTGGGACGGACTGCCCTCGGTCCTCGGTGTCGGTGCCGCGATCGCCGTCCTCCGTCCACTCATCACCCGACTCCGCCGCTGGGAACTGGTGGCGGCGACCCCGACCGGCCGCCCCGGCGACCCGACCCACCAAGCCGCGATCCCGACCGGCCGCCCCGGCGACCCGGCCCGGCCGGAACGCCGTGCGTTCCTGGTGTGGACCGCGACCACGGCAGCCCTCGCCGTGGTCGTCGGCACCGGCGCCCGACTCGGGTCCGCAGCGATGCAACGGGCGGCTGCGGTCCGACGTGCGGTGCGCCTCCCGGCCGCTGCGACGCCGGCGCCGGCCGTCCCTGCCGGAGCCGACCTCGACGTCACCGGCATCACGCCCTACGTCACCCCGAACGCCGACTTCTACCGGATCGACACGGCGCTGCGCGTGCCCTCGATCGACCCGGCCGACTGGAGCCTGCGCATCCACGGCGCGGTCGCACACGAGGTGACGATCACCTGGGACGAGCTGCTGGCCCTGCCGCTCGAGGAGCACATGGCGACCCTGAGCTGCGTGTCGAACGAGGTCGGCGGCGACCTGATCGGCAATGCCCTGTGGCTCGGGTACCCGATCCGCGACCTGCTCGCCCGGGCACAGCCGAAGGCCGGCGCCGACATGGTGCTCTCGCGCAGCATCGACGGCTTCACCGCGGGCACGCCCCTCGACGTGCTGCAGGACACCGGCACCCAGGCCATGCTCGCCGTGGGCATGAACGGTGAGCCGCTGCCCGCCGAGCACGGTTTCCCGGTGCGGATGGTGGTCCCCGGGCTGTTCGGGTACGTCTCGGCGACCAAGTGGGTCACCGAGATGGAGGTCACGCGGTTCGCCGACGCGCAGGGCTACTGGACGCCTCGGGGCTGGTCCGAGCGCGGTCCGGTCAAGCTCGAGTCACGGATCGACACGCCTGCGAACGGGTCGTCCGTCACGGTGGGCGACCGGGTCGCGATCGCCGGGGTCGCCTGGCAGCCGCACACCGGCGTCAAGGCGGTCCAGGTCAAGGTCGGCGGAGAGGACTGGCAGGACGCGGAACTCGCCGACTCGGTCTCGGCGGACACGTGGCGCCAGTGGGTCTACCGGTGGACCGCGACCTCGGGCGACCACGAGGTCCGCGTCCGCGCCGTCAGCACCGATGGGCAGGTCCAGACGAGTGTCGAGCGGCCTCCCGCACCGAACGGCGCCACGGGCTGGGACGCGATCACGCTGTCCGCACGCTGACGCGACACGGCATGCGCCACGGCCGGGAGGCCCGGTGCCGGTCAGGCGGGCAGGCTCGCCACGACGCAGGTGCCGTCCACGGCGTCGTCCCGCTCGATGCGCGTCGCGAAGTCGTGCGCCGCGAACGCCGCCGCTGACGCGTCCGCCTGCAGCTCCGACACCTCGATGACCAGGGAACCGCCCGGCCGCAACCACTCCCCGGCTCCCGCGGCGATCCGCCGGTGCAGGTCGAGGCCGTCGGGTCCGCCGTCGAGCGCCACCCGGTGCTCGTGGTCCCGCGCCTCGGTCGGCATCGTCGCGACCGCGTCGGTCGGCACGTACGGGGCGTTCACGGCGATCACGTCGACCGTGCCCCGGAAGCGTGCCGGCAGCGCAGCGAACAGGTCGCCGGCGACCACGATGCCCCGGTCGCCGATGTTCTCGGCAGCGACGTCCACGGCGTCCGGGTCGACGTCGGAGGCGACGAGGTCGAGGGCACCGACCCGCTCGAGCAGTGCGACGGCGATCGCCCCGGCACCGCAGCACAGGTCGACCACGCGGTCGTAGCGGTGCAGGAGCGCCGCGGCCTGGGCCACCACGACGCCGGTGCGGGCCCGGGGAACGAAGACCCCGGGCGTCACCCGGATGCGGTGCCCGTCGAAGGCCGCCCAGCCGAGCACGTACTCCAGGGGCTCGCCGCCGAGCCGTCGCTGCACGAGGGAGCGCAGCCGCACCGCGTCACCGTCGCCGGCGTCGAGGAGCAGGTCAGCTTCGTCCTCGGCGAAGACGCTCCCCGCCGCCCGGAGTCGGGCGGCGAGGCCGAGTCGTGCGGGATGGTCCTGACGCGCGGGGTGGATCAGGCTGCACCGTCGAACATCGACGTGACCGACCCGTCGTCGAAGACCTCGTGGATCGCGCGGGCGAGCAGCGGGGCGATCGGCAGGATCTCGAGGCGGTCCCAGCGCTTCTCCGGCGGGACGGGCAGCGTGTCGGTGACCACGACGCGGTCGATGAACTCGCTCTGCAGCAGTTCGGTCGCCGGGTCCGAGAACACGGCGTGGGTCGCGGCGACCACGACGCCGATGGCCCCGGCGGCCTTGAGTGCCTCTGCGGCCTTGGCGATGGTGCGCCCGGTGTCGATGAGGTCGTCGACGAGCAGGCACCAGCGTCCCGAGACGTCACCGACGATCTCGTGCACGGTGACCTGGTTCGGCACGAGCGGGTCGCGGCGCTTGTGGATGATCGCGAGCGGGGCGCCGAGCTTCTCGGACCAGATGTCGGCCACGCGCACGCGACCCATGTCCGGGGAGACCACCGTCAGCATCGACGGGTCGAGGATCTCCTTGAAGTGCTCGAGCAGGACCGGCATCGCGAACAGGTGGTCGACGGGACCGTCGAAGAAGCCCTGGATCTGTGCGGCGTGCAGGTCGACGCTCATGATGCGGTGGGCACCGGCGGCCTTGAACAGGTCGGCGACGAGTCGAGCCGAGATGGGCTCGCGCCCGCGGCCCTTCTTGTCCTGGCGCGCGTACGGGTAGAACGGCGCGACGACGGTGATGCGCTTGGCCGAGGCACGCTTCAGGGCGTCGACGATGATGAGCTGCTCCATGAGCCACTCGTTGATGGGTGCCGTGTGCGACTGGATGACGAACGCGTCACAGCCGCGGACGGACTCGTCGAACCGGACGTACAGCTCGCCGTTGGCGAAGGTGCGTGCGTCGGTGGGGACGAGGTCGACGCCCAGTTCCTCGGCGATCTGCTCGGAGAGCTCGGGGTGTGCCCGCCCCGAGACGAGGACGAGTCGTTTCTGGCCGGTCGTCTTGATTCCGGACAAGTGCCGTACTCACTCCCTGGCCCACCGGGCCGTGTGTCCGAGGACCCGGATCCGGGCTCTCGTGTGACGGCGGGTGGCCGTCGAGAAGGTGTCATCTGCCTCGCGCGCGCCGAGCCGCCTCGGCCGCCGGCGTGCCGGGTCGGTGTTCCGAGACCCAGTCGTCGGTGTTGCGCTGTGGGGCGTAGCTGATCGCGAGCGACCCGGCAGGCACGTCCTTGCGAACGGTCGTTCCTGCGCCGGTGTACGCCCCGTCACCAATCCTAACCGGGGCGACGAACACGTTGTGCGAGCCGGTCCGGACGTTCGAACCGACCTCGGTGCGGTGCTTGTGCACGCCGTCGTAGTTCGCGGTGATCGTGTTCGCGCCGATGTTGGAGTCCTCGCCGACCTCGGCATCGCCGATGTACGACAGGTGCGGGACCTTGCTGCCCCGTCCGATGCGGGCGTTCTTCGTCTCGACGAACGTGCCGATCTTGCCGTCCGCGCCGAGCACGGTCCCCGGACGCAGGTAGGCGAAGGGTCCGACCGAGGCGTTGTCCCCGATGACGGCGAGCGTGGCGTCGACCCGGTTGACGGTGGCACCGGCGCCGACCTCGGTGTCGCGGAGGGTCGTGCCGGGTCCGACGACGGCACCGGCGGCGATGGCCGTGGCGCCGATGAGCTGCGTGTCGGGCAGGATCTCGGCGTCGGCCTCGATCGTGACGTCGAGGTCGATCCACGTCGAGCGGGGGTCCTGCACGGTGACCCCGGCGAGCTGGTGCGCCCGGACGATGCGGTCGTTGAGCACCCGGGCGGCGTCGCCGAGCTGCGCACGGTCGTTGATGCCGGCGAGCAGCCAGGGGTCGTCGAAGCGCAGCACGTCGATGTGCCCGCCGCGCGCCGCGATGAGGGCCGGCGCGTCGGTGATGTACTTCTCGCCCTGCACGTTCGCCGTGGTCAGCGAGGGCAGCACGGCGCGCAGGTGGGTGACGTCGAACGCGTAGATGCCGGCGTTCGCCTCGGTGATCGTGCGCTGCTCGTCGGTCGCGTCCTTGTGCTCGACGACGCCGACGAACGCCCCGTGCTCGTCGCGGAGGATGCGTCCGAGCCCGGTCGGGTCCGGCGCGATCGCGCTGAGGAACGTGACGGCGTTCGTCGCGGTGGTGTGGACCTGGACGAGCTGTCGGAGCGACGCCGGGTCGACGAGGGGCACGTCGCCGGAGAGCACGACGACCGCCCCGTCGAAGTCGGCGGGGAGCGCCTGCACGGCGACCTCGACCGCACGACCCGTGCCGGGCACCTCGTCCTGGTCGACGACGATCGCGCCGGGCAGCCGCTCGGTGACCTCGGCCGCGACGCGCTCGCGCTCGTGCCGGACGACGACCGCGATGTGCTCGGGCTGCAGGGACTCGGCCGTCCGCAGCACGTGGGCGATCAGGGGCAGGCCGGCGATCCGGTGCAGCACCTTCGGGGTCGTGGACTTCATGCGCGTGCCCTGCCCGGCGGCGAGGACGACGACGGCGATCCGCTGGTCGGTCATGTCCCCATCCTGGCCCACGCGGCGACCGGGCACCAACGCGTGCCGGACTCGTGCGGATCCGTCGCGGGCTCCCGCACTGCGCGCGGGACGGGAGGCGCGCACGACACGATCGACGTCGTACGACAACGGGGGTGTCGTTCCGAGTCGACGGCCCAAACCGGGCGCGGCCCACACGACACGATCGACGTCGTACGACAACGGGGATGTCGTTCCGAGTCGACCACCCCGCCGCGCACCACCCCGCCGCGCACCACCCCGCCGCGCACCACCCCGCCGCGCACGGCCCCGCCGCGCGGGCTCCCGCACGCGGGTCAGCGCGCGGTGCGGGACTCGTCGCGCACGAAGGCCATCAGCACCAGTCCGGCGACCAGGACGACCACCACGCCGATGATGCCGAACCGGGTGGAGCCGCCGAGGGTCACCGCGATGCCGAACATCGCCGGAGCGATGAACGACGCCGCCCGACCGGTGGTGGCGTAGAGGCCGAAGAGCTCGCCCTCTCTGCCCGGGGTCGCCAGGCGGGACAGGTACGCCCGCGAGGACGACTGCACCGGCCCGACGAACGCGCACAGGGCCAGTCCGAGCACCCAGAAGCCGACCTGGGCGGTCCCGACGAAGAACACCGCCGCGCCGCACACCGCCAGTCCGACGAGCGACACCATGATGAGCGCGCGGGACCCGAAGCGGTCGTCGAGCCGTCCTGAGGCGAAGGTCGCGATCCCGGCGACGACGTTGGCCGCGATGGCGAAGAGGATGACCTCGGACGCACTGAACCCGAACACCTGCGCGGCGATGATGCCCCCGAACGTGAACACGCCCCCGACGCCGTCGCGGAAGACGGCGCTGGCGACCAGGAACGACAGCACGTTCCGGCGCTCGCGCCACAGCCGCGCGATGTCCCGACCCAGGTCGCGGTAGGCGCTCCACAGGCTGCCGCGACGCGTCGGGTCGGCCGGTGCCTCGGGGACGACCAGGAACAGCGGGACGGAGCTGACGGCGAGCCACACCGCGGCGATGCCGATGGCGACGCGCACGTCCCACTGCCCGGTGGCGACGGTCGCGGGCAGGTTCAGCAGCCCGGCCGTGTCGCCGGCGCCGAAGTCCTGGATGCAGAGCACGAGCAGCACGACGAGCAGCACGATGCCGCCGAAGTAGCCCGCAGCCCAGCCGATCGCCGAGATGCGCCCGGTGCGCTCCCCGGTGGCGACCTGCCCGAGCATCGCGTTGTACCCGACGCAGGCGATCTCGTACGCGACGGTCCCGATGCCGATGAGCGCCGCGCCGAGCACCAGGAAGGGCTGACTCGGGGCGACGAAGACCATCGCGCCGATGGACAGTGCGACGCCGATCGTGGCGACGAGCACCGACCGACGCCGGTGCCCGGACGAGTCCGCGAGCCGTCCGACGGCCGGGGCGACGATCGCGACGACGATGCCCGCGATGGTCAGCGCCGTCGAGACGACCGCGGCGTTGTGGGCGAGTTCGCGTTCGACGGCCTGACGGGCAGCGGCGGAGCCGTCCTCGGCGGCGACGAGGGCGGGGTCCACGAACGCCCGGCTGGCCAGGTAGGTGCTGAAGACGAACGTGGTGACGACCGCGTTGAAGGCGGCGGACCCCCAGTCCCACAGCGCCCACGACACGAGGGCGCGGCGGTCGGTGCGCTGCGGCAGCGGAGCGACGGTCATGGGCGAACCGTAGCGCGTCCGGGTGACGCACCGGTGGCCCCGGACCGGGGCACGGAGACGGGAGGCGCGGTGGCACCTGGCACCGCGCCTCCCGTCCGCACCGTGCGCGGTTCCGGACGCGGTGCGCGTCCGAGGGCCCTCGCACCGTGTCCACGAGCGCGCACTGCGTGCGCGCAGCGCCCGTCAGGCGGGGACGCCGCCGGGGTAGACGACGGACTTGAGCGACTCCGGGTCGGTGTCGCTCTCGAGCGCCTGCCGCACGTCGTCGAGCCCGTAGCGGCCGGTGACCAGCGAGTCCAGGTCGACCTGGCCGGACGCGACCAGCTCGATCGCGACCGGCCACGTGTTCGTGTACCGGAAGATGCCGGTGACCGTGACCTCGAGGTTCTGGATGTGCTCGACCGGCAGGGTCATCTCGGAGTTGCCGAGCCCGACCAGGACCGCGGCACCGGCTGGTCCGACCGCCTTGATGCCGTCGGACACGGCGCGGGGCGCACCGCTGGCGTCGATGAACGCGTCCACGGGGACGAGGTCGCGCGTGACGTCCACCGCGGTGGGGTCGACGACCTCGGTCGCGCCGTACGACAGCGCCCGCTCGCGCCGTTCGGGCACCAGGTCGCTGATGACGATCCGGGTCGCGCCGAACGCCCGGGCCGCCTGCGCGCAGATGATGCCGATCGGTCCGGCGCCCGCGATCAGGACCGAAGCGCCGGGGACGATCCCGGCCTTGCGGACGGCGGCGATTCCGACGGACAGGGGCTCGAGCAGGGCGCCGGCCTCGAAGGACACGGCGTCGGGCAGGGTGTGGGCGAACTCGGCCTCGATCGTGACGTACTCGGCGAAGGCCCCGTCGACCGGCGGCGTCGCGTAGAAGCGCATGTGCGGGCAGAGGTTGTAGCGGCCGGCCAGGCACTGCGCGCACCGGTGGCAGGGGCGCTGCGGCTCGATCGCGACGCGCTCCCCCACGCGGGACGGCTCGACGCCCGCACCGACGGCGACGATCGTGCCGGAGAGCTCGTGGCCGAGCACCAGGGGCTCCTCGACGACGAAGTCGCCGATCCGGCCGTGGCGGAAGTAGTGCACGTCGGAGCCGCAGACGCCGACGGCGGCGACCCGGACGAGCACGTCGCCCGCGTCGACGGCGGGGACGGGGCGGTCCTCGACGGTCAGGTCGTCCTGGCCGAGCAGGACGCTGACGCGCTGGGTGTCGGGCTGCGACGCGGTGTCGGGCCGGGGTGCGGTGGTGCTCATGGTGTGGTCGCTTCCTGGTGCAGAGGGGTGTGGACGAGGGTGCCGGAGGGGTCGTCGAGCAGGTCGTGGAAGCCGATCTCGGCCGCACCGCGCAGCAGGACGTCACGGCCGAGGGCGGTCGGGACGATGCGGACGCGGTCGGCCATCGCGGCCATGGACTGGGCCCGGACCGCGGTGACGATGCGGTCCCCGACGTGCCCGAGCAGCGTGCCGAGGAAGCCGCCGAGTGCGACGACCTCGGGGTTGACGGTGTGGATCGCGTTGCGCAGCCCGGTGGCGAGGGCGGCGACCTGGCGGTCGACGACGGCCTGCACCTCGGGCCCGCCGGTGTCGAGCGCGGCGGCGAGCGCCACCAGGTCGTCCGCGGGGACCCCGGTGACGGCGACCAGGGCCGCGCGCGAGGCCTCGGTCTCCAGGCAGCCGACGGCGCCGCAGTGGCAGCGGATCCCGTTGTCGGCGACGAAGGTGTGCCCGAGCTCCCCGGCGTACCCGTCGGCGCCGCTCAGGGGTCGACCGGCGCTGATGACACCGCCGCCGATGCCCGATGCGCCGCCGTTGAGGTAGATGAGGTCCGCGACACCCTGCCCGCTGCCGTACAGGTGTTCGGCGAGCGCACCGAGGTTGGCGTCGTTCGCCACCCGCACCCGCCGCCCGGTCGCCGCGGCGAGGGGCTCGGCGAAGGGCTCGTCGCGCCAGCCGAGGTGCGGGGCGTACCGGACCAGGCCGTCCTCGACGCGGACGGTGCCGGGGATCGCGACGCCGATGCCCACGGTGCGCAGGGGCCGCAGGGTGTCGTGCATCCCGTCGAGGAGTCCGGCGACCAGCCCGACGGCCTCGGGCGCGGTCGGGCGCGACTCGGTGTGCGAGGTCACGCGGTGCCGGATGGTGCCGTCGAGGGCGACGAGCGCGACGGTGACGGCGTCGATCTCCACCGTGACGGCGACGGCCACCACGTCGGACGCGGCCCGGACGACGGGGCTCGGACGCCCGACCCCGACCGCGGGCGCGGCGCCGGCGGGGGTTCCCGCTCCGCCGGCGCCGTCGGACTCGGTGACCAGGCCGAGCCCGACCAGCTCGCCGACCAGGGCCAGCGTGGTGGAGCGGTTCAGCCCGGTACGGCGGGTGACCTCGGCGCGGGTGACCGGCCCGGACTCGTGCACGAGCCGGAGCACGCGCGCGACGTTGCCGCCGGCGGCCGCACCGCGCGCGACGGTGGGCCGCCCGACGTTGCTCATCGAGACCGGGAGAAGGCGGCGTCGAACGCGGCGTCCGGCGGCGCGATGGTGCCGAGCCCCCGGACGAACGCCAGCGCCTCGGGGCCGCCGACGAGCCGGTCCATGCCCGCGTCCTCCCACTCGACGCTGGTCGGCCCGGTGTACCCGATGTGGTTCAGCACACGGAACACCCGTTCCCACGGCACGTCCCCGTGCCCGGCCGTCACGAAGTCCCACCCACGGCGGGGGTCGCCCCACGGCAGGTGCGAGGACAGCCGACCGTTCCGACCGTCGAGCTGCTTGACCGACTCCTTGCAGTGCACGTGGTAGACGCGGTCGGCGAAGTCGAGCAGGAACGCGGCGGGGTCCAGGTCCTGCCACACGAAGTGCGACGGGTCGAAGTTGAACCCGAACGCCGGCCGGTCCGCGAAGACCTCCAGCGTGCGCTTGGCGGTCCAGTAGTCGTACGCGATCTCCGACGGGTGCACCTCGAGCGCGAAGCGGACGCCGACTTCTTCGAAGACGTCGAGGATCGGCGACCAGCGGTCGTGGAAGTCCTGGTACCCGGCGTCGATCATCCCGGGCGGCACGGGCGGGAACCCGGCGACGGTCTTCCAGATCGAGGACCCGGAGAACCCGGTGACGGTGTCCACGCCGAGTGCGGCTGCGGCACGGGCGGTCCACTGCAGTTCCTCGGCGGCCCGCCGCCGGACGCCCTCGGGGTCGCCGTCACCCCAGACGTGCGCCGGCACGATGTCCTCGTGCCGCTGGTCGATGGGGTCGTCGCACACGGCCTGGCCGACCAGGTGGTTCGCGATGGTCCAGACGCCGAGGCCGTTCTCCGCCAGGATGCGCTTGCGGTCGGCGACGTACTCCGGGTCGGTCGCGGCGCGACGGACGTCCAGGTGGTCGCCCCAGCAGGCGATCTCCAGCCCGTCGTAGCCCCATTCGCCGGCGAGCCGGGCGACCTCGGTGAAGGGCAGGTCCGCCCACTGGCCGGTGAAGAGCGTGACCGGCCTGGAGGCCCGTGGTCCGTCCGTCATGATGCTTCCTTCCGTCGTCGGTTCACCAGGTGTCGGGTCGAGCGCCGAGCGGGACCGTCGCCGGTCGTTCGACGTGGGAGGTCACGGGCACGACCGTGTGCTCACGGGCGGCCGTCGCGACAGCCTCCATCACCTCGAGCACGTGGTACGCCAGTTCCCCGGACGCCCGGTGTGGGCGGTCGGTGGCGATCGCGTGCGCCATGTCCGCGAGCCCGTAGCCGCGACCGGCGTCGGCGTACCCGCCGCGGACGGGCAGGTCCCGCCACGAGCGGTCCTCGGCGGTCGCCACGGCAGCGGTCTCCGAGAACGCGTTCGGGTCGGGTACCGCGAGGGTGCCCGCGGTGCCGTACACCTCGAACAGCGGCGACCGGGTGGCCCACACCTCGAACGAGACGGTGACCGTCGAGACGACCCCGCCCTGGTGTTCGAGGATCGCCACCACGTGGGTGTCGACGTCGACCGGGATCGGTGCGCCCGCCGAGGGCCCCGTGGCGACGGTGCGCTCGCGGGTCGACCGGGTGGCGCTGCCGCTGACCCGGACGACCGGGCCGAAGAACGACACCAGGCTGGTCAGGTAGTACGGGCCCATGTCGAGCAGCGGTCCGCCGCCCGGCTGGTAGTAGAACGCCGGAGCCGGGTGCCAGAGCTCGTGGCCCGGGGCGCTCCACGAGACCGCCGCGCCGACGGGTGTGCCGATCATGCCGTCGTCGAGCGCGGCACGGGCCGTCTGGATGCCGGTCCCGAGCACGGTGTCCGGCGCGCTGCCGACCCGCAGGCCGGCGGCTCGGGCGTGATCGAGCACGGGAGCGGCCTCGGCGGTGCTCGTCGCCAGCGGCTTCTCGCCGTAGACGTGCTTGCCCGCGGCGAGCGCCCGTTCGGCGACCTCGGCGTGTGCGGCCGGGATCGTCAGGTTGAGCACGACGTCGACCTCGCCGTGCGCGAGCAGCTCGTCGACGCCGAGCGCCAGGACGCCCTGCTCCGCGGCGACCGCGGCGGCACGCTCGGTGTCGAGGTCGGCGACCGCGGTCAGGCGCAGGTTCGGCAGGCCGGGCAGGTGCTGCAGGTACTGCCGGCTGATGTTCCCGACGCCGACCATGCCGACCCGCAGGGCAGTGTCGTTCAGGGTTGCGTCGTTCCGTGCTGCGTCGCTCATCGCGCTGCCCACAGGATCCCCCGTTCGATCACGGTGCGGAGCGGTTGTGACTCGACGACCTCGAGCCGGTGCCCGGGCGCCGAGACGAACACGCGTCCCTTCCCCCACTGCCGGGTCCAGATCGCGGGCGAGGTGACCGGGCGGTTCCACGCGTCGAAGTCGCGGACGCCCTGCGTGGTGGTCGCCAGCACGTCGTTGTACTCGTCGCTGAGGACCCAGTACTGCTCGGTGACGAGGTCGAAGTCGTCGATGCCCTGCGTGATCTCGTGCGTCCGCCCGAGGTCGGTCATCTGCACCGTGTACGGCAGGTAGTTGTCGCTCTGGTCGCCGACGCGTTCCGCCGGGGGCTTGCCCGCGTGGTGGGCGAACTGGCCGCCGATCATGTGCAGGTAGTCGGCGTTGGCCCGGAACGCGTCCGCGATCCCGCCGTGCCACCCGGCGAGTCCGGCGCCGTTCAGCACCGCGCGCTGCAGGCCGGCGAACTCGTCGTCGGCGATCGTCGACATCGTGACGACCTGGACGATCAGGTCCACCGTCTCCATCACGGACGCGTCGGCGTAGACCGCGGTGGAGTCGGACACGTGGACGTCGAAGCCGTTGTCCCGCAGGAACGGCAGGAAGGCGTCGGTGGTCTCGACGGGCTGGTGACCGTCCCAACCACCACGGACGACGAGGGCTGTCCGCGTGGCCATCAGATCGCCGTCCAGCTGCTGCCGTCGGCGGCACTGCGTTCGACCGCGTCCAGCACGCGCTGCACGTGCAGCCCGTCCTCGAACGAGGGCGACGGGTCGGTGCCGCTCGTGATCGCGTCGACCAGGTCCTTCACCTGGTGACTGAAGGTGTGCTCGTACCCGATCAGGTGCCCGGTGGGCCACCACGCCGCCATGTAGGGGTGCTCGGGTTCGGTCACCAGGATGCGTCGGAAGCCCTGCTCCCCCGCGGGGGCGGACGACTCGTACAGGCGGAGTTCGTTCATCGACTCGAGGTCGAACTGGATCGCCCCGGTGGACCCGGAGACCTCGAGCGTCAGGCCGTTCTTCCGGCCGGTGGCGTAGCGGGTGGCCTCGAACGTGCCGATGGCCCCGTCCGCGCTGCCGCCGCTCAGGCGTCCGAGGAAGAACGCGGCGTCGTCGACGGTGACCTGCCCGCGCTCGGTGGACGCGGTGCCGGAGAGTCCGACGCCCTCGGCCAGCAGTGGGCGTTCGTGCACGAAGGTCTCGAGCGTGCCGGACACGGTGGCGAGCTGTGCGCCCGTGACGTGCTCGGCGAGGTCGATCGCGTGCGCACCGATGTCACCGAGCGAGCCGGAGCCGGCGAGCGCCTTGTCCAGGCGCCACGTCATCGGGCCGTCCTCGTCGGTCAACCAGTCCTGCAGGTACAGCGCGCGGACCTGTCGGACCGTCCCCACCCTGCCGTCCGCCACCAACTGCCGGGCGAACGCGATGGCGGGGACCCGGCGGTAGCTGAACCCGACCATCGCCCGGACGCCGCGCTCGCGCGCAGCGCGGGCGGCGTCGACCATCGCCTCGGCCTCGGCCACGGTGTTGGCGAGCGGCTTCTCGCAGAGCACGTGCTTGCCGGCCCGCAGTGCGGCGATCGCGATCTCGACGTGCGAGGAGCCGGGCGAGACCACGTCGACGACGTCGATCTCCGGGTCGGCGACCACGGCCCGCCAGTCCGTCGACGCGCGTTGCCAGCCGTACTGCACGCGGGCTGCTTCGGTGCGGTCGGGATCGCGTCCGACGACCACGGTCATCTCGGGCTCGGCATCGAGGTCGAAGAACCTGGGCGCCGTCCGCCATGCCTGTGAGTGCGCGGCTCCCATGAAGCCGTGCCCGATCATCGCCACCCGGAGGGGTCTGCGTGCCATCCGTTCGCTCCCTTGCGATCACGTCCTTGCCAGAGTCAACACTACCGCTTATGTTGGGCGCGGCAACATTTTGTTTCGACGACGAACGGTGACCACCATGGCAGCGACGCCCACCCGTGCAGACAAGTTCTCCTTCGGTCTCTGGACCATCGGTTACAACGGCTCGGACCCCTTCGGCGGCCCCACCCGCCCCCAGCTCGACGTGGTCGAGGCGGTCGAGAAGCTCGACGAGCTCGGCGCCTACGGCCTGACCTTCCACGACGACGACCTGTTCGCGTTCGGTTCGACCGACGCTGAGCGCCAGACCCAGATCGACCGGCTCAAGGGCGCGCTCGAGTCCACCGGCATCCAGGTGCCGATGGTCACGACGAACCTGTTCTCCGCCCCGGTCTTCAAGGACGGCGGCTTCACCTCGAACGACCGCCAGGTCCGCCGCTTCGCGCTCCGCAAGGTGCTGCGCAACGTCGACCTCGCCGCCGAGCTCGGCGCGAAGACGTTCGTCATGTGGGGTGGCCGCGAGGGCGCCGAGTACGACAGCGCCAAGGACGTGCAGGCCGCGCTCTCCCGCTACAAGGAGTCGGTCGACCTGCTCGCGCAGTACGTCACCGACAAGGGCTACGACATCCGCTTCGCCATCGAGCCGAAGCCGAACGAGCCCCGCGGCGACATCCTGCTGCCGACGCTCGGCCACGCGATCGCCTTCATCGACACGCTCGAGCGCCCGGAGCTGTTCGGCGTGAACCCCGAGGTCGGCCACGAGCAGATGGCGGGCCTGAACTTCACGGCCGGCATCGCCCAGGCGCTCTACCAGGGCAAGCTCTTCCACATCGACCTCAACGGCCAGCGCGGCATCAAGTACGACCAGGACCTGGTGTTCGGCCACGGCGACCTGCAGAACGCGTTCTCGCTCGTCGACCTGCTCGAGCACGGCGCGCCCCAGGGCGGCGTCGCGTACGACGGCCCCCGGCACTTCGACTACAAGCCGAGCCGCACCGAGGACATCTCCGGCGTCTGGGACTCCGCAGCGGCGAACATGCGCATGTACCTGCTCCTCAAGGAGCGCGCGCAGGCCTTCCGCGCCGACCCCGAGGTCCAGGCAGCGCTGGCCGCGTCCAAGGTCGACGAGCTCTCGCAGCCCACGCTGAACCCGGGAGAGTCCTACGACGACGTGCTCGCCGACCGTTCGGCGTTCGAGGACTTCGACGCCGACGCGTACTTCGGCGGCAAGGGCTTCGGCTTCGTCCGGCTGCAGCAGCTGGCCGTCGAGCACCTGATGGGCGCACGCGGTTGAACGACGTCACCCCGGGAACGGTCGACGCCGGCGACGGGACCCTCGTCGCCGGCGTCGACTCCTCGACGCAGTCCTGCAAGGTCACGATCCGCGACGCCCACACCGGCGCCGTCGTCCGTGAGGGCCGCGCCGCCCACCCCGACGGCACCGCCGTCGACCCGCAGCACTGGTGGGACGCGCTCGGCGCCGCGGTCGCGGACGCCGGCGGGCTCGACGACGTGGCGGCGATCGCGATCGCCGGGCAGCAGCACGGCATGGTCACGCTCGACGCCGACGGTCGGATCGTCCGCGACGCCCTGCTCTGGAACGACGTCCGCAGCGCCGACGCGGCAGCGCAGATGGTCGACGAGCTCGGCCGGGAGGCATGGGTCACCCGCACGGGTCTGGTCCCGGTGGCCTCGTTCACCGGCCCCAAGCTGCGCTGGCTCCGCGACGCGGAACCCGAGAACGCAGGCCGGGTGGCGGCCGTGGCACTCCCCCACGACTGGTTGTCGTGGCGGCTGCGCGGCTTCGGCCCCGCGGACGACAGCGTGCACGGCCCGGACCTGGACGCCCTGGCGACCGACGCCTCGGACGCCAGCGGCACCGCGTACTGGGACCCCGCACGCGGCGAGTACGACGCCGAGCTGTTCGAGCTCGCCCTCGGCCGGCCGATGCATGTCGCCGGTGACGGCTCCGCCGACGCCGACGCCGTCGTCGTCCCACACGTCGTCGCACCGGACGCCGCGATGGGCACCCTCGACTCCGCAGTCACCCTGCCCGGCGGCGCGGTCGCTCCGGCCGGTCTCGTCGTCGGCGCCGGCACCGGGGACAACGCGGGCGCGGCGCTCGGCCTGGGCCTCGGCCCAGGCGACGTCGCGGTGTCCCTCGGGACCAGCGGGACGGTGTTCGGCGTGACCGACGCCGCGCTCGCGGACCCGAGCGGGACCGTGGCGGGCTTCGCCGACGCGACGGGGGCACGCCTCCCGATCGTCACGACGCTCAACGCGGCCCGCGTGCTCGAGGTGATCGGCGGCCTGCTCGGCGTGGACCACGACGAACTCGGCGCCCTGGCGCTCCGCGCGCCGGTCGGGGCCGACGGCCTGGTGCTCGTGCCGTACTTCGTCGGCGAACGCACCCCGAACCGGCCGGACGCGACCGCGTCCCTGGTCGGGATGACGCCCGCGACGACGGACCGGGAGCACCTGGCCCGTGCCGCGTTCGAGGGCATGCTCTGCGCACTCGCGGACGGGCTGGCGGCGGTCGAGGCGAACGGCGTCACCGTCGAGCGGCTGTTGCTCATCGGCGGGGCCGCACGCAACGAGGCCGTCCGGACGATCGCGGCGCAGGTGTTCGGGCGTGACGTGCACCTGCCCGAGCCGGGCGAGTACGTCGCCGCCGGGGCTGCGCGACAGGCAGCGTGGGCGCTGACGGGCACCCTGCCGACCTGGCTCCTCGCGACGACCACCGTCGCCGCGGACCCGCGCCCCGAGGTGCTGGAGCGCTACCGGGACGCCGTCGCCGCGTCCTGACCACCCGATCACCGTGCCCCCGGGACCCGACGCTCGGGTCCCGGGGGCATGATCGTCCCTGGAGGACACCGATGCCGCTGACCGACCTGCCCCTGACCGAGCTCCGCTCCCACCGCCCGACCGTGCGGGAGCCTGACGACTTCGACGCCTTCTGGGCCGCCACGGTCGCCGAGGCCCGCGCCGCTGCCGAGCACGCCGGCGCGGTCGCCACGACGACCCCGGC
>NZ_MJGI01000024.1:7522-8416 GCF_001864835.1 Curtobacterium sp. MCBA15_001 | reverse complement strand
CACGACGACCCCGGCCGACACGGTCGTGACCGGTCTGGTGATCGAGGACCTGACCTTCCCGGGCTTCGCCGCCGACCCGGTGCGCGCCTGGGTCACCCGGCCCGCCGGGGCGCAGCCCGACGAGCGACTCCCCGCCGTGGTCGAGTTCCTCGGCTACAACGGCGGTCGGAGCCGACCGGGTGAGCGCATCGGCTGGGCCCTCGCCGGGTTCGTGCACGTCGTGATGGACACCCGGGGCCAGGGCAGCGGGTGGGGCGGCGGTGACTCCCCCGACCCGCACGGCTCCGGGCCCCACATCGCGGGCTGGATGACGAGCGGCATCGACTCCCCGCACGACCACTACTACCGCCGCGTGTACACGGACGCGGTGCGCCTCGTCGACGCGGTCCGCACGCTGCCGGGCGTCGACCCGGAGCGCGTCGCCCTGACCGGCGGCAGCCAGGGCGGCGGCATCACGCTGGCCGCTGCTGCCCTGGTCGAGGCGCACGTCGGTCCCCTGGTCGCGGTGATGCCCGACGTCGCCTTCCTGTGCGACTGGGAGCACGGCGCGGACGTGGCGATGAGCGACCCGTACCAGGAGCTCGTCCGCTACCTCGCCGTGCACCGCGACGCCGCCGAGACCGTGTGGACCACGGCGTCCTACCTGGACGGGGTGAACTTCGCGAAGCGCATCACAGCGCCGGCCCTGTTCTCCGTCGCGCTGATGGACGAGGTGGTGCCGCCCCGGACGACCTTCGCCGCGTACAACGCGCTGGGGTCGGACGACCACGCGATCGAGGTCTACCCGTACAACGGCCACGAGGGCGGCGGCTTCCGCCACTGGGAGCGGCAGGTGGCGTTCCTGCGGGCACGCGCGTGACCGGGCGCCGCCGCCGCCGCCCCCCCCCCCCCCCC
>NZ_MJGI01000024.1:0-6766 GCF_001864835.1 Curtobacterium sp. MCBA15_001 | reverse complement strand
GGCGGTGATCTGTCGCTTTCGCAGTGGGGACGGGGTAGTTCACCTGCGATCTGTCGCTTTCGCCTTGGGGACGGAGCAGTTCACGCACGTTCAGGTGCGGTCGGCAGCGCGCGCGTCGCGCTCGGCGTGCGCGGCGGGTCGCGCCAGGTCCCGGAGCCGTCGACCGGCTGCGCGGTCGTTCCACTCCGTCCGGCCCGAGGCGTCGCCCGCGCGGTGCGGACCCTCGTGACCGACGGGCATCGTGCAGCGCCACCGGTCGAAGGTGCTGTCACACGAACGGTCGCAGTGCTGCGCGACGTGTCCGCTGACGGTGTCGTCCTGGTGGTCCATGCATCCCTCGGTCGTCTGTCTCCCTCATACAGACGCGTCGGGGACGCGATTCGTCACGCATCGTCCACGACACTCAGCGTCGTGTCACCGCACGCCCACCCAGCTCGGAGGTGAGCATCGACTCCATCGCGTCGGTGACGAGCGTGTCGCCGGTCGCCCGCGGGACCCGTCCGCTCGCCACCAGGGCTGCGATCCCCTGCATCGTCGCCGCGAACAGCAGCGTGAAGCGCCCTCGGGCTCGGGTCGGGTCCGCAGGGTCCGCGGGTCCCAGCGAGGCGTCGAGCACCGCGAAGAGCCGCGCCGCTGCCTGCCCGACCGCCGGGGCGGCGGCACTGCCCTTCGTCGCGAACATGAGCTCCATCAGGGCGGCGTCGTCCACCGCGAAGTCGACGTAGGTCCGGGCGATCCGGTCGAACTGGGCGCGCGCCGGTTCGTCGTGCGCGAGGGCGCGCTCGATGCGGGTGGTCAGCCGGACGAACCCCCGCTCGGCGAGCGCGTCCAGCAGGGCCTGGCGGTCGGCGAAGTGACTGCGCGGCGCCCCGTGGCTGACCCCCGCTCGGCGTGCGAGGTCCCGGAGCGACAGCCCGTCGACGCCGTCCTGGCGGATCACCGACTCGGCTTCCTCGAGCAGGACGGCCCGCAGGTTCCCGTGGTGGAAGGGCCGCGTGGTCATGGCCCCATCCTACGGCCGAACTGGTCATTGACTAGTTTGTAGGCACCGCCTAGATTGGCGACATGACGACTCCCAGAACGTTCCTGGTCTTCGGCGGCACCGGGCAGACCGGCCAGCACTTCGTCCGACTCGCCCTGGCGCAGGGGCACCACGTCCGGGCACTCGCGCGGACGCCCGCGAAGTTCACCGAGCCCCATCCACGCCTGACCGTGACGCAGGGGTCGATCACCGACGACCTCGACCTGGACGCGCTGCTGTCCGGCGTGGACGCGGTCGTCGCGATGATCGGCGACGTCCGGGCCCAGCAGGACGCCCTGATCGCCACCGCGTTCGTCCAGCGACTGGTCCCGGCGATGCGACGCCAGGGGGTCAGCCGGTTCCTGTACCAGGCGGGTGGTCTCAGCGCGGCGCCGGACCGGCCGCTCCCCCTGGGCCTGCGCGTCGTCCGGGCCACGATCGCGCACGCGTACCTCGGCCAGCACCGGGACAACGAAGCGGTGATGCGGTACCTGCGCGACGAGGCCGACGACCTCGAGTGGATGGTGCACCGTGCGGGCATCGGCTCGGACGGCCCGTCCAAGGGCGTGCTGCAGCGCTCGGCGCGCGCCATCAGCATCGGCACGTTCGTCGACTGCGCGGACTACACGCTCCGCACCGTGCTCGACCCCGACGCCGTGCACACCTGCGACCCGAGCCGGTACGCCCGGAGCTAGCCGATCCACGCCCGGGCGTCCTGCGGGGACCGGCGCGTCCGGGCACCGTCCGGGCCGGAGGTGCATGCTCGATCGGGGGGGGACCCGTTCGAGCGCGCCGCGGTCGAGACCCGACGGAAGGCGAGGATGGACGACGTCAACCCGCTCTCCGACGCCGAGGACGCGACCCTCGTCGTCCGGGCTGCCGACGGCGACGTCCGCGCGTTCGAGGTCCTGGCCCGCCGACACGGTCCACTGATGCGCGTGTACGCGGCGAAGATGCTCGGCTCGACGCTGGAGTCCGACGACGTCGTGCAGGAGTCCTTCCTCACCGCCTGGCGCCGGCTGTCGGACCTCGAGACCCCCGCGCGGTTCCGCCCCTGGGTGACGCAGATCATCACGCGGAGGGCGCTCGACCGCATCCGGTCCCGGCGCCACCACGACGACGTCGACGCCGTCGACCCCGCGGCTGATGCCGTCCGGTCGCCGGAGCGTATCGTGGAGGCACGTCTGCAGCTCGACGCGGTGTGGGAAGCGCTCGACAAGCTCCCCGAGGACCAACGCCGGTGCTGGCTGCTGCGTGAGACAGCCGGGTACAGCTACCAGGAGATCGGCGAGGCCCTCGGGCTGCCGACGTCGACCGTCCGTGGGCTGCTCGCCCGGGCCCGGCGGTTCCTGCTCCAGGAGATGGAGGCATGGCGATGACGTTCGACGATGCCCCCGTGCCCGAGGACGACCTCGACGGCCACACGATGGAGGAGCTCGGCGCCTACCTGGACCGTGGCCGGACCCCGCGTGACCCCGCCATCGAGGGCTCCGCCGCCTGCCGCCTGGCCCTGTCCGGCATGCAGCGGCTGCGCGAGCTCTCCTGGGACGCGATGCAACAGCGCGCCGACGCCGAGCCCGACCGCGACTCCACGTGGATCTCGGGCCTGCTCGAGACCATCCGCTCCGAGGTCCGCTCCGGCCGGGACGTCCCGGTCGAGCACCCGGACCCCCGACTCCGCCTGACCATCACCGAGGCCGCCGTGCGCGGGCTCGTGCGCCGGACGGGCGACACGATGGGCGGGCTGGTGATGGGTCGCTGCACGCTCGACGGCGACCTCGCCGTCCCGGGCTCCCCGATCCGGGTCGAGGTCACCGCGAGCATCGCCTACGGCCTGCCGACCGACGCCACGGCAGACCGGCTCCGTGCCCGGCTCGAGGACGTGCTCGCACGGCACACCCACCTCGTCATCAACCGCATCGACGTCGTGTTCGACGACGTCCACGTCCCCTGAGGAGCACGGTGCACGACGACCAGGACCTCTCCCAGCGTCTCACCGCGCTGCTCCGCACGATCGACGGCGTCGACGACGTCTTCCCGGCGCAACCGATCATCGAGGCCGCCGCCGACGCGATCGCCGTGAAGCTCGCGCTGCGCCAGCCCGACGTCCTGGTCGACATCGACCGGTCGAACGGTTCGGTGACGGTCACCGCCGGCATCGCGGTCAGCGACGCGCGGCCTGCCGGGGACACCCTGCGCGAGGTCGGCGAGCGTGTCCGCGACGTGCTGGCCGAGGGCGGGGAACACCCCGACCTGATCTCGGTCGCGATCCGGCTGATCGACACCGACGGCCCACCGCGCCCCGCACCGACTGAGGCAAGCCTGGCCTGACAAACCCCAGGTCAGGGCAGCCTTCCCTGGCTGGCGGGGACCGTCTGCGCGTGCTTTCCTGGTCATCATGGCCACCATCTCCGTCCCCGCACTGCCGAGCGTCACCACCGAGACGTCGACGAGCGCCGCCCGGCTCAACTGGCTGCGCGCCGGCCTGCTCGGCGCGAACGACGGCATCGTCTCCGTCGCCGCGGTCGTCGTGGGCGTCGCCGGGGCCGGTGCACCCGTCGGTCCGGTCCTCGCCGCGGGCGGGGCCGCCCTGGTCGGCGGTGCCGTGTCGATGGCCCTCGGCGAGTACGTCTCCGTCAGCGGTGCCCGCGACGCGCAGCGCACCGGGCAGACCGCGCGGGCGGCCCGCCGCGCGACCGAGGCAGCCGGAGCGGACGACATCGCCGCGGCCTACCGCTCGATCGGCGTCTCCGAGGACGCCGCCCGCACCATCGCCGACGAGCTCGGTCGCCCCGAGGTCCGTGACCGCTGGGTCGCAGCCGAGGAGGACGCGGCCGAGGACGACGTCGTCAGCCCCTGGCGTGCAGCCTGGGTCTCCGCGGCGACCTTCACCGTCGGCGGGCTGCTGCCGTTCCTGGCGACGCTGTTCGTGCCGGAGTCGGTCCGCGTCGCGGTGATCGTCGTCGCCGTCCTGGTGGCGCTCGCGGCGACAGGCACCACGGGTGCGGTGCTCGGCGGCGCTCCCCGTGGTCGAGCCGCGCTCCGCGTGGTCATCGGTGGTGCAGCGGCGCTCACGGCGACGTGGCTCGCCGGGACCCTGCTCGGCGCACATGCCCTCTGACCGCCGGCGTCGCGTCGCGGTCGTCGCCGCAGTGGCGGTCGTGGTCGCGGTCGTCCTGACCGTCGTCGGGCTGAACGCCCGCGGGGCGTCGGGCCCGTCGGCGCCGCTGCCCGCCACGGATGCCGGCCCGAGGTCGGTGGCCACGGCGTTCCTCGACGCAGCCGTCCGTCGCGATTGCGGCTCGCTCCGAGCACTGTCGTCACCGGACGACACCCTCTGGTGTCCGTCGACCGCGTGGGAACGGCTGCAGGGCAACGACCCGCGACTGCGGTCGTGGGGCGGCCTCCGCAGGGTCCCGGGTGCGGCAGACGGCCAGCAGTGCTTCTCGGACGATCTGCGTCAGACCGGCGTCATGGGGATGGACCCGGGCCCGATCACCTGGGGGCTGTGCCTGCAGCGGGTGTCCGGGAGCTGGCGGGTGTCGTCGGAGGGCGTCGGCTAGCGCGGTCCCGGGCAGCGCTCGAGCGCGAACGACGCCGGTGCACCGAACCCGCCGCGTCCGCCACCGACCGATCTCCCCCACCGGTGGACCACCGTGCACCCGAGCGCCGCGCCGGCCTGCCGCACCGGGTCCTGGGCACGGGCGCTCGAGGCGACGACGAGCAGGTGCGTGGTACCACGGTGGACCAGCGCCTCGACCTGGGCGGCGGTGAACACCGGGACCTGCCCCGAGAAGCCGCCGTCGGTCAGGACCTCGTCCCCGGTGGTCTCGATCACGTCGGCGGAGACCCGCCACGAGTCGTCGAGGAACAGCGGCGCCCCGCCCTGTCCGCCACCGTCGCGTTCGGCGTCGGCGACCAGGGCCCGTTCGGACGCCGAGAGCTGCACGTGCCCACCGACCACGTCCGGCGCGGACACGTGGAACGTCTCTGGCAGCGCCGACCGCACCCCGAACGGCGAACCCGCCGCTGAGCGCCCCCCGAACCCGGCCCTGCCGGCGCCCGCCCCGCCGAAGCCAGCTGTAACGGCACGGCCCACCGAGGCGTCGCCGCCGCTGCCATCCCGCGCCGCGTCGAGCGCCTGCAGCGAGAAGCACGCCGGCCCGGCCACGACCGCCGCGACGAGCAGCCCGGCCGCGACCCGCCGACCCCGGACCGCGCCGCCCGGCCACGCCTGCGTACCGGCGCGGCCACCGACGACCAGCACGGCGACGAGCGCCAGGACCGTGACGCCGACCGCGATCGCCCCGAGCACCACCGGTTCGTCGCCGACGGACGCGAGCCACACCCACCACGCGCCTTGCACCACGAGCAGCACGACCGGGACGGCGAGCAGGCGACGGTCCGCGGCGGTGACGCAGCGGGCGGCTCCCCACCACCCGACGCCGGCGAGCACCGCGAGCTGCACACCGACCGCGGCGACGTACGCGGTGTGCGGGAGCCGCAGGACGGACAGCACCACGACGGCGGTGACCAGCCACACGACCACGGTGACCAGGGTGGCGGAGGCGGGGCGGGCCTCCCGGTCGGCGCGTCGCGTCCACCAGCGGACCGCCGCGACCCCGATCCCCGTCAGCGCTGCGGGCCACGACCACCCGACCTGCGGTGCGTACCGCGGTCCGAACAGCTGCAGCAGGTCACGACCGCCGCGCTGCCCGCCGCCGCCGAACTGCCGGGTCGCGCCGCCCAGGACGTGGCCGACCGCGTGCCCGGCGGCGCCGAGTGCGCCCACGGCGCCGGGCCAGGCTCCCGGCAGGAAACGGTCGACGCCGTTGTAGCCGAACACCATCGCGAAGACGTCGTCGTCCGTCGAGCCGTCGAAGTACGGGTGGCCGGACGCCGGCAGCAGCGCCATGACGACCGACCAGGCCAGGGACGCCACGACCGCCGAGGCGACCAGCACCACGGCGTGTCCGAGTCCGCGGCTCCACCGGCGACCTGCACCGGCCGCCACCAGGGTCCCGATGACGAGCGCCGGCAGGACCAACCACGCCTGCAGCATCTTCGCCTGGAACCCGACCCCGATGGCCAGCCCGGCGAACAGCAGGGGCCACCAGGCGTCGGCGAGCGCTGCCCGTTGCCACCAGACCAGGGCCACGGCGAGCGCCATGGTGAGCAGGCCGTCCTCCATCGGGTGGCCGAACATCGACACGAAGATCGGCGTCGCCGCGGCGAGGGCAGCCGCCACCAGGCCGACGCCGGACCCGACCCAGCGCAGCCCGACGAGCGAGACCGCCCACACCGTGACGACGCCCTCGAGGACCTGCGGGAGCGCGAGCGAGGCCGTCGACATGCCGAACAGTCGGATGCTGAGGGCCTGGGGCACCGCGAAGCCGGCGAGCTTGTCGAGGGTGACGCTCGCGCTCGGGTCGAACGCCCCGCTGAAGAACGCGGGCCACGACTCGGACATGGACCGGGCCGCCGCCGCGTAGAACTCGGAGTCGCCGCCGCGGGCCAGGTTCCAGCTGGTCAGGACGGCGCCCAGGACGACGATCCCCGCGAGCGTCAGCCGCTCGCGCACGGGGCGGTGGGTCCAGCGCAGGACGCTCGATCGGAAGCCGTCGGTGCGGGTCATGGTCGAACTGTCCCGCCGGAGTCGATGAAGCAGCCCCGGGACGGCGGCCCGGTCGCCTGCAGTTCGTTCAGGCGGGTGTCAGGCGCCGTGCGCCGGGACGGACGGGAGGC
>NZ_MJGI01000023.1:473974-483103 GCF_001864835.1 Curtobacterium sp. MCBA15_001 | reverse complement strand
CCACCCACGCGCGATTCGACCTCCTACGCGCGATCCGGCACGTCGGCCCACGCGCCAGCAGCGCCAGCACCAGCGCCAGCGCCAGCACCACCAGCGACTACCGGCACCGCCTCCGCCGTCGCGGACGCGGCGGGCAGGTGCACCGTGAACACGGTGTCCCCCGGCTCGCTCGTCACCGCGACGGTGCCGCCGTGGGCCTGCACGACCGCGTCGACGATGGCGAGCCCGAGGCCGGTCGACCCCGCGCTCCGCGACCGCGAGCTGTCCGCCCGGGCGAACCGCTCGAACAGCTTCGGCAGGAACTCCGGGTCGATGCCCTGGCCGGTGTCGCGCACGGTCAGGTCGACGCCCGTCGGACCGGGCGTGATGCCGACGGTGATCCGGGTGCCGTCCGGGGTGTGGGTCCTGGCGTTCGTGACGAGGTTCACGATGACCTGGTGCAGCCGGGCCGCATCCCCCGGGACCACGACGGGCGACGCGGGCACGTCGACGTCGATGGGGTGCTCGGGGGACGCCGCGTGCGCGTCGTTGACCGCGTCGAACACCAGGCCGGTCAGGTCGACGTCGTCGAACTGGATCTCGCGGCCCTCGTCGAGTCGGGCGAGGAGCAGCAGGTCCTCGACCATGCTCGTCATGCGCAGCGACTCGGACTCGATCCGGCTCATCGCGTAGACGACGTCCTTCGGCAGGTCCCCACCCATGCGGCGGGTGAGCTCGGCGTACCCGCGCACCGAGGCCAGCGGGGTGCGGAGCTCGTGCGAGGCGTCCGCGACGAACTGGCGGACCTGCTGCTCCGAGCGCTCGCGAGCCTGCATGGCGCCGCCGATGTGCTCGAGCATCCGGTTGAAGGCCGTGCCGACGCGGCCGACCTCGGTGCGGGGGTCCGTGTCCGGCACGCGGACGCCGTCCAGCGCATCGCTGCGCTCGAGGGGCATCCGGGCGACCGTCGAGGCCGTCTCGGCGACGCGCTCCAGCGGCCGCAGTGACCGGCGGACGACGACGGCGGCGCCGAGGAACGCTGCGAGCAGGGCGAGCCCGGTGACCACGAGCACGACCGCGAGCAGCTTCCCGACGCTGGTGTAGACCGGCGCCATCGGCAGGCCGACCACCAGCACCGCGTTGCCGAGCACCGGGTTGTCGACCTGCTCCGCCGCGACCCGGTACCGCCCGAGGCCGCCGCCCAGGTCGATCGTCGACGGTGCCGTCCCGACCTTGACCTCGCCGAGCCGGCTCAGCTGCGCGGAGGCCAGGGTCGACCGGGAGCTGTCCTCGTTGAGGACGATGCCGCCCGCGCCACCACCGGCGACGTAGTACGCGGTCAGGGTCCCCGCCGCCTGCCCCAGCGGCTGCAGCGAGTCCTCGTCCGGCCGCTGCCCACCCGGGGACTGCTGCCCTTGGCCGAACTTCGTGCTGGCGCGGTTCGTGGCCTTCTGCAGCTGACTGTCGATCGCGCCCGTCTGGATCGAGGAGAGCGCGATGATGCTGCCCGCGCCGATGACCGCACTGACGGCGACGACGAGGGCGACGATGCTCAGGACGAGCCGGCGGCGCAGGGTCACGGGACGAAGACCTCGACCACTCAGGAGATCGGCTTGATGACGTACCCGACACCGCGCACGGTGTGGATCATCGGCTGTTCGCCGGCGTCGATCTTCTTGCGCAGGTAGGAGATGTAGATCTCCACGACGCTCGACTTGCCGCCGAAGTCGTACGACCACACGCGGTCCAGGATCTGCGCCTTCGACAGCACACGACGGGGGTTGCGCATCAGGAAGCGCAGCAGCTCGAACTCGGTCGCGGTCAGCTCGATCGGCCGACCGGCGCGGGAGACCTCGTAGGACTCCTCGTCGAGGACCAGGTCACCGACGACGATGCGCGAGTCACCGGCCTCGGAGACCGAGATCTGCGAGCGCCGGATCAGGCCACGCAGGCGCGCCACCACCTCTTCCAGCGAGAACGGCTTCGTGACGTAGTCGTCGCCGCCGGCGGTCAGGCCGGTCACGCGGTCCTCGACCGAGTCCTTCGCGGTGAGGAACAGCACGGGGGTGTCGTCGTTGTTCTGGCGCAGTCGGTTGAGCACCTGCAGGCCGTCGAGGTCCGGCATCATCACGTCGAGCACCATGGCGTCCGGCTTGAACTCGCGGGCCTTGGCGAGGGCGTCCTGCCCACCGTTCGCGCTGGTGACGTCCCAGCCCTCGTAGCGCAGCGCCATCGAGAGCAGGTCGGTGAGGCTGGCCTCGTCGTCGACGACGAGGATGCGCAACGGGGATCCGTCGGCACGTGTGAGGCGCGGGACTGCTTGCGGCTGGGAGATGGTCACGTCTTCGAGTATCGAGGGTTTCCTATGAGCGGTCTGTGGAGCGCCTCTCCTCGGTCTGTGGATGATCCGGCAGTCCCCGGAGGTCCCGCTCCGTAGCGTCGGTCGCATGATCCGTTCCACAGCCTGGCCCGCCGGTGCCACCGAGGTCGATGTCGCCGCCGTGGCCGACGCAGCCAGGAGGACCGGCCCGGCCCCGGCGGACCGGCTCGCGCTGGCACGGTCGCTCGGCTCCACGACCCCGCCCCTGTCCGCGGGCACGGCCGGGCGGGCGTTCGTCACGCTCGCGGCCGTCGCCGCGACCGACGTCGCGCTCGCCCGCACCGTCGAGCCGCACCTCGACGCGCTCGGCATCCTGGCGCAGGCGGGGGTCCCGGTGCCCGAGGGGTCGACGTGGGGCGTCTTCGCTGCCGAGGCTCCGGGGATGCGCCTCGCGGCGACACCGTCCGGGACCGACGATGCCGTGCTGCTCGACGGGACGAAGCCGTGGTGCTCGCTGGCGTCGTCACTGTCGCACGCGCTGGTCACCGCGCACGTGGGGGACGACCGCCAGCTGTTCGCGGTCGACCTGCGGCAGGCCGGTGTGACCCCACACGACGAGGCGTGGGTCGCGCGGGGCATGCCGGACGTCCCGAGCGGTCCGGTCGACTTCGCGGCGGTCACTGCTCACGCCGTCGGTGGTCCCGGCTGGTACCTCACCCGTCCGGGCTTCGCGTGGGGCGGCATCGGCGTGGCAGCATGCTGGTGGGGCGGAGCCGTCGGACTGGCGCGGGTCCTGCGCGAGCACGCCGCCGCACGGCCCGACTCCGAGTTGCTGCAGGTCGCGCTCGGTGCCGTCGTGGCCGACCTCGCCGATGCCGAGGACGCCCTGGCCGACGCCGCGGCGCAGATCGACGGCCGTGCCGCGGCGGGGATCGACGGCGACGCCACCGACTGGTCGCTCGTGGCGCAGACGGTCCGGTCGCGGGTCCGTCGCGCGGTGGACGCCGTCCGCACCAGGACCGTCGCTGCGCTCGGCCCCGCACCGCTGACCTCGGACCAGGCCGTCGCCGCACGGGTGGCCGACCTCGAGCTCTACGTCCTGCAGGACCACGGCGACCGCGACCTCGCCCGGATCGGCCGGACCGTCGTGCAGCGCGGCGGTGTCGCGTGGTGACCTTCGACCACCGCGAGCCCGGTACCGCACCCGCCGCGTGGACCACGTTCCTCGACACGCTCACACCCGAGCCGGTCGTGCTGACCGGGATCGACGCCGTGCTCGTCGTCGCCCCGCACCCCGACGACGAGACCCTCGGCGCGGGAGCCCTCATCGCCACGGCAGCGGACGCCGGCCTGCCCGTGCACGTCGTGCTGGTGTCCCTGGGCGAGGGCTCGCACCCGGACTCCCCCACGACCACGGCGTCCGCGCTGGCGACGATGCGGGCCGCGGAGTTCCGTGCTGCCCTCGCCGCGCTCCACCCCGACGTCACCGCGACAACGCTCGGCGTGCCCGACGTCGGCCTCCGCGAACAGCCGGACACCCTCCGCGACGCGCTGACCGCACGGCTCGACGCCACCCGGGGCCGGACGCTCCTGGTCGCGCCGTGGTCCGGCGACGGGCACCGCGACCACCGCGTGGCCGGCGAGGTCGCACAGCAGGTCGCAGCCGAGGACGACGGTGTGACGCTGCTGTCCTACCCGGTGTGGGCCTGGCACTGGGACGACGCCGCCGCACCGACCGCGCCGTGGTCGTCCGCCCGCGCGCTGCCGGTCGACCCCGCCGTGCTCGTCCGGAAGCGTGCCGCCCTGGCCGCCTACCGGTCCCAGGTGCTGCCGCTCTCGCCAGCGCCCGGCGACGAGGCCGTCGTCGACGAACGGCACGCAGCGCACCACCTGCGGACCGAGGAGTGGTTCTTCGCGGAGACACCGGCCGCGTCCCGCTCGCGGGAGTCCTTCGACGCGCACTACGACCGCAAGCCCGAGGGCTGGGACTTCGACGGCTCCTGGTACGAACGGCGCAAGCGAGCCGTGACCCTGGCCGCACTCCCCCGCGAGCGGTACCGAGCGGCCCTCGAGGTCGGCTGCGCGACCGGGGTCCTGACGGCAGCGCTGACCGACCGCGCCGACGCCGTCCTGGGCACCGACATCGCCGCCGCGCCCCTGGCCCGAGCCCGGACCCGCGCCCCTCGTGCCCGGTTCCTGCAGGCGGCCGTGCCCGAGGAGTGGCCCGCGGGGTCGTGGGACCTCGTCGTGCTGTCCGAGATCGGGTACTACCTGTCGCAGGCGGACCTCGACCGGACCATCGACCACGTGCTCGCCTCGCTGGCGGACGACGGCGTGCTCGTGGCCTGCCACTGGCGACACCCCGACGACGGGGCGGTGTCGAGCGGCGACGCGGTGGACGCCCGCCTGACCGAGCGCTGGCCGCGCCCCGCACTGGTCCGGCACGTCGAGGACGACTTCGTGCTGAGCGTCCTCCCCGGACCGAGCGTGACGTCGGTGGCACGCGCCGAAGGGCTGGCGCCGTGAGGATCGACGTCGTCGTGCCCGCGCACGACGAGCAGGACCGGATCGGGGCCTGCCTGGCCGCGCTCGACGTCGCCGTCGCCCGGCTCGCCGAGGCCCGACCGGACGTGTCGGTCGGCGTCACGGTGGTCCTCGACGGGTGCACCGACGACACTGCGGCGGTCGTGGACCGGCACCGGGTGCAGGTCGTCGTCACCGACCACGTCGGCGTCGGTCGCGCCCGGTCCCTCGGCGTGGCGAACGCGCTGACCGCACCCGACACACTGCTGACCGAGCACTGGCTCGCTCACACGGACGCCGACTCCCGCGTCGACCCGGACTGGCTCGTCCAGCAGGCGAGGGCCCTCGTCGAAGACGCACACGTGCTGGTCGGTGCCGTCGTGCCGGACCCCGCGGACCTGGCCCCGGAGGTCCTGGTCCGGTGGCGGACGGCCCACCCGCCCGGTGCGGCACTCGGTCACGTCCACGGCGCGAACCTCGGCGTCCGCGCCGACGCGTACCTGGCCCTCGGCGGGTTCGACCCCGTCCCGGAGCACGAGGACGTCCGGCTCGTCGAGCGTGCCCGCGCACTGGGGCTGCGCGTCCGGGCCACGACCGACCTGCCGGTGGTGACGAGCGGCCGCTTCGCCGGGCGCACACCCGGCGGCTACGCCGAGCACCTGCGCCAGACCTACGCTCCTTAGTCGGTTCATGGGCACGGCATGGCCCGGTCGTCGCCCGCGTCCCTAGCTTCTCCTCTCGTCGGCCCCGCCGCGCTCCCCCGGCGCGGTCGGTGACCACGAGCCGGCCCGACCGAGGAGAACCATGTTCCTGACCTACCTCAGGCGCGAACTCACGAACCGCACGAAGCAGACCGTCATCATCGCGAGCGGCATGGCCCTCGCCATCGCCCTGGTGGTGATCGTGTCCTCGATCGCCGGCGGCGTGAAGACCGCGCAGGCGAGCGTGCTGCAGTCCGTGTACGGCGTCGGGACCGACATCACCGTGACGAAGACCGAGACCCCCTCGTCGACGAACGGCGGGCGTCCGTCCTTCGACTTCGGCGACCAGGGCACGTCGGGCTCGGGCAGCACGGACCTGTCGCAGTCCCGGCTCGCGGTCGCCCGCGGCACGAGCACCCTCACTGCGGCGAACCTGGCCACCGTCCGGGCGACCGACGGTGTCAAGGCAGCCACCGGGGTGCTGACCCTGGAGAACAGCACGTTCTCGGGCTCGGTCCAGCAGGGCAGCGGCAGCTCGAGCAGCACCGGGACCGGCACCGGCACCACGCAGCAGGGTCCGCCGAGCGGCGACTCGGGCACGGGGGGCGGCGGATTCGGCGGCGGCTCCTTCAGCGTCGACTCGTTCACCGTGACGGGCATCCCCGTGACCGGCACGGCCGTCGGACCGCTCACCAGCACCGAGGTCACGAAGGGCCGCACCTTCACCAAGGCCGACGCCGGCAAGGACGTCGTCGTGCTCGACGCGGCGTACGCCACGAGCGAGTCGAAGGCCGTCGGGGACACCGTCACGATCGGCGGGAAGGACTTCTCCGTCATCGGGATCCTCGCGTCCACCGGCTCGGCGAGCACCACCGGCTCGAACACCTACGTCCCGCTCGACACCGCCCAGGCGCTCGCCGACCTCGACGGACAGGTCACCTCGGTGTACGTCTCCGCCACGTCCTCGTCCGACGTCGCGACCGTGAAGACCGCGCTGCAGAAGGCACTGTCGAGCGCGACGGTCTCCACCGAGGCCGACCTGGCGTCGAGCGTCTCGGGGTCGCTCGGCACCGCATCGGCGCTGGTGTCGAACCTCGGCACGTGGCTGTCCGTGGTCGTGCTGGCCGCGGCGTTCCTCATCGCGATCCTGTTCACGATCTCCGGCGTCACCCGACGGACCCGCGAGTTCGGCACCCTCAAGGCGATCGGCTGGTCGAACGGACGGATCACCCGCCAGGTCGCCGGCGAGTCCCTGGTGCAGGGCCTGATCGGCGGGGTGGTCGGCGCGGCCGTCGGCCTGCTCGGGATCCTCGTGGTGAACGTCATCGCCCCGACGATCTCGGCGAGCGCCACGACGAGCTCCCGCGGGCCGGGTGCCGGCGGCGGGATGCCCGGTGGCGCAGCGACGGCAGCAGCTGGCAGCGGCGCGGCCGGCGGCGCCCCCGCGGGTGGGTTCAGCGGCGGCGGAGCCAGCAGCGCCGCGACCACCGACGTCGTCCTGCACGCCCCGGTCACGGTCGAGATCGTCCTGCTCGCGGTCGGCCTGGCGGTCCTCGGCGGTCTGCTCGCCGGGGCACTCGGTGGCTGGCGTGCGAGCCGGCTCCGTCCGGCCGAGGCACTGCGGAGCGTCGGCTGATGCCCGAACCCGAGACCGAGACCAGGACCGAATCCGAGCCGAGCGCCATGAGTGCGACCGAGACCACCGAGACTCGCACCACCCCGACCACCCCGACCCGAGGAGCCACCGTGACCAGCACCGCCACCGCACCGTCCGCGAACGACGCGAGCCGGGCCTCCCGTCCGATGTACCGCCTGCGGAACGTGAGCAAGACGTACCGACAGGGGAAGCGGACCGTCACCGCGCTGACGGCCGTGGACCTGACCATCCCGCAGGGGCAGCTGGTGGCGGTGCAGGGGCCGACGGGCGGCGGCAAGTCGACGCTGCTCCAGATGCTCGGAGCGCTCGACCGTCCGACGGCCGGGTCGATCGAGTTCGGCGACCGGGACGTGGCGGCCCTCGGCGACGGGGCGCTGGCGGACCTGCGCGCCACCGCGATCGGCTTCGTGTTCCAGGGGTTCAACCTCATCCCGACCCTGACCGCGCTCGAGAACGTCGAGACCGCCTTCGCGGGGTCCCTGGCGAACCGTGCGCGGTCGGAGATCCGGCAGCGGGCGACGTCCGCGCTGCAGGAGGTCGGGCTCGGAGAGCGGCTCGACCACCTGCCCGCCGAGCTGTCGGGCGGCCAGCAGCAGCGCGTGGCGATCGCCCGTGCGCTGGTGAAGAACCCGACCGTGCTGCTGGCGGACGAGCCGACGGGCGCCCTCGACGAGGACACCCGCGACGAGATCATCGGCCTCATCGAGCGGCAGTGGCAGGACCGCGGGCTGACGGTCGTCATCGTGACGCACGACTCGTGGGTGGCGCGGCGCGCCGAGCGGCGTCTGCACCTCAAGCAGGGTCAGGTCCGCGACCTGTAGGCGGATCCGGCGCGTCCGGCGGATCCGCCGCGTCCGGCGCGTCCGGTCTGGAGGCTCGGTGCGCGTCCGGCGCGCACCGAGCCGTACGTCACGTGGTCGCGTCCCGGGGGTAGTCGCAGTACGCGAACCACGTCGAGTCGGGAGCCCACGGCGGGACGTTGACCGTGCCCTGCCCGCCCTCGAGCGTCACGAGCGTCTCGGGGACGACCGCGATCCGGGCGCCGCGGACCAGGACCCCGGGCAGCAGGCGGAGCTCCACCCGGTGGTCCGCCGGGTGCCCCTGCACGCCGGGCTCGTACGACAGGTAGAGCAGGTGTGCGCCGTCCGGCGAGGCGTGCGGGAACCAGTTGACGCGGTCGTCGTTCGTGATCCGCACCGGCTCGTCCGTGCCGGGGTGGCGGGCGACGAGCTGCGCGGTGCCGGGCGTGAAGACCTCGGAGTTCCAGACGAGCGTGTCGCCCGCGAACGAGCACCCGTCGGCGGGGAAGGCATCGCGGGTCAGGAACGTCGGCGTGCCCGTCGCCGGGTCGACGAGCGCCACGTCGGTCGTCCAGACGTCGTCCTCGGACAGCTCCCCCACGATCGCGGCCAGTGCGGACCCGTCCGGTGCGATGCCGTGCAGGTAGAACTTGCGGCGGACGGGCAGCGCGGACGCGGCGTCGGTGAGCTGCACGGTCGCACCGCCGGCGGGCAGCGGCACGCGGTACAGCTCGCCGTTGCGGGCGCTCACCACGACGGACTCCCCCGACGGGTCGAGCACGTGGTCGTTGTTGATCTCCTCGACGCCGTCCATCGGGACCGGCACGAGCGCGGTCTCGTCGAGGACGGTGCCCGGCGCGGGCAGGCGCAGCAGCCAGAGGTCGCCGTCGGCGTTGAGCACGAGGGTGTCGGCGTCGAGGACGTTCGGGGCCTCGACGAGCACGGTGTCGGACGCGAACACGAGGCGGCTCGCACGGGATACCACGTCGTACACGTGCACGCGACTGGTCTGGCCGGGCAGCAGCTGTCGGCCGCGGGTGGGGTCGGTCATGCGGTCCATCCTGTCGTTCGTCGTCGGTGTCGTCCGTCGTCGGTGTCGTCCGTCGTGCCGAACACAGCCCGAACCCTCCGCGGAAGCGACAGATCCCC
>NZ_MJGI01000023.1:432309-473392 GCF_001864835.1 Curtobacterium sp. MCBA15_001 | reverse complement strand
GGGGATCTGTCGCTTCCGCGAGGGGGAAGGCGTGCTGGCGGCTACTTCACCGCGCCGGCGGTCAGGCCGGCGACGAACTGCCGCTGCACGACGAGGAACGCGATCACGACCGGGATCGACACGACGAGGCTCGCCGCCATGATCTGGTTCCAGTACACGTTCGTCTGGGTCGAGTACTGCTGCAGACCGACCGCGAGCGTCTGCCCGTTGCCGTTCGTCATCACCGAGGCGAACAGGACCTCGCCCCAGGCCGTCATGAACGAGTAGATGCCGACCGCCACCAGACCCGGACGGGCCGAGGGCAGGATGATCCGGAACAGCGCACCCATCGGGCCCGAGCCGTCCACCATCGCGGCCTCGTCCAGCTCACGCGGGATCGTCTCGAAGTAGCCCGCGAGCATCCAGATCGAGAACGGCAGCGTGAAGGTCAGGTACGTGATGATCAGACCGGTCCAGCTGCCGACCAGCTGGATGCCGAGCGAGTTCCCGAGGTTCGTGAAGATGAGGAACAGCGGCAGCAGGAACAGCACACCGGGGAACATCTGCGTCGAGAGCACCGTCGTGGTGAAGGCGCTCTTGCCCTTGAAGTTCCACCGCGACACCGCGTAGGCGGCGAACGTGGCGATGATGAGCGAGAACACCGTCGCGACCGTGCAGACCACGAGCGAGTTGATGAAGTACTGCCCCAGCGGCACCGTCGACCACATGTCGATGAACGGCTGGAAGGTGATGTTGGTCGGGATCCACGTGAAGTCGTTCTGCACGTCACCGAGCGGCTTGATCGCCGTGGTGATCATCACGTAGAGCGGCACGACCGTGAACACGGTCAGGAGTGCCAGGACGATGATCTTGAAGGACTTCGCGCCCACTGTTTCACGCACGGACGGACCTCCGGTTGGTCACGGCGAGGTAGATGCCGGTGACGACGAGCAGGAAGAGGAGCAGGAGCACGCTCATCGCGGCACCGGACCCGAAGTTCCAGGTGATGAACGAGGCGTTGTAGATGTGGAAGCTGAGCAGGTCGGCTGCCGGGGGCTGCGCCGTCGAGCCGAAGAGCACGTACGGCGTGTTGAAGTCGTTGAAGGTCCAGAGGAACATCACGAGCACGAGCGTCACGTTGACCGGGCGGACCATCGGCAGCGTGATCGAGCGCCACTGCCGGAAGGGCTTCGCGCCGTCGACCGAGGCGGCCTCGTACACGTCGGCCGGGACCGACTGCAGGCCGGCCATCAGCATGAGGAACGCGAAGGGCCAGGTCTTCCAGATCGCCACGACGACCACGGCCACGAAGGCGTTGTTGCCGATGAGCCAGAACGGCCCGCTGCCGCCCATCAGGTGCAGCTGGTCCACCAGGATGTGGTTGATCGCACCCGAGTCACGCTGGAACATGAACTTCCACGTGATGACGCCGGCGTACATCGGCAGCGCGTAGGGCACCAGGAACAGCGTGCGGAACAGGCCGCGGCCCTTGAAGGGCTTCTGCAGTGCGACGGCGGCCATCATGCCGAACGCCCACGACAGCCCCACGACCAGCACCGTGAAGGCGCAGGTGATGAGGAACGAGTTGAGCAAGCCCTTGCCGATGGCCTGGTTGAAGTCCACGGCCACCGAGTAGTTGCGGAGCCCGGCGAAGGGCGCTGCGCCCCAGTTGGCGATGAAGTACTTGGTGAGCTGGATGAAGCTGATCCAGATGCCGGTGAGCATCGGCACGATGTGGATCAGGAGCTCGAACAGGATCGCAGGGCCGACGAGCGCGTAGGGCAACCAGCGCAGGTGCTGCTTGCGCTTCGGCGGCGGACCCGAGACGTTCGGGGCCTTCGTGCGCGTCAGGTCGAGGGCCTCGGAATCGGGCAGGACCGTCGTGGACATGGGCAGTGCCTTTCGGCTTCAGGGAGTTCGGGTGCTGAGCCGGCCGTGGCAGCGGCGGCTGAGGGGGTGGAGACCCGGGGCGGTCCTTGCGGACGCGCCCCGGGCCTCCTGGCCGGTGTGGATCAGCCGTTCGCCTGGGACACCTGGTCCTGGGCCGTCTGGAGCGCCGACTTGATGTCGCTGTCCGAGACCGTGCCACCGGTGGCGATCTTGGCGAACATGTCGTTCATCGCCTTGCCCACCGTGGACTCGAACTGGTCCTCGGCCGGCACGAGCGGGAGCGGCTTCGCCTTGTTGTTGTAGATGTCGAGGAACGTCTTCGTCTGCTCGTCGGTGACCGAGTCCGCAGCCGAGGCGAGCACCGGCAGGGCCGAGTACGGCTTGTCGAGCGTCGTCTGCGTGTCCGAGCTCGTCATGTACTTGACGAACTTGAGCGCGCCGTCCTTGTTCTTCGTGTTCTTGAAGATCGACAGGTTGATGCCAGCCGGGAAGCTCGCGATGTCCTTGCCGCCCTGCGGGGCCGGGAAGGGGACCACGCCGAAGTCGTCGGCGGACATGCCGTTCGACGTGATCGTGGCGTTCGCGTTGTTCTGCGTCAGCATCATCGCGGCCTTCTTGTTCGCGAAGTCCGAGACCGCCTGCGTGCCGTTGTCGTACTGCGCGTTCGACGGGTTGACGACCTTGTCGCTCTGCATCAGGTCGAGGTAGCGCTTGATGCCGTCGACGTTCGCGGACGAGGTGAAGGTCGGCTTGCCGCTCTTGTCGAACCACTCGCCACCGTTCTGCGCCGAGTTGATGAACGCGAAGTGCGCGTTCTCGGTGTACGAACCGCCCGCGATGGTGAAGCCGTAGTTGCCGCCCGTGGTGAGCTTCTTGGCGTCCGCGGTCAGGTCCTCCCAGGTGGTGGGGGCTTCGATGCCGGCGTCCTTGAACATCTGCTTGTTGTAGTAGAGGCCGTAGGCGAGGCCGTAGAGCGGGACGCTCGTGACGGTCTTGCCGGGGGCACCACCGGTGGAGAGCGCGACCTTGCCGAACTTGTCGGCACCGCCGATCGCCTTCATCTCCGAGTCACCGAACTCCTGGAAGGCGCCGGTGGCCTGGAGCGAGGTCGCCCACGTGTTGCCGATGTTGACCACGTCCGGGCCCTGGCCCGAGGTGACCGCGGTCTGGATCTTGGTCTGGAGGTCGTTCCAGCCGATGACCTGGAGGTTGACCTTGATCCCGGTCTCCTTGGTGAACTTCTCGAGGACGGGGGTCAGCACCTCCTTGTCGTTCTGCAGGGACGTGCCCTGGTTCGACGCCCAGTAGGTGAGCGTCTTGGTGTCGCCGGAGGATCCGGATCCGGATCCGCCGGCGGAGCAGGCTGCGAGGCCGGTCACGGTGAGTGCCGCGGCCGCGGTGATGGCCAGTGCGCGGATGGCAGTGCGCATGACTCTCTACTTTCTCGTCGTTGAGATGGTGCAGGGATGGAGCGTTCGGGTGCTGCTGTGTGGTGCTGCGGTGCCGGACCGGGTCCGGTCCCGCGGGGTGCGGGTCAGACCAGGGTCTGCTCCGCGGGGTCCCAGCCCTCGGTGAGGGTCGGGGAGGGCGACACGGTGCTCGCGACGAGCACCGCCTCGCCACGTTCGGCTGCCTCGGCGATGGAGACCATCACGTCGAGGACGTGGAAGGCGAGCGCACCGGGGACCCGGTTCGTCTCGCCCGCGCGCAGGGAGCGGGCCAGGTCGACCACGCCGGTGCCGCGCGAGTACGTGGACCCCTCCGCGGGGATCGTTTCGGGCCCGTCGGCACCGTGCGCGTAGAGCTCGGTGTCGCCGTCGAAGTTGTTCGGGTCGGGGAACACCACGGTCCCGGTCTCGCCGGCGATCTCGACGAAGCCGGTCCGGCCGCGGTCGGACTCGAACGAGAAGACGCTCTGCGCGCTCCCCCCGTTCTCGAACTCGATGAGCGCGGAGTGGTTCGTGGGGACCTCGACCGGGAACTCGGTGCCCGCCTTGGGGCCGGAGCCGATCGTGCGCGTGGCGCGGGACTTCGACGCCGTGGCCGTGACCTTCGCGACCGGGCCGAACGCCTGCACCAGCGTGGTGATGTAGTACGGGCCGATGTCGAACAGCGGGCCGGCGCCGACCGCGAACAGGAACTCGGGGCTCGGGTGCCAGGACTCGGGGCCGGGGCTCTGGAACAGCGTCAGGCCGTTGAGCGGCGTGCCGATCCGTCCGTCGCGGATGGTGCGGAGGGCGGTCTGCAGCCCGGCGCCGAGGAACGTGTCCGGCGCGACGGAGACCGTCAGGCCCGCGGCTGCCGCGGCGTCGCGCAGCTGGGTGGCGCTCGACCGGTCCAGCGCGTAGGGCTTCTCCCCCCACACGTGCTTGCCGGCGGCGATGACCTGCAGCGCGACCTCGACGTGGGCAGCCGGGATGGTCAGGTTGACGACGATCTCGATGTCGTCGTCGGCGAGCAGCTGCTCGACCGAGCCCGATCCGGGGACGCCCCACTTCTCGGCCTGGGCGGCGGCGCGGGGCTCGTCGATGTCGGCGATGAAGCGGACCTGCACGTCGGGGAAGACGGTGAGGTTGGAGAGGTACTGGTCCGAGATGACCCCGGCGCCGATGACGCCGACCCCGACGGGGCCCGTCCGACGCGTGGTGTCCGTGGACGGGGTCGCGGTGGTGTCGGTGGTGCTCATGCGCGGACCCCCTGCAGGAAGGCGTAGGAGTCGGCGACGGCCTGGAAGACGTCACCGTCGTGGTCGTCGAGCTCGATGACGTGCTGCGCGTCCGGTGCGGCGTCGACGATCGCACGGATCGGCATGATGCCGTTGCCGACCGCGACCTGCTGCTTGTCGTCGTGCGAGCCGTCGCCGTCCTTGACGTGCAGGAAGCGGACCTTGTCGCCGTAGCGACCGATGACGGCGACCGGGTCGTCCCCGCCGACCGTGACCCAGTACGTGTCGAGCTCGAGCACGACGTCGTCCGACAGGGCGTCGGCGAAGACCTGGTAGGCGCTGACGCCCTCGATGCGGTTCGAGAACTCGAACGCGTGGTTGTGGTACCCGAGCGTCAGACCGTGGTCGGCGGCGCGGGGGGCGAGGGCGCTGAGCTCGCGGGCGATGGCCTCGACGTCCTCGCGGGTGGTCCAGCGGGCCTCGTCGATGTGCGGGTCGATCAGGGTGCCGGTGCCGACCGTCGCGGTCGCACCGAAGATGCGGTCGAGCTCCTGCGCGTCGGCGTCCAGCAGGCGGGCGTGCCCACTCGGGGCGACCAGCCCGGCGGCCTGCAGTGCCGTGGCGTACTCGTCGGCGCGGTCGACGTAGCCGAAGAGCTCGACGTCGGTGAAGCCGATGTCGGCGATGCGCTGCAGGGTGCCGGGAAGGTCGGAACCGAGGGCATCGCGGACCGTGTAGAGCTGGACCGAAAGCGGTTGGGTCACCAGGTTCTCCTCATCGAGTGGTGCGGTCGTCGTCGACCAGGCGTCACATTACGAGCACTTCTGTCGGCGGTCAAGCAGAAGTCCGCGAAACTTCGACGCACTTCGTTGCGTGCCTCGTTCGATGTGTGTTTCACTCCCTCCATGGTCGACTTGACTCGGACGGCAGCGTCGCCTCCGGTCGGGGCGAGCGAGCTCTTCCAGATCCTCCGCGACGGTGTGCCGCGGACCCGGGCCGAGCTCGCCGCGCTGACGGGTGCCGCACGCTCCACCATCGGCGTGCGTCTGGACGCCCTCATCGACGTCGGCCTCGTCGGTGCCGTGGAGACCGCCGCCTCCACGGGTGGCCGTCCGCCCGCACAGGTCGCCCTCCGGCCGACCTCACGCCTGGTGATCGCGGCCGACCTCGGCGCCTCCCACGGCCGCGTGGCCGTCACCGACCTGGTGGCGGCACCGCTCGCCACCCGCGAGGCGCAGATCGACATCGCCGCCGGCCCCGTGCCGACGCTGACGTGGTTGGTGCAGGCCGTCGACGAGCTGCTCGACGAGGTCGGTCGCACCCGTGACGACGTCGTCGCGATCGGCATCGGGGTCCCCGGGCCGGTCGAGTTCTCCACCGGACGCCCCGCGAACCCGCCGATCATGCCCGGTTGGGACGGCTTCGACGTGCCCTCGTGGCTCCGGCAGCACATCCCGGCGCACGTGCTGCTCGACAACGACGTCAACATCGCGGCGCTCGGCGAACGCGAGCACGGGTGGGCGGGCGTCGACCACCTGCTCTTCGTGAAGGTCGCGACCGGGATCGGCTCCGGCATCGTCTCCGAGGGACGGCTGCAGCGCGGCGCCCAGGGCACCGCTGGTGACATCGGCCACGTCCGGGTCTCCCGCGCCGGCGACGTGCCCTGCCACTGCGGCAACACCGGCTGCCTCGAGGCCGTGGCGTCGGGACCGGCCATCGCCCGGGCCCTCCGCGCGAAGGGCCACGACGTGCACACGAGCGCCGACGTCATCGCCCTGGTGAACCGCTCGGACCTGGACGCCATCTACGCCGTCCGGCAGGCCGGCCGCGACATCGGCGAGGTCCTCGCCACCTGCATCTCGCTCATCAACCCGTCCGTCATCGTCCTGGGCGGTTCCGTCACCCAGGCCGGCGAGCACCTGATCGCCGGTGTCCGCGAGGTCGTCTACGCGCGCTCCATGCCGCTCGCGACCGAACACCTGGTCATCGCGCCCTCGCGAGCCGGGGGTGTGGCGGCCCTCCAGGGTGCCGCGTCCCTCGCGATCGACTACGCGCTCTCCCCAGCCGGCGTCGACGAGCTCGTCGCCTACGCCGAGGGCCGCCAGCTGGTGTCCTGACCGCGCGCCGGATTCGCGTTGCGTCACCGGTCGGGGTGAGAATCGTCGGGTGACGATCGTGCAGCCCACCCTGTGGGACGACCTGGAGGCCCGGCCCGGGTCCGCAGCGTCGGTCACGTCGTCCGTCGCCTCGTCCACGGCCCGTCCCGCCGCTGGCGCGCACGACGCGTTCACCGCCCTGCGCGGGCACACCGAGCGCATCGTCGCCCACTCCTCCGACCGCGTCGCGTGGCTCCGCGCGCGTGCCGCGGGCATCACCGCGACCGACGTCGCGCGGCTGGCGTCCCTGCGCGGGGTCGAGGCCGTCGTGCTCGACAAGCGGTACGGCTCACGGTTCTCCGGCAACGTCTACACCGAGCACGGCAAGGACCGCGAACCCGTCATCGCCGCCTGGGTCGCTGCCACGCACGGCATCCTGCCCTCGGCGCACCTGTTCCACGCCGCCACGAACCGCGCCCACCTGGCCACCCCGGACGGCGTCGGACACGATCGCGACGGGCGGCTGCTGCTCGCTGAGATCAAGACGACCTCGAACGGGTGGAAGCGCATCCCCCGGCACTACCTGCGGCAGGTCTGGTGGCAGCAGTACGTGCTCGGGGCCGAGCGCACGCTGTTCGTCTGGGAAGAGCACGACGCCTTCGTGCCGATCGCCGACGAGCCCGAGTGCACGTGGATCGACCGCGACGACGACCAGATCCGCGGCCTCGTGGCCCTGGCCGACACCGTGCTCGACCGCCTGCGTCAGTCCCGCTAGACCTTCACGAGGCGCAGTCGACTCATGCCGACCACCAGGATGCCCATCAGCGCGATGAACACCGCGACGCCCAGGCAGTACAGCGCGACGATGCCGTAGCCCTGCGCGGGGTCCAGGAACGGGTAGGGCACCCAGCCGTCGGTCGCACCACGGATCAGGATGACCACGAGCCACACCGCGGGGTAGATCAGGAACCACCACACGTGGCGGAGCACCAGCCGAGCCCGGTCGGAGAACAGCAGCCAGTCGAGCACCGCGTACACCGGGATGATCTTGTGCAGGACGTCGTTCGACCACTGCACGGTGAACGAGTTGTCCAGCGTCGCGTTGACCAGCAGCGTGTTGTAGACGATGCCGGTCGTGGCGATGTAGACCGTCGCCGCGCCGCGGAGCACCGAGAGACCGAGCTGCCCGCGCTTCCGCCGCGCCGCCATCACCAGCGTCAGGGAGAACGCCACCGCGACGAAGATGTTCGACTGGATCGTGAAGTACCCGAAGAAGTTGAAGAAGTTGTAGACCGGGCTCTCGACGCTGCGCAGGAACTGCGCCACCACGGCGGCGACGATCGCGATCACGGCGATGAGCCGCAGGGCGTTGACGAGGGTGCGCACACCGCCAACCTATCGGCCCGCACGCACGAAGGCCCCGCACCGTTGCCGGTGCGGGGCCTTCGATGAGTCAGAGGACTCAGATGCTGTTGACGTCCAGCGGGATGCCGGGTCCGAAGGTCGTCGAGACGGCGCCCTTCATGACGTAGCGGCCCTTCGAGGCGCTCGGCTTGAGGCGGTTGATCTCCTCGAGCGCGGTCGAGATGTTCTCGTTGAGCTGCTCCGGCGTGAACGAGGCCTTGCCGACGACGAAGTGCACGTTGGCGTGCTTGTCGACGCGGAACTCGATCTTGCCGCCCTTGATGTCGTTGACGGCCTGCGCCACGTTCGGGGTCACGGTGCCGGTCTTCGGGTTCGGCATGAGGCCACGCGGGCCGAGCACCTTGCCCAGACGACCGACCTTGCCCATGAGCTCGGGGGTCGAGACGGCGGAGTCGAAGGCGGTGTAGCCCTCGGCGACCTTCGCGATGAGCTCGTCGCCACCGACCTCGTCGGCGCCGGCGGCGATCGCTGCCTCAGCCGCTGCACCCGTCGCGAAGACGATGACGCGGGAGGTCTTGCCGGTGCCGTGCGGCAGGATGACGGTGCCACGGACCATCTGGTCCGCCTTGCGGGGGTCGACGCCGAGCTTGAGCGCGACCTCGACCGTGGAGTCGGTCTTCGCAGAGCCGGTCTCCTTGGCCAGGGCGACGGCCTCGGTCGGGGTGTAGAACTTGTCGGCCTCGATCTTCGCGGCCGCGGCCTGGTAGGCCTTGGACTTCTTCGCCATGGTGGTCTCCTTGCGAGATACGTGGTTGACGAGCCGGCGAGGCTCTCCCACGGAAGGGTGTCGGTGTGTGGACCTGAGTGGGGTGAGGCCTAGGCCTCGACCGTGATGCCCATCGAACGAGCAGTGCCGGCGATGATCTTCGCGGCCTGGTCGATGTCGTTGGCGTTCAGGTCGGCCTGCTTGGTCTCGGCGATCTGACGGACCTGGTCCATCGAGATCTTCGCGACCTTGACCGTGTGCGGGGTCGCGGACCCCTTCTGCACACCCGCAGCCTTCTTGATGAGCTCAGCAGCCGGCGGGGTCTTGAGGACGAACGTGAACGAACGGTCCTCGTAGACGGTGATCTCCACCGGGACGACGTTGCCGCGCTGCGACTCGGTCGCGGCGTTGTACGCCTTGCAGAACTCCATGATGTTCACGCCGTGCTGACCGAGCGCCGGACCGATCGGGGGGGCCGGGTTGGCGGCTCCCGCGTTGATCTGCAGCTTGATCAGGCCCGTGACCTTCTTCTTCGGTGCCATGTTGTCTTTCCTCCTGGGATCGAACGCACGGGATGCCGTGCACTCTCCCGCTGAGCCGGCGGATCCGACTCGCGGTGACGAGCCTGCGACACGAGGTCACAGGCCCAAACTCGATGAGTGTACTGGATGTGTCTGAGCGCTAGAGCTTGGTGACCTGGTCGAAGCTCAGCTCGACCGGGGTCTCACGCTCGAACAGCGAGACCAGCACCGTGAGCTTGCCGCTCTCGGGCTTGATCTCCGAGATCGACCCGGGCAGACCCGCGAACGAGCCTTCCTTGATGGTGATCGTCTCGCCGACCTCGAAGTCGACCTCGGCGGTGGGCTGCGCCTGGGCCTGCCCGCCGGACTTGCCGCCCTTCGAGGGGGCCGTCTCGGCGACCTGCACCAGGGACTTCAGCATCCCGAACGCCTCGTCGAAGCGGAGCGGGGTCGGGTTGTGCGCGTTGCCGACGAAGCCGGTGACACCCGGGGTGTGGCGGACGACGGACCACGAGTCCTCGTTGAGGTCGAGGCGGACGAGCACGTAGCCGGGGATCCGGACGCGGGTGACCAGCTTGCGCTGCCCGTTCTTGATCTCGACGACGTCCTCCATCGGGACCTCGACCTGGTAGATGTAGTCCTCCATCGACATCGAGACCATGCGGTTCTCGATGTTCGACTTCACGCGGCGCTCGAAGCCCGCGTAGGAGTGGATGACGTACCACTTGCCCGGCTTCATGCGCAGCTCGGCCTTGAACGCCTCGTACGGGTCGACCTCGGCCGGCTCGTCGTCGTCCTCGGTCGCGATGGTGACCTCGGTGTCGGCGTCGAGGGCGACCTCGGACTCCGGGGCGATCGCACCGAGCGTGTCGCCGGCTTCCTCGGCCGCGATGGTGGCGTTCGCCTGCTCGGGCGACTCTTCCTCGAGCTCCGACTCTTCCTCGTCCTCGACGGCCTCGACGGCGGCTTCGGCCTCGTCGGCGGTGTCGATCTCGAGCGCGTCGTCGACGACGGCGTCGGCCTCTTCGTCGCGGGACTCGGCCAGAGCGGTCAGCGTCTCGTCGATCCCGTCGACGTCACCGTCGTCCGGGTCGGAGCTCAGACCGAGCGACTCGTCGTTCTCGTCCTCGACCTCGATCGCGCGCTCTTCGGCGGACTCGGCCGAACGGAGCTCGCCCGTCTCGACGTCGCCTTCCTGGTTCTCTTCCACCTCGGAGGACTGCTCTGCAGCGGTCGCGAGGTCGATGTCGTCGCGGGAGTTGTCAGACACTGTCGGTTCTTTCCGTTCGGTGGTGCGGATCGGGTCGGCGTTCGCCCTGGTCACTGCTCGCCGTCACTGTGGTCGGCATGCACTGTGGTCGGCATGCACTGTTTCAGCCTGCACTGTCTCGGCTTGCACTGGTCTCCCTGCGCAGGCGGTCACGCGCGGTTCCGGAACTGGACGACCCCGGCCGACGACGGCGGTCGACCCGGTCAGGCCGTCGGGCCGTTGCCGAAGACGTAGCCGACGCCGAGGCCGAACACGAAGTCCAGGATCGACACGAGGACCATCATCACGACGACGAAGACCAGGACCACGCCGGTGTAGCTGAAGAGCTCCTTGCGGGTCGGCGTGACGACCTTGCGCAGTTCGCCGATGACCTGGCGGATGAAGAGCGCGATGGCAGCGAAGGGGCCCCGGCGCGTGGCCCGGTCCTGCTTCGCCTTGGCGACGACGTCGTCCGCCGTCGTCTCCATGTCTTTGCTCGCCAACTTCGTCACCTTCCAGATGTGCAGGGCGGACAGGACTCGAACCTGCAACCTGCGGTTTTGGAGACCGCTGCTCTACCAATTGAGCCACCGCCCTTCAGAAGACGATCCGTCTTCCGGGTGGGACACGTCCGTCATCAACGGGTCGCGACCACCGCAGACGAGTGTACGGGAGTGCGTCACACGGTGTCCACTTGAGGGGTCCTCCGGCGTGCCGCGCCGATAGGCTGAGCGGGTGAGCACCGCAGCCGAAGGCCCCGAGTCCACCACCGCCCAGCGACCCCGGATCGCGTCGCGCATCGCCGCGATCGCCGAGTCCGCGACGCTCAAGGTCGATGCCGCGGCGAAGGCGCTCAAGGCCGCCGGGCGGCCGGTCATCTCCTTCGCGGCCGGCGAACCCGACTTCGCCACCCCCGCACACGTGGTCGACGCCGCCGTCGCCGCAGCGCAGGACCCGGCGAACCACCGGTACACGCCCGCGACGGGCCTGCCCGACCTCAAGAAGGCCGTCGCCGAGAAGACCGCCCGCGAGTCCGGCATCACCGTCGACCCCTCGCAGGTCATCATCACGAACGGCGGCAAGCAGGCGGTCTACCAGGCGTTCCAGACGATCGTCGACGCCGGTGACGAAGTCCTGCTCCCCGCGCCGTACTGGACCACCTACCCCGAGGCGATCCGGTTGGCCGGCGGCGAACCGGTCGAGGTCTTCGCCGGCAGCGACCAGGGTTACCTGGTCACGGTCGAGCAGCTCGAGGCAGCGCGCACGCCGAAGACCAAGGCGCTGCTGTTCTGCTCCCCCTCGAACCCGACCGGCGCCGTGTACTCCGCCGAGCAGACCCGCGCCATCGGCGAGTGGGCGCTCGAGCACGGCATCTGGGTGATCAGCGACGAGATCTACCAGGACCTGGTCTACGACGGGCTCCGGTTCACGGGCATCCTCGACGTGGTCCCGGCCCTCGCCGACACCACGATCCTGGTGAACGGCGTCGCCAAGACCTACGCGATGACCGGTTGGCGGGTCGGGTGGTTCATCGGCCCGGCCGACGCCGTCAAGGCCGCGTCGAACCTGCAGTCGCACCTGTCCTCGAACGTGTCCAACGTCTCGCAGCGCGCGGCGATCGCGGCACTGACGGGGCCGCAGGAACCCGTGACCGCCATGCGCGAGGCCTTCGACCGCCGACGTCGAGCGATCGTCGAGGGGCTCAACGCGATCCCGGGCGTCGTGACCCCGACCCCGCAGGGCGCCTTCTACGTCTACCCCGACGTCACGGCGCTGCTCGGGCGCGAGTGGGCCGGCTCGACCCCGACGACCACGCTGGAGCTGGCGGACCTGATCCTCGAGCACGCCGAGGTCGCGGTCGTCCCTGGGGAGGCCTTCGGCCCCTCCGGCTACCTCCGTCTGTCCTACGCACTGGGCGACGAGGACATCGCCGAGGGCGTCGCCCGCCTGGCCCGCTTCTTCAGCTGACGCCGGGAGGCGCGTGGTGCGTCAGGCGAGCAGGTCGCCGACCACGACGGGTTCCGGCACGAGCGTCACGCCGAAGCGGTTGAGGACGCTCACCTGGACGTAGCGCGCCAGCTCCGCGACCTGCGCCGCGCTCGCGCCGCCGCGGTTCGTCAGCGCGAGCGTGTGCTTCGTGGAGATGCCCGCACGGGACCCGGCCAGGGCGTACCCGCGGTGCACCCCTGCGTGCTCGATGAGCCAGGCGGCGCTGAGCTTGACGTCGTCGCCGGCGGGCCAGCGCGGGGCGTCGGCGGGCATCGACTCGGCGAACCCGGCCGACACGATCGGGTTCGTGAAGAAGGACCCGGCGCTCCACGTGTCCCGGTCCTCGGCGTCGAGCACCATGCCCTTCGACGCGCGGAGCCCGAGCACGGTCGAGCGCACCACGGCGGGATCGACCCGCTCGCCGAGCGCGACCCCGAGTGACCCGGCCAGCTGCGCGTACCGCACGGGGACGCCGCCCTCGACGTCGGTGCCGAGCGCGAACTCCACGGTCAGGACGACACCGCGGCGCCCGTGCTTCAGCGTGGACGTGCGGTAGCCGAGCTCCAGCTCGGCCGCGTCGAGCCACGCGCGCTCCCCCGTGGCCGCATCGAGGAACTCGACCCGGGTGAGCACGTCGGAGAGCTCGACCCCGTACGCCCCGATGTTCTGCACGGGGGACGCACCGACGGTGCCCGGGATGCCGCTGAGGGCCTCCAGGCCGGTCCAGCCGTGCTCCACGGTCGACGCGACGAACGCGTCCCACGGTTCACCGGCCGCGACGCGGACGGTGACGCCGTCGGCGGTGGCCTCGTGTTCGACGCCGCGGGTGCGGACCAGCACGACGGTGCCGTCGAAGCCGGCGTCCGCGACCAGCAGGTTGCTGCCGCCGCCGACGACGAGCCAGTCGTCGTCGGACCAGGCGTCACGGGTGTGGGCGACCAGCTCGTCGGTGGTGTCGGCGACGAGGAGTCGGCCAGCCGGGCCACCGACACCGAGGGTCGTGAGCGCTGCGAGGTCGGGCACGGTCAGCGGAACGCCACCGTGACCTGCGCCTTGCCGAGCACGGTCTGCCCGGCGGCGGTCACGGTGAGGTCGATGCGCTGCGGGCGGCCCTGGTCGTCGACGGTGCCGACCTTGGCCACGACGGTGACGGTCGCGCCCTGCTCGGGGTCGACGACGACCGGCCGCGTGAAGCGGACGCCGTACGACGCGACCCAGCCGCGGTCGCCGAGCCAGTCCGAGACCGGCTGGACGGCGAGGCCCATCGTGAGCATGCCGTGCGCCAGGACGCCGGGCAGCCCGACCGAGGCGGCGACGTCGTCGCGGTAGTGGATCGGGTTGAAGTCACCAGAAGCACCGGCGTAGCGGACCAGCGCGTCGCGGGTCAGGTGGACCTCGCGCTCGGCGACGACCGTCCCGACGGCAGTCTCGGCGGTCTCGGTGGCCTGGGTGCTCATGCGTCGTCTCCTCGGACCACGAGGGTGGAGGTCGCGGTGACGACGTGCTCCCCCGAAGCGTCGCTCATGGTGCTCTCGGCGGTGACCATGGCGTTGCCGCCGAGGGTCTTCACGCTCGTGACCGTCAGGGTCGCGGTGAGCTCGTCACCGGCCACGATCGGACGGTCGTACGTGAACTTCTGCTCGCCGTGCACGACGCGGGAGAAGTCGATGCCGGCGTCGGGCTCGGCCAGCAGCTGGGCGAGCGTCGCTTCCTGCACGACGACCGCGAAGGTTGCCGGTGCGACGACGTCCGCGTACCCGGCGGCCCGTGCGGCCTCGGGCTCGTGGTGGACGGGGTTCGTGGCGAAGGTCGCGCGCGCGAACTCGCGCACCTTCTCGCGACCGACGAGGTACGGCGGGGCCGGCGGGAACGTCCTGCCGACGAGCTCGGGGTTCACAGACACGACGGTCATCCTACGACGCTCAGCTTTCATGAGTTTGCATCGGCTATGATCACCGGGATGGCGCCGGGGGGCGTCGGGACCGTCTTCGTTCCGGGAGGGTGCGATGGAGACCACGATCGAGTACGCAGTGCACACGGGCGACCGGCGCACGGCCATGGAGCTCGCGGGAGCGGCGCTGCGATCGGACGGGCACCGCGTCGATGCCCTGCCCGGCTCGATCGTCGCCGAGGCCGGCAGTCGACTGCTCACGGTGCTGCTCGGCGCCTTGGTGCACCCGGGTCGGGAGTACCGCCGCTACGAGCTCGTCGTGTCGACCGCGGGCGGGCGTTCGACGCTGACGCTGCGGCACGCGGACCACGGGCCGGCGGTGGCGGGCGGGACGATCGGCGCTGCTCGGCGGCAGGAGCACTGGCGCCGCGTGACGGGGTCGGTCGAGCGGTCCCTCCGCTCCGCCGGGCTGCTCGTGGGGCGCGTCGAGCGCTAGGCGCGGGGCGCGCGCGGCGCAGCGGCGCGGACTGCGTCCGCACAACGCAACGCACACCGCGCCGCGCACTTCCGCGGCGCGGCATGCCTCCGGTTGTGCGGACGGGCGGCGACTGCCTGGAGGACCGGCGCCGGCCCGGCGGGCGTGCGCCGCGCCTCCAGACGGATCGCACCCCTGCGCGAACGTCGCACCCCGCCACAACGGGGTGCGACGTTCGCCACGGGGTGCGACGCGCAGCGGCGCGGACTGCGTCCGCACACCGCAACGCACACCGCGCCACGCCCTTGCGTGGCGCGGGGTGCTTCCGGTTGTGCGGACGGGCGGCGACTGCCTGGAGGCCCGGCGGGCGTGCGCCGCGCCTCCAGACGGATCGCACCCCTGTGCGAACGTCGCACTCCGCCACAACGGGGTGCGACGTTCGCCACGGGGTGCGACGCGCAGCGGCGCGGACTGCGTCCGCACACCGCAACGCACACCGCGCCACGTGATTGCGCGGCGCAGTGTGCCTCCGGTTGTGCGAACGGACGGCGACCGCCTGGAGGCCCGGCGCCGGCCCGGCGGGAGCGCGCCACGCCTCCAGACGGATCGCACCCCTGCGCGAACGTCACACCCCGCCACAACGGGGTGCGACGTTCGCACCGGGGTGCGACGCGCAGCGGCGCGGACTGCGTCCGCACAACGCAACGCACCCCGCGCCACGTGATTGCGCGGCGCGGCGTGCCTCCGGTTGTGCGAACGGACGGCGACCGACCGGCGGGCCCGCGCCCCGCGCCCCGCGCCCCGCGCCCCGCGCCCCCGGGAACGACGAAAGCCCGGCGCGGACGCCGGGCTTGCGGTAGCGAGGGCGGGACTTGAACCCGCGGCCCCACGATTATGAGTCGTGTGCTCTAACCAGCTGAGCTACCCCGCCACAGATCCGGCGATGAGTTCTCGCCGGGTCAGAGCCCCGAGTCAGGATTGAACTGACGACCCCTTCCTTACCATGGAAGTGCTCTACCACTGAGCTATCGGGGCGAGTACCGCGAGCGGCACCACACGAGGATAGCAGAACCCCGACAGTGGTCTGGAACCGACCACGACGCCCGGGCGTGCCGTCCTCGCGAGCTAGTTCGCGTTGGCCTCGAGCCACGCCATCGGGTCCACCGGGACCCCGTCGACGTGCACCTCGAGGTGCAGGTGCGGGCCGGTCGAGTTGCCCGTCGAACCGACCAGACCAAGCTCGTCGCCGACCGCGACCTGCTGGCCCTTCACGACCTTGAACGAGTTGTCCATCATGTGGCCGTAGACGCTCGTGAACTGCTTGCCGTCGACGTCGTGCTCGACCCAGACGTCGTTGCCGAAGCCGCCGTCGTTCGGCTGGACCTTGATGACGGTCCCGGCGGCGATGACCCGGATCGGGGTGCCGGCACCGGGAGCGAAGTCGATGCCCTGGTGGTTCGTCGAGCAGAACGAGCAGCCCTCGACCTGCCGACCGCCGAACCCGGAGGTGATCGGCACGCCGGTCAGGAACGGCCACTGGATCGTGCCCGCGGGGTCGTTCGTGAAGCTCGAGGAGTCGACGTTCTTGTACTGCGTCGCGTCGGAGACCGTGTAGGCGTCGCGGTTGATCTCGGCCTCGGTCGCGTCGCCGACGGCGAGCGACTGGGTGTCGCCAGCTGCGACGGTGCGCTGGGTCGTCGAGCCCGAAGCGGGCGTGTACAGCGCCTGCGCCGGTAGCGAGGTCGAGACCACGAGCCCGGCGGCGAACAGCAGCGCGCCGACGGCGGTCACACGCGAGGCGGTCCGACGGAAGGCACTCCCCCGCGGCGGCGCGGTCGCGGCAGCGGGACGGGCGGTGGCTCCGAGGTGCCGGGTCGCGCGGTCGGCACGCCGTTCGGCGACCGGAGCCGCCGGGCGTCCCGCCGGGGTGCGGCGACCTGACGGCGCTCGGTGCGGTGCCGTGGCGGTCGGACGGGAGGCCGTGGCTGCGGCCCGGCGGACCGAGGCCGGTGCGACGACGGGTGACGTCGGCGCCGGGGGCGTCTCGGGCTGCATGGTCGACGACGGCAGGACCGGGGACGCGGGTGCAGGGGGCGTCACCGGCAGCGCGGGCTCGGCCGCGGCGGACACCGCGGCGTCGAGGTCGGACGCCGGAGCGACGGGAGTCGCAGAACGGACCGCAGCCATCGGCGCTGCCGGTGCGGCCACCGACTGGTCGCGGCGCACGGACTGCTTGGCGGTGGCGCGTTCCGCTTCGATCCGGGCCCGACGGGTCAGATGGACGGCGGGGGCCGGTGCATCGGGGACCGCGTGGTCAGTGGCGTCGGGCGAGAGCGGAGTTCGTGGCATACGTGCGGTGCAGATCCTGATCGAGGCAGATGCGCTCGTTGGTAACGAGCAGATAACGGGACTCGGCGACGATACCAGGGGCCTGAACGGATCGCCAGTCTCGGTCGCCGTCACTCCACTCGCCGTCGTCCGGTCGCCGGAGCACCGTCAGTCGTGGAGGACCTCGGCTTCGGCGGCACGCACCAGGGCCTCGAGCGGTGCAGCGATCGCCGGTGCCGCGAACAGGAACGAGCGGGTCCCGCCTGCCTCCCACGTCCGGACGACGGCACCCGCCGACGCAGCCACCACCGCGCCGGCTGCCATGTCCCACGGGTTGATCCCCCGCTCGTAGTAGGCGTCGACGATCCCGGCTCCGACCGCACAGCAGTCGAGGGCGGCCGAGCCGCCGCGGCGGATGTCCCGGACCTCACCGAGCAGCCCGGCGAGGACCGCGACCTGCTCACGGCGACGCTCGGCGGTGTAGCCGAACCCGGTCGCGACGAGGGTCTCGGCGAGCGAGGCCGGCTCCGACACACGGATGGGCCGCCCGTTCACCGTCGAGGGCCCTCCGGCGACGGCTCGGTACACGTCCCCGGTCGCCGGCGCCACGACGACCCCTGCGAGTGGCTCCCAGTCGGCAGGATCGGGCCGTCCGCGGACGACGCCGATGCTGACGGCGTACTGCGGGCTGCCGTACAGGTAGTTGACGGTGCCGTCGATGGGGTCGACGACCCACGTGATGCCGCTGCTGCCGGTGCTGGCGCCGGTCTCCTCGCCGAAGAAGGCGTCGTCCGGGCGTGCTGCGGCGAGGCGGGCACGGATGAGGTCCTCGACCTCGTGGTCGGCCGCGGTGACGACGTCCACGATGCTCGACTTGCGTTCGGCGACCTCGACGCCCTCGGCTCGACGACGTGCGGCGAGTGCCGCTGCCTCGGTGGCGATGGCCTCGGCGAGGTCGGCGAGTTCGGTGGGGTCGGATTCGGCGCGCATGCCCCGATCCTCCCAGGATCGCTGCTGAGGCGTGGACCGCCGGACTGGAGGCACGCTGCCAGCCCGCCCCGAGCCTCCAGTCCGGCAGAACAGGGCCCCGTCGAGAAAGGAGCCAACAAGAAAGGACCCCGTCGATGACGGGGCCAACAAGAAAGGACCCCGTCGATGACGGGGCCCTGTCTCTTCGTCTTGTCTCGCAGAGCGTTCTTCAGCTCCAACAAGCACGTGGCAAGTGAGGGATTCGAACCCCCGAAGGCTACGCCGGCTGATTTACAGTCAGATCCCTTTGGCCGCTTGGGTAACTTGCCATGTGCGCACCCAGCCCGTGTAGTCACCAACCGGAGGCGCCAGAACAGCATAGCGGATGGTCGACGGTGGTCGTGACCATCCGCGACGCGACCGAGATCAGCCGTGATCGGTAGGCTGTCCGGCATGGCAGACAGCTCCTTCGACGTGGTCAGCAAGGTCGACAAGATGGAGGCGGACAACGCCCTCAACCAGGCCGCCAAGGAGATCGAGCAGCGCTACGACTTCAAGGGTGTCGGCGCCTCGATCGCGTTCAGCGGCGAGGACGTCCTCATCAAGGCGAACTCGGCCGAGCGCGCCAAGGCGGTGCTCGACGTGTTCGAGTCGAAGGCGATCAAGCGCGGCATCAGCCTCAAGAGCATCGACGCCGGCGAGCCCTACGCCTCGGGCAAGGAGTTCCGCATCGAGGCGAAGTTCAAGAACGGCATCGAGCAGGACGTCGCGAAGAAGATCGGCGCGTTCCTCCGGGCCCAGGCCCCGAAGACGGTGAAGAGCCAGATCCAGGGCGACGAGCTCCGGGTCTCCTCGAAGAGCCGCGACGACCTGCAGAACACGATCCAGCTGCTCAAGGGCGAAGAGTTCGACGTGCCGTTGCAGTTCATCAACTTCCGCTGACGCGCCGACCCCGCACCGAGTCGACACCCCGTGGAGCACTGGCTCACCGTCACCCTCATCGTCCTGCTCGTCCTGCTCGACCTGGCGATCCGTGCGTTCTCACTGATCTACGTCCCGATCAACCGGAAGCCCCAGACGGCGACGGGGTGGTTGCTCGCGATCTTCCTCATCCCCTACATCGGGTTCATCGTGTTCCTGGTCATCGGGTCGACGAAGCTGCCGAGGGCCCGGCGTGAGAAGCAGACCGAGATCAACGCGTACATCCTCGAGCAGACCGAGGGCATCGAGCGGGTGCGTCGTGACCATCCGTGGCCGCCGTGGTTCGAGAGCATCACGAACCTGAACCGGGAGCTCGGCGCGATGCCGCTCGTCGGTGGCAACTCCGCCGAGCTGTACCCGGACTACGACGACTCGTTCGCCGAGATGGCGAAGGCGGTCGACCAGTCTCGCCGGTTCGTGCACGTCGAGTTCTACATCGCGTCGCTCGACGACACCACGCGTCCGTTCTTCGAGTCCCTGGCGCGGGCTCAGGCACGTGGCGTGACGATCCGGTTCCTGATGGACCACTGGGCCAGCCGCGGGTACCCGGGGTTCAAGGACACGCTGGCGTTCCTGGACCGCGCGAACATCGAGTGGCACCTGATGCTGCCGCTCCAACCGCTGCAGGGGAAGTTCCAGCGCCCGGACCTGCGCAACCACCGCAAGATCATGGTGATCGACGGCTCGGTCGCGTTCACCGGGTCGCAGAACCTGATCGACCGGTCGTACGACACGAAGGCCCACATCGAGAAGGGCCTGGCCTACAAGGACCTGTTCGCCCGGTTCGAGGGGCCGGTCGTCGCGGGCATCAACGCGCTGTTCGTCACGGACTGGTACAGCGAGACCGACGAACTGCTGCTGCGCGAGAGCGACCCGGTGCAGCGTGCCGACCGCGGCGATGCCCTCGACTGCCAGGTGGTGCCCTCGGGCCCGGGCTTCGACGGTGAGAACAACCTGCGCCTGTTCAACGCGCTGCTGTACTCGGCGCAGAAGAAGGTGTCGATCACGTCGCCGTACTTCGTGCCGGACGACTCGATGCTCTACGCGATCACGACGACGGCGCAGCGCGGGGTCGAGGTCGAGCTGTTCGTCGGCGAGATCGGCGACCACGCCATGACGTGGCACGCGCAGCGCTCGTACTACGAGGGCCTGCTCCGCGCCGGCGTGAAGATCTGGCTGTACAAGGCGCCGACGATCCTGCACGCGAAGCACTTCACGATCGACGACGACGTCGCGGTCATCGGGTCGAGCAACATGGACATGCGCTCGTTCTCGCTGAACCTCGAGATCTCGGTCATGGTGCGCGGCGAGCGGTTCGTCAACGCGCTGCGTGGGGTGCAGAGCTCGTACCGGCAGGAGAGCACCGAGCTCGACCTGGAGACGTGGCTGACCCGTCCGCGACGCTCGCAGGTGCTCGACAACGTCGCGCGGCTGACGGCGGCGCTGCAGTAGCGAACCCGGGAGGCCCGGGTCACGCCCGGCACGCGGGTCGCGGATCCGCACGGCGCGCGGGCGTCAGCGGACGACGGACCGAACGATGCGGGCGACGAGCCGTTCGGCGGGGCCTCGGCCGAGGAACCGCTGCCACAGCATCGCGAACACGACGGCGCCGACCACGAACCCCCACCAGGTCGACGCCTGCTGCGGCAGCGCCGGGAACGCGGCGATCACGACGAGGTGCAGCGCGTAGACGGTGAGCGGCATCGAGCCCACCGCGGACAACGGCGTGACGATCCGCGCGACGACCGGACCCCGGCCGTCGACCAGGAGCGTGCAGAGGGCGATCACGGCCACGGCGACCCCGGCCGACCCGACGACGTCGACGATCGAGCTCGAGTGGTCCCGCGGCGACAGGAAGACCTGCGCCACGCTCTGCCCGAGCGTCGACCCGTCCGGCACGAAGGGGACGCCGGGGAAGGCGTACGCCGCGTCGACCGGGACCGGCGCCGTGAGGACGCCGACGACGTACGCGGTGGCCGCGACCAGCGCGCCGACCGCGAGGAGCGCGATCTGCGTGCCCCGCTCCTCCAAGCCGGACCGGGCGACCGCGAGCCCGACCAGCACGAACGCCAGGAAGGTGACCACGGGGTAGACCAGCCCGAGCTGGACGCCGAACGTGTCGGCGTCCGCGTAGAGCGGGACGATCGCGACGGCGACCGGCGCGGACACCAGCGCGCACACCCCGGCCGCGACGAGCAGCGTGCGACGACGCCAGCGCAGTGCCGGCAGCACGAGCAGGAACAGTGCGCCGTACGTGGGCAGGATCACGTAGACCGGGGTGCCCAGGCTCATCAGGACGAACCCGATCAGCACGATGAGCACGGCGCGGACCGCCAGCCGTCTGCGGATCCGGCCGATCGCCGGCGGGCCGGGCGGGTGCTGGCGACCGCTGACCAGCCCGACGGACACACCGGCGAGCACCGCGAAGAGCGTCGAGGACCGACCGTTCACCAGGGCGGACCAGCTCGAGACGTCGCCCCAGTCGAGGTCGTCGGCGACCCCGCCGACGTGCGCGGCGACCATGCCGAACAGCGCGACGGCGCGAGCGACGTCGACGCCCGACAGCCGGGCGCCCCGCACCTCGGTGTCGAGGGCGGGGCGCAGGGCGGTCACGGGTCAGACCCGATCGGCGGTCTCGCGGCCGAGGGAGGCGTCGATCATCGCGTCGCGCGGGACGACCTTCACGCGGGCGCGGCCGTGCGGCTCGCCGAGGGCGATCTCGTGCGCGTCGAGCCGGTGCCACCCGTCGAGGTCGGTGTACTCGACACCGCGCTCACGCAGCAGGGCCGGGATCGCACCTTCGGACGGGTCCGCCGGCGTCCACCAGCTGGCCTGGTCGCGGACGATGTGCTGGACCGTCTCCATCGCGTCGGACTTGGTGTGGCCGATGAGCCCGACCGGACCGCGCTTGATCCACCCGGTGGCGTACAGGCCGGGGATCTGCTGGTTGTCGTCGTCGAGCACCTGGCCCTCGTGGTTCGGGATCACGCCGTGGCGCTCGTCGAACGGCACGCCGGGGACCGGGGAACCGAAGTACCCGACCGCGCGGTAGACGGCCTGGATCGGGATCTCGCGGATCTCCCCCGTGCCCTCGACGCCGCCCTGGCCGTTCGGGCGGGTGCGCTCGTACCGGATCGCGGCGACACGGCCCTGGTCGTCGCCGACGAACTCGAGCGGCTTCGCGTAGAAGTGCAGGTGCAGGCGGCGGCTGGCCTGGCCGACCTCGCGCGTGCGCCACTGCTCGAGCACCCGATTGATGACCATGACCTGCTTGTTGGTCTGGATCGCGGTCAGGGACGCTTCGTCGTGGTCGAAGTCCTCGTCGTACACGACCATGTCGACGTCGGGGACCTCGCCGAGCTCACGGAGTTCGAGCGGCGTGAACTTCACCTGCGCCGGGCCGCGGCGACCGAAGACGTGCACGTCGGTGACCGGCGAGCGCTTGAGCCCCTGGTAGACGTTGTCGGGCACCTCGGTGGGCAGCAGGTCGTCCGCGTGCTTGGCGAGGATGCGGGAGACGTCGAGCGCGACGTTGCCGTTGCCGATGACCGCGACGCTCTCGGCCTCGAGTGGCCAGGTACGCGGGACGTCCGGGTGCCCGTCGAACCAGCTGACGAACTCCGCGGCGCCGTACGATCCCTCGAGCTCGACGCCGGGGACGTCGAGGTCGGCGTCCTTGATCGCGCCCGTGGAGAAGACCACCGCGTTGTAGTGCTGCTTGAGGTCGTCGAGGGTGATGTCCTTGCCGAACTCGACGTTGCCGAAGATCCGGATGTCACCGCGGTCGAGCACGTCGCGCAGGGCGTTGATGATGCCCTTGATGCGGGGGTGATCCGGGGCGACGCCGTAGCGGACCAGGCCGTACGGCGCGGGCAGCTGCTCGAAGAGGTCGATCGACACGTCGTAGGCGTGTGCTTCCCGCAGCAGGATGTCCGCGGCGTAGATGCCGGCGGGTCCGGCTCCGACGATGGCGAGGCGGAGGGTGGGCACTGATCGACTCCAGGTGTGTTGGTGGTGGTGCGTCGTGCGCAGCGGGCTCAGCGGCTGCGGTCGACGACGGACTCGGCGAACCGCGTGAGGGCGCGTTTCACGACGCCGTCCGGCAGCGGTGCGAGAGCGACGACGGCTTCGTCCGCCCACTGTGCGGCGACCGCCCGGGTGGCGGCGGTGGCCTCGTGGTCGCGCAGCGCGGCGACGGCGGACAGGTAGGCGTCGGTGGTGACCGCCTCGTCCGGGGCGTCGGTCACGTCGCGCTCGATCCGTTCGAGCAGGGCAGCGGCGCCGGGCTCGGTCGCCGCGCGGCGCTTCAGCTGGAGCAGCGGCAGCGTGTCGACGCCGGCGCGCAGGTCGTTGCCGGCGATCTTGCCGGTCTTGTCCTCGGCGGGCGCCAGGTCGATCACGTCGTCGACGAGCTGGAACGCGACGCCGACCTTCTCGCCGAAGGTCCCGACGGCGTCGAGGTAGGCGCGGTCGGCACCGGAGAACAACACACCGGCGCGCGCGGCCGTGGCGATGAGCGAGCCGGTCTTGTCGCTGAGCACCTGGATGTAGTGCTCGACCGGGTCGTCGTCCGGCTGCGGGCCCGTCGTCTCGTGCAGCTGCCCCATGCACAGGCGCTGGAACGTCTCAGCCTGCATCCGGATGCCCTCGGGCCCCAGGTCGGCGGTGATCAGGCTGGCGCGGGCGAACAACAGGTCGCCGGTCAGGATCGCGACGTTGTTGCCGTAGGTCACGTGCGCGGCGGGGACCCCGCGGCGGAACGGCGCCTCGTCCATGACGTCGTCGTGGTACAGCGACGCCAGGTGCGTGGTCTCGACGCTGACGGCGGCCTTCACGATCTGGTCGGTGACGCCGTTGCCGAGCTGGGCGATGAGCAGCGTCAGCGTGGGCCGGACGCGCTTGCCGCCCGCGGAGAGCAGGTAGCGGCTGGTGGTGTCGGCCAGGGTGTCGGCGGAGCGCATCGCGTCCTCGAGCCCCTGTTCGACGAGCTCGAGCCCGTCGTCCACAGCGTTGATGAACCGCCGTTCGGTCGGGCTGGCGAACAGGCGCTCGCCGATGCCGAGCGACGCTCGGAGACTCGGTGCGCGGCGTGCGACCGGGACGCTCGGGTTCAAGTGCTGCTCCGTCTTCGGGGGGAGGACCGTGTGCGGGTGGTGGGGCCGGTCAGCGGTCGGTCGGCTCGACACGCGGCTGTTCACCGGTGCCCTGGTGGTCACGCCGTGCCTTGGCCCGACGTGCGACGGACTCGCGGACGGTCCCGGCGACGGGCTTGCGACCGCGGTGCAGGGCGACGATGCCGGCCGTCAGGTTCCGGTGGGCGACCATCGTGAAGCCGACACCGCGGAGCCACTGGCTGAGGACCTGCTGCTCGGGCCAGGCCTCGATCGACTCGGCCAGGTAGCGGTACGCGGCCGGGTTGCTGCTCGACACCCGGGCGATGCCGGGCAGGACGCGCTTGAGGTACGCGCCGTAGCCGAGCCGGAGCGCGGCGAGCGGCGGCGTGGAGAACTCGCAGATGACGACGCGGCCGCCGGGCTTCAGGACGCGGAGCATCTCACCCAGGGCCTGGTGCGGGTCGTTGACGTTGCGCAGCCCGAACGAGATCGTGACGGCGTCGAAGGTGTCGTCCTCGAACGGCAGGTGTTCGGCGTCGCCCTCGACGAAGGTGATCTCCGGGTGGCGCTCACGACCGACGGCGATCATGCCCGCGGACAGGTCGAGCGCGGTGACCTCAGCGCCCTTCTTCGCGAGCACCGCAGCGCTCGTGCCGGTGCCCGCAGCGATGTCGAGGACCTTCTCGCCCGGCTGGGGGTCGACGGCGCGCACGGTGGCGACCCGCCACAGCGGGGCGTTGCCGGCGGAGAGGATGTCGTTGGTCAGGTCGTACTTCTCCGCGACGTCGTCGAACATGGCCGCCACTTCGTCCGGCCGCTTGTGCATGTCCGCTCTGCTCACCCGACCAATCCTAGAGGTCCGTGCCGTGCGTTGCCGGAACGCCGGACGCTCCGCGGACGCGGACTAAGACGTAGACGCAGACGCGGACGCGGACGCAGGCGCCGCCGGCGTCCGTGCCGACGCGTACGATCGATCCGTGACCCGAACCGCCACGGCGGCCCCGCCGCTCACGGTGTCGACCCGGATCCTCGACGACCCGGGCGCCGTGCTCCGCCACACCCTCCCCGACCAGCCCCTCGCCTTCGTGCGGGGCGGCGACGGCATCATCGGGATCGGTGAGGCGCTGCGGTTCACGTTCCGCGGTCCCTCGCGGATGCGCGACGCGGCCGAGGTCTGGCGCGAGATCGTCGCCCGTGCCGAGGTCGACGACCCCGTCCAGCTGCGCGGGTCCGGCCTGGTCGCCTTCGGGACCTTCGCGTTCGCCGACGACTCCGCTGCCACCAGCGTGCTGATCGTGCCCCGCGTGGTCGTCGGACGTCGGCGCGGCAAGGCGTGGTTGACGGCGATCGACACCACGCCCGACCCGGCGCGCCTCACCTTCACGCGGACGTCGGTGCCGGTCCCCCACGTCGGCGGACACCTCTCCGTCGCGCTGCGCCCGGGCCACATCGACGAGGACGCCTACGCCGCCTCGGTCGCCGAGGCCGTCCGCCGCATCACCGCCGGCGACGCGCGCAAGGTCGTGCTCGCCCGCGACCTGGTCGGCACCCTGCCGCCGGGTGCCGACCAGCGCGCGCTCCTGCTCGACCTCGCCGCGACCTACCCCCAGTGCGTCGTCTTCGCGGTCGACGGGCTGGTCGGCGCGACCCCCGAGACGCTGGCACGCACCGACGGCACCCGGCTGACCGCGCGGGTGCTGGCGGGCAGCGCGGCCCGCGGCGACGACCCGGCGTCCGACCGCGCCGCGGCCGAGGCGCTGGCGTCGAGCGCCAAGGACATCGAGGAACACGCCTTCGCGATCGCCTCACTCGTTGACGCGCTCCGTCCGCTGGCCGCAGACCTGCGCGTCGACCCGGAGCCCTTCCGCCTGCAGCTGCCGAACCTGTGGCACCTGGCCAGCGACGTACAGGCGACCCTGCCCGTCGGCACGACCTCGCTCGACGTCGCCGACGCGCTGCACCCGACGGCCGCGGTGGCGGGGACCCCGACCGACGTCGCCGTGCGGCTGGTGTCCGAGCTCGAGGGCGTCGACCGCGGCCGGTACGCGGGACCGGTCGGGTGGCTCGGGGCGTCCGGCGACGGCGAGTGGATGCTGGCGCTCCGCAGCGCGCAGATCGACCCCGACGGCACGGTCACCGCGTGGGCGGGCGCCGGCATCGTCGGCGGGTCGGACCCGCAGCGCGAGGTCGCCGAGACCGCGCTGAAGTTCCGCCCGATCCGCGACGCCCTGGCCTAGGCACGGGCCGGGCCGGGCCGTGCGCGCCGGACGCGCGCCGGGCCTCCCGTCCCGCACCGCGCCGGACGCGCACCATGCGCGGTTCGCACCGTGCGCGCGTCCCACGTGGTGCGAGGTCGACCGCGTGGTGCGAGCCGACAGGCACTCACCGAGCGGCGAACCCTGCACGGAGCGACAACCGCGCACCGTGCGCGGCACCCGCGCCCACCGCTGACACCGGCGCGTCAGTCGGCCAGCGGCACCTCGATGACGACCCGGTCGGCCGGGTCCGTCAACACACGCTCCAGGTCGCCCCAGGTCGCGGCGCGGCGGTACTCCCACCCGAGCCCCGTCACCACGCGCTCGACGTCGACGTGCTGCGGCGTCGTCATCATCCGCCGCATGTCCGCGGCCGGCGTGGTCTCGGCGACCTCGAGCCCGCGGAAGATCGCCCCGCCGACGTCGTTGCCGACGACGACCTGCACGCGGTGCGTCGGTTCCTCGGTGCCGGTCACGAACGCGCCGAGGTCGTGCAGGAACGTCAGGTCGCCGACCAGCACGCGCGTGGTGCCGCCGGCCGCCTGGGTGGTCTCGAGCGCGGCCGCGATGCCGAGCGCCGTCGACACCGTGCCGTCGATCCCGGCGAGCCCCCGGTTGGCGTGGACGCGGATCTTCTTGCCCGCCACGCGTTCGTCGGCGACACGGATGATCTGCGACGCCCCGAGCACCAGGCGGTCGTGCGGCCAGGTCACGCCCCACACCGCCTCGGCGAGCATCGCCCGGTCGACCGGACGCCGTCGGAGCGCCACCTCGTCCTTCAGGAACCGGTTGCGCTCGGCACGGTCCGCGGACCGCTTGGCGTCGAGGTCCGGCCCCGCGTCACCGCCTCCGAGCGCGGCACGGCTGGCAGCGACCCACCGGCCCACCCACGCACGGTGCGCCGGCCCGGTCCGTCCGGTCACCCGGACGTCGGAGACCAGACGGGAGGCCCGGCTCGGGTCGTACGGGTCGGCGCCGGCCCCACGGACCGTCACGACCTCGACGTCGTCGCGCTGCAGGAGCGCGGGGACCTCGCGCGAGAGCGTGGGGTGCCCGAGCACCACCGCTCGACGGACCCGACCGCCGAAGTCCGGGTCGCGCAGGAGCCGGCGGTACGTGACGACGAGGTTCCGACCGAAGTGCGCCCCGCTCGAGACCTCGGCGAGCAGCGGCGCCCCGAGCTCCCACGCGATCCGTTCGGCGTCCTCGCCGGCGTCGTGTCCGGCGATGACGACGGTCGCGGGCTCGTCGTCCGGTGCGAGGTCGGCGACGGGCAGCCCGGTGTGGACGCGCCGTGCGGCGAACGCCGTGTCGATCTCCTCGTCGGGCGCGCCCGCGACGTCGGTGAGCGTGGCCGACAGGGGTTCGCGGAACGCGATGTCGAGCTGTGCCGGACCCGGCTGCCCGGTGTGTCCGGACGCCGCGGCGACTGCCTGCCGGACGACGGCGCGGATCGCCGCCCGGGTGGTGTCGTCGACACCGTGGGCGGTCGGCGCCTCGACCTCGTGGACGAACGACACCGCGTGCGCGAAGATCCCCGGCTGGACGGTGGTCTGGTTGCTGCCGATCCCCCGGAGCTCACCCGGTCGGTCGGCCGACACCACGATCATCGGGACGCCAGAGTGGTGGGCCTCGAGGACCGCCGGGTGCAGGTTCGCCACGGCGGTGCCGGACGTCGTGACCACGAGCGCGGGGCGGGAGGTCTCGACGGCGAGTCCGAGGGCGAAGAAGCCGGCCGTGCGCTCGTCGAGCCGGACATGCACCGTGATGCCGCCGGCGCGCTCGAGGGCGACGGCGGCCAGAGCGAGCGCCTGCGACCGCGAGCCCGGGCTCACCACGACGTCGGTCACACCGGCGCGGGCGGCTTCCTGCAGCAGCGCGAGGGCGAAGTCGGAGGCGGGACTGCCCGACCCGGGTCGCCCCGGTTCACCGTCAGCGATCGGTGCGGCCGTCGTCGTCGGTGTCGTGGAACTGTTCTTCGAGGTTGCGGAGCGTGGCGTCGTCCTGGTCCTTGTCCGTTCGGGGCCGCTCGGGAGCGTGCTCGCCGAGGAAGTCCGGGTCGTCTTCGGGTCCACGGTACCGGGCGGCGGGGCCCTGGGCTGCGGGTGCACGGCCGAGCAAGAACCAGAGCAGCGCCCCGAGGACCGGCAACACGATGACGAGCAGGACCCAGACGGGCTTGCGGAGCGACCGGACGCGGGAGCGGGGCATCGTGGCGCAGTCGATGAGCGCGTACACCGTGAACGCCACGGCGGCGACAGCGACGACGAGCCACAAGCGGATCATGCACGGAGTCTAGGTCGCGAGTCTGTGACGGGCCTCATGGTCGGGCCCCCGCGATGCGCGACCAGGAGGACCCGACGACGGGTCCGTAGACTTGCCGGGTGAAAGCGTGGCTCGTCTACACCCTCGCCCGTCTCGGGATCTTCGCGGCGGCGCTCGTCGTCCTGTTCGTGGTCGGGCTCCCCTGGTACTGGGCGACCATCGGCGCGGCCCTGATCGGCCTGCTCGTCTCCTACATCGCGCTGCCACGCCTGCGCGAGCAGGTGACCACGAGCCTGGCGTCGCGCCGACCTGCTCCGGCGCACGACGCCGACTCCGACTTCGAGGACGACTTCGTCGACGCCGAGGACTCAGACGTGCCCGCCGCGCGCCCGGTGTCCGACGCCGACCGGCACGCCGACCGCCGCGAGCACCCGACCGACTGACGCCGCGCTGCCGCGGCTGGTCGGGCTCCGCTACGGCTGGACGGCGAGCGTGATGCCGAGCACCACGCCGTAGACCAGCGAGCTGAAGGACGACAGCTGCAGCGCGGTGATGAGTTCGCGCGGCTTCTTCGACGTCACGCCGATGAGCAGCGCCGGCAGGGCCAGCAGCAGTGAGAAGTACGTGAAGCCGGTCCGGAAGTACAGCAGCACGAACCAGAGCAGCGCCACGTAGGGCAGCATCAGGAACACGCCGTACAGGACCCGCGCCACCGGACGGCCGACCACGACCGCCAGGGTCCGCTTGCCCGCGGCGCGGTCCTCGTCGACGTCGCGGATGTTGTTCACCATGAGGACCGCGCAGGCGAAGAAGCCCGCTGCGACCGCGGCCACCCACCCGCTCGTGGTGACGCGACCGATCTGGGTGTACTGCGTGCCGAGGACCGCAACCAGCCCGAAGAACACGAAGACGAAGACCTCACCCAGGGCGTTGTAGCCGTAGGGCTTCTTGCCCCCGGTGTAGAACCAGGCGGCGACGATCGCAGCGGCACCGACGATCAACAGCCACCAGAGCTGGGTGAGCACCACGATCGCGATCCCGGCGACGGCGGCCAGGCCGAAGAACGTCAGGGCGACGGTCAGCACCGTGCGGGGCTTCGCCAGGCCGGCACCGGTCAGGCGCGCAGGACCCACGCGGAACTCGTCCGTGCCGCGGACGCCGTCCGAGTAGTCGTTGCTGTAGTTCACGCCGATCTGCAGGAACAGCGCGACGACCAGCGCCAGGACCGCCACGGCGAGGTGGCTGCCCTGGCCGAGGTAGGCACCGAAGTCGCCGGTGGTCCTGCTGTCGACGAAGCCCACGGCGGTGCCGAGCACGACGGGCACCACGCCGAGGGTGAGCGTGCGGAGCCGGGCGCCACCGATCCAGTCACGTGCGGTCGCCTTGCGGCGGACGTTCCCGGGCCGTGCTGCCTTCGCCGGGTTGCCGGAGCGGCCCTGCTTCTGGGTTGCGTTCTTCGATCGTGCCACGACCGTTGATCCTATCGGCGCGGCTCGTGACCGGCGACGAGCGCGGCGATCGCCCGACGGTCCGGCTTGCCGCTCGGCAGCATCGGCACCCGATCCACGACCAGGACGTCCGCCGGACGCGCGGCCCGACCCAGGGACCGTTCGACGTGGTCACGGACCCGCTGCAGGTCGACGGGCTCGGCCGTCACGACGACCGGGACCTCGCCCCACTCGGCCGACGACCGTCGGGTGACGACCGACGACTCCTGCCCGGGGAGCTCGCGGACGTGTCGTTCGACCAGGCCGAGCGGGACCTTCTCGCCACCGGAGATGATGACGTCGTCCAGACGCCCGAGCACCCGCAGGACGCCGTCCGTCACGGTCGCGGCGTCGCCCGTGCGGTACCAGCGCAGGCTGTCCTCGACGACGAAGGTCGCCGCCGTCCGGGCCGCGTCGTCCAGGTAGCCCTCCGCGAGCATCGGGCCGTGCAGCCAGAGCTCGCCGTCGACCAGTCGCGTCCGCACCGTGCCGAAGGGGACCCCGTCGTAGACGCACCCGCCGCTGGTCTCGCTCGCGCCGTACGTCGTCACGACGTGCACACCCGCGGCCTCGGCACGCGCACGGAGCGGCGCCGGTGTGGCCTGCCCGCCGACCAGCACCGCGTCGAACCGGGTGAGCTCCGCCGTTGCGTCCGGGTCGTCGAGCACCCGGGCGAGCTGCACCGGCACGAGCGAGGTGTAGCGGCGGGGCGCTGCGCGGGTGACCTGCAGCTGCCGGGCGGCCTCGGTGAACCCCTGCGCGGTGAAGTGGCCCGGCGCCGCGAGGCTCGGGACGGTGCCCGCGACGATCGACCGCGTCAGGACGTTGAGGCCCGCGATGTAGTGCGTCGGCAGGGCGAGGACCCAGCTCCCCGGACCGCCGAGCGCCTGGTCCGCGGCTGCGGCACCGGCCAACAGCGCGTCGGCGGACAGCGCCACGCGCTTGCCGGTGCCGGTCGACCCGCTCGTCTCGACCACCAGGGCGACCCGCTGCGCGACGTCGGCCGGTGGCGGCGTCGGCAGCGACGGAGCGCCTTCGGCGACGGGGAGCAGCGCGGGGCCGCCGGCGAGCGCAGCCTCCAGGCCGCGCAGCACGGCGGACGGATCGGAGGCTCCCAGCGCGACCAGCGGTCGGGTCATCAGTAGTGCCAGGGGAACGCGGTCCACTCGGGCGCGCGCTTCTCGAGGAAGGAGTCGCGTCCCTCCACCGCCTCGTCGGTGCCGTAGGCCAGACGGGTGGCCTCGCCGGCGAAGACCTGCTGGCCGACGAGCCCGTCGTCGACGGCGTTGAAGGCGTACTTGAGCATCCGGATGGCCGTCGGCGACTTGCCGAGGATCGTCTCGCCCCAGCGGATCGCCTCGCGCTCGAGGTCCGCGTGCGGCACCACCTTGTTCACCGCACCCATCTCGTACGCGCGCTGGGCGGAGTACTCCTCGGCGAGGAAGAAGACCTCGCGCGCGAGCTTCTGGCCGATCTGCTTGGCGTAGTAGGCGCTGCCGTAGCCGCCGTCGAACGAGCCGACGTCGGCGTCGGTCTGCTTGAACTTGCCGTGTTCCGCGCTCGCGATCGTCAGGTCGCAGATCGCGTGCAGCGAGTGTCCACCACCGGCGGCCCAGCCCGGCACCACGGCGATGACGACCTTCGGCATCATGCGGATGAGGCGCTGGACCTCGAGGATGTGCAGGCGGCCCATCGATGCCTGGGCAGCGGCGGGGTCGACGCCCTCGGGCGGAGCGCCCTCGTCGCCGACGTACTGGTAGCCGCTCCGGCCGCGGATGCGCTGGTCGCCGCCGGAGCAGAACGCCCAGCCGCCGTCCTTGGGGCTCGGGCCGTTGCCGGTGAGCAGGACGACGCCGACGCGGGGGTCCTGGCGGGCGTCGTCGAGGGCACGGTAGAGCTCGTCCACGGTGCGGGGGCGGAAGGCGTTGCGGACCTCGGGGCGGTCGAACGCGATGCGGACGATCCCCTTCGACACGTGCTTGTGGTACGTGATGTCGGTGAACGAGGCGGCTGCGGGAGCGGTCGTCCAGACGTCGGGATCGAACAGGTCGGACACGGTGTCGGGCATGGTCCCGACCCTATCGCCGGGGTGCGGGAGCGGGCTGGTCGGCCGGGCCGCGGTCTAGGACCCGCCCATGTCGGTCAGCATCTCCGGCGCCACGATGACGAGCAGCACGATGAGGATCACCGGGTTCGCGACGAAGGCCAGCACGACACCGATCGCCCCGTACCACCGGCCCATCCCCCCGACGGCCGCGATGAACCCGAGGATCGCGGCGATGAGCGTGAGGAACACGACGACGAAGCAGATGCCGAACGCGAAGGTCGTGTCGCCGCCCATGAACACCGCGAAGGCACTGGCATCGACCGCGGCGGAGACGACCGCCAGTCCGAGAGCGATCTTGCCGACGATCGGGCTGCGGCGACGCTGCCGGCTGGTTGCCTGCTCGCGGACGTCGACCGTGTTGCGCTGCATCAGGCGTTCGAAGTCGCCGGAGGAACCGGCGCCCGATCCGCGCGCGACGCCGGTCTTCGTCCCGCGCGCGGTGGGCTTGGACCCACGCGGGGTTGCGCCCGTCGCTCGTGACGTCGCCGCTGCCGTGCGTCCCGAGGGCGAGGCCGCTCCGGATGCGCGTGACGACCGCTCGTGCGGATCAGACGCCACGGAGCCTCCCTCTGGTCGTCGTGTCGGTGGTGCAGTGCTGGTTCGATGGTGCTTCGTCCGGTCGGACGTGTCCCTCTGGACCGGCACCGACCGCAGCATGCTATTGCGCTGCCCTGGCCTTCGGCTCCGAGGAACTGCCGTGTCCGCTGCGAGGATGGTCGGGTGCTCCCCGACCTCGCCGACCTGACGACCGATGCCCACGTCGTCGCCCTGCCGATGCGCGTGCGGTTCCGCGGCATCACCGCGCGGGAGGCCCTCGTGCTGCGCGGCCCGCACGGCTGGACGGAGTTCTCGCCCTTCGTCGAGTACGACGACACCGAGGCCGCCGCCTGGCTCCGCGGGACCATCGACTTCGGGTGGACCGACCACTCCCCCGCCGCGGACGCCGTGCCCGTGAACGCCACCGTGCCGGCCGTCGCGCCCGACGCGGTCGCGGACCTCCTCGCCCGCTACCCCGGCTGCACGAGTGCGAAGGTGAAGGTGGCGGAGCCCGGTACCACCATCGAGGACGACGTCGCCCGCGTCGCCGAGGTCCGTCGGGTGATGGGCCCGGACGCTGCGGTCCGCGTCGACGCGAACGGTCTGTGGACCGTCGAGCAGGCCGTCGTCGCCCTCGAACGCCTGGCCCCGTTCGACCTGCAGTACGCCGAACAACCCTGCCGCACGGTCGAGGAACTCGCACAGCTCCGGGGACGCATCGCCGGACTCGGAGTGCGGATCGCCGCCGACGAGAGCGTGCGCAAGGCATCCGACCCGCTCGCCGTCGCCCGCGCCGGCGCCGCGGACGTCCTCGTCGTGAAGGCGCAGCCGCTCGGAGGGATCACCGCGGCGCGGGCCGTCATCGCGGACGCCGGGCTGCCGTGCGTGGTCTCGAGCGCGCTCGACACCTCGGTGGGGCTCGGCATGGGTGCGTTCCTGGCGGCGGCGGCGATGACGCCGGGCTACGCCGCGGGCCTCGGGACGGCGGCCATGTTCGCCGGTGACGTCACCGACCGGCCGCTCCTGCCGTCGGACGGGAGGATCGGGGTGCGCCGCGTCGACGTCGCACCTCCGCTGCTGGCTCGGTACGCGGCGTCGCCGGAGCGCACGGCGTGGTGGATGGAGCGCCTGGCGCGGGTGCACGCGGTGCTGGCCGGCGGGGCGGGCGCCTAGGGCGCGTAGGGCGCTGCCCGCCGGGCACGCGTCGGGCGGGCGTCGAGCGGGCGTCGGGCGGGCGTCGGGCGGGTCACGGGCCCGCGTCCGGCGGGATGCTTCGAGGTGCCGGAATTCTGGAACCTCGGACCCGCTGACCGGGGACTCGCGGAACCTCGACGAACCCGAGCGGCGAGTCGTGCGACCTCAACGAACCCGACAGACGCAAACAGACAGCACGACGGCACGACGGCAGGACGGCAGGACGGCACGAGAGCACGACGGCAGGACGGCACGAACCACGACAGGCCCCAACCACGACAGGCACGGCGCGGGACGAACCCGCACCGTGCCTGGTGCACGCAGCCGTGCGTCAGCGGCTCACAGCCCGGAGTAGCTGTGCAGCCCCTTGAAGAACACGTTGACGACCGAGAAGTTGAACATGACCGCCGCGAAGCCGACCAGCGCCAGCCACGACGACCGCGCACCACGCCACCCGCGGGTCGCACGCGCGTGGATGTACCCGGCGTAGATGACCCAGATGATGAATGTCCAGACTTCCTTGGTGTCCCAGCCCCAGTACCGCCCCCAGGCCCGCTCGGCCCAGATGGCACCGGCGATCAGGGTGAAGGTCCAGAGCACGAAGCCGACGAGCAGCACGCGGTAGGTCAGGACCTCGAGCCGGTCGGCGTCGGGCAGGGTCTCCATGAAGCGGAGCTTCTTCGAGACACCGCTGTGGCCGAGCCGGTAGGTCTGGATGAGCTGCGACACCGCGAGTCCCGCACCGAGGGCGAAGAACCCGGTGCCGGCGATCGCCACGAACACGTGGATGACGAGCCAGTACGACTCGAGCGCGGGCACGAGCGGCCGGACGGGCACGTAGTAGTTGACCGTCGCGATGCCGAGCAGGATCAGCGTGAGGCCGGTGATGAAGACGCCGAGGAACTTCAGGTTCTGCCAGAGCTGCACGAGCAGGAAGATCGCGATGATCAGCCCGGTGCCGGTGAGCGAGAACTCGAACATGTTGCCCCACGGCACCCGGTCGGCCGCGATGCCGCGCAGCACGATCGCGCCGATGTGCACCACGAGCGCCAGGATCGTCATCGCCATGCCGACCCGCTCGAAGCGGGATCCGCGGCGGCCGGAGCCGGTCTTCGCCGGTGCCTCGACGCGTTCGAGCACGACCGTGCCCCCCTGCACCGTGGCGACGGTCTTGGCCTGCTGCGGCGCGGCGGCCGAGGCGACCGCGGCACCGTCGGCGCCCACCGTGACCTCGCCGGCACGCTTGGCCATGTCGAGTGCGAACGAGATGAACGCGATCACGTACACGGCCATCGCCGAGTAGGTGAGCACGACCGAGTAGGTCGCGATGTTCGTCGTCATGTCCACGAGGGAATCCTAACTCCGAGGTCTGACACGTGCTTGGTGGCGATGTCCGCGACGGCACGTTCGAGATTGGGGTCCTCGCCGCGGGCCAGGCCCGCGTACTCGAGGTCGTACTCGCCGTGCTCGGCGCCGGAGCGGGGCACGACCTTCACCCAGACCCGCCGTCGTGGGACGAAGAGCGAGGTCAGCAGCCCGAGGACGCTGAGGACCGCGAACCCGCCGACCCACAGCTGCGAGGGGTCGTGGTGCACGTCGAGCGACACGTAGCGCTTGACGCCGTCGAAGGTGATCGACCCGGCGCCCTGCGGCAGGGCCTTCGTCTGCCCGGGCTTCAACTCGATGCTCTTGGCGTCCGACTTGGTGCCGGCGATCTGCTTGAGCCCGCTCGTGTCGAGCTGGTAGACGCTGCGCGGCACACCGTCGTCGAGCCCGAGGTCGCCCGTGTACACCTGCAGCGTGAGCAGGGGGTTCTCGGCGTCCGGGTAGTTCGACGTGTACGCGCCGGTACCGAGCTTGACCGCGGTCGGGTAGAAGAAGCCGACCATGCCGAGCTGGTCCGGCGAGGCATCCGGCACCTTGATGACGCCGGTGGAGGTGTAGTTGGCGTCCGCCGGCAGGAAGGGCACGTCGTCCTTGAACGCGACGTTGCCGTCGCCGTCGCGGACCGTCACCTGCATCGCGTACCCGTTGCCGAGCAGGTACACGTTGGTGCCGCCGATCGACAGCGGCTCGTTGACGCCGAGGCGGCTGGTCTTCGCCTCGCCGCCCTTGGCCTGCGCCGTGACGGTCGCCGAGTAGTCGGTCGCCTGCCCGAGCGCGTCGAGGTTGCGCTCCTCGTACTTGGTGACGAACTTGTCGAGCGTCAGGTTGTAGCCCTTGAGGTCGGTCTGCTGGAACCACCGCCCCGGGTTGAACGAGTCGTACGAACCGAGCACGTTCGAGAAGGTCTGGCCCTCGACCAGCAGGCGCTGCCCGGTGTAGCCGAACCCGCCACCGATGCCGACCGCGATGAGCACGCCGACGAGCGCCGCGTGGAACACCAGGTTGCCGGTCTCGCGCAGGTAGCCGCGTTCGGCGCTGACGGAGTCGCCGAACCGCTCGACGCGGTAGCCGGAGCGCTTCAGCAGCGCCATCGCGCGGGTGACCGCGTGGTCGGCGGACGGGAGGCGCGTGGCCGGGTCCGTCCCGCGTGCACCGTCCGCCATGGTGTCGGCCTCGACCGGCACGATCCGGTAGCCGGCGAGCCGCGTCAGCCGGGCGGGGGTCTTCGGGGGGCGGGTGCGCAGGGCCTGCCAGTGGTGGCGCGTACGCGGGATGATGCAGCCGATCAGCGACACGAACAGCAGCAGGTAGATCGCCGAGAACCACACCGAGGTGTAGGTGTCGAAGACCTGCAGGGTGTCGAGGACCGGGAACAGCTGCGGGTGGTCGGCCTTGTACTGCACGACGCCGTTCGGGTCGGCGGTGCGCTGCGGCACGAGGGAGCCGGGGATCGCCGCCAGGGCGAGCATCATCAGCAGGAACAGCGCCGTGCGCATGCTCGTCAGCTGGCGCCAGAAGAACCGGACGTAGCCGACGAACCCCAGGCGCGGCTGGGTGACGTCGCCGCCCGAGCCGTCGCCGGGTCCCGAGCCGTCGACGTGGTCGGATGGCCGCATGGGGTCGGACGCGGTGCCGTTCTCGGCCCGGTCCTCGTCGGACTCAGACTGCCGGGACATAGCTCTTGATCACCGCCCCCACGCTCGACATGACGGCCGACCAGATGCCGGTGACCATGAGCAGGCCGATGACGATCAGGATGGATCCTCCGATGATGTTGACGACGCGCATGTGGCGCTTGACGGCGCGGATCGCCCCGGCTGCCCAGCCGGCTCCGAGCGCCACGAGCAGGAACGGGATGCCGAGGCCGAGGCAGTAGGCGACCCCGAGCCACATGCCCTGCCAGGCGCTGCCGGACTGCACGCTGAGCAGGTTGATCGCGGCGAGGGTCGGGCCGAGGCAGGGCGTCCAGCCGAGGCCGAACACGACGCCGAGCAGCGGTGCGCCGAGCAGCCCGGTCGCGGGCGTCCAGGACGGTTTGAGCGTGCGCTGCAGGAACGTGAACCGCCCGATGAAGACCAGGCCCATCAGGATCACCACGACGCCGAGGACCTGGGTGATCAGGTCACGCCAGCGGACGAGCCAGAAGCCGAGTGCTCCGAAGACCGTCGTGTAGGCGACGAAGACGGCCGTGAAGCCGAGGACGAAGAGCAGCACCCCGAGCACCACGCGGCCGCGGCCGCGCTGCCCCGCGTCGGCGATCCCGCTGACGTACCCGAGGTACCCGGGCACGAGCGGCAGGACGCACGGCGAGAGGAACGACACGAGCCCTGCGAGCAGGGCCACGGGCAGTGCCACGGCCATCTGTCCGCTCAGGATCGCGTCGGAGAAGGGGTTGCTGTTCACCGGTCAGGAGGCCTTGCCACCGGCGAGTTCGTCCCCGACCAGGGTGTCCAGGATGCTCGTGCCGTCGATCGCGCCGAGCACCCGGGCAGCGACGCGGCCCTTCGTGTCGAGGACGATGGTGGCCGGCACGGCGTTCGGCGCGATCTGCCCGGACAACGCGAGCTGCATCGTGCCCTTGTCGGCGTCGAGCACGGTCGGGTAGTCGACCTTGAACGTGCGCTCGAACGCGGCGGCGGTGGCGGCCTGGTCGCGGACGTTCACGCCGATGAACTGGACGTCCTTGCCCTGGTACTCCTGCTGCACGGCACTGAGGTACTTCGCCTCGGCACGGCACGGCGGGCAGCTGGCGTACCAGAAGTTGAGGACGACGACCTTGCCGCGCAGGGCCTTCGACGACACCGCGTCGCCGTTGCTGTCCTTCGCCTCGAAGTCCACGGTGTCCGTGCGCTTGTCGGCCGCGACCTCGGTCACCGCGCCGTCGCCGGAGATGTAGTTCTGGGTCGTGCCCTTGCCGTACTGCTGGGCGATGCCGTCGCTCCCGCTGGAGCACCCGGCGAGCGCGAGCGCGGCGACCACGGCCGCGGACGCTGCTGCGAGGACACGCTGATTCGTTCTGCGGGCGATCACACTGCTCCTTCGTCGACGGCACCGATCCGGAGTTCCAGCGCCGGGTCCGCGTACCCGACCTCGGTGAAGCGACCGCCGGACGTGGCGGGCACGCGCTCGAGGGTCGTGATGCTGGAGAGGTCGCACCGGCGTCGGCGCGGGTCGTGCCACAGGGACTCCCCCGCGAGACGACGGTGGACCATCCAGATCGGCAACTGGTGGCTCACGAGGACGACGTCGCCCTCGTCGACGCTCTCCCACGCACTGGTGACAGCGGCGAGCATGCGGTTGGCGATCGACTCGTAGGCCTCGCCCCAGCTCGGTCGCCACGGGTTCGCGATCCAGGGCCACTCGGCCGGTCGACGGATCGACCGCTTCGTGAACCCGGGCGGCTGGCCCTCGTACCGGTTGGTCGGTTCGATGAGCCGCTCGTCGAGGGCGACGGGCAGGTCGTAGGCGGCGGCCCAGGGGGCGGCGGACTCCTGCGTGCGCTGCAGCGGCGAAGCGACGATCCGGCGGACGTCGACGCCTGCGGTCTTCCACGTCGTGGCGGACGCGGCAGCCATGCGGTGGCCGAGGTCACTCAGTCCGAAGCCCGGCAGTCGGCCGTACAGCACACGGTCCGGGTTGTGCACCTCGCCGTGCCGCACGAGGTGGATCTTGGTCGCGGGCATGGGTTCCAGTCTAGGTCGGACGGCGGTTCCCACCGCCCACACAGTGGATTGCCTGCTTCGGGACCGCTCAGCCGAGGTGCCCGGACAGCTTGCCGTGCAGCGCCACCGACCCGGTGTTGAGGTTCACGACCTCGACGCGGGAGCCGTGCTTGGCGAACCGCTGCTCGATCCCGTCGAGGGCGGCGACCGTGCTGGCGTCGAAGACGTGCGCCTCCGACATGTCGATGAGCACGGTGGCCGGGTCCTCGGCGTACGAGAACCGCGTGACCAGGTCGTTCGACGACGCGAAGAAGAGCGCCCCGCGGACCCGGTACCGCACGGTGTCCTGGTCGACGCGTTCGCGGACGACCTCGACGACGTGCGCGACCCGACGGGCGAAGACGAGTGCTGCGACGACGACACCGACGAGCACGCCGGTCGCCAGGTTGTCGGTGACCACGACCACCAGGACGGTGATGACCATGACCGCGGTCTCGCCGAGCGGCATCCGCCCGAGGGTGCGCGGCCGGACGCTGTGCCAGTCGAACGTCGCGACGCAGACCATGAGCATCACGGCGGTGAGCGCCGCCATCGGGATCCGGGCGACGACGTCGTGCAGCACGATCGTCAGCACGAGCACCGACGCCCCGGCGGCGAAGGTCGAGATGCGGGTCCGGGCGCCGGCGGTCTTCACGTTGATGACGGTCTGGCCGATCATCGCGCAGCCGCCCGTACCGCCGAAGAAGGCGGAGGCGATGTTCGCGATGCCCTGCCCCCAGGACTCGCGCCACTTGCTCGACCCCGTGTCGGTCAACGCGTCGACCAGCTGCGCCGTGAGCAGCGTCTCGATGAGCCCCACGATCGCCATGCCGAACGCGTACGGCGCGATGATCGTCAGCGTGTCGAACGAGATCGGCACGGTGATGCCGTTGAACCCGGGCAGGGCGGTCGGCAGCGCGCCCTCATCGCCGACGGTGGGCACGGCGATCCCGAACACGACGGTGATCGCGGTGATGACCACGACCGCGATGAGCGGCGCCGGCACGGCCTTCGTCAGGTAGGGGAAGCCGACGATCACCGCGACGCCCAGCGCCGTGAGCGGCCAGACGACGAAGGGGACGTCGTGCCCGAACAGGTTCGGCAGCTGCGCCGTGAAGATGAGGATCGCCAGCGCGTTGACGAAGGCGAGGTTGACGCTCCGCGGGATGAACCGCATCAGTCGTGCGACCCCGAGGAACCCGAGCACGAGCTGGATCACGCCACCGAGCACGATCGTCGGCACCAGGTAGGCGATGCCGTGGTCGCGGACGAGCGGCGCGATGACGAGTGCGACCGACCCGGCCGCCGCCGACACCATGGCCGGTCGGCCGCCGACGATCGCGATGACGACCGCGATGACCACGCTCGAGAAGAGCCCGACCGCGGGGTCGACCCCGGCGACGACCGAGAACGAGATCGCCTCGGGGATGAGCGCGAGCGCGGTCACGACGCCGGCGAGGACCTCGCGCGAGAGCAACCGCGGTGAACGGAGGGCCGACAGGACGGTGGGGGCGGCCGGAGTGGGGGTGAGGGTCGTCATCGTCGGCAACCCTACCCTCACGTGAGGGTAGGGTTGCACGCATGCTCGATGAACAGCCCTCGGACACCATGCACATCGGCGAACTGGCCGACCGCGCGGGGATGTCCCTCCGCACGATCCGGCACTACGACGAGGTGGGTCTCCTCGTGCCGAGCGGTCGGACGGCCGGCGGGTTCCGGGTCTACACCGAGCGTGACCTGGAGCGCCTGCTGGTGATCCGGCGGATGAAGCCCCTGGGGTTCTCGCTCGACGAGATGGGTGACCTGCTCCGCATCGTCGACGTGCTGCCCAGTCCTGACGACGACGAGACGGACGACGACACCGCCCGTCCCG
>NZ_MJGI01000023.1:360911-431621 GCF_001864835.1 Curtobacterium sp. MCBA15_001 | reverse complement strand
GCCCGTCCCGACGACACCGCGGCACGGGCTGCTCGACTCGACGCCTTCCTGGATGACGCCCGCGACCGGCACGCGAAGCTGGTCGACCGGGCGGCGATGGCCGAGGAGTTCATCGGCACGCTCACCGCGCTGCGCGCCGCGCTCCCCTGACACGTGGCCGGGTCACTGACAGGTGGCCGGGCCGCGAGTCCCCTTCGGTCCCCTCCGTCCGTCAGGACCGCTTCCCCGCTCACGACCCGGCCACGTCGAGAACGCTACGAGCGCTGCGGCGGCGAGCCGGGCCTCCCGACCGGACCTGTGGAGAACGCCGCACCGTAACCCACCTGTGGAGGAAGCAGAGCCGGTTAGACTCGACGACCGTGATCGAACGCACCCGCATCAACGACCTCGCCGCTCTCCCCGACGGTCCCGTCTCCGTGGCCGGATGGGTCGAGACGGTCCGTGATCAGAAGAAGGTGCAGTTCGTCGTGCTGCGCGACGAGACCGGCGCCGTCCAGCTCGTGAACCCCGCCACGCGCGAGGCCGAGGACGGCGACGACGCTGCGCAGGCTGCCCTCGCGACGACCGAGTCGATCTCGGGTCTGGCGCACGGCACCTTCGTGCACGTGCAGGGCACCCTGAAGCACGACGAGCGCGTCAAGCTCGGCGGGCTCGAGGTCAAGGTCGGCGCCCTGACCGTCGTCAGCGCCGCGATCCCCGAGACCCCGATCGCGGACGACTCCTCGCTCGACAAGCGGCTCGACTGGCGCTTCCTCGACCTGCGGAACCGCAAGCAGAACCTCATCTTCCGCATCCAGACCACGCTCGAGCACGCGTTCCGTTCGTACTGGGTCGAGCGCGACTACATCGAGATCCACACGCCGAAGCTCATGGCGACGGCGTCCGAGTCCCGCGCCGAGCTCTTCCAGCTCGAGTACTTCGAGACGACCGCGTACCTGGCGCAGTCGCCGCAGAACTTCAAGCAGATGGCCCAGCCCGCCGGGTTCGGTGCCGTCTTCGAGATCGCCGACGCCTTCCGCGCCGACCCGTCCTTCACGAGCCGGCACGCGACCGAGTTCACCTCCGTCGACGCCGAGTTCTCGTGGATCGAGTCCCACGAGGACGTCATGGCGATGCACGAAGAGGTCCTGGTCGCCGGCATCACCGCGGTCAAGGAGCGCTACGGCAAGGACATCGAGGAGGTCTTCGGCTTCGAGCTGCAGGTCCCCTCGACGCCGTTCCCGCGCGTCACCCTGGCCGAGGCCCGGAAGATCGTCGCCGACAGCGGCCACGACGTCGTCCGCGCCGACGGCGACCTGGACCCGGAGGGCGAGCGCCGCGTGTCCGCCTGGGCGAAGGAGCACCACGGTTCCGAGTTCGTCTTCGTGACCGACTACGACGCCTCGATCCGGCCGTACTACCACATGCGTCACGCCGACGACCCGACGCTCACGAACAGCTACGACCTGCTGTTCAACGGCGCCGAGATCTCCACGGGCGCGCAGCGTGAGCACCGCGTCGACGTCCTGACCGCGCAGGCCGAGGAGAAGGGGCTGGACCCAGCAGAGCTCGGCTGGTACCTGGACTTCTTCCGCTACGGCGTGCCGCCGCACGGTGGGTTCGGCATGGGCCTGGCCCGCGTGCTGATGCTCATGCTCGGCGAGCCGTCGATCCGCGAGGTCACGTACCTGTTCCGCGGCCCGACGCGCCTCACCCCGTAGGACCCACGAGAACGGCCCCCTTCCGCTGCGGAAGGGGGCCGTTGCCGTTGGTCCGGACGGTCGTTCCGGACGGTCGTTCCGGACGGTCGTTCCGGACGGGAGGCTCGGCTCAGCGCTGCCAGTCGATGGCGGCCCGCCCCGTGACCAGGGTCCGGATCCGTGCTGCCGCGGCCTGGTGCTCCGGGTGCACCTGGTAGGCGTCGAGCCCGGCCAGGTCGTCGAAGGTCGCGACCACGGCGACGTCGTGGTTCTTGTCCGGGTAGGCGACGTTCTCGACGACCTCGAGGGACCGGATCGACGACACGACGCCGACCAGGCCGGTCAGCAGCGACCGGATCTCGTCGATGGTGTCGGTACGGTCGAGTTCGGGGCGCAGGCCCCAGGAGACGACGTGGTGGATCATGCGGTGGCCTCGGCCTTCTCGATGGCGCGCGCGAGCCGGTCGGCGTCGACGTGCCAGTTGCTGTGGACCCGGCCGTCGACCAGCACCACGGGGATGTCCTCGGCGTACTCGAGCCGGAGCGCGTCGTCGTCGAGGATCGACCGCTCCGTCAGGGTCACGCCGGGGTGCGCGGCGACGACCCGCTCGACGATCGGTCGGGCATCGTCGCACAGGTGGCATCCGGGCTTGGTCAGGAGCGTCACGGCGGGCATGCCCCCAGCGTAGCCAGCACGGGTCCGGGTCGGGGAACGCAGAAGCCCCGGCGAACCGGGGCTTCACGACGGTCTTGCGACCTACTTCTTGTTGCGACGCTGGTGACGCGTCTTGCGAAGGAGCTTGCGGTGCTTCTTCTTCGCCATGCGCTTGCGACGCTTCTTGATGACAGAACCCATGTGGACCTCGCTCGGACTGATGCTGATGTACGGACACCGGGCCGATGAAGCCGCGGAAAATCAACCTGCCCGATCCTACCGGAGGGCTGCTCCGATGTCGAACGGGCCGGACTCGATGCGCTGTGGAGCGGCGGTCAGCCGACGTCGGCGATGCCGCCACGCAGGACCGCGGCGACCGCGGACTCCGGCACGCGGAAGGACCGGCCGAAGCGGATCGCCGGCAGTTCACCCGCGTGCACCATCCGGTACACGGTCATCTTCGACACCCGCATCATCTCGGCGACCTCGGCGACGGTCAGGAAGCGCACGTCGTCGAAACTGCCGTTCATGGTCCGCCTCCGCCAGGCTGCGCACGGGCCGACGGTGGCCGTCCCGGCGCGGATGATTGGTGTGACCTGTGTGGTCACTGGCAACTGTAGAGGCGCGCGAGGCTCGGTGTCCAGCGTTCCCGGTCAGTCCTGGTCGGGGCGCTTGGTGAAGCGTCGGCGGGAGCGGTCCACGACCCGTTCCCAGCCCTGCTGCGCGCCCGAGAACGCCGCCGTGGCACGGTACGACGCCTCGGCCATGACCCGCCCGAGTTCGGTGCCGACCTCGACCGTCGCCTTGCCCGCTGCTCCGTTGCGCCGGACCGAGACCGGCTGCCCGTCGGGCGTCCACGCCGTCGTCGCGAGGCGGCCGTCGGCGTCCACCGCGCCGGTGAACGGCAGGACCCACTCCTCGATGTGCAGCAGCGGTTCGGGGTCGAGGCGGTAGAAGCGGTGCTGCCCCTCTTCGCGCGAGGTGACGAGGCCGATGTCGCGCAGGACACGGAGGTGCTTGGACACCGTGGGCTGGCTGACACCGAGGCGTTCAACCAACTGGCCGACGCTCAACTCGCCGCCCGTGGTGTCCGATCCGTAGGTCGCGAGGAGCGCGCCGAGGAGCTCGCGGCGGGTCGGGTCCGCGACCACGCTGAAGATGTCGGCCATGGGGCAAGGCTAACCGCCGCGCCCCGCGATGTACCATGCGAGGCGTCCCGCCCATGTCCTCGGAGGCATACGATGCTCGACCGCACGGAGCCCCCGAACCGCGGGGTCGGTGCCGCGCGACGCCGCCCCTCGCAGCTCGGCACGGCGCTGCGCTCGTCGCCGTCGCGTCTGGCGATCCTGGTCTTCGTCGTGCTGGTCTTCGTGTTCACGAGCCTGTTCATGACGCCGTGGGCGAGTGCCGACGGGACCTCGACCCACTTCGCCGACGCGCTGTTCACCGCGGCGTCCGTCGTCTGCGTCACCGGACTGGCCACCGTGGACATGGCCACGCACTGGTCGGTGTTCGGCAAGACGCTCGTGGTGATCGGTACCCAGATCGGCGCGGTCGGCGTCCTGACCTTCGCGTCGATCCTCGGGCTGTTCGTCACGCGGAAGCTCGGGCTGCGCGCGAAGCTCATGGCAGCCGGCGACTCGAACCCGCTCCGCACGCACCACGGCGCCGTCCCCGAGGGGCAGGCGGTCCGGCTCGGCGAGGTCGGCACGCTGCTCGCCACCGTCGCGGTGAGCACCCTGACGATCGAGATCGTGCTCGGGCTCCTGCTGCTGCCGTCGGTGCTCATCGCGGGCATGCCGTTCTGGACCGCGGTCGGCGACTCCTTCTACTACGCGGCGATGGCGTTCACGAACACGGGCTTCTCGCCGAACGCGACCGGGCTCGAGCCCTTCGCCCACGACTACTGGTTCCTCACCCTGCTCATGCTCGGCGTCGTCGCGGGCTCGATCGGCTTCCCCGTCATCCGCGCCCTGACGAAGCAGCTCCGCACGCCGCGGAAGTGGCCGATCCACGTCAAGCTCACCCTGACGACCAGTGCCGTCCTGCTGTTCGGCGGTGCCGCGGTGTACACGGCACTCGAGGCCGCGAACCCGAGCACCTTCGGGCAGGAGGGCGCCGGTCGCACGGTGTTCCAGGGCCTGTTCCTGTCGACGATGACGCGCTCGGGAGGCTTCGCGCTCGTCGACTTCGACCAGCTGAACGGGTCGAGCCTGCTCGTCACCGACATGCTCATGTTCATCGGCGGCGGCTCGGCCTCGACCGCGGGGGGCATCAAGGTCACCACGCTCGCGGTGCTGTTCCTGGCCGCGGTCGCCGAGGCCCGGGGCCGACGCAGCATGGAGGCGTTCGGCCGCCGGATCCCGAGCGACGTCCTGCGCGTGGCCGTCGCCGTCGTGCTGTGGGGTGCGACGATCGTCGCCGTCGCCACGGTCGTGCTGCTGCAGATCACCGACGACTCGCTCGACCGCGTGCTGTTCGAGGTGATCTCCGCGTTCAGCACGTCCGGCCTGTCGTCCGGCGTCTCGGCGGACCTGCCGGAGTCGGGCAAGTACGTGCTGGCGGCCACGATGTTCCTGGGGCGGGTCGGTACAGTGACCATCGCCGCAGCCCTGGCCGCCAGTCAGAGCCGGCAACTGTTCCGTCGACCCGAGGAGAGGCCGATCGTTGGCTGACCGTTCCCGCCCGCAGCACCCGTTCGGTGCCGTCAGCCACGACGCCCCGGTGCTCGTCATCGGCCTCGGCCGCTTCGGCGCCGCCACGGCCGGGCAGCTCGAGCGCCAGGATCGCGAGGTGCTCGTCGTCGACACCGACGCCGGTCTGGTGCAGAAGTGGTCGGACCGGGTCACGCACGCGGTGCAGGCCGACGCGACCGACATCGACGCGCTCCGCCAGATCGGCGCGCAGGACTTCCCGATCGCGGTCGTCGGCACCGGCAGCGACCTGGAGTCGAGCGTGCTCATCACGGCGAACCTGGTCGACCTCGGCATCCCGCAGATCTGGGCGAAGGCGATCAGCCGCTCGCACGGCACGATCCTGTCCCGGATCGGCGCGAACCACGTGGTCTACCCGGAGCGCGAGGCCGGCGAGCGCACGGCGCACCTGGTGTCCGGGCGGATGCTCGACTTCATCGAGTTCGACGAGGACTTCGCCGTGGTCAAGATGTTCCCGCCCCGGTCGGTGCGGGGCAAGGACCTCGGCACGACCGCGATCCGCACCCGCTTCGGGCTGACCGTCCTCGGCATCAAGACCCCGGGCGAGGCGTTCTCGCCGGCGACGCCGGAGAGCGTGATCGGCGAGCACGACGTCATCATCGTGTCCGGCTCGACGACCGCGCTCGAGCGCTTCGCAGCCCTGGAGTAGGGCCGAGACGGACGGGCGCGCCCCGCTCAGCGGTGACGCGCCAGCGGCACGCGGGGCGCGCCGACCGAGCCTGCGACGGAGGGGTGTCAGCTGGCACCGCTCCTCCCGTCCGTCTGCTGGTGGCGTCTAGAGCTTCGACAGCTCCTCGGCACGCGCGATCGCCGCGTCGGCGGCACGCCGGAGCGTGGCCGCCAGGTCGGCGTCCTGCAGGACCGCGACGGCGCGCTCGGTCGTGCCCTTCGGGCTGGTGACCGCACGGCGCAGGTCCGCAGGTTCCCGACCCGAGCGTCCGAGCAGCTCGACGGCGCCGCGGACGGTGCCCTGCACCATCGTCTCGGCCTGCTCGTGGGTGAAGCCGAGCGACTCGGCGGCGCGCTGCCACTCCTCGATGAGCAGGAAGACGTACGCGGGACCGGAGCCGGACACGGCGGACAGGGCGTCGAGCTGGTCCTCGGGGACCTCGATGACCGACCCGGACACGTCGAACAGGCGTGAGGCGAGCGCGACCGCCTCGGCGTCGGCGGACGACCCGCCGCTGACCCCGGTCACGCCGTGCCCGACCCCGATCGGGGTGTTCGGGAGCGCGCGGACCACGCGGACGCCCTCGGGCACGCGCGCCTGCATCGCGGCGGTCGTGACGCCGACCGCGACGCTGACCACGACGGTCCCGGGGGCCAGGTCCGCCGCGACCTCGTCGAGCAGGTCACCGACGACGAAGGGCTTGACGCCGAGCACCACGAGGTCGGCGCCGCGCACGGCCGCACGGTTGGCCTCCGGGTCGGTGTCGCTCGCCCGGGCGTCGAGTCCGCGGGCGCGGAGGGCGGCGGCGGACGCCTCGGACTTCGTCGTCAGCACCACGGTCTCCGGGGCGAGCCCAGCGGCGAGCAGCCCGTCGAGGACCGCGCCGGACATGGAGCCGACGCCGAGCATGGCGGTGCGGGGCAGTTCGATCGTCATGGCCCGACCCTACCGAGCGGGCCGATGCGTAGGATCGGGCAGCAGGTCAGCAGAACAGGGGTCACAGTGAGCGCTTCCGGAGGCAACCGGGCCATCTTCGCCGCACTCGGTGCGAACGTCGGCATCGCGATCGTGAAGTTCATCGCGGCGGCGATCAGCGGGTCCGCGTCGATGCTCGCCGAGGGTGTGCACTCGCTCGCCGACTCCGCGAACCAGCTCCTGCTGCTGCTCGGCGGTCGGCGCGCACGTCGCGCAGCTGACGAGGAGCACCCGTTCGGCTACGGCCGCGAGCGCTACGTGTACGCCTTCGTCGTCTCGATCGTGCTCTTCTCGGTCGGCGGGGTGTTCTCGCTCTACGAGGGCATCGAGAAGTTCGCCCACCCGCACCCGCTGGAGAACTGGTGGCTGCCGATGGTCGTCCTGGTCATCGCGATCGGGCTCGAGGGCTTCTCGCTGCGGACGGCGCTGCGCGAGGCCCGGCCGCACAAGGGCTCGCAGTCGTGGGTGCAGTACGTCCGCCGGGCGAAAGCGCCCGAGCTGCCGGTCGTCATGCTCGAGGACACCGCGGCGCTGCTCGGCCTCGTGTTCGCGTTCGCCGGTGTCGGCCTGACCGCCCTGACCGGCAACGGCGTGTTCGACGCGATCGGCACAGTGCTCATCGCCGTGCTGCTCATCGCCGTGGCGCTCGTGCTCGGCGTCGAGACGAAGAGCCTGCTCGTCGGTGAAGGCGCCACCGCGGCCGACGTCGCGGCGATCAAGGCCGCGGTGCTCGACGGGCCCGAGGTCGAGTCGATCATCCACATCAAGACCCTGTACCTGGGGCCGGACGAGCTCATGGTCGGCGTGAAGGTCGCGGTGGACGGCGACCGTCGCCTCGGGGACGTGGCGGCGGGGATCGACACGCTCGAGCAACGGGTCCGCGCCGCGGTGCCGATCGCCCGGGTCATCTACGTCGAGCCGGACGTGCTCCGGACCGGCCCGCGCCCGCCGACGGAAGCGATCGTCATCCGCGCAGCGGACTGATCAGCCCTGTCGCGCAGCGGACTGATCAGCACTGTCGCGCAGCGGACTGATCAGCACTGTCGCGCAGCGGACTGATCAGCACCGTAGCGCAGCGGACTGATCAGCACCGTCGCGCAGCGGACGAGCGCCGTTCGCGGAAGAATTCGTCGAGCAGGGCTGCGCACTCCTGCTCCAGCACGCCCGCGACCACCTCGGACCGGTGCGGCAGCCGACGGTCCCGGGCGATGTCGTAGACGCTCCCCGACGCCCCGGCCTTCAGGTCCCACGCGCCGAAGACCACGCGGGGCACCCGTGCCGCCAGGATCGCGCCTGCGCACATCGGGCAGGGCTCGAGGGTGACGACGAGCGTGCACCGGTCCAGGTGCCAGTCGCCCGTGACGGCTGCGGCGGCCCGCAGCGCGAGCACCTCGGCGTGGGCGGTGGGGTCCTGCGTCGCCTCGCGCTCGTTGCGGCCCGTCGCCACGACGGTGCCGTCCTCGTCGAGCACGACGGCACCGACCGGCACGTCCCCGGTCGCGAGGCACGCCCGGGCTTCGTCCAGGGCCTGCGTCATCGCGGCGACGTACGGACGGGCGGCGGGCGCTTCCACGGGACCTCCTGGTGCTCGGCGGCGCGGTAGGCTCGACCCTATGCGAGTCCACGTCGCCGACCACCCGCTCATCACCCACAAGCTCTCGGTGCTCCGCGACCGGACCACTCCCTCTCCCACGTTCCGCGCACTGACCGAAGAACTCGTCACGCTGCTGGCCTACGAGGCCACCCGGAACGTCCGCGTGACGGCCACGCCGATCTCCACGCCCGTCGCCCAGACCATGGGCGTCGCGATCGCCAAGCCCCGCCCGCTGGTGGTGCCGATCCTGCGCGCCGGACTCGGCATGCTCGAGGGCATGGTCAAGCTCGTCCCCACAGCCGAGGTCGGCTTCCTCGGCATGGCCCGCAACGAGGAGACCCTCGAGCCGCAGACCTACGCCGAGCGCCTGCCCGACGACCTGTCGAACCGGCAGTGCTTCGTGCTCGACCCGATGCTCGCCACCGGTGGCACCCTCGCCGCAGCGATCGACTTCCTGTTCGACAGGGGCGCCGAGGACGTCACGTGCGTGTGCATCCTCGGCGCACCCGAGGGTCTCAAGGCGGTCGAGGAAGCCGTGGGCGACCGCGACGTGACGATCGTGCTCGGTGCCCTCGACGAGCGCCTCGACGAGAACGGCTACATCGTGCCCGGACTCGGCGACGCCGGCGACCGGCTGTACGGCCTGGCCGAGTAGCGCCTGCAGCGCTCACCGTCCGGGCGGACGGTTGACAGCGGTTGGTATACCGCTGATACTCGGGGCATGACTGCAACCGTTTCCCGCGTCCTCTCCGAGGCGTCCCCCTCCGCCGGGGCAGTGGGGATCGCCGGCATGATGATGCCGGTCGCCGTCATGCGTTGTCGAATGTGTGCCTGACCGGCACCCGTTCCAGCTGGATCCCCCGCGACACCACCCCGGTCGCGAGCGCGTGATCCCCGGGTGACGACCACCGACGACGCGTACGTCCGTCACGAGGTCGTCCCCCGCTCCCCCGGGTGAGCCCCGGTCCGACACCGGACCGCAGGGCTCGTCGAACCGCCCGCACGACGGCGGATCCCGACGCACACCACACCCAGGCCGACGCATTCGACACCGGCCGCACCGCTCGGCCACACCGCCCGGAGAACCACCATGTCGCTCACCATCGCCCAGCCTCGGACCACCCTCCGCCCCGCGCCCGAGCCGCTCGACCTCGGTGCCGTCACGCCGATCCGCCCGCGTCGCGCACCGGTCCAGCCCGCCCCCACCGCGATCCCGACCAGTCCCGTCGTCGCCCCGCAGCGCAACCGCGCACTGCCCGAGGGAACCGAGGCCCGCGGCTTCGCGCTGTACGTCGGCATCGACGAGGAGAAGGCCGCGGCGGCCGGCACGACCCTGGCCGCCGTCGTCGAGCAGCTCAAGGCGCTGACGGCCCAGCTCGTCCCCACGGCGGAGACGTACGCCGCGGTGGCCGTCGCCGCGGAGCACTCCGGCGGACGCGACGTCGACGTGGTCCGCCTCGCCCTGCAGGACCGTTCGGCGGTCGCTGCGCGCAAGCAGGCGGAGAAGTCCGAGCCCGAGGAGACCGGGGTCGTCATCGACATCTCCCGCAAGCGCGTCACCCTCGACGGCGAGGCGGCTCCACTGACCTACAAGGAGTTCGAGCTCCTGCAGTTCCTGGTGCTGCGTGAGGGCCAGACCGTGGAGCGGTCCGCGATCATCGACGGCCTGTGGTCGGACGACGAGGACGAAACCCCGAACGAGCGCACCATCGACGTGCACGTCCGGCGCCTCCGCGCCAAGCTCGGCGCCTTCGAGGAGATCGTCCGAACGGTCCGCGGCGTCGGGTACCGCTTCGACCGGCACGCCGACGTCGCCGTCCGGTACGCCTCGACGCCCTCGCCCGACCTGTTCTGACCCGGCCTCGGGTTCGGAGCGCGCGCATACCGGCCTCTTGGTGAACTCGCAGCCAACGAGTGCGCCGATCGCTGGCGCCCGTTACCCCTTCGTTATACAGTCGATGTCAGCAGTCAGGGTTTGCTGTGGCCCGGACTGTGGAATGTGATTGCAGGACACTCTTGGTGCAAGGGAGGAGGCCGGTCGCCCGTCAGGGCGGCCGGCCTCTGTCGTTCCCCGATGTCCACGCACGGTGGCGGCGCGGACGGAGTGTCCGTCCCCGTCGGTAGTGTGGAGGACCACCGACCAGAGGGAGTGCCACCGTGAACGACAGGTCGACCGCCGTCGCCGCCTGGGAAGCCCTCTTCCGGGCCCAGGTCAGCGTGATGCGGAACCTCAACAGCGAGTTCCCGGGCGGCGAGATCTCCTTCAACGAGTACGACGTCTGCTTCAACCTCTCCACGCAGCCGGGCCGTCGGTGCCGGATGCGCGAACTGACCGGTCACCTGCTCCTGACGCAGCCGAGCGTGAGCCGACTGGTCGACCGTCTGGCGTCGCGCGGCATCGTCGAGAAGCAGCCCGACCCCGCCGACGCGCGCGGGGTGATCGTGGCCCTGACCCCGCACGGGTTCGACGTCTACCGCGCGGTCGCCGTCCAGCACGCCGCCAGCATCGCCGCGCAGGTCAGTGCGGGTCTGACCGACGCCGAGCTCCGGACCCTGACCGAGCTCTGCACGAAGCTCCGCGCGGCGACCTCCGACCCGACACCCCAGCGCCGCGCCGGTGCCGCCCTGACCGAGACCGTGCACGCGTGACCGGCGCCCTCGTCTGGCTGCGCGACGACCTGCGGCTCGCCGACAACCCGGCACTCCGGGCGGGCATCGACCACGGAGGCGACCTGACCGTCGTCTACGTGCTCGACGAGGAGAGCGAGGGCATCCGTCCGCTCGGTGGCGCCGCACGGTGGTGGCTGCACCACTCGCTGGCGTCGCTCGACGCCGACCTGCAGCAGCGGGGATCGCGGCTGGTCCTCCGCGCGGGTGCGGCGGCCGACGTCATCGACGCGCTCGTCGCCGACACCGGCGCGGACGGGGTCTACTGGAACCGTCGTTACGGGCCCGTCGAGCGAGCGATCGACGCCGGCATCAAGGCATCGCTGCACGACCGCGGCATCGACGTCCACAGCTTCGCCGCGTCACTGCTCTGGGAACCGTGGACCGTGCTCAACGGTTCCGGCGAGGCATACAAGGTCTTCACGCCGTTCTGGCGCGCGGCCCAGGCCCTGCCCGAACCGCGGCACCCGCTGCCGAAGCCGCGCACCCTGCCCGACCCCTCGTCCGCGACCGGCGACGCGCTGGACGACTGGGCGCTGCTGCCGACCACCCCGGACTGGGCTGGCGGGCTGCGGGACGCCTGGACGCCCGGCGAGCACGGCGCCGCCGAGCTGCTCGAGGACTTCGTCGAGCACGCACTCGAGGACTACGACCAGCGGGACGAGCCCGCCATGGCCGCCACGAGCGACCTCTCCCCGCACCTGCGCTGGGGCGAGATCAGCCCGTACCAGGTGTGGCACCGACTGCACGGCACACTCGAACCCCACCAGCGCCAGCAGGCTCCGGCGTTCCTGCGACAGCTCGCCTGGCGTGAGTTCAACTGGCACGAGTACTTCCACTGCGAACAGCTCGCGACCGTGAACGTGCGTCGCGAGTTCGACGCGTTCCCGTGGCGCGACGCCCCGGACGACGAACTGCAGCGCTGGTACCACGGCACGACGGGCTTCGACCTGGTGGACGCCGGCATGCGCGAACTGTGGAGCTCGGGCGCGATGCACAACCGCGTCCGCCTGGCAACGGCGAGCTTCCTCGTGAAGAACATGCTCGTCGACTGGCGCATCGGGGAGCAGTGGTTCTGGGACACCCTGGTCGACGCCGACCCCGCCAACAACGCCGGCAACTGGCAGTGGGTCGCCGGCTCCGGCTTCGACGCCGCGCCCTACTTCCGCGTGTTCAACCCGGACCGTCAGCTCGAACGCTTCGACAAGCACCGCGAGTACGTCCGGCGCTGGGTGCCGGCGGACGAGGAGCGCCCCGAGCCGATGCTCGACCTGCGCGAGACCCGACAGCGCGCCCTCGACGCCTACGACCGGATGCGCCGGTCGTGACGGACGTCGCCGCAGCGACCCTCGACCAGGTCGACGCCCTGTTCCGTGCCCGCGTCGAACGGGGCATCGCGCCGAGCTCGGTGTGGGGCGTGTTCGACCAGGACGGCCTGATCGCCTCCGGTGGACACGGCGACCGCGGCGACGGCACCGCTCCGGACTCCGACACGGTGTACCGCATCGCGTCGTGCACGAAGAGCATCACCGCAGCGACCCTGCTCACCCTGGTCGCCGACGGACGGGTGTCCCTCGATGCCGCGGTCACCGACTTCGTTCCGGCGTTCGGTGCGGTCACGCTCCCCACCGCGGACTCCCCCGTCCCGACCCTCCGCATGCTGCTGACCATGTCCGCCGGCTTCCCCACCGACGACCCGTGGGGTGACCGGCAGGAGTCCATCACCGACGACCAGCTCGACGACGTGCTGCGGGGCGGTCTGCTGTTCGACAGCGTCCCGGGCACGACGTTCGCGTACTCGAACCTCGGGTACGCGCTGCTCGGTCGTGCGGTGCAGGTCGTCGCGGGTCGGCCCTTCACCGACGTCGTGCGCGACACCCTCCTGGGTCCACTCGGCCTCGACGACACCGTCTTCGCTGCGGCCGACGCCCGCGGGGACGTCGTGACCGGCGCGCGCGGGCACGAGGGCACGTGGGAGCCGCTGCCCCTGAGCGACCCCGGCGCCTTCTCGCCGATCGGTGGGCTCTTCTCCACGGTGTCCGACCTGTCCCGCTGGGCGCGGCACCTGTCCTCGGCCTTCGCCTCGGTCCGCGACCGGTCCGGCACCGCCGAGCCCGGTCCTGTCTCCCCCGCCGACCGTCGGCTCATGCAGCAGGCCATGCGCGTCATCACCACGCCAGCCGTCCCCGCAGCGCGTCGCCCGGTCGGCTACGGCCTCGGGCTGTTCGTCGAGCAGGACGACGTCGTCGGGCCCATCGTCTCGCACTCGGGCGGCTACCCGGGCTTCTCGGCGCACATGCGGTGGTCGACGCGCACCGGGCTCGGCGTCGTGGCGTTCGAGAACGCGACGCAGGCGAAGGTCTCGGTCGTCACCGAGACGGCGCACGACCTGCTCCTCGGACTCGACCGGCCCGACGCACCCGGGACCGCGCTGTCCCGACCGACCGGTCCCGCACCAGCCCGCGCGGCCGGGACCGCACCGGTCCGACCGGCCGGCACCGCGACCGTGACGGTCCTGCCCGAGACGCGCGCTGCTCAGGCTGCCGTGTCGCGCCTCCTGGCCGAGTGGACGACCGCCGGCGATCCCGCCGCCGTCGCTGCGGACCTGTGCACCCCGAACGTCCCGATGGACGTCCCGTGGGACCGGCGGCGTGCGGCGGCAGCGCAGGCGATCGCCCAGGTGGGCGCGGACCTCGGTGCAGCGCCCGTGGCCGAGTCGTCGTCGGTGCCCACGCACCTGCGCTGGTGGCTGCCGGGCTCGTCCGGCCGGCTCCGGGTCGAGATCCGGCTCGCCCCGCTCGCGGCCGGCCTGGTGCAGACGCTCACCGTCGCCGCCGAACCTGCTGAACGCGAGGCCTGACCGCAGCGTCAGACGGGCGGTCGCCCGCCGACGAACCCGAGCGCCCGAGCCGCGACCCGGGTCCCCTCACGTGCTGCGGACCCGACGCGGACCTGGTCCGTCGCCCATGCCCGGAGGAACCCGGCGGCGAAGGCGTCACCCGCTCCGAGCGTGTCCACCACGGTCGCCGACGTCGCGGGCACCCGCTGCGGAGCGCGGTCGGGACGCCCGAGCAGCACGCCCTCGGCCCCGAGCGTGACGAGCACGAGCGGCACGGTCCGCGCCAGGATGCGGATGGCCTCGTCCATGTCCGCCGTGCCCGTCATCGCCGCGGCTTCGGCACGCCCCGGCAGCAGCACGTCGACCCCGGCGAGGGCCTCGAGCATCGGCTGCGCACCGATCGCCCGGACGACGGCGACGGATGAGGGGTCCAGCGACACGCGCGCCGCCCCCGACCGTGCCCGCGCCACCAGGCCGGCGATGCGGTCGGCACCACCGCTGGCGAGCATCGCCTCGCCCGTGAGGTGCACGATGTCGGCGCGCGCTGCGAGGTCCAGGGGGACGTCCTCGGCACCGAGCAGGGCGCTCGCACCACCGTCCACCATCGAGGTCCGGCCGAAGTCGCTCCGGACGGACACCACGGCGCCCGTCGAGGCGCGGGAGTCGTAGCTGACGTGCGGGCGGACGCCGGCGTCCTCCAGTGCACGCTCGTGCCGGTACACGTCGTCGACCCCGACGCGGCCCACCAGGTCGACATCGGCGCCGAGCCACCCGAGCCAGGTCGCGGTGCCACCGGCAGCGCCGGCCGGGCGGTGGCGGATCACGGCGGCGTGGTCGTGGTCCCCGGTCGCCTGGGCCCGGGTGTGGACGATCACACCGTCCAGCACGTCACCGACCACCAGGAAGCGCTTGCCGGCCCCGCGCCGGCGTCCACCCACCGACCGTCCGCCGGCGACGTCTCCGGGACGGGACGGGGGCACAGGACGCTCGGGAGGCAGGGTCATCGGCTCCACACTACGTGGATACGAGGAATACTCCAGTATATGGACGACAGGCTGGACGGTCCTTCAGGCGCGCCTGGACGCCGGCCTACACCGTCCTGCCGGACTTCAGCGGTAACATACTGTATGGTCGTTGTTTCGACTGTGCCTGAGCCGATCAGGTGCGCCCCCAGCACGAATGCCCGGCCGGAGACGACATGCCCCGTAAACCCGACCCGACTCTGAAGCCCGCGATCATCGAGAAGGTCGCGCAGCACCTGCGCACGACCCGGACCGAGGATGTCTCCGTCCGGAGCCTGGGTCGCGTGCTCGGCACCAGCGCCTACCCGATCGTGTACCACTTCGGGACACGTGACGCGCTCATCGACGCCGTGGTGGACCACCTGGACCCGGCCGATGCCGCCCCGCGCCTCGACCCCACCGCGGACGACGACGACCTGGCACGCTGGTTCGTCGCCCGGTTCGGTGGCCTCGACGACCCCGACCGTGCACTCGCTGCCCGACTGACCTTCGAACTCGGAGCCGTGGAAGCGCTCGGGGGCCGTGACCGCGAGCACCGCACGCACGTCGAGCTGGTCGATGCGGTCCGAGCGTGGTGCACGGCGAACGGCCACCCGGAGTCCGATGCGCCCGCTGCCGCGCGGGCCGCGGTCCTGGCCGCACGGGGCGTGCAGTGGGGCCGGGTGGTCGAGTGTGAGCCGACGGACGTCGACGCCGCGCTGCGCGCGATCGCGGGCACGCTGTCCGCCGGCGCCCGCGTCACGTCCGGTCCACGCACCCGCTGCTGACCACACGGACGACGGGAGGCCAGGTGCCAGCTGGCACCGGGCCTCCCGTCGTTCAGGCGGTCACGCTCAGAGCGTGACGAACTGCTGCGACTTCGCGGTGGCGAAGCGCGCGGCGACGTTCTCCCAGTCGACGATGTTCCACACGGCCTTGACGTAGTCCGCCTTGACGTTGAGGTAGTCGAGGTAGAAGGCGTGCTCCCACATGTCGAGCATGAAGATCGGCACGACGCCCAGCGGCACGTTCGCCTGCTGGTCGAAGAGCTGGAACGTGACGAGCTTCTGGCCGACGGTGTCCCAGGCCAGGACGGACCAGCCGGAGCCCTGGATGCCGTTGGCGACCGCGGCGAACTGCGCCTGGAACGACTCGAACGAGCCGAAGAACTCGTCGATCGCGGCGGCGAGCTCACCCTCGGGGACCTTGGTGTCCGGGCCGAGGTTGGTCCAGAAGATCGAGTGGTTCACGTGGCCACCGAGGTGGAACGCGAGGTCCTTCTCGAGCTTGTTCACGGCACCGAAGTTGCCGGACTCGCGGGCCTCGCCGAGCTGCTGCAGCGCGGTGTTGGCACCGGTGACGTAGGCCTGGTGGTGCTTGTCGTGGTGCAGCTGCATGATCTTGCCGCTGATGTGCGGCTCGAGCGCGGCGTAGTCGTACGGCAGCTCCGGCAGGGTGTACTCAGCCATGTGAGTTCCTTTCGATCAGTGGTGGGCGGACGGTGCTCCGCGGCTCACGAGAGCCGGGAACGATCGGTGAGGGAGTGGAATTCCCGGTTGTGGTAGACCAGCGGCTCGCCCCGGTCGGCACCGAGGACGATGTCGAGCACCTCGGCGACGACCACGGTCGAGCTGCCGATCGGCGTCGTCGACAGCGGGCGGCAGCGCAGGACCGCGGCGGCGGAGGGCAGGTAGCGGTCCCCCGACGGCAGCGTGCCCCACACCGGGTCGTCGGCGGCGGGGCTGCCCGTGGAGGCGAAGCGCTTGGCGAGGGCGACACCGTGCGAGTCCATCAGGTGCACGACGAACAGCGGCGCGCCGAGGATCGTGCCGGCGGAACCGGAGCCGGTCGACAGCGAGAACACCAGGACCGGCGGGTCGACGGCGACGCTGGCCACGCTCGACGCGGTCAGGCCGGTGGGGCCGTCGGGTCCCTCGGCGGTGATGACCGCAACGCCCGCGGGGTGGCCGCGGAACGCCGCCTTGTAGGCGTCGGCGACGGTCGAGGGGACGGTGGTCGACGCGGCTGCGTCCGACGGTGCTGCTTCGGGCATGGGTGTCGTGGTTCGTTCCTCGTGAGGGGTGGCGGTCACGGTGCTCGCGGCCATGTCCCAACGTAGGACCTCAACCAAGGTCGAGGTCAACGATTCACAGGTTCGCGGTGCCCCGGGCGTGGCGCGGGGGACGCACGGTGCGCGCCCGCGCCCGCGTCAGCGGCGGCGGAGCATCACGACAGCGCCGGCAGCAGCGACGAGCATCAGCACCGCGGCGACGCCGGCCGTGATCGTCACGCCGGAGTCGAACGCCGCGCGGGCCGACTCGAGCAGGGCCTGCCCGGCACTCCCCCCGAGCGACGACGCCGCGGCGACCGCTCCCCCGAGGGTCTCCTGCGCTGCGGTGTGCTCCGCCCCGAACAGCCCGTTCGGCACCGACACGTGCGCGCGGTACGCCGACGCCAGGATCGTCCCGAGGATCGCGGTCCCCAGCACGGCACCGATCTCGTACGCGGTCTCCGACACCGCCGAGGCCGCGCCGGCCTTGTCCGCCGGGGCCGTCGAGATGATGAGGTCGTTCGTGACGGTCTCGGACGCACCGATGCCGATGCCGAGCAGCACGAACGCGAACGCCAGCGCGGCGATCGAGGCGTGGTGCCCGAGCACGGCGACGAGGGCGTACGCGGCCGCCGAGAAGAGCAGCGCGACGGCGACGACCCAGCGCGGTGCGACCCGGGCGACGATCGGCACGACGACGAGTCCGGCGACGATGGTGAGCACCGACCCGGGGATGAGCACGATGCCGGAGGCGAACGGGTCGAGCCCGGCGACGAGCTGCAGGTGCTGCGCGATGAAGAACAGGAAGCCCGTCAGCGAGAACATCGCCGCCATGTTCATGAGCACGCTGCCGGTGAAGGCGGTGCTGCGGAACAGCCGCAGGTCGAGCATCGGGGTCCGCGTCCGCAGCTGCCGACGGACGAAGGCCACGCCGCACAGGACGCCGACGGCGAGCATCGCGATCGCGAGGCCGCGCTCCTCCGGGTGCACGACGGACTTGATGGCCCAGGCGATCGGCGCGAGGGTGCCGAGCGAGAGCAGCATGCTCACGACGTCGACCGGCCCCGGGTTGCGGTCGCGCGACTCGGGCACGCAGAACGGCACGGCGACGAGCATGACCACCAGGATCGGCACCGCGACCAGGAACACGCTCCCCCAGTGGAAGTGCGCGAGCAACGCCCCACCGACCAGCGGACCGAGCGCGTTGCCGGCGGCGAACATCGTCGACCAGACGGCGAGCGCCATGCGCCGCTCTCCCGCGTCCGGGAACACGTTGCGGATGATCGACAGCGTCGCCGGCATGAGCATCGCGCCGAAGACGCCCATCGCGATGCGGGCGGCGACGAGCATCCACGCGTCGGTGGCGAACGCGGCGGCGACGGAGAGCAGGGCGAAGCCGGTGGCGCCGACCACCAGGATCCGGCGACGGCCGATCCGGTCGCCGATGCTGCCCATCACGACGAGCAGCCCGGCCAGGACGAGCGGGTAGGCGTCGACGATCCAGAGCTGCGTGGTGGCGTCGGGGTTGAGGGCGCGGGCGATCGACGGCAGCGCGAAGCTGAGGATCGTGTTGTCGACCGAGATGAGCAGCACGGGCAGCATCAGGACCGCGAGCGCCAGGAACCGTCGGGGACGGCTCGCGGTGACGCGCGTCGCGATCGGGCTGGTGAGGAGTGCGGACATGGTGGTGCTCCACGGACTTCGAGGGGGCGTCACGGGCGCGGAAGTCGTCACGCAGCCCGGCAGGACTCTCCTACTGTACCGTCTGGACGGGTTGGTTGCAAATGCAACCAAACGCCGGATGGGAGGCTCGTGGCGGCGCCGCCACGAGCCTCCCGTCCCCGCGAAGTGGCGGTGGGCCGACTACGCGGACTCGCGGAGCAGCAGCCGGTGGCGCACGGTGCGCTGCACCGCAGCGCCCTGCCGCGGTAGCTCGCCGGCCAGCATGCCGAGCGCGAGTTCCAGCGCCTCGGCGGCCACGGCGTCGAGGTCGACCGCCAGCGTCGTGAGCGTCGGCGTGACCAGCGTGCCGAGCGGCAGCCCGTCCACGCCGACCACCCGGACGTCACCGGGCACGTCGACCCCTGCCCGTCGGCACGCGGAGAGCACGCCGAGGGCCATCACGTCGTTGAACGCGAGGATCGCGTCGAGCCGGCGGCGACGCCCGAGCAGCCGTTCGGTCTCCTCGGCCCCGCACTCGGCGGTGCCGTGCGCGGCGTGCACGATCTCGGGGAGGTAGCCGCGGCGGCGGAGCGCGTCGAGCATGAGCAGCCCGCGGGCGCTCGGTTCGTCAGGCTCGGAGTTGTCGAGCACGACGGGGTGCCGGACGCCGGTGGCGACGAGGTGGTCGGCGAGGACCTCGATCGAGTCGGACGGGTCGATCCAGACGGCGCCCGTCGGCGGCTCGGACGCCGGGTCGAGCTCGACCATCGGCACGGTGCCGAGCACCTCGTTCCAGCGCTCTCGACGTGACCCGAAGTACCCGATGACCACGTCGGTCTGCGCACCGAGCGCCGCGACCATGCGATCGGCGTCGCTGGCCAGGTCGACGTCCGCGAGCATCACGTTCCAGCCCTGCTCGGCTGCCAGACGGACCACCGCGGCGGCGAGCTGGGGCGTGTAGGGGTTCCGCAGGTCGTTGACGACCAACCCGAGCTGGTGCTCGCCACCCGTGACCAGCCCACGACCGAACCGGGACGGACGGTAGTGCAACTGCGTCGCCGCAGCGAGGACGCGCTCCTTCGTGGCCGCACTGATGCCCGGCATGCCGTTCATCGCCCGGGTCACGGTCTGGCGCGAGACACCGGCGGCCGCGGCGACGTCGATGATCGTCGCGCGGCCACCGGCGGTCTGCCCTGGGGCAGGGGCAGCGTCCGGTGTCAGTCGCGGAGGTCCAGCCATGCCACCTGTTCGGGAGTGAGGTCGACGGAGAGGCCGGTCATGGACGACCGGGCCTCCGCGATCGTACGCGGTCCGAAGAGCGGGAACGTCGGGAACGGCTGGTTGAGGACGTAGGCCAGGGCGATCGCGGTCGCGGGGACACCGAACTGCTCGCCGAGCTCGGACGCCCGACGGAGCCGCTCGAAGTTCTCGTCGCTGTAGTAGCAGCGGACGAGTTCGGCGTCGCTGGTGTCCTCCGGCTTCGCGCGACCGGTGAAGAACCCGCGCGCCTGGGACGACCACGGCAGGAGCGGGACCTGTCGTTCCTCGAGCCAGGCCTTCGATGCCGGGTCGGTCGCGTGGCGGCAGCCGGCCCACGGGACGTCGTACGCCTCGGCGAGCCCGAAGTGGTTGCTCAGGACCTCGAACTCGTGCTTGCCGTTGGCCCGGGCGTAGGCGTTCGCCTCGTCGAAGCGCGCGAGGCTCCAGTTCGAGCCGCCGTAGACGCGGATGCGGCCGGCGCGGCGGTGCTCGTCGAGGACGTCGACGAACTCCCCCACCGGGATGTCCTCGTTGTCGCGGTGCATCATGTAGATGTCCGCGTAGTCGGTCCCCTGGCGCTCGAGGCTCTCGAGCAGCTGGCGGGTGAGCGACTCGGGGTCGCAGTACGGGGTGTGGGCGCCCTTGGTGATGACCACCACGTCCTCGCGGACGCCGCGGTTCTGGATCCACTTCCCCAGGCGTCCCTCGAGCACGCCGCCGCCGTAGATGTACCCGGTGTCGAAGACGTTGCCGCCCCGCTCGACGAACAGGTCGAAGATCGCGCTCGCGTGCGCCAGGTCGGGCTGGTTGTCGACGCCCATGACCAGGCGGGACATGCGCTTGCCGACGCCGGGGACTTCGCCGTAGCGCATGGTGTTGTCGTCCTGCACGGTCAGCGTCCGGCCGCTCACGGTGGGGATGTCCGCCGTCTCGGCTTCGAACGGGTAGCGCAGGTCGATCGCGGCGCGCCACCGGTCGAGCGTGCGGGCGGTCGCGAGGGACTCGTCGAGCGTCATCTCCGGTGCCTCGACGCGACCCCCGGCGAGCGCCGCCGTGGTGGCGTCTGCTTCTCGGGCGTACGGGTGTTCTCCGGCGAAGGACAGCGTGCGGGGGTCCTCGTCCACGGTGCGGACCTCGATCGTGGGGTCGTCGCCGAGGGTCCAGGGGTCGGTGAGGCGGATCCGCCCGGTCGTGCCGTACACGGTGACCGCGTTGTCGTCCTCGACGCGGACCCCGGTGCGGACGCTTGCGGTGATGACGGCCGGACCGGTGGCACCACCGCGGTAGGTCAGGTGCGCGCTCGTCCACTCGTCGACCCCGGTCGGACCGAGCGACCCGGTGGCCGTGAGCTCGGTCGGCTCGGCGACCGCGACACCGGTCGCGGCCTGCACGACCGCGGCGGCCATCGTGACCGGGTAGCCACCGACGTCGAGGATGCCGCCGCCGGCGGTGTCGACGTCGAACAGCCGACCGGCGCGGGACCCGGCACGGAACGCGAAGGACGCGTCCACGTGGGTGACGTCGCCGATCGCGCCGCGCCGCACGAGGTCCAGCAGCGCGGCGGTCTGCGGGTGGAAGCGGTACATGTACGCCTCGACGAGCGGCAGCCCGGCCTGGCGCGCGGCGTCGACCAGGGCCATGGCGGTGCCGTGGTTCGGCGACAGCGGCTTCTCGCAGAGCACGGCCTTGCCGGCGTCGAGCGCGGCGAGGACCAGGTGCGCGTGGCCGGTGTGGACGGTCGACACGTACACGGCGTCCACCCGCGGGTCGGCGAGGACCTCGGCGTAGGTCGTCGGGGTGACGTCGGCGAACCCGTGCTCGGCGGCGTCGGCGGCGAACGACTGCGCACGCTCGGGCGACGAGCTGCCCGCGGCCACGAGGGTGCCGCCGGCCGTGCTGGCGGGGAGCTGGGACAGGAACCGACGGGCGATCCCACCGGGGCCCAGGACGGCCCAGCCGGGGGTGTCCCCGGTGCCGCGGGTCGTCGTGTCTGAGGTGGTCGCGGTCTGCGCTGACATGCGGGTCCTGTTCGTCTCGTGAACCTTCACGGTGCTTCGGGTCGGAACGACGCTACTGCCCGAGTTCCCGCACTGCAACGGCACGGCGGTACTGAAGTGCTTGACACGGCGTGTCGCCCAGGCAATGCTCTGGTCAGTTCCGTGAGCGTTCACGGTCGAACGCGCACGACAACCCGATCTCAACGACGAGAGCAGGTCTCCAGTGACAGCAGCATCACCGATCAGTCTGAGCCGGCGGGGGTTCCTCGCCGGTGCCGGTGCCCTCGGGGCACTCGCCACCACCACCCTGTTGGCAGGGTGTTCCACCGGCACCGCCATCTCGAAGGACCCCGACGAACTGGTGCTCTGGTACTGGAACCGGTCCCTCGACCCGAAGTTCCTGCAGCAGGCCGCGAAGGGCATCGACGGGCACCAGCCCAAGCGGCTCCGTCCCGACCTGATCGGCGGCGCGTCCTACGACACGAAGTTCCGCACGGCACTCGCGGGCAACGCGTTCATCCCCGACGTGCTCATGGTCAACTCGAACTGCTGGCTGTACTTCCCCGACGAGCAGCTGTTCACCGACTTCGACGACCACGGCGGTGGCGCGAAGCGGTCCGAGTACTACGACTGGAAGCTCTCGCTCGGTCGCACGCCGAGCGGACGGCAGTGCTTCTGGCCCGTCGACACCGGCCCGACGGCGTTCTTCTACCGACAGGACGTCCTGGCGAAGGCGGGGCTGCCCACCGACCCCGACGAGGTGTCCGCGGCGATGCGCACCTGGGACGACTTCCGCCGGTTCGGCTCGACCCTGCGCGAGAAGACCGACGTCGCGACCGTGATCACCGCGAACCAGCTCTTCAACCAGTACGTGTACGCCAGCCCCACGCGCTACTTCGACCGCGACGACCAGCCCGTGTTCGAGCGGGACGACAGCAGCATCCGCAAGGCCTGGGACAACGCCGTCGCGTGTGCACGCTCCGGCGTCACCGGGAACCTGCAGTCCGGCACCGACCAGAACGCCGGATGGGTGTCGGGTCGGGTCGCCGGGCAGATCGAGGGCGCGTGGTGGACGCAGGTCATCCACGACACCGCGCCGGACTCGGCCGGACAGTGGCGGATCGCGCGCCAGCCGGAGCGGCCCGGCAACAGCGGCGGGTCGTTCCTCGCTGTGCCGAAGACGTCGAAGGACCCGGCCGCCGCGGTCGCCTTCGCGCAGTGGATCACCTCGCCCGAGGTGCAGTCCCACACGTACAACGACATCCAGCTCTTCCCGTCGACCCCGGGCTCGTTCAGCAACGGGCTGATGCGGCAACCCGGCGACTTCTTCGGGGACCAGGACCCGCTGGCGTTCTTCAGCGACACCGCCGGCGACGTGCCGGTGACCTACATCTCGAACTCGGAGCGCTTCGTGGGCGCCTTCGCGACCGAGATCACCAACGTCGAGGCGGCCGGCAAGGACCCGGACCGCGCGTGGCAGGACGCCGTCGACCAGACCAACCGGGTCCTCGAGAAGCGTGGGGTCGGCGCATGAGCACGAAGCAGGCACCACCGACCACGAGCATCCCGGCGGTCGTCGGGACGCCCACGTCCTCGATCACGACCGCGGCGACGGGCAAGCGCTTCGGACTGCGCCGCTTCTGGCCGCAGTACGTCGCCATCGCGCCCTTCTACGTCCTGTTCCTGGTGTTCGGCCTCTTCCCGATCGTGTTCTCGATCGTGCTGTCGTTCACCGACTGGGACGGCATCGGCGCTCCGGCCTGGGTCGGGTTCGCGCAGTACCAGTACCTGCTCGGCGACCCGCGGTTCTGGAACGCCGTCGCCAACACCTTCCTGATCTGGATCATGTCGACGATCCCGATGCTGTTCCTGGCGCTCGTGCTGGCGTTCCTGCTGCACGGCAACATCCGCGCCAAGGGCTTCTACCGCGTCGCGTTCTTCATCCCGAACGTGACGAGCATGGTCGCGATGGCGATCGTCTTCGGCTCGGTCTTCTCCGACGGCTTCGGCCTGGTGAACGCGGCGATGCGGGCGATCGGCGCTGACCCGGTCGGCTGGCTGTCGTCGTACTGGGGCATCAAGGTGACCATCGCCGTGATGGTCATCTGGCGGTGGACCGGCTACAACGCGATCATCTACCTGGCTGGGCTGCAGTCGATCCCGACCGAGCTCTACGACGCCGCCAAGGTCGACGGCGCCAACACCTGGCAGATCTTCTCGCGGATCACGGTCCCGCTCCTGCGCCCGGTCATCCTGTTCACGGTCATCACCTCGACGATCGGTGGGCTGGGGTTGTTCACGGAGCCGCAGATCCTGTTCAACGGCGGCTCGGTCGGTGGTCCCGACGAGGCCGGCATGACGATCGTGCTCTACCAGTACGACCAGGCGTTCAACCAGTTCGACTTCGGGTACGGGTCGGCGATCGCCTGGGTGCTGTTCATCTTCTCCGTGGTCTTCGCGATCATCAACTGGCGGTTGCTCAGCGAACGCGACGGCCTCAAGACACCGAGGCGACTCCGCGCACCGCGCCAGGTCCGCGCCGCCTCGATCACCAGGACGGGGGTCGACGCATGACCGCGACACAGCCCACCACGACGACGACGAACACCGCCGCCGCCCTCGGACGACCCGGCGCCGCCGGCGACGACCGGCACCGCGGGTTCCGCCGCGGCTGGGTCGGCACCCTCGTCACGCACGTCTGCCTGGTCATCGGCGTCGTGCTGTCGATCTTCCCGTTCTGGTGGTTGCTCGTCATGTCGACGTCCACGAACGCGCAGATCTTCGGCTACCCGCCGTCGCTGTGGTTCGGCACCAACGCGCTGCAGAACGTCGCGTCGGTGTTCGCGAACGTCGACATGCTGCGGGCACTCGGGAACACCGTCATCGTGGCGGGTGGCACCGCCGTCCTGGTGATGCTGTTCGACTCGCTCGCCGCGTTCGCCTTCGCGAAGTACGAGTTCCCGTTCAAGCGGTCGCTGTTCACGGTCATGCTCGCCACCTTCCTGGTGCCGGGCAGCCTGTCGCTGGTGCCGAGCTTCGTGCTCATGTCCCAGCTCGGGTGGATCGGCGGACTGCAGGCGCTGATCATCCCCGGGGCCGCCAACGCGTTCGGCATCTTCCTGCTCCGGCAGTTCGCGACCGGGTCGATCCCGAACGAGATCATCGACTCGGCCCGGGTCGACGGCGCAGGGTTCTTCCGCACCTGGTGGTCGATCGCCGTGCCGATGCTGCGCGGTGGTCTCGCGTTCCTCGGCATCTTCACGTTCATCACCGCGTGGAACGACTACGTCTGGCCGCTCATCGTGTTGATCGACCCGAAGGGGCAGACCCTGCAGGTCGCCCTCGCCGGCCTGAGCTCGGTGAACGCGACCGACCTCGGAGCGGTGATGGCCGGCGCGGTGATCAGCGTCTTCCCGCTGATCGGGGTGTTCATCATCGGCTCGCGGCACTTCATCGCGAACATCGCCGCCGGTGCCCTGAAGGGATGAGGCCGCAGGACGCAACGGCGCGGATGGCACGCCGTTGCGTCCTGTACTCCCTAGACTCCTCCCCATGGCCAGTGCCCGCGACCGCGTCCTCGACAGCTTCGTCGCCATCGTGTGCGAGGAGGGCGAGCGTCCTGCCACCCTCGACGCCGTCGCCGCGCGCGCCGGTGTCTCGAAGGGCGGGCTGCTCTACCACTTCGGGTCGAAGGCGGCGCTGGTCGAGGGGCTGTGCGACCGCCTCGCCGACCTGTCCGCCGCCGACGTCGAACGGATGCGCGACGCCGAGGACGGCCCGGCACGCTACTTCGTCCGCAACTGCCAGTTCGTCGGCAGCGAGCTCGATCTGGCCCTCCTGGCGGCCAGCCGACTGCAGCAGGCCGGGTACGCCGAGGCCGGCCGGACCCTGGACGAGACCGAGAACGCGTGGCTGGCGACCCTGGTCGACGCGCTCGGGGACGTCCCCACCGCGCAGGCGATCAAGCTCATGGGCGACGGGCTGTACCACGCGGCGTCCCTCGGCGCGGCGAGCGAGGTCCGCCCCGACCGCGCCACCGTCGACATGGAGCCGCTGCTCGTCGTCGTCGACCGCCTGGTGTCCGCCCGGCCGTCCGCGTGAACGTCGCCGTCACCACCTGGGGATAGACTGGCAGCGATCCACCCGCCTGACTTCCGGAGGTACCACCGTGGGCCGCGTCATCGCTGCTGTCTTCTCGATCCTGCTGCTCGTGGTCTCGATGTACCTGTTCGGTCTGGCCTTCCAGGTCGCCGCGGGTCAGGCCTTCGTCTTCATGGGCGGCGTGCTGCTCATGTGCATCTCGTTCTTCCTGCCGATCCACGTGTTCGGCAAGCGCTAGGAACCACGCGACGCCCCACTGCGGCCCGCGCACAAGGACGGCCCGCACGCAGAACGGCCCCGTACCGATCGGTACGGGGCCGTTCTACGTGCTGCCCGCAGTGCGTCGCACCCCGGTACGGACATCGCACCCCGAAGCGACGGGGTGCGATGTCCGCCACGGGGCGCGATGCGGCCGCACGGGCCCGTGACCGGGACTCAGACCACCGGCACCGTCAGCGTCTTGAGCAGGACCGCCGTCGCCACCGCGGCGTGCGCGGCCTCGGCGCCCTTGTCCTCCTTCGAGCCGGGGAGCCCGGCGCGGTCGATCCCCTGCTGCTCGTCGTCCAGCGTCAGCACGCCGAAGCCGACCGGCTTGCCCGACTCGATCGCGACCTGCGTCAGGCCGTCGGTCGCCGCGGACGAGACGTACTCGAAGTGCGGGGTCCCACCGCGGATGATCACGCCGAGCGCCACGACGGCGTCGAACCCGGCGCTGAGTGCGGCCTTCGCGACGACCGGGAGCTCGAAGCTGCCGGGGACGGGCAGGACCATCGCCGAGGCGCCGAGCCGCTCCACCTCGCGCTGGGCACCCGCGAGCAGTCCCGCCGCGATCGTCTCGTGCCACTGCCCGGCGACGATCGCCACCCGGACCCCGCTGCCGTCGACCTGGTCGCGCTCGGCTGCGCCTGCTCCGCTCATCGTGCTGTCCCTTCGGTGGGCGCGGCGTCGGCCGCCGCCCGGTCTGCCGCGTCGAGCCACTCGACGAGTGCGGCGATGGTGATGACGGGCACGTCGGCGCGTGCCCCGAGTTCGACCAGGCGCGGCAGCCGCATCATGCTGCCGTCCTCGTCGACGATCTCGCAGATCGCCGCGGCCGGGCGCAGGCCCGCCGCGGTGACCAGTTCGATCGCGGCTTCGGTGTGCCCGGCACGCTCGCGGACCCCGCCGGGTCGCGCCCGCAGCGGCACGACGTGGCCGGGCCGGTGCAGGTCGTCGCGGACCGATGCGGGATCGGCGAGGACCCGGAGGGTCCGGGCGCGGTCGTGTGCGCTGATGCCGGTCGTCACGCCGACCGCTGCGTCGACGGTGACGGTGTACGCGGTGCCGCGGACGTCCTCGTTGAGCGCCACCATCGGCGGCAGGTCGAGGGCGTCGGCGATCTCGGCGCTGACCGGTGCGCAGATGAACCCGGACGAGTGGGCGACGGTCCAGGCGATCCACTCGGGGCTGGCGAGCTCGGCGGAGAGGATGACGTCACCCTCGTTCTCGCGCTGCTCGTCGTCGGCCACGATGACCGGCCGCCCGGCGGCGATGGCGGCCACGGCCGCCTCGATCGTGGACAGGCCGGAGACCGCGGACGGGTCGGAGACGGTGGACGGGACGGGGACCGCGGACGGGACGGTCGGACTGGAGGCCGTGGTCACCGGCCCTGGACCGGTCACGTCGGCGGGGTGCCGGGTCTCGGTGCCCATCACCGGGCCTCCTGGCCGACGGCCTGCGACGCGCTTGTCTCGAGCGTCTGCGACGCCGCGGCGTCGAGCCGGAGCATCCGGCGGACGTGCCGGGCCAGGACGTCCGTCTCCACGTTCACCCGGTCGCCCGCGACGCGGTCGCCGAGCGTGGTGGCAGCCAGGGTCTCGGGGATCAGGCTGACCTCGAACCAGGCGTGCGCGGGGTCGGTGTCCTCGGACGAGACGGCGCTCACCGTCAACGACACCCCGTCCAGCGCGACCGAGCCCTTGTCGACCACCAGCGGGCTGAGCGCGGGCGACAGCGCGAAGCGCACCCGGCGCCAGCCGTCGCCGTCGGCCGTCTCGAGCACCGTGGCGGTGCCGTCGACGTGCCCCTGCACGATGTGACCACCCAGCCGGTCCCCGACCGACGCCGCGCGCTCGAGGTTGACCGGGTCCCCGACCTGCAGCGACCCGTGTGCGCTCATGTCGAGCGTCTGCTTCATCACGAAGGCGGTGAAGGACTCCGGGGTCTGCTCGACGACGGTCAGGCAGACGCCGCTCGTCGCGATGGAGTCGCCGTGACGCGCGTCCTGGACGACCAACGGGCCGCGGATGGTGAGCGCGACGGAGTCGCCACGGTGGTCGACCGCGGTGACGGTGCCGAGTTCCTCGATGATGCCGGTGAACACTGGTGTCCTCTCAACGGGACTCCGGGCGTGCACGACGGTCGTCGGCTGCAGCGGAAGGCGAGGAGCACCCCCGAGGGGTGGTCCGTGCCGTCCACGAGGGGACGGACTTGCCTTCCGCCAGCGCTTCCTCCCGTCCGGACTCTCACCGTCGGTCCCGGGATTCCACCGGGTCAACCTCTGCCGGGTCTGCACCCGTCATCAGTTCGTGGACTGTCACCACCGGTTCGGACTTGCACCGACCCCGGAGCGCTTGCGTACCCCGAACGATACCCCAGCGCCCCGACGCCCGCGTCCGGGCGGGTCATGCGCCGTCACGGACGGAGCGGCCACGCCGGTCAGCCGGCCGCGCTGGTCCGCCGCGGCTGTGCCGGTCAGCCGCGCCCGCGTGCCAGGGCGAGCGTCTGGCGCAGGGACAGGTCGGGCAGGTACGCCCGGACGACGGCCACGCCGATCGAGGGCAGGGCGACGGCGTCCGGGTACGCCAGCACGAGCGGGTGCAGGTCGGGCCCGAACTTCAGCTTGAACTTCAGCAGCGACCGGAAGCCGTAGACGGGCTCGAGCACGCCGCCGACCAGGTCGAGCAGGCTCTGCACGCCGTCGCCGGACGGAGCCGAGCCCGGGGCCTGGGCGAGGGGCGCCGCCGACAGGCTGAGTCGCTCGACGCCGTCCTCGCGCATCTGGTCGGCCGCGCTGGCGACCAGGAACTCCATCACGCCGTTCGGCGCGGCGCCGGTGCGGCGCATCACGTCCAGCGTCCAGCCGACGACGCGGCCCTCGCGGTACGACGGGAGCCAGCTCGTCACCGCGAGCACGGTGCCCTCGGCGTCCTGCGCGACGAGCGTCCGGACGTCGGGATCGCGCATCTCGTCGACCCCACCCAGTGTGAAGCCCATCTCAGGCAGCTCACGCTCGGACACCCACTCCTCGGAGATCGCCTCGATCTGCCGGGTCGTCGCCACGGGCAGGTCGTGCCAGCTCGACCACGTGGCGGTGATGCCCTCGCGCTTCGCCTTGTTGACCGAGGTCCGGACGTCCTGCTTCTTCTTGCCGCTGGTCGTCCACGGGCGGGGGTCGAAGTCGGCGTCCTCGGCGACGGGCAGCGTGCTCCAGCCCACCGCGCGGAGCGGTGCGGCGACCGAGTCGTCGACGCCGTAGAACACCGGGGTCCAGCCGTTGTCGTCGCAGTGGCGAGCGAACGCGGCGAGCGCCGGGGTCCTGGCGTCCTCGTACCCGAACGGTCCGCCCAGGGTGACGGCGACGCCGCCGTTCCGTCGGTAGGCGATCCCGGCACGGCCGTCCGGCGCGAACCAGTAGGCGTTGCCGTGCCAGGTCGTCATCCACCCGAACGTGTCACCACCGCCGGCCTTGAGGAGCGCGCGGGCACGGTCGCGGGCGTCGCGCGTGCCGTCCGGGTCGTGGTCCTGCGGCGCGGCACCGGTCGGGCGGACCGCGGCGATCGCCACGACGAGCCAGAGCACGGGGCCGGCGATCCCGAGGGCGAAGCGCAGACCCGGGTCCATCGAGGGCAGGTGCTCCCAGAACGTCGTCGGCGAGATCGGCCCCAGGGCGGCGACGGCGATGCGCAGGGGGTCGTCGACCCGGGCGGGCGAGGCGTCCGCGACGACGAGCAGGATCCCGACCAGGACGACCGCCGTGCCGAGGACGACCGCGCCGAAGGTCGCGAGTCGACGGCGTGTGGGCAGCACGGTGAACGAGCGGCGGAGCACGACGAGGACCACCGCCGTGGCGAGCGGCACCAGCACCGAGGCGACGATCGACAGCGTGACGATGAACTGGTCCTCGGTGCCGTGCAGCCGTGCGACGCGTCCGGGGACGGCCGTGTAGGTCACGGCGGCGGCGATGGCCGTCACGGTGTCGATGACGACGACGAGCCACACCGCGAAGCGGCTGCCGCGGAACAGCCCGAGCGCGCCGACGACCAGCGCCAGCAGCGGCGGGACGACGAGCAGCAGCGTCCACGGGTCGCTCACTCGGTAGGCGAGCAGGTGTCGCAGGCACTCCCCCGCCACCCCGTCGGCACGGCACCCGGACACGGGCGTGACGGGCCCGGTGCCCACGACGGCGGCGATCGGGGCGAGGAGGCCGACGCGGGCGCGCGAGACGAGTGCGATGACCGGGCCGACGGCGGACACGAGCACCACGGTCCCGAGCAGCACCCGGGTCTCGCGGTGGGAGCTGCGCGTCCAGCCGGTGCGCTTCGGGGTCTTGCGGAGGACCTCGCCGAGGATCCAGCCCGCGGCGGCTGCGAGCACCGCGTACAGGTCGGACGCGTGCCCGGCGTAGAGGAACAGCGCGGCGACGACGGCGAGCGTGTTCACGCGGATGCGGCGACGCCAGAGCGGGCCGGCGAACGCGCTCGCGGTGGAGATGGTCCCGACGACGGCGGTCCACGGGTCGAACGCGGTCGCCCGGCCGAGGATCAACGCTCCGGCGTCGCGGCCGTCCAGGTCGATGAACGCGCTCAGTGCTCCGAGCCCGGTGCCGACCACGGTCGTGACGACGAAGGCGGTGGCGGTGCGCCACGAGCCCATGAGCCGTTCCGAGGCGCCGACGAGCACGATCACCCCGGCCAGCGTGAGCAGGAACGCGACGACGCCCGTCGAGGCGGCGAAGACCCGGAACGGCCCGAACGCCTGCTGTCCCATCGTGTGGTGGGCCACGCGCATCGCGACGCCGACGGCCGACGTCAGGACCACGAGCAGGAACACGGCCACGGTCACCGGAGACTGCCGTGCCCGACGCACGACGGGCATGACCACTTCGCGCGGGCTCACAGCGCGCCGTCCTGCGCTGGCAGGCCGAGGTGCGCGATCACCGGCGGGAGACCGTGTGCGAGCACGTACCGCACGGTGTTCCAGTCGTGGGCCGAGCCCGGGGAGACGATCACCTGGGTCTGCATGCCGGCCTGCTCCGCCGCGGCGCGGAGCTTCGCGGTCGTGGCGCGGTAGGGCGCGTCGTCCTGGCCGAACCCGAAGACCGTGAGGTGGTCGCGGTAGGGGGCGTTGCGGTGCATGACGGCGATCGGTGCGGCTGCCGCGTACTTCGCCATCGAGCCGTGGAAGGCCACCTGCGCCGAGTGCTGGGCCGACCCGGTGAAGGGGGCGAGCTCACTCGAGACGGCGAGGGTGGACCCGAACACGTCGGGGTGTTCCGCGGAGAACTGCATCGCGCAGGTCGCGCCCTCGGAGAAGCCGTCGACGCCCCAGGCCGAGGGGCCGGTCCCGACGTTCAGGTGGTCCTTGATCCAGTTCACGGTGTCGGTCATGACGTAGGTCGCGCTGCGTCCGAGCTGCCGAGAGTCCAGGCACATCGGGTTGCGGTTGGGCGCACCGAGCTGGTCGGGTGCGACGACGATGGGTGCCAGGCCCCGGTGCGCAGCTGCATAGGCGTCAAGGTAGCGCCCCATGCCGCCCGCCTGGAACATGTCGGACGGCTGGCCGGGTTGTCCGGAGAACGTCACCAGCACCGGGAGCGTCGGCGGGTCGGCGGTGAGGGCGGCCGGCGGCAGCCACACGACGGCCTTGCGGGCTCGGAAGTGCGACACCTTCCCCGGGATGCGGAAGGACATCGCCTTGCCGGTGCGCGGCATGCCCGCCGGTGCCGTCCAGGTCGCTGCGTCGACCACCGTCGCTCCGGCGGCCGCCGCGTGCTCGTGGCCGAGTGATCCGTTCGGGTAGGGGTTCGTGGTGATCGCCTGGTCGATGGTGCGGTAGGCGCCGAAGTCGACGTTGACGCCGAGTCCCGCGGCGAGGGTCACGGCCAGCATCGCCGCCACCGCCACGCCGCGGCGTCCCCAGGCCCGCCCGCCGAGACCGCGCTGCACCAGGACCACGAGCCCCATGACGATCGCGCCGGCAGCCAGCGCGATCCACATCCGCGTGACGGGCGTGAACGCGACGCCGAACTCGTCGCGGACGTCGCCGAACCACCACACCGCCAGCAGGCCGAGCCCTGCGCCGACGACGAGCGCGACGAGCCGCACGAGCAGCCCCCGCCGACGACCGAAGAGCGTGAGCAGCGCCAGCACCGCGGCCAGGACGTCGACGGGGACGAGCACGTCAGGAGTGACGATCGGCATGCGGAGCAGTTCGTTGAACACGTGTTCATCGTCCTGCCGAGCGGCTGCCGAGGGGCTGCCGACGCGCTTCCGCTGTTCACAGCATCGACATGAACCACACCCAGACAGCGACCGGCTGACTCACAGGGAACGGCCGGTGCCGTCAGGGCGACCCGCCTGGAGGCCCGGTGCCGGTCCGCCGGATCGGCTCCGGGCCTCCAGGCGGTTGCATCCTCGACCGGGCATGACTCCGAGGGGCACCGGCGCAACCGGTGCCCCTCGGAGTCGATCGGTCAGTGCCGGCGACGGAGGACGAGCGTCCCGGCGCCTGCGAGGAGCAGCAGCAGCGCGAACCCGACGGGCACGAGCGGCGAGGACGCCCCCGTGTAGGCCAGGGTCGACGGGGTGGTCCCCGACGTCGCCACCGTGCTGGCGGCGGCCGGGACGGTGGTCACCGCGGCGGCGGTGACCGTCGGGGTGATCGCCGAGGCGGTGGTCACGGCGCCGGTGGTGCCGACGCCCTCGGAGACGGTCGTGCCGCCACCGTCGGTCGGCGTCGTGCCGGTGCCCGGGTCCGTGCCGTCACCGGGGTCGGTGCCGTCGCCCGGGTCCGTACCGGTGCCCGGGTCCGTGCCGTCGCCCGGGTCCGTGCCCGTGCCCGGGTCCGTGCCGGTGCCGGGGGTCGTCGTGGTGCTGGTGCCGTCCCCGACGATGCCGATGCCGTTCCCGCCGATGGTGATCGGGATGCCGATCACCGGTGCGATCTGCGTGCCCGAGAGCAGGCCGCCATCACCGGTGGTCGTGCTGCCGGTTCCGGTGCCGGTCGCGGGGCCCGAGCCCGTCGATCCCGAGCCGGTCGTGGTGGCGGTGCCGTCACCGACGAGGCCGATGCCGTTCCCGCCGATCGTCACCGGGAGCGAGACCACCGGGACGACCTGGGTGCCCGAGAGTGCGCCGTCCGATCCGTCGGTCGACGGACCGGTGGTGGCGCCGGTGCTCGGCGTGCCGGTGCTCGGCGTCACGGTGCCGGAGCCCGCAACGGGACCGGTGGCGGTGCCGTCACCGACGAGGCCGATGCCGTTCCCGCCGATGGTCACGGGAACCGAGACCACCGGGACGACCTGGGTGCCCGAGAGTGCGCCGTCCGATCCGTCGGTCGACGGACCGGTGGTGGCGCCGGCGCTCGGCGTGCCGGTGCTCGGCGTCGCGGTGCCGGAGCCCGCAACGGGACCGGTCGCGGTGCCGTCACCGACGAGGCCGATGCCGTTCCCGCCGATGGTCACCGGGACCGAGATCACGGGCGCGACCTGCGAACCCGAGGCGATGCCGTCAGTGCCGTCGGTGGTGGTGCCACCGGTGGGCTGGCTGACGGTCCCGGTGCTCGGTGCGGCGGTGCCGGTCGCAGCGCCGTCGCCGAGCAGTCCGATGCCGTTGCCGGTCACCGTGACCGGGACGGACACCACGGGGACGACCTGCGTCCCCGAAGCGATGCCGTCCGAGCCGTCCGTGCTGGCAGCCGGCGCATCCGATGCCGGAGCAGCCGGAGCAGCCGGAGCAGCGGGAGTGGCCGCAGTCGGCGTGGTTGCGGCCGACGTCGCGTCACCGAGCACGGAGACCGCGTTCCCCGTCACGGCGACGGGCAGGTCGACTGCACCCGCGACCTGGGTGCCGGAGGCGATGCCGTCCGAGCCCGAGGTGGTCGGGACTGCGGCCGGAGCCGGGGCAGCAGGCGCGGCCGGAGCTGGAGCTGCCGGGGTGGTGGCAGCCGGGGCCGTCGAGGTCGACGTGGCGTCACCACCGACGGCGACAGCGGTGCCGCCGACGGTCACGGGCGCGGTCACCTGGGGCACGACCTGCGTGCCGGAGGCCACCCCGTCCGACCCGGAGGTCGAGGGAGCAGGAGCCGGAGCAGCGGGCGCGGGGGCCGGAGCTGCCGGGGCAGGTGCCGCCGGAGCGGGCGCAGCAGCCGGGGTCGTGGTCGTCGACACCGCGTCGCCGAGCACCCCGAGGGCGTTGCCGAGGACGGACACGGGGGCGTCGACGGACGGCGCCACCTGGGTCCCGGACACGGCACCGTCAGCGCCGGTGGTGGTCGCAGCGTTCGCCGCGGCGCATCCTCCGAACGTCAACCCGCCGACGAAGAGGGCGAACCAGAGCCCTCTGGAGACGTACTTGTTCATGGTCATCACTCCTGATCTGAGATGTCCCGACCGCGGTCACGGTCGGTGGTGCGCTTCCTGCCGTGCTGGGCAGGTGCACCGATCTCAGTCAGGAGCGACGTCGTGCTCGCCGGAGAGCGACGCGGGGACCACGTCGTCGGCGAGGGTGCCGCGCATCCCGGCGGCGAGGGGGTCCTGGTCGGCGAGTCCGCCGACGGTGCCGACGACACCGGCGCCGGCACTGCCGGAGCTCAGGGTGCCGCCGGAGGTCGTGGAGCCGGTGCCGCCGAGGGGCTGGTCACCGGGCATGCCGCCGTCGGGGACGACGAGTGCGACGCCGCCGAGGGTGGCGGACGCGGGGAATCCCGAGCGGTCGGCTGCTGCGACGGTCGCGCTGAGGGCTGCACCCGGCTGCGGCGCCGAGGCAGTCACCCCCGCGGTCGTGGCGAGGTCCTCCGTCGTGGCCGGGGCAGCGGTCGGCGCTGCGGCCGGAGCCGTGACCGGCGTCGCGGACACGACCGGGGCTGCGGAGCCGCCGACCACCGGGGGCGCGGGGGCAGGCAGGACGGGGGCGGGGCCTCCAGGCAGGGTGAGAGTGGGCGGCACGACCTGGGACACGACGTCGGGGACGTCGGCGACGATCGTCCCGACACCACCGAGGGTGTCGTCGACCAGGCCGGTGACCGGCCGCGTGACCGTGCCGAGGGTGTCGTCACCGAGCACCGTGCCGACCACCGGGACGGCGCCGACGACGTGGTCGAGCGCGTGCACGACGGTGGTGACCGGATGGGCGCCGGTCAGGCCGTCGACGGTCCCGGTGACGGGCCGGAGGACGGTGACGAGCGCGTCACCCAGCGGACGGGAGGCCGTGGTGGCGACCGTCGGTCCGGCCGGCGTCGCGGGGGTGGTCGCCGCCGAGGCCTCGCGCGGTTCCGTGGGCTGGGTGACGGTCTGGACGGGGGCTGCGGGTGCCGGAGCCATCGGGCTCGACGACGCCGGCGCTGCCGGGGCTGGCGCTGCCGATGCGGGTGCTGCGGGGGCCGGCTTGGCGTGCGTCTGCGGCGCTGCCGGAGGTGCAGGGGCTGGAGCCGGGGCTGCTGGAGCTGCCGGCGCGGGAGCCGGAGCGGCAGGCGCGGGTGCCGGAACAGCGGGTGCCGGAGCCGCGGGGACAGCCGTCCGCACGGGGTCGACGACGCCGCTGACGACCTCGCCGACGCCGCCGGAGACACCCTGCACGGTCGACCCGAGGCCCTGCACGACACTGCCGACCAGGCCCTGCGCGGGTGCTCGCTCGGCGGCCGACGCGGTGTGCGCGCCGACGGTCAGCGAGAGCAGCACGGCGGCGGCGCTCACCCCGGTGCCCATGAGGGCGTACCGGATCGCAGCGCGCCAGGGTGCGCGCAACGGCTTGTCCATGCGCTCACCTCCTGATCTGGCTGCGCACGTAGAGTGGTTGTCCGGAACGGTACGCCCCTCGGCGCGATCGTGGAACCCCCTTCTCAAGCAATCGTCAGGAAAACCCCGCATGGCCTCGGTCTTCAGCGCCCCCACCCGCAACCTCGACGTCGTCACGCTGCACGAGATCCTGCGGCTGCGACAGGACGTGTTCGTCGTCGAACAGGGGTGTGCGTACGGGGACATCGACGGCCGTGACCTCGAGCCCGGCACCGTGCAGTTCTGGGCGGGCGAGGGCTCGGTCGACGCCACGCTGCGGCTCCTGCGTGAGCCCGACGGCACCGAGCGGATCGGCCGTGTCGTCACCGCCGCCCGCGCCCGCGGCACCGGTCTGGCCGCACAGCTCATCGAGGCAGCGCTGGCCGAGACCCGCTCTCCCGTCGTCGTGATCGGCGCCCAGGCCCACCTCGAGCAGTGGTACGGCCGCTTCGGCTTCGTGCGCTCCGGCGAGGACTACCAGGAGGACGCGATCACCCACGTCCCGATGACCCGCACGCGCTGACCCGGCAGCAGGTCAGGCACCGGCGCAGCCGGGTCAGGCGCGCCAGCGCCGCAGTTCGTCGTACGACCGGGCCTGACGCTCGCGGTCCGCGGTGAGCCGTTCGAACACGATGTTCGTCTGGGTCGTCGCGACGGACGGGTCCCCGCTCAGCTCGTCGGCGACGAAGTCCCGCAGCTGCGCGGTGGACGTGCAGGCGATGTGCACGAGGAAGTCCTTGTCGCCGGCCAGGAACGACACGTCGAGCACGACGGGCACCCGGAGCAGGCGCTTGGCGAAGTCGCGGAGCTCGTGCCGGGCGGCGGCGTGCACCCGGACGGACACCATGGCCTCGATCGAGAACCCGAGCCGCGCGACGTCGACGTCCGCGCGGTAGCCCCGGACGACGCCCGCGTCCTCGAGCGCCCGCACCCGTGCCAGGCACGTCGACGGCGCGATGCCCACCGCGGCCGCCAGCCGGTTGTTCGGGATCCGGGCATCCGCCGCCAGGGTCCACAGGATGCGCTCGTCGACCTCGTCGAGGCGCGGCGCGGGATCGGGTCGAGCAGCACGGTCGGACACGTCGACCACCGTAGCGCGGGGCTGCCGCCGCGGTCGCGGTCGCCCGTGGGTGTCCGTCGCTACATCGCCAGGGTCATGCCGAGGACGGCGACCGTCATCGCGAAGACCTCGCCGCTCCGCACCGCCCGGCGGTCGTCCCGCGCCCACTCGTACCGCAGCAGCCACCCGCTGAACGCGCAGTACCCGATGACCCCGCCCCCGAGCACCGCCATCAGGGCCAGCCCGTGCGCGGCGTGCGCGTCGGCGAGGCCCGTCGCGTGCCCCATCAGCAGCATGCCGGCCATCACGACCGACGACAGTGCCCGGTGCACGTCCATCGGCTCGGCCCGACGCCCGTCGGCTCGGCGCCGTCGCATCACGGGCAGCGGTGCGAGGAGCAGCAACGCAGTCGCCGCGAGCAGCGTCCACACCGCGCCGGCGTCGACGACGGGCAGCAGCATCGCCACGAGCATCACCGCCGCGGGGACGATCACCCCGGGACGCGGTCGGTACCGGTCACCGACGATGCAGCACACCGAGGCGAACTGCGGCACCACGAGCAGTGCGTCGGAGACCGTCTGGTGCACGTCGATGCAGTCTCGGGAGCGGTCAGCCCTCGGCGCGAGCTGCGGCCTTCGCGGCGCGCTCCTGCTTCACGCGGGCGTTCTCGGCGTGCACTGCGGCCTGCGTGGCACGCTCCTGCACGAGCCACTCGGGCTTCTCGACGAGCAGGTCCTTGATCTGCGCCGTGGTCAGCGCGTCGTCGATCCCGGAGCGGCTGAGCCCGGAGATCGAGACACCGAGCTTCTGGGCGACGACGGGACGCGGGTGCGGGCCGTCGCGACGCAGGTCCTCGAGCCACTCGGGCGGCGAGGTCCGCAGTTCGTCGAAGGCGGTCCGCGTGACGGGCGCGTCGCGGAAGGACTCCGGAGCGGCCGACAGCAGGATGCCGAGCTTCTTCGCAGCCGTCTCGGGCTTCATCGTCTGTTCCTGCGCCATGGTGACAAGGGTACGGCCCCTATGCTCGGTTGCATGACCGCGGCACTCACCATCGCTTTCGTGCCCGGCGTCTCCCCGGCCAAGTGGGCCCGGGTCTGGCGCGACCGGTTCCCCTCCGTCGAGCTGCTGCTCCGCCCGATCGGCCAGGCCGACGTCGACGAGACCCTGGCCGGCGACGTCGACATGGTGTTCGCCCGGCTCCCCGTGTCCGAGGTCCACAACGCGATCCCGCTGTGGACCGAGACCGCGGTGGTCGCCACCCCGAAGGACTCCGCCCTGGCGAAGGCGACCGAAGTCACCGCCGCCGACCTGGCCGCCGTGCACGTGGTCGACGCCGGCCCCGTCCCGGCGGACGTCGACGGCGCGCTCGACCTGGTCGAGGCGAACGTCGGCGTCGTGGTCCTGCCGCAGTCGCTCTTCCGCAAGGCCAGCCGCAAGGACCTGGTCGCCCGTCCCCTGGCCGACGCCGAGGGCACCCGCGTCGCCCTGGTCTGGCGGGACGAGGACGCGTCGGACCTGACCGCCGAGTTCATCGGGGTGGTACGCGGGCGGACCGCCAACAGCTCCCGCAGTCAGCTGGACCAGCCAGGAGGCTCCGGACAAGCAGCCGACGCCGGTTCGCGTCCGACCCGCGGCGGCGCCAAGGCCGGGTCGGGCGGCCAGGACGGCACGGTCGGCGGCAAGGCCAAGGCGAAGTCCCCGGGCGGCGGCAAGTCCGGCGCGGGCAAGAAGTCGAACACGGGCAAGGGCCCGACGCCGGGCCGCGGCAAGATGCGCGGCAAGCCGAGCCGGGGGTCGAAGGGCAACCGATGACGGACACGCGCCTGCGGACGATGCCGGCCACGAGCCTCCCGGCCTGGTTGGAGACGACCATGGCGGAGTACGTGGCGTCGCGGATGCGCTCCGGCGAGAGCCGCGAGCGCGCCGAGGCCAACAAGCAGTCGTCGCTCGAGACGTGGTTCCCGGGCGGTCAGCCGCTCGCCGGGCACCACGTGTGGGACGTGCTCGACGGCGACGACACGGTCGTCGGGTTCCTGTGGATCGGACCGTTCGCGGTCGGCAGCCCGGACTGGTGGGTGTTCAACGTGGAGATCCACGCCGAGCACCGGCGACGTGGCCATGCACGTCGGGCACTCGAGCTCGGGCAGCAGGTCGCACGGGACGAGGGCGCGACGAGCATCGGCCTCAACGTGTTCGGGTACAACACCGGCGCGCAGGAGCTCTACGAGCAGCTCGGGTACGGCGTCACCTCGACGCAGATGCGACTGCCCCTCGACTGACGGCTCGCGCGCCGGGGTCCGTCAGCGCATGACGGCCGCTGCGGCCTGCGCGACCCGGTCGCCGCGTGCCGCCTCGGCTGCGGCGCGGGCCTCGGTCACGACCCGGGCGTCGGCGCGCTCGGCCGATCCGGCGTCGAACGGCGGCTGCGGGTCGTACTCGATCTGCAGCTGGATCCGCTCAGCCTCGGGCTGCCCGGCCAGCTCCGCTGCGAGCCACAGCGCCATGTCGATCCCCGCGCTCACCCCGGCGGCCGTCACGACCGAGCCGTCGTCGACGATCCGGTCGTCCGCCGGGGTCGCCCCGAACGCCGCGAGCATCGGCTTCGACGCCCAGTGCGTGGTCGCACGCTTGCCCGCCAGCAGCCCGGCGGCGCCCAGGACGAAGGCGCCCGTGCACACCGAGGTGACCCAGGTGGCGCGCTCGGCCTCGCGGCGGACGAACGCGACGACGTCGGGGTCGAGCATCGCGGTGAAGGCGCCGTCACCGCCCGGGACGACGAGCACGTCTGCGGGGGTGGCGTCGCTCAGGGTCGCCGTCGGTGTCAGCGCGAGACCACAGTCGGTCGCGATCGGGTCCAGGGTCGCGGCGACGTACTCGACGTGGACGCCCGGCAGACGGGTGAGCACCTGGGCGGGGCCGACCAGGTCAAGGAGCGTCAGGTCGGGGAACAGCAGGAACGCGATGCGGAGCTCGGCGGGGTCGTGCTCCGGGGTCGTCGCGTCGGTGGCGCGGGCCTCGGGTTCGGGGACGGCGACGTCGAGCGGGACGGCGACCTGCTCGGCGTCGACCGGGACCACCGGCGTGGTGCGCGGGGATGCGGCCGGGTGCTCGTGCTCGCCGTGCTCGTTCGTCATGGCGTGAGGCTAGACCCAGACGCCGGAGGTGCCCCGTCGGTGGCTGTCGACCAGGTGCGTGTCGACGATGCCGAGCGCCTCCATCAGGGCGAACATCGTCGTCGGGCCGACGAACGTGAAGCCGCGCTTCCGCAGCGCCTTCGACAGGGCGACGGACTCGGCGCTCGTCGTCGGGACGTCTGCGAACGTCGTCGGCTCCGGCGTCGACTCCGGCCGGAAGGACCACACGAAGTCAGCCAGACCTCCGTCGGCGCGCAGGGCGATCGTCGCGTTCGCGTTCGTGATCGTCGCCGCGATCTTGGCGCGGTTGCGGACGATCCCGGTGTCTGCCATCAGCCGCGCGACGTCGTCCTCGCCGAACGCCGCCACGGTGTCGGGGTCGAATCCGGCGAAGGCGGCGCGGAAGGCCGGGCGCTTGGCCAGGATCGTGCGCCAGGACAGGCCGGACTGGAACGCCTCGAGCGAGAGTCGTTCGAACACCCCGCGCTCGTCCCGGACGGGCATGCCCCACTCGGTGTCGTAGTACTCGCGCAGCATCGGGTCGACCGACGCCCACGCGGGTCGGGCCAGTCCGTCGTCTCCGGTCACCAGATCGCTCACGCTCCCATCCTGCCGTGCCGCGCCGACGTGGCGGGGGTTCCCCGGGCCTCCCGTCCGCACCGAGGTGGCACGACTCGCCGCCGGCCGGCCGTCGAGGTGTCACGGAAGATCGGTCCGGCTGCTCGAGGTGCCGGAATTTCGGCACCTCGAGCAGCCCGACCCGCGACCGCGCGGAGCGTCAGGCGCGGAAACGGCGGAGCAGCTGCGCGTTCAGGCTGACGATGACCGTCGACAGGCTCATCAGCACGGCGCCGACCGCAGGCGACAACACGAACCCGACCCCGGCGAGCACCCCAGCGGCGAGCGGCACCGACAGCAGGTTGTAGCCGGTCGCCCAGACCAGGTTCTGCACCATCTTGCGGTAGGTCGCCCGGGACAGGTCGATCACCGTGAGCACCCGACGCGGGTCGTTCGACGCGAGCACCACGCCGGCGCTCTGCACCGCGACGTCCGTCCCGGCGCCGATCGCGATGCCGACGTCCGCGCGGGCCAGCGCGGGCGCGTCGTTCACGCCGTCGCCGACCATCGCGACAACAGCACCGCCCTGTTGCAGACGGGCGACCTCGGCGTCCTTGTCCTCGGGCAGGACCTCGGCGCGGACCTCGTCGATCCCGAGCTCGCGTGCGACGGCGTCGGCGACCTGCTGCGCGTCGCCGGTGACCATCGCGACCCGGACACCGCGGTCATGCAGCGCGCGGACGGCCTCGGCGGACTCCGGGCGGACGGCGTCGCGGACGGCGAAGGCCGCCTGCACGGTCCCGTCGACGACCGCGACGATCACAGCGGCACCGTCGGCACGCCAGCTCGAGACGGTGTCCTCGAACGCGGCCGGCACGGATGCCTCACGCTCGCGGAGCATCGCGGGCCCGCCGACCTCGACGCGCTGACCGCCGATCGTGGCAGTCACGCCTCGGCCGGGCACCGAACCGGTCTCGGTGACGTCGGACGGCACGGCGATGCCCCGCGAGGCGGCAGCGGCGACGACCGCCCGCGCGACGGGGTGTTCGCTGTCGCGTTCGGCCGCTGCGGCGAGCCCGAGCACGGCGTCGTCCCCGACGGTGTCCACGACCTCGGGCGATCCGGTCGTGAGGGTGCCGGTCTTGTCGAACACGACGGTGTCGACGTTCCGCATGGCCTCGAGCGCCAGGCGGTCCTTCACCAGGATGCCCGCCTTGGCGGCACGCTCGGTCGAGATCGCGACGACGAGCGGGATCGCGAGCCCCAGGGCGTGCGGGCAGGCGATGATCAGCACGGTGACGGTGCGGGTGATCGCCTCGGTCGGGCTGCCGAGCAGGATCCACACGACGAACGTGATGATCGCCGCCGCGGTGGCGAAGTAGAACAGGAGGGCTGCAGCGCGGTCCGCCAGCACCTGGGTGCGCGACGACGAGGACTGCGCCTCGGCGACCATCCGCTGGATGCCGGACAGCGCGGTGTCGTCGCCGGTCGCGGTGATGCGGACGCGGACGGAGCTGTCGGTGGCGACCGTCCCGGCGACGACGCGGTCACCGGTCCCGCGCTCGACCGCGACGGACTCCCCCGTGATCATCGACTCGTCGACCTGCGCGCGGCCGTCGACGACCTGGCCGTCCGCCGGCACGCGTCCGCCGGGACGCACCAGCACCGTCTGTCCGACCTGGAGGCTCGACACGGCCACCCGGGACACGTCGCCCTGGTCGTCGACCACGTCCGCCTCGTCGGGCAGCAGGGCCGCGAGCGCGTCGAGCGCACTCGATGCGACGCCCATCGCCCGCATCTCGATCCAGTGCCCGAGCAGCATGATGACGATGAGGAGCGCGAGCTCCCACCAGAAGTCGAGGTCGAGCCCGAAGAGACCGAGGCTCGTCACCCACGAGGCGACGAACGCCACGACGATGGCCATGCCGATGAGCAGCATCATGCCGGGCTGGCGCGACCGGGCCTCCGAGACGCCGCCGGTCAGGAAGGGCCAGCCGCCGTAGAGGAAGAGCACCGTGCCGAGGACCGGTGAGACCCATCCGGCCCATGCGGCGTCGGGAAGCGGATAGTGCAGGATGTCCGCGAACATCGTGCTGAACGCCACGACGGGGACCGCGAGGACCAGGCTCCACCAGAACCGGTCCCGGAACATCGCGGCGTGGTCGCCGTGCCCGTGGTGGTCGTGCCCGCCGCCACCGTGCGCGTGGTGATCGTGGCCGGCGTGGTCGGGTTCGGCATGGGCATCGTGATCGGCGCCCCCGTGGTGGTCGTGGTGGTCGGCGCCGAGGTCGTGCTGCCGGGCCGCGTCGTGTGCGGCGTCCCGGACGGTCGTCCCCTGGTGCTGGTGCTCGTCGCGCTCGTCCATGTCTTCCACCATACCCCCAGGGGGTACTCGACGGGTGATGCTCCCCCGCTGGACACGCCTGGATGCCGGGTGGACCATGAGCCCATGCAGCAGACCAGCAGGATCCGGCGCAGCGTCGCGACCGGACTCACCGTGATCGCCGTCGTCGTCGGGGTCCTGGTCCCCGCGACCACCGCGTCCGCGGCCACCACGCCCGCGGTCCCGGTCACCGCACTCCGGGTGTCCGGCACCGTCATGGTCGACACCGCAGGGAAGGCCGTGAAGCTCCGCGGCGTGAACCGCTCGGGCACCGAGTACAACTGCCAGCAGGGCGGCGGCGTCTTCTCCGGCCCGACCGATCAGGCCTCGATCGACCTGCTGCGGTCGTGGAACGTCAACGCGGTCCGGATCCCGCTCAACGAGCACTGCTGGCTCGGCATCGACTGGGCGCCGCAGTCGACCGGCGAGCCGTACCGCGCGGCGATCCAGGACTACGTCAACCGGTTGGCGGCGAACGGCATCCGGTCGATCCTCGACCTGCACTTCACCGGGCCGAAGGCGATCTGGGGCGAGCAGCAGAAGGAGATGGCGAACACGACGTACTCGCTGCCGTTCTGGACCTCGGTGGCCAGCCGCTTCGCGACGAGCCCTGCCGTGCTCTACGAACCGTTCAACGAACCGCACGACATCTCGGTGGACTGCTGGCGCAACGGGTGCTGGATGCCCGAGGGGTGGCAGGCAGCCGGCTACCAGCAGCTGGTCTCCACGATCCGCGCCACCGGTGCCGAGCAGCCGATCATCGTCAACGGGCTGGACTGGGGCCACGACATGTCGCCGTTGACCACGGCGATGCCGACCGACCCCGCGAACGCCCTGGTCGCCGGGCAGCACCTCTACAACTTCAAGCGCTGCGTGACCGCGTCGTGCTGGTCGTCGCAGTTCGGTCCCGTCGCGGCGAAGATGCCGATGGTGGCCGGCGAGATCGGCGTGAACGACTGCTCGACCGCGATGCCGCTGGCCTTCATGCGGTGGATGGACGCGAACGGCGGGGACGGGTACGTGTTCTGGAACTTCGGCGTGAGCGGCTGCCCCGACGGCGGACAGTACGGCGGATCGGCGTTGATCAGCGACTGGAACGGCACACCGACCCCCTACGGTGACGCGGTCCGGCAGTACTTCCTCAGCCGCCCGGTGTGACAGGCGGTGCCGTGGGCGCCTCGGTCGGTCCGAGCTGCCCGCGGCGCCGGATCGCACCCGTCAGCACGAGCACGGCGATGACCACCGCCATCACGATCCAGCCCGAGTACCCGAGCGGACTGTGGAGCACGGTCGACACGCCCACCCCGGACGCCGAGAGGACGGCACCGACGCCCGCCGCACCGTTCACCCCGGCGTGGGCGAACACGGCGGGCCACACGGAACCCGTGCGCAGGCGCAGCCACCCGAGCAGGATGCCGAGCAGCACGCAGGCGACGACCATGTACAGCACCCCGAGCCCGTCGAACCGGCCGAAGTTGTACCCGAGCAGGATGATCGGCGTGTGCCAGAGCCCCCACACGACGCCGGAGACGAGCAGGGCCGGCCAGGTGCCGAACCGCTGCAGTGCGGGGACGAGGAAGCCGCGCCACCCCAGCTCTTCGCCGATGGTGACGAACACGTTCACCAGCGAGACGAACGGCACCGCCACGAGCTGGATCGTCACGAGCACGCCGATCGGAACGGGCAATGCGGACAGGCCCTGCGCGAGCAGTGCGTCACGGAAGCCGCCGAAGCCCTGCAGGTCGAGCGGGAACCACCCCAGCAGCGCAGCGACGACGAGCGCGGCGACCGGCAGCAGGACCCCACCGAGGTAGGCCGCCACGGTGGCCCACACCGTCCGACGCGCGGGACGGAGCGGCCAGACCCCGAGGAAGCGCAGGACCGGTCGGGGGCGCCGTCGGCCGAGCACCAGGAGCACGAGCACCGCTGAGACCAGCGGCGTGAACATCATGCCCACCATGACGAAGGTGGCGAAGGGCGTGCTGAGCCCCCGGCCGGACAGCCACAGGGGCAGCGTCGCCAGCCAAGCGCCGCCCAGCGCGAGCACCAGGAACAGCAGCACCGCCCAGACCGGGATCGGGCGTGGCGGTGCTGTGGTGTCGTCGAGGTCCCCCTGGGTGGTGCGCACACTGGAACATTACCGGCCGCCACCGACGCCGCACCCGGTCCGACCCAGCCTGTGGACAGTCGCTCGCTAGGCTCGGACCATGACCGAGCAGCCGCGCATCCTCGTCCTCAACGGCCCGAACCTCGACATCCTCGGCCGTCGCGACCCGGCGCAGTACGGCACGGTCACGCTCGCCGACCTGCGGGCGCTCGTGGAGGCCGAGGCGGCACGGCACGGCCTCGGGGTCGACTTCCGGCAGACGAACCGCGAGGGCGAGCTCGTCGAGTGGCTGCACGAGGCGCTCGACGACTTCACGGCGGTCGTGATCAACCCCGCCGCGTACGCGCACACGTCGGTGGCGCTGCACGACGCCGTCGAGGCCCTGAGCGTGCCCGTGGTCGAGGTGCACCTGTCCAACACGTGGAAGCGCGAGCCCTTCCGACACGTCGACCACGTCGCCACCGCGGCGACGGCGGTCATCGCGGGGGCCGGGGCCGACGGCTACCGCCTGGCGGTCGCGCACGTGGCCTCGCTGCTGGCCTGACCCGCTAGAAGTCCGCCGGTCGCGGCACGTCCGCCGCGGCAGCCGTCACGAACCCACCGCGGATGATCGGCAGCGCCCGGCGCACGGCCTGGTCGATGCGCAGTTCGAGGTCGAGGCTGCTGATGTCGTAGCCGCCCTCGCGCTTGGTGAAGTCCCGTTCGTTGCCGAAGACGCCGAGCGGCAGCGTCGTCGACTGGAAGAAGCCGAACAGCGGTCGCATCTGGTGCTCGACGAGCAGCGCGTGCCGGTCGCTGCCGCCCGTGGCCGTCAGGAGCACCGGGGTGTCGACGAGGTCGTACTGCCCGACCCAGTCGAAGAAGAGCTTGAACGCGCCGGAGTACGCGGCGCGGAACGCCGGGCTGCCGACGACGAGCACGTCCGCGTGCTCGACGGCCTCGAGCGCGGCGACCGTCGCAGGTGCCATCGCCGACCGGTCCGTCGCAGCACCGAGGTCGGCCAGCAACGGCCCGATCTCGACGACCTGCGTCCGGGCGTCCTCCACCTCGTCCGCCAGCCGTGCGACCGTCGCGGCCACCAGGGTCGACGTCCGCGAGGGGTCCGACGGGCTGCCGCTGACACCGACGACGAGTTCTCCGCTCATGCGACCGATCGTCACACGCGGCACGGGGGGCGCGTCCGCGTGTGACGACATGTGTCGGTCCAGCCGGGTCGGCGTACCGTCGTCCGACATGCAGACGTTCCTGCCCTTCGCCGACTTCCGCGCCTCGGCCGAGGTCCTCGACGACAAGCGGCTCGGCAAGCAACGGGTCGAGACGCTGCAGGTGATGCGGGCGCTGACCCTGCCGGGCTACGGCTGGCAGAGCCACCCGGTCACCGCGATGTGGCGCGGGTACCGTCCGGCGCTGATGGCGTACCAGGACGCGACGTGCTCGGTCTGGCTGGAACGCGGGTACGCGGACACGTGCCTGGCGAAGACCCTGGAGGACCTGGCTCGGTCACCCGAGGACCTGGCCGCCTACGAGCGCGGCGACTACCCCCGCCCGGCCTGGAACGTCGACGAGGCGGTGCACCGCTCGCACCGCTCCAAGCTCGTGCAGAAGGACCCCGAGCACTACCGGCCGTTGTTCCCCGACGTGCCGGACGACCTGGACTACGTCTGGCCCGTCCCGTCCGCGAAGAAGACCGGAACCGCGAAGCAGACCGGAACCGCGAAGCAGGCCGGGACCGCGCAGAAGCCCGGAACCGCGAAGCAGCCCAGCCCGGTCAGGCGATCGGCGTCCACCGGCCCCCGTCGCGCCGGGTGACAACGGACGACCGGACCTCGACGGTGTCGCGCAGCCCGTCGACCACGTGGTGGGCCACGTCCACGGCCTCGGTGTCCTCGGCGGCTCCGTAGCGGACGACCGCGCACGGCACCCCGCGCAGCAGTCGGACGTCCTGCGCCTCGACCACGGTGCGCTCCCCCGCCAGCCGCGCCGCCTCGGGCAGCACGGCATCGGGGGCCGTCCCGGGCGCGAGGGCTCCGACGGCGAGCGTCACACGGTACGAGGGCACGAATCAACCGTACGGGAAGGGTGCACCCCGACCCGCCGCGGGCACAGGGGCTCGGAGGCGTCGTCCAGGGGTGACGACGATTCCGCGTCCAGCGGCGGGTCTCGGGGTGCAGCGGGCGACGACGACAGGGGATGTCGCCTCCCGCTCCGGACGCCGCTACAGGGGGTGGGCGTCCGGCTGTTCGCGTCGCTCGAGCCTCGGGTTGGGGGGTTCGTGCGGCGCGGGCCTGGGGTGGTGCCTCAGAGGTGTTCGGTGTCCTCCTGGTACCGGTCCGACTCGGACGGGGCGGGCAGGTCCCGCCGCTCGCTCCGTGGACACGCCAGCGGCAGCAGGGCGCTGCCGAGGGTCGCGAGCGCCCCCACCACGGCGATCAACCCGAGGGGAGCCGACCCGACGTGGTGTCCGGCGGCGACGGCGAGTGCGAGGACGGTCGCGGGCGCCGGCAGGAGCTGCACCGCTCGGAAGCGGTCCTCCCGGGGTGCCCGTCGTGTCATCGCGTTTGCCATGACGACACTCTGTCGCAGATTCCGTGTCCGCAGAAGGGGGGACACGACCCCAGTGATGGAGTAGACCGTCTAGTACACCCCCGTGTTCAGCAGCGCGTCAGGCCAGCGCGCGTACGGACGCCACCGACGCCGCGACCGCACCGACGACCAGCGGGACGTCCTCGAGCGGGAGGGACGCGTCGAACGTCAGCCGCACGGCGCTCCGCGCGACGTCCTCGGGCAGCCCGAGCGCCGTCAGCACGTGGGACGCCTCGGTGCTGCCGGCCGCGCAGGCGCTCCCGGACGAGGACACGACGTCGCGCTGCTCCAGTTCGAGCAGGACCGTCTCCCCGGTGACCCCGGGGAAGCAGAACGATGCGTGCCCGGGCAGCCGTTCGACGGTCGACCCCGGCACGAACGCCCCGGTGACGAAGGCGCCGGGGACCGCGGCCAGCACCCCGGCCACCACGGCGTCCCGCGTGGCGACGGCCGCAGCGGCAGCGTCTCGCCGGCCCGCGGCAGCGATCCCCAGGGCCGTCGCGACGGCGACCGCACCGGCGACGTCCTCGGTGCCCGAGCGCCGTCCTCGCTCCTGTCCCCCGCCGTGCACGAGCGGTTCCATCGGCGCCCCGGAACGGACCGCGAGCACGCCGGTGCCCTTCGGCGCGCCGAGCTTGTGCCCGGAGAACGAGAGCGCGTCGACGCCGAGCACGTCGAGCCCGACCTCGAGCCAGGGCGCCGACTGCACCGCGTCGGTGTGGAAGCGCGCCCCCACGGCGTGTGCCGCCGCCGCGAGCGCCCGCACGTCCTGCACGGTGCCGATCTCGTTGTCGGCGTGGGCGATCGACACCAGCGTCGTGTCCGGCCGGAGCGCCGCCGCGAGCACCGCCGGGTCGACCCGTCCGACCCGGTCGACCGGCAGCACGGTGACGGTGAAGCCGTGGAACCGTTCCAGGTAGGCGCAGCTCTCGAGCACGGCCTCGTGCTCGATGGCGCTCGTCACGACGTGGCGACCACGCGGCGTGGCCAGGGCGAGTCCCTTCACCGCCGTGTTCGCCCCCTCGGTGCCGCCCGCGGTGAACACGACCTCGGCCGGCCGGCAGCCGAGGACCCCGGCGACCTGCTCCCGCGCCGCCGCGAGTCCCCGGGCGGCCTGGTCGCCGAGGCCGTGCGTGGACGACGGGTTGCCGAAGCCCCCGGTCAGCCACGGCCACATCGCCTCGAGCACCTCGCGGCGGACGGGCGTGGTGGCGGCTCGGTCCAGGTAGAACACCGGTCAGTCCGCGGGTGCCACGGCGATGTCGAGCCCGAGGTCGAGCGCGCGGGCCGAGTGCGTCAGCGCACCGACCGAGATCACGTCGACCCCGGTGGCGGCGATCGCGGCGACGGTGGCGAGCGAGACCCCGCCGGATGCCTCGACCAGGGCGCGACCGCCGACGAGGGCAACCCCCGTCACCAGGTCCTCGGTGCTGAAGTTGTCGAGCATGATCGTGTCGACCCCGGCCGACACGACGGGCTCGATCTGGTCGAGGCGGTCCACCTCGACCTCCAGGTGGACGGTGTGCCCGAGCCGCTGCCGCGCCCCGCGGATCGCCGTGCCGAGTCCGATCCCGCTCGCCAGCAGGACCGCCAGGTGGTTGTCCTTCGCCAGCACCGCGTCCGACAGCGACGTCCGGTGGTTGTGCCCGCCGCCACAGCGCACCGCGTACCGCTCGAGGGCACGGAGCCCCGGAGTGGTCTTGCGGGTGTCGACGATGCGTGCGGCGGTCCCGGACACCGCCGACACGTACTGCGCGGTGACGGTCGCGATGCCGGACATGCGCTGCACCAGGTTCAGGGCGACGCGCTCCGCCCGCAGGACCGCACGGGCCGGACCCGTCACGGTCGCCAGGACGTCGCCCGGCGCGAAGACGACACCGTCCTCGACCTGCAGGTCGACGCGGATCGCGGGGTCGACGGCGTGCATCACGTGCGCGAAGACCGCCCCGCCGCTGAACACGCCAGGCTCGCGCGCGCCGAGCGTCGCGGTGGCGGTGGCGCCGGCCGGGATCAGGGTCTCGCTCGTGACGTCACCCCACGGCGCGTCCTCCTCCAACGCGGTCTGCACCACCCGGTGCAACGCGTGCGGCGGGATGGTGCCGGGCTCGACGGTGGTGCTCATGCGAAGGCTCCCTGAGGGACGGCGGCGGTGGCCGGTGCGGCGACCCACGCCAGCGAGGCCGCGGCGTCCGGGTCGGTGTCGGGGTGGTCGGTGCGGGCGTGGGCGCCGCGGGACTCGGTGCGGGCCTCGGCGGCGCGGGCGGTCAGACGGGCCAGGTCGAGCAACGCCCGGTCCTCGTGCGCGCTGACGGTCTGCGGGTCGGGCACCGCGAGTGCAGCGAGCGCGACACGCGCCGCGGCCAGCCCGTCGCCGTCACGCAGCAGGCCGACCCGGTCGGTCATGACGGTCTGCAGCGTCTGCCGGACGTCGGCGACGGGGCGGGACCGCACCGGGCCTCCCGGCCGTTCCGTCCCACGATCCGGACGGGAGGCACGGGTCGGCTCCGCCACGTCGGCCACCGTGGTGACGGCGAGCGTCGCGTCGCCGCGCAGCCGGAGCAGGCCGGGTCGGGCAGAACCGAGGGCGTCCGCTGCGCGGACGGCGAAGACGAGGCCCTCGAGCAACGAGTTCGAGGCGAGGCGGTTCGCACCGTGCACGCCGGTGCAGGCCACCTCGCCGACGGCGGACAGGCCGGGCAGGCTCGTGCGGCCCTCGGCGTCCGTCGCGACCCCGCCCATCGCGTAGTGCGCGGCCGGGGCGACCGGGACCCTCTGCCGGGTCCAGTCGAATCCCGCAGCGCGGGTGGCACGCGTGAGCCCCGGGAACCGGGCGACCAGGAACGCCGGGTCCATCACGGTGGCGTCGAGCTCGACCAGACCGGTGTCGCGGAGTGCGGCCGCGATGCCCCGGGCGACCACGTCACGCGGCGCGAGCTCGCCGTCGGGGTGCACGTCGGCCATGAACCGACGGCCACGTGCGTCGCGCAGGACGGCGCCCTCACCGCGGACGGCCTCGGAGAGGAGTCCGCCGCCGGGGACCGCGAGCCGGGTGGGGTGGAACTGCACGAACTCGACGTCCGCCAGCACCGCTCCGGCGCGCCAGGCCGCCGCCTGCCCGTCGCCCGTCGCGACGAGCGGGTTCGTCGTCTCGCGGTACAGGTGTCCGGCGCCGCCCGACGCCAGCACGACGGCGTCGGCGTCGATGCGCCGGGCCTCGCCGAGCAGGTCGAGGACGTCGATGCCGACGACCGCGCCGTCCCGGACGGCCAGGTCGGTCAGGCAGGTGCGTTCGAGGATGGTGACGTGCTGCCGGTGCAGTGCCCGGATCAGGGTCTGCTCGATCGCGGCACCGGTCGCGTCGCCGTCCGCGTGCACGACGCGCCAGCGCGAGTGCGCAGCTTCACGGCCACGGGCCAGGTCGTCGCCGTGGCGGTCGAGGCTGGCCGGGTCGGCAGTCCGGTCGAAGGGCACGCCGAGGGCCAGCAGGTCGCGCACCCGGGCCGGTCCGTCGGTGCAGAGGACCTCGACCGCGCGGGCGTCGGCGCTGCCCGCCGCGGCCACGTGGGTGTCGGCCTGGTGCAGCGCCGCGGTGTCGTCCGCGCCGAGCGCCACGGCGATGCCGCCCTGCGCGTGGCTCGTCGCAGCGTCGGCGAGGAGCCCCTTCGTCACGAGGGTGACGTCGTGGCGGGCGCTCGCGCGGACGGCGGCGGTGAGGCCGGCGATCCCCGACCCGACGATGACGACGTGCACGGGTCAGCCCTTCGGCTTGGCTGCCAGCATGCGCTCGAGCGCGACCTTGGCGTCGGCCTTGACGGCATCCGGCACGACGATCTCGTTGAGGACCTCGCCGCGCACGAGCGCCTCGAGCACCCAGGCGAGGTAGCCCGGGTGGATCCGGTACATCGTCGAGCACGGGCACACGACGGGGTCGAGGCAGAAGATCGTGTGCTGCGGGTACTCCGCCGCGAGCCGGTTGACCATGTTGATCTCGGTGCCGACGGCGAACGTCGTCGGTTCGGTGGCGGCGGCGACCGTCTTGCGGATCAGGTCGGTGCTGCCCGCGACGTCAGCGGCGTCGACGACGGCCATCGGACACTCGGGGTGCACGATCACCTGGACACCCCGGTGGTCCCGTCGTGCCTGGTCGATCTGGTCGACCGTGAAGCGGCGGTGCACCGAGCAGAAGCCGTGCCACAGGACGACCTTCGCGGCCTGCAGGTCGTCGGCGGTGTTCCCGCCGAGGGGCTTCCGCGGGTTCCACATCGGCATCAGGTCGGTGCTGATCCCCATCGCCTTCGCGGTGTTGCGGCCGAGGTGCTGGTCGGGGAAGAACAGCACGCGCTGCCCACGCTCGAACGCCCACTCGAGCACAGTCGCGGCGTTCGACGACGTGCACACGATGCCGCCGTGCCGACCGCAGAACGCCTTGAGGTCGGCGGCGGAGTTCATGTAGGTGACGGGGATGACCGGCACGCGGCCGTCGGCGTCGGGCTGGGTGCCGTAGACGGACTCGAGCTCGGCCCACGCGGCTTCCACACTGTCGATGTCCGCCATGTCCGCCATCGAGCAGCCGGCGGCCAGGTTCGGCAGGATCACGTGCTGGTCGTCGCGGGCAAGGACGTCGGCGGTCTCGGCCATGAAGTGCACGCCGCAGAACACGATGGCCTCGGCGTCGGGCTTCGTCAGCGCCGCGTTCGCGAGCTGGAACGAGTCGCCGAGGAAGTCAGCGTGCCGGACGACCTCGTCCCGCTGGTAGAAGTGCCCCAGCACGACGACCCGGTCCCCCAGCGTCGCCTTCGCCTGCTCGATGCGCGCGTGCAGTTCGTCCACGGGCGCGTGCTTGTACTCGTCCGGGATCACCCCCTGGCGCGGTGCAGTGGTCGGGATCACGTCGGACATCGACGAGCCGGGACCGTACCCGGGGCGGGCATCGAAGTCCCACGTCGGCATCGCGAGGTCGGGCGTGCAGGTGCTGCCGTCGGCCTTGCCGTTGGAGATGAGCTCGATCGTGGTGGCGATGGACACTGTGGTTCCTATCGGTTCTGCGCGTGGTGCTGCCGGGGGTGGACGGGCTGCAGCGGGCCGTTGTCCGCGTAGGCCAGGTCGGGGTTCGAGCGGTACAGCCGGGCCGGTCGGTGCCGGTCGCCGCTCGTGGTCTCGTCCGTCGCGACGACGGCGTCGGACTGCGCGACCTGGCGGCGGAAGTTCGCCGGGTCGAGGGTGCGACCGAGGACCGCTTCGTACACGCCGCGGAGCTCAGCGAGCGTGAACCGGTCACCGAGGAACGCCTGCGCGATCCGCGAGTACGACATCTTGTTGCGGAGCCGCCACAGGGCGTACTCGGCGATGCGGTCGTGGTCGAAGGCCATCGGTGGGTGCTCGTCCGCCAGGAACCACCGCACGTTCCAGTCGTCGGGCACCGAGCTCGCCTCGTCCGGGCGGACCAGTGCCCAGTACACGATCGACACGACCCGGGTCGGCGAGCGGTCGACGTCGCCGAACGCGTAGAGCTGCTCCAGGTAGCGCGGTTGGACGTTGGTCGTCTCGCGCAGTCGGGCGGCGGCGGAGTCCTCGAGCCCTTCCTCGGGACGGACCCACCCGCCGGGCAGCGCCCAAGCCCCCTGGTGCGGCTCGGTCGTGCGCCGGACGAGCGGCATCCACAGCGCCGGGGCCCCGGTGTCGGGGTGCGGGCGCAGGGCGACGATCACGGTCGAGACCGCGACGCGGATGCCGTCGTCCATTGGGAGCCTGTTCTGGTCAAGTTGACCCGAAGTGTTCGGGTTACGCAGACACTATCACCGTGTCGCCGTTTCGTGACACTGCCGAGACGCTCCGGAAACACGGTCGGCCTACCGTGACGGACATGACAACGGTGACACGGGTGCACGCCGTCGTGACGGGGACGGTCCAGGGGGTCGGGTTCCGGTACTGGACGGCACGCAAGGCGGACGGACTCGAGCTGGCGGGGTACGCCCGCAACCTGTTCGACGGCACGGTCGAGGTCGAGGCCGAGGGGCCCTCGCACGCGGTCGACGCGCTCGTCGAGCTCCTGCACACGGGGCCGCCGAGCGCCACGGTGCGCGACGTCACGATCCGACCGGTGGTGCCCCACGGCGACGCCGAGTCGTTCGACGTCCTGCACTGATCGTTCATCCCGGCCGCGCGGCGTGTCGTGGAATGATCGAATGCGTTCAGGTGCTGCACCGGAGCAATGCCCATCGACTCTCGTTCGGAGCCCCACGCCATGACCGACCACGCCATCGACACCGCACCGCGGACGGGCAGTCAGCCGCAGCAGCCGGGCCGCTCCGCCGCGGACGACCGCCTGGTGATCGGACTGCTGCTCGTCTCGGCGTTCGTCGTCATCCTCAACGAGACGATCATGGGCGTCGCGCTCCCCCGGCTCATGGACGACCTCGACATCAGTGCCGCGACCGGGCAGTGGCTGACCACCGGCTTCCTGCTGACGATGGCCGTCGTCATCCCGATCACCGGGTTCCTGATCCAGCGCTTCAACACCCGGCCGGTGTTCATGTGGGCGATGAGCCTGTTCTCCGCGGGCACGTTGATCGCGTTGGTCGCGCCCGGGTTCTCGGTGCTGCTCATCGGCCGCATCGTGCAGGCCAGCGGCACCGCGATCATGATGCCGCTGCTGATGACCACCGTGCTGACGCTCATCGACCCCGCGCACCGCGGTCGCGTGATGGGCAACATCTCCATCGTCATCTCGGTCGCCCCCGCCGTCGGTCCGACGATCTCCGGCCTGATCCTCAACGCGTTCTCGTGGCGCTGGCTGTTCGGGTTCGTGCTGCCCATCGCGATCGCGGCGCTCATCCTCGGCATGGTGAAGGTCCGGAACGTCGGCGCCCCCCGACCGGCTCCGCTCGACGTGCTCTCGGTCGTCCTGTCGGCCTTCGCGTTCGGTGGGATCGTCTACGGCCTGTCGAGCATCGCCGAGATCGCGGCCACCGGCCCCGCGATGCCGATCGCGGCGATCGTCGTCGGTGCCGTCGCCCTGACGCTGTTCGTCGTCCGGCAGACGCGGTTGCAGCGCACCGACCGCGCCCTGCTCGACCTGCGCACGTTCCGGACGAAGGGCTTCACGGTCCCGATCGTCGGGATGGGCCTGGCCTTCCTCGTGATGCTCGGCACGCTGATCCTGCTGCCGATCTACCTCGAGCGCGTCCTCGGGCTCGACGTCCTGAACGTCGGCCTGCTCCTGCTGCCCGGCGGCCTGCTCATGGGGCTGCTCTCGCCGATCGTCGGTCGCGTGTACGACCGGTTCGGCCCGCGGGTGCTGCTGATCCCCGGGTCGGTCATCATCGCCGCCGTGCTCTGGGCGCTCGCCACCGTCGGCGTCGACACCAGCGTGTGGTTCGTGCTCGGGGCCCACGTGGTGCTCAGCATCGGCCTCGCGCTGACCTTCACCCCGCTGTTCACCGCCGCGCTCGGTGGCCTGCCCCCGAAGCTGTACTCCCACGGCAGCGCGGTGCTCGGCACGGCACAGCAGCTCGCCGGTGCCGCGGGCACGGCGCTCTTCGTCACGCTGCTCACGATCGGTGCGGCGACGGCCACGGCGGGCTCGGGTGCCGAGGGCGCCGTGCGCGCCACGGCCTCGGGCGTGAGCACGGCGTTCCTGGTCGGCGGCGTGATCTCGCTGTTCGGCATCGTCGCCGCGTGCTTCGTCCGGAAGCCGGCCACCCCCGAGGGCGCTCCCGCCCCGATGGTGCACTAGCCGCCCGCCGGCCCAGCCGGATCGCACCCGCGCACGAACATCGCACCCTGTCCCGACGGGGTGCGATGTTCGTGCAGGGGTGCGACGCGAGCAACCCGGGTCCGCGTGTCGGCCCCGCGTGGCATCGTGGGCGCATGCGGTCGACGACGAGCGAGCTGAACTGGTCCGGCACGGTCACCTACACGGCGGCGCGCGTCGAACGCCCGACCTCCCTCGATCAGGCCGCCGCGATCGTCGCCCGCGAGCCCCGCGTCCACGGCCTCGGCACCCGGCACTCGTTCAACGACGTCGCGGACACCCCCGGCGTCCTGCTCGACCTGACGCAGGTGCCCACCGACCTGGTCATCGGCACCGCCCCGGACGGCACGAGGACCGCGACGCTCGGCGCCGGCACCCGGTACGGCGACGTCGCCCCGGACCTCGACGCCGCAGGCCTGGCGCTGCACAACATGGGCTCGCTCCCCCACATCTCGGTCGGCGGCGCGATCGCCACCGGGACGCACGGCTCCGGCACGACGCTCGGCTCGCTCAGCACCGCCGTCCGCGCCCTCGAGCTGCTCGGCCCGGACGGCACGCCGCGCACGGTCACGAGCGACGACCCGGACTTCCCCGGCACGGTGCTGCACCTCGGCCTGCTCGGCATCGTCACCCGGGTCACCCTGGCGGTCGAGCCCTCGTACGGGATGCGCCAGGACTCCTACGGCCCGTTCCCATGGCGCACGTACCTGGACCACGCCGCCGAGATCCACGCCGCGGGGTCCTCGGTCTGCGCCTACACCCGCTTCGGCGACGAGATCAGCGAGGTGCTCGTCAAGTCCCGGTCCGACACCACCCCCGACGAGCTGTTCGGCGCCCCTCGACGACCCGGCACGCCCGGCGACGAGCACCGCACCGCCCGCGACGGCTCGACCGGTCCGTGGTGGGACCGGCTGCCGCACTTCCCGATCGGCTCGGTCCCCTCCCACGGCTCTGAGGTCCAGAGCGAACACTTCGTCCCGATCCGGCACGCGGCCGCGGCCCTCGACGCGCTGCGCGGGCTGGCCGACCGGATCCAGCCGCACCTGCACGTCGCCGAGCTCCGCACGATGGCCGGTGACGACCTGTGGCTCAGCCCGACGCAGGGCGAGGACGTCTTCTGCATCGCCTTCACGTGGAAGAAGCACCCGGCCGAGGTCGCGGCGCTGCTGCCCGACCTCGAGGCCCGCCTGGCCCCCTTCGGCGGCCGTCCCCACTGGGGCAAGATGAGCTCGCTCGACCGCGACGCGATCGCAGCGCTGTACCCGCGACTGCCCGCGTTCCGCGAGCTGGTCGCCCGGGCCGACCCGGACCGGACGTTCGCATCCGCGTTCGGTGAGCGGGTGCTCGGGACCTGACCCGGGCCTCCAGGCCGGACAGGACGAACGGGACGAACGGGACGGCCAGGAGGCCCGGCAGACCCGGACACGCACCTCACGCGATGCGGGTGGTCACCTTCGCCTCGCCGTCCCAGTGCCGCAGGCCACCGACGGTGAGCACCTCGGGCAGAGGTGCCGCGGCCGTGACGGCCCGCAGCCCAGCCGGCAGGTCGACGTCCCGGATGCGCCGGGCGAGCGTGACGTGCGGGGCCCACCGCCCGGGCGACGACGAGTCCACAGCGCCGGGCGCCGCCTCGTGCAGGGCCCGGTGGAAGCGCGCCAGCGGCTCGTCCACCACCACCCCGAGGCCGAACACGTGCCGCCCGGGACCGGCCGGGAACAGCAGCACCCCGGCGACCCGGAGCTCCGTCGGCAGGGGCACGTCGAGGCCCTCGGGGACCGGCAGCGTCTCGCCGGCGACGACGGTGACGTGCGGGTCGTTCGTACCGGCGTGCCCGAGGCTCGGCAGCTCGGCGTCGACCAGGATCTGCCAGAGACCTCGGACCACGGCGTCCGCGGTGTCGTCGAGGACGAGTTCGATGCTGCGCACGCACCGAGTCTGCCCGGCGGTGGCTGCGCCTGCGTCGGGCTGTGGCACGGGGCGCGGCTGTAACACGGCGGAACGCGAATCGCCTCGCCGTGCGCACCCGGGCACACTCGGTGCAGTCCACGAGCGTGTGACCCCGCCAGCCCACGAGGAGCACCCCATGACCGCACCCGTCCTGCCCGACAAGCCCCAGCGCAAGCGCCCGGTCGGCTGGATCGTCGCCGCGGCCGTCGTCGTCGTCGCGATCGTCATCGCCGTCGTCGCCGTCGCCGTCCGCTCCGGTGGGTCCTCGGACGCCGCTGCCGGCGGGTCCGACGCCGCGCCGAAGACCGTCACCATCGGGGTCGCGGACAAGTCGCTGCCGTACTGGAACACCTACGTGCAGCTCGCGAAGCAGAAGCTCAACGTGACGGTCCAGCTGCAGAACTTCTCGGACTACTCGCTGCCGAACCCGGCGCTCAAGGACAAGCAGATCGACCTGAACCAGTTCCAGCACATCCAGTACCTGGCGAACTACAACGTCAGCTCGAACGACGACCTGCAGCCGATCGGGGCGACGGCCGTCTACCCGCTGCCGCTGTACTCGACGAAGGTGTCGAAGGTCTCGGAGTTCGAGGACGGTGCGAAGATCGCGATCCCGAACGACGCGATCAACGAGGCCCGCGCGCTCCTGGTGCTGCAGTCGGCCAAGCTGCTCGAGCTCAAGGACGGCGGCAACGCGTTCTCCACCGTCGCCGACATCACCTCGCACAAGGTCGACGTGCAGCCGCTCGACGCCTCGCAGACCGCCAACGCGCTGCAGCAGGGGTCGGTCGAGGGCTCGATCGTCAACGTGAACTACGCCACCTCGGCCGGGCTCGACACCAAGGACGCGATCTTCCAGGACGACCCGAAGAGCGCCTCGGCAGCCCCGTACGTGAACGTCTTCGCCGCGCGGGACGCCGACAAGGACAACGCGACGTACCTCGCCCTCGCGAAGCTGTTCCAGGACCAGGCCGTGCAGAAGGTGTTCGCGAAGGACTACCCCGACGCCGTGACCAGCGACGCCAGCCCGGCCACGCTGCAGAAGGAGCTCACCACGGTCGAGCAGGACGCGAAGGCGGCAGCGAAGTAGTGGCCGCCCTCGTCGAACTCCGCGGCGTCTCGAAGCGCTACCGCCGCGCCGACACCGGCGAGACCGTGGTCGCCGTCGAGGACGTCTCCCTCGACGTCGAGCAGGGCGAGGTCCTCGGCGTCATCGGGTACTCCGGAGCCGGCAAGTCGACGCTGGTCCGCCTGGTGAACGCCCTCGAACTGCCCACCTCGGGCACCGTGACGGTGGCGGGCCAGGAGCTGACCGCGATCCCCGAGCGGGACCGCCGTCAGGCGCGTCGTCGGATCGGCATGGTCTTCCAGCAGTTCAACCTGTTCCGCTCGCGCACGATCGCCGGCAACGTGGCGTACCCGCTCAAGGTCGCCGGCGTCGGCAAGGCGGAGCGCGACCGACGTGTGGCCGAACTGCTCGACTTCGTCGGGCTGCTCGAGCGGGCGTACGCGTATCCGGAGCAGCTCTCCGGTGGGCAGAAGCAGCGGGTCGGCATCGCCCGGGCGCTGGCCTCGAACCCCGAGCTGCTGCTCGCCGACGAGGCCACCAGCGCCCTCGACCCGGAGACCACCTCCGAGGTGCTGTCCCTCCTGCGCCGCGTGAACCGGGAGCTCGGCGTGACGATCATCGTCATCACGCACGAGATGGACGCCGTCCGGCAGATCGCGGACCGGGTCGCCGTGATGGAGCAGGGCCGCGTGGTCGAGGTCGGTGACGTGTACGACGTCTTCTCCACGCCGAAGACCGGGGCGGCGCAGCGGTTCGTCCGCACGGCGCTGCACGACCGGCCCTCCCCCGAGACGCTCCGGCGGCTGCGGGAGCGGCACCCCGGGCGGCTCGTCACCGTGCAGATCGACGACGAGCCCGGTCTGCAGAACCGGATCGACGCGGTGTTCCGCTCCGCCGGGGTCATCGCCGAGCTGGTGTACGGCGGGGTCGGCGAGATCCGGGAGCGACGGATCGGGTCGCTGACGTACGAGCTGACGGCCGCGGGCGGGCCCGACTCCGGCTCGGTCGACGCTGCCGTCGCGGCCCTGCGCGCGGCGGGCGTCACCACCGACGAGGAGGAGGTCACCGCATGAACACCGGGTTCCAGAGCGTGATCGACACGTTCGACGTCTTCCTCGGTGCCGTCCGCGACACGATCGTGATGACGCTCATCTCGCTCGTCGTGGCCGGCATCATCGGGCTCGCGCTCGGACTGGCGCTGTACGCCACCCGACCGGGCAACCTGCTCGGCAACCGGGCGTTCTCGACCGTGCTGAACGTGGTCGTCAACATCGTCCGTCCGATCCCCTTCGTGATCTTCCTCGCCGCGATCGCACCGCTCTCGCGCGTCGCGGTCCAGACGACGATCGGCGTGCCCGCGGTGACGTTCGCGATCTCGCTGGCGGCGTCCTTCGCCGTGGCGCGCATCGTGGAGCAGAACCTGCTGGCGGTGGACCCCGGGGTGGTCGAGGCCGCGCGGGCATCCGGTGCGCACCCGGTGTCGATCCTGCTGACGGTGCTCATCCCCGAGGGCCTCGGGCCGCTCGTGCTCGGCTACACGTTCGTCTTCGTGGGCATCGTCGACATGACGGCGCAGGGGGCGCTCATCGGTGGCGGTGGCCTCGGCGAGTACGCGATCACGTACGGGTCGCAGCGCTACAACTGGTGGATCGTGTACGTCGCGGTCGCTGCGATCGTGGTCATCGTGCAGCTGGGGCAGTTCCTCGGCAACCGGCTGGCGCGGGCGACGCTGCGGCGCTGACGCGGGACGACGCGAGCCGCCGACGGACGGGAGGCACGGTGCCAGCTGGCACCGTGCCTCCCGTCCGTTCGCGGGGTCGCGGTCAGACCGCCGGGGGTGCCACAACACGCCGCTCACGTCCGCCGAGGTTCCACCATGCACCCGTCCGCGAGGTCGAGATGCCGAGATTTCGGCACCTCGTGGGTGCGGGGTGGTGCGGGTGCAGGCGGGCGGGCGCGTCAGGCGGCGCTGTCGGCGGCGGCCGCGGGCTCCTCGTAGTGTGCGCGGACCAGGATCGGGCGGTGGTCGGAGATGCCCGCGGGCAGGGTCTCGACACCGGCGATGTGCAGGCCGACGCTCGTGGCGAAGTCGAAGTGGCCCGTGAACTTGCGGTAGCGCAGGTAGGTCGGCTGGTCCGAGAGTGACAGCGCGAAGCCGTGCGACTCGATCTTCCGGCGCAGGTTCGTCTGGAACCAGGGGTAGTTGAAGTCGCCGACCATGATCGCCGGGGCCTCGCTCGACAAGTCGCGGACGAACTGGTGCGCGGCCTCGATCTGCTTGCGGCGCAGCGAGTTCGTCGCGGTCAGCGGCGAGGCGTGGAACGAGGCGACGATGACGTCGTTGCCGGCGTGCTCGTCGTGCAGGTGCATCGCGATGAGCCGCTCGTGCGCGGGGGCGAGCACCCGGTCGTGCAGCGACTTCTGCAGCGAGTGGATGCTGAAGTCCTTCACCTGGAAGCGGTCGTCCCGCTTGTAGATCGCCAGGCCCAGGCGGTTCGCCTTGGTCGACGCCGCCAGGGTGAGGCCGCCGACGGCGGGGGCGAGGTCGTTGCTGTCGCACTCCTGGACGCAGAGCACGTCGGCGTCCGACGCTTCGGCGAGGGCGGCGAGTTCGCCGTTCGCGGTGTGCTCACGCAGGTTGTAGCTGACGACGCGGATCGTCCTGGCGTCGACGTCGGTGTCGCCCGGGACGGTTCCCTGCTGGTCTGGCACGGTCATGCTGCCTTCCTTCCGGAGCATCGGTCCCTGCCACCTGCTCGCTCTGCCGCGTGAACGCTACTCGTCGTCCGCAAGCGGTTGCTGAGACTGTAGCGTCTGGCGGGTTTCGCGCGCGTGACGTGCGGACGAACGAACGCGGCACCGGGCCGGGAAACGCACCACGCCGGGCTCAGACCCGCACGCGCCGCGCCGGGCTCAGGCCCGCACGCGCCGCGCCGGGCGCACGGTCTCGCCGGCCGTCCTGCTCATCAGCACGCCCTCGACGCAGGCCACCGCGAGCAGCGCCGCGATCACCCAGAACGCCACGACGTACGGCCCCGATCCCCCGAGGCCGGCCGCGGCGCGGATGACGACCGCGGCGACCGCGACGCCGAACCCGGCCGCGGTCTGCTGCAGCGTCGAGGACAGCGTGTTGGCCGGGGTCATGTCCGCCTGCTCGACGTCCGCGAACGCGATCGTGTTGTACGCGGTGAACCCGACCGACCGCGCGGCGCCGCTCACCACGAGCAGGACGGCGAGCAGCCAGAACGGGGTGCTCGGCGCGAGGAAGGCCATCGCCACGACGGAGAGCGCCGCGACCGCCGAGGACACGATGATCACCGGGCGGTACCCGAACGCCCGCAGCAGTGGGGTGGTCGTCGGCTTGATCCCGAGGTTGCCGACGAAGACCCAGAGCACCGCGGACCCGGCCTCGAGCGCGGTCCACCCCCACGCGTCCTGGAACAGCAGGGGCAGCACGAAGGGCACTGCGGAGACAGCCAGGCGGAACAGGCTGCCACCGGCGTGCGAGACCCGGAAGGTCTCGAGCCGGAACGCCTCGAGCCCCATGATCGGGTGCGGTGCCCGGCGGAAGTGCCGGATCGCGAGCCACGTGCACACGGCGCCGACGACCCCGGCCAGCACGGCGGGTACGACCGGCACGACGTTGAGTGACAGCAGCGAGGCCATCACCACGAGCGCCCCGAGCCCGAAGCACGCCAGGAGCGACCCGAGCCAGTCGAACGGGATGCGCTGCGCGGCCCGCTCCTGCGGCACGAGCACGATCGCCGCGACGAGGGCGATGACCCCGAGCGGGATGTTGATGAGGAAGATCCAGTGCCAGGACAGCGTGTCGACCAGCACGCCGCCGATGAACGGCGCGATGATCGGGGCAGCCAGAGCCGGCCAGGTCAGGATCGCGATCGCGGTGACGAGCTGGTCGCGTCCGGCACTCCGGAGCACGACGAGCCGCCCGACGGGGACCATGAGCGCCCCGCCGATGCCCTGCACGATGCGCCAGGCCGTCAACTCGACCAACCCGGTCGAGGCGGCACAGAGCGCTGAGGCGATCGTGAACAGGGCGATGGCCGCGACGAACACCGTACGCGAGCCGATGCGGTCGGTCAGCCAGCCGCTGACGGGGATGAGCACCGCCAGGGTGACCAGGTACGCGGTGATGGCGATGCCGATCGCGGCGGAGTCCACCCCGAGGTCGCGGCCCATCGCTGGCGCGGCCGTCGCCAGGATCGTGCCGTCGAGCAGCTCCATGAAGTAGGTGCCCGCCACGAGCACGGCGACCGCCGTGCTGCCCGTCCGTCGTCTGGCTGGTGTCGTCGTCGTCATCTCGCGTCTCAGCGTAGGCCGCGGCTGCTGCCTGGACATGCCGTTCTGCATCGTGGAACGCTGGCGGGGACGCTGTTGTCCCTGCGGGTGCCCCTGCACGACCGTGGAGGCGACGAAGGAGGATCGATGTCGACCACCCCCGCCACCGTGACGGCGAAGGGCGCCTGGGACCCGAGCGGTGCCGAGCCGCACCACGTGCTGCAGGACGCCCACCTGCCGGTGATGACGCTCCGCGACTCGGCGCTCCGGAACAACACCCGGGTGATGCAGGCGTACGTCGAGCGCCACGGCTTCCGGTTCGCGCCGCACATGAAGACGCACATGGCACCGGCGCTCGCCCACCGACAGGTCGAGGCCGGCGCATGGGGCGTGACGCTGGCCTCGGTGCAGCAGGCGATGGTCGCGTGGGAGCACGGGCTGCGGCACGTCCTGGTGGCGAACGAGGTCCTCGACCCCGCCGGACTCGCCTGGCTGGCGTCCCGACGCAGCGTCGATCCGACGTGCGACGTGCTCTGCTACGTCGACTCCGCGGCCGGGGTCGAGGCCGCCGCCGCCGCGGTCGACGCGGTGCAGGGCGACCTGCACGTGCTGGTCGAGGTCGGCTTCCCCGGCGGACGCACCGGCGTCCGCGACGCAGCCACGGCACGTGCCGTCGCCGAGCGTGCGGACGCGGCCGGGCTGACGCTGCGCGGAGTGTCCGGGTACGAGGGCGGTCTGCCCGGCGTCGACGCGGCCCGCGCCTACGTCGACGGCGTCCTGGCGATCGCAGCCGACCTCCGACCGCTGATGCACCAGGACCGAGCGCTGCTGAGCATGGGCGGCAGCGCGTGGTTCGACGCCGTCACCGAGGCCGTCGGCGCGCGCCCGGCGGACCTCGACGTGCTGCTCCGGTCCGGCGCCTCCCTGACCCACGACGACGGCTTCTACGAAGCACGCACGCCCTTCCACCGCCACCCGACCGAGGGCGCGCTCGTCGCCGCGATCCAGATCTGGGGCCGCGTCACGTCGTGCCCGGAGCCCGGCCTGGCCCTCGTGGCGGTCGGCAAGCGGGACATCTCGTTCGACGAGGGGCTGCCGGTGGTCCGGCAGGTCCGGCGCGTTCTGCCGGGAGGCTCGGTGCAGGACGCAGGGAGCGTCCCGGCTCCCGGGGCGGTCACCGTCACCCGCCTGGACGACCAGCACTGCTACCTCGCGCTGGCGGACGGGGCGACGCTGACGCCGGGTGACGTCGTCGTGTTCGGCATCTCGCACCCGTGCACGGTGTTCGACAAGTGGCGACAGGTGCACGTGCTCGACGACGACGACGTCGTGCTCGAGACGATCGCGACGTGGTTCTGATGACGTCGGACGTGCAGGAGCTGCCGACGCGCAACGCCGCCCTCTCGCTCCGTCGGGGTCTGCGCATCCTGGACCTGGTGGCGGACCGGACCCGGAACGGCGAGGCCTCGGTCAGCCTGACGACGCTGAGCACCGCCCTCGGCACCGCGAAGTCGACCGTGCTGCGCCTGACCGCCCCCATGCTCGAGAACGACCTGCTGCGGCGCACGCCCGACGCCGGGTTCACGCTCGGGCTCGGGTCGCTGTTGCTCGGGCAGAGCTACCTCGAGGGCATCGACCTGCGGACGGCCGCCGCACCGTTCCTCCGTCGCACCGCCGAGGCGACCGGGCTGACCTGTCACCTCGTCGTGCCCGACGGCACCGACATCGTCTACGTCGACAAGGTCGAGACGCGGGGCACCGTCCGGATGGCCTCGCGGATCGGCAACCGCCTGCCGATGCGCAACACCGCGTCGGGCAAGGCGATCGTGGCCTACGGCGCTCCCGACCTGCTCGACCGGGTCGTCGCGCTGCCGGTCCACGCGACCACCGAGCACACCATCACGGACGACGACCGTTGGCGGCACGAGGTCGCGCGGACCCGTGACCGCGGCTACGGCATCGACGACCGCGAGAACGAGCCCGACATCCGCTGTGTCGCCGCGCCGGTGTTCGACCACGCGAACCAGGTGGTGGGTGCGATGAGCATCTCCGGGCTGGCGTCCCGGTTCCCCGCGTCGGCGGTGCGCGAGCTCGGCGGCGGTGTCGTCCGGACCGCGCTCGAGATCTCCGTCGCGCTCGGGTCCTCGTCCGCCCAGCTCGCCCTCGCCCGGGGTGCGCGGTGAGCGGCGTCCTGACCTTCGGCGAGACGATGCTGCTGCTGACCGGCAGCGGACCGCTCGCGGACCTCGACACGATGCGGGTCGACACCGGCGGGTCGGAGAGCAACGTCGCGATCGGGCTCGCGCGCGCCGGGGTCGACGTGACGTGGATCGGCCGCGTCGGCTCCGACCCGGCCGGCGACCGCGTGCTCGCCGACGTCACCGCCGAGGGGGTCGACGTCGTCCCCGTCCGCGACCCGGCTCGATCGACGGGGATCATGGTCAAGGAACGCCTGCCCGACGGCCGGACCCGAGTGACCTACCACCGCCGCGGTTCGGCCGCGTCGGCGCTCACCCCCGGCGACCTGCCGTCCGGCGTCGTCGAGGACTCACGGCTGCTGCACGTCTCGGGAATCACGCTCGCCCTGTCCGACACCGCGCGGGAGACCGTGCACGCGGCGGTCGTCCGGGCCGACGACGCCGGGGTCCCGATCGCGTTCGACGTGAACCACCGCCCCAAGCTCGTCGACGACCGGACCGGACGCGGCTGGTACCGGGCGGTCGCCGCGCACGCCGCGGTGGTCTTCGCCGGTGACGACGAGGCGCGGCTCGTCCTGGGCATCGACGAGCGTCCCGGTGACGAAGCAGCCCTGGCGCACGAACTGGCCGCGCTCGCGAAGGGGCGGGCGGTCGTCAAGCTCGGGTCTCGCGGCGCGGTGGCCTCGATCGACGGTGTGCTGCACCGACGCGACGCCAGCCGGGTGCACGTGGTGGACCCCGTCGGCGCGGGCGACGCGTTCGTGGCCGCCTGGCTCGCCGCTGACCTGACGGGTGCGTCGCCCGAGGCCGCCCTGGACCGCGCGGCGGACGCCGGCGCCCTCGCCTGCACGGTCGACGGCGACTGGCGCCGGCCCGACCCCACCGCGCTCGGGCGCATCGACACGACCGGCGTCGACCACGCCGTGCACGACCGGGTCGACCGGTGACCACCACCTGCAGAGGAAGCACACGATGACCGACACCACCAGCACCGACGTCCCCGCTGCCCCCGCTGCCCCCGGCAGCGCACCCCGCCACCGACACCAGGCCGGTCCGGCGATCGCCATCCTGCGCGGCGGCACCGGAGACCACGTCGAGGACGTCGTCCGGGTCCTGGTCGACGCCGGGGTCACCGCGATCGAGATCACCACGAACACGCCCGGGTGGCGCGAAGGCATCGGCTGGGCGGTCGACCGGTACGGCACGGCGGCCTCGGTCGGTGTCGGCACGGTGCTCGACCCGCGGCAGCTCGACGAGGCGGCAGCGCTCGGTGCGTCCTTCGCCGTCAGCCCGCACACCGATCCGGCGATCGGGGAACGCGCGCACGAACGGGGCCTCGGCTGGTACCCGGGCGCGGCGACCCCGACCGAGATCGTCCGCGCGTGGCAGCTCGGGGCACGGGCGGTCAAGGTGTTCCCCGCGGCGCAGCTCGGTGGCCCGGCGTTCCTGCGGCAGGTGCTCGCACCGCTCGACTTCGTGGACGTCATCCCGACCGGCGGGATCGGTGTCGACGACGCGTGCGACTACCTGGACGCCGGAGCGGTCGCCGTCGGGCTCGGGTCCCCGCTGGTCGGCGACGCCCTGACGACCGGGGACCTCGACGCGCTGCGGGCCCGGGCGGAACGACTCGTCCTGGCACTGGGGCGATGACCGCCGTCCTGCTCCGCGGCGGCTTCGTGGTCGGGGACGAGGACGTCGTCCGCGCCGACGTCCTGGTCGAGGGCGAGCGGATCACCCGGGTCGGGCCGGACCTCGACGCCCCGGGCGACACCACGGTCGTGGACTGCGGCGAGCGCCTGCTCCTGCCCGGCTTCGTCGACGCGCACGCGCACGCCGGCTCGCTCGTGTTCGAGCCCGAGGTCCAGCTCGCGCTCCTGCGGCAGGGCGTCACGACGATCGTCACCGGGCAGGACGGTGTCGGCCCCGCGCCGGGCGGCGGGGCGTACGCGGACACGTACTTCGCGGCGATCGACGGTCCGCACCCGCGCCACGACGGCAGCGGCATCGCCGGGCTGCTGGCGACGTACGACGGCACGACACCGCTGAACGTGGCGACGCTCGTGCCCGCCGGCACCGTGCGGCACGCGGTGCGCGGGGACGACCCCGGGCCAGCTGCGCCGCACGAGCTCCGGGCCATGCGGACGCTGGTGCGGGCCGGGCTGGACGACGGCGCCGTCGGGCTGGCGACCGGGCTGGACTACGTGCCGGGGCTGTTCGCGGACACTGCCGAGCTCATCGCGCTCTGCGTCGAGGTCGCCGACGCGGACGCCCTCTACGTCTCGCACATGCGGGGCGGGTACGAGGGCAACGCCCGCGCGGGGCTCGACGAGGTCGCCGAGCTGGTCCGTGCGACCGGGGTCCGGGCGCACGTGTCCCACCTGCACGCCCCGGTGGACCTGGCGATCGCGGCGCTCCACGAGCTCGAGCGCTCGGGAGCCCCGATGTCCTTCGACGCGTACCCGTACTCCCGCGGCTGCACGATCCTGTCGATGTTGCTGCTGCCCGCCGAGCTCGCCCGCCCGGGGACGCCGGACCTGGCCCGCGCCGTGGCCGACCCCGCCGGACGGGCCCGGGTGCGCGGGGCGGTGCTCGACCGGGTGCTCGCCCGCGCGGACCTCGGCACCGGGTGGGCGGACCAGGTGACGCTGTCGCACGTGCCCGCGCCCGAGTTCCACGCGCTGCAGGGTCGGACCCTCGCCGAGGCCGCTGACCTGACCGGCAGCGACCCGCTCGACCTGGCACTCGACGTCCTGGTCGACTCCGCACTGCAGGTCACCGTGGTGATGCGGGTCCCCCACCCGCGCACCGTGGACGAGCTCACACCGCTGTTCCGGCTGCCCGGGCACTGCGCTGGGTCCGACGGCATCTTCGTCGGGACGCACCCGCACCCACGGGCGTACGGCACCTTCGCGCGGTACCTGCAGGACTGGACCCTGCCCGGACGGTTCAGCTGGCCCGAGACGGCGGCGCACCTGTCGACCACCGCGGTCCGGCGTCACCGACTCGGCGACCGCGGCGTGGTGTCCCCCGGAGCCGTCGCGGACCTGGTCGTGGTCGATCCCGCACGGGTGGCCGCGCGCGCGACCTACGCGCACCCGATGCGCCTGGCCGAGGGCATCGACGACGTGCTGGTCGCCGGGGTCCCGGTGCTCGCCGACGGCATCCTGACGCCCGCGACCCCCGGCGCCGGGCTGCGACGGGCCTGAGGGACAGGCCGGACGGACCGGGGTCGGGGATCGGTGAGGGTCGACTCAGGCGAGGTGTCTCAGGAGTCGGTGGGCAGCAGCGCGACGACGTCGATCTCGACGAGGATCGACGCCAGGTGCGACTGCACCGTGGTGCGCACCGGGTACGGCTGGGAGAAGTGCTTGGCGTACTCCTCGTTGAACGCCGGGAAGTCACGGTCCGAGTGCTCCAGGTGCACGGTCGACTTCACGACGTCGTCCAGCGTGGCGCCGTGCTCGGCGAGCACCGCGCGGATGTTCGCCAGGACCTGGGCGGTCTGCCCGGCGACGTCGTCGGCGATCTGCCCCGTGGCGGGGTCCTGCGGCCCGAAGCCGGCGGTGTAGAGGAACCCGCCGGCGACGATGCCCTGACTGTAGGGACCGGCGGGCTTCGGGGCGTTGTCGGTCACGATGGCGGTCTTCGGCACTGCGGGCTCCTCACGAGGTGCGGACGGGGACCTCCAGGGTAGGGCCGGGCACCGGGGTGCGACCCGGCCACGGGACGGCGCATTCCGGCCTGCACAACTGCAGGAGGGCCTCCCGTCCGCGTGGGGGCGAGCCGCCCAGGAACGGGCCGCTATCGTCGGGACGTGCCGTCCGCCCCGTCGTCGCTCGCCTCCGGCCGTCGCCGCGTCCTCGACGTGGTCACGAGCCTGCCCGTCTGGGCGACCGTCGTGCTCGTCTGGTTCGGCGGCCGGCTGCTCTCGTCGTCGTGGTTGGCGATCGTGTACCCGCTGGCCGGACGCGCGATGCCGGACAACGCGATCTGGGGCAACGACCACGGCTTCCTGCGTTTCCTGACCGCCTGGGACGGCCAGTACTACGAGCAGATCTCGCTGCACGGGTACCCGACGGTGCTGCCGCTCGACAGTGCCGGACACGTCGCACAGAACGCGTGGGCGTTCCTGCCGGCGTTCCCCTTCGCCATCCGGTTCCTGACCGTGTGGACGGGCATGACGTTCGAGGTCGCCGCACCGCTCATCGCCCTGGCGGCGGGGCTCGTCGCGGCGTTCCTGCTGCACAAGCTCGTGCGAGACCGGGCCGGCGACGCCGCTGCGCTCTGGGCGGTCTTCTTCTTCACGTGCGGGCCGCTGTCGTTCCTGCTGCAGGTCGGGTACGCCGAGAGCGTGTTCCTCGCGTTGACGTTCGGGGCGCTCCTGGCGATGGAGCACCGGCGGTACGGGCTGCTGACCGTGCTCGGCGTGGTCGCCGCGTTCACGCGTCCCGGGGCGCTGGCGATCCCGCTGACGCTCGGGGTGGTCGCCCTGGTGCGGTGGATCCGACTGCGGCGCAGTGCCGACCGGGTCCTGGACGGGTTCCCGTTGCGCGAGCAGGTCCGGGTCGTCGTCGCCGGCGGCGTGATGGTGCTCGCCGGTCTGGCGTGGCCCGTCATCGCCTCGCACGTGACCGGCCGACCAGACGCCTACCTGGCGACCGAGATGTCGTGGTGGGTGAACTTCATCGGCCGCGTGCAGTTCGTGCCGCTCTCGCCGTGGTTCCTGACAACCGCGAAGTGGCTCGGCGTCGGCGGGGTGCTCATCGTGATCGGGCTGCTCGTCGCCTACCCGGTCTGGCTCACCCGCCGGTCGACGCGGAAGCTCGGGTCGACGACCGTGCTGTTCTCGGGCGCCTACGCCCTGTACGTGTTCGCGGTGTCGTTGCCGATGGCGTCCACCCCGCGGCTGCTCATGCCCCTGGCGCCGCTGTTCGGGTCGCCCGAGCTCGTCGCGAAGCCGTGGATGCGGTGGACGCTCGTCACGTGCGCGCTCGCCGGCCAGCCCGTGCTCATCGCGGTGCTGTGGCTGCTCGGCCCGCCGTAGCGGACCGAGCAGCCGGGTCCCGCTGCTGAAGGGAACCCGCGGCTAGAGCTCGACGGTGCCGTGCGACCCGATGTCAGGGCGGTCCTGCTTGCCGAGCGCGGCCTTCATCGTCTGCACGAGGCTGCCGACTGGGCCGGTGTCCTGCGTCCAGTACTCGACGGAGTCACCCTCGACCGTGAGGAGTCGGATGCTCGGGTCCTGGCGGCCGTCCGGGAACCAGGCCTCGGCGAACGGGGACCACAGGTCGTCGATGACCGATTCGTCCTTCGTGACCGTGGCCGTGCCGGCGATGGACAGGTAACCGCCCTGCGACTCGATGGCGACGTTCACGTGCGGGTTCCGGGCGATGTCGTCGACCTTCTCGCTGCCGTCCTGCACCAGGAAGCGCAGGGTGCCGTCGAAGGTCTTGTCCTGCACCGCGAGCGGGCGGGCGTGCAGGCTGCCGTCCTCGCTGACGGTGGTCAGGAGGGCCGTTCGTGCGCCGTGGACGATGTCCGAGATGGCTGCGCGCTGGTCGGTCTGGTTGTCGGTCATGGTGCTCCTTCGCATCGTGCGCCCCGTCCGCCCGACGTTCCGGGCCCGGGGCCGTACCGTTCCGACCAGTCTGCCCCCGCAGCCTGGACGCGTCCGGCGCGCGGCTGCGCTCGCCGCGCGGAGCCGAGCCGAGCGCGTCAGGCCG
>NZ_MJGI01000023.1:322524-360238 GCF_001864835.1 Curtobacterium sp. MCBA15_001 | reverse complement strand
AGCGCGTCAGGCCGAGCGCGCCGAGCCGAGCACGCCAAGCCGAGCCGAGTCGAGCCGAGCCGAGCGCGTCAGGCCGGCTCGTGGATGGTGGTCTCGACGTCGACGACCTGCGGGATGCGCGGCATCGACGCGAACCCGAACCGCACGGGCGGGTCGAGCGGCGCCAGGGACCCCAGGTCCTCCCCCGCCCACGAGCCCCGCACACCGGTGACGTCGTGCGCCCCGGTCACGCCGTAGTACTCGCGGCGGCCGTTCCCCGCGGACCCGGAGGTGCCCGCACCCGGGGCGACGAGTCGGGCGATCGGGTCGATCGCACGGAGCCACCGGGGGTCACGGGCGATCGGCTTCGGCACGACACGCAGCACCCGTCCGAGCGGCGAGATCGCCCCGACGTCGATGCTGGCCCGCAGCTGCCCGGCGTCGAGCTCCAGCCCGGTGGCCGTCCGGCGGGCGGTGACGGGCACGACGTCGACGGCGTCGAAGCGGTAGGTGCCGGACACGTACGCGGCGACGATCTCGTCCGGCGCGAGCAGCACGCTCGACCCGTCGGGCAGCTCCACGAAGACGTCCGTGAAGGCCCCGAACGGCGATCGGTCCCACATGCCGATCACCAGGCGGACGCCGGAGGTCGTCCCCACGCCCATGATCCGACCACGGAAGCGACGTTCGGTTCGTGTGTGACGCGACGGCATGCCGTCGACGCTACGCGGTACCCCCGTGAGACGACGAGACGGACGGGAGGCCCGCCTCCCGTCCGTCTCGCTGCCTCCGGTGCGCGCGGTGCGCGCCTACGGCACCGGGACCGGCTCGGCCAGCAGCTCGCGCACCCGCGGGGCGACGGCGGTGCCGTAGAGCTCGATCGAGCGCATCATGTCTGCGTGCGGCAGGCGACCGGTGGCGTAGCGCATGTCGAAGCGCGTGACGCCGAGGATCCGCATGTTGCGGGCGATCTTCCGCGCGACGGTCTCCGGCGAGCCGACGTAGAGCGACCCGCCGGCCGACAGTCCGGCCTGGTACTGCGCGAGGTCCAGGGGCGGCCAGCCGCGCTCACGACCCAGGCGGTCGGTGACGGCCTTGTGGTACGGCCAGTACCGCTCGGCCGCTTCCTCGTCGGTGGCGGCGACGAACCCGGGCGAGTGCATCGCGATCGGCTGCTGCGGGAGCTCGAGCTGGGTCAGCGCCTGGCGGTACAGGCGCGAGAACGGTGCGAACTGCGCGGGCTGCCCACCGATGATCGCCAGGAACAGCGGCATGCCGTACGACGCGGCACGGATCACCGACTGGGGCGAGCCGCCGACGCCGACCCAGGTCGGGATGGGGCCGTGCTCGAGCTTCGGGTAGACGTCCTGGTCGGTCAGGCTCGCGCGCTTGGTGCCGCTCCACGTGACTGCGTCGCCGCCGCGGAGGGCTGCCCAGAGCTGGAGCTTCTCCTCGAACAGGACCTCGTAGTCGCTCAGCTCGTAGCCGAACAGGGGGAAGGACTCGGTGAAGGAGCCGCGGCCGAGGATGACCTCGGCGCGGCCGTTCGAGAGCGCGTCGACGGTGGCGAAGCGCTCGTACACGCGGACCGGGTCGTCGCTCGAGAGCACCGTCACGGCGCTGCCCATGCGGATGCGCTCGGTGCGGGTGGCGATCGCGGCGAGGACGACCTCGGGGGCGCTGACGACGAAGTCCTCGCGGTGGTGTTCGCCGACGCCGATGAAGTCGATGCCGACCTGGTCCGCGAGCACGGCCTGGTCGACGACGTTGCGGATGCTCTGCGCGTCGGACTGCAGCGAGCCGTCGGCGAGCTCGGTGGCGTCGCCGAAGGTGTCGAGGCCGAGCTGCACCGGGCCGACGCGGTCCGGTGCGGGCGGCGGGACGTCCGAGGGGCGGCCGGTACCGAATGCGTTGCTCATCGCGTCCTCCAAGTGAATGCGTTTGCATGAATCTAGCACGCCCGCGGGCCGCGGTCCAGCGGCGGCGGCTCGGCTGGCGGCTGGCGCGGGTGGCTGGCGCGGGTGGGGGGGGCTGGCGCGTTCTGCGTTCGCACAACTAGTGGCACGCCGAACCACGGAACGGGACGGCGCGACGTGCTTCCGGTTGGTCGAACGCGAACCGCGCCGCCTGGCCCGGCCCGGCATGCGCCGCGCCGCTCGGCTCGCGCGGCGGGCCCGCGTGTACCGTCCCGGGCATGCCGAAGATCCCCGACCAGACCGGACGCCGCATCGTCGTCACCGGCTCGAACAGCGGCACCGGCCGCGAGACCGCCACCCGCCTGGCCGAGGCCGGCGCCTCGGTCGTGATCGCCGTGCGCACGACGACGAAGGGTGACGAGGCAGCGGCGGACATCCGGCGGCGGTTCCCCCACGCCGACGTCGAGGTGCGCGAGCTCGACCTGGCCGACCTGGCGAGCGTGCGGCGGTTCGCGGCCGGGATCCTCGCGGACGACCGGCCCCTGGACGTCCTGGTGAACAACGCCGGCGTGATGGCACCACCGAAGCGCTTCGAGACGGTCGACGGCTTCGAGCTGCAGTTCGGCACGAACTACCTGGGCCCGTTCGCCCTGACCAACCTGCTCATGCCCGCGCTGCTCCGCGCCGAGGCACCCCGCGTCGCGACGATGTCGAGCCTGGCGGCCATGATGGGCCGGATCCGCTTCGACGACCTGCAGTGGACCCGGCGGTACTCCCCGTTCCGCGCCTACGCCCAGTCGAAGCTGGCGGACCTGCTGCTCGCGCTGCACCTGCACACGCTGTCGGTCGAGCTCGACTGGCCCCTCGTCTCCACGGCCGCCCACCCCGGCTACACGCGCACCAACCTGCAGGCGGCGGGACGTTCGCTCGGCGGCTCACGACCGGTCCCCGGCGGGCAGCGGGCGATGCCGTTCAACCAGGGCGTCGAGCAGGGCAGCGAGCCGCTGTTGTTCGCCGCGGTGGGGCGCTCGGCGGTCGGCGGCGCCTACTACGGACCGTCCGGGCCGTTCGGCATGACCGGCCCGACGACCACGGTGTCGATCCCGGGCCCAGCGCGGAGCACGGACCTCGCGCGCAGCCTGTGGGCCGTCGCCGAGGACCTCACCGGGACCTCGCTCCCCGCCTGACCCGAGCGCACCACACCGGACAGGAGGCGCGTGGCGGGGCCGCCACGCGCCTCCTGTCCGTCAGAACCGCACGTGGTCCTTCGCGAACGCGGCGGCCACGTCAGAGGCGATCGCCTGCTGCCCCTCGACCGTCGGGTGCACGTCGTCCGACTGCATCCAGTCCTGGTGCCCACGCAGGGGTTCGCCGATGTCGACGTACTGGCCACCCTCGTGGCGGATCGCCTTCCGCAGCGCCTTCGAGATCACGGCGAGCTGCGCGGGCGGAGCGTCCTGGTTCCAGATCGCGCTCAGGCCGATCAGTCGCGCTTCGGGCAGGCGTCGGTGCACGTCGGCGACGACCTGGTTCGTGGCGCTGCGGATCTCGGCGTCGTCCATCCCGAGGTCGTTCGAGCTGGCCTGCACGAACACCACGGCGGGCCGGAGCTCCACCGCGCGCTTGACCAGCGTCGGGTAGGCGCTGGCGCAGTCGTCGTCGTCCCCGACCGCGGCGACGCCCGCACCGTCGCACGACAGGTTCGTCAGCGCCCAGTGGTGCTCGTCCGCCAGCAGCGCCGGCCAGGCCTGAGCGTCGGTGAGCCCGTGACCGCCGCTGATCGAGTCCCCCACGACGACGATCCGTGCGTGCGGCGCGTGGTCCCACGGGCGCGAGGCCGCCGTCGTCGCCGACGCCGACACCCGGGGCGCCGCGACGGAGGAGTCCTCGGAACAGGCACCGAGCGCGAGCACGGCGAGGGTCGCCGCGGTGGCGGCCAGCAGGGTTCGGTGTCGGGTCCTCACGGGCGGGGACGGTACGCGCATGCGCTGCTGCGGAGCGGGTGCGGCGTACCCCGTCCGCTTCCGGTGCGCTCAGGCGCGGGGCGAGGGGCGCGGGGCGCCGGGCGCCGGGCGCGGGGCCCGGGGCCCGGGGCCCGGGGCCCCGGGCCCGGGGCCGGATCGCACCCCGCTCCGGACATCGCACCCCGGTGCACCGGGGTGCGATGTCCGCCCGGGGGTGCGGAGCGGGCGCCGGACGCCGGACGCCGGCGGCGGCGGGCGCCGGCCGGCGGACGCCAGCGGCGGCGAGCGTCGCCGCCGCCGGGGTCAAGCGCGGTGGAGCTCGACCGAGCCGTCGATGTCGCCGGGGTCGGCCAGCCGGGCGTGCTGCAGCACCGTGCGCTCGGGTCCGACCGCCGCGGCGACGATCGACAGCGTGGCGAAGTGCCCCTCCGGCTCGACGGTGTCGCGCAGGATGGCGTCCGGGTCGTCGGCGGGCAGTGCCGCGGAGTCGGCGAGGACCCGGAACCAGGGACCCCAGCCGTCGCCGGCGTCCGTGCCCGCGTCGGCGGCCCGCAGCTCGTCGAACGGCGCCAGCACCGGCGGACCGGAGGGCGCCTGGGCAGCGCGGAACACGTCCAGCCATCGGCCGATGCGCGGCGCGGCGGGGTCGTCCGGCTCCCCGTGGGTGACCATGTGCACGCCCGGGCCGAGGACCGTCGTGCGCACGTGCTCGCCGTCCCACGACACGACCGACGCCCCGGTCGCCGTGGCCCGCACGAGGTTGAACGCCCGGGTGGTCGGCGCGGTGCCGTCGTGGCCGGGGACCGCTCCCTGCAGCGCGTCGAGGGGCAGCACCCCGCGGGTGGTCCAGGTGCCGTCCGTCGCGGGCGTCGCCTCCCAGCGGTTCAGCACGACGGCCAGTCCGGCGTCGTCCGACGCGGCGAGCCACGCGCCGCCGGCCTCACGGTCGCGGACGCCGCGCAGGGCCGGGTCGCGCTCGGGCCACCACGCCGCCGGCGGGTCCCACGGCCGACTCGGAGACTCGTCCCGCATCGCGAGCATGGTGACGGGCCAGTCCGATCCGGGATCGACGCGGACGACGACGGTGCACATGCCGACGATCCTCGCACGCACGCACGACGCCCGAGCACGCACGTGCCCGGGCACGCCCGCCGTCCGGGCACGCGCAGCCCGACACCCTGCCCGGGTAGCGTGGGCCCCGTGAACGGAGCACCCGCAGCACGCAGGACCATCGTCGTCGGCATCACCGGAGGCATCGCGGCCTACAAGGCGGTGCAGGTCGTCCGGGGCTTCGTCAAGGCCGGCCACGACGTGCACGTCGTCCCGACCGAGGGCGCGCTGCGCTTCGTCGGCCTCCCCACGCTCGAGGCCCTGAGCCGGAACCCCGTCACGACGAGCGTCTTCGAGGACGTCGCCGAGGTCCGCCACGTGTCGCTCGGACAGCGGGCGGACCTGGTCGTGGTCGCCCCGGCCACCGCGGACTCCCTGGCGCGGATGGCCACCGGCTTGGCGGGCGACCTGCTCGGCACGACGCTGCTGGCCACCGAGGCCCCCGTCGTCGTGGCGCCGGCGATGCACCCGCAGATGTGGGAGCACCCGGCGACCCGGGCGAACCTCGCCACGCTCCGCGGTCGTGGCGTGCACGTGGTCGGCCCCGAGGTCGGCGCCCTCACCGGCGACGACGCAGGCATCGGCCGGATGTCCGAACCCGAGGACATCGTGACGGCAGCCCTGGCGGTGCTGGACCAGACGACGGACGCACGACGGCCCACGCACGGCGAGCCGGGCCTCCCGTCCGTGCCCGGAGCGGCCGGGGGCGCCCGCGGCGAACGGGGCGACCTGGCAGGCGTCCGTGTCGTCGTCAGCGCGGGCGGCACGCGCGAACCGTTCGACCCGGTGCGCTTCGTCGGCAACCGGTCCAGCGGCCGCCAGGGTGTCGCGCTCGCGACGGCCGCCGCGGCCCGTGGGGCGGACGTGACGCTGGTGGCGGCCAACCTCGACGGCGGCCTGACCGCCGGACTCGACGCGCACGTCGTGCCGGTCGGCTCCGCGCTCGAACTCGCCGACGCCGTGCACGCCGCAGCGGCCGACGCGGACGTCGTCGTGATGACCGCCGCGGTCGCCGACTACCGACCGGCCGAGGTGCTGTCGGAGAAGCTCAAGAAGGACGCCCAGGGCGAGCGGATGTCGCTCGAACTCGTGCGGAACCCCGACGTGCTCGCCGACCTCGTGGCGAACCGCCGCACCGGGCAGATCATCGTCGGGTTCGCCGCCGAGACCGAGCCGGACCGGGACGCGCGCATCGAGCTCGGCCGCGCCAAGATCGCCCGGAAGCCCGCCGACATGCTCGTGGTGAACCGGGTCGGCTGGTCCGAGGGCTTCGAGCGCGAGGACAACGCGATCGAGGTGATCGTCCCCGGCGGCGAGGTCGTCCGGGCGGCCTCGGGCTCCAAGGCCGAGGTCGCCGCCGTCGTCCTCGACCTGGTGGCGACCGCCCTGACGTAGCGAGCGCCGGGGGCCTTGTCTGTGCCGCTTCTGGGAGACCGGGCGGTGCACCGGGCCACGATGGGCCCATGGGACGACGCTCCGCACGCGCCAGACGCGCCACCAGGACCGCGGGCGCACTCGCGCTCCTGCTCGGCGGCGCCGGCGTCACGCACTTCCTCCGCCCGCGCGGCTACGACCGCATCGTGCCGGACGGCCTGCCGCCACGGACCACGACGCTGCTGTCCGGCGCCGCGGAGCTCGGCATCGCGGCGGGCCTGCTCGTCCCCGCGACCCGTCGGGCCTCCGGCCTGGCCGCCGCGGCACTGTTCGTCGCGGTCTTCCCGGCGAACGTCACGATGGCGAAGGGCCTGCTCGACAGTCCCAGGTCCACCCGGGCGATGCGCCTGGTGTCGGTACTGCGACTCCCCCTGCAGGTGCCCCTGGTCGTGTGGGCGCTGCGCGTCGGTCGGCACGCACCACGCCGATGACCCACCCCTCCCGCGAACGGGCGTCGGTCCCGCTGGTCCACCGGCCGGTCACGGTCCACGCCTGGGAGGACGTCGTCTTCGCGCACTGGCGGCACGAGCCCGCGTCCCTGGCGCAGCTCGTCCCGCGCGGCACGCGTCCGGACGTGGTCGACGGCAGCGCCTGGGCCGGGCTGACGGCGTACGTGTTCCGCGAGACCCGGGTCCCGCCGTTCCCGCCGTCGGGTCGGCTCGGCTCGATGACCGAGGTCACGATCGAGATCCTGACGGTCGACGACCATGGCCGGCGCGGGGTCGCCTACCGCACGGTGGACACCGCGAACGTGCCCGCGATCGTCGCGGCGCACGCGCTCCTCGGCGTGCCGTACACGTTCGCCCACGCGCGGGGGAAGCGCCGCGGGGACGCGCTGCGGTACCGCTCGGTGCGGCACCCGGAGCGCTCCGGTGGTCCGCTCGCCCGGGTCCGCGGTGCCGCCGGGGCGCGGGTATCGGCAGCGGCGCAGCGGGTCGGCGCCACCGGGCTCCTGCCGGGAGGCCCGGCGCACCCCCGCCACGGCGCCTCCGTCCGGGTCGTGGCCGGCGAGGTCACGGACAGCCCGTTGGCGACGGAGCTCACGACACGCGCTGGCATCCACGCGCGGCTGCTCGCGCAGACGGTGTTCTGGCAGCGGCAGCACCCGCCGCTGACCCTGCGTGCCGCCACGCTCGAGCGCCTGGAGGGCGACCTGCCCGACGCCGTGGGGATGTCCGGGCTGTTCGACCGGGCGCCGGACTCGCTCCTGGTGCTCGACGGCACGACCGTCCGGTACGCGTGGGGGGACGTGGTGCGGTGAGCGAGCACGTCGAGCGCTTCGACCTCGAGCGCTTCGTGCGGGCGCAGGAGGGCATGCACGAGGTGGCAGCCGCCGAGCTGCGTCGTGGCCGGAAGGACTCGCACTGGATGTGGTTCGTCTTCCCGCAGCTCGCCGGACTCGGGCGGAGCGCGACTGCCGCGCGCTACGCGATCAGTGGCACGTCCGAGGCCCGCGCGTACCTGCGGCACCCGGTGCTGGGCCCCCGGCTGGCCGTGATGACCGACCTGGCGACCACCGCGCCGGCGTCCTCGGTCGAGGCCCTGATGGGCGGGATCGACGCGGTGAAGCTCCGGTCCTCGATGACGCTGTTCGCCGCGGTGGCCGACGACCCCGCGCCGTTCCGTGCCGCGCTCGACCGGTGGTGGTCCGGCCGGCCCGACCCCGTGACGCTCGACCTGCTCGGAACACACTGACACTCCGGGCACCGAGCGGAAGACCGCTCGTATGTCAGGTATCGTCGGCGGTGCGTCTGCCCTGACCCGTCGGGCGACCGAACCCGATCCCGAAGGAGCCGACATGCCGGTCCCCAGCAGTGCCCCCACCGAACACCAGCTGCTCCGCGACACCGTCCGGCAGAAGATCCACGCCGCGATCATGGACGGCACCCTCGAACCCGGAGAGCGCCTCAACGACGACGAGCTCATCGCCTGGCTCGGTGTCTCCCGCACCCCGATCCGTGAAGCCCTGAGCCAGCTCGCCCGCGCCGGCCTGATCGAGATGGCACCGAACCGGTACACGCGGATCACCACGCCCGACCCCGAGGCGGTGATCGAGGCGCTGCAGACCCTCGGCGTGCTGTTCGGCGGCGTGGTCCGTCTGGCCGTCCCCCGACTCTCGAAGAGCTCGCGGAAGAAGATCCTCGCCGCCCTCGACACCACGATCGCGGAGCTGACCGCACACGACGTCCGCGCGGTGAACACCGACGCCCTCGGGGTCTTCGCGCTCTACGTCGCCGAGTGCGGCAACGCCGATCTGCAGCGCGTCTGCGCCGACGCGATGGACGGACTGGCCTTCCGGCTGCGCCTGCCGAACCTCGACGAACTGGTCGACTGGGACCGGATGACGGAGGACTTCCGGCGGCTGCGCACGGCGACCGAGAACGGCGACAACATCGCGGCCGAGCTCGCGACCGAGGCCATCCACCAGCTCCCAGGTGAGAAGCACTGACCGGGTTGCTGTCCGTTCGTACAGGAACGGCCCGTCGAGGGACCCGGTAGCATCGGCTCGACCATCGGACGATCCCCCGGAGCACCACATGAGGCAGCACCAATCGGACCACCCGGTGGCGCAGACAGACCGCACCGAGATCGCCGCCCGCCTGGCTGCCGCAGTCGGCCGGATCAACCGGCGTGCCCGCTCGGACTCGGCCGCGCTCGGCTACGGGATCGTGTCCGCGCTCGCCACGATCCAGCGTGAGGGACCGCTCCGGCCGGGTGACCTCTCGCGGCTCGAGGTCGTCACGAAGCCCACGATGACGCGGATCCTGACGGAGCTCGAGCAGCGTGGCTTCATCGCGCGCGAGGCCGACCCGACCGACGGCCGCGCCTTCATGGTGAGCATCACCCCCGAGGGCACGGCCGCGGTCGAGGAAGCCCGGTCCCAGCGCACAGGCATCGTCGCCGAGCTCATCCACGACCTGCCCGTCGCAGACCTCGACGCCATCGCCGGAGCACTCGACGCGCTCGAACGCGTGGCCCAGGGGCAGCGCACCCAGGACATCCCCAGCTCGCAGGGCTGAGTCGGCCGTTACCGAACCGTTACCAGAGGGTGGACGGACGGTTCTGCCAGTCTTCCTGGACGCGCTGCCCAGGGTCGTCCCGCATCGTGGCCGCTCCGCCATCGCGGCAGCCGCCCCACACGGCCGCCCGGCGGACGGACGGGCCCCACGCCACCGTCCGGTCTCCCACGGTCCCGCCGTGCTGCCTGCGACGACGCAGTGCGCTCGGTCGTGCCGCCCGACACCCGGAAACGATGCCAGCTCCTCTCCCCGAATCCCCCACGCCCACTGCCTCCACCCGTCGAGCCGCGCTCGACACCCCCTCCCGTCGGATCCGCCGCACGCTCCGCAAGCGTGGCGTGCTGTTCGCGAGCGGTGCCGCCGTGCTCGTCGTCGCCGGCGGCGCACTGACCGTCGGGACCCAGCCCGCGATCGGCGAGGCGATCGGCATGCCCACCGCAACGTCGACCGCCGCCCCGGCACTCTCGGGGACCGCGCTCGACCGTGCCCAGGCCGCCGCGACCATCACGACGGCGAAGACCGTGCTGGCCGACGCCAACGACAAGACCGACACCCAGGTGCTGCAACGCCGCATCAGCGCGCTGTCCGACTACCCGCAGCTCTCCGGGGCGGCGATCAGCGACCGCATCCAGTCGACGGTCGACACCGTGCAGGACGTCGCCCAGGCGAGCGCCGACCAGGACAAGCAGGACGCTGACGCAGCGGTCGCCGCAGCAGCTGCGGCCCAGGCGAAGGCCGAAGCGGACGCCGCCGCGGCCGCAGCAGCCGAGGCCGCCGCGGCCCAGGCCGCAGCGAACACGCCGGCCGGCGCCAAGGCCACCGCGGCCTCGCTCGCCTCGTCGCAGTACGGCTGGGGCTCGGCGCAGTTCCAGTGCCTGAACAACCTGTGGACCAAGGAGTCGGGTTGGGACTACCAGGCGTACAACCCGTCCGGCGCCACCGGCATCCCGCAGGCCCTGCCCGGCTCGAAGATGGCGACGATCGCCTCGGACTGGCAGAGCAACGCGACCACCCAGGTCACCTGGGGCCTGAAGTACATCAAGGACGCCTACGGCACGCCGTGCGCGGCCTGGAGCCACTCGCAGGCCACGAACTTCTACTGAGCCCGCACCGCACGGTGCGCCACGACGGGTCCAGGGTTCCGCCCGGGGCCCGTCGCGGTGTAGGCATGCTCCGTGACGACGACGATCGGCCTCCGCCGCATGCGCCCGCGCGACCCCGCCGAGGGGCACCGCGCCGCCAGTCCGCTCGAGCTGCTCTTCGACCTGGTCTTCGTCGTCGCCGTCGGGTTCGCAGCGGCCGACCTGCACGAGATCGAGGCCGAGGGGCACGTCTCCACCGCGGTCCTGGTCTACGCGTTCGTGTTCTTCGCGATCTGGTGGGCCTGGATCAACTTCACGTGGTTCGCGACCTCGTTCGACACCGACGACTGGCTCTACCGCCTCACGACGTTCGTGCAGATGGCCGGGGTGCTCGTCCTGGCCGCCGGCATCGGTCCCGCGATGCACGGCGAGGCCCCCGACGTCATGGTCATCGGGTACGTGGTGATGCGCCTGGCCCTCGTCGCGCAGTGGATCCGGGCTGCGGTGTCGGCCCCGCAGTACCGCACGACCGCCAGCACCTACGTCGTCGGGGTCGTCGTCGTCCAGGTGCTCTGGGTCGCCCTGCTCGCGGTCCCCGGGGAAGCGCGACCGTTCGTCGTCCCGCTGCTCGTGCTGCTCGAACTGCTCGTGCCGGTGTTGGCCGAGTCGCGCGGTGCGACGACCCCCTGGCACACGCACCACATCGCTGAGCGCTACGCCCTCTTCACGCTGATCGTCCTGGGTGAGGGTCTGGTGGCCTCGGCGAACGCGGTGATCGACGGCCTGCACCGCGCCGAGCACCTCGGTCCGCTCCTCACCCTGGCCGGCGGCGGACTCGTCATCGTCGCCGGGCTCTGGTGGATCTACTTCGCGCGCGAGCAGCACGAGCACATCCGCGGTCTGCCGAGCGCCCTGCTGTTCGGGTACGGGCACTACCTCGTGTTCGCCGCCGCAGCCGCACTGCCGGCAGGCATCGAGGTCGCCGTCAGCGCCGACGCGGGTGAGGCCGACCTGTCCGCACCGTCCGTCGCCGCGACGATCGCCGCGCCGGTGGCGCTGTTCGTCGCCGCGGTCTGGGCCCTCGCGCTCCGTCCGGCGCTGGGGCGCCGCTGGAACGTCGCCGTGCTCGCACTCACGGTCGTGGTGCTGGCCAGCATCGCGGTGCCGCGGGCGTCGCTCGTGGTGACCGCGCTGGCGGTCGCCGCGATCGTGGTGGTCCTGGAGGTCGCGGAGCGCAGACCGGCACGGTGACTCCCTGGCGCGGACCGCTCAGCGGTGACGCGCCAGCGGCACGCGGGACGCGCCGACCGAGCCTGCGAGGGAGGGCGTGCGGGCTGGCACCGGGCCTCCCGTCCGGCCGTGGCGTGCGTCAGCCGACGCGCGCGACCCGGACGTCGACGCGCGAGAGCGCGTGCCCGGCTGCCTCGGCGGCGGCGAGCGCCGCGTCGTGCACGGCGCGGGCGACCTGCGGGGCCGGTGCGAAGCCGTCCGTGGCGATGACGACCCGCAGGACGTCGCCGTCCACGACGACCCGCGGCGGCTCGCCCCGCGCCGAGATGCGCTGCACGGCCGCGACGGCGCTCTGCAGCGTGGGCTTGGCCCGGTACAGCTCGGCGACGCCCGGGACGCCGAGCACTGCGGACTCGACCGCGTCGACGGCGTCGGGCGACCAGGACTCGTTCGTCTGCGGGGCGGGCTCCGTGGGTTCCCCGGTCTGGTCGCGCTCCGCGGTCTGGTCGGTCTCGCTCATGCTCCCGCCTCCGTCTCGTCGATGTCGGTGTCGGTGTCCGTGTCGATGTCCGTGGTGCGGTCAGCCTGCTCGGCGTCACGTCCGACCAGCAGGTCGCGGACCACGACGTCGACCGCCTCGACCACCAGGTCGGTCTGTTCGTGCAGCGTCTGGTCGACGGCGGTGCGGACCAGGTCGGCGGTCGCGTGGATCGCGGGACCGACGACGATCGCGACCTCGACGGTGACCCGGACCGGGGCGAGCAGCTCGGTGACGTCCCCCTCGATCGCGCAGCGGGCGACGACGATGCCGGGGACCGAGTCACCGGCGCGACGGACCAGCGAACGGATGGCACCCTCGGTCATCACCGGGTGCTCGGTCGGCGAGGCCGACTTCAGCGGGACGTCGCGGCCGGAGCGGGCCTCGATCGAGATGTTCGCGAGCACCCCGCCGATCCAGGACTCCGTGGCGGGGGCCTCGGACCGGGCGGCGGACTCCAGCGAGCCGAGGGAGGCGGCACGCAGGCGGATGATCGCCGCGAGGGCGTTCTGGCAGGCGGGTGAGTCGTCGATGCTCGGGTCGGCGGGCTGCATGCCGGCGTCGAGGTAGTCGGCGAGCTCGTCGATCGAGTGGCCGTCGAGGTCCCCGGGTTCGAGGGACGCGAGCGTGGCGTCGTCGGGCAGTTGGGTCATCGCCAGCCCTCCATGAGACTGATCATGTTCTTCCTGGCGCGGGACAGCAGCCCGCGCACGGTCGACAGCGGCACGTCGAGCTCGGCGGCGATCTCCTCGTACGAGTACCCGAGGAGCTCCTTCATCAGCCAGCACCGTCGCTGGGCCTCGGGCAGGGACTCGAGCGCCACCTCGACCGCGTGCTCGCGGTCGTGGGCCTCCGCGACCCGCTCCGGCGCACCGTCGGACGGTGCCGCCACCTCGATCTCGGTGACGTCGTCGTGGTCCCGGCGTGCCCGGATGCGGTCGAGGCACTTGCGGCTGAGGATGCGCATCAACCACGCCTTCACGTGCGCGCGGTCCTCGAGCGAGTCGAGACGGTTCCACGCGGTGATGAAGGTCTCCTGCACGACGTCGTCGAGCTCGTCCGTCGACCCGAGGGTCCGACGTGCGTAGGCGCGCAGCAACGGCGTGTGGCGGCGGATCAGGACCTCGAAGGCCCGGACGTCTCCGTCGGTCGACCGCCCGGCGAGGACGCCGTCGTCGAGGTCGACCAGGGCCGTCCGGGGTGGTGGGTGGTGCACGGTTCGCATCCTCCATGTCGCGGGTGCGGTCGGGGGTCAGGACACGCGGGACCCGCTCTCGCCGGCGTCGTCGGTGTCGACGTCGGGCATGTGGACATCCTGCACCGTCACGTTGACCTCGACGACCGCCATGCCGACGATCTGCTCGAGTGCTCCGGCGACCGCGGAGCGCACGTCGTCGGCCAGACGCTGCAGCGGCACGGGGTACTCCGCGACGATGACGACGTCGGCGGCGATCTGTCGCTCGCCGACCTCGACCCGGATGCCCTGCCCGTGGTCGCGCTGCCCGATCGCGTCGCGGACGGCGCCGATCGCCCGGGCAGCACCGCCGCCGAGGCCGAAGACGCCGGGCACCTGGCGGGCGGCGATGCCGGCGACCTTCTGCACGACGGCGTCCTCGATGACGGTGCGGCCGTTCGCGCCGGCTGCGGCCGCGCCCTTCGTGAGGGAGGTGTTCGGGGAGACCGTGCTCGGGGTGGCGCTGTTCGGGGTGGCCATGGTGGGCTCCTGCTCTGGTCGTGGTGCGCGGCGGACCGTCGCGCTGCGCGACGGGGTGTCGCGTTGTCCCTGTGACGATCGTCCCGGCCGAGACGTCACACTCGCCAGGGAACTGTCAGGTTCCGCTCGCCGCCCCGGTGCGGCAGGCTGGGGACATGTCGCTCGTCACCGCCGTCTGCCGCGTCGACCGCCTGCTGCCCGACCGCGGCACGATCGGGGTCACCGCGATCGACAAGCGTCCCGTGGACGGCCCCGTCCGGGTCCGTCCGCTCGGGCTGCACGCCGACGTCCAGGCCGACCGCAAGCACCACGGCGGCGAGGACCAGGCCGTCTACGCCTACGCCGACGAGGACGCCGAGCACTTCGCCCGGCTGCTCGACCGTGCCGTCGCACCGGGGCTGTTCGGCGAGAACCTCCGGACGAGCGGCATCGGCGTCACCGGTGCCGTCACCGGGGAGCGCTGGCGCATCGGCGAGACGCTGCTGCTCGAGGTGACCGTCCCCCGGATCCCGTGCGGCACCTTCGCCCGGCGGATGGGCATCGACAAGTGGGTGAAGCGGTTCGCCGCCGAGGGACGCCCCGGTGCGTACCTGCGCGTCGTGAAGTCCGGTCCGGTCGCAGCCGGGGACCCGGTGGTCGTCGTCGACCGGCCGTCGCACGGGGTGACGATCGGCGAGCTCTTCGCCGGACTCGATCCGGCGCGCGCCCAGGCCCTGCTCGACGGGTCCGACGGCCGGACACCCGCGCCGAAGGTCCTGCGCGAGGTCACGAAGGCGCTCGGACGGACCGGGTCGGTCGTCACGGACGCACGCTGAACCGCGCTACGTCGACCTCGTCCTCGTCGCGCAGCTGCGGGTAGTGCCCGAGCAGGCCGGCCCGGAGGTCCGCGACCGTGCCGGCGTCCTCGTCCCGTGCGTCGTCCGCGTCGATGTCGGCGACGCGCTTGCGCACGACCGAGGTGACGAGCGCCGGTGTCGTGGTGAACCCCTCGGCACGCTCGTCCTCGAACACGAACGTCGTCGGCCCCGTGCCCTGCGGGTCGTCGTACCGGATCGTCGCGGTCTTCCGGCCGGCGAGCACGGCGTCGCGGTAGCGCCCGTTGAAGCGCACGACCCGCGGCGCCGGGGCGTCCGGCCACGCATAGGCCCGGGGCAGCAGGCTCCGCACCGGGACGGCCTCGGGCGCACCGTCCGCCTGCCCGGGGACGAGCACCAGGGCCTGCGGCTGCAGGTCGAGCAGCACCTGTCGGCACCGTCCGCACGGCGCGAGGACACCGCGGCCGCGGTCGCCCACCGCGACGATCGTCATCACCGGGTCGTCCGAGACCGCCCGGGCGGCACCGAGGACCGCGAGTTCGGCGCAGGGACCGCCGGTGAAGTGGAAGACGTTCGTCGCGACGTGCACGCGTCCGGAGAGGTCGATCGCCGCGGCGGCGACGGTGTGGGTGGTGTCGTCGGTGCGGGCGGCGTGGTCGTGCGGGGCGTCGTCGAGTCGGGCTGCGATCTCGGTCGCTGCGTCGAGGACCATCGCGTCGGTGCGCCAGAGCATGAGTCCACCCTGCCACGCCGCTGCGCGGAGCCGGAGCCGGAGGCGGGCGCGGTCGCGGACGCCGGCGCCGCCCTCAGCCCGCGTCGCGCCCGCGCGTCGGGTCGAGCGGTCGCTTCGCTCGGGGCAGCCCGGCGACGACGAGGTCGTACGCGTTCGCGACGAGGTCCTCGACCAGGGTCTCGTCGATGCCGTCCCCTGGCGACAGCGTGATCCAGTGCCGCTTGTTCATGTGCCACCCCGGGGTGACCTCGGCGAGGTCGCGGACCAGCGCGGCGCCGTGCGGAGGCGCGCACTTCAGGTTGACGATCGGCACACCGCGCAGCTCCGACGTCATCACGAACATCTTGCCGACGACCTTGTAGACGAAGGCGCCCTCGCCGAAGGGCTGGGTCTCCTCGACCGCCGGCAGGCCGAGCGCCGTGCGGACCGCGACCTCGTGCAGTGCGACACCGTCCATCGCACCAGCATGCCGGACACCGCAGACGGCGGCCGGTCAGAGCGTCGGGACGCCCTCGCCGCCGGAGCGCGGCCGGGGGGTCCCGGCGACACCGGTCACCACCGAGCCGGCGGGGACGTCCTTCGTCACGACGGTGTTCGCCCCGACGACCGAGTCCGCGCCGACGGTGATCGCGCCGATCAGCGACGACCCCGCCCCGAGCACGACGCGGTCACCCACGGTCGGGTGCCGTTTCGCCCCCGGTCCGTGCGCTCCCCCGCGGCCGCCGAGGGTCACGCCGTGGAACACCAGGACGTCGTCCCCGACGACGGCGGTCTCACCGATGACGACGCCCATGCCGTGGTCGATGAAGAACCGGCGTCCGATCCGTGCACCGGGGTGGATCTCGATGCCGGTCAGCGCCCGGGCGGTCTGCGCCACGACCCGCGCGGCGAAGCGGGAGCCGGGCAGGTCCCGCGCGACCCACAGCCGGTGTGCCAGGCGGTACGCCCAGATCGCGTGCAGGCCCGAGTACACCACCGCGTTCTCCAGGTCCCCACGTGCGGCGGGGTCGCCACGGCGTGCGGCGGCCAGGTCCTCGCGGACGGTGCGCAGCACGCCTGGTCGGCGAGGGGTCACGCAGTGAGTCCCTCGAACAGCATGGTCGACAGGTAGCGCTCGCCGGTGTCGCAGACGATCGCGACGATGCGCTTGCCCGCGTTCTCCGGGCGGGCGGCGATGACCAGGGCCGCGTGGATGATCGCACCCGACGAGATGCCCGACAGGATGCCCTCCTGCGTGCCGAGGTCACGGGCGACCCGCAGCGCGTCGTCGAGCTCGACGTCGAAGACCTCGTCGATGACCGAGCGGTCGAGGACCTCGGGCACGAAGTTGGCACCGATGCCCTGGATCTTGTGGGGGCCGGCCGTGCCCTTCGTCAGCAGCGGCGAATCGGCCGGCTCGACCGCGACGATCTGCACGCCGGGCACGCGCTCCTTGAGGACCTGGCCGACGCCGGTGATCGTGCCGCCGGTGCCGACGCCCGCGACGAACACGTCGACGTGCTCCTCGGTGTCGCGGAGGATCTCCTCGGCCGTCGTCCGGCGGTGGATGGCGGCGTTCGCGGCGGTCTCGAACTGGTGGGCGAGGATCGCACCCGGCGTCTCGTCGACGATCGCTGCGGCCTTGGCGACGGCACCCTTCATGCCCTCGGAGCCGGGCGTCAGCACGACCTCGGCGCCGTACGCACGGATGAGTGCCCGACGCTCGACGCTCATCGTCTCGGGCATCGTGATGACGACCCGGTACCCGCGGGCCGCGCCGACCAGGGCCAGGGCGATGCCGGTGTTGCCCGACGACCCCTCGACGATGGTGCCGCCCTGCTGCAGCTCGCCGGACTCCTCGGCCGCGTCGACGATCGCGACGCCGAGACGGTCCTTGACGCTGGCGCCCGGGTTGTAGAACTCGAGCTTGGCCAGGACCTCTGCGCCGCCTGCGGCGGGCAGTCGGTTCAGCCGCACGAGGGGCGTGTTGCCGAAGGCCTGCGAGATGTTGTCGTAGATGGTGCCGGTCATCGGTTCCGTCCTCACGTCGGTGCCGCGCGGTCCGTCCTGGAGGCGCGGGTGCGGTTGCGATCCTAGCCATCGGATCCGACGTGGCCCTGTCCGTGACGCGGGCGGCCCACCGGGGCCGCGCCGGGCCTCCTGGCCGATCAGCCGGGCGCTCCCTCCAGCGCGCGCCGCAGGTCGGCCTCCGACGGCAGTGCGCGCTGCAACTCGGGCGGGAGCAGGTCGTAGCTCGCGACTCCCACGGGCGCGCTCGACGTCCCGAGTGCATACCGGACGACCGCCTCGTCCTTGCCGGTGACGAGCAGCAGCCCGACGGTCTCGGCGTGGACCGGGAGCCGCATCGTGTCGTCGACGACGGCGACGGAGAAGGAGAGCTGGCCCAGGTGCTCCGGGCGGAACTCCCCGCGCTTGAGTTCCACGACGACGTAGCGGAGCTGCTCCACGTGGAAGAAGAGCAGATCGACGAAGAAGTCGTTCCCGTTGACGTCGAGGTGCACCTGGCGGCCGACGAAGGCGAAGCCGGTGCCCAGCTCGCGGAGGGTGTCCGCGATCCGGTCGACCATCGCCCGCTCGAGTGCGCGTTCGCCGCGGTCGTCATCCACCGCGAGGAAGTCGAGGACGTACGGGTCACGGGTGAGTTCCTGCGCCAGGGCTGCACTGTCCGGTTCGAGCAGACGCCCGAAGTTGGTGGGTTGCGTCCCACTTCGTTCGAGTGCATTCGTCCGGAGGTTGTGGACGAGGACATGCCGAGACCAGCCGTGGTCGACGGCCGCTCGGATGTAGCGCTCGCGTCGGGTCGCGTCTTCGACCGGCAACAGCGTCCGGAGATGACCCCAGGGCAATTGGTCCACACCTCGTGGACCTAATGAGGTTTCGTCAGGCCAAGCCGCAGCCAGTTGGCGCATGTACTTCAGGTTGGTCGCGGAGAACCCCTTCACTTCCGGGAAGGACCGCCGGAGGTCGTCCGCCAGGCGCGTCAGGACACCACTTCCCCAACGGCTGCGCTCCGACCGGTACAGGAGCACTGAACCGATCGTCCAGTACAGGTGGATCATGTACGCCCCGTCGTGGGACGAGGCGTGCCCGGCGTGCACCTGGGGCGTCGACAACCTGCCCGCGGACATGAGCCGGCTCGACGACGAGGGCATCGCGTTCGCGATGGTGTCCGAAGCGCCGACCGAGCAGCTCCAGTCCTGGCGGCGGGCGCGCGGATGGCCGCACACGTGGGTGTCCTCGGGTGGGACGAGCTACCACGACGACTGGGGGTGGACGCAGCCGGAAGGGCCGGTGCCCGGGTACTCGTACTACCTGCTGCGCGACGGGGTGCCGTACCTGACGTACTCCACGACGGCCCGCGGCACCGAGGCGATCTCGCCGGTCGCGCAGATCATGGACCGGACGGCCTACGGTCGGCAGCAGGAGTGGGAGGACAGCCCGGACGGCTGGCCACAGTTCCCGACGTACGGCTGACCGCCGGTCCGCGCGCGGGCGCTACCGCACGAACGCCGTGCCGGCGAAGCGCGCGTCGGTGGCCTCGAGCACGCGGAGGACGTTGCCGCTGGCCAGCGCCTCGAGGTCGGACGCACCCCAGCCCCGCCGCTCGAGCTCCGCGGCCAGGACCGGGTACCGCGAGACGTCGCGCAGGTCCGGCGGCAGCACCGGAGTGCCGTCGTAGTCCCCGCCGAGGCCGATGTGCGCGGCACCGGCGACGTCCCGCGCGTGCTCGACGTGGTCGGCGACGTCGGACACCGTGACCAGCGGGCCCTGGCCGACCGAGCCCGCGTCCTCCCAGTCGGCCCATGCACGCGAGACGAACTTCGGGACGAACGTGATCATCACGACGCCGCCGTTGTCGGCCAGGCGGGCGAGCACGTCGTCGGGGACGTTCCGCGGGTGGTCGTTCACGGCGACGGTCGACGAGTGGCTGAAGACCACCGGCTGCGTGGCCACGTCGAGCGTGTCGCGCATGGTGTCCGGTGCGGTGTGGGACAGGTCGACGAGCATGCCGATGCGCTCCATCTCGGCCACGACCTGCCGGCCGCGGTCGGTCAGCCCGCCGTGCGCGCGGGCACCGGTCGCCGAGTCGGCCCACGGGGTGTCGTCGTTGTGCGTCAGCGTCATGTAGCGCACGCCGAGCCGGGCGAGGTCGCGGAGCACGGCGAGGTCGTCACCGATGGAGTGACCGCCCTCGGCGCCCAGCAGTGACGCGATCCGACCGGACGCGACGGCCGACCGGACCTCGCCGGCGGTGCGGGCGAGCGCGAGGTCGTCCGGGTACCGCTCGATGATCCGGTGTGCCAGGTCGACCTGCTGCAACGTGGTCCGGACGGGGTCGGGATCGTCGGCGGGCACGAACACCGACCAGAACTGCCCGACGACACCGCCGGTGCGCAGCTTCGGCAGGTCGGTGTGCAGCGAGTCCTGCTCGGAGTCGATGCCCTCGACGCCGGAGTCGTGCGACTCGCGGCGCTCCCAGGGCAGGTCGTTGTGGCCGTCGATCACCGGGAACGGAGCAGTCATGCCCCCGACGCTACAGCGCCCCGGTCAGTGCCATCAGGCCCAGGCTCGAGCCGGTCACGACGAGCCACAGCACGAGTCCGAGCACCAACGGTCGGAACCCGGCGCGGCGGAACCCGGCGACGTCGGTGGACAGCCCGATCGCGCTCAGTGCGACGGTGATCAGGAACGCGGCGACGGTCGAGATGGCGGGGTGCACGGGCCCGGGGAGGACGCCGGTGGAGTTGACGGCAGCAGCGATGACGAACCCGATGAGGAACCAGGGCACGAGCTTCACGATCCGGCGCAGGGTCCACGGGGGCCGCTCGGCTGCCGGGACGCCGTCGTCCGCAGCCGCGAGTCGCGCTGCCGCCTGCTCACGCCGCCCGACCAGCCACGCCAGGCCGAGCACGATCGGGATGATCATGAGCGTGCGGACGAGCTTGACCACGACCGCGAAGTTCGCGGCCTGCGTACCGTAGGTGCTCGCCGCTGCGACGACCGAGGACGTGTCGTTCACGGCGGTGCCGGCGAACAGGCCGAACGCGTGCTGGCTCATGCCCAGTGCGTGCCCGACCACGGGGAAGACGATCACGGCGGCGACGTTGAACAGGAAGATCGTGGACACGGCGTACGCGACCTCGACCGACACGGCGCCGATCACGGGTGTGACCGCGGCGATCGCGGATGCGCCGCAGATGCCCGTCCCGACCCCGATCAGGGTGCGCAGGTTGCCGACGACGCCGAGCAGCCGCCCGACGCCCCACGCCGCGAGCAGGCAGAGGACGAGTGTGCCGAGCATCACCGGCAGCGACTCGACGCCGACGCGAGCGACCTCGAGCAGGGACAGCTGGGCGCCGAGCAGCACCACCGCGAGCTGGAGCACGAACTTGCTCGCGGTCGTGATGCCGGGCTTCAGGGCGGCGGCCGGGCGACGGATCATCCCGATGACGGCGCCGAGCACCACGCCGCTGACCGGCGCGCCGACGACCGGCAGCAACCGACCGATGACCGTGGCGACCACGGCGATGCCGGTGGCGAGCGCGAGACCGGGGGCGAGCCTCCTGGCCGTTTCCATCGTCGATGACACGCGACCATCCTGCCCTGCGCCAGGATGACCACATGACCGTGTCGTTCCGCGTCGTGACCGAACTCGACGTGCCGCCGGAGCGCGCGTGCGCGATCTCGCTGGACATCGGTGCGCACGAGACGTCGATGGCCGACAGTGGCGAGCGTGCCGTGGCCGGCACGACGTCCGGCACCATCGGGCTCGGCGAGTCCGTCACGTGGCGCGCGCGACACCTCGGGATCGTGTGGCAGATGACGTCACGGATCACCGCGTTGGAGGCTCCGAACCGGTTCGTCGACGAACAGGTACGTGGGCCGTTCGCCCGGTTCCGGCACGAGCACCGGTTCGAGCCGTCGGCTCGTGGCACGCGGATGGTGGACGAGATCACGTTCCGCGCGCCGCTCGGCCCGCTCGGGCGGGTGGCCGAGGTGCTCGTCCTGGCGCGGTACGTGCCGCACCTGATCCGGGTCCGGAACGCCTCGCTCGCGGAGCAGTTGCGCGCCTAGGACGCGGGCTCCGCGCTGAGCGCACCTTCAGCGCGGTGCGGTGTCGTCGCGCTGTACCGTCTTGCTCGTCAGACGATCGTCTGACGAAGGACAGGCGGAGTGATGACGACGACCGATCCCGATCAGCAGCGACCACCCGGGCAGGCCACCGGGGAGCCCCACATCGAGGTGTTCACCGGAATGCGGAGCGGCGACCGCATCCGTGTGCGGTGCACCTGCACGCGCGGGCAGGACCACGAGTCGGGCCCGCGCCGATGACCACGCACCGCGTGACGACGATCTACCCGGGCCTCGACGTCCCCGTCGTCGAGGACTGTGACTGCCCGCAGGACGTCGACCACGTCGAGGTCTACCCGACCTGGTCGGAGCTGTTCGTCATGCCGGTCACTCGCGTGGCGCGCCGACTCCGTGGACGTCCCGCCCCGCCCGACCACCACGACCACCACGACCACCACGACCACCACGACCACCAGGAAGGCAGCTGACCCCATGCACCTCGACCGCCGGACTCCCCCGCCCGCCAGCGCCGCGCGGCACACGACGCTCGCCGCCACCGCGCTCGCTGCCCTCACCGTCGCCGCGATCGCCGCCGGCGCCCTGGTCGCCGGACCCGTCCCGGCAGCAGCGGCCGTCGCCACGCCCGGACCGCGCCCGGCCGCGACCGCGGCACAGCGACTCTCAGCCCTCGGCGACCTGATCACCGAACGGCTCCGGCTCGCTGGCCCCGTCGCCGAGTACAAGTGGCTGCACGGCTCGCCGATCGCCGACCCGGCCCGCGAGCAGGCGGTGATCGACGAGGTCACCGCCGCCGCGCAGCGCAAGGGGATCGACCCCACGCAGGTGGCCGCCGTGATCCGGTCGCAGATCGCGGCCAGCAAGCTCGTGCAGCGCGGCCTGTTCACGCGGTGGACGCACGACCCGTGGGACGCCCCGACCACGGCGCCCGACATCGCGACCCTCCGGCAGCAGATCACGGACATCGACGACGCGATGGTCGACGCGATCGGCACCACCGTCGACGTGTCCGTCGATCCTGGCTGTGCGCACGACGTGGTGTCCGAACGACAGCGCAGCGAGCGACGCCTGGACGCCCTGTCGCGCAAGGGCCTGCACCTGGCCTGGTCCGGGTTCTGCCGCACCTGACCCGTCAGCCGGGCCGGGGCCACGGACCGGGCCTGGGCTCGGGCTCGGACCCGGGCCGGCGCCTCCTAGGATCGTGCCGAGGCCCATTCCGGCCGGGAACGACGAGGCAGCGTGAACCAACGGCAGACAGCGATGGCGGCGTCGCGAGCGGCGATCGTGCAGGCAGCGGGCGCCACGTTCGCCGTCCACGGGTACGAGGGCGCCAGCTTCTCGCGCGTGGCCGAGGCGATGGGCAGACCCAAGTCGGCCGTCGGGTACCACCTGTTCCCGTCGAAGCTCGCGCTCGCCGTCGCCGTCATCGAACGCCAGCAGGAACGGTGGGCCGAGACCGAGGCAGCGCTCACGGAGCCGGCCGGCGTGGAACGGCTCACGGCGATGCTGCTCGCGACGAGCCTGGCGACACGCACCGACCCCCTGGCAGCCGGGGCGGTCCGGCTCCTGCACGAGCTGCTGCACTCCGAGTCCGAGGTGCCACGCGGGTTCGTGTGGGCCACGTTCGTCCGAGCACAGCTCGAGGCCGCGGCCGCGCGTGCGGGGCTGTCCGCGGACGCCGTCCCGCCGGGAGCCGAACACCTGCTGCTCGAGGCCACGTTCGGTCTGGTGACGACGGGGCGCCGCGACGACGACCAGGAACTCGCGACACGGCTACGCACCCTGTGGACCGCACTGCTGTCCTCGTTCGGCCTGCCGGACGCCGCCGCACGCGTCGTCCACTGAACACCGCCCACCGCGTCAGCGGCCGCTGCGCACCGGGGCGCCGCGTCAGGAGTCGGCGAGCTCGCCGAGCGCGTCGTACGCCGCCGCGACGGCGTCGACACGGGCCCGGCCGGCCGGCCCTGCCGCCGCGTAGACGTCGTTCGCGATCGCGGCGACCACGGCGAACACCGCCGCGAGGGAGTCGAACGCGGACGGTGAGTCCACCGGGCAGAGGATCGTCGTCGTGGCCGGCGCAGCGATCACGGCAGCCGTCGGGTCCCCGAGCACCACGACGTCGGCCCCGGATGCGACGCAGCGCCGCACGAGCCGGTCGATGCCCGCCGCGTGGCGTCGGACCGTGACCACCACGACCAGGTCCCGCCGGTCGAGGTCCGCCACTTCCTCACCGAGGCGCTGCCCCGGCGCCGGGCCGACCCGGACGTCTGGTCGCACCTGGGCGAGCTGGGCCCGGAGCTGCAGCGCGATCGGGTGGGCGCCGCGTTCACCGAACACGAGCACCCGGCGGGCGCGCATGATCCGGCGGGCCAGCCGGGGTCGCTCGGCGCGGGCGAGGGACGCGAAGGCCGCGTCGAGGTTGCGGGCCTCGACCGCCCGCTGGTCGACATGGGCGGCGTCCTCGGCGGCCCAGGGCAGACCGCTGCCCCGTGCCGACATGAGTTCCTGCCGGACCGCTGCAGCGTCCTGGAACCCGAGGGAGCGGACGAGACGGGAGACGGTGGCCTTCGAGGTGCCCGACTCGGCGGCGAGCTGCGCCGAGGTCCCGAGCAGGAGCAGCTCCGGGTCGTGCCGGACCATGGCGGCCACCCGGCGTTCCGCGGGCGAGAGACGTTCCCAGACGGTGTCGATGCGGGCGCGGACGTCCGGCTGCGCGTCGGTCATGCGTCGGCTCCGGCGAGGTGCAGCACCGCGGCCACGAGGGCGTCGAGTCCGCGGGCGATGTCGTCCTCGGACACGAACTCGTCGGGGTGGTGGCTGATGCCGTCCGGGTTCCGGAGGAACAGCATCCCGACCTCGGTCACGAGCCCGAGCGACATCGCGTCGTGCCCGGCGCGGGAGAACAGCTCGAGCGGCTCCGGTTCGCCGGTCGCGACGATGCCGGCACGCACGGCGCCCATGAGCCGCGGTGCGCAGAACACCGCCGGCGCCCGGTGCACCTCGGTCGGCTCGACGCTCACGCCCCGCCGTTCCCCGATCAGCGCGAACGCCTTCGTGATCTCGTCCCACACCTGGTCGCGGCCCTCGTCGAACTCGCCGCGCAGGTCGACCGAGAACCGCGCGAGCCCGGGCACGACGTTCACGGCTCCGGGTTCGACGGTCATCGTGCCGACGGTGCCGACGTGCTGCGACGCCCGGCAGATGCGCTCCACGGCGAGGGCGGCCTCGGCAGCTGCCAGCAGCGCGTCGTGTCGGCGGTCGTACGGCGTCCCGCCGGCGTGTCGGGCCTCGCCGACGGCCTCGACCGCGAACCGACGGGCGCTCGCGATGCTCGTGACGACCCCGAGTGCCTGGCCGGCCTCGTCGAGGCACGGGCCCTGCTCGATGTGCGCCTCGAGGTAGCCGACGAGCCGCGACGGGTCGACGGCGGCGTCACCCACGCGGGCCGGGTCGAGTCCGAACGCCGTGAACGCGTCGCGCAACGAGGTGCCGTCGGCATCGGTCAGGTCCCACCAGGCGTCGTCCCAGACCCCGGCGACCGCGGAGGACCCGAGGAGCGCCTTGCCGAAGCGGGTGCCCTCTTCGTCGGAGAACGCGATCACCTGGATGCCGAACGGCAGGGCCTCGTGTTCGTTCCGCAGGCGGGCGACCGCGGCGATCCCCAGCAGCACACCGACGATGCCGTCGTACCGGCCGGCGTCGACGACGGTGTCGAGGTGCGAGCCGATCAGCAGTACGGGGGCATCGGCCGTCGCACCGGCGATGCTGCCGTGCAGGTTGCCGGCGGCGTCCTGCCACGTGGTCATGCCGGCGTCCTGCATCCAGCGCGCGACGATCGTGTTCACCCGGGCGTGCTCGGGCGAGAGGTAGACGCGGGTGATCCTGCCCGGGGTCTCGGTGACCGCCGCGAGTTCCGCGCACCACTCGACGATCGTCGCCGCCGTCGGCTCGACGCTCGGCTCGACGCCCGGCACGACGCCCGTCACGACGCCACCACGCCGGCGCCCGCGTACACGTCGAGGGCGGCGTCCACGCCCGCGCCCTGCGGCACGGCGAACCCCCCGCGACGGAGCGTCTGTTCGAGCGCGGCGAGCGTGGTCACGACGGTGTCCTTGCGGGCGTTGAGTCCCATGGTCCCGATCCGCCACACCTTCCCGTGCAACGGTCCGAACGAGGTCCCGATCTCGATGCCGTGGTCCTCGAGCATCGCGGCGCGCACGGCGTCGCCCTGGACCTGGGACGGGATCGTGACGGCGACGACGTTGTGCATCTTGTGCGCGACGTCGCCGAAGACCTGCAGCCCGAGTGCCTGCACGCCGGTCAGCATCGCGCGTCCAGCGAGCTCGTGCCGGGCCACCGCGGCGTCGCGCCCTTCCTCGAGGAGGATGCGGGCGCACTCGTTCGCCGCGTAGAGCATCGAGGCCGCCTCGGTGTGGTGGTTCAGGCGGCGCGGGCCCCAGTAGTCCAGGATCATCGCCAGGTCCAGGTAGTTCGACCGGATCGGCTCGTCGGCGACGGCGTCGCCGGGTTCACGGATGCCGGCCTCGACACTGCGCCGCCCGTCGAGGACCGCGACCGCCCGCGGCGAGAGGGTCACCGGGGCGCTGCCGGACGGTCCCCCGAGGCACTTCTGCAGGCCGACGCTGACCGCATCGATGCCCCAGTCGTCCACCTCGAGGGGGTTGCCGCCGATCGTCGCCGTGGCGTCCGTGTAGAACAGCACGCCGTGTCGCTCGCAGATCGCGCCGAGCTCGTCGAGCGGCTGGTTCATCGTCGTCGAGGTGTCGCCCTGGACGATCGCCAGCACCTTCGGCTTCGTCCGTACGATCGCCTCCTCGATCGCGGACGTCGGGAAGACCTGCCCCCAGGCCGTCTCGATCGGGTGGACCTCGGCGCCCGCTCGTCCGGCGATCTCGGCGAGCAGGTGTCCGAAGCGCCCGAACACCGGCACGAGGACGCGGTCCCCCGGCGCCAGCAGTGACACGAGCACGGCCTCGATGCCGGCGCGGGAGGTGCCGTCGACGAGCACGGTGGCGTCGTTGGTCGTGCCGAACACCTGCCGGTACAGCGTCTGGGTGTCGTTCATCGCGGACGTCATCCACGGGTCGTACTGACCGACGAGCGGCGTCGACAGGGCACGCAGCACACGCGGGTCGGCGTTGATCGGCCCCGGCCCCATCAGGAGTCGTGCGGGCGGGTTCACTGGCAGCATCGGTACCTCCGTTTCAATAATCAGGCTATCGGAACCGTTGTTACGAAAGTGTTGCGGCGGCCGTCGCGAGTTGACGGTCGGAACCGGCCGGACCGACGAGGCAGACACCGACAGGCGCACCATCGACCACCATGCACGGCGCGCTGACCGCCGGCAGCCCGCCGATCCCCGCCACCGCCGTCATCCGGAGCGTCGCGACCCGGGTGGTGAGCACCGTTGCCGCGGTGGCGGTCCGCAACGGGGCCGGGCCCGGCACGGTCGGGAGGCACAGCACACCGCCGCCGATCGCCGCGCGCACTGCGGTCCGCAGCTGCTCGAGCCGCTGTCGCGCCCGCGCTTCGTCCTGCGTCGTGACCCCGGCCGCTGCAGTGAACCGCGCGGCGACGTCCGCGCCGAGTGCACCGGGGTGCGCCGTGATCCACGGTCCGTGGTTGTGCCAGGCCTCGGCTGCCTGCACGATCCGGAGCGTCTCCGCGAGGTCGTCGAGGGCCGGCAGGTCGATCCGGCGGACGGGCCGCCCGGTCCCGGCGAGCCAGTCCCGGAAGGCGGACGCCGTCGCCGGTGCAGCGGCGTCGAGCAGGGCCTCGCACACCAGGAGCACGTCGTCGTCCACGTCGACGCTCGGTCCGGGGACGGCGACGTCCGCCGCTGCCGCGAGCACCTCCGCCGACCGCGCGAGCCACCCCACGGTGTCGAAGGACTGCGCCAGCGGCAGGAGCCCGTCGCGCGGGACGCTGCCGTGGGTCGTGCGGAGGCCCCAGAGTCCCTGGTGGCTGGCCGGCACGCGGAGACTCCCCGCGGTGTCCGTGCCGAGCGCCAGGTCCGCCTGCCCGAGCGCGACCGCGGAGGCCGGACCGGACGTGGACCCGCCGCTGATCCTGGTCGGGTCGGCGCCGTTGGGCGGTGCTCCGAAGTGGGCGTTCCGACCCGCGAGTGCGTAGGCGAACTCGTCCGTCCGAGCGATCCCCGTCACGTCGGCACCCGCGTCGAGGAGCGTCTGGACCGCCGAGGCCGTCACGGTCGACACCGGTGCCGATCGTTCCCACGTCGGGTTGCCGGCGCCGACGACGTGCCCGCGGATCGCGAACAGGTCCTTCACCGCGACGCGAACCCCGGCGAGCGGACCGTCCTCGGCGCCCCGGACCACTGGGTCTCCGACGACGCGCCACACCGACCGGTCGAACGCCTTCGGACGCCCGGTGACGTGTGCGGTCCGGATGCGCCAGGTCTCGCCGGTGCGACACCAGAGCTGGGTCTGCAGGCCGCGGCCGCCCCCGTCGAACGACGACTCCCCCACCACGAGCACGGCGTCGTCGGTGAGCTGCTGGACGTCGACGGTCGCGATGGACCGGCGCGCGACACCACCCCGACCGGAGCGGAACGCACTGATGGCGTCGTGGCCGCGGAGCACGCCGGAGTCGTCGCCGCGCAGGGTCGCTCCGCCGGGTTCGAACAGGGCGTCGAGCACGGCGGTGTCGTCGCGCATCAGGGCGTCCTCGTACGCGGTGAACGCCTGCTCGAGTCCGTCGGGCCACGCCCCGTGCACGATCATGCGCCGACCGCCGCGAAGTCGCGCTTGCGGATGGTGGCGTGGGCGCCGCAGACCAGGTCGACGACCTGCGAGATGCGGAAGTCGGTCGCCGCGCTGAGGTACGCGTAGGCGATGTGCTCGTCGACACCCCACCGCGCCCGCAGCAGCGCGATCGCGGCGCGGACGCACCGGCGGACGGCTTCGTCGAGGTCCTCGTGCATCCCGGTCGGCACCAGGTGCTCGGTGGTCTCCGCGATCGGTCCGACCATCGCGCCGAACCGACGGAGCGCCTCGGCCTGCGGGACGACGTCCAGCCGGACCGCGAGCCGGAGTGATGCCTCCATCGCGGTGAGCGCGACCTCGCCGTCGCCCTGCGCGAAGTGCGGGTCACCGACGTACACGCCCGCTCCCGGGACGAACACGGGCAGGTGCAGCGTCGACCCGGCCGTCAGCAGGGCGATGTCGACGTTGCCGCCGTGCGGTCCGGGCGGGACCGAGTGCGCCCGCTCGGCCGAGTCCGGCGTGACCCCGACGATGCCGGGGAACGGGTGCAACGGGAACGTGATCGTGCGCGGGCCGCCCTGGACGACCGGGAGCCGACCGTGGTCGACTCCGTCGCGGGACACGACGTCCGCGAAGACGGACACCGGTTCTGCGGAGCGGGGCAGCTCCCCGGGCAGGGCACCGCGACCGTGTCGGTTCGAGATCACCCCGTACGGCACCCGTGGCGTCGCCTGCAGGATCGTCACGGACACGACGTCGCCCGGCTCGGCCCCGTGGACGGCGATCGGCCGCGACACCACGTGCGGGCCGTCCGCCGGGTCCCGGGTCATGGTCCGCGCGATGTCCACGGCGTCGGTCAGCACGTCGGACGGATCGATGCCGTGGCTGCCGAAGAACGCGACCGGGTCCTGGCCCTGGTCGGGCAGGATCCCCTCGTGCGACACGGTGTCGATCGTCACGACCGTGCCCGACGCGACTGTCAGTGCCGGCGCGTCGGTGCGGGAGGGCAGACGCCCCCAGAGCACGTCGTCCGGCGTCGCGCCCAGTCGTGCGTGAGCCAGTCGTGCGTCAGCCCGTCGTGCGTCGACCCCTCGTGCGTCAGGCACGGTCCACCAGCTCCCCGGCCGTCGACGATGCCGTGACCGGCTCGCCACGCAGCCACGTCTCGGTGACCCGACCCGAGAGCTCGAGACCGGCGAACGCCGAGACGGGGTTGCGGTGCGCCAACCCGGTCACGTCGACGACCTCGGTCGGGGACGGGTCGAACACGGCGAAGTGCCCGAGGGCGCCCGGAGCGATGCGCCCGCGGTCGGTGGACCCGGCGAGCGCCGCCGGCCCGGTCGTGAACCACGGCACGACGTCGTCGAGCCCGAGGCCACGGCGGGATGCCTCGGTCCACACGGCACGGAACCCGACCTGCAGCCCGGCGATGCCGCCCCACGCGAGCCCCCAGTCCTCGACCTTGAGGTCGGCGGTCGAGGGCGAGTGGTCGGACACCACCATGTCGATCGTGCCGTCCAGGAGCCCCTGCCACAGCGCGTCGCGGTTGGCGTCGTCGCGGATGGGCGGGCAGCACTTGAACGCGGTGGCACCGTCCGGGATCGTCTCCGCCTGGAACACCAGGTAGTGCGGGCAGGTCTCGACGGTGATCCGCACGCCGTCGTCCTTCGCGCGACGGATCATCGGCAGCGCTCCGGCGTCGGACAGGTGCAGGACGTGGACACGGGCCCCGGTGGCCCGCGCGCCCTCGATCACCTGCGCGATCGCGGACTGCTCGGCGGTGGCCGGACGGGTCGCCAGGAAGTCGTCGTACCGGGCACCCAGGGCATCGTGCGCGACGAGGTGGTCGGGGTCCTCGGCGTGCACGATGAGCAGGGCGTCGATCGCGGCGACCTCCGAGATCGCGCGGCGGAGCTGGGACGGGTCGAGGTGCGGGAACTCGTCGACGCCCGACGGTGCGGTGAAGCACTTGAAGCCGAAGACGCCGTGCTCGTGCAGCGCATCGAGCGACCCGAGGGCGTCCGGCACGGCCCCGCCCCAGAACCCCACGTCGACGGCGATCCGCCCCGCGGCGCTGGCACGCTTGACGGCCAGCGCATCGACGGTCGTGGTGGCCGGGATCGAGTTGAGCGGCATGTCGATGATCGTGGTGACCCCGCCGAGCGCCGCCGCCCGGGTGGCGGACGCGAAGCCCTCCCACTCGGTGCGCCCGGGCTCGTTGACGTGCACGTGCGTGTCGACGAGTCCGGGCAGCAGCACGTGCCCGTCCGGGATGCGGTGGTCCGGCACGCCGTCGACCACGGCGTCGACGGGGAGGACCTCGGTGATCCGACCGCCGCGGACCACGACCGCGGCGGGACCGGACGACTCCCCCACCCACGCCTGCTGCGCACGGAGGACCACGGATCCCGCGCTCATGCCGCGACCCGTCCGAACGGCGCGAGCAGGCCGGTCAGCTGCTTGGGCGGCGGTGGCGAGTACTCCCCGTGCTTGCCCGTCGTGAGCCCGAGCCGGACCAGCGACTCCGCGAGGACGGTGGCGGCGGACACCCCGTCGACGACCGGCGCGCCGATCGCCCGCGAGACGTCGGCGCAGAAGTCCGCCATGCCCGCGCAGCCGAGGACGACGGCGTCCGCGCCGCCGGCGATGACCGTGCGGCACTCGTCGATGACGAGCGCTCGGGCACCGGACGCGGGATCGTCGAGTTCGAGCACCGGGACCTCGCACGCGCGGATCTCGGTCACGAGCGGAGCGAACCCGTACCGCTCGGCGAGCTCGTGCGCGCGCCCCGTCGTCCGCGCCAGCGTGGTGACGACGCCGAAGCGTCTGCCGAGCATCGCAGCCGCGTGGAACCCCGCTTCGGCGATGCCGACCACCGGTCCGGCCGCCAGTTCACGCGCGGCATCGAGCCCGGGGTCCCCGAAGCAGGCGACGACGTACGCGTCGACCCCGTCACGCTCCCCCAGGGCGATCTGCTCGAGGAGCCCCGGGACCGCGAGCGCTTCCTCGTAGTGGCTCTCGATCGAGGCCGGTCCCATCGTCGGGTTGACCGCCTGGATCGTGGTGCCCGGGCCGGCGACGGCTGCCGCGGCGGCGCCGATCGTCTCGGTCATGGCGGCGGTGGTGTTGGGGTTGACGACGCGGATGCGCATCGGGGTCCTTCCGGTGGTGCGAGTGGAGCGGTGGAACTGATGGACGTGACCATCGTGGCGGCGGTGCGTCGAGCCTCCCGGCGGTCCTGCCGGACTGTGGACGGCCGGACGCCGCGGCCCGTGTGTGGAGGACGGGCCGCGACGTGACGGTCTCAGGCGCGACCGACCGCCGCGCCGTCGTCGACCGACGGGTCGGATGCGTCCAGCACCGGCATGCTCGGTCGGACGCGCTCGAGGGCCCAGAACACCACCAACCCGAGGCCGCAACCGATGAACCAGCTGTAGTTGCCCAGGCCCGGCAGGACCCCGAGGGCGGCGGGCAGGACGGCGCTGGCGACCGAGACCAGTCCGGCCGCGACGAGCGTCCAGATGGCGTTCGGGTTGAAGCCGCCGCGGTACCAGTACCGCGCGCCGGTGTCCTTCGTGTACATGTCGTCCACGGCGACGCGCTGCTTCGCGACCAGGTAGTAGCCCGCGATGAGGATGCCGAACAGCGGGCCGATCAGCGCGCCCAGGATGCCGAGCGTGTACAGGATCGCCTGGTCGTTGCCGTACCAGTTCCAGGGCGTCAGCAGCACGGACCCGACGGCGGCGATCATGCCGCCCGTGCGCCAGCTGATCTTCCGCGGCGCCACGTTCGAGAAGTCGAACGCCGGGCTGATGAAGTTCGCGACGATGTTGATGCCGACCGTCGCGGTGACGAAGGTCAGGCCGCCGAGCAGGATCGCGAACGGGGCGTCGATCGCCTGGACGGTCTGGATCGGGTCGGTGATGAGCTTGCCGAACACCGGGACCGTCGCGCTGGCGCACAGCACGGTGAGGATCGAGAAGAACAGGAAGTTGACCGGCAGGCCCCACAGGTTGCCCCGCTTGACCGCCTGGAAGGACTTGCCGTACCGCGAGAAGTCACCGAAGTTGAGCATCGGACCGGAGAAGTAGCTGACGACGATCGCGACCGCGGACAGCATCACCGGGATCGACGCCCCGAAGGACATCGGCTCGCCCTCGGACAGGTTCAGCGAGATGTTGCCGATGCCGGCCTTCGCGACCAGGTACACGGCGAGCGCGATCATCACGACGTACACCGCCGGGCCCGCCCAGTCGATGAACTTCTTGATCGCCTCCATGCCCATGGAGAACAGCGCTGCCTGCGCCACCCAGAGGATCGCGTAGGAGATCCAGCCGAGGGCCGACAGCCCGAGGAACGCGTGGTCGAGCAGCCCCGCGGACGCCGGGATGAACTTGAGGAAGATGATGTTGAGCGACTGCGCCGCCAGGAACGTCTGCACGCCGTACCAGGCCATCGCGATCAGCCCGCGGATGATCGCGGGGACGTTCGCCCCGAGGACCCCGAACACCGCGCGGTTGATGACGGGGTAGGGGACGCCGGTGCGCTGCGAGGGCTTCGCGACGAGGTTCGCGAACACCTGGACGACCAGGATGCCGACCACCAGGGCGACGAGCACCTGCCAGCTCGCGATGCCGAGGGCGAAGAGGGACCCGGCGGTCACGTAGCCGCCGACGGAGTGCACGTCCGACATCCAGAACGCGAAGATGTTGTAGCTCGTCCAGGTCTGCCGGCGGAGCGGGGCGAGGTCCTCGTTGGTGAGGGCCGGGTCGTAGCCCGGCTTGACGACGCCGGCGCCGGCGAGGGCGTCGGACGTGCGGGGGGCGTGGGGCGCTGCGACAGGGGTCGCGATCTGGGTGGCCATGGCGTCCTCCGATGGGAGTGGGATCGACAGTCGGTGCCTGCCTGGTCAGAAACCTAGGGATCCCGTTCGCCCCGACCGTTTCCCCCATGTAACGGCTGTGTGTCATACCGCCCGTTCTGAAACGCGCGTTCCAGCGATCCGATCTGGAGGCCCGGTGCCGGCCCGCCTCGCCGGTCCAGCCTCCCTGTCCTACGCTCAGGCCATGACCCGAGGCACCCTGCTGGCCGTCGTCGCCGGATCGGTCGCGATGGCTCTCGTCGCCGTCGCCGCCGTCGTGTGGGCGGTCGGATCGACGTTCGGTCTGTTCCAGCCGCAGGTCCAGGTGACGGTGGTCAACGACGAGGCAGAGACCGTCGACCTGACGTGCCTCTGGGACAACCGGGACGGCCTGCGACCGGGCCAGCGCGTGGTCATGCCCGTCTCCCGCGGCAGCACCGAGGACTGCGCCGTCGACGGACACGACGGCACGTACTTCGGGTGTCTGGTCCTGGACGCCCGCGGCGCCATGTCGACTGACCACGAGATGCTGCTCTCCACCGCCCGGCTGGTCCCCGACGAGACGAAGTGCTCGATCTGACAGTCAGGTCGCCAGAGCCTCCCGGACCGCTTCGCGTAGACCGACGCGCGGCCGGTCGACCGCCGCAGCGCGCATCCCGGCCGCCCGCGCCCCGGCGACGTCCTTCGCGGCGTCGTCGCCGACGAACACGCAGGCGTTCGCCGTCACGTCCAACGCGGCGAGCAGCAAACCGAACGCCCTCGGGTCGGGCTTCGCGACACCGATCTCCTCGGACACGCAGACCGCGTCGAACGCGGCGTCGAGGCCCGTCGCCGCGAGCTTGTCGCGCTGCTGCTCGCCGGCGCCGTTCGTCAGCAGACCGATGCGGTACCCCTCCCCGCGCAACTCGTCGAGCACCGGGATCGCGTCGGGGAACAGCGTCCACGCCTCGCGGTACGCCGCGAGGTACCGGCCGAACAGCGCGTCGAGGCCGCCGTCGTCCGGCGGCGGCTCGATGCCCAGCGGCGGCAGCACGGTCCGGAGTCGAGTGCGCCGCTGCTCGGCGAAGCTGACCCGGCCGGCCCGCCAGTGCTCGTACTGGGCGTCCTCGGCAGCCGTCCAGGCATCGAGGACGGCCGGTGTGACGTCCACGCCGAGCCCGGCGAGCAACCCGGTGGCACCGGCCCGGGACGCCGTGCGGTGGTCGAACAGGGTGCCGTCGAGGTCGAACCCGACCGCTGTGACCCTGTGCACCACGCCACCGTACTGCGCGGCCGTCGCTCGCGTCGTTGCACCGTGAAACCGCCAGTTCCCTGTGTTCCCACCGTTCTGCCTGCGGAGCGCGCACACTTCGCAGACCGGAGATCATGCGTACGTCGTCGATGTGCGCCCTGTGCCTCTCCCGCTCAGACAGGCGCCTCCCATGGCCACGTCCCGTTTCCTCCGCCCCACCGTGATCGCCCTCACCGGCATCGGGCTCGCAGCCTCCCTGGCGCTGATGACCACGTCGACGGCGTCCGCCGCGACCGTGATCGACGGGCCGGTGAACCTCGGGACCGCTGCGAGCTACGGCGTCCTGGGGGCCAGTGCGGTCACGAACACCGGCCCGTCCGTCATCAACGGCGACCTCGGGTTGTCCCCGGGGACGTCGATCACGGGCTTCGGTGGCGCGCCGGACGGCACGGTCAACGGCACCACGCACCAGACGGACGCCGCAGCGGCACAGGCACAGCGCGACACGACGACGGCCTACGACGTCGCCGCGTCGCTGTCCCCGACACAGACCGGCCTGACCGAGCTGAACGGGCTGTCGCTCTCCCCCGGCGTGTACTCCGGCGGCGCGTTGGCGTTGGCGAACAACGGTGCACTGACCCTGGCCGGCAGCGCGGACTCGGTCTGGGTGTTCCAGGCCGCGTCCACGCTGACGATCGGCTCCGCCAGCCGCATCACCATCACCGGCGGTGCGAGTTCCTGCAACGTGTTCTGGCAGGTCGGCAGCTCGGCCACGGTCGGCACCGGCGCGCAGTTCCAGGGCACGGTCCTGGCTCAGCAGTCCGTCACCGCCACCACCGGCGCCACCGTCGTCGGCCGGCTGCTCGCCCGCACCGGTGCCGTGACCCTCGACACGAACACGATCACCGCGTCGACCGGATGCCCCGCCCCGGGCACGCCCTCGGAGACGGTCGCGCCGACGATCACCTCCGGCACCCCGGCCGCAGCGACCGCCGGCACGCCGTACTCCGCCACCGTGACCGCGACGGGGACCCCGACCCCGACCTTCACCGCGACCGGGCTGCCCGCCGGCCTGACCATCGACAGCACCACCGGCGTCATCTCCGGGACCCCGACGACGCCCGGTGACTCGACCGTGACGATCACCGCGTCGAACGGCACCACCCCGGACGCCACGCAGACCGTGACGCTGACCGTCCAGCCCGGGGCCACCGCGACCCCGACGGCTCCGGCCACGACGCCGACCACCCCGGGCGCGACCACGACGCACACAGCCGTCCCGGTGCGGGGTGGGACCACCCCGACCGGGGAACTCGCCTTCACCGGCAGCGACCCGACGGTCCCGTTGGCCGTCGCCGGGCTCCTGCTCGCCGCGGGCATCGGCACCGCGGTCATCGCGAAGCGTCGTCGGACCCGCCGCATCTGAGGACCGCACCATGACGACGCCCCGACCATCCGGTGGTCGGGGCGTCGTCGTCGCGACGCGTGTCGCGCCTCCGGACCGGTCCTGCGCTGGTGAGTGACGCGACCGCTACCGCCAGGGCGCGAGCTCCCGCTCCACCGCCACACGCGCCCGCGCCAGCTGCCCACGGACGGTCGACACCGGCAGCCCGAGCGCAGCCGCGATGTCGTGGTAGCTCCGCCGCTCGAGGTGCCGCAGCTCCCAGCACCGCCGCTGCACGGGCGGCATGCCGTCGAGCACCCGCTGCGCGGCCGCCACCAGGGACAGCCGTTCCGCCACCGCGGCCGGAGCGCGCTCCGGCGCCGCGGGCAGGTGGTCGCCGAGTTCGGCCTGCCGCCGGACCGACGCGCTCCGCAGCCGGTCGTAGCTGCGCCGCCGCACCGTCGTCCGGAGCCAGCCCGCGATCGCGGCGCCGTCCTGCAGGCCGTCCAGGTGGTCCCAGGCCGCGATGAAGGTCTCCTGCACGACGTCGTCGGCGTCGCTGGAGCCGCCGAGGATGCCCAGTGCCGTGGCGCGCAGCATGTCGCGCGTCCGTCGCATGATCGTCGCGAAGGCCTCCGCGTCGCCGCCCGCGGCCCGGCCGACGAGCACACGGTCCTCGGCCCGCCGCTCCGTGACGGGATGCGGACCGGGACCGACGGGAGGCTCGGGTGACGTGGCAGGACGAGCCAGCGTCCGGGGCATGGTGACGACGGGCATGACGGGTTCCGATCCTCGGGTGGATGCGTGAGGGTGGTTCGGAAGGCCGTGTCAGTGCGGCGGGTCGGGCGTGGACCCCAGAGCGGGGGCAGAACAGGCAGGTCAGCCGAGCGTGCTCACAGCCCGAACCCGCCGTCCGATGTCAGGACCTGCCCGACGACCCAGCTCCCCGCCGAGGTCGCCAGCCACCCGATCAGCTCGGCCGGGTCCTGCGGCGTCCCGACGCGTCCGAACGGCGTGCTCGCGACGTACGCGTCCAGGTCCTCGAGCGACCGGTCGGTGGTCTCGGGGTCCATGTAGCCGGTGTTGACCGGGCCCGGGTTCACCGTGTTGAGGACGATCCCGAGCTCCAGCAGCTCGGCGGCGACGGTCGCGGTGACCCCGGCGAGCGCCGCCTTGCTCGCCGCGTAGGCGACCTCGCCGCGCATCGCCCCGTGGATCTGCCCCGAGGTCATCCAGAACACGTGGCCCTGCGGCTCGGCGTACGGGCCGGCGCCCGTGATCCGGTCCCCCGGTCGACGCGGCTCCTCGCTGACGGGAGCCCGGCGGCGCGCGAACTCCGCGGTGAGCAGCATCGTCGCGCGGGTGTTGACCTCCCAGAACGCGCTGAGCCGTTCCGGGGTCATGTCGAGGATGCTGCCGTCGTCGCCGCTCTTGGCGTGGTTGCAGACGAGGACGTCGACCGCGCCGGTCAGCGCCGCGGCTGCCGACAGCACCTCGGGCACGGTCGTGGGGTCCCGCAGGTCGGCCGAGACGTCGGCGAACCGTGCGCCCTCGGTCAGGTGGGCGCGGATGCCGTCGCGCACGGCGTCCAGGTCGTCGCCGCCCCACGGCAGGTCCAGGTCGTGCGGGCGGTGGTGGTGGATGACGACGTGCGCGCCGAGCGTGGCGAGCTTCGTCGCGACGGCGAACCCGATGCCGCGGCGCCGTGAGACGCCGGTGACCAGGGCGGTCTTGCCCTGCAGGGGAAGGTGTGCGGACATGGTGAACCTCTCGACGAGCGCCGGGATCGGCGCGCAGATGGTGGTCGGAGACGGTTCAGCGGCACTGCATGACGCCGACCCTACCCATGTCAGCGCAGCAGCGCGAC
>NZ_MJGI01000023.1:310293-321807 GCF_001864835.1 Curtobacterium sp. MCBA15_001 | reverse complement strand
CAGCGCAGCAGCGCGACCGCCTCCGCCACGCCCGTCGTGTCGAGCGTCCACGACGGTCGGACGAAGTCCGCTCGTGCGAGCCGGACGCGGACCTCGTCGACGACCTCGTCCTCACGCGTCTGCGCGCGCGTGGTCCCGTTCACCCGGTACCCGAGCTTCTCCGACACCCGCAGCGAGGCCGCGTTCCACGACACCGCGCTCGACTCCGCCCACTCCGCGTCGAGCGCGTCGAAGGCGAACGACAACAGCGCCGCGCGCATCTCCGTCCCGAGCCCCTGCCCCTGGTGTCGGCTCGCCATCCAGGACCCGGTCCCGACGGTCCGACGGGCGGCGAACCGGTGACCGCTCATGTCCTGCACGCCGATCGGCTCGCCGTCGCGCAGCACCGTGAAGGCCACCGCCCAGGAGGCCCGGCTCACCTCCGCGCGCAGCCGCCAGTGGTACTGCGCGAGCGACCGGGCCAGCGTCGCCGGGTCGGCGTCCGTCCACGGCACCCCGAACGGCATGCGGTCCTGCGGGTGGATGCCGGACAACGCGGCCTCGACCAGGCCGGGCAGGTCATCGTCCCGGGTCGGACGGAGTTCGAGCCGGGGCGAGCGCAGGCTGAGGCGGAACAGCGGCCAGACGTCCTCGAGGTCCATCGCACCACCGTAGGGCGCACCCGTAGGATCCACACGGTGATGACGCTGCAGCCCGTCCGTCCGGGCACGCCGACGGCAGAGTCTGTCGTCCGCCGGTACCTGGCCGAGGTCGCGTCACGTTGGTACGGGCGACCGGCAACCAGGTCCGAGATCGATCAGACGATCCTCGACGAGCCCTACGACGACCTCTGCGGCGACACCGGGGTGTTCGTCGTGGCGACGGATGACGGCGCGCCCGTCGCATGTGCCGGCGCACGGTTCCTCGACGGGACCGCGGAACTCACGAAGGTCTTCACGGAGCCGTCCCGCCGAGGTCAGGGGCTCGGAGGCCGAATGCTCCGGGCCGTCGAGGACCACTGCCGAGCGGCCGGGATGACGGCGGTCCGACTCGACACACGAGCCGAGCTCAGCGAGGCGTGCGCCCTGTACGAACGGAACGGCTACGTGCAAGTCGAGCCGTTCAACGACGATCCGTACTCCGACCGTTGGTACGCCAAGTCCCTCCGCCGCTGACGGTCCTGCGCCAAGTCAGCCGCGCGGCACCTGCCCGGCGCGGACCACCGCGCGCTCCAGCAGCTCGACGTCGATCCCCACGTGTCGCCTCGCCAGCACCCCCGCCTCGGCAGCACGCCCGGAGCACACCGCGTCGACGAGCGCCTCGTGCTCGTGCAGCGCCCGCTCCTCCATGTCGGCCATCCCGTCCGCGGTCCCCCAGAGGTGCGCCGGCGCGGCGATGGAGATCTGCGCCTCCAACCCGGCGAGCGCCGCCCGCAGCGCGTCGTTCCGCGCCGCGTCGATGACCGCCCGGTGCAGCACCGCGTCGGCCTGCTGTTTGTCGGAGCCGGACGCCGCGGCACGGAACGCCGCCAGGGCGTCGCGGATGCGGACGACGTCGGCCGGCGTTGCCCGCTCGGTCGCAGCCGTGGCGAGTGCACCGTGCAGCAGGGCGATCGCGTCGGCCGTGTCCTGGATCCCGGCCCACCGCGCCAGCAGGACGCGACCGACGGCCTCGGACGACGAGTCGGGCCACTGCGTCCGGACGAAGGTCCCGCCACCGCGCCCACGCCGGGTCTCGAGCAGCCCGCGGTCGACCAGGCGGGCCAGGGCACCGCGCACGGTGACGCGAGCGACCCCGAGCAGCGCGGCGAGCTCGCGCTCCGGGGGCAGTCCGACCCCGGGCAGGTACTCCCCCACGGCGACGGCGGTGACGAGCCGGTCCTCGACCTCGTCGACCCGCGTCTCGGTCCCTCGATCCGACACCGGTACCCACCTTCCCCTGTTACAGCCACGTTAAAGCAGCAGAAAAGGTCTTGCCTGGGACCTTTCTCGGGTCCATGCTGACCGGCATGCCCAGCATCACCGAAGCCACGATGCCCTTCCGGGACGGGACGACCTGGTACCGGATCACCGAGCCGGACGTCCCGACACCCGGCGCTCTCCCCCTGGTCGTGCTGCACGGCGGCCCGGGGATGGCGCACGACTACCTCCGGAACCTGGCGGCCCTCGCCGACGAGACCGGCCGCACCGTGATCCACCACGACCAGTTCGGGTGCGGGCGGTCGAGCCACCGCCCCGACGCCCCGGTCGACACCTGGCAGCCCCAGCTGTTCGTCGACGAGTACACCGCCCTGGTCGCACACCTGGGCCTCGGCGAGCACCACGTCCTCGGGCAGTCCTGGGGCGGGATGCTCGGTGCCGAGATCGCGGTCCGCCAGCCCGAGCACCTGCGCAGTCTGCTCATCTGCAACTCGCCCGCGTCGATGCAGCTCTGGGTCGACGGCGCCGCCGAGCTCCGGGCACAGCTGCCCGCCGACGTGCAGGACGTGCTGACCCGGCACGAGGAGGCCGGCACCACCGACGACCCGGAGTACCTCGCTGCCACCCAGGTCTTCTACGAGCGCCACGTCTGCCGCGTCGTCCCGATGCCGGCCGACTTCGTCGACTCCGAGACCCAGATGGAGGCCGAGCCGACGGTCTACCACACGATGAACGGCCCGAACGAGTTCCACGTCATCGGCACCATGCGGGACTGGACCATCGTCGACCGGCTCGAGCGCATCACCGTCCCCACGCTGGTCGTGGCCGGCGAGCACGACGAGGCGACCCCGGCGACGTGGGCGCCCTTCGTCGAACGCATCGCCGACGTGCGCCAGCACGTCTTCCCCGGGGCGAGCCACTGCTCGCACCTGGAGCAGCCGGTGGAGTTCCGCCGGGTCGTGGCGGCCTTCCTGGCCGCGCACGACGCCTAGCCAGCGCACCACACACCGGACGGGAGGCCCCTCCCGTTCCCCGCCCCGCTCCTCCCGTCCGCACCAGAACGGAACCCGACATGTCGCAGCAGCACAGCGAACTCTCCGCACAGCAGCAGCTCGAGGCCTACGGCTACCAGCAGGAGCTCAAGCGCTCCGTGTCCACCACCGACCTGCTCATCTACGGGCTCGTCTTCATGGTGCCGATCGCCCCGTGGGCGATCTTCGGCACCGTCTACAACGCCTCCTCCGGCATGGTGCCGCTGGTGTACGTCGTCGGGCTCGTCGCGATGATCTTCACCGCGCTCGCCTACGCGCAGATGGCGAAGTCGATCCCGCTCGCCGGCAGCGTGTTCTCCTACGTCGGGCGGGGCATCCACCCGACGGCGGGCTTCTTCGCGGGCTGGGCGATCCTGCTCGACTACCTGCTCGTCCCGACACTGCTCTACGTGTTCGCCGCCGAGAGCATGGTCGGGATCTTCCCCGGCACGCCCCGGTGGCTGTGGGCGCTCGTGTTCGTGGCGATCAACACCGTGATCAACCTGCTCGGGGTGTCCTCCCTCAAGTTGGCGAACCGGATCTTCCTGCTCATCGAGCTCGTGTTCGTGGTGGTCTTCGTGGTGATCGCGATCACGGCACTGACCGGCGGGACCGTGCCGAACGCGTCCTTCAGCACCGACCAGGTGTGGGACCCCGCGAAGGTGTCCGCACCGCTGATCGCCTCGGCGCTGTCGATCGCCGTGCTGAGCTTCCTGGGCTTCGACGGCATCTCGACGCTGTCCGAGGAGTCGACGGGACGCCGCGGCGGGGCGGGCACGGCGATGATCCTGGCGCTCGTGATCGTCGCGTTCCTGTTCGTCGTGCAGACCTGGCTCGCGAGTGCCCTCGCCGGCGGCCGTGCATCGTTCCCGGACAACGAGGCCGGGAACGCGTTCTTCACCATCGTCGAGCAGGCGTCGTCGAGCGGCTGGGCGACCGCGTTCTTCGCCGTGAACGTCCTCGCCGTCGGCATCGCGAACGCCATGGCAGCGCAGGCCGCCACCAGCCGCCTGCTCTTCTCGATGAGCCGCGACCGGCAGCTGCCTGCCTTCCTGCACCAGCTCAACGGCCGCAAGGTGCCGCAGAACGCGATCATCGTCGTCTCGGTGCTGTCCTCGGTCCTGGTGCTGTTCTTCGTCGGGCAGATCGACACGATCTCGTCCCTGGTGAACTTCGGCGCCCTGTTCGGGTTCATGCTGCTGCACGTGTCGGTGTTCGTGCACCACATGGTCAAGGGGACGTCCCGGAACTGGCTGCTGCACCTGGTCGTGCCGCTGATCGGGTTCCTGATCATCGGGTACGTGCTGCTGAACGCCGCGGTCGAGGCCAAGGTCGGCGGCATCATCTGGCTGGTCGTCGGCGCGGGCGTGTTCCTGTACTACCGGTCCACCGGCCGCTCGACCGAGGTCGGCACGGAAGCCGGACCCGACTCGGCTCCAGCGGCCGACCCGGGAACCACCCCGACCACGGAGGACGCACGATGACACCGGACCACTTCCTGCCGAACACGCTCGGCCGCCCCGGCTTCGCCGCCGACCGCGACCCCGTGCTGCGGATCCGCCCCGGCACCGGCGAGACGATCGGCTTCGAGACCACGGACGCCGTCTACGCCGAGCTCGACCAGCACCACGACCTGGCGCAGCTCCAGGCACCGATCAACCCCGTCACCGGACCGGTGTACGTCGAGGGCGCCGAGCCCGGCGACACCCTGACCGTCACGATCCACGCGATCGAGCTCACCACGCACGGCTGGTCGGTCGCGCTGCCGGGGTCGGGAGCGCTGCAGCACCGGATGGGCGAGACGGTGTTCACCCGCCGCTGCCCGATCTCGGACGGTGTCGTGCACGTCACGGACCGGCGCGCGTTCCCGGTCCGGCCGATGATCGGCTGCATCGGGACGGCTCCGGCCCAGGGCGAGAACTCGACGATCATGCCGGCGTACCCGGAGGGCGGCAACATGGACGTCACCGAGGCCCGCCCCGGCTCGACGGTGTCCCTGCCCGTCCGGGTCCCCGGCGCGCTGCTGTCGATCGGGGACATCCACGCGCTGATGGCCGAGGGCGAGTCCTCGTTCGTCGCGATCGAGGCCCAGGGCACCGCGATCGTGTCCGTCGACCTGGTGAAGGGCACCCCCGAGCTGCGTGCCCCGCGCATCGAGACCGAGGACGCCTGGCTGTTCGTCGGGCTCGGCGACCCGGTGCAGGAGAGCGTCCGACGCGGGTACGAGGACGCGTTCGACTTCCTGGTCGATCGTCACGGGTGGAGCGCCGAGGACGCCTACGCCGTGCTCAGCGCGGTCGGCGACTCGAAGCTCGGCGGGCCGACCGGCTCGGTCGCGCCGGACCCGCTGCACCCGTTCACCGCGCTCGGCTCGGTCACCCTGCACCGGATCCCGAAGGCGGTGCTCTGACCGCAAGCGACCAGCCGGTTCCCGAGCCGACCGGGCCCGTCGGGGGACAACGACGGCCCTGACGACGCACTTCTCTGAGAGAAGGCTCGAAGTGCCCGGGAACGTGTGACTTCCGTCGAGGTCGCCCCGTCTCCTCCGTGAACAGCGACCGCTGGGAACGCCCGGCGGGATCCACGAAGGGAACCACACATGGCTGACACCACGACCACCACCACCCCGGCCTCGACCGCCGCCGCCGCGACGCGCAGCACCGGGCAGCACGCCGGCTCGAACGGCGTCTCCGGCGCCACGAAGATCGAGGACACCGTCGTCGAGAAGGTCGCCGGCATCGCTGCCCGCGAGGTCAACGGCGTGCACTCGCTCGGCTCGGGTGCTGCCCGCGCGATCGGCGCCATCCGCGACGCGATCGGCCAGCACGACCACGGTCAGGGCGTCAAGGTCGAGGTCGGCGAGCGCCAGGTCGCCGCGGACATCGTGATCGTGGCCGAGTACCCCGTCGCCCTGCAGCAGGTCGCCGACGGCGTGCGCGCCTCGGTCACCCGTGCGCTGCAGCAGATCGTCGGCATGGAGGTCGCCGAGGTCAACGTCACCGTGCAGGACGTCTCCATCCCGGGTGACGACGACAACGACGACGACAAGAAGGACTCGCGCGTCGAATGACGAGTCGCAACGAGCCCGTGAGCGAGTCCACCTCCGAGCAGCGGCGTGAGGACGCCGCTGCCTGGAGCCCGCTCGCCCGGTACCTGTCGGAGTTCTTCGGCACGTTCCTGCTCGTCCTCGGCGGTGTGGGCACAGCGCTCTTCGCCGCGAACTTCCCGAGCGACACCGACAACCAGACCGGTGTCGGGTTCCTCGGGGTGGCGTTGGCGTTCGGCCTCACCGTCATGGCGGGCATCGCGGCCGTCGGGCACATCTCCGGCGGCCACTTCAACCCGGCGGTGACGCTGGGCCTGCTGGCGGCCGGACGCACCGACGCCAAGCACGTGCCCGGTTACGTCGTCGCGCAGGTCGTCGGCGGCCTGGCCGGGACGAGCGTCATCGCGCTCGTCCTGTCCGGCAAGGCGGGGGCCTTCGCCGCGGCGCGGAGCGCTGGCTTCGCGTCGAACGGCTTCGGCGAGCACAGTCCCGGCGGCTACGGCCTCGGCGCGGTGTTCCTGACTGAGGCGGTGCTGACGGGGGTGTTCGTCGCCGTGATCCTGTCGGTGACGGCGAAGCGTGAGTACCAGGCGCTGGCACCGATCGGGATCGGCCTGACGCTGACCCTGATCCACCTGGTGAGCATCCCGGTCAGCAACACGTCGGTGAACCCGGCCCGCTCGATCGCGAGTGCGGTCTACGGCGGAGCGGATCCGCTCGGGCAGCTCTGGGTGTTCATCGTCGCGCCGGTGCTCGGCGGCGTGGTCGCCGGTGTCGTGGTCCGGCTCGCACGTCGGCGCGAACGCGCGTGATGTGCGGTCCCCGCGCCGTCCTGACCCCGGCGCGGGGACACACGAACGGGAGGCCCGGTGCCAGCTGGCACCGGGCCTCCCGCGCGCGTTCCGCTCATGCGACGCGCCAGCGGCGCGCGACGCCAGCGCCGACCGAGCTTGCGAGGTCGGATCGAACGGATCCGCTCAGAACGCGGCGCGCTCCTCGAAGACCGACATCAGCATCGCCGCGCCCAGGCGCGCCGAGCGGGCCGGCTTCGCCGACCCCTGGACCGCGGACTCGACCCGCGCCCCCTCGACCAGCAGTGACAGCGTCTCGGCGATGTGTGACGGCATGTCCGCACGGGCACACAGCAGCGCCAGGTGGTGTTCGACGTCACGGAAGTGCTCCGCGGCCAGCTCGGCGACGACCGGGTCCTGTCGACCGAGCTCGGCGTGGCCGTTGATGAACGCACAGCCGCGCCAGCCCTCGTCCGCGAAGCACTCCTCGAGGTAGCTGAAGATGCCGAGGATCTCGTCGCGCGGGTCCGGGGACGTCTCGGCGATGTGGGCCAGCGCCCGCCGCCAGGCCCCGTGCCAACGGCGCAGGACGGCGACGACCAGGGCCTGCTTGGTCGGGTACGCCGATCGGAGCTCGTCGAGGGTGAGCCCGGCCTGGGCGGCGATGTCCTCCATCGTCACCGGCAGCACGCCGTGCTCGGTGAAGAGCCCGTCGGCCGCGGTGGACGCAGTCCGTTGCTGGACCGTCTCGGGAGCGGGCGGTGCCAGCGTCGTCGCCGTCACGGAGTGGGCGCCCCGACGCGTTCCTGTTCGGCGAGCAGCGCGGCCATGTCGATCGGCTGCGTCAGGGTCTCGTCGTAGGAGGGGGCGGCGCTCATGCGGACAACCCGAGGACGACGGCGGCCGAGGCCAGGGCGGTGACCGACACGATGCCGCTGCTCACCGCGGCCAACTGCAGCGCGCGGTGGCGTCCCGCGTCGCGGACCTCGCTGAAGGCGCTGCGCTGGTGCGCGCGGCGTGCCCTGATCGCGACCGCGTCGAACGCGGCCATGGGCCCTGCGGCGGACTCGATCGGTGCTGCGGTCACGGTGCTCATGGTCCTCTTCCTCGTCGTCGCTCGCGGGGTGCCAACGGTGTCGAGGATGACGGTACGAGGGCGTCTCCCCCGGTGTCCGGCGTGGTCGCGTTCGTCTCGGATCGCGGACGTCTCGAGGTCGAGGGACGTCCGATTGTGGACATCGCGGCGTCGTGCCCGCGGTCGTCCGGGTGCTCGAGGGTGCTCCGGGATGCGAAGGCGCACAGCCGGACGACGTTTCCCGGACATCGGACGTCCCTCGCGGGGCGCCGTCCGGCACAGTCGGAGGCACGATGCTCCATGACTGACGACCGCGCCCGCGTGCACGACGAGACCCGGTCGGACGACATCGAGACGGCACGGGACTTCCTGGTCGGCGCCTACGACGCCGACGAGTGGCGTGCCGACACGACCGCGCAGCCCTTCGGCTTCCGGTACTCGGCCGTGGGCGACTCCGCGATGACCCTGCGCGCGATCCGGTTCGACGGTCACCTCGAGGGCGTGATGGTCCCGACGACCGACTTCGTCGTGCAGTGGGTGACGCGCGGGACGGGCTTCATCGGCGAAGGCGACGACCGCATCGTCAGCGAGGTCGGTCGGCCCCAGCTCTGGCCGCAGCAGGGTGCGACGTTCACCTACCGCGACTACGACCAGCGCCTCGTGCAGATCAACCGCGCGTCGCTCGAGGAACTCGCCGGCGAGCGCGGGGTCGAGGCCGGGCGGGTCCACCTCGACCACACCGTGCGGCCCGACGACCGGGCGATGCAGATCTGGCGGAACACCGTCGCGCTGATCTCGCACACCGTGATGGACCGCCAGGCGTCACCGCTGCTGCAGGCCGAGATGGGGCGGCTCGGTGCGCTGGCGCTGCTCGAGCTCTACCCGCTCGTGACCGCGTCGCTGCCGGGGGAACTGCTGCTCCCCCGCAACGCCCACATCCGTCGCGCGGTCGAGTACGTCCACGAGCACGCCCACCAGCCCATCACGAGCACCGACCTGGCCGAGGTCGCTGCGCTGAGCCTCCGTGCGCTGCAACAGGCGTTCCAACGGCAGCTCGGGGTCAGCCCGAACGGCTACATCCGGCAGGTCCGACTCGATCGGGTCCGCGACGCGCTGGTGCAGGGTGACCCGGCGACGACGAGCATCGCGGACGTCGCCCGGACCTGGGGCTTCGCGCACGCCGGCCGGTTCTCCGCCGCCTACCTGGAGCGCCACGGCGAGTACCCCCGGACGACGCTGCGGCGCTGACGCGGATCGTGCACAGCATTGTGCACGATGATGGGCAGATGGACCCCATCCGCTACGTCGCCATCGGTGACAGCTTCTCCGAGGGCATCGGCGACACCGGCGACGCGCACGGCAGCGGCGCCCCGGCCCTGCCCGGGTGGACCGGCCGCCTGGCGACGGGCGTGGCAGCGCTGCACCCGGAGACACCCGTGTCCTACGCCAACCTCGCCGTGCGCGGACGGTTGCTCGCCGGGGTCCTCGACGGGCAGCTCGACGCGGCGCTCGCACTCGACCCGGCGCCGACGCTCATCACCTTCTGCGCCGGCGGGAACGACCTGCTCCGCCCGTCCTTCGACCCCGTCACCCTGATCGCACCGCTCGAGGCCGCCGTCGAGCGGGTCCTGGCGCGCGGCATCCGCTTCGCCCTCCTCAGCCCGGCCGACCCCAGCGCGCGCCTCCCCCTCGGGTCGCTGATCAACCACCGCGGTGACGCCTGGGCCGGTGCACTCGACGCCCTCGCCGACCGGCACGACCTGCCGTTCGTCGACGTCTCCCGCGACCCGCACCTGAGCCGCGCGGAGTTCTGGTCCGGCGACCGGCTCCACATGAACGCCCTCGGCCACCAGCGCGTCGCCGACCTGGCCCTGCACGCGATCGCAGGGGCCGCCCCGGCGGTCGAGCCCGTCGACGCCCGGGCCGCCCGCGCGCGTCTGCCCGAGGAGCTCCGCTACTACCGCGACCACGTCCTGCCGTGGGTCGGTCGACGGGTCACCCGTCGGTCGTCCGGCGACGGCCGGTCGGCGACGTTCCCGACCTGGGTGCCCGTGCGCTGAGCGCCCGCCGCGCCCGTGCGCTGAACGGCCGTTCAGCGAGTGGTGATCGCGCAGGATGACGGCGGTTCCCCGCATGCCCGTGGCCCCTCGTTGCCGGGGAGTCGGAGCACGGAGTCCACTGGATGGGTCCCAGTCAGCCGAACGTCAGGGGAGACGGCCATGACGACCACTGCACCGCGCGCCACAGCGACTGCCGCAGCAGCCATCGCCGAACCCGCCGTCCGAGGGATCGACCACGTCGGCCTCACGGTGCCGGACATCGACCAGGCCACCGACTTCTTCGTCCTGGGGCTGGGTGCCGTCGTGCTGTACGACCGGTTCCTCAAGAGCGAACCCCTGCGCCGGACCCCGGACGTGCAGCAACGTCTCGGCATCCCGCACACCATGGCCCAGGGGGCGCTGCGGATGCTGGCCCTGCCGAACGGCCCGGGACTCGAGCTGTTCGAGTACCACGGCCGCGGACAGCGGGCAGCGGCGCGTCCGAGCGACCTCGGCTGGCAGCACGTCGCGTTCTACGTCGACGACCTCGACGAGTCCCTCGACCGGGTCGAGGCCGCCGGCGGGTACCGCTACGCTGACCCGCGCGACCTGGGCGGGAACGAGAGTGGGCTCGGCAACCGCTTCGTCTACGTCGGCATGCCGTGGGGGTCGACCCTCGAGCTCATCTCGTACCCGACGCTGCAGGAGGCCGAGCTCGGCGCACCGCGCCGGAAGTGGCGCGCCTGACGACGTCGCCGGCGTTCCGAGCGAGCTCGAAGCGAGGTCTGAGCCGCTTCCGAGGAACGAGCGCCGCCGCGGAGTTACCTTCTGATCGTGTCCGGTGGACGTCCGGACACGACAACTCGACATCAGGAAGGGGACTCTTCATCATGGCTGTGACGTTCGATCCTTTCTCCGAGCTCGACCGGCTGACCGGTGTGCTGCTCGGTGGTCGCCAGACGCTCAGGCCGATGCCGGTCGACCTGCACCGCGACGGCGACCAGTACGTGCTCAACGCGGACCTGCCGGGCATCGACCCGGGCTCCGTCGACATCAACGTCGACGGGCAGCTCCTCACGATCCGCGCCGAGCGCACCGCGCCCTCCCAGACCGAGGGCGGCGGGTGGCTGCTGCGGGAGCGTCCGCACGGCTCCTACCTCCGCCAGTTCAGCCTGGGCGAGGGCGTCGACTCAGACGGCATCTCCGCCCACTACGACAACGGTGTGTTGTCCCTCGTGATCCCGGTCACCCCCAAGGCGAAGCCCCGGAAGATCGCGGTCACGAGCGGCGCTCCGTCGGACCAGCAGGCCATCGCGGGCTGATCCGGAGGCATCGTGGAGCTCGTGGCAGCACTGGAGCCGCCCGAGGTCGACGACGAGCTGCTCCGCGAGGCGGAGTCCGTGATCGTCGAGGCGCTGTTCGCGGACGTGGTCCGCGACGGGTTCGCCGCGACGACCCGGCTCGCTCCGCGGCCGCTGCCCGGGGACGGGATGCTCCGTCCCGGCGACGGTGTGCAGCCCCCGCGACCCGCGTGGCCACGGAACCACTCGTCGGCGGACCGGTGGGCGAGGTCGCCCCCGGCACGACGCGGACGATGACGGACGGGAGGCCCGGTGCCAGCTGGCACCGGGCCT
>NZ_MJGI01000023.1:309364-309730 GCF_001864835.1 Curtobacterium sp. MCBA15_001 | reverse complement strand
GGCCTCCCGTCCGTCTCGGCGACGGTCCGTGTCGGCGACGGTCCGTCCTGGCGACGGTCCGTCAGCCGGTGACGTAGGTGCGCGTCGGTGCGCCGGTCAGCGCGTGCGGGAACTCGGTGCCCGTCGGGCGGAACCCGGCCGCCTCGTAGAGGCGGACGGCGCGGGCATTGCCGGCCAGAGCGTGGAGTGCCACGGCGTCGTGCCCCGCCGCGCGTGCGGCCTCGACCCCAGCGACGAGCAGCGCGCGCCCGACACCGCGGGCCTGCAGGTCGGGTCGGACCGCCAGCAGCGACAGGTAGGCGGCGCCCTCGGGGTCGCCCGCGCGGCCGGTGCCCGGTGCCGTGACGAGCACGAAGCCGTCGAGCG
>NZ_MJGI01000023.1:306153-308691 GCF_001864835.1 Curtobacterium sp. MCBA15_001 | reverse complement strand
GAGCACGAAGCCGTCGAGCGCCCCGTCGATCGGACCCGCGACGAGGAGCGCCACACGGTCGACCGCGACCTTCGCCTCGGCCCGCGTCCGGACGGCCGGGTCCTCGGGCACCCCGTCGCGCGCGGCGACGGCGGCGCACCACAGGTCGATGCACGCGGCGACCTGGTCCGGGGTCGCAGGACGCACGACCACGGACGACTCGATCACCCGGTCAGCCTACGACCGCGTCGCTCCCGATGCGGTAGCCGGCACCGCGGTGTTCCTCGGGCAGCCGGTCGCCGCGTCCGTGCAGCTTGTGCCGCAACGAGCCCTCCGTGTACTCGGTGGGGTACGCGCCGCGGGCCCGGAGCTCGGGCACGACGAACTCGATGACGTCCTCCCAGGTGCCGGGGGTGACGGCGTACGCCAGGTTGAACCCGTCGACGTCGGTCTGCTCCTGGATGTCGAGCAGCTGCTGGGCGATCGTCGCGCCGGAACCGACCGCGACCGGACCGAGCCCGCCGATCGCAGTGTGCTTCGCGATGTCGCGGACGGTCCAGTTCGCGCCGTCCTCCCCCGTCGCCGCGGACAGGTTCGCCGCGGTCGACTGGATCGCGTTCGACTCGATGTTGCCGAGCGGCTCGTCCAGGTCGTACTGCGACAGGTCGACGCCCATCCAGCCGGAGTTGAGCACCAGCGCGCCGAGCTCGGACGCGTAGGACAGGTAGTCCTCGTACTTCGCCTGCGCGAGCTCGTCCGTGGCGTCGGTGATGACGGTCAGCAGCGTGTAGATCTTGGCGGCGTACCGGTCGCGACCGGCGGCCTCGAGCGCGTCGCGGATCTTCCGCACCGTGGCGGCGAGCTGCGGCAGCGTCGGTGCCCCGACGAAGATCGCCTCGGCGTTCTCGGCGGCGAACGTGATGCCGCGCGGCGAGGCCCCGGCCTGGTAGATCACGGGGGTCCGCTGCACCGACGGCTCGGACAGGTGGATGCCGGGGACGTCGAAGTGCGCGCCGTGGTGCTCGATCGGGTGGACCTTGGCCGGGTCGGTGAAGACGCCGTTCTCCTTGTCGAGCACGACGGCGTCGTCCTCCCACGACCCCTCCCACAGCTTGTAGAGGACCTCGAGGTACTCGTCCGCCACGTCGTAGCGGTCGTCGTGGCTGAGCTGGTCGGTCTGCCCCATGTTCCGCGCGGCGCTCGGCAGGTACCCGGTGACGACGTTCCAGCCGACGCGCCCCTTCGTCAGGTGGTCGAGCGTCGACACCCGACGGGCGAACGGGTACGGGTGTTCGTAAGCGGTGCCCGCGGTGATGCCGAAGCCGAGGTGCTCGGTGACCGCGGCCATGGCGGACACGAGCAGGATCGGGTCGTTCACCGGGACCTGCGAGCCGGTGCGCAGCGCGGCCTCGTTCGTCCCGCCGTAGACGTCGTACGTGCCCAGGACGTCGGCGATGAAGATGCCGTCGAACGCGCCGCGCTCGAGCGTCTTCGCCAGGTCCGTCCAGTACGTCAGGTCGCGGTAGTCGCGGGACCGGTCGCGCGGGTGGCGCCACAGTCCGGAGGACTGGTGCGCGACACAGTTCATGTCGAACGCGTTGAAGCGGATCTGCCTGGTCGGGTTCGGGGTGTTCGTGGGCTCCGTCACGGTCTGGACGCTACGGCGGCTTCCGGCGCTGGTCACGCACCGTGACGAAGCATGACGCGGAACGCCCGGTCACACTGCTGTGCGGCCGGGCGTTCCGTGGAGGGGTGTCAGACCGCGACGGTCTCCAGCGTGGCTGCGAGCGGGTCGAAGTCCTCGGGCAGCGACGCGATCGGCGCCACGGTGGACTCGACCTCGACGAAGGACCGGCGCTCGACCGACTCCTCGACCGCGACCATCGCGTCGAGCACGTGGTATCCGACGTGGCCGGTCGCGATGTGCGACCCGCCGCCTCGGATCGCCCGGGCCATGTCGAGCACGCCGAGGCCCCGGCCGACGGTCGGCTCCTCGTCGAGCAGCGTCTCCCACTCCTGCTCGAACGGCCACGACGCCCCGACGGGGATGGGCCGGGCGATCCGGATCGGGTGGCCGCCGCCGAAGGTGTTCGGGTCGGGCAGGACGATCGTGCCCTCGGTGCCGTTGACCTCGAACACGCCGTGCCGGAACAGCGGGGTGTCGAACGACAGCAGCGACTGCGCGTTGCCGCCCTGCTCGAACGCCGTCAGGACGGAGACGTGCGTCGGCACCTCGACGGGGAAGTCCGTCCCCGCGTTCGGTCCGACGACCAGCGAGCGGGTGTCCCGCGACTTCGACCCCGTCGCGACGACCGACGCGATCGGGCCGAGCAGGTGCACCAGCGCGGTGAAGTAGTACGGGCCGATGTCGAACAGCGGCCCGGCGCCCTTGGCGTAGAGGAACGAGGCGTTCGGGTGGAACACGTCCGGGCCCTGCCACTGCATGCTCGTGACGGCGGTCAGCGGGGTGCCGATCGCGCCGGCCTCGATCGCGCGCTTGGCGGTCTGCCACCCGGTGCCGAGCACGGTGTCGGGCGCGATGCCGAGCTTCAGGCCGAG
>NZ_MJGI01000023.1:275718-305477 GCF_001864835.1 Curtobacterium sp. MCBA15_001 | reverse complement strand
GGCCGAGGCCCGGTCGACGCCGATCGGCTTCTCGCTCCACACGTGCTTGCCCGCGCGCAGTGCCGCGGTGGAGACCTCCACGTGCGTGGCCGGCAGCGTCAGGTTGATGACGATCTCGACGTCGGGGTCCGCGAGCACCTCGTCCCCGGTCCCGGATGCCGGGATCCCCCACTTCGCCGCTGACTCCGCCGCACGCGCCGTGTCGATGTCGCCGATGCGGACCACCTCGACGTCGGGGAACGTCGTCAGGTTGGTCAGGTACTGCTCGCTGATCATCCCGGCGCCGATGAAGCCGATGCCGACCTTGCCCGTGCGGGTCATGCGGACACCCCGGCACCGGTCGGGGCGGACAGCGTGGACGCCAGCCACCGGTACGACTGTTCGACACCGTCGAACACGTCCCCGTCGAAGCCGTCGAACTCGATCACGGCGTACTCGAGCGCGGTCGCCGCGGCCAGCGCCTCGGCGAGCCGGACGTCGCCCTGGCCGGCCGGGGTCTGGTCGGTCGGCACCTCGGCGGTCGAGATGCCCTCGCGCATCGGGCCGTCCTTGACGTGCACGGCGACGATGCGGTCGCCGAGCTCCTGGACGAAGGCGACGACGTCGATGCCGGCGGCGCTCGCCCAGTACAGGTCGAGCTCCAGCACGACGGCCGGGTCGAGCAGGGACGCGAGCACCTGCAGCGCGGGCTGGCCGTCGATGCGGGGCCGCAGCTCGTGGTCGTGGTTGTGGTAGCCGACGCGCATGCCGTGTTCGGCGGCCTCGGCGGCTGCGGCGTTCAGGCGGGCGGCGACGCGTTCGACGCCCTCGCGGGTGGTCCAGTGGTCGGGGCCGACGAACGGGTCGATGACGATCTCGATGCCGAGCTCGGCCGCCGCGGCGAAGGTGTCAGCGTGCGAGGGGGCGGTCATCACGGTGCCGTCGGGCAGCGGGATCGACTCCTCGACCAGGAAGGCGTGGCCGGTCCTGGCGGCGATGCCGTGGGCGTCGAACGCGGCCTTGAGTTCGGGGGCGCGGTCGACGAAGGCGAACGCCTCGACCGTGTCGAAGCCGATCTCGGCCAGGCGGCGGACGCCGCCGTCCAGGTCGGGCGCCAGGGCGGCGTCCACCGTGTAGAGCTGCAGCGAGATGGCGGGAGCCATGTCGGGTCCTTTCCGTCGTGTGGTCAGGTGACGGCCGGGAGGCGCGGGGTGCGTTGCGGACGCACCCCGCGCCTCCTGGCTGGTGGCGTCGGTCAGCGGACCGACTTGATGGGGAGGATGACGAGGGCTCCGAGCAGCACGGCGACGCCGGCGCCCCAGAGCATGAGCGTGTAGTTCTGCCCACCGCCGATGCCGAGGAGGTACAGGCCCACCGCGGGTGCGAGCGACTGGGGCAGCGCGTTCGCGACGTTGATGACGCCGAGGTCCTTGCCGGGACGCTCGGGGTCGGGCAGCACGTCGACGACCAGCGCGGTGTCGATCGCGGCGTAGATGCCGAACGCGAAGCCGAGCACGATCTCGGCGAAGTAGAACCCGCCGACGCTGTCGACGTGCGCCAGGATCACGAGGCCGACCGCGGTCAGCGCGGTGGAGCCCCAGACGAAGACCTTGCGGCGGCGGATGCGGTCGGACACCCAGCCGGAGATCGACGCGCTGACGAGCAGGGCGATCGTGTAGAGCAGCACACCGAAGGCGACGGCCCCGACGGCCTCGGCCTGCGGGAGACCGATGCGGTCCTGCATGTAGAGCACGCGGTACGTCGTGAACATGAACGTGCCGAAGGTGATGAGGAAGCGGCCCCACCAGGCGAGACCGAAGTCCGGGTACTTGATCGGGTTCGTCCAGAACGAGGCGATCAGGGTCAGCCAGCTGAAGGGCTTGGTCGGCGTGGTGGGCAGGTCGTCACGGGCGACGGCCGAGTACACGAGGATGACGACGATCGCCAGGATGCCCGGGGCGATGAAGAGCACCGGCAGGTTCCCGACCATGTACACGGCGAGGTACAGACCGGCCAGGATCGCGATGTTCTGCGCGAGGGCGATGACGCTCGACGCCTTGCCGCGCTGGAACTCGGGGACGTTGTCGGCGAAGCTCGCGGTCAGCGTGGCGAGCACGGCGTTCGCGGCGACCTGCGCCAGGACCCATGCCAGCGTGAGCTGGAGCACGTCCGGGGCGAAGGCGAGCCAGGCGAGGGCCGCGACGAAGACGACGACACCACCGACCATCCACGGGCGGCGACGGCCCCAGCGGGTGCGGGTGCGGTCGGACAGCGACCCGAAGAGCGGGTTCGCGAACAGTGCACCGAGCGCGCCGAACGGCAGGACCGAGCCGACGATCGTCTCAGGGCTCGACGGGTTGAGCTCCTGCGCCTTGATCGACATGCTCACGAACACCGGGGTGAGCAGGGCCGCGAACAGCCCGAACTGCGCCAGGCTGAGCGCCCACATGTACTTCGGGCCGACGCGGACGGAGCTGACGGACTGCGTGAGTCCCTCGACCGAGAAGGCCCGAGACGCCGCTGCCGGGTCGGTGCTGGTGGCTCCGGCGGCCGCGGTGACCGGCGGATTGGCGGTCCCGGCGATGCCGCCCTTGGGTTCTTCGTTCGACCTCGGTGTCGACATGACTCCTCCTCGAGTCATCAGGGGCTTCGGGGCCCTCGAATACCTAGTGCTGCTAGGTGATCGGGAATGTAGCACTGAAAACCCCCGAGTGGAAGTATTCGTCCGGATCATGACGACGGACCGGGGGTTCCTGCTCGCGGTCGGTAGGGTCGTCGCCGTGACCTCCAACGACGGGACCGGCTCGCGGGGGCCCTACGCCAAGGGCGTGCAGCGGCGCCAGGAGATCCTCGACGAGACCCTCGAGGTCATCGCCAGCCGGGGCATCGACGGTGCGTCCCTCCGGGCGATCGGCGAGGCGATCGGGGTCTCGCACGCGGCGCTGCGGCACTACTTCTCGTCCCGCGAAGCCCTGCTGGTCGAGGTGCTCCGACAGCGGGACGAGGCGTCCGTGCGGTCCGTGGAGCACCTGCCCGGGGTGTTCGACCGGCTCGCGGCGTCGGCGAACGACAACGTCGGCGAGCCCGCGCTCGTGACGCTCTACACGACGCTGCTCGGCGCCTCGGTGGAGTCCGGGAACGAGACCGCCCGCGACTTCTTCGCCGCACGGTTCGCCGAGGCCCGTCGCGACTTCTCCGCGCAGCTGCGCGACGAGCTCGCCGCGTCCGGCCGGCACTCGGACGCGGACCTCGACCAGGTGGCGTCACTGATCATCGCCGCGTTCGACGGGCTCCAGGTGCAGTGGCTGCTCGACCGGCGGATCGACATCGCCGGCACGCTCCGGCTGCTCGAACGCGTGCTCTGACCCCGCAGGCGTGGCAGGGTCGGACCCATGAGCCTGCCCGCCGACGCGCACGTGCACAGCCAGTTCTCCTGGGACGCCGGATCGGACCCCGCCTCCGTCGACCTGATGCGCCGGACGTGTGCCCGAGCGGTCCGGATCGGGCTGCCGGCGCTGGTGTTCACCGAGCACCTCGACCTCGAGGACGCGTGGTGGGTGGACGCGGGCGACTTCGACCACCACGAGGAGAAGTACGTCGACCCGGACGGCATGGTGCGGCTGCCCCCGTTCGACCTCTCCGGTTGGCTGTCCTCGATCGAGGCGTGCCGCCACGAGTTCCCCGACCTGCGCATCCTGACCGGCCTGGAGTTCGGACAGCCGCACCTGTGGGAGTCGGCGGCCGCGTCCGTGCTCGACTCCGGCGCGGTCGACCGCGTCAACGGGTCGCTGCACATGCTGCCGTTCCGGGACGGCCTGCGCGCCGAGCCGATGACGCTCTTCCGGCACCGTCCCGCCGCCGACGTGCTGTGGGCGTACCTGGACGAGGTCCCCCGCATGGTCGACGGGTCCGACGTCTTCGAGGTGTTCACCCACATCGACTACGCCGTCCGCAGCTGGCCGTCCGAGACCGAGGGGCCGTTCGACCCTCGGGTGTTCGAGGACGGGTTCCGCGGCGCGATGCAGGCGATCGCGCGGTCGGGCCGGGCGCTGGAGATGAACACCCGGCGGCTCTGGTCGTGGATCCCGGAGTGGTGGGCCGACGAGGGCGGCCGCGCGGTCACGTTCGGCAGCGACGCCCACACGCCCGAGCTCCTGGCGCACGGCTTCCCCGAGGCGGTGGCGATGCTCGAGCACTACGGATTCCGCCCGGGTTCCCGCCCCGAGGACCCCTGGACACTCCGGTGAGCGTGTGAAGACTGCCGAGATCCGTCGTCGGCTGCAGGCCGCGACCGGGTCGGAACACCTCGTTCGCATCGACCAGACGTCGAAGCCGGGTGACCGGGAGAGCGGCTTCGTCCTGGCGGTCGGTCGGAAGTGGGTCCTCCTCGCTTCGACCCGCGACGGCGGCTTCTTCGACGGCTACGCCGCGATCCGGATCACGGACGTCCGTCGTGTCCGGGACGACACGTCCTTCGAGTCGCGCGCCACTCGGCTGCGCGCGGAGTGGCCGCCGTCCTTCCCACGGCCGCTGACCGAGGTCGACCTCGACACCACCGCCGGGGTGCTCCGGTCGATGGCGATGCCCACCGGCCTGATCGGCATCGAGTCGACACGACGCCGCAACGCGATGTGGATCGGCGCCCTCCACTCGCTGACGCGGCACTGGGTGTACCTGCATGAGGTCCGATCCGACGCCACCTGGCACGACGTCCCGCTCGGCTACCGCCTCGGGAAGGTGACGACGGTCTACACCGACAGCCAGTACCAGCGCGGGCTGCTCGCCATCGCTGGAACACCGCCCGAGATCGACTGACGGCAGCGGACACCCTGGTACGAGCCGACCAGCGCGATGCGTCGGAAGTTGGCCCCCCGGGGGCTGGCCGGACCGCGGCCGCGGCGTCAGCGCAGTTGGGCGAGGAGCGCGCCGTGCGGGCGAGGGCGGTCGCCGAGCACAGAGCGGGTGTGGGTCTCGAGGACGTCGAATCCGGCCGCGGTGAGCACCTCGGCGAGCGCCGCCGGGGGCCAGCGCCAGGCGGTCGTGACCGCGTGGTCGAACGGCTCGAGGGTGGTCCCGGTGAAGAAGCCCACCAGCAGTTCCCCGCCCGGTCGCAGCACCCGGGCGAACTCGCCGAGGACCGTCGGCAGATCCTCCGGCTCGTGGTGGATGACCGAGTACCAGGCCAGCACGCCCCCGAGCGACCCGTCCGGGGACGACAGCTGCGCCAGGTCGCCGACGTCGAACGGGGTCCCTGGGTGCGTCGACCGCGCGTGGTCGACGAACGCCGGGACCGCGTCCACGCCGAGGGCCTGGTGACCGAGCGCGGTGAGGTGCGCGGTCCAGTGCCCGGGTCCGCAGCCGGCATCGAGCACGGGACCGTCCAGGTCGGCGGCCCAGGTGCGCACGAGGTGCTCGTCCGCGGGGTGGACGTGCGCCATCGTGCCGAGCTGCGCCGTGTACTCGACCGCACGCGCGGTGTACCGGCGGACGACGTCGGGACGCACCGCGGGCCTCCCGTCAGGCACGGTCGATGCGCTCCCATGCCGACGGCAGCGCCACCGATGCCCATGCCGGATCCGGCACCCACGCCGACCAGTCCGCGTCGAACGGGAAGTCCGACGCCAGGACGGCAGCCGTTGCCTCGGCGCCGACGCCCTCGATCACGGACCGCATCGCCGCCGGCCACAGCCCGAGGTCGGCGAAGAACGCGAGCTCGTCCTCGTCCTTGTACCGCGCCGACCACGTGCCGTCGGCGTCCTGGCGGGCGACGACGTCGAGCGTCCAGTCCTGGCTGTCGAACCCGAGCTCGGTGCGGGTCCAGGGCAGTTCGAGGTTGACGTACCACTCGGGCTCCCAGTCCGTGCCGTCGTGCCAGCGCCAGACCGACCACGGCGTGCCCTTGCGGTGCACCCGGACGACCGGTGCACCGAACCACCCGTCCTCCACGTAGGTGCCGTCCCAGTCGTCGGGCACGACCAGTCGACCGTTCGGTCCGCTGCCCACCCCGGCGCGACGCCGCACCGCGGAACCGGCCGGGGTGGCGACCACGGCGAGGTCGTCGTCGTCGACCAGGACCCGCCCGGCGACGGCGAACCCGACGGCCTCACCGTGCCCGCCGTAGGTGTTGACGCTCCGCAGGGCGACGGTGTCACCGGGGGCGAACGGCTCGGTGCGGGTGTCGGTCGGCACGGCGATGTCCATGCACCGATGCTGCCACGAGCCCCGCGACCGGGCCACGGGCTCTGCGACCGGGCCTCGGGGTACGCGAGCGAGCCGGGAGCACAGCACCCCGTCGGTAGAACTGGCAGCATGACCACTTCCTCGCGCTCACCGCTCGGCGTCACGCTCGTCGACGGCGGCGCCAACGTCGCCCTGTTCTCGACCACCGCCGACCGCGTCGAGTTCTGCCGCTTCGACGACGACGGGACCGAGCACCGCACCGAGCTCACCCACCGCACCGGGTACACCTTCCACGACATCGTGCCGGACGTCACCGTCGGCACCCGCTACGGCTTCCGCGTGCACGGTCCCTGGGACCCGGCGAACGGTCTGCGCCACAACCCCGCCAAGCTGCTGCTCGACCCCTACGCCACGGCGATCGACGGGACCTACGAGTGGGGCCAGGCGCTGTTCGGGCACGACATGGAGCACCCGGACCAGATCGACGAGACCGACTCGGCCAGCGCGATGCCGAAGTCCGTGGTCGCCGACCGTGCCTTCGACTGGGAGGGCGACGTCCGTCCGGACACCTCACTCGCCGACACCGTCGTGTACGAGGTCCACGTGAAGGGCTTCACCCAGCAGCACCCCGACGTCCCCGAGGAGATCCGCGGCACGTACGCCGGCATGGCGCACCCGGCGGCGATCCAGCACCTGGTCGACCTCGGTGTGACGGCGGTCGAACTGCTGCCGACGCACCAGTTCGTGCAGGACTCGACGCTCGCCGACAAGGGCCTGCGGAACTACTGGGGCTACAACTCCATCGGCTTCTTCGCGCCGCACGACGAGTACTCGTCCGCGGGGTCGGCCGGCCAGCAGGTCGCCGAGTTCAAGGCGATGGTCAAGGCCCTGCACGCAGCGGGCCTCGAGGTCATCATGGACGTCGTCTACAACCACACCGCCGAGGGCAACCACATGGGCCCGACGCTGTCGTTCAAGGGCATCGACAACCCGTCGTACTACCGCCTGGTCGAGGACGACGGCTCGAGCTACTTCGACACCACCGGCACCGGCAACTCCCTCAACGTCGCACACCCGGCGGCGCTCGGCCTGATCGCGGACTCGCTGCGGTACTGGGTCGAGGAGATGCACGTCGACGGCTTCCGCTTCGACCTCGCGACGACGCTGACCCGGCAGGACAACGAGGCCAGCCGCCGCTCGGCGTTCCTCGACATCATCCACCAGGACCCGGTGCTGCGGACCGTCAAGATGATCGCCGAGCCGTGGGACACCGCCGGCTACCAGGTCGGCGGGTTCCCGGCCGAGTGGGCGGAGTGGAACGGCAAGTACCGCGACGACATGCGCGCGTTCTGGCGCGGCGACGAGGGCACGCTCGGCGACGCCGTCCAGCGAGTGCTGGGCAGCCCGGACGTCTACGAGGGCTCGCGTCGCGCACCGGTGTGCTCGGTCGACTTCGTCACGGCGCACGACGGCTTCACGCTGGCGGACCTGACGATGTACGCCGAGAAGCACAACGAGGCCAACGGCGAGGACAACAACGACGGCGAGAGCAACAACACCTCGTTCAACGGCGGCATCGAGGGCCCGACCGACGACGGCGCGGTGAACGACTACCGCGACCGGCAGCGCCGGAACTTCCTCGGCTCGCTGCTGCTGTCGGCGGGCGTGCCGATGATCCTCGGCGGCGACGAGATCGCCCGGTCGCAGGGCGGCAACAACAACGCGTACTGCCACGACGACGAGATCTCGTGGTTCGACTGGGCCGCGGCGGACCAGGACCTGCTCGCCTTCACCCGGTCGGCGATCGCGTTCCGCAAGGAGCACGTCGCGCTCCGGCCCGAGTGGTACCGCACGGCACCCGGCGACTCGGAGTCGACCGTGTCCGTGCTGCGGGCGGACGACGCCGGGTTCGAGGACGGCGACTGGGCCGACGGCGGCAACCGCGCGGTGATGCTCGTGCTCGAACAGGGCGAGGACGTCGTGGCGGTGCTGCTGAACGCCTCCGACACGACGATCGAGTTCACGCTGCCCGAGAAGCCCGGCGGCGGCTCGTGGTCGCTCGGCCTGTCGAGCGACCCGGACCAGCAGGTCGACGGCGCAGCCGCGACCGTCCTGGTCCGCGACGCGTCGTTCACCGCGCTCGTCTAGTCGGGCGCACCTTCCCCTTCGCGAAAGCGACAGTTCTGCGCCGGGCGTCGGTGGAGAACTGTCGCTTTCGCGGATCGGACGGGAGGCGCGGGGCGGGCCCGCCCCGCGCCTCCAGTCCGTCCGCTTCGGCGCGCGACCCGTAGGGTCGTACCCGTGGTCCTCCTCGCGCTCGCCGTCGTCTGTGCCCTGGTCTACGTGGTGCTGCGCCAGCGCGACCGCCGGATGCTCCGCAACGGGGTGCTGCTGGCGGCGGCCCTGTTCTTCGCGGTGCTCGGCGTCACGGACCTGGTGCTCGACCGCTTCCCGGCGCTGCAGGTCCTGGTCGTCGGCGCCATCCTGCTGTTCCCCGTCGGCGTCGTCGTGCTCGCCGGCTTCCTCGTCGCCAACGGCGTGCGGATGTTCCGGCGCGAGGGTCGCAGCCTCGGCAACATGCTCTCGCTCGTCGTCGGCGTCGGCCTGATCGCCCTGGTCGCCCTGCTGCTCGTGCTGATCCGTTCGGGCTCGCTCTTCGCGGAGTCCGTGCTGCTGCTCGTGCTCGCCGTCGCCGGGTACGTCGGGGTGGTGTTCGTCGTCTTCCTGCTGTACGCGCTCGTGTACGGCCACGTCGGCAAGCCGCGCGAGGCCGACGTCGTCGTGGTGCTCGGCTCCGGGCTCGTGCGTGGGAACGTACCGCCGCTGCTGCGCTCCCGGCTCGACAAGGGCATCGAGGTCTGGCGGCACTCCGTCGAGCAGGGCCGTGCCGCGGTGATGATCCCGTCCGGGGGCCAGGGTGCCGACGAGCCCCGCCCCGAGGGCCAGGCAATGGCCGAGTACCTCGTCGCGCAGGGTGTCCCCGCGACCGCCGTGCTGCCGGAGACCCGCTCGCGCAACACCGACGAGAACCTGCGCTTCTCGCAGACCGTGCAGGAGCAGGCGGGTGTGACCGGGGACGTCGTCGTCGCGACCAGCAACTACCACGTGATGCGCGCGGCGATGCTGGCGCGGAGCATCGGCAGCGACGCCCAGGTCGTCGGTGCCCGGACCGCCCGGTACTACGTGCCGAGCGCGTTCCTGCGCGAGTTCGTGGCCGTCGTCGCCGCGCACCGCATCGGGCACGCCGTCGCGCTCGCGGGGGTCCTGGCCTTCTGGGTGTGGGTCGTCGTGGTCGAGGTGGTCTGACCGTGTCGACGACCGTGTTCCCTGCCTACGCGGCCGTCCTCTTCGCCACCGGGCTCGCCGTGCTGCTCGTGGTGCCGTTCACCGCGATCCAGTACCGCCGACGCGGGGGGCTGACCGTCGGCATCGTCGCCCTGCACTTCCTCGTGCTGGTCTACCTGGTCGCCCTGGCCACGTACACGCTGCTGCCGCTGCCCCCGCGCACGGCCGACTTCTGCAGCGTCCACGACGCCGGCGCGCAGCTCGTGCCTGGGCAGTTCGTGTCGGACATCGTGCGCGAGGCCGGCCTCCGCGGCGGTGGGCTCACCGCGTACCTGCGCAACCCCGCGACGCTGCAGGTCGTGTTCAACGTGGCGCTGTTCGTGCCGCTCGGCATGGTGCTGCGCTACTTCCGCCGCGTCCCGGTCTGGGTCGCGACCCTGATCGGGCTCGGGGCATCGCTGCTCATCGAGACGACGCAGATCACCGGGATCTGGTTCCTCTACCCCTGCGCGTACCGCCTGTTCGACGTGGACGACCTGCTCGCGAACACCGCGGGTGCGCTGATCGGTGCGTTCCTCGCGCCGCTGCTCCGGGTGTTCCCCGGCCAGGTGCCCATGCGGCCGACCGATCCACGCCGGGTGACGGTGCTGCGCCGGTGGCTCGGGATGACCTGCGACTGGGTCGTCGTCACGTTCGGGTCGCTCGCCGGCGCCTTCGTCCCGGTCGCGGCCGACCCGCGCGGGTCCGGAGCGCTCGAGGCCTTCCTGCGCGGTGGTGCGAGCGTGCTCGTCGTCGCGGTGCTGCAGCTCGTCTGGGTGCTGGCGTCGGGCCGCACCATCGGTGAGACGATCGTGCGCCTCGAACCGCGGCCGCCCGCCGGGGTGCTCGGTCGTGTGCTGCGCTGGGTGCTCGGGACCGGCGGGTACGCCCTGCTCACGCTCGGTCAGGGCCCCGTCTGGCCCGTGCTGCTGGCGGTCGGGGTCGTGGTCTCGATCGCGGCCGTGCCGTTCACGCGGGGCCGACGCGGGTTGGCGTACGTGGCGGCACGGTGGGACGTGCAGGACGACCGCGAGGCGACCGGCACGGCGACGGAGCGCGCCCGGACCGTGGCGTCCGACGGAGTGCGTGCACCGGACTGAGGTTGGTCCTTCCCGGGTGCGCGACACAGACTGTCGGCGATGCCCGAACTCACCTCCCTCGTGTACATGTCCGTCGCCGCGGACGCGATGACGGACGCCGACCTGGTCGCGATGCTCCGGGAAGCCCGTCTGCGGAACGGGGCGCTCGGCGTCTCCGGGCTCCTGCTCGCGAAGGGCGGGCGCTTCCTGCAGGTCCTCGAGGGCCAGGAGTGGAGCGTCGAGGACCGCTTCCGGGCGATCGAGCGTGACCCCCGGCACCGCGAGGTGAAGACGCTGTCCCGCGAGCACGTCGACGCGCGCCGGTTCGACGGATGGGCGATGGCGTTCGGCGCCCCGTCCGACGCCGAGGTCCGCGACGACCCGGGCTTCAGCACCTTCCTGTCGGATCGGTCCCCCCTGCCGGCGGCGCTGGCGGGCTCCCCCGCGGACTGGCTGCTCCGCTGGTTCCGCGGCCGCGACCTGCAGGACCTGCCGGAGGAGCGCGTCTCGCTCGGTCGTCACGCCGCCTGACCCGCCAGCGCGCCGTGCGGCCGCGCGGTGTCGCACCCGCGCACGGACATCGCACCCCGGTGCACCGGGGTGCGATGTCCGTCACGGGGTGCGATCGCCGCAGCGGCGCCAGCGACGCACCCGGACGACGGACGGGAGGCGCGTGGCGGCGTCGCCACGGGCCTCCCGTCCGGTGTGTGTCCGGGTCAGCGACCCGCGGTCGCCTCGCGCACGGCGGCCTCGGCCGCCACCCACGCGAGCATCCCGCACTTCACGCGCATGACGAACTTCGAGACGCCGTGGAACGCGACCAGGTCCTCGAGCACGTCCTCGTCCGGCTCGCCGACGCCGCGGGAGCGCATCATCGTGCGGAACTCCTCGGTGAGCGCGAGCAGCTCCGGCACGGTCCGACCGACGGCCATGTCGGTGAGCACCGACGCCGAGGCCATCGAGATCGAGCAGCCGTCGCCCTGCCAGCCGATCGCGGCGATCCGGTCCGACCCGGGCTCGAGCCGCACGCTGACCGTGATCTCGTCACCGCACGTCGGGTTCCGCTCGAAGTGCGCGGCATCGGGCGCGTCCAGCACGGTGTCACCGTGCCGGGCCTTGGCGTGGTCGAGGATGACCTGCTGGTAGAGGGAGTCGAGGGCGTTCACGCGTCGACCCCTTCCGCGGAGGCGCCGTCCGCGGAGGCGCCGTCCGCGCCGAAGTAGCCGCGGACCTCGCCGACGGCCCGCACGAAGCGGTCGACGTCCTCGTCGGTCGTGTACACGTAGCTGCTCGCCCGGCTGGTCGCGGTGAGCCCCAGGCGGCGGTGCAACGGCTGGGCGCAGTGGTGGCCCGAGCGGACGGCGATGCCCTGCGCGTCGAGGTACTGCGACACGTCGTGTGCGTGGACCCCGTCGACGTCGAACGACACCAGTCCGGAGCGTGGGACCCCGGCGGGCGGACCGACCACCCGGACGCCGGGCACCGCGGCGAGACCGTCGAGCATGCGCTGCGCCAGGTGCTCCTCGTGCGCGCGGACGCGGTCCATGCCGATCGCCTGCAGGTAGCGGACGGCCTCGGCGAGCGCGACCGCCTGCGACACGGGCTGGGTGCCGGCCTCGAAGCGCTCGGGTGCCGGCATGAAGTCGGTGTGCTCCATCGTCACGGTGGTGATCATCGACCCGCCGGTCCGGAACGGCGGGAGCGCGTCGAGCAGTTCCTGGCGTCCCCAGAGCACGCCGATGCCGTTCGGTCCGAGCATCTTGTGCCCGGAGAACGCCGCGAAGTCCACGTCGAGCGCCTGCACGTCGAGGGGCCGGTGCGGCGCGGACTGGCAGGCGTCGAGGACGACGAGGGCGCCGTGGGCGTGGGCTGCGGCGACGAGTTCGGCGACCGGGGCGATCATGCCGGTGACGTTCGACACGTGCGCGAACGCCACGACCTTCGTGCGCTCGGAGACCAGCGCGACGGCGTCGGCAGCGTTCCAGCACCCGTCGTCGTCCACGGGGACCCAGCGGAGCGTCGCACCGGTGGCGATCGCCAGCTCCTGCCACGGGACCAGGTTGGCGTGGTGCTCGGCCTCGGTGACCAGGACCTCGTCGCCCTCGCCGAGACGGAAGCGCTCGGCTGCGACTCCCCCGCGCCCACGGCTGGCGTTCGCGATGCCGTACGCCACCAGGTTGAGCGCGTCGGTGGCGTTGGCGGTCCACACGACCTCGCTCGGGGATGCGGCGCCGATGAACCCGGCGACGGTGGCGCGGGCATCCTCGTACGCATCGGTGCTCAGCGCCGCCAGTGTGTGTGCGCCGCGGTGCACGGCCGCGTTGTCGTGCTCGAGGAAGCGGCGCTCGGCGTCCAGGACCTGCTGTGGGCGTTCGGCCGTCGCGCCCGAGTCCAGGTAGGCCAGGGGGTGCCCGTTGACCTGCTGGTCGAGGATCGGGAAGTCCTGACGGATCCGGGTGGTCTCGGCGTCGGTGAGGGGCTGGTCTGGGGCGACGGTCGTCACGGCGGTGGTTCCTCCTGCTGTCGTCGGGGACAACCGCTCCATGGTCCCCGTTGTTCCGCGCGGAGTCCAGCCGAGGGCCCCGACGTCCTCGGGACGCCGGGGCCGCGGTGGGGCGTGCTACTCGTTGCCGATGTGCTTGTCGGCCGAGTCGCGGGCGCCGTCGACCTTCTCGTCGTACTTGCCGCCCGTGGCCTTCTTGACCGCGTCGGCCACGCCGTCGAGCACCTTGTCGCTGATGCCCTCGGCCTTCTCGCTCTTGAGCGCGTCCTGGACCTTCCCGTCCTTCAGGAACTCCTGCGCCTTCTTCGTGATGTCGTCGAACCCCGCCATGTCCGTGCCTCTCGTTCCGACGCGGGACCCGCTGCCCCGGCGTGTGCCGCCGATGGTAGGCGCGTTCCGTGACGATCGCTCGGACTGGAGGCCCGGTGCGGCCCCGGCGGTCCGGTCGCGTGGCCGCGCGGCGCCGCTGAGTGCGCCGAGCGGCGCGGTCGCGTCAGGCCATCTGGGCGCTGCGTCGGCGTGCGAGCACGAACCCGACGGCGACCGACCCCGTGATCGCCAGCAGCGCGGGGATGAGGATGTCGGTCCCCTGCTCGGTGAACTCCACGACGAGCACGAGCGCGGTGAACGGCGCCCGCATCGTCGTCGCGAGGAACGCCGCCGCCCCGATGAACGCGAACGACGCCAGGCTCGGCCCGTCCGCCGGCCACAGCAGCAGCCACGCGCCACCCAGGAACCCGCCGAACGCCGACCCGATGGCGATCGACGGCGTCAGCGTCCCGCCCACGGCACCGGAGCCGATCGTCGCCGCGGTCGTGATCGTGCGGATGACGCCGAGGAGCAGCAGGAACACGATCGGCGCCATGCCGATCACGGTGTCGCCGTCCGTCGTCGTGTTCATCGCGAACACCCCGAGCGCCCGGCCGTTGCCGAGGACCTCGGGGAACGGCACGGCGATCAGGCCGACCATCGCGAACACCACGGGCAGGACGACGAGCAGGCGCCACCCCTTCGGCGCGAGTCCCTGCAGCCGGTTCGTGAGCTTGACGAACCCGACGCCGGCGAAGCCCAGCACGGGGCCGACGACCGCGGCCCAGACCAGCAGCGACGGCGACATGTGCATGGCCGGCACGTGGTACAGCACCTCGTCCGGGATCACCAGGCGTGCCACGACGGCGGCGATCGCACTCGTGGCGAACGCCGGCAGCGCGGTGGCGAGGGTGAGCTCCCCGAGCAGCACCTCGACGGCGAACAGCGCCCCACCGAGCGGCACGTCGTACACGGCAGCGAGGCCCGCCGCGGCGCCGCAGGCCACCAGGATCTTCGTCTCCCGCGCGGTCAGCCCCGCCCGACGGGTCACGACCTGCGCGAGCCACGCTCCGATCTCGCGGGGTGCGACCTCTTTCCCGATCGAGGCGCCCAGCCCGACGGCCAGGATCTGGATCCCGGCGTTGCCGAGGGTGACGAGCGAGGGCATCCGCTTGCCGGCGACGGCGGCGGTGACCGCGACGGTCGGGCGGCCCCAGCGGCGGATCGCCCACCACGCGACACCCGTCAGGACACCGGCGGCGGCGAGCGCCAGGAAGCGGTTCAGCCCGGACGGCGCGTCGGCGGCCTCGAGGTGCCCGCCGAACGGGTACCCGAACGCGACGAACTGGATCAGCTGCAGCGCGAGCCACACCGACACCCCGGCGATCCCCCCGGCGATGCCGACCAGTGCGGTGACCACCGCCAACTTCAGGGCCCAGACCGGTGTCGCGTGTGCAGGGTGCGGCATGTCAGGAACCCTACCGGGGCCGCGGACCGCGCTACGGTGACGGCATGTTCCCGCGCATCGACGTCCCGTCCCACGGCGAACTCCGTGGCCTCGAGCTCGGCGACCCCGGGCAGCTCCGCCAGGAGCTCACCGCGCTGGTCGTCGCCGGGACGAAGACCGCCACGGCCGGACGCCTGTCCGAGTACGGGGACGAAGACGAGCCGCTCGAGCACGTCGGCGAGCGCCTGGCCCTGCTCGACGACGACGGTCGACCGATGGGGACCGTCGTCGTCACCGCAGTCGAGGTCGTCCCGTTCACCGAGGTCACGTGGTCGTTCGCGCAGGCCGAGGGCGAGGGCTTCACCGACATCGAGGACTGGCGGGTCCGGCACCGCCGCTTCTGGCTGCGCACCGAGGGCGTCGACGTCGCCGACGACGAGCCGATCGTGATGCTGTGTCTCCGGTACGACGCCTGACACCGGTCGCCGCGGTGGCCCCCTAGGCTGACCACGTGCCCGACACCCGTGACGCTGGACACCCGCACGCCTGGGACCCGCTGGCCGGCAGCGCCCAGTCCGTCGTCCTCGAGGTGCTCCGCGCCGGGCCGCGTCCCCGCACCGAGCTCGCCGCCCGCCTCGGGCTGTCCGGGCCGAGCCTGTCGCGCATCACCAGGCCCCTGCTCGAGGCGGGCATCCTCGTCGAGCGTGCGGGCGTCCAGGGCACGGGCACCGGTCGCCCCTCGATCCCGCTCGACATCGACGCCGACGCGCACCACTTCGTCGGCGTGAAGCTCACCGGCGACGGGCTCTTCGCCGTCGCGACCGACCGTCGTGGCCGGGTCCTCACCGAGCGCGAGGAACCCCTGCCCGACACCGACGTCGCAGCGGTCGTCGCCCGGATCGCGCAGGTGGTCGCCGACCTGCGTGCCACCGACGACCGCATCCGTGCCCTCTGCGTCGCGGTCGGCGGCGCGACCGAGGACCGCAGCCGGATCCGGCGAGCGCCGTTCCTCGGGTGGGAGGACGTCCCGCTCGCCGCCCTGCTGACCGACGCGACGGGGCTGCCCGCGTCCGTGGAGAACGACGTGCGTGCCCTCACGCACGCCGAGCACTGGTTCGGTGAGGGCCGTGAGCACCGCTCCTTCGCCCTGCTGACCATCGGTGCGGGCATCGGCCTCGGGCTGGTCGTCGGCGACACCGTCGTCGACGGCGCGCACTCGACCGCGGGCAGCATCGGGCACCAGCGCCTCGGTGGTGCGGTCGGCGAGTCCGACCTGCAGTGCGAGTTCGGCCATCGCGGCTGCGCACGGGCGGTCCTGAGCGACCGGGCCATCGCCGCGGCGGGTTCGGCTGCCCTCGGCCGTGCCGTCACCGCCGCCCAGGTCCTCGACGCAGCACGCGGCGACGACGCGTCGGACCGTGCGGCGGCGCAGGCGGTCGTCGACACCGCCGCCGAGGCACTCGGGCTGCTCGTCGCGGACGTGGTGAACGTCGTCGACCCCGAGGTGGTCCTGCTCTCCGGCGAACTCGTCGCCGTGGCCGAGGTCGGGCTGGTCGCCCTCGACCGATCGATCGAGTCCGCCCGGCACTGGTCGATCCCGGCGCCGACGCTGCTCGCGCAGCCGTTCCGGTTCAACGAGTGGGCGCGCGGCGCCGCCGCCGTCGCGATCCAGATGCACGCGCTCGGCGACTGACACCAGACCGCTGACGGACGGGAGGCCCGTGGCGGGGTCGCCACGGGCCTCCCGTCCGTCTGCGGACGCGACCAGGGCCGCTACGTGAGCTGCAGGAGCGTGTTCACCTGCTCGTTCACCGCGGTCAGCGACGAGATCGGCTTGCCGTTGGCGTAGATGTCGTCGAACGCCGGCTGCACCAGCGCCTGCACGTCGGCCGGGTTCCGGGTGACCGGGAACAGGAACGTCGTGCGGTCGTCGACCTGCTCGGTGAACGCGCCGACGTCGAGCCCGCGCTTCGCGAACGCGGCGACGGCGGCTTCGGTCCCGGACTTCCGCGCCGGGAACACGATGCCCGCGCGGCCGACGATGTCCTGCGCGGTCGCGCTGCCCAGGAACGCCACCCACTTCGCGGCGGCCTCGGGGTTCCGGGCCTGCTTCGTGATCGAGTCGCCGAGCCCGTTGAACATCGACGCGCGGTGCCCGACCGGGCCGGCGGGGGTCGGCGCGATGCCGACGTCCACGCCCTGCAGCCCCGCGTAGGTGCCGATCATCCACGAGCCGTTGAACGACAGCGCGACCTTCTTCGCGCCGAGCTGCACGTCCGGGCCGGTCGTCGTGGAGAACACCCCGTACTTGGGCATGTAGCCCTTGTCGGCGAGTCCGAAGTACCACGAGATCGTCTTCTGGAATCCGGCGTCGTCGTAGCGGAACTTGTTCCCCCACGGGTTCGCGTTCGTGTAGTACCAGTCGGTCGACCCGGTGAACGGCGACCACTGCGTCTGGCCGAAGCCGTCGCCGCCGCTGCCGTTCGCGCTCATGCCGTAGACCGCGACGTTGCTCTTGTCGAAGCCGGGTTCGTCGCCCCGACGGCCCTTGCTGTCGATCGTCAGGTGTGCGATCGCCTTCTCGAACGTGCCGCCGTCGTCGGGGTTCCAGGCCAGCGCGGCCAGTGACTCCGCCGAGTAGCCGGCCTTCGCGATGACGTTCTTGTCGTAGAACATCGCGATCGTGTCCCAGTCCTTCGGCGACCCGTAGCGGTGGCCGTCCTTGCCCTTCCAGAGCTGCGCGAGCCCGGACTGGTAGTCGGCATCGCGGATGGCGGACGTGGCCTCGAGTTCGTCGAGCTTGTACAGCACGTCGAGGTCGGCGAACTGCGGGAACTTCGACAGGTGGTCGGTGAACACGTCGGGCGCGGTGCCGGCGATGAAGCCCGCGGTGAGCTTCGTCCAGTAGTCGGCCCACCCGAGCTGGGTGATCTTGATCCGGATGTCCGGGTTCTCCTGCTCGAAGGCCTTCGCGACGGCCTGGTACGCGGGCAGCTGGTTGGCGTCCCAGAGCCAGTACGACACGGTGCCGGTCGCGCCGCTCTTCGGGTTCGGCGTGCCGGGGGACGAGCAGGCCGCCAGTGCGCCGATCGCCAGGGCCGAGGCGCCGCCCGCGAACAGGGAGCGGCGGGTGATGGAGTGCGTCATGAGGAGGGTTCCCTACTTGATGCCGGAGAAGCCGATGGAGTTGACGATCCGCTTGGCGAAGACGCCGAACAGCACGATCATCGGGAGCGCGGCCACCAGGGTGGCCGCCATGAGCCCGGCCCAGTCGGTGCCGGACTGCGGGGACTGCGACTTGAAGACGCCGAGCGCGACGGTGAGCACGCGGGAGCTGTCCGTGTACGAGACCATCAGCGGCCAGAAGTAGTCGTTCCACGCGGTGATGTAGGTCAGGACGGCGAGCGTCGCGATCGGGGCCGAGGCCATCGGCAGGATGAGCCGGAAGAACACCCGGACCTTCCCGGCGCCGTCGATCAGGGCGGCTTCCTCGACCTCGCGGGAGATGCCGAGGAAGAACTGCCGCAGGAAGAACACCGCGAAGGGCGTCATCAGCATCGACGGCAGCGCGATCCCGAGCAGGGTGTCGACCAGGCCGAGCGACTTGATCAGGGTGAAGTTCGGCAGCAGCGTGAAGATCGTCGGGACCATGAGCCCGGCGAGGAACACCCCGAAGACCTTGTCGCGTCCCGGCCAGCGCAGTCGGGCGAAGGCGTAGGCGGCTGCAGCGGAGAAGAACACCTGGCCGACGGTGATCATCGTGGCGGTCAGCACCGAGTTGAGCAGGTACTGCCAGAAGTTGATCGCCGCGCCGGAGCCACCCTGGGCGAGCGCCTCCTTCGTGGACTGCAGGCCGAACACGCGCTCGAAGCCGCCCAGGCTGAAGCCGGTCGGCAGCAGCGAGGTGGGGTCTGCCGAGAGCGCGCCGTTGGACGACAGTGCGGTGCGGAGGATCCAGTAGAACGGGAACAGGGTCACGACGATCACGGCGATCATCGCGATCCAGGCGATCACGCGGCCGACGGACGGCTTCGGACGTGCCGGCTTCGCGCCGCGCGTGGTGAGCGCGCGGGTGGTGGTGGGTTCGACCACGGGGGGCAGGGTGCTGGTCATCTTCGACTCGCTTCCGGGGGTCTTCGGGTCCGTCAGTCCAGGTCCGTCTCGCTGGAGCGCGAGAGTCGGTACTGGACGAACGTGATGATGCTCAGGACGATGAGGAGGGCCACCGAGACGGCGGACGCGTAGCCGAACTGGAACCGGCCGAAGGCCAGGTTGTAGATGTAGTTCTGTACGACGTTCGTGGCGTTCGCCGGCCCGCCCTGGGTGGCGATGGCGACGGTGTCGAACACCTGGAACGAACCGATGATCGTGATGATGAGCACGAGCGACAGGATCGGACGCAGCAGCGGGACCGTGATCCGCCAGAACATCTGCCACTCGCTCGCACCGTCGATGCGGCCGGCCTCGTAGACCTGCTCGGGCAGCGCCTGCAGGCCCGCGAAGATGAGCAGCGCGGTGTAGCCGACGTTCCGCCAGACGTTGATGAACGCGATCGTCGGGATGCCCCAGAAGTCGCTCTGCAGGAACGGGATGCGGCCGACGCCGATCGCGTTGAGGACCTCGTTGCCGATGCCGAGCTGCGTGTCGAGGATCCAGAGCCAGATGAGCGCCGCGACGACGTTCGACACCAGGTACGGCGCCAGGACGATGCCGCGGACGAAGGTCGACTTCGTCAGCCGGTGCATCATCACGGCGATGAACAGCGCCAGGATCGTCTGGAAGCCGATGTTCAGCAGCACGTACTCGACCGTGACCGCCATCGAGTGCCAGAAGATCGAGTCCTGCACCAGGCGCTCGTAGTTCTGCAGGCCCGTGAACACCGGCGGCGTGAGCAGGTTGTAGGTCGTGAAGCTCAGGTAGATGCCCCGCAGGGTCGGCCAGAGCAGGAACACCGCGAAGCCGATCGAGGCCGGTGCGATGAAGACCAGCGCCAACCAGAGGTCGTTGCGGGGGCGGCGCCGCGGGCTCGACCCCAGGGCGGTGGTCGGTGCGACGGACCGGCTGCGCCGGGCCCTCGTCGTCAGGGATGACGACACGGGTGTTTCGGTGGCCATCGTGACTCCTTCGTCAACGCGGTTTCCGCCGGGATCGACCCCCGGACGCCCTTAGTGTCGCCACAAAACAAACGGGTTGTCAAGACATTTCCCGAGCCGGGACGGACGGGAGGCCCGTGGTGACGTCACCACGGGCCTCCCGTGCGCATCCCGGTCGCGTTCCGACCGTCCGGTGCGCGCCGTCAGGTGCGCCGTCAGCCGACCGCCGTCAGGCGGAACGGGACGACGCGCTCGGCGTTCGTGGCCGGGGCCTCCACGCCCACCGTCGTCAGGACACGACCGGTGAAGACCCGCTCCCCGGACCACCAGACCGGTTCCCGCACGCCGTCGGCACCGGTGCCGATGAGGACGGGGTCGACGCGGTAGCGGGTGTCGGGGTCGAGGTCGCGGAAGGTGATGCGACCGCGCAGGCTCACCTCGGAGCTGGCCAGCGACGCCAGGAAGAACGTCGCCTCGCGCCGGTCCGGAGACACCACGCCGTAGACGTTCTGCGTCGGGTCGACCTGGTCCACACGCACCAGGTCACCGCCGTGCAGGAGCGGGCGCGTGTCCTTGTACAGCGCGATCCACTCGGCCAGGTCACGCAGCTCGGTCTCGGTCGCCTTCGCCAGGTCCCACTCGATGCCGAGGTGCCCGAACAGGGCGGTGCCGGCGCGGAAGGACAGGTCGTGCCAGCGTCCCGTCGTGTGGTTCACGCCGCTGGCGATGTGCGACCCGAGCAGCTCGGCGGGCAGCAGCTGCATGGTCCAGCGGTTCATCTGCTGGCGCTCGAGCGGGTCGATGCAGTCGGACACCCACACCCGGTCGGTGTGTTCGATCACGCCGAGGTCGACGCGGGCGCCGCCGGACGAGCACGACTCGATCTCGAAGCCCGGGAACCGGTCCTTGAGCGCCGCCATCAGTCGGTACGCGGCCAGGGTCTGCTCGTGGACCGCCGCCCCGCCGCCCGGGAACCCGGCCTCGACCAGGTCGCGGTTGTGGTCCCACTTGACGTAGTCGATCCGGTACTCGGCGATGATCGACGTCATCCGTTCGAGCACGTACGCGAAGGCCTCGGGGATCGCCAGGTTGAGGACCTGCTGGTGTCGCGAGCGGATCGGCAGGCGTCCGTCGGCCTGCATGACCCACTCGGGGTGGGCGCGGGCCAGGTCGCTGTCCTCGTTGATCATCTCCGGCTCGAACCACAGGCCGAACTGCATGCCGGCAGCGCGGACGTGCTCGACGAGCGGGGTGAGGCCGTCCGGCCAGACCCCCTCGTCGACGTACCAGTCACCGAGGCCGGCGAAGTCGTTGCGGCGGTGGCGGAACCAGCCGTCGTCCAGCACGAACCGCTCGACGCCCAGGCGGGCGGCGCGGTCGGCCAGGTCGGTGAGCCGCGCGAGGTCGTGGTCGAAGTAGACCGCCTCCCAGACGTTGATCGTCATCGGGCGGATGCTCGTCGGGTGCTGCGGGCGGCTGCGCAGGTGCGTGTGGAAGCGGCGGGCCTGGGCGTCGAGGCCGTCTGCGTACGCGCCGTAGACCCAGGGGCCCTGGTAGGTCTCCCCCGTGCCGAGCCGGACCTCGCCGGGCAGCAGCAGTTCGCCGCCGCCGACGACCTGCTTGCCGTTGAACAGCCGCTCGGCGTGGTGGCGGTGGTTGCCACTCCAGGCGGTGTGCACGCCCCACACCTCACCCTGGGCGAAGCCGAAGCCGGGCACGCCGACGCTCAGGACGGTGGCGGCGTCGGCGCCGGTCCGTCCCTTGCGGCCCTCGCGCTCGTGGATGCCGACGACGAGTTCGCTGCGCTGCGGGGTGCGCTCCTTGCCCCAGCGCCCGGCGAAGTCCAGGACCTCACGGGCACGGCTCGGGATCGGCAGGGCGACCGTGACGTCGTCGACCGTGTAGGTGCCCCCGCCGGTGTTCGTCACGGCTGCACGGGCACGGACGAGGCCAGCGGCCGTGAGCTCGATCTCGATGCGGACGGCGAGCTGCGCGGTGGTGTCGGCGGCCTCGACGACGACGGTGGACGTCGTGTCGCCAGCGTCGGTCGTCGTGTCGACGGACGTCGTCGTGAACTTCGGGGACCAGTCGCGGCCGTCGCGGTGCCCGCTGATGCCGGGCTTGCCCGACCACCCAGCGTGCGGCTCCGGCAGGACCGCCACGCGGATCGGGACGTCGACAGCGTTGGACACGACCGGCTCGAGACCGCTCGTCACGAGGGCCCGCAGGTCCTCGGTGGACAGGTCCCCGAGCGCCGCGCCCCAGTGCACGACGGCCGGGAGCTGCCCGTCCATGCAGTCCAGGACGAGGGACACGCCCGCGGCGGTCAGGTGGATCAGGGCGTCGGGCTGTGCGTGCTGCGTCATCGGAGCTCTTTCTTCCGTCTCACAAGTAAGTACGGCGAGTATGTCAGAACCAGCGTTTGACCTTGAAGACGACGAACAGGGCCAGCGCGAAGACGATCATCGCCAGGACCGCCAACGGGTAGCCCCACTGCCACCGGAGTTCGGGCATGTTCGTGAAGTTCATGCCGTAGATCGCCGCGATCAACGTCGGCGCGAACAGGATCGCCGCCCAGCCCGAGATCTTCTTCGTGTCGTCGTTCTGCTTCTGCGCCGCCAGGGTCGAGTCGACCGTCAGGGCGTTCTGCAGGAGCTGACGGAAGGTGTCCAGGCGCTCGACGATCCGGATCGCGTGGTCGAGGACGTCGCGGAAGCGCCGCTGCATCTCGACCGGCAGGTGGTACTTCTCCGCTCCGCGGTGCAGGTTCTCGATCATGTAGACGAGTGGCCGGGCGGCACGCTGGAAGTCGACGACCTCGCCGAACAGCTCGTAGATGCGCTTCGAGACACCCGCCACACCGGAGAACAGCTGGTCCTCGATCTGGTTGATGTCCTCCTCGAGCCCGTCGATCACCGGGATGTAGTCGTCGACGATCGAGTCCATCAACGCCCAGAGCTGCGCCTGCGGACCCGCCGTGACCAGGCCGGGCTTGCCGCTCATCCGTTGCAGGGCCCGCGGGACGACGTGCTGGCCGCGGGGGTCGGCCTGCACGACGGCCAGGAAGAAGTCCTGCCCGACGAACGCGTGCACCTCGCCGAAGGCCACTTCCTCGCGCCGGTCGTTGTAGAGCGCGGGCTTGAGGACGGCGAACAGGGTGGAGCCGTAGCGCTCGAGCTTCGGACGCTGGTGCCCCTCGGCGGAGTCCTCCACCGCCAGTTCGTGCAGCCCGAGCTCGACCGCGACGTCCCCGAGCTCGACCGCATCCGGCTGGTACAGCACGATGCACGAGCTCGCCTGCTGGTCGGACATCATCCGGAACGTCTCGTCGAGCGAGGGGCTGCGCATCGGGGCGATGCGGTCGACGTAGACGGTGTTGAGCTCGACGGTCACGCGCCCAGGCTACGCACGTCCCCCGTCGCCTGGGTGCCGCCTGCACGAGCCCGTCGTGCGTCGGCCTAGCGTGTGGTCATCAGCATGCTGACGACAGCGTGTCGACGAGAGGAGTGGTCATGCGGTGGTTCCGGAAGATCGCGATCGCGGTGAGTGCCGTCATCGCCGTCGTGGGCTCGTTCATCGGGTCGGGTGCAGCGGGCGGGACGCCGATCCAGGACGCTGCGGGCGGGGCCCTGTCGGCGTCGTCGACGGCGATCGCTCCCGACGGTCCCGCGTTCGGCATCTGGAGCGTCATCTACGTCGGACTCATCGCCTTCGCGGTGTGGCAGTTCCTGCCGCGTCGCGCGGACGAGGCCCGGCACGACCGGCTCGCGGTGCCGGCGGTGCTCTCGCTGCTGCTCAACGCCGCGTGGATCCTGTCGGTGCAGTTCGGGTTCCTCTGGCTCAGCGAGCCCATCATCGTCGCCCTGCTCGCGGTGCTGGCCTGGACGTTCGTGGTCCTGCGTCGCACGCGGCCCTCGGGCATCGTCGAGGCGATCGTCACCGACGGCACGTTCGGGCTCTACCTCGGGTGGGTCTGCGTCGCGACGGCGGCGAACACGGCCGCGGTGCTGACCGCCGCCGGCTTCCGCGGGTTCGGCCTCGGGCAGGACGTGTGGGGCGTCGTCGTGGCGCTCGTCGCCGGCCTGGTCGGGGTGCTCGTCGCGATCGCCGGACGCGGTCGTCTCGCGCCGGTGGTCTCGCTCGCATGGGGCTTGGCGTGGGTCGCGGTCGCACGGCTCGACGGCCCGCTCGTCTCGACACCGACCGCCGTTGCGGCCATCGTCGCCGCTGCCGCCGCGGTCGTCGTCACGCTCGTGGTCCGGGCCCGCGCCGGGTTCCGCGCCCCGTCCGCCCGCCTCACCGTGCGCTGACGCGCCGCGGCGCCCCCGCGAGAGCGACAGATCCCCGCGAAGGCGCCCCGCCACCAACGCGAAGGCGCCCCGTCACCAACGCGAAGTCGCCCCATCCAGGACGCGAAAGCGACAGTTCCCCGCCGAAGTTCGGCGGGGAACTGTCGCTTTCGCGAGGAGGTGCCGTGGGCGGCGCGGCGCCACGGGCCAGGAGCGACCGCGGGTCAGCGCGGGGCGGCGACCAGGCCGTGGGCAGCGGCGACGGCCTCGTTCGTGACCTGCCCGGCGTGCACGTTGAGCCCGCGCGCGAGGGCGGCGTCCGACTCCAGCGCCCGCTCCCACCCCTGGTCGGCGATCGCCAGGGCGTAGGGCAGCGTCGCGTTCGTCAGCGCGATCGTCGACGTGCGCGGGACGGCCCCCGGCATGTTCGCGACGCAGTAGTACACGGCGTCGTGCACCCGGAAGGTGGGGTCGTCGTGCGTGGTCGGCCGCGAGCCCTCGAAGCACCCGCCCTGGTCGATCGCGATGTCGACGAGCACCGAGCCCGGGCGCATGTCCGCCACCATCGCGTCGGTGACGAGCTTGGGTGCGGACGCCCCGGGGATGAGCACCGAACCGATGACCAGGTCGGCGTCCCGCAGGGCCGAGGCGATCGCGTGCGACGACGACCGGAGCGTCGTGATGCGTCCGTCGAAGCGGGCGTCCAGTGCCCGGAGTCGGGGCAGGCTGATGTCGAAGACCGTGACATCGGCCCCGAGCCCCAGCGCCATCGCCGCCGCGTGCTCCCCCGCGACCCCGCCGCCGATGACCACGACGCGGCCCTTCGGGGTGCCGGGCACGCCGCCGAGCAGCAGCCCCCGGCCGCCGTGCGCGCGCATCAGGTGGTTCGCACCGACCTGCGCGGACAGGCGCCCGGCGATCTCCGACATCGGCGAGAGCAGCGGCAGCGACCGGTCGGGCAGCTGGACGGTCTCGTAGGCGATGGCCGTCGCGCCGGAGGCCGTGAGCGCGGAGGTCAGGGGTCGGTCCGCCGCCAGGTGCAGGTACGTGAAGAGGACCTGGCCGGGGCGGATGGACGCGTACTCCGACGCGATCGGCTCCTTCACCTTGAGGACCATCTCGGCGTCCGCCCAGACCTGGTCCGCCGTGGCGACGATCGTGGCACCGGCAGCGGCGTACTCGGCATCCGGGAAGGACGATCCGTCACCCGCGCCGGCCTGCACCAGCACCTGGTGTCCGTGCAGGGCGAGCTCGGCCACGCCTGCGGGCGTCGCGGCGACACGGAACTCGTTGTTCTTGATCTCGGTGGGGACGCCGATGCGCATGGCGGACTCCTTCGTGGGCTGCGGTGCGACCGGGCTGAGGACCGGTCGCCGTGACACCCACCATCCAGCCACTCGTGCGTTTCCGGCAGGTTGCAGCCGAACATCCGCCTGACTGATCGCGAATCGGTGCGATCAGATTCGGCGGATCAGCTCCTGCTGCGGAGCGACTCACTCGGGAGTTCGCCGAACCGCGCCCGGTACGCCGCAGAGAACCGTCCCAGGTGACCGAACCCCCAGGCACGCGCGACGTCGGCGACTGAGGTCTCGTCGCGGTCCGCGCGACGGAGATCGGTGTGGGCGCCGTCCAGCCGCACGCCGCGCAGCAGGTCGCCGGGCGTCTGGTCGAGGTGTCGACGGAGCGACTGCTGCAGACCACGGGGGCTGAGCCCGGCGGCCGTCGCGATCTCGGGCGTGCCGATCGCCTCGGCCGCGTGCGCGTGCACGAACTCGAGCGCGCGACGCAGCCGTTCGTGCTCCGGGCCCGTGCCGGGGACCGAGGCGCGCCACGCGGTGCGACGGGGGAAGGCCTGGAGCGCGGCGGCGGCGAACGTGTCGGCCACGGTGCGACGGGCGGCATCGCCGAGCTCGTGACCCATGTCGAGCCAGGTCGCCGAGTGCGCACGGACGGCCTGCTGCCACACGTGGGCACCTTCTGCGGTCGGGCGCTGCAACGGCTCGAACGCGAAGTCGGCGTCGCCGGCGAGCTCGGCCACGAACGCGCGGTCCAGCTGCACGAGGTTGAGCGCGATGTCGCGGTGGTGCAGCTGGTAGGCGCCATCGCTCGGCAGCACGACGGGGACCCCGGGCTGCAGGTCGACCGTGTGACCGCCGTAGGAGATGCGGCTGGTGCCCGTCCGGATCCAGACGACGATGAACTCGTCCGTCACCAGCGACTCGCTCCGCAGGTCGACCTGGAACCGGGAGCTCCGGAGCGACATGCGCTCGTCGCCCACCCCCGCGAAGCTCCATGCGCTGTCGGCCGAGGTGCGGCGCACCGCGGGCGCACGCAGGTCGTACCCGGCGGTGAAGAACGCCATGGCCTGGTCGATGTCGGTGCCGGCGAGTCGCTTGGACCACCGGCCGTCCGCGGTCCCGCGCCGGTCGGGCACCGAGGTGACGAAGCGTTCTGCTCCGGGCGCAGCAGCCGTGTTCGTCGGCAACGACGATCGCGTTCCTGAAGTGAGCACCATGCTCGAGAATCTAGGAGGAGCCACCGACAAAATCGCGACAGCGTCCAGAAACCGGTCCCGCGGGTCTCAGTTCTGCAGGATCGCCTGCCCGATGCTCTCGTCGAGGATCAGGTCGGTGATCAGCCCGGCGGCGAGTGCTCCCTTGAGCGACGCCGCCTTCCCCCGTCCGGCCACGACGCAGATCCGACGGGGCGCCCGCTTGATGGTGTCGAGGTCGGGGCCACCGGCACGGGCGTTCACCCCGATGTCCCGCCAGGACCCGTCCGCGCGGTAGAACACGGTCGACACGTCGCCGACGACCTTGGCCTTCGTGAGTTCGTCGCGGTCGGCGGGGTCGAGGTACCCGCCGGAGTAGACGTGCGAGGGCACCGGGGCCTGCGGCGCGCCGACACCGAACACGACGACGTCCATCCGCTCGTGCAGGTCGAGCACGCGGCGGATGGAGCGCTCGCGGAACAGGGCCTCCTTCGTGGCGGGGTCGTCGAAGAACGCCGGCACGGGGAACTGCTGCACGAGGGCGCCGTACGCCTCGCCGAAGCGCCGGAGGATCTCGGACGCGTAGACGATGCCCGTGGTGCGCGTGTTGGCCGCGCCGTTCACCTGCACGACGGTCGACCCGTGCGTGGTCTTCGGCACGAGGTACCGGCTGACGGCGCTCACGGTCGAGCCCCACGACAGGCCGATGACCATGTTCGACTCGATGTACTGCGTCAGGATCCGGGCGGCCGAGAGCGCGACCCGTTCGAGCCGGTCGACGTCACTCGTGTGGTCCGGCACCGGGACGACGTGGGCGTGCACCCCGAACCGGGCACGGATGTTCCGGCTCAGGGCAGCGGCCTGGTCGAGCGGCGAGCGGATCTGGATGTCCACGAGCCCGGTGTCCCTGGCGTGCTTGAGCAGTCGTGACACCGACGACCGCGACGTGCCGAGCTCGTCGGCGATGGCGTCCATCGTCAGGTCCTGCAGGTAGTACAGGTGCGCGGCACGCAGCGCCTGCTGCGTGCGCATCGGCTGGGCGGCGTCACTCATGCGAACGACGCGTGCACGGAACTCATGGAGCCAACCATGCACGGACGTGCACGGCCCCTGCAAGCCCAACCGGGCCTCCCGTCCGCCCTGACCGGCCGACGGATGGCCCGGACGACCGGCAACACAGCCGTTCTGCACGTTCGTGCACGCAAGTTGCCCCGACTTCTCAACAGGCGCACGATCGATGCAAGACCACAGAACCGACCCCAGAAAGCGACGCGTACGCACATGTCGAAGACGACGCAGCCCCGACGCACGGTGACCGCCCTCACCGAGCGCCCGAACGCACAGGTCCTCATCGTGGGTGGCGGCATCAACGGCATCGCCACCTTCCGCGACCTCGCCCTGCAGGGCGTCGACGTCGCGCTCGTCGAGCGCGGCGACTACGCCTCCGGCGCCTCGGCGGCGTCGAGCCACATGATTCACGGCGGTATCCGCTACCTGGAGAACGGCGAGTTCCGTCTGGTGCGCGAGAGCGTGCAGGAGCGCAACGGCCTGATCCGCATCGCGCCGCACTACGTCAAGCCGCTGCAGACGACCATGCCGATCTTCTCGACGTTCTCCGGCATCATGAACGCCCCGCTGCGGATGCTGACGCACAAGCAGCGCTCCACGAAGGAGCGCGGCGCGATGCTCATCAAGATCGGCATGACGATCTACGACTCCTTCTCGCGCGACGGCGGTTCGGTGCCGAAGCACGTCTTCCGCACGAAGAAGGCCGCGCTGACGGACATGCCGGCGCTCAACAAGGACCTGAAGTACACGGGCACGTACTACGACGCCTCCGTGCACGAGCCGGAGCGTCTGGCGCTCGACGTCCTCAAGGACGGCCTGGCCGCGGGCACCGGAACCGGCTCCGCCGCGACCGCCCGTGCGACCAACTACGTCGAGGCCGCTGGGACCCGCGACGGCGGCGTGCTGCTGCGTGACCGCGAGACCGGCGAGGAGTTCGCCTTCCAGGCGGACGTCGTCATCAACGCCTCGGGCCCGTGGACCGACCTGACGAACCAGGCCTTCGGCGGCGAGACGAAGTTCATGGGCGGCACGAAGGGCTCGCACATCGTCGTGCACAACGACGAGCTGCTCGAGGCCACCAAGGGCCGCGAGCTGTTCTTCGAGAACGACGACGGCCGCATCGTGCTGATCTACCCGCTCAAGGGCCGGGTGCTCATCGGCACGACCGACATCGACGCCGACCCCTCGAAGCCGGTCACCACGACCGACGAGGAGATCGACTACTTCTTCGGGCTCGTCAAGCACGTGTTCCCGCAGATCGAGGTCACCCGCGACCACATCGTGTACAGCTACTCCGGCATCCGGCCGCTCCCCCGCCACGAGGACACCGCCCCCGGCTTCGTGTCCCGTGACTACCGGATCGTCGACACGCAGATCCCCGGTCTCGGGTCGACCACCGTGCTGTCGCTCGTCGGCGGCAAGTGGACGACGTTCCGCGCCCTCGCGGCGCACCTGTCCACCGAGGCCACGCAGAAGCTCGGCGTCGCCCGCAAGGTCGACACGACCGGTATGGCGATCGGCGGCGGCAAGGACTTCCCGACGACGGACGCCCAGCGCGCGCTGTGGATCAAGTCCCACCGCGACGGCCTCGACGAGTCCCTGGTCGAGGGGCTGCTCGAGCGCTACGGCACCCGTGCGGCCGAGGTCGTGGACGTCCTGACCGACGGCCCGGTCGAGCCGCTCGAGTCCGAGCCCGCCCTCACCCGTGCCGAGGTCGCGTACTTCGCCGAGCACGAGCAGGCGGTCCACCTGATCGACGTCGTCCTGCGACGCACGAACCTGGCGTTCGTCGGTGGCGTCACGATCGACCTGCTCGACGAACTGGCCGACGTGCTGGCCGGTGCGCTCGGCTGGACGCCGGAGGAGCGCGCGGACGAGGTCCAGCGCACCCTCGACGTGCTCCGCGAGTCGCACGGCGTGATCGTGCCCCTGACCGCAGCCACGACCCGCGCATAGCGCGCAACCCACAGACGGGAGGCCCGGTGCCAGCTGGCACC
>NZ_MJGI01000023.1:273231-275256 GCF_001864835.1 Curtobacterium sp. MCBA15_001 | reverse complement strand
CGGGCCTCCCGTCCGTCTGTGGTCGCGTCCTCACCGCGAAAGCGACAGATCACCCCGGAATTCCGGCGGTGATCTGTCGCTTTTGCGAGGAGACAGCGCGACCTAGAAGCGCTCGCCCGTCGGGTCCTGCGCGGTCCGGTCGATCAGGTCGTCGCCGCCCATCGGCTCGCCCTCCCAGTCGACCAGGCGCCACCCGTCGGCGGTCGACCCCTCGAGTTCGACGACGCCCGTGTTCTCCAGGTGCCGGTCGGCGCCCAGGTCGTTCGGCGTGTTCTGCGCCGTCGTCGCCGCCCAGATCCGGATCGCCGCGCCGTGGCTGAACGCCGCCGCGACCTGCGCGCCGCTCTCCTCGATCTGCCGGACCGCGTCGTCGTACCGGTCGAAGAAGTCCTCGCCCGTCTCGGCCCCGGGCATCCGGGCCTCACGCTCCCCCGACGCCCAGGCGTAGCAGGTCGCGAGGTACTGCTGCACCGAGGTCTGGTCGCGCTTGCCCTGCAGTGCTCCGGCCTCGATCTCGCGCAGCCCGGGCAGCACGACGGGCTCGAGCCCGAGCGCCTCGGCCAGCGGCGCGGCCGTCAGCTGTGTCCGGACCATCGACGACACGAACAGCCGCTCGATCCCCCGGTCGGCGAGGGCCGCCGGCAGCGCCTGGGCCTGCTGCTCCCCGAGGTCGGTGAGGCCGGGCCCGGGGACCTCGGCGTCCAGGACTCCGGTGACGTTGGCGGGGGTCTGTCCGTGGCGGATCAGGAGCAGTCGCATGGTGCCACCCTACGGAGGTGCGCTCAGCCCTGACGGGTGTTCCACCGGGGGTTCTGCTTGTTGATCACGTACACCCGGCCGCGACGGCGCACCACCTGCGATCCGGGGATCTTCTTCAGTGCCTTGAGCGAGTTGCGGACCTTCACGGTGCCTCCTTGTTGATAACGGTTTTCATGTAGCGTAACCCGCATGCGCCCAGCCGTCATCACCCTCGTCTCCGCTCTGCACCGGGTCGACGCGGATCGTGTCGCCAGCCTCTTGGCCCGTCGTGGCGCACGCGGGAACACCGACCACCGGATGCACGTGTCCGGCAGCCCATTCACCGCCGCCCGAGCGATCGCCGCGCGCACGGAGCAGCTCGACCGGGCGTGTGGACCGGAGGCCGAGCACGGGCTGGTCGTGACGCTGCCACCCGGAGCGGACACGCGCGCCGTCGGCATGCTCCTGACGAACGCTGCTCGCGCCGAGCATGGCCACGACCGGGTGCTCCGTCACGCGGTGACGGTCCTGCGCGCCGACGACGTCGCCCACCTGCTCTGGTCCGACGTGGACGACGCCTTCGTCGCGGCGGAACGGATCGCCGCACTGGCTGAGTACGCCACGGTGATCGCACTCGACCGACTCGGACCGCTGTCCGGGCGACGCCGACGGGCGCTGGTCGCTCTGCTGCACCGGATGGCGCCCTTCGCGTCGATCATGGCGCTCGACCACCTGCGCGGGCCCGAGGACCTGCCCGCGTCGAACGGCAGCGCCGCCCGGCTGCTGGCGACCGGCGCCGGGTGGATGGTGGCACTCTCGGACGGCGCAGATCTGGGCCGGGACATCGACGACGACCTGGCCACGATGCGCTACCGGGAGCCACTGCCGTTCCACCCGGGGCGCCTGGCGACGGTGATCGCCGAGGACCTGGCCGCCGGGGTCAACGGCCGGGTCCTGCGGTCGCGGGGGTTCTTCCGGCTGGCGTCACGGCCAGACCACGTCGGTTCGTGGTCGAGCTTCGGCGCGATGCTCGCACTCGACCCGACCGCGAACCCGTCGTGGGACGAGGACGCACCGATCGGCCAGGCACTGTGGTTCGTCGGCGAGCGGCTCGACGTCCGCGGGATCGAGCGCGCCCTCGACTCGGCGCTCCTCACCCCGGCCGAACTGCTGGCGGGACCGGAGGCATGGCGCACCTGGGCCGATCCGTTCCCAGCGTGGCCGGCGCTGCACGACCACGGGTGAGCGCGTGGGCGGCGGGGACTGCTGTGCCGACTCGGAACGACA
>NZ_MJGI01000023.1:204538-272647 GCF_001864835.1 Curtobacterium sp. MCBA15_001 | reverse complement strand
CGATGTCGTTCCGAGTCGGCGCCGGCCGCCGCCCGCGTTCCGGGTCAGCGCACGGGATCGGCCTCGCGCGCTGCCTCGTGCTCCCGCGCGGCGTCCTGTGCGGCGAACGGCAGGTCCCCGAGGTCCAGGTGCGGGTTCGTGTCCTGCGTCAGGACGAGCTCGCGCGCCTCCTCCGGGGTCTCGACGGAGGGCATCGACCCGGGCAGCGGGCGCTGCGAGGACTCCTTCATGCAGAACACCCCGACGGCACCGAGGACGCTCGTCGCCATGAGGAAGTACGCGGGTGCCAGTTCGTCGCCGGTCGCGGTCAGCAGGGCCTGCACGATGAGCGGCGTCGTCCCGCCGAAGACCGCGATCGCGATGTTGTACGCGAAGCCCATGCCGCCGTACCGCGTCGAGGTCGGGAACAGCGCGGGCAGCGACGCCGCCTGGTTCGACACCCACAGCGCGGTCATGAGCGCCAGCAGGGCCAGACCGGACAGGGTGGACCACTGCTCGCCGTGGCCGATGAGCAGGAACGCGGGGACGACCAGCACGACCGTCGTGGCCGCGCCGATCCACATCACGACGCGGCGCCCCAGGCGGTCGGAGAGCTTGCCCGTCAGCGGCAGCATCACGGCGAGCAGCACGAGCACGGGGATCGTCAGCAGCGTGCCGTCGATCGCGGAGTACCCGAGCGAGTCGGTCAGGTACGTCGGCATGTAGCTCGTCAGGGCGTACCCGACGGTGTTCGACGCGGCGACGAGCATCACGGCGATGACGATCGGCCGCCAGTGCTGTCGCACCATCGCCAGGACGCTCGTGGGGCGCTGCCCGGTCGCGTCGACACGGGCCTCGTTCGCGGCCTCCTGCGCGGCCTGGGTGGCCTGGAACGTCGGCGACTCCTCGATGCGCAGGCGGAACCAGATCGCGACGGCGCCGATGACCCCGGCTGCCAGGAACGGCAGACGCCAGCCCCACGCGGTCATGGTCTCCTCGCCGAGGGTGATCTGCAGGACCGAGACGACCGTGGCGCCGAGTGCGAAGCCCATGTAGCTGCCGAAGTCGAGGATGCTCGCGAAGAACCCACGACGGCGGTCCGGGACGTACTCGGTGACGAACGTGGTCGCCCCGGCGTACTCACCGCCCGTCGAGAACCCCTGCAGGAGCTTCAGCACCACCAGGATCACCGGCGCGAACACCCCGATCGTGGCGTACGCGGGCAGCACACCGATCAGGAACGTCGACGCGGCCATCAGGATGAGCGTCGTCGCGAGGACCTTCTGGCGGCCGATCCGGTCGCCCATGCGGCCGAAGACGATGCCGCCGAGCGGCCGGGCGATGTACGTCGCCGCGAAGACACCGAGGCTGAACAGGATCTGCACCGCCGGTTCGGCCGTCGGCAGGAACACGCGCCCCATCGTGACGGCGAGGTAGCCGTACACGCCGACGTCGTACCACTCCATGGTGTTGCCGACGACCATGCCGCTGACGGCTCGGCGCATCATGCTCTTGTCCACGACGGTGACGTCGCTCTCGCGCAGCCGGCGGGCGGGCCGTCGGCGCTCGGTACTGCTGGGGTCGGAACCCATCTGCTGCTCCCTACGGGTCGGATGAACAGCCGACGACGTTACCGAGCGACTGGAATGTCATTGGCCGGTGATTCACAGGGACCGGCGTGTCACCCGGACGGGGGTCGCGGTCGATCAGCAGTCCCGTGCGGAAGCGGAGGGGTTGGTCACGATGTCGTTACCATCGGCGCATGGCGATCGAACCGGACACGAAGAACTGGACCTGGGTGATCGGGACGCCGTGCCCGGACTGCGGCTACGACGGCAGCACGACGACGATCCGCGACGTGCCCGGCATCGTCGAGGCGAACGTCACCGGCTGGCCCGAGGCCCTCGCGCGCCCGGACGTCCGGGTCCGCCCCGACGAGCAGACCTGGTCGACGCTGGAGTACGCCGCCCACGTCCGCGACGTGCACCGGAAGATGACCGAACGGCTCGCGCTGATGCTCAGCCAGGACGCCCCGACGTTCCCGGACTGGGACCAGGACGCCACCGCGGTCGAGGACGCCTACGGCGAGCAGGACCCCGTCGTGGTCGAGCGGGAACTCGGGGAGGCGGCCCACCGGGCAGCACGGGCGTTCGAGGACGTGCGCGAGGACCAGCTGGACCGCACCGGCCTGCGCTCCGACGGCAGCGCCTTCACGGTCGCCTCGCTCGCGGTGTACTACGCGCACGACCCGGTGCACCACCTGTGGGACGTGCGGCGCAGCCACCACGGTCACCTGTAGCGGTCGTCCGGCACCGCGACGGACAGGAGGCTCGGTGCGGGCCCGGTGGGCAGCCTCCCGTCCGGCGCGGAGCCCGTCCGCAGGCGGCAGCGCTCAGGCGAGCGCGTCGAGCACGGCGCGCGCCGTCGCGGCGTCCGAGACCAGCGCGTTGACCAGGCCGCCGCAAACCGCGCCGATGATGCTCGGGACCTTCGCCTCGCCGACCGCCACGCCCACCGCGTGCGGCACGGCCGCCAGGACCTCGCGCGACGTCCGCACCATCCGGTCGCTCCCCGGGAAGTCGATCGCCGACCCGTCCGGCGCGAAGAAGTTCAGGCTGACGTCGCCGGCCGCGCGGTCGAACGCCCGGTCCTCGACCGGGATGCCCCGCGCCACGGCGTCGCGGGTCGGCGCCGGGGCCCCGATCCCGAGCACCGCCCCCTTCGCCCGACCCCAGAGCCCGACCACGTGCTGGAACGCAGGGTCCTCGTCCAAGGAGGCCCGCATCGCCGCGGAGGGCAGCGCCTGGGCGAACAGGAACGCCGGGATCGCGCCGGAGTGCTGTGCCGCGGTGCGCGTGATCTCGTTCGTCTGGAACCACGGCATCGGGTCCGCCTGGCCACCGACCGTGGGGACGAGTTGGACGCCCGGCAGCTGCGGCATCCCGGCCTGGGCGAGGGCGTACACGGTGCGCCCGGACGACATCAGGACCGCGTCCCCGGGTTGGAGCGCCATGCCCTCGACCGCGGCCGCCAGGGGCGCGGCGAGGTCGGCTCCGAGCGTCGCGGTGTGGGTCACCGGGGCGAGGTGCACGGCGTGCAGCCCGAGTCCGACCTGCAGCCGTCCGGCGAGCGCCACGGTCTCGTCCCGGAACGGGTCGACCACCTCGATGCGGACCAGTCCCGCGCGACGGGCCTCGGCCACCAGGCGCGAGACGGTCGGTCGCGAGACCCCGAGCCGCGAGGCGATCGCCGCCTGCGTGGCGTCCTCGAGGTAGTACATCCGAGCTGCCTGGTACACGGTGTCGAGCGGGAACCGTGCTCGTGCGGCGTCCGCGGTGGGAGGCTCGGCCGACATGTGTCCGATCGTAGCGAGGGGGCGCAGACTGGACCTGACGGGCGCCTCAGCGACGAGGCCCCGCGGAGGGAGACACGCATGACGTACCGACTCGTGGTCGGCTCGGACGACGCCGGATTCGACTACAAGGAGATCATCAAGGCCGACCTGCTGGCCGACGACCGGGTCGCGAGCGTCTTGGACGTCGGGGTGGACGCGGATGGGCACACCGCCTACCCGCACGTCGCCGTCGATGCCGCGCGGATGGTCGCGAACGGCGAGGCTGACCGGGCGATCCTGCTCTGCGGCACCGGGCTCGGGGTCGCGATCAGCGCGAACAAGGTCCCGGGGATCCGTGCCGTGACCGCGCACGACTCGTTCAGCGTCGAGCGGTCAGTGCTGTCGAACGACGCGCAGGTGCTCTGCATGGGCCAGCGCGTCATCGGGGTCGAACTGGCCCGTCGTCTGGCGAAGGAGTGGCTCGGGTACGAGTTCGACCCGACCAGCGCCAGTGCGTCGAAGGTGCAGGCCATCTGTGCCTACGACGGTTCCGCTCCGGTCGGGACCGACGCCTGACCCCTTGGTCGGCCGCCTGGCGCTGGCGGACACAGCCGACTGTCGGTTGCCGGACCTACTGTGCTCACGGCTGCACCGCTCCGCCGTCCCACCGCCCTCTGAGGGGATCTGCAATGAAGAAGTCCGCATGGCTGCCCGCCGTCATCGCACCGGTCGTCGTGGCCGGGGCCATCGCCGCACCGGCCCTCGCCAACGCTGCCAGCACGCCGCTCGCGGGTGCGAACCCGACCGCGGCGGACGTCATCGCCAGCGTCGCGAAGTCCTCCGACGCGCAGTACTCGGGCAAGCTCTCGCAGACGAGTGACCTCGGCCTCCCGGAGCTGCCGACGGGGTCGAGTGGCTCGTCGCTCGAGGGCAACGCATCGGACGCCCTCAGCATGCTCACCGCGTCGCACACCGCCCGGGTCTACGTCGACGGGCCGACCAAGCAGCGCGTGCAGGTGACGCAGCAGCTCGCCGAGCAGGACCTCGTCCGCAACGGCAGCGACGTGTGGACCTGGGACTCGAAGCAGAACGAAGCCACGCACGTGACCCTGCCGAAGAGCACTGCGACGTCGATGCAGGACGGCACGACGACCCCGGCCGACATCGCGAAGCAGGCCATCGACGCCATCACGCCGAGCACCACCGTGTCGAAGCCGACCAGCACCACCGTCGCCGGACAGCGCGCGTGGCAGATCGTGCTCACGCCGAAGTCCTCGGACACCCTGGTGGGCCGCGTCGAGCTGGCTGTCGACCAGCAGACCGGGCTGCCGCTCAGCGCCGCGGTGCAGGCGAAGGGCCAGTCGGATGCCGCGTTCCAGGTCGGGTACACGAGCCTGTCCTACGGCGCTCCCGCCGCCCGGCTCTTCGACTTCACGCCGCCGTCCGACGCGAAGGTCACCACGAAGGACCTCTCCGGTGCGGCTGCGCACGGCGCCCACCACGGCTCGCGCCCGGGGACCGACGGCAGCGCGCCGACGGTGACCGGCTCGGGCTGGGACACGATCGCCGAACTGCCCGCGGGCACTGCTGACCGGAGTGGTCTCGGGACCGACAGCACCGCGTTGCTGGACCAGCTGACCCGCGCTGTCGACGGCGGCCGCGCGATCCAGACCTCGCTGGTGTCGGTGTACCTGACCGACGACGGCCGCGTGCTGGCCGGTGCCGTGCCGGTGTCGTCGCTGGTGGCCGCCGCCAAGTGAGCACGACCGCACCGACGACCGACCGCACCCCGGCGGCTGTGGAGCCGGACCTGGCGATCCGCACGAGCGGACTCGCGAAGGTGTTCCGGAAGCAGCGCGCCGTCGACGGCATCGACCTGGCGGTCCCCCGGGGGTCGGTCTACGGCTTCCTCGGACCGAACGGCTCGGGCAAGACCACGACCATCCGGATGCTGCTCGGCCTGTCGTCCGCGACGGGCGGGTCGATCCAGGTCCTCGGCGAGACGATGCCCGCTGCGCTGCACACCGTGCTCCCCCGGGTCGGGGCGCTCGTCGAGGGGCCGGCGTTCTACCCGTACCTGTCCGGCCGGGCGAACCTGTCCCGCTTCGACGCCGCCGACCCCACCTCGGACCCACGCACCCGTCGCGAGCGGGTGGCCCGAGCGCTCGACCGCGTCGGACTGTCCCACGCTGCCGACAAGAAGGCACACGCCTACTCGCTCGGCATGAAGCAACGACTGGGCCTGGCGAACGCCCTGCTCACCCCGCGCGACCTGCTCGTGCTGGACGAACCCACGAACGGCCTCGATCCACAGGGCACGCGCGAGGTCCGCAACCTGATCCGCTCCCTGGCGGACGACGGCACCACGGTGTTCGTGTCGAGCCACCTGCTGGCCGAGATCGAACAGGTCTGCACGCACGCCGGGGTGATGCGCGCCGGCAAGCTCGTCGCGCAGGGCACGCTCGACGACCTGCGCTCCGCGGGTGCCCGCACGGTCACGGTCCGGACGCCCGACGTCGGACACGCGGGCTCGGTGCTCATGCGCCTCGGGCTCACACCCCGGCACGACGGCGGCGCCGACGTGCTCGTCGCCGACCTCCCCGCTGCGCTGCTGCCCGAGACGATCGTCACCGAGCTGGTGCACGCGGACGTCCGCGTCCGCGGGGTCGCCGTGGGTGGCGGCACCCTCGAGGACCTGTTCGTCGCACTCACCGGGGAGGGCTTCGATGTCGCTGCCTGAGCCGACCACCGCGACCACGGCCTCCCGTCCGGCCGACGGTGCCACGACACCGCCGGCCGCTCCGTCCGCGGCGCGGAGACGCACGTTCGCGCTGCTCGGGTCGGAACTCGCGCTGGTGTTCCGACGTCGTCGCACCTGGGCGATGCTCGGCGCGCTGGCACTCGTCCCCGTCCTGATCGCCGTCGCGGTCCGCCTCACCACCGGCGACGACAGCCGCGGCCCGGCGTTCCTCAACGCCATCACCAACAACGGCCTGTTCGTGTCGTTCACCGCACTGACGGTCTCGATCCCGCTGTTCCTGCCGCTGACGGTCGGCGTGGTCGCCGGCGACACGGTGGCCGGCGAGGCGAGCCACGGCACGCTCCGCTACCTGCTCGTCGCACCGACCGGCCGGCTGCGCTTCATGCTCGTCAAGTACGTCGGCGCGGTGGCGTTCTGCCTCGCCGCCACGCTGGTGATCGTGCTGGTCGGCGCGGCGATCGGGGCGCTGCTGTTCCCGATCGGGCCGGTGACCCTGCTGTCCGGCACCCAGGTGGACGGAGCGTCGTACGCCGGCCGAGCCCTGCTGCTGGCGCTCTACGTCACGCTGTCGATGCTGGGGCTCGCGGCGATCGGGCTGTTCGCCTCGTCGCTGACGAACGTGCCCGTCGGGGCGATGGCCGCGACCGTGGTGCTCGCCGGGGCGTCCCAGGTGCTCGACCAGCTCCCGCAGCTGGACTGGCTGCACCCGTTCCTGTTCTCGCACCAGTGGCTCGGCTTCGGCGACCTGCTGCGCGACCCGATCGCGTTCGACTCGTTCGGCAGCAACGCACTCCTGCAGCTCGGCTACGTCGCGGTGTTCGGCACGCTGGCGTACGGCAGGTTCGCCTCGAAGGACGTGCTGAGTTGACGACGGCCGCGCGCGACGGCTGACGACAGCCGCGCGCGACGACTGACGACGGTCACACGACCGAGGGCCCCGGCGATCGCCGGGGCCCTCGGTCGTCCGTGACGTGGCTAGTGTGCTTCGGGCCGGGCGGGAGCGCCGCTCGACACCGGGTCACGCAGGTCCCGGGACTTCTCGGACTTGTACCAGTGGAGGCGTGCACCGGTCTCGACGGGCTGCATCCCCACCACGACCTTGCCGCGCGAGTGCATCTCGGCCAGGTCCTCGTACGCGTCGACGATGTACTCGAACGGGTAGTAGCCCGAGATGATGAACTGGACCTTGTGCCGCTGCACCAGGTCGCCGAGCGTGGTGAGCATCTCGATCGCCTCGGTGTCGTCGCCGGGTGCCCGCAGGAAGCGGATCTCCAGGTCGCGCCGGTCGTCGCTGGTCACGAACCGCGAGCCGGTCACGCCGAGCCGCTCGGCCAGCGCCACGTTCTCGTTGTGCTCGCGGTTGTCGATGAAGGCGGTGACGGTGCGGCCGTCCGCGATCTCGCGGATGCGGTCCTCCTCGCCCTCGCCGTAGGCGACCGGCAGCACGCCGATCTGCCGGAGGGCGTCGTGGTTGCGCGGGCTGCCGAGCCCGATCACCGTCGCGCCGGTCTCCTTGGCCAGCTGGCACTCGATGTGCCCGACCCCGCCCGCAGCGGCGCTGATGACGACCGTGTCCTCGGGGCCGAGCTTGAGCGACCGGACGATCGACAGGGCCGTGCACCCGGCCAGGTACAGGCTGCCGGCGACCTCGAAGCTCATGGTCGAGGGCTTCTTCACGACGGCGCTCCGCGGGACGCTCACCCACGTGGCGTGGGAGCCCCCGTGCGGCGCGTGGCCCATGACCTCGTCGCCGACCTTGAGGTCACGGACGTCGGACCCGCGGGCCGCGACGACCCCGGCGAAGTCGACGCCCTGGTGCGCCGGGAACTCGAGGTCGATGAACTCCTGCAGGCGCCCTTCGCGCAGGAACCGTTCGATGTGGTTGAGTCCCGCGACGGAGACCTCGACCACGACGTCGGTGGGGCCGGGCGTCGGCCGCTCCTGCGCGACGAGCTCGACGACGTCGAAGCCGCCGTAGCGGTCGTACTGCACTGCGTTGCCGGTTCGCATGGCTCACTCCTTCGGACCTTGTTGCACCGTGATACTCGGAGAGCCCCGACACCGCCCGCGCGTCCGGGGTACTTCTCAGCGCAGCCCGGACGCGCTGCCCGGCCCGACTTCCGACGCGCTCCCCGGCCCGGCTTCTGCGGCGACGCGCGCGACCGCCGCCGCGTCGAGGTGCAGCGCGACGACGTCGTCCCCCGCGACCGGCACCCGCACCGGGGTCGACCAGACCGAGCCGTCCTCGGCGACGTCGACCACGAGCGCACCCGTCGCGGCGAAGGCGGTCTCCTCGTCCCAGGACCCGGTGACGTCGGTGTCGTTCGCCACCCCGGGCGCGACGAGCACGGGCACGCCGCCTCCGATGGACCCCGCGAAGTGGTGGTGGTAGTGCCCGGCCAGGACCACCCGCACGTCGGAGCCGCGCAGCACCTCGGCGAGCGCTCCCGGGTCCTGCAGGCGCAGTGCCTCGTGCAGTGCGGTCGGTGCCGGCAGCGGCGGGTGGTGCAGCACGACGAGGGTGCCGAGCGGCGCCGAGGACCGATCGGCCAGCGTGGTCCGGAGTCGGTCGAGGACCTCGGGCTCGAGTCGCCCGTAGCCAGCTCCCGGCACGCTGGTGTCGAGTGTGACGACCCGGCGCCCGGCGACGACCGACTGTCCCCACACGGGGACGGTCGGCGGGTGGTGCTCCATCGTGTGCATCAGCGGCATGCCGCCCTCGCCGAGGACGTGCCCGTTCGCGAGCACCTGCCGGAACCCGGCCCGCTGGTCGTGGTTGCCCGGCACCGCGACGAGCGCCGCACCGTGCCGGCGAGCCCATCCCCCGACCCGGTCGACGAGCGTGGTGTACGACTCGGGCGAGCCGTCCTCGGAGACGTCGCCGGAGACGACGACCAGCCCGACACCGGGGACCGTGTCGACGGTGGCGAGCAGGGCCTCGAGCGCGGCGGTCGTGTCGACGGCCCCCTGGTGCAGGGCGCCGTCCCCGGTCAGGTGGGTGTCGGACAGGTGCAGGACGCGGAGGGTGCCTGGAGCGGGAGTCTGCATGGCGCCGACGCTAGCCAGCGATGCCAGCAGCGCGCTGTGCCTGCGTCGTGCCCTGCAGGTTCAGTCCCCGGCCGCGGCCAGCTGGTCCTCGAGGTTGAACACCTCGGGCAGCACCCGTGCGGTCTGGTCGGCGCGGCCGGTGGCACCGTCGAACAGGTCCTGCATGTGGGTCTCCCAGGCCGTCGCCACCTCGCTCGCCGCCAGGGCGGCGTCCGCGTCGGCCACCGAGTCCGTCTCGTAGTACCCGATGAGCAGGCCGTCGTCGTCGAGGAAGAGCGAGTAGTTCCGCCGTCCCGCCGCAGCGATCGCCCGGAGCATCGCCGGCCAGACCGCGACGTGCCGCTCCCGGTAGGCGTCCATGTGCGCCGCAGCCACCTGCAGTCGGAAGCAGACGCGCGTGACGCTGGTCGGGCCTCCAGGCGGTCCGGTCTGGAGGCCCGGGTCACCGCCGCCGGTCGCGCTCACCTGGGCATCCGCTCGTCGCGCGCACCGCGCACCTGGCCGCTGAGCGACCGCTGACGTTCCTCGTGCTCGTCGACGGTGCGAGCGGTGCCCGTCAGGCTGGTGACGGTGCCGTGTCGTTCGGCCTCGATCTCCTCGAGGGTCTTGCCGCGCGTGTTCGGGGCCCAGATCGTGCCGATCAGGAACGACAGCGCGAGCAGGCCGAGGATCAGGCCGCCGAGTGCCCGGAGGCCGATGTCGGACAGCAGCAGCGGGAACCAGATGCTCAGCAGGCCGACCATGACGCGCGCCGCCAGGAACAGCACGCCCTGGGCGCTGGCGCGGTACCGGGTGGCGAAGAGCTCGCTCGTCCAGAGGCCGTAGAACGCCTGCGCACCGATGCCCGACGAGATCCCCCACGCGACCGCGAAGAACAACAGCGTGCCGAGGTTCGCCGGAGCGTAGATGAGCACGGCCCAGGCGACGATCGCGAGTGCGGCGCCGATCGCGTAGAGGACCCGGCGGCTCATCCGGTCAGCGAAGCGCATGAAGCCGAAGTACGTCGCTGCGACGGTGCAGCCCCACACCAGGATCTGCAGCCCGTACTGCTCCGTGACGCTCGTCACGCCGGTCGCCGAGTAGACGCGGGGCTGGAAGATGCCGGCCTGTCCCGCGACGGTGTTCCACAGGGCGTAGACGCCGAACAGGAAGAGCATCGCGGTGAGGTTCTTCCGGCGGCTGAAGAGCTGGGTGAAGCCGTGGAAGAAGTTCGCGCTGCCGCTGGCCGCGCGCTCGTCCTTCCAGATCGTCGACTCGGGCAGACCGCGTCGGAGCCACCACACGACCGCGGCGACGACGAACAGGTGCGCGAAGATCAGCCGGCTGCCGAGCAGGCCGAGCGGTGCCGCAGCGATGGCCAGCGCGAACCCGACCATCGGGCCGATCGACCATGCGAGCTGCGCCGTGCCGACGTGGGCGGCGCGCTTGTCGGCGGGTGCCTGCTCGGCGATGTACGTCCAGCTGGCGGGGACGCCCGCGCCGACCGCGATCCCGGTGAGGATGAAGCCGACGAGCAGCATGCCGTAGCTGCCCGCGAAGACGGCGAGCAGGATGCCGAGCATGTAGAGCAGCAGGTCGTACGTGTAGATGAACTTGCGGCCGTAGCGGTCGCACAGTGGGCCGCCGATGATCGCACCGGCCGCGGCGCCGAACGCGTTCGCGGACAGGCTGGCCAGCAGGCCGACTTGCAGGTCCCCGACGTGGAACTGCGCCTGCCAGAGACTCAGGCTCGTGGCGATCGCGATGATCGACCCCGACTCGATGTAGTTCGACATGGCGACGGAGATCGTCGCCTTCCAGCCCGTGGTGTTCCGGGCTCCGATGCGGACCGCCATTGGTCCTCCGTTCGTGCGTGTTCGTCAGTGAATCGTTTCAACGGGTCAGCGAGACCATACGCCGGGCGGGCTGACGGCGCAAGGGGTGGGGTGCGCCCGCCGCACCCGCACTGCACCCACACCGTCCGAGGTTGTGCACACCGTGCGAGGTTGTGCGCACCGTGCGAGCCTGCCACCTCGCACCGTGTCCGGAACCTCGCACCGAACGCCCGCGCCACACCCCGGCCGCGCCGCAACCTCGCACCGTGCGAGGTCGCCGGACCGCCCAGCAGCACCGCCACACCGCAACGTCGGACACCGCAAGCGCGCCGGAACCCTGGACGGGATGTCAGGATGACCGCATGACGGTGAGCGTTCGGGAGGTCGCAGCACTCGCCGGCGTGTCCCTCGGCACGGTGTCGAACGTGCTGAACCGACCCGAGAAGGTGGCCCCCGCGACGGTCGAACGCGTGCAGCAGGCCATCGCGGAACTCGGCTTCGTGCGCAACGACTCCGCCAGGCAGCTCCGCGCGGGACGCAGCTCGACCGTCGGCCTGATCGTCCTCGACGGCGGCAACCCGTTCTTCACCGACGTCGCCCGCGGCGCCGAGGACGCGGCGATGTCGAAGGGCCTCGCGGTGCTGATCGGCAACTCGGACGAGTCCACGGAGCGTGAGCGGACCTACATCGACCTGTTCGAGGAGCGCCGCGTCGCCGGGCTGCTCGTCTCCCCCGCCGGCGACGACCTCGCGCGCCTGGCTCGACTCCGAGACCAGGGCACCGCGGTCGTGCTGGTCGACCGGCGGGCGGACGACGAGCACTTCGCGTCGGTCTCGGTGGACGACGTCGCGGGGGGCCGCATCGCCGTCGAGCACCTGCTCGCGATCGGTCGTCGTCGGATCGCCTACGTCGGCGGCCCGTTCGGCATCCGGCAGGTCGTGGACCGCCACGCCGGAGCCCTCGCGGCGGTGACCGCTGCGGGCGCGTCCCTCGAGGTGCTGCGCACGACCTCGCTGTCGGTGCTCGAGGGCCGGCGCATCGGCGAAGCACTCCAGCGCCGTCCCGCCGCCGAACGCCCCGATGCGGTGTTCGCGGCGAACGACCTGATCGCGGTCGGGCTCGAGCAGGCGTTCATCATGCGCGGGTCCGTGGCCGTGCCGGAGGAGATCGCGATCGTGGGCTACGACGACATCGCGTTCGCCGAGGCCGCGGTCGTCCCCCTGACGAGCGTGCGACAGCCGGCGCAGGACCTGGGACGCCAGGCCATCGAACTGCTCGTCCGCCAGGTGGACGGCGGCTCCGACCTGGAGCTCGACCACGTGGAGTTCACCCCGGAGCTGGTGGTGCGCCAGTCCACCGTCCGCGAGCACTGAGACCACGAGCAGCGAGACCGCGAGCACCGCTCACCTCCCCGGAGTTCCCCTACGATCGAGGGATGGTCCAGCCGCCTCGCCGTGACGGACCGCCGAGCGTGCGCCACGTCGCTGCTCGGGCGGGCGTGTCGCTGGCGACGGTGTCGAACGTCCTGAACCACCCCGAGCGCGTCCGTGATGCCACCGCGGATCGGGTCCGAGCCGCGATCGCCGACCTCGGCTACACCCCCGACCGCAACGCCAGGGCGCTGGCCTCGGGCAGCACGCGGTCGATCGGCCTGGTGGTGTCCTCGTTGCAGAACTCCCTGTTCAGCGACCTCCTGAACGGCGCGCAACTGGCGGCCCGGGCCCAGGAGTTCGCCCTGCTGATCGCCAGCAGCGAGAACGACGAGCAGGCCCAGAGCGACCACCTGGCGTTCCTGGAGAGCACCCGCACCTCCGGCATCCTCCTGGCCACGATGACCGAGTCGCGCGACCAGGTCGAGCGCACCCGTCGTCACGGCCACCCGGTCGTCTACGTCAACTACGAACCGACCGAGGTCGATGCCTGCGCGGTCGTCGTCGACAACGAGCAGGCCGGCTACATCGCGACCGCGCACCTCATCGAGCGCGGGGCACGACGCATCGGGTTCGTGAGCGCACGCCCCGACCTGCAACCCGTGGCCCGCCGACGCACCGGCGTCCTGCGCGCGATCGCCGAGCACCCCGGCGTCTCGCTGGTCGACGTCGACGCGGGCGACATCGACCCTCCCGGTGGAACCGACGCGGGCGCTCGCATCGCCCGGATGCCCGTGGACGAGCGCCCCGACGGCGTCCTGGGCGTGACGGACCTGCTCGCGATGGCCGTCGTCACCGAGCTGCGCGCCGCCGGCATCCGCGTCCCCGAGGACATCCCCGTCTCCGGCTGCGACCACAACTCGATCGCGTGGGGCGGAGCGGTGCCGCTGACCTCGGTGACGATGCACGGGGCAGACATGGGGCGGGTCGCCGTCGACCTGCTGCTCGCCGAGCTCACGGACGACCCCGCCGAGCACGTGCACCGGACGGTCGTGCTCGGCAGCGACCTGGTCCCCCGCGAGAGCACGCTCGGTCGCGAACGTCCGAGCGCCGTCCAGGCCCGAGCGGCAGTCGTTTCGACGGACCCCCGGCGCTCCGAGCCCTGACGGCGGACCTCGCACCGTGTGCGTTCTGTCCCATCGCGCGCGTCATGGAAAGCGGGATCGCGCATTGGAGGCCCGAACTCCTGACCCCCTACGCGCGATTCGACCCCCTACGCGCGACCAGACCCCCTACGCGCGAATCGACCGCGCACCGAGCGCACCAGCGCACCACCCGCCGGACGGGAGGCGCGGGGCGGCGCCGCCACGCGCCTCCCGTCCGACAGGACAGCAGGCCGGGCCGGTGGCCTCCCGACAGATCCGGACGAACGATTGACACGCTTCAATCCTCGTGGTTCCATTCCGATTGAAACGTTCTAAACAGCACGACCGGTCCCCGCGACGATGCGGCGACCGGCTCCGTTCCACCCGGGCTCCCCCAGGTCCGGGCCTTACGAGGAGGTAAGGATGTCAGCTCGTTCCCTGACCACCCGGCTGCTCGCCATCGGCGGCGCCACGGTCCTCATCGGCGGCCTCGCCGCGTGTTCGTCGGGCGGCTCGGCCGACACCGGCAGCAACGGCGGCAAGGTCCAGATCAGCTACCTGGTCGACAACTCGACCGCCACGGCAGCCACCACGAAGGCACTCGTCGCAGCGTTCGAGCAGGCGAACCCCGACGTCACGGTCAAGGTCGACACGAAGCCGCAGGGCACCGACGGCGACAACCTGGTCAAGACGCAGCTGTCGACGGGCGAGATGGACGACGTCTTCAACTACAACTCCGGCTCGCTCTTCCAGGCGCTCAACCCGGACAACACACTCGTCGACCTCTCCGACCAGAGCTGGGCGAAGGACGTCGACAAGCAGTTCAAGCAGGTCGTCAGCACCGACAAGGGCATGTACGGCGCTCCGATCGGCACCAGCTTCGGCGGCGGGGTGATGTACAACAAGAAGGTCTACGCGAAGCTCGGGCTCAGCGTCCCCACGACCTGGGACGAGTTCATCAGCAACAGCGAGAAGATCAAGGCCGCGGGCGGCATCGCGCCGATCATCCAGACGTACGGCGACACCTGGACCAGCCAGCTCTTCATCCTCGGGGACTTCGCCAACATCACAGCGCAGCAGGCGGACTGGGCGACGAAGTACACGGCGAACAAGGAGTCCTACGCCAAGCAGCCGGCGCTGGCGGGCTTCCAGCACCTGGCGGACGTCGAGGGCAAGGGCCTGCTGAACCAGGACTACGCCTCGGCCACGCAGGCGAACGGGTTGAAGATGCTCGCGGACGGCACCGGAGCGCAGTACCCGATGCTCACCAACGCCATCTCGACCCTGCAGCAGGACAGCCCCGACGCGGTCGACGACATCGGCGCCTTCGCCCTGCCGGCAGCCGACGCGAGCGACACGAACCTGACGATCTGGGAACCCAACGGGCTGTACATCCCGAAGACGACCACGGGCGACGAGCTCGCGGCGGCGAAGAAGTTCATCGCCTTCGCCAACTCGTCGGACGGCTGCAAGGTGCAGAACGACACCGGGACCCCGGGCGGGCCCTACGTGATCTCGACGTGCAAGCTCCCCGAATCGGTCCCGCCGATGCTCGGTGACGTCAAGCAGTACATCGACGACGGCAAGGCGAAGCCGGCGCTCGAGTTCCTGTCGCCGATCAAGGGGCCGAACCTCGAGAAGATCTGCGTGCAGGTCGGCTCCGGGATCTCCACCGCAGCAGTCGGTGCCAAGCAGTACGACCAGGACGTCGTGCAGCAGGCCCAGCAGCTCGGCATCAAGGGCTGGTGACGGCGGTGACCGCGACGCTCACGACGGCAGTGGTCCCGCCGCGACAGGCCCGCCCCGGTGGTGGGCCGGCCCGGAAGCGGATGCGCTCCTTCTACCCCGCATGGTTCTTCATCCCGGCGATCGCGCTGTACGTCGTGTTCTTCGCGGTCCCGACCTTCGCCGGCTTCTGGTTCTCGCTCACCCGCTGGACGTTGTTCGACCAGACCTTCATCGGCGTCGGCAACTTCGTCCGGTTCTTCCAGGACCCGCAGCTCGTCTCCGGGTTCGTGCACACGTTCGAGTACGGCTTCGTGACGAGCGCGGCGAAGGTGGTCCTCGGACTCGCCCTAGCCCTGCTCCTCACGAGCCCCGTGCTCGGCCGCGGCTACCTCCGGGCGGTCGTGTTCTTCCCGGTGCTCGTGTCCACGATCGGCATCGGCATCACCTTCAAGGCCCTGCTCGACCCCTTCCACGGGATCGTGAACGGCCTGCTCGGTTCGGTCGGCCTGCCTACCCCCGGGTGGCTGACCGACCCGGCGCTCGCACTCTGGAGCGTCGCCGCGGTGGACGTCTGGAAGGGCGTCGGCATCGCGACGCTCATCTTCATCGCCGGCATCGTCGCCATCCCGCAGGAGTACTTCGAAGCGGCACGGGTCGACGGCGCGAGCGCGTGGACGATCTTCAAGAACATCACGCTGCCGCTCTCGCGCCCGGCGATGGGGACGGTCATCATCCTCTCGCTCATCGGCGGCCTGCGGTCGTTCGACCTGATCTGGGCGATGACCGGCGGCGGCCCCGGGTTCACCAGCGACGTGATCGCGAGCGTCATCTACAAGCAGTACCAGGCGGGCTTCTACGGCCTGTCGACCGCCGGCAACGTGGTCCTGTTCGTGGTCGTCACGGCGATCATGGTCCCGGTGTCATGGCTGCTCAACCGGAAGGAGCCGGAACTGTGACCGCCGTCGACACCCCGAACGACACGCGCACCGCGCGCAAGCGCACCGACCGGCCCACCACCCCCAGGCGCCGCCGTCCCGACATCGTCCGCAAGTGGGTGATCGGCATCATCGCGATCGTCGTCAGCTTCGTGGTGTTCCTCGTGCCCTTCGTCTTCGTGCTGCTGCAGGCGGCGAAGTCCCCGGCCGAGGCGAACCAGCTCGGATTCACCCTGCCGACCCAGTGGCAGCTGTGGCAGAACCTGCAGGCGGTGTTCCAGACCGGCGAGTCCGGCATCGTCCGGGCGTTCCTCAACAGCGCCGTGCTCACCGTCGGCAGCGTCGTCATCATGGTCGTCTTCTCGGCGATGGTCGGCTACGTGCTGCAACGGCGTCCGGGGCGGTGGAACGGGGTCATCAACTTCTTCGTCCTCGCCGGCCTGATCGTCCCGCCCGCGATCGTCCCCACGATCTGGGTGCTGCAGGGCCTGAACCTGTTCAAGACGATGGGCGGCATGATCCTGATCGAGGCGACCTTCGGGCTCTCGTTCTGCATCCTGCTGTTCCGCGCGTTCGTCGCCACCATCCCGAAGGAGCTCGACGAGGCAGCGGTCCTCGACGGCGCCGGCCCGATCCGCCTGTTCTTCGGGGTCGTCCTGCCGCTGCTCAAGCCGGTCATCATCACGGTGGTGCTCGTCCAGTCGGTCGCGGTGTTCAACGACTTCGCGAACCCGCTCTACTTCCTGCCGGGGTCCGAGAACGCCACCGTGCAGCAGACGCTCTACGCGTTCCAGAGCCAGTCCGTCAGCCAGCTCAACCTGCTGTTCACGGACGTGCTGCTCATCACGATCCCCCCGCTCATCCTGTACGTCTTCTTCAACCGTCAGATCGTCGCCGGCATGACCAGCGGCGCAGTCAAGGGCTGACGCCCGACCCGGCCAGGAGGCCCGACCCGCCCCGCGCAGGTCGGCCCACCGCCGGTGGACCACACGACCATCGACGCGACCGTCATCGACGACGGCCGCCGGAAGGACACCATGACCAGCTGGACCGCATCGTTCATCGCCGCGGACTCGGACCTCGGCAGCGCACCGATCCTGCGTCGCGCAGTCACCATCGACGCGGGGCACGGCGCGATCCGCAGCGCGACCCTCGACGTCAGCGCCCTCGGCGTGGTCGAGGCGTGGCTCGGCGGCAGCCGGGTCTCCGACCACCTGCTCGAACCGGGGTGGACGAGCTACGAGTGGCGCATCCGCGTCGCGTCGCACGACGTCCTGGCACACCTGAGCGCGGTCGCGCCGGGCACGGAGACCGTCCTCGCGCTCGTCATCGGGAACGGCTGGGCCGCCGGCCGTCTGGCGTGGGGCGGTGGTCGCAGCTGGTACACCGACGAGCGCGCCGGGTTCGCCGAGCTCCGCGTCACGTTCCGCGTCACGTTCGAGGACGGCCACGTGCAGACCGTCGGCACCGACACCGACTGGCAGGCCCTGTCGAGCGCGATCACCACCGATGAGCTCTACGACGGACAGGACATCGACGCACGGCTCCGCGACGGCTCGTTCCTGCAGCCGGGCGAGGTGACCGTGCCGAGCGTCGACGGGCACGAGGGCCGGACCGTCGGGGTGCACACCGTCGACATCGGGTCCCGACAGCTCGTCGCCGACACGGTCCCGCCGGTGCGCCCGCTCGCCGAGATCGCCCCCGTCGAGGTGTGGACCAGTCCGTCGGGCGTCCCGCTGATCGACTTCGGCGTGAACCTGGTCGGGTGGATCCGTCTCACCGCGTCCGGTGCGGCCGGCACCGTGCTGACGCTGCGGCACGCCGAGGTGCTCGAGCACGACGAGCTCGGCACCCGTCCGCTCCGCACCGCGAAGGCGACGGACCACTGCACGCTGAGCGGCGGTCCGTCACCGGACACCTTCGAGCCGCGGTTCACCTTCCACGGGTTCCGCTACGCCTCGGTCGACGGGTGGCCCGGCACGCTCGACGAGCTCCGCGCCGCCGTGGTCGCCGTGCAGGTGGGGAGTGACCTGACCCGCACCGGCACGTTCGCGTCGAGCCACGACCTGCTGAACACCTTCCACGACAACGTGGTCCGGGGCATGCAGGGCAACTTCCTCAGCGTCCCGACGGACTGCCCGCAGCGCGACGAGCGGCTCGGGTGGACGGGCGACATCGCCGCGTTCGCCCCGACGGCGTCGTACCTGTTCGACACCAGGGCGTTCCTCGGCGACTGGCTGCGCGACGTCTGGCTCGAGCAGCAGCACGCCGACGGGATCATCCCGTTCGTGGTGCCGGACGTGCTGAAGTACTCCCCCGCCGAGGACTTCAAGGACCCGGACGCCACCGCGATCTGGTCGGACGCCGGGGTCTGGGTGCCGTGGACGCTCTACCAGGCCTACGGCGACAGCGCCGTGCTCGAGGACCAGCTCGAATCGATGATGGCGCACCTCCGACGGATCCGGGACCACCTGTCGCCCCAGGGTCTGTGGGACACGGTCTTCCAGTTCGGCGACTGGCTCGACCCGGACGCGCCGCCGGAGGACGCCGCCGCGGCCAAGGCCGACCCGGGGGTCGTCGCGACGGCGTGTGCGTTCCGGTCGGCGACGCTCGTCGCGCAGGCCGCGCGGGTGACGGGCCACGAGGCGGAGGCGACAGAAGCGGAGGAGCTGGCCACGGGCCTCCAGGCCGCGTTCCGGCAGCACTACGTGACCGACGGTCGGATCCGCTCCGACTGCACCACGGTGTACGCGCTCGCGATCGTGTTCGGGATCCTGTCGCCGGATGACGAGGCGGCGGCCGGCGACCGGCTCGCCGAGCTGGTCGAGGCCTCCGGACACCGGATCTCGACCGGGTTCGCGGGGACGCCGTTCATCACGGACGCGTTGACGCAGACCGGCCACCTGGACGACGCGTACCAGCTGCTGCTGCAGACGGAGTGCCCGTCGTGGCTCTACCCGGTGACGATGGGGGCGACGACGGTGTGGGAGCGGTGGGACTCGCTGCTGCCGGACGGCTCGATCAACCCGGGGCAGATGACCTCGTTCAACCACTACGCGCTCGGCGCCGTGGCGGACTGGATGCACCGGGTGGTGGGTGGCCTCGCGCCGCTGACGCCCGGGTACGAGTCCGTGCTGATCGCGCCGCAGCCGGGCGGGGGTCTGACGTGGGCGGCGACCTCGCTCGACACGGTGCACGGGCACGTCGCCCTGCGGTGGGAACTCGTCGACGGCGAGCTGCTCGTGCGCGCGACCGTGCCGGACGGGGTGACCGCGGTGGTGCGCTTGCCGGGTCTGCCGGAGCAGCGGGTCGGCGGCGGGACGCACGAGCTGCGTGCGCCGGCCGCGGTGCCCGCGGGGTAGCGCGGCCCGGCCGACCGGCCGACCGGCCTGGCCCGCGGCGCCGGCACGGATCGCACCCCGGTACGGACATTGCACCCCGCAGAATCGGGGTGCGATGTCCGAGGCGGGGTGCGATGCGCCACCGCCGCCGGCCCGGGGCGGCCGCCGCTTGCGCGGCGCGGTCCCGCGAGCTAGCCTATGAAACGATTCAATCGACACGAGGAAGTGACACGATGACATCAACGGACTTCGGCTCCATCACGGGGCAACTGGCACGGCAGCAGATCGAGCTGCCGTCCTGGGCGTTCGGCAACTCCGGCACCCGCTTCAAGGTGTTCGCAACGCCCGGCACCCCCCGCGACCCCTACGAGAAGATCGCGGACGCCGCCCAGGTGCACCGGTACACCGGGCTCGCCCCGACCGTGGCGCTGCACATCCCGTGGGACCTCGTCGACGACTTCGCCGACCTCAAGCGCCACGCGGAGGAGCACGGCGTCCGCCTCGGCACGATCAACTCGAACACGTTCCAGGACGACGACTACAAGTTCGGCGCCCTGACCCACGTCGACGAGACGATCCGGCAGAAGGCGATCGACCACCACCTGCGCTGCATCGACGTGATGGACGCAACGGGCAGCCGCGACCTGAAGATCTGGCTCGCCGAGGGCTCGAACTACCCCGGACAAGAGGACATGCGTTCCCGCCAGGACCGCCTGCACGACAGCCTGTCCACGATCTACGACCGTCTCGGCCCGGACCAGCGCCTGGTGCTCGAGTACAAGTTCTTCGAGCCGTCGTTCTACCACACGGACGTCCCGGACTGGGGCACGAGCTACGTGCAGACCGCAGCGCTCGGCGACAAGGCGATGGTCTGCCTCGACACCGGCCACCACGCGCCCGGCACGAACATCGAGTTCATCGTGATGCAGCTGCTCCGCCTCGGCAAGCTCGGCAGCTTCGACTTCAACTCGCGCTTCTACGCCGACGACGACCTCATCGTGGGGGCCGCGGACCCGTTCCAGCTGTTCCGCATCCTGGTCGAGGTGATCCGCGGCGGCGGCTACGACAACCCCGACGTCGCGTTCATGCTCGACCAGTGCCACAACATCGAGGACAAGATCCCCGGCCAGATCCGCTCGGTGCTCAACGTGCAGGAGATGACGGCCCGTGCGCTCCTCCTCGACCGTGTTGCGCTGACCGCGGCACAAGAGGCGCACGACGTCCTCGGTGCGAACGAGGTGTTCATGGACGCGTACCAGACCGACATCCGGGCAGACCTCGCCGCCTGGCGCGAGTCCCGCGGCCTCCCCGCCGACCCGATGCGCGCCTACCGCGAGTCCGGCTACCAGCGGCAGATCGCCGAGGACCGCGTCGGCGGCGTCCAGGCCGGCTGGGGCGCGTAGACCGATGACGATGAACGACCTGGAGGCTCGGGTGGACCCCGCAACGACAGCCACGACCGCAGACGAGACGGTCACCGCGCTCATCGCGCGCTCGAACGCGCTCGGCTCGGATCCCCGGATCACGAACTACGCCGGAGGGAACACCTCGGCGAAGGGCACCGACACCGACCCGGTGACCGGCGAACCGGTGGAGCTGCTCTGGGTGAAGGGCTCCGGGGGTGACCTCGGCACGCTGACCCCGGCGGGCCTCGCCGTGCTGCGGGTCGACCGGGTCCGGGCCCTCCAGGGCGTCTACCGCGGGCCCGAGCACGAGGACGAGATGGTCGCCGCGTTCGACCACACCCTCTTCGGCAAGGGCGGTGCCGCCCCGTCGATCGACACCGCGATGCACGCCCTGGTCGACGCCGCACATGTGGACCACCTGCACCCGGACGCCGGCATCGCGATCGCCACGGCGGCGGACGGCCCGGCCCTCACCACGACGGTCTTCGGCGACCGCGTGGTGTGGGTCCCGTGGCGCCGGCCCGGGTTCCAGCTCGGGCTCGACATCGCCGCCGTCCAGCGCGACCACCCCGAGGCGATCGGCGCGGTCCTCGGCGGGCACGGCATCACCGCGTGGGGCGACACGAGCGACGAGGCGCAAGGCAACTCCCGGTGGATCATCGACACCGCCGAGCAGTACATCGCCGAGCACGGCAAGGACCAGCCGTTCGGCGCCGTCCGCCCCGGCTTCGCGGCACTGCCCGACACCGAACGACGCGCCCGCGCCGCCGCCCTCGCCCCGACGATCCGCGGCATCGCCGGGCACGACAAGCCGGTCGTCGGGCACTTCACCGACAGCGACGCCGTGCTCGACTTCCTCGCGAGCGAGGCAGCACCGCGCCTGGCCGAACTCGGCACGAGCTGCCCGGACCACTTCCTCCGCACCAAGGTCAAACCACTCCTCGTCGACCTGCCCGCCACCGCGAGCATCGACGACACACGAGCCCGCCTGCACGAACTCCACGAGCAGTACCGCGCGGACTACCAGGCGTACTACGACCGGCACGCGGACGCGGACGCGACGAGCCCGGCGATCCGCGGCGCCGACCCGCTCATCGTGCTGGTTCCCGGCGTCGGCATGTTCTCCTACGGCAAGGACGCCCAGACCGCCCGCGTCGCCGGCGAGTTCTACGTCAACGCCATCAACGTCATGCGCGGCGCCGAGGCCCTCTCCACCTACGCCCCGATCGACGAGGCCGAGAAGTTCCGCATCGAGTACTGGGCCCTCGAAGAAGCCAAGCTCCAGCGGATGCCCGCGCCGAAGCAGCTGAGCACGCGCATCGCCCTCGTGACCGGGGCCGCGTCCGGCATCGGCAAGGCGATCGCGAAGCGCCTGGCGGCCGAGGGCGCCGCAGTGGTGATCGCGGACCTCGACCTCACCAAGGCGCAGGATGCCGCCGCGGAGATCGGCGGGCTGGACCAGGCCATCGGCGTCGCGGCGAACGTGACGAGTGCCGCAGACATCGAACGGGCGGTCCAGGAGACCCTGCTGCACTTCGGCGGCCTCGACCTCGTCGTGAACAACGCGGGACTGAGCCTGTCCAAGAGCCTGCTGGAGACCACCGAGCAGGACTGGGACCTGCAGCACGACGTCATGGCCAAGGGCTCGTTCCTCGTGTCGAAGGCCGCGGCGAAGGTCCTCATCGAACAGGGCCTGGGCGGCGACATCGTCTACATCTCGAGCAAGAACTCGGTGTTCGCCGGTCCGAACAACATCGCCTACTCCGCCACCAAGGCCGACCAGGCCCACCAGGTGCGGCTGTTGGCGGCCGAGCTCGGCGAGCACGGCATCCGCGTCAACGGCATCAACCCCGACGGCGTCGTCCGGGGCTCCGGCATCTTCGCCAGCGGGTGGGGTGCGAACCGGGCGAAGACGTACGGCATCGACGAGCAGGACCTCGGGGCGTTCTACGCGCAGCGCACGATCCTCAAGCGCGAGGTCGTGCCCGAGAACGTCGCCAACGCGGTGTACGCCATCTGCACGTCCGACTTCTCGCACACGACCGGCCTGCACGTCCCCGTCGACGCCGGGGTCGCCGCGGCCTTCCTGAGGTAGCGCGATGCACACGAGCGGCAGCGTGGCAGCGGTCGACCTCGGCGCGACCAGCGGCCGGGTCATCGTCGGCCACGTCGACGCCGACGGCGTCCGGATGGACCACGTCGCCCGGTTCCCGAACGGGCCGGTCGCCCTGCACGAGGGGACGACCGACACCCTGCACTGGGACGTCGTCGAGCTGTACCGCCAGGTCGTCGACGGGCTCCGCACCGCGTTCGGCCAGCACGCGGAGATCGCCAGCATCGGCATCGACTCGTGGGCGGTCGACTACGGGCTGCTCCGCGACGGCCGCCTGCTCGGGCTCCCCACGCACTACCGCGACGAGCGGCACCAACGCGGTGTCGCGCGGGTGCACGCCGCGGTGGACGCCGCCGAGCTCTATGCCAGGAACGGCCTGCAGCACCTGCCGTTCAACACGCTGTTCCAGTGGGCTGCGGACCCCTCGCTCGCCCTGGCCGACCGCGCGCTCCTGGTGCCGGACCTGCTCGGGTACTGGCTCACCGGCGTCCAGGCCGCCGAGCGGACCAACGTGTCCACCACCGGAGCGTTGAACGCGACCACCCGCGGATGGGACCCGGCGTTGCGGGCTGCCGCGGGCCTCCCGTCCGGCCTGCTGCCCACGCTGCGCGACCCGGGCGACCGGCTCGGTCCCCTGCTGCCCTCCGTCGCCGACGCCGTGGGCGGCAGCGCACCCGTCACGCTCGTCGGGTCGCACGACACGGCGAGCGCCGTGGTCGCGGTCCCCGCGACGACCGGCGACTTCGCGTACATCTCCAGCGGCACGTGGTCACTCGTCGGCGTCGAGCTCGACGCGCCCGTCCTGTCGGACGCGGCCCGCGCCGCCAACTGCACCAACGAGGGCGGCGTCGACGGCCGGGTCCGGTTCCTCAAGAACGTGTCCGGCCTGTGGCTGCTGTCCGAGAGCGTGCGGACCTGGGAGCGCACCGGCGACCACATCGACCTGGAGGCCCTGCTCGCCGCCGCCGCGGCCGTCACCGCACCGGTCCCCGTCTTCGACGTCGCGGACGAGTCCTTCACGCCCCCCGGGGACATGCCGGCCCGGATCAGCACGTGGTGCGTCGAGCACGGGCTGTCGGCGCCGGCATCGCGTGCCGAGGTCGTCCGCTCCATCCTGGAGTCCCTCGCCGATGCCTACGCCGCCACGCTCGCGACCATCGGCGCCGTGACGGGCAAGGACATCCGACAGGTCCACATCGTCGGGGGCGGATCACAGAACCGACTGCTCTGCCAGCTGACGGCGAACCGCACCGGGCGCCCGGTCCTGGCCGGCCCCGTCGAGGCGACCGCACTCGGCAACGTCCTGGTGCAGGCGCGGGCCGCGGGGCTGGCCGGCCTCGGCGGAGCGTCACTCGAAGCGCTGCGGGCCGTGGTCGCGCGGACGGTCGAGCCGGTCCGCTACACGCCGTCCGCAGAACGTACCCCCACCCGGACCACCCCGAGACGTAGGATGTCTGTATGACCTCGACCGATGACCAGCGACGTGTCGACCCGGCGACCGGAGCGCCTGCGCCGACCCCGGGAGCACCCTCGACGCGCCGCACGCCGGTGAAGCGACAGCTGCCCACGGTGCGCGACCTGGCGCCGCTCATGCAGTTCAAGAAGCCCGCGTTGCCGGGTCGGCGGCAGCGCCTGGAGTCCGCGCTGACGATCTGGGACCTGCGCGCCATCGCGGCCCGACGAACCCCGAAGGCGGCGTTCGACTACACCGAAGGCGCGGCCGAGGCGGAGATCTCGCTCGCGCGTGCACGGCAGGCGTTCGAGGACATCGAGTTCACCCCCGCGATCCTGCGCGACGTGTCGCAGGTGTCCACGTCGCGCGAGGTGCTCGGAGCGCCGGTGGCGTACCCGTTCGGCATCGCCCCGACGGGGTTCACGCGGATGATGCAGACCGAGGGCGAGCGTGCCGGTGCCCGGGCAGCAGGTCGCGCCGGCATCCCGTTCTCCCTGTCCACGATGGGCACCACCGCGATCGAGGACGTCCGCGACGCCAACCCGCACGGCCGTAACTGGTTCCAGCTGTACATGTGGAAGGACCGCGACAAGTCGATGGCGCTGGTCTCCCGCGCGGAGAAGGCCGGGTTCGACACGCTGCTCGTCACCGTGGACGTCCCCGTCGCCGGTGCGCGCCTGCGGGACAAACGCAACGGGTTCTCGATCCCACCGCAGCTCGGCATCAAGACCGTCGTCAACGCGATCCCCCGCCCGTGGTGGTGGTTCGACTTCCTGACCACCGAGCCCCTGTCGTTCGCCTCGCTCGACCGCTGGTCCGGCACCGTCGGCGAGCTGCTCGACTCGATGTTCGACCCGACCGTCACGTACGAGGACCTTGCGTGGATCCGGTCGCAGTGGCAGGGCAAGGTCGTCGTCAAGGGCGTGCAGTCGTTGGCGGACGCGAAGCGCCTTGCGGACATGGGCGTCGACGGCATCACACTGTCGAACCACGGCGGCCGGCAGCTCGACCGCGCACCCGTCCCGTTCCACCTGCTGCCGTCCGTGGTCAAGGAGGTCGGGATGGACACCGAGGTGCACCTGGACACCGGCATCATGTCCGGCGCCGACATCGTCGCCGCGGTCGCGCTCGGGGCGAAGTTCACGATGGTCGGCCGCGCCTACCTGTACGGGCTGATGGCGGGCGGCGAGGCCGGGGTCGACCGGATGATCCAGATCCTGTCCGAGCAGATCGAGCGGACCATGCGCCTGCTCGGGGTCGCGTCCCTCGACGAACTCGAACCCGGGCACGTCACCCAGCTGGCGCGGCTGTCACCGATCGCGCGTCCGTAGCGCGGCGCGGCGCGGCGCGTTCGCGTTCGCGTTCGCGTTGCATTGCATCGCACCCAGCAGCACCCCCGGCGTCGCCAGTAGGGTCAGCGCGACGAGATTGGGGGCTCCATGGCCGGGGCGAGCATCAGCGTGCAGGACTTCGTGATGCGGTTCGGGGACCGCACGGTCGTGGACGGGCTGTCCTTCGACGTGGCACCCGGCGAGACGTTCGGCCTGCTCGGCAGCAACGGCTCGGGCAAGACGACGACGATCCGCGCACTGCTCGGCATCACGTCCCCCACGGCCGGCACCCTGACGATCGACGGAGCGCCCTACCGCCCGGCGACCGGCGGCATCGGGTACCTCCCCGAGGAGCGTGGGCTGTACCGCAAGGAGTCGGTCATCGACGTGATGACCTACTTCGCGGCGCTGCGCGGGATGCCACGGTCCGAGGCGACGCGGTGGTCGACGGACTACCTGGCGCGCGTCGGGCTGGGCGACAAGGCCAAGCTCCGGGTCGACAAGCTCTCCGGCGGTCAGCAGCAGAAGGTGCAGCTCGGCATCACGATCATGGACCGGCCGCGCCTGCTCATCCTCGACGAGCCGACCAAGGGCCTCGACCCGGTGAACCGTCGGCTGCTGCTCGACCTGGTCGACGAGCGCAAGGCCGACGGCGCCACGGTCGTCCTGGTCACCCACCACATGGACGAGGTCGAACGGCTGTGCGACCGGATCCTGCTGCTCAAGGACGGCACCGCTGCCGCCTACGGCACGATCCCGGACGTCCAGGACCGGTTCGGCGGCGCCGTCGCGAAGGTCGCCCTCGACGGTCCGGTCCCCCGCTCCACGCTGTACCGGCTCGCCCGGCACGAGGGCCACGTCGCCTACCTGGTGCCGTCGAGCACCGCCGCCCCCGACGGCTCCGACATCCTCGCCGCGCTCGTCGCCGCAGGCGTGCACGTGACCGGCTTCGAGATGCGTCGGATCCCGCTCGACGAGATCTTCGTGCAGGTCTACGGCCACGACGCGGGCGAGGACGAGACGACGTCCGCGACCGGACCGGCGTCCGCGTCTGCGTCTGCGTCTGCGTCTGCGTCGACAGGAGGGGTCCGATGAGCCGCCTGGGCACCGTCATCCGGTTCGAGTTCGTCCGGGCCGTCAAGAAGCCGGCGTTCTGGATCGGGACACTCGCGCTGCCGGTCGTCATCGTGGTCGTGTCGCTGCTGGTCGGTGTCGGACAGAGCGCCGGCACCGACTCCGTGCTGTCGAGCTCCTCGGCGACGAAGACCCCGTTCCACTACGTCGACCGCTCGGGGCTGGTGTCCGAGTCCGTCGCGGCCCGCTGGGGTGGCACTCCCTCGACCGACGAGGCCGGCGACCGGGCCGACGTCGTCGCGGGGCGGCTCGACGCGCTGATCGTCTTCCCGCGCACCCCGTCGAGCCAGTCGATCCAGGTCACCGCGAAGGACCGCGGCCTGTTCGAGAACGGGTCGTACTCGTCGCTGGCAGAGCGGGTCCTCGAGCAGAGCGTCGCTGCCGGCGTCGACGACCCGGAGTCGGTCAGCATCCTCCGCTCGCCCCCGAACGCCGAGGTCACGGCGTACGTCGAAGGCAGGGTCGCACCCGGGTGGCTGTCGATCGTGCCGCCGCTGGTCTTCGTCGCCGCGTTCTTCGGTCTCGTGCTGCTGCTCGCCGCCCGCATGGTCACGGTGGTCGTCGAGGAGAAGGAGAACCGGATCTCCGAGATGATCCTCACCACGGTGACCGCCGGTGACCTGATCCGCGGCAAGGTCATCGCGATGCTGCTGGTGGGCCTGGTGCAGATCGGGGTCTTCCTGGTCCCGGGACTGCTCTCGCTCGCGGTCGTCGTGCCGCTCCTGGCGAGCCGCGTCGGCCACGTGGTCATCGACCCCTGGCGGATGGTCGTGGGCGCGCTGCTGCTGATCGGCGGGGTCCTGCTGGCCTCGGCCCTGTTCGTCGTCGTCGGCGCTGCCGTCCCGACGATCAAGGACGCCTCGACGCTGCAGTCGGCGGCGATCTTCGCGCTGATCATCCCCGTCTACGCCGCGTTCTTCGTCATGACCAGCCCGACCACCCCCGTCGCGGCGTTCTTCACGTACTTCCCGACGTTCACCCCGGTGACCGCGATGGTCCGGAACGCGGTGGGCGCGCTGTCACCGGTCGAGTCGGTCATCTGCATCGTCGAGGTGTTCGCCGTGGCGGTCGTGCTGCTCTGGTTCGCGCAGTACCTGTTCCGGCACTCGGTCGCGCAGTACGGCTCGAAGGTCACCGTGCGCCAGGTCCTGTCCTGGCGCCGGGGCCGGGGGCGGACGGACTCGGGCCAGTAGGCGCTGAACACTGCCTGCTGGACACTGCCTGCTGGGCACTGCGTGCTGGGCGCTAGGCGGGCACGACCACGTCGGTCACCCCGGTGTCGGCGGCGACCGGCCCGGTGGCGGCAGCGACGGGCAGCGCCATCCCCAGCGGATCGTCCTGCACGACCTCGAGCGCCAGCGCGATGGCGCCGTGCACGACGACGTCCGCACCGAGTCCCGACGCGACGATGCGTGGCACCGGGTCGAGGCTCCACGCGGCCAGCAGCTCCTGCGCGTGCTCGATCACCGCGCCGGCGGGCTGAGCGATCGCGCCGGCGACGACCACTCGATCGATGTCGAGCAGGCTCGCGAGCACGATGCAGACCCGCGCCAGCCGGTCCCCCAACTGGTCGACGACCTGCTGCGCGACCGGGTCACCACTGCGGGCGGCGGCGAACACGGCGGCAGCGTCGGTGCGGCCGGCGCGCACCGCGGTCGCGAGCGGTGTGCCGGAGGCGATCCGGCCCTCCTGGGCGGCGCGTTCGACGAGGGCCTTGGCGGTCTTGCCGAGCCCGTCGGCCGACCCCACGCCCTCGACCATGCCGAGCACGCGCATCTCACCGGCGCCGCCGTGCGCGCCGCGCAGCAGGCGCCCGTCGACGACCAGGCCGGTGCCGAAGCGCTCCCCGGCGAGCAGGGCTGCGAACGAGCGGTCGGCGCGGACGTCGCGTTCGGCGACCGCGGCGAGGTTGGCGTCGTTCTCGACGACGATCCGGCCGTGTCCGGTGACGTCACCGAAGCCGGGGTTCATCGCGGCCCAGTAGCCGCCGTCGCCGGGCAGGGAGGTGCCGTCGGCGGAGACGGGTGCCGGGACGCCGATCGTGGTGACGAGCACGCGGCCCGGACCGACGCCGGCGGTGGCGAGGGCCGTCGCGATCGTGTCCGCGACCGTGCGGATGCGGTGCGGGACGTCGAGGTCGTCGATCCCCGTGGAGCCCTCGGCCCGCGCCAGCGTGCGCCCGCGCAGGTCGGCCACGAACGCGGTGACCCGGTGCTGGCCGGCATCGACGCCGACGACCACGCCCGCGCGCTCGTCGAGGCCGTAGCGCTTGGCGGGCCGGCCGATGCGGTACTCCCCCACGGCGCGGGCATCGCGCAGTTCGCGGATCCACCCGAGCCGGACGAGCTCGTCGCACGCCGCCAGGACGGTGGAGCGGGTCAGTCCGGTGGCGTGCATCGCCTCGGTCGCAGTGAAGCCGCGCGCGGCGAAGGCATGGTCGAGCACGGTCTCGGTGCTCGACCCGCGGACGGTCCCACGACGCAGCGGCATGCGGTGAGACTACCGCGCCAGAAGTTCCTTGCGCTATTAGATTTTCTCGCTACATTTAGTCATGCGGGCGGCACCGGAGCCGGACGCGGGACCAGGACGGCAAGGATGCCGGGCCCGGTTGATCGGAGACGACGTGCAACAACACGCCACGACACGGAAGACCGCCGGGTTCAGCCGACGCTCCTTCCTGCTCGGGGCCGGTGGCATCGCCAGCGGCTTCGCCCTCGCTGGATGCGCCCCGATGTCCTCGTCCTCGAGCGGCACCGAGACGATCACGTTCTACGTCTCGAAGCCCGAGGTCATCGGCTACTTCGACGACGTCATCGCGAAGTTCCACAAGAGCCAGTCGAAGATCCGGGTCATCCGCGACTCGACGTCGTCGTTGCCCGCCGACTTCGTGCGGAGCTCGCCGCCGGACCTCGGCTGCCTGAACTACAACTACGCCATGGTGTCGTTCGTCGAGCACGGCGCGCTCACCGACCTGTCCGACCTGGACGAGGCGAAGGCGATCAACCCGGACCTCTGGACGCTCATGGAGCAGACCGCGTCCTACCCGGGTGAACGGAACGCGCTGCCGTACTCGGTGACCGCCGCGTCGGTTATCTACAACAAGAAGATCTTCGCCGAGCAGGGTCTCGAGGTCCCGACGACCTGGACCGAGCTGACGGCGGTGTGCGAGAAGCTGCTCGCCGCGGACATCACCCCGTTCTACGGCACGTACAAGGACACGTGGACCATCGCGCAGGGGATGTTCGACTACTCCATCGGCGGGATGCTCGACGTGGAGAAGACCTTCTCGGCGCTCGACCAGGAGGGGACGTCGCTCACCCCGTCGTCGCCGGTCTCGTTCTCGAAGGACTTCGAACCGCCGATGGGCCGTATGGAGCAGCTGGCGAAGTGGATGAACAAGAACGCCGCCAGCCGCGCGTACGGCGACGGCAACCTGGCGTTCGCCAAGGGCGAGTCGGCCATGTACCTGCAGGGACCGTGGGCGCTCATCGAGATCGCGAAGACGACGCCGGACATGGACCTCGGGACCTTCCCGCTGCCCGCGACCGACGACCCGGACGACCTGAAGGTGCGGGTCAACGTCGACCTGGCGCTCTGGATCCCGAAGGCGTCGAAGAAGCAGGAGGCGGCGCGGACGTTCCTGAAGTTCCTGATGTCGCCCGAGATCGCCGACCAGTACAACGCGGACAACAACGGGTTCGGCACGCGCAAGGACTCGCCGCCCGTCGCGAACCCGACGCTCAAGGGCATGCAGCAGTACTACGACGACGCCGCGTTCTACCTCGGGGTGTCCCAGCTGGTCCCCGCCGAGATCCCGGTGGCGAACTACGCGCAGTCGATCGCCCTCGGCGGCGCACCCGCTCCGCAGCTCCGCACCCTCGATGCCGACTGGGCGCGCGTGGCGCGTCGGAAGGCCTGACCCGGTCCGCGGACCGAGGAGACGATCCCCATGGCCATCGCCACGACGTCATCCGGCGGCAGTCGCCGGAACGAACAACGCCCAGGAAGCCCGGACACCGCGCCGCACGGCTCCCCCACGGCGGGCTCCCGCACCACGCGGACCCCCCGTGCCCACATGCACCGCATCCAGCCGGTGTTCCTGGCCTTCCTGCTGCCGACCCTGGTCGTGTTCACGCTCGCGATCACGGTCCCGGCGGTGATGGGCATCGTGCTGAGCTTCACGGACTCGGTCGGCTTCGGCGAGTTCGGCTTCACCGGGCTGACGAACTACCTCGCCATCTTCAGCGACCCCGCGATCCTCAACGCGTACCTGTTCACGATGGGCTTCTCGCTCGTCACCGTGCTCGTGGTGAACGCGATCGCCCTGCTGCTGGCGATCGCCCTGACGAGCCGGATCCGGGCGAAGGTCACCCTCCGCGCGGTCTTCGTGTTGCCGATGGTCATCTCGGGCATCGTCATCGCCTACGTGTTCTCGTTCCTGTTCGGCAACAGTCTCCCCGCCCTGGCGACGTCGCTCGGCTTCGCACCGCTCGAGACCAGCATCCTTGCGAACCCGGACCTGGCCTGGGTCGCGATCGTCATCGTCACGACGTGGCAGGCGATCCCCGGCACGCTCCTCATCTACATCGCCGGCGTGCTGGCGATCCCGGGCGAGGTGTACGAGGCGGCCGCGATCGACGGCGCGTCGTCGTGGCGCCAGTTGATCTCGATCACGATGCCCCTCACCGCGGGCTACATCGTCATCAACCTCATCCTCGGGTTCAAGAACTTCCTGAACGCGTACGACATCATCGTCGGCCTGACGGCGGGCGGCCCCGGAACCTCGACGACCAGCGTCGCGATGTCGATCTTCAACGGGTTCAACAGCGGCGACTACTCGTACCAGATGGCGAACGCGACGATCTTCTTCGTCATCACCGTCGTCCTCGCGCTCGTCCAGCTGCGGCTCAGCCGCGGGAAGGCCCTCTTCTCATGACGCTCCAGGCACCCCTCCAGCCGGGCACGACCCGCACCGGCAGCATGCAGTCCGTCGACGCCGACAGCGCCCGCGGACGACGGTCGAAGAGCGGCTGGAACTGGCCGCTGACGATCATCCTGGCGGTCTGCACGCTGACCGTCCTGGTCCCGCTGTACGTCACCGTCGTGATGGCGTTCAAGACGACCGGGCAGGCCATCGACGGCAACGCGTTCTCGCTGCCGGCTCCGTTCAGCATCGAGGGCTTCGTCAAGGCATGGGAGCTGACCGACTTCCCGCGGGCGTTCGGCGTCTCGGTCCTGGTCGCCGCGATCTCGGTGTCCGGCACGATCCTGCTCGCGTCGTTCGCTGCCTACGCGATCTCGCACAACTGGCAGCACCGGCTGTTCCGCTGGTCGTTCTTCTACCTGCTCGCGGCGATGTTCCTGCCGTTCCCGGTGCTCGCGCTGTCGCAGGTGAAGCTCACCGGCATGGTCCACCTCGACAACCCCATCGGCGTCGCGATCCTGCACATCATGTTCCAGCTGTCGTTCAGCGTGCTGCTGTTCACCGCGTTCCTGCGGTCGATCCCGGGCGAGCTCGAGGAGAGCGCCCGCATCGACGGCGCGAGCGTCGGCCAGGTGTTCTGGCGGCTGCTGTTCCCGCTGCTCGCCCCGATGAGCGCCACCGTCGGGATCTTCGCGTTCCTGGCGTCGTGGAACGACTACATGATGCCGGCGCTCATCACCGCCGATCCCGCGCTGCAGACGCTCCCCGTGCTGCAGCAGATCTTCCAGAGCCAGTTCAGCAACAACTACAACGTGTCGTTCGCCTCGTACCTCATGGCGATGGCCCCGTCGATCATCGTGTACGTGCTCACCCAGCGGTGGGTCATGTCCGGTGTGACCCAGGGCGCCATCAAGTGACGCGCCGCGACCGACGGAAGGACTCCCGATGACGGACACCATGACCTCGCCCGCCACCACCGCCACCCCGACCGCCTCGACGCCCGACGAGACCTGGTGGCGCCAGGCGAGCGTCTACCAGGTGTACCCCCGGTCGTTCGCCGACGCGAACGGCGACGGCATCGGCGACCTCGCCGGCATCACCGACCGGGTCCCGTACCTGGCCTCGCTCGGCATCGAGGCGGTGTGGCTCAGCCCGTTCTACCCGTCCGCACTGGCCGACGGCGGCTACGACGTCGACGACTACCGTGACGTCGACCCGAAGCTCGGCACGCTCGACGACTTCGACACGATGGTCGCCGCGCTCCACGGTGCCGGCATCCGCGTGATCGTCGACATCGTGCCGAACCACTCCAGCGACCGGCACGCCTGGTTCCGCGAGGCCCTGGCTGCGTCGAAGGGCTCCCCCGCCCGGGACCGCTACGTGTTCCGCGACGGCACCGGCCCCGACGGCCAGGACGCCCCCGCCGACTGGGTGTCGATCTTCGGCGGACCGGCCTGGACCGCGGTCGGCGACGGCCAGTGGTACCTGCACAGCTTTGCGAAGGAGCAGCCCGACCTGAACTGGGCGAACCGCGAGGTCCGTGACGACTTCCTGCACACGCTGCGCTTCTGGTCCGACCGCGGGGTCGACGGTTTCCGCATCGACGTCGCACACGGGCTGTCGAAGGACCTCGGCGCGGTGCTGCCGACCTGGGCGGAGCTCTCCGCGATGCCGAAGGACGGGTCGCACCCGCTGTGGGACCGCGACGACGTGCACGAGATCTACGCCGAGTGGCGCCGGGTCTTCGATGAGTACACCCCTGCACGCACCGCGGTCGCCGAGGCCTGGGTCGCCGCTGACCGTCGTGCGCGCTACGCCAGCGCTGAGGGGCTCGGGCAGGCGTTCAACTTCGACCTGCTGGAGGCCGACTTCGACGCCGGGTCCTTCCGCAGCATCATCGAGTTCAACCTCGGTCTGGCCGAGCAGTCCGGGTCGTCGACGACGTGGGTGTTCTCGAACCACGACGTCGTGCGGCACGCCACGCGCTACGCCCTGCCCGACCGGAGCGACCCCGACGAGAAGCAGGGCGGCGCCTGGCTGCTGGCCGGCGGCGCGCCGGACGCCCTCGACCGCGAGCTCGGCCTGCGCCGGGCAAGGGCCGCGACGCTGCTCGAGCTCGCGCTCCCCGGTTCGGCGTACCTGTACCAGGGCGAGGAGCTCGGCCTGCACGAGGTCGGCGACATCCCCGATGCCGACCGGCAAGACCCGGCGTTCTTCCGGAACCCGGGCATCGACATCGGGCGCGACGGGTGCCGCGTGCCGCTGCCGTGGACGCGCGAGGGCTCGTCGTTCGGCTTCGGTCCCGGCGGGTCGCACCTGCCGCAGCCGGCGTGGTTCGGCGAGTCGAGCGTCGAGGCCGAGGACGCCGACCCCGGCTCGACGCTGAACCTGTACCGCCGGGCGCTCGCCCTGCGCGGTCAGCTGCAGTCCGACGAGCACCTGGAGTGGCTGGAGACCGGACGCGAGGACGTCCTGGCCTTCCGTCGCCCGAACGGCTGGACGAGCGTGACGGTCTTCACCGACACGCCCTACGACCTCCCCGCTGGGGAGCTCCTGCTCGCCTCGGCACCGGTGGCAGACGGTGCCCTGACGGGCGTGGGGACGGTCTGGTTGCGCGCGTAGGGACGCGACCAGGAGACGGACGGGCGCGCCCCGCTCAGCGGCGACGCGAAGCGTTGCGCGGGGCGCGCCGACCGAGCCTGCGAGGGAGGACGGTGCTGGCAGGCACCGGGCCTCCTGTCCGTCCCAGGACCGGCCTAGGGCGCCTGGTCGCTCCCCGCGATCTGGCGGAGCGCGTCGAGGTGGTCGCGCCAGGCGGCGCGACCCGCGCGCGTCAACGTCAACGAGGTCCGCGGTGTCTTGCCGACGAAGGCCTTGCCGACGTCCACGTACCCTGCCCCCTCGAGCGCGGCGACCTGCTTGCTCAGTGCCGAGTCGGTGACCTCCACGGCGTCGCGGACCTCGCGGAACCCCAGCGTTCCAGCACGGTCGAGCGCCGCGACCACCGAGAACCGGACCGGGTTCTGCAGCAGGTCGTCGAGCCGGTGCCGCGGGTGCGTGCCCTGCTCGACGCTCACGAGCGCGACTCCCACGCGGCGCAGGCCAGTGCGACCAGCAGGACCAGTCCGGACGTGGTGGCCGACCACACCACCGAGCCGTGCACCCAGGCGACCACGGCGATCGCGGCGCAGTAGCTCACGGCCCAAGCAGCGATGTAGGCGGTCCACCGTCGGCTGCGTGCGAAGGCCGCTCGGCCGCGGATCGCGACCATGAACCCGAGCAGGAGCGCGAAGACCGCGGCGAGGGTGCCGACGTAGACGGCGGCGAACGCCGTCCCCGTCGTCAGCCCCATGCCGAGGGTACCGAGCGAGGTCGCGACCCCCAGCGCGGTGATGAACGTGACGTAGGGCCAGCGCACCGCGTCGTGTGCGCGGCGGCTGGTGCGCTCGGCGTGGTCGAGCAGGGCGCGGGCCTCGGTCGGGCCGATGCTGCCGGTGGTGGAGTCGGTCATGGTGTCCCCTCTCGGTGACTCCATCATGGCAACAAGTTTCCACTTTGGCAAGTGGTTTCCGTGCGGACCGCCACGACAGATCGGATCGGTCGCGGCAGACCGGTCCGGTCGTGTCAGACCGGCAGGATCGGCGAGGTCGGCACGGAGTCGAGGTCCCACGCCGGGACCGGACGCGGCTTCCGCCAGCCCTCCCGCAGACCGCGCACGGCTTCGTCCCACTCTGCCAGCACGTCCACGCCGGGACGGACGAGCAGCTGGATCTGGAAGCCCTCGTACAGGGCGAGCAGCTGGGTCGCCGCACGCTCCGCCGTGATGACGGACTGCTCGACGCCGGTGTCGAAGTCCCGACGCAGTGCGGTGGCGAGCTCCGTGGCGTACTCCTCGTAGCGCTTGCGGAACAGCTCGGCGAAGCTCGTCTCGGCACCGGCGATGTTGATCACACCGGCGAGGACCCGCACGAGGCCCGGGTCGGCGACGTCCTCGGCCAGGGTCATGCGGACGTGCTCGATCGCGCACGAGGCCTTGCGGCGGCGGGTCGAACCGCGCAGCTGGACCCAGTAGTCGTAGGTCACCAGGAGGAGCGCGTCCCACGAGGGGAAGGCCCGGTGCACGTCCTCGAGGGTCACGCCGGCGACCTCGGCCACGACGGCGGCGTCGACGTCGGTGAACGCGTACATGCGGTAGGCGCGGATGGCAGCCCGGGTCAGGCGCTCCGCGATCGTCTGTTCTTCGACGATGGTGTCGTCAGTGCGAGTCTCCACGAGGACATCCCACCCCATCCCCGCGCTGGTGTCGTGTCCCAGAGCGGGGGGCGTGTCCGCTCGCTCGTCGGGCAGGCCGCTCGCGCTGCCGTCCGCGCGACAACACCGCTGTCGTACGACATCGACCGTGTCGCCGGAGCCGCAGCGCCCCCGCCCGCAGCGCCCGCGCGTGCCCGCGCCCCCGCCCGCAGCGCCCGCGCGTGCCCGCGCCACCGCCCGCGCGACAAGACCGCCGTCGTCCGACATCGACCATGTCGCCGGAGCCGCAATCGCCGCCCGCTCCACGGCCCGCGCGACACCACCGCTGTCGCACGACATCGACCGTGTCGCCGGAGCCGCAGCGCCGCAGCGCCGCAGCGCCGCCGCGCCCGCCGCAGTCCCCGCCCGCGCCACCGCCCGCGCGACACCACCGCTGTCGTCCGACATCGGCCCTGTCGCGGAGCCGCAGTGCCCCCGCCGCAGTTCCCCACCCCCAGCACCACGCCGGGCTCACTCGTCGGGCAGGACGACCTTCGACCCGCGCGGCTCTGGGTTGCGCGGGCGCAACGGCGACTCGGGCTCGATCGGCGGCAGCGCAACGACCCGTCGTCGCGTCAGCTCCGCACGGCCGAGCCAGACGACCGCTGTGATGGTGGTGCCACCCTGCACCAGCGCGAACACCGGCGGCAGCAGGAGTGCGACGACACTCTGCGAGGCGAGCCCGAGGGCGATGCCACCGACCCAGGCGGCGAGCCACATGGCGGGGATCCAGCGAAGCCGGTCGACCGTCACGACCGCGGGCGCCACCACCTCGGCCGCGCGCGCGAGCACCGCGTCCCGGTCCTCGGGCAGGAGCTCGGGCGGGCGGGCCGAGAACTGCGCGCCGATCCGCTCGGATCGCCGCCAGCCGCCGGGGAGCGGCGCACTCCGCGTCGCGGAGGCAGTCCGACCGGTCCGGCAGAAGACCGCGACGAGGCACCCGACCGCCGCAGCCGAAGCGACCAGACCGACCACGGCCTCCAGGGCGGGAGCACCCGTCCAGCCGGACAGCATCTGGGACACGACCAGGACCGTCCCGGCGAGGGCGGCGGCAGCGCCGCTGACGACCCGACGGCGACGCACGCGCGTCGGGTCGAGGACCTCGGACCGGTGCGCGCGGTACTCCCGCAGCCCGGTGACCAACACGCCATCGTTCACCGGCCCATCCTGCTCCGGGCAGGGGCGCGGGGTCAGCCGACCGTCACGGGCGCCGCCGACGGCCGGGTCCGCTGGCGCATCCACACGAAGAAGCCCGTCAGCGTGAAGACGCCGTAGACCACGTACATCAACCCGGAGGCGTAGTAGCCGGCGGAGAACAACAGCGGCACCCCGACCAGGTCGACGGCGACCCAGATGAGCCAGAACTCCACCCAGCCCTTCGCCATCCCGTAGGTCGCCAGCAGCGAGCCGACGAAGATCCAGGCGTCCGACCAGACGGGCTCGTAGGAGCCGAGGGCCCGGAACAGGGGCGTCAGCAGCGCGGTCCCACCGACGAGTGCGACGGCCAGCAGACCGCGGGTCCGCCAGGAGGCCCAGCGCGGGTCGATCACGGTGGTCGCCTCGGCGGGACGGTGCGTCCACCGGTACCAGCCGTAGACGCTGACGACGATGAACATCACCTGGCGCCCGGCCTGCCCGAGCAGGTTCACCGGGTTCGGGGTGTCGAAGAGCGCACCCATGAAGACCGTGAAGAGCAGGGCGTTCCCGACGATGCCGACCGGCCACGCCCAGACCTTGCGGCGCATGCCCCCGAGCGCGCTGAGCAGCCCGAAGACGTTGCCGATCACCTCGCGCCAGAGCACCGTCTGGTCACCGATGACGATCTGCGCGTCGAACAGCCAGCGCACGATGCCCATCTGGGTCCCTCCTCGTTCCGCTGCGTGCAACTGTCCGAGCATGCCCGACATTCCATCGGCACGGACCCGAGGAACGGGGTACAAACAATGTCCACACTCTCGGGGACGAAAATCACCCCCGTTCTGGGTCCATGAATTTGCATCATCTTCGTTGTCAGCACTTTGGGGGACGGGTACGGTCGAAGACAGGAGCGATCCAGCCCGCCCGAGCCGCCTCCCTGCGAGCTCCGGAGCCCGGCGATCCTCCTCGGCACCGGTCAGCCGCGCCCCCGCGTTCACGCAGGGGCGACAGACACCGTCCCACCGGCACCTCGACCCGAACCACCGTGCCGCTGGCTCGAAGCGCATCCCCCTGCGCGGAAACGGACACCTCATGCACAAGATCGTCACCGGCACCATCGCCGGCGCCGCCGGCATCGCGCTGCTCCTGGGCGGCGCCGGGACCTTCGCACTCTGGAACGCCAACGCCTCCACCGCCGCCACCACCGTGAACTCCGGCACGCTGACGCTGAGCGCCGCGAACGACGGTGTCTGGACCGACGTCACGAACGGTCGGTCGAACACGATCGACCCCGCCTCGGTGCTGATGGTGCCGGGCAACAAGTACCAGTTCACGCAGACCCTGAACATCGGCGCGACCGGTCAGGACCTCAAGGCGAACCTGACCTACGCCACCCAGAGCATCACCGGCGACGCCGGCCTGCTGGCAGCGACGACGAAGACCCTGTCCGTGACGTCGACGAGCGCCTCGGTCGTGCAGTCCACCGCGGACGCGAACACCTTCGTGGTCTCGCCGTCGAGTGCGACCAGCGCCGTCAAGGTGCTCTTCACGATCGAGCTGCCGTCGTCGGCGACGACCGGGCAGAACGGCAGCGTCAACGTCGGCGCGCTCGCCTTCACGCTGACGCAGACCGCGATCGGCTCCTAGACCCCGGCGCGGTCGGTCCCTGATCCGCCGACCGCGCCGGCCCCACCACCGTCGACCACGAAGCACAGGGGGTGACCGAGGATGACCCGCAGCACGACCACCACGGCACGCCACCGCGCGCCCCGCTCCCGAGCCCTGCGCGCCCGGGTGCTGTGGTCCGCCGTCGTCGTCCTCCTCGTCGCCGTCCTGGTCTCCCTGCTCGGCACGGGCGGCACCTACGCCCTCTGGAACGCCTCGGCCAGCACGAAGGGCGCCACCGTGAAGTCCGGCACCGCCACGCTCACCGTCAGCCCGCTGTCGGCGATGTACTCCCCCGCGCTCGGACCGGGATCGAGCACCGTCGGGTCCTTCACCGTCCGGAACAGCGGGACGGTCCCGCTGTCCGTCCGGGTCATGACGACCGCGACCAAGGTCTCCTACGCCGGCACCACCGACGCGGTCGTGCTCGGCACGCAGACGCTCAAGCTGGCGAGCGTGGCGTCGGCGTCCGCCTGCCGTGCCGGCCTCGGCGGTGCGAGCGGACCGCTCGCGTCGTTCGACACCGGCAGCGGGTACTACACGCTCCCCGTCGGTGCGACCGGGACCGCCTGCCTGGAGGTCGTGCTCGCCTCCGACGCGCCGCAGAGCGTCTCCGGCGCCGTCACCGACTTCACCCTCACCGTGACCGGGACGCAGGTCGCGCCGTGACCCGCCGGATGCGTGTGGCCGTCGCGCTCGTGCTCAGCGCGCTGTTCGTCGTCGGCGGATCGAGCGCGGCCTGGGCACTGTGGACGACGAGCGGCACTGCGACCTCGAGCACCACGATCGGCAAGCTGGCCGCCGGGATCGCCGGCACGGACGCCATGACCGTGACGTTCTCCGACTCGGTGCCGTCGATGACCAAGCCGGTGACCCTGACGAACGCGGGCAACATCGCCGGGACGACGAGCACCACGGTGTCGTCGCCCGCCGGTGCCTCGACGGCGCTGGCCCAGGCGGTCGACGTCGTCGCGTGGCCGGTCGCGTCGACCGACGCCTGCACGGACGGCGCCGCGGTCGGCACGGGTTCCGTCACCGGTACCTGGGCGTCGCTGCCGAGCATGACCTCGTCGCTCGCGGCCGGAGCGAGCGCCGTGTGGTGCACCCGGAGCACCCTGCAGTCGACCGCGCCGGCGTCGAGCACCTCGAACGTCGTGATCTCGCTGACGACGAGCTGGGGCAGCTGGCGGTCGGCGGCGGTCACAGGCGGCTTCTACCTCAACACGGGCGCGGCGACGTCCGCCGCCGCGCCCGCACTGACCTGCACCGACCACAGCGGGAACTACGTCGACGTCACGTGGCCGTCCTCCTCGCGGCCGATGGACACGTGGTACGCCGCCTACGTGCGCGACACCATGGTCGGTTCGCGGGCGCAGATGTACTCGGGGTTCATCACCCTCGCGCCGAACGACCTGGCGCCCGCCGCCACGACCGGCACGCAGACCGTCGTCGTGAAGGTGCTGGACAGCGCTGGCAACCCGACCACGACCGTGGCCGGCAGCGGGCCGGTCACGCTCTTCACCCAGAACGACGGCCCGGCGATCCGGTGCGGCGCATGAGGTCGCGTGGCGCGGCCGAGCGGACCGGGTGGCGCGCGGTCGTGCACGCCGTCGTGCTCGGGCTGAGCACCGGCATGCTCCTGGTCGTGGCCGGCCTGGCCGTCGTGCTCATCGTCGTCCCGAAGGCGACCGGGTCCACGCCGCTGACGGTGCTGACCCGGTCGATGGAGCCCGCGCTGCCGCCCGGCACGCTGCTCGTCGTCCGCCCGGTCCCGCTCGACGACGTCCGCGTCGGGGACGTCCTGACGTACCAGGTCGTCTCCGGGCAACCCGCCGTGATCAGCCACCGGGTCGTCGCCGTGTCGTCGTCGTCCGACGGCGCGCGCACGTTCGTCGTGCAGGGCGACGCCAACGCCGAGCCGGACGCCCCGGTCCGTGCCGTCCAGGTGCGGGGCGTGCTCTGGTACAGCCTCCCCGGGCTCGGGTACGTCAACCAGGTGGTCAACGGATCGCGGGGCTGGGTGGTGCCCCTCGTCGCCGGGGTGCTCATCACCTACGGTGCCGTGATGGTCACGACGGGCGCCGTGTCGTCCGTCCGACGTCGCCGCGCCGGCCGCCGGCAGGCTGGTCGTCCGCACGGTCGCCGTTCGGCCGCACCGGCCCGGGGGCGGCGCGTCTAGGCTCGGTGGACGTGACGGACGGTGTGACCCAGGCGCGGGAGCTGCTCGACGCGGCGGCCCGACGACTGCGGGATGCGGCCGTGCCGGACGAGGCGCTCGGCGAGTACGTCGAGCCCAAGCCCGTGCTCGGCATCCGGCGCGAACCGACGATGCGGTCCCTGGGTCGCGTCTGGCGGGTGGGCGCCCTGCTGGTGGGGTCGAGCGTCGAGACCGGCGGCCGCGTCTGGGCGACCGGCACCATCACCCGCGTGACCGAGCCCGGACGTGCGCAGTTCCAGTCGGTGTCCGCCGAGACCCGACGGGCGTACCGGGCAGCGGCGGTCCGCGGGCACTTCGCCGCGGGCGACACCGTGAACCACGGCGCGCGCGAGGTGCCCCTCGACGACTCGCTCGTCGATGGGGACGGCGCGCTCTTCGTCGACGGGGACGTGCCCATGGTGCGGTGGTCCCCGACCGCCGCCACCGCGGTGCCCCTGGCCGACTACCTGGCGGACCGTGTCGGCCTGCTCGTCGACCCTCCAGCAGGCGCGACGGACTGAGCCCGGCGCGCACGGCCGAGCCGAGCCTCCCGTCCGGATCCGCTGCGGACTGCCGGCCAGCGCGCACGGCGGCCAGTGTCGGGCGCGCCGCAGACCGCTCGCGTACCGTCCGCGGGGTGACCGATGCCCCGCGTACCCGCCTGGTCCTGCCCGGCCAGTACGGCCCGCTCTTCGACGACGGCGGGCCGACCCTGGTCGTCGAGGCCACCGAGTTCTTCGCCGCCCGCCCCGTGCACCGGGCGAAGGCCCACCTGTGGCTGAGCGCACTGCGACACCGGGTGCGCGAACTCGGCGACCGGGCCGAGCACGTCCAGGTGGATCACCTGCGGGACGCCCTGGTCGGGCGGGACGACCTGGAGGTCGTCGACCCGCCGTCGCGACACCTGCGCGGGCAGGTCCGACACTGGGGAGACGGGACGCGCATCCTGCCGAGTCGCGGGTTCGTCACGAGCGAGGACGAGTTCGGCGCCTGGGCTGCCGGGCGTGGTGACCGGTTCCTGATGGAGACCTTCTACGAGCAGGTCCGTCGCCGCGAGGGCTGGCTGATGGACCGCGACGCCCCCGTCGGCGGGCAGTTCAGCCACGACGCCGACAACCGGCAGCCGCCGCCGAAGGGCGCCACGACGCTCGGGCTGCCCGACCCGTGGTGGCCCACCGAGGACGATGTCGACGACCAGGTGCGCCACGACCTGGACCGGTGGGAGCGCGACGGTGTCGTGCAGTTCGTCGGGCAGGACGACCGTCGGCGCTTCGCGGTCACCGCCGCCGAGGCCGAGGCCGCGCTGGCGGACTTCGTCGAGGTCCGTCTCGGAGACTTCGGCCCGTACGAGGACGCGGTCCTGACGAACGACTGGACGATGGCGCACTCGCTGCTCAGCGTGCCGATGAACCTCGGCGTCCTCGACCCGCGCACCGCGATCGACGCGGCGCTCTCCGCGTACGCCGACCAGTCGGCTCCCCTGCACAGCGTCGAGGGCTTCGTCCGCCAGATCGCGGGCTGGCGCGACTACGTCTGGCACCTCTACTGGTGGTTCGGCGACGAGTACGCGGCGTCCGCCGCACCGCTCGGAGCCGCTCCCCCGGGTCCGCCTGCCGCGCTGGTGGCGAGAGCTCGACGCCTCCGAGGTCGAGGCCGTCTGCCTGTCCACCGCGATCGACACCGTCGCCGAGCACGGCTGGGCGCACCACATCCAGCGGCTCATGGTCCTGGGCAACTGGGCGCTGCAGCGGGGCTACGACCCGGTCGAGCTGACCGAGTGGTTCACCGACGTGTTCGTCGACGGCACCGACTGGGTGATGCCCGCCAACATCGTCGGGATGTCGCAGCACGCCGACGGTGGCCGCGTCGCGACGAAGCCGTACGCCGCGGGTGGGCGCTACGTCGACCGGATGTCCGACCACTGCGGCGGGTGCCGGTTCGACCCGACGAAGCGGCTCGGCGAGGACGCCTGCCCGTTCACCGCCGGCTACTGGGCGTTCCTGGACCGTGCCGAACCGGCGCTGCGGGGGAACTCGCGGATGATGCGGCCGCTCCAGCAGCTGCGCGGGTTGGCCGACCGCGAGCAGGTCGTCGCCCAGGAGGCCCACCGCACGATGCCGTAGCGGCCCGCGACGGTCCGTGCTTCCGCACGACGTCGCTGCGTGCCAGAGTGCCGGTGTGGTCCTGCATCCCCTCTGGCGGCCGTTCGACGGCGGCGCCAACGCCGCCCGACAGTCGGAGCGTGTGGCGTTCCGGCAGACCGAGCCCGGCCCGTTGCAGGCCCACGACCCCGGTTGGGCGGACGCGTTCCGGACCGTCCGCGCCGCAGTGGAGGCTGCGCTCGGCCCCGGCGTCCGGCTCACCCACGTCGGTTCCACCGCCGTCCCCGACCTGGTCGCCAAACCGGTGGTCGACGCGGACCTGCTGGTGCCGGACGTGCTCGACGAGGACGCCTGGCTCCCGCCCCTGGAGGCCGTCGGCTTCCGGTTGCTGTTCCGTGACGACCTGGGCGGGGACGCGCACCGGCAGCTCACCCTCGCCGAGCCGAACACGAACCTGCACGTCTGGGCGCCGGACGCCCGCGAGCCCGCCCGCCACCGTGCCTTCGTGGCCTGGCTGCGGACGCACCCATCGGACCGCCAGGCGTACGCCGACGCCAAGCTGGCGGCCGCTGCACCCGGGACGACGCTGCGCTACAACGACGCCAAGGCCGCGGTCGTGTACGACGTGTACGAGCGCGTCTTCGCGGCCGACCCGGAGCATCCGCACGACCCGCAGCCGCGGGGGTGATCAGGCATCCGGCTCCGGCTTCATCCAGAACGGCGACCAGTGGTAGCCGTCCGGGTCGTCGAACTGGCGCTGGTACATGAACGGGTACTCGTCGGTGTCGCCGATCCGCCCGCCAGCGGCAGCGGCCCGATCGAGCAGGTCGTCGACCGCCTGGCGGCTGTCGAGGTCGAAGGAGACGGTGACCTTCGACGGGGTGTCCGGACCGCCGATCAGGTCCTCGGTCCCGCCGACGCTCGCGTACATCTCGCGGCTGCTGAGCATGACGTACTGCTCCGGCGCGACGGCGAAGCACGCCACCTGGTCGTTCGACATCTCCGCGTTGTGGGTCCAGCCGAGGGCTGTGTAGAAGGCGGTCGCGCGTTCGACGCTCTCGACCGGACAGGCGATGAAGAGGCTCATGTCGGCGATGGTCCTCGTGTCCGGGGCGACGGTCAAGGGCAGTCTTGCAGAACGGAACGCCGTTCCGTATATTCGGAACAGCATTCCGTTTGGAACGCCACTGAGGAGAGGCCATCACCGTGATCGAGCAACAGCACCCCGTCGGATCTGGTTTCCGTACCGCGACCACAGCCTCCGAAGTCCTCGCCGGGCTCGACCTGACCGGCCACCACGTCGTCGTCACCGGCGGCCACGGTCGGCTCGGCCTCGAGGTCACCCGGTCGCTCGCGGTGGCGGGTGCGACCGTCACCGTCGCTTCCCGCGACGTCGCACGCGCGTCGGCCGTCGTTGCGGGGATTCCCCGCGTGCAGGTCGAACACCTCGACCTGACGGACCCCGGCTCCGTCGATTCGTTCACCGCACGGTGGAACGCCTCCGGCCGGCCGCTCCAGGCGCTCGTGGCCAACGCGGCGGTGCTCTTCTCCCTGGAGCGACGGCTCGACGCCCGCGGGAACGAACTGGCGTTCTCGACGTCGCACCTCGGGCACTTCCAGCTGGCGCAGGGCCTGCTGCCGGCGCTGCGGTCAGCGGGGGGAGCCCGGGTGGTGACCGTGACGTCCGGGGCAGCCCGCATCGGTGCGATCCGTTGGAACGACCCCACCTTCGCCCACGGGTACGACGCCGGCGCCGCGTACGCACAGTCGAAGCGGGCGAACGTACTCTTCTCGGTCGCGTTCGACCTCCGCCATGCTGCTGAGGGCATCCGAGCCACGGCAGCGCACCCCGGTGTCGTGATCGGCCCGGGTCCGCACCGACCCGATCGGGTCGCGGCGTACCGGGAGCAGGGCCTCGTGGACGAGCACGGGGCGACGGTCATCGACCCCGAGCGCGGCACGAAGACGATCGAGCAGGGCGCCGCGACCCTGGTGTTCGGCGCCGTGCACCCGGCCCTCGACGGCGTCGGGGGCGTCTACCTGAAGGACAGCGAGGTGGCCGTGATCGACGACGAAGTGCGTCCCCTCACCGCACAGCGCATCCCCGCCGACGCCAACTCCGCGATGCTCGACCCCGACGACGCCGAGCGGCTCTGGCGACTCAGTGAGGTGCTGACCGCCCGCCGCTGAGCCAGGACCAACGGACGCTGGTGGTGCACACCGGCCCGCGTGGCAGGCTCTCGGGCATGCGCCGACACAGCAGGACGATCAGCATCCTGATGGCGGTGCAGGCCGTGGCCGTCCTCGCTGTCGCGCTGCTCGGAGCGCCCACGACCCGGCCGGTGACGGTGACCCTCGGTGAGCAGCCGACGTCGACGCTGTCGCAGGTCGACGTCGCCGTGGCGATGGTCGTGGTGCTCGCGCTGGCGGCCGTGGCGTGGGCGTGGTCCTCGCGGTGGTCCGGCACGCTCGACCCGCTCCTGACCACGCCGGTCACCGTGTTCGTCGTCGCGCAGCTCAACGGGATCCGCGACGTCGGGGCATTGGTCGGCATCTACGCGCTCGCGTCCGCGGGCGTGCTGTTCGCGGTGGTCCAGCGGCGCTCCCCCGACCGTTCGCGGGTTCCGCTCGGCCTCGGGTCGGCGGTCGGGATCGTGCCGTGGGGCATCATCGCGTTCCACCAGGTGGGCGCGGGACTCGTGGGGCATCCCCTGCCGGGCATCGTCGTGGCGATCACCCTGACGGCGCTCGTCGCAGCGGTCGCCGAGTTCGTGGCGACGTGGCGCGGGCGTCCGGCAGCGGCATCGGTGCTGCGCGCGGCAGGGATCTCGGCGGTCGCGTGGATGGTGGCAGCGGCGCTCTGACCCCGGCCGGACGATCAGCGGGCGGCACGCCGGGTGCGGGCGCTGGCCGCGGGGCCGCCGGACACACGGCACCGGTAGGGTCGGCTCGTGGCATCGATCAACGACGCGTTCACCGCCCGCTTCGACCTGCGCGAGTTCCAGCCCGGCACCGATGCCGACGGAGCTCCAGACACGCAGACCGCTCCCTGGATGGAGGCGGTCGGCCTCGGCTTCCACGAGGCGTCGCCCTCCCCCGAGCTCGCGGCGCGCATGGCAGCGAACTTCATCGCGGACCAGGAGACCTTCCTGGGCGCGTACGTCAAGGACCCGGTGCCCGGATCCGTCGACGAGACCTGGCCCGCCGGCACGTTCACCTGGTTCCGCAAGGCGCTCAGCTGGGGCGACGGGTCCTTCGTCGACACCCAGGCGATCTCCGCGGTCACCGTCCGACCGACGGAACGTCGCCGCGGCATCCTCCGCGCGATGATGACGCACGCGCTCGAGCGCGGCGTCGAGGAGGGCTACGCGATGGCGTCCCTCACGGCGTCCGAGGGCACGATCTACCGCCGCTTCGGGTTCGGGTGCGCCATCCGTGAGCGCGCCGTCCGCGTGCGCCGCAACCGCGCACTGCCGTTCGTCGCACCCACCTCGGGCGTCGTCACCATGGTCCCGACGACGTGGCTCGCGGACGGTGTCGGCAAGGACGTCTTCGCACGCTTCCACGAGCGCACCCCGGGCTCCATGGTCCGGAACGCCGGCACCTGGCCGATCGTGTTCGGCGAGTACGGCGGCGACGGCGAGAAGGCGAAGGGCGTCCGCGCCGCCGTGCACCGGCCAACGGCGTCGGACGAGGTCGACGGGTACGTCACCTGGCGCGTCTCGGAGTCCGGCTCGGAGACCGTGGTCGAGGTCCTCGACCTCGTCTACGCGACGGACGCGGCGTACCTGTCGCTCTGGGAGTTCCTGCTCTCGATCGACCTCAACGACGTCGTGAAGTACAACCGCTCGCGGCTCGACGACCCGATCGTCGCGGCGCTCGGCGACAACCGGGCGTACGACGTCGACCACGAGGAGGACCACGTGTGGCTCCGCGTGCTCGACGTCGCTGCGGCGCTGACCTCGCGGCCGTACGCGGTCGACGGCAGCGTGGTGCTCGCCGTCGCCGACGCGATGGGGTTCGCCACGGGCACGTACCGGCTCGACGTCGTCGACGGGGTCGGCAGCGTCACCCGTCTGGCCGATGACGTCGACGGGCACGACGACGACGGGCACGACGTGGACGAGCGCCACGACGTCGACGTCCGGCTCGACGTGGCGGACCTCGGCGCGCTGCTGATCGGGGCGGTGTCGCCGGTCACGCTCGCCGCTGCCGGGCTCCTGCGGGCGTCGGACCCGGCGGTGCCGGTGCGGCTGCGCGCGATGCTGCTGCCCGCGCGGACCCCGCACGGCATCACGTACTTCTGACGCACTGAACCGTCTCCGGCTGGTGACGGGTCGACCGCTCGGTGCACGGCAACGACCGCGCACCGAGCGGACGACCGCGCACCAGGCAGCAAGCTCGCACGGTGCGAGCCAGCGCGCAGCGCCTACGCCCGGCGCCGCACCCGAGGGTCGACGACGGCGTAGACCACGTCGACGATCACGTTCGCGGTGACCACGAGGAACGCCGAGAACAGCGTGAAGCCCACTACGACCTGCAGGTCGAGCGTGTGCACCGCGTCGATGAGCAGCGCGCCGAGCCCCTGCATCGAGAACACCTTCTCGGTGATGACGGCCCCGCCGAGCAACGACCCGAGGTCGAGCCCGAACAGCGTCACCACGGGCAGGATCGCCGTCCGCAGCCCGTGCCGCACGACGACCTGGCGCTCGCGGATGCCCTTCGCGCGGGCCGTCCGGACGAAGTCCTGCGACATCGCCTCGAGCATCTCGCCGCGGGTCAGGCGCGCGTAGATCGCGGCACTGATGAACGCGAGCACGCACCACGGCAGCACCAGGTGGGTCAGCCAGCCGACGGGGTCCTCGCCGAACGGGACGTACCCGCTCGTGGGCAGGATGCCGAGCACGAAGCCGAACAGCAAGATGGACAGCAGCCCGATCAGGTACGCCGGCGAGGACACCCCCGCGACCGCGATGCCCATCACCGTGCGGTCGAGCACCGATCCCCGGCGCAGCGCCGAGGCCGCTCCCCCGGCCACACCGGCGACGAGCCACAGCACCGCTGCCCCCACGGCGATCGACGCCGTGACGGGCAGGCGCGTCAGGATGAGCGACGTCACGCTGTCGTGCAGCTGGAACGAGTACCCGAAGCACGGGGCGGCGCAGTGGATGGCACTGACACCGCTGCCAAAGGTCCGCCCGGTGAAGATCCCACCGAGGTAGGCCCCGAACTGCGCGATCCACGGCTTGTCCGTGCCCAGGAACGCCTGCACCTGCGCCAGCCGGTCGGGCGTGCAGGGCTTGTCGCAGATCGCGCGCGCGGGGTTCGTCGGCAGCAGCATGAACAGCGCGTACGTCACCGCGGCGACCACGAGCAGGACGACCACGGCACCGAGCACGCGGAAGAGCAGGAACCGCAGGGCGCTCATCGGGTGCCTCCTCGCGGGTCGAGGGCGTCACGCAGGGCGTCGCCCAGCACGTTGAACGCCAGGGTGATCAGGAACAGCGCGGCACCCGGGAAGACCAGGTACATCGGGTCGGTCTGCACCCACCCGATCGCGTCGCCGATGCTGCGCCCCCACGACGGTGTCGGCGGGGTGACGCCGACGGCCAGGAACGACAGCGCCGCCTCGGCCCCGATCATCGACGGGATCGAGATCGTCGCGTAGACGGTGATCGTCGCCGCCAGGTTCGGCAGCAGCTGCGTACGGATGACGTGCCAGCGACCGGCTCCGAGCGCGATCGACGCGACGACGTAGTTCCGGGTCCGCAGCGAGAGGGTCTGACCGCGGACGACGCGGGCGACGGCCGGCCACCCGAAGAACCCGATGACCAGCACCACCAGCAGCGGCTTCGGGAACGAGGTCGGCACGACGGCCGTCAGCGCGATCATGAACACCAGCGACGGGAACCCGAACATCACGTCGACGACCCGGCTCAGCACGCGGTCGTACCAGCCGCCGAAGAACCCGGTCGTGACGCCGACGAGCACCCCGATGACGATGGACATGCCCGTAGCCGCGAGCCCGATCCCGAGCGAGGTCCGCGCGCCGTACGTCACGATGGCGAACAGGTCCCGCCCGGTCAGTGGTTCGACGCCGAACCAGTGCATCCCGTTCACCCCACCCAGCGAACCGCTCGGTGCGCCGAACGAGTTGAGCGCGTCGATGTGGTAGCTGTACGGGTCCTGCCCGCTGATCGCGGCGATCACCGGGGAGAGCACCGCGACGAGCACGAACACGACGATGACGAGGGCCGAGGCCACCGCCCAGCGGTCACCGCGGACCCGGCGGACCACCGCGCGGAACCCGGTCGAGCGCGAGCCCGACGCGGCGACCGGACGGTCGACGACGTTCGCGGTCACGAGGCGACCTCCGTCAGACGGCGCCAGGCCTCGCGGCGCGCGGTCTGACGAGCCGGGTCGGCAACGGGAGCGGCGGCGAGCAGCATGCGGGTGTAGTCCTCCTGCGGGTCGTCGAGCACGACGGCGGTCGCACCGCGTTCGACGACGCGGCCGTCACGCAGCACGACGACCTCGTCGGCGAGCTGGCGCACGACGGCCAGGTCGTGGCTGATGAGCAGCATGCCGAACCCGAACTCGTCCTGCAGCGCGGACAGCAGCTCGAGCACGGCGGCCTGCACGGTGACGTCGAGCGCCGAGGTCGGCTCGTCGGCGATCACGAGCGCGGGTCGGAGCGCCAGGGCACGGGCCACCGCGACCCGCTGCCGCTGCCCGCCGGACAGCTCGTGCGGGAACCGCTCCGCCCACGTCGGGTCGAGCTGGACGGCCTCGAGCAGGTCGCGGACGCGACGAGCACGCTCGGCCGCGTCGGAGCCGTGCACCAGCAGCGGTTCCGCGATGCTCCACCCGATGGTCTGCCGCGGGTTCAACGACGACGCGGGGTCCTGGAACACGATCCCGACACGACTCCGCACCTGCCGGAGTCGCCGGCCGCGGGCGGTGCGCAGGTCACTGCCGTCGACCTCGACCGACCCGGCGACGACCGGCACCAGGCCGGCGAGCGCGCGGCCGATGGTGGACTTGCCGGAACCGGACTCCCCGACCAGGCCGAGGGTCTCACCGGCACGCAGCTCGAAGTCGATGCCCGAGACGGTCGGCGCCCCGCGCCGCTCGTACCGGACGCTCACGTCGCGGACGCGCGCCACCACCGGACTGGGCCCACGCCGCCGGTCCCGGACCGACGCGCCAGCGGCGGGCCGGCCGTGCCGGTGGGGAGAGGCGCGGCTGGCGTCCGCCCCGCCGGTCGCGTCGTCGGAGGCGAGCTGCGTGGCGGACGCGGGTCCAGCCTCCAGGACGGGGACGGCCGCCAGCAGGGCGCGCGTGTAGTCGGCCCGCGGCGCGCGGAACAGCGCGTCAACCGCGCCGTGTTCGACGGGCTCGCCCCGGCGCATGACCAGGACCTCGTCGGCGACGTCCGCGACCACGCCCATGTCGTGGGTGATGAGCAGCACGGCGAGGTCCCGCTCGCGGCAGAGGCCCCGCAGCAGGTCGAGGGTGCCCGCCTGCACGGTGACGTCGAGCGCGGTCGTCGGCTCGTCGGCGATGAGCGCGACCGGGTCACCGGCCAGTGCCATGGCGATCATGGCGCGCTGGAGCTGGCCACCGGAGAGCTCGTGCGGGTAGGCGCGGCGGATCCGTGCCGGGTCGGACAGGCCCGCAGCGCGCAGGAGCTCGTCGATGCGCGCGGACACCCCGGCCCGGTCGAGCCCGCGCGGGTGCGCCCGGACCGCCTCGGCGATCTGCGTCCCGATCGACAGCACCGGCGTGAACGAGTTCATCGGTTCCTGGAACACGACCCCGATGCCGGCGCCGCGGACCGCGCGGAGCTGCTCGGTGGTCGCACCCACGAGCTCCTGGCCACGGAACCGGATGCTGCCCGAGACCCGGGCCTGCGGGGGCAGCAACCCGAGCACGCTCATGGCGCTGACGGACTTGCCCGAGCCGGACTCCCCGACCAGGGCGAGCACGCGGCCGGGTGTCAGGGCGAAGGAGACGTCACGGACGACGGGCTCCGCGCCGCTGAACGCGACGCGGAGCCCCTCGACCTGCAGGATCGGATCGGTCACTTGGCGAGCGACACCGTGAGGTAGTTCGGGTACGCCGGGAAGTCCGCGATGCGGAAGTTCTGGACGTTCGAGCCCGCCAGGAAGGACTGCTTGGCGTAGATCAGCGGGACGACCGGGGCGTCCGCCATGATCTTCTCGTCGGCCTCGGCCCACAGCTTCTGCGCGTCCTGCTGGTCGACCGTGCTGGTCGCCTGCGCGATGAGCGCGTCCACGTCCGGGTTGCTGTACTTCGAGACGTTGTACCCGCCGCCACCGATCTGCGACGACGCGTACAGCGGCTGCAGGTTGGCGTTCGCGCTCGGGAAGTCGGGCTGCCAGCTCGAGAGCGACAGGTCGAAGTCCGTGCCGTTCGTCGTGGCCTGCGTGAACGAGTCGTAGTCGAGCGGCTTGAGCGTGACGGTGATGCCCGCGCGCTTCAGGCCGGACTGCAGTGCCTGCGCCTGCGCGAGGTAGGTCGGGTCGTTCTGCGTGACGAGGGTCAGCTCGAGGTCGGACGCGCCGGCCTCCTTGAGGAGTTCCTTCGCCTTGGTGACGTCACCCGAGGCGCCGGTCTTGTACAGGTCGTAGTCTTGACGACCAGCGATGCCCGGGGTGATCAGCGTCGAGGCGTACGACCCGGCGAGCGCGCCACCGGCCGCGATGCGGAAGGACTTGCGGTCGACCGCGTACTGCAGCGCCTGACGCACCTTGAGGTCCTTGAGCTGCCCGCGTTGGGTGTTGATCGCCATGTACGTGATCGGGCCGGCCTTGCTCGTGGCGAGACGGTCCTGGGCGGCCGGGTTCGAGCGGACCTGGTTGAGCTCGGCGGCACCGAGGTAGATCGCGCCGAACGAGTTCTTCGCGTCGCCGTTGTCGGCGATCAGGCTCTGGGTGATCGTGGAGGCGTCCTGGCCCTCCTTGAACACGATCTTCGACGGACCGGCGGTGCGCACCGAGTCGGTCTTCGCGCTCCACTCCTTGTTCCGGACGAGCGTGACCTGCGAGCCCTGCGTGTTCGACTCGATCTGGTACGGGCCGCTGGCGACCGGCTTGGCGTCGTACGCGCCGGTGTCGGTGCCCTGGCCCTCGGGGACCGGGGTGAACGCGGGCATCGATGCGAGCCACGGCCAGTCACCGTAGGGCGCGTTGAGCTTGAAGACGATCGTCGAGTCGTCCGGGGTCTCGATGCTGTCGAGGGTCCCGCCCTCGAACGGCCCCTGGTAGGTGTCGCCGCCGACCAGCAGCGACTTGTGGTAGCTCAGACCACCGGTCAGCGTCGGCGCGAACGAGCGCTCGATGCCCCACTTGATGTCCTTGGTCGTGATCGCCGAGCCGTCCTGGAACTTGAGCCCCGACTTGAGGTGGTAGGTCCAGGTCTTGCCGCCGTCGCTGGAGTCACCCGTGGTCGTGGCCAGGTCCGGGACGACCTTCGCGGTCTTGCCGGGCTCGACGCTCCACGTCGTCAGGCGGCGCGCGACCAGGCCCATCGACGTGATGCCGAGGCTCTGGCTGGTCGCCGGGTCGAAGTGCAGCGCGGTCTGCGGCGTGAGGATGTCGAGCGTGCCGCCCTTGCTGGTGCCGGCCGACGCGTCGTCCGAGGCGCCGCCGCCCGAGCAGCCGGTGAGGACCAGGGCTGCGGCTGCGGCCACGGCCGCGGTGATGGTCAGGCGCTTCGGGCGTCTCATGACGGTGGTGCTCCTCGTGGGGGTGGTTGCTGCGGTGCGCGCGGCGGTGTCACGCCACGGCGGCGTCCATCCTGGCACCGCGCGCGGCGGGCGGCACGCAGAGGAGGACGCACGACGAAACAATGCAAGTCGTGCGTCCCTGCGCCCATTCCCGATCGGGCGCGTCCCGTGGCAGGGTCAGCGGTCGAACAGCCCGCCGAGGAGGTCGTTGCCGAGGTTCGAGGCCTGCTCTCCCAGTCCGGACGCCTGCTCCCCGAGCCCGGAGACGTGGTCGCCGAGGCCCGACGCCTGCTCGCTGAGCCCGTCGACCCCGGCGCCGAGGTCCCCGCCGAGGTCCTCGCCCAGGTCTGCGAGGCCGAGGTCGCCGATGCCCGAGGCGATCCCCTCGAAGTCGACGCCCATGTCCATCGCGCCTGCCAGCACCGGACCAGCGGCCGCGCTCACGATCGCGCCGCCGGCGACGGCCACCGCGATGCCACCGATCGCCATCGCACCGGCACCCACGGCGGCGCCGCCGGCCATCGCACCCATGCGGCTGCGTCCCGCGCCGTTCGTGCCACCGCCGCCGAGCACCCGGCGGATCAGTCCGGGCCGCGCGACCTCGCCGCGGGTCATCGCCCGGGCCATGCCCTGAGCGGAGTCGTCGGTGGGACGCTCGTGCGGCGGGAGCTCGGTGTTCATCCGCTGGAGCACCTGCTGGCGCTGCTCGGGGGTGAGCCGGGCGAAGGCGTCGTGGTGGACCTGCTCGAGCTGTTCCGGCGACGCGGTCCGGAGCAGGTAGTCGTACTTCGCCAACGCGACCTTGTCGGCATCGACCGGCCCGCGCTGCTGCGGAGCGCCGAACTGCTGCGACTGCGGGCGCTGCTGCACGGGCCGCTGCTGGGGGTTCCGGTCGTCGCCGGTCAGCTTGTCCGCCGCAGTCCGGACCATGCCCCGCCAGTCCGTCCCACCCTGCGGCTGCTGCCCGGTGCTCGCAGCGGCGCTCCCCTGCCCGCGCTGCTGCATCTGCTTGGAGATGACCTTCGAGGCCATGCCGATGAATCGAGAGAGGTTCGCCATGGACCGACCTTTGCGTTCCCACATGTGAGCACTCAGCATCACGCCGGTGCAGCACCCGCGGGTCCGGTGCGGATCCCCTGTGAGCCGGAGTAGAACATCAATGCCGGTAGGCTGGTACCGGGGCTGCGTCACCACCGGAGCCCGCTCCTCGCACGACGCCGGACAGGAGGCCCGGGTCGCCCCTGTCAGGCCAGCACGCGCTCCAGGAACGGGTTGCGGAAGCGCCCCGCCGGGTCCAGGTCCCGCGCGAGGTCGGCGAACGCCGCCAGGTGCGGGTACGCCGCGTGCAACCGTTCGGGCGACGCCGCCGACACCTTCCCCCAGTGCGGCCGGGGGTCGAACGGGGCCAGCGCCTCCTCGATCCGGACGACCGCAGCGGCGACGGCGTCCACGTCCCGTCGGAACGTGAAGTGGAAGCCGACGGACTGCCGCTCGGACGAGGGCGCCAGCCAGGCGGTGTCGGCCGCGACGGTCCGGAGCTCGGCGGCGATGAGGATCGGCGCGAACAGGTCGTGCAGCGGACGGAGTGACTGCAGCGCGTCGACGGCCGACGCGGCTGGGATGAGGTACTCCGCCTGGATCTCGGCCCCGGTCGACGGGGTGAACGACGACCGGAAGTGCGGCAGTCGCTCGGACCACGGCCCCGGCACGCCGCCCTGCTCGGTGACCCCGGCGGTGTCGTTCTCCCCCGGGTGCACCGGCCCGTCGGCGATGCGGGCACCGAGTGCGACGAGGTCGACGCGCGGTGCGGGCTCGTCGACGCGGTGCTTCGTCCAGACCTGCCGTGCGCCACGGTCGTCGAACGCGGTGAACATCGACACCGAGTACGCGTCGGCCATCACGGCGTCGAAGTGCGCGAGCACGGCGTCCCACGGCAGGTCCAGGTGCACGGTCGTGGCGACCTGGAACGACGGCTCGATCGCGAGCTCGACCGCGGTGACGACGCCGAGCGCACCGAGGGCGACCCGGTGCGCGTCGAGCTGACCGGCGCCGGAACCGCCGTCCACCCGGTCGAGCGAACCGTCCGCCCGGACCACGTCGAGCCCGACGACGGCCTGGGCGAGCGAGGGGTTGCGCACGCCGGAACCGTGCGTGCCGGTGGCGACCGCCCCGGCAGTGGAGATGTGGGGCAGGGACGCGAGGTTCGCGAGGGCCCAGCCCCGCGCCTCCAGGCCGGCGGCGACGGCAGCGTGCGTCATGCCGGCGGCCACGCGGACCACCTGCCGCTCCGTGTCGATGTCGAGCACGGGCGGCAGGTCGGCCAGCGTGACCTGCACGGCGTCGGTGTCCGCGATGGTGTTGAACGAGTGCGTGGACCCGAGCGCCGTCAGGCGCGGGGTGGCCGCGACGAGCGACCGGAGCGATACGACCGAGGTCGGGCGCGCGAGCGCCGACGCCCCGTAGGTCACGTTGCCGGCCCAGTTCGTCCGGGTGCGCTCCGTCGTCGTCACGGTCACGAGCCTAGAACCCGCGGTCGAGCCGGTGCCAGGTCTGCTGCCCACGGACCTCGTCGCGGAAGCCGCGCGAGGTCGTGTGCTCGTCGATGACCAGGAGCTCGGTGCCGAGCATCGTCGCCAGGTCCTCGACGACCTGCAGGCCCACGGCCGTCGTCATGACGGTGTGGTGGGCGGCGCCGGCGGTGAGCCAGGCCTCTGCGGCGACGGGGAACGACGGTCGGGGCTCCCAGACGGCGCGGCCGACGGGGAGCTTCGGCAGCGCCTCGGTCGGCGGGACCACGTCGACGACGTTCGCGGTGAGGCGGAAGCCGTCGCGGGTGTCGGAGAGCGCGACCACGACGGCCTCGCCGGAGTCGGCGGTGAAGACCAGGCGCACCGGGTCGTCCTTCCCGCCGATGCCGAGCGGGTGGATCTCGAGGGTCGGGGTGGCGGAGGACAGCGTCGGCGAGACCTCGAGCATGTGGGCACCGAGGATCTTCTCCGCACCCGGGGTGAGGTCGTACGTGTAGTCCTCCATGAGCGACGCGCCACCGGGCAGCCCGGCACCGGCGACGTTCATCGCGCGGACCAGGACCGCGGTCTTCCAGTCACCTTCGGCGCCGAAGCCGTAGCCGTCGGCCATCAGCCGCTGGACGGCCAGGCCGGGGAGCTGCTTGAGCGTCCCGAGGTCCTCGAAGTTCGTGGTGAAGGCGGCGCTGTCGTTCTGCGACAGCAGGGCGCGCAGGCCGAGCTCGATCGCGGCGCCGTCACGGAGCGACTGGTGGCGGTCACCGCCGTCGCGGCGCAGAGACGGGTCGACGTCGTAGTCGCGCTCGTAGACCGCGACCAACTCGTCGATCGCAGCTGTGTCCGACTCGGCCGCGGACACCGCTGCGGCCAGCTCGTTCACGGCCCAGGTGTTGACCTGCACGCCGAGCTCGATCTCCGCCTCGGTCTTGTCGCCCTCGGTGACGGCGACGTAGCGCATGTTGTCGCCGAAGCGCGTCAGCTTGAGCGTGCGGATCGCGGCGGCACCGGCCGCGGCGCGGGACCAGTCGGACACCCGCTGCTGCACGCGCTCGTCGGACACGTGGCCGATCGCGGTCGCGTGCCGGACGCCCATGCGCGCCAGGGCGTAGCCGAACTCACGGTCGCCGTGCGCGGCCTGGTTCAGGTTCATGAAGTCGAAGTCGATCTCCGACCACGGCAGCGCGACGTTCGCCTGCGTGTGCAGGTGCAGCAGCGGCTTCGTCAGCGCGTTGAGCCCGCCGATCCACATCTTCGCGGGGCTGAACGTGTGCATCCAGGCGGTGACGCCGATGACCTTGTCGTCGGCGCTGGCCTCGATCAGGGCGCGGCGGATGCCGTCGGCGTCCTTGAGGACCGGCTTCCACACGAGCTTCACCGGCACGTGCGGCGCCAGCTCGGCGTGCACGGCGCGGCTCTGCGCCTCGACCTGGCGCAGGGTCTCCTCGCCGTACAGGCCCTGGCTGCCCGTGAGGAACCAGACCTCGTAGCTCTCGAGGGTGGCTCGGGGGTTGACCTGCGTCATCGCATGGCTCCTTCGGGGTTCTGTCCGTAGACGTTCTGGTAGCGATCGAAGAGTCGATCGATGTCTGCTGCCGCGATCGGGACGACGTCGCCGCCCTGCTTGGCGATGTGCACGGTCCGGGCGACGTCCTCGCACATGACCGCGGCCTTCACGGCGTCCTTCGCGTCCTTGCCGATCGTGAACACGCCGTGGTTCTGCATGAGGACGGCGCGGCTGCGGTGGCCGCTGAGGGTGTCGACGATGCCGTGGCCGATCGAGTCGTCGCCGATGATCGCGAACGGGCCGACGGGGATCGGTCCGCCGAACTCGTCCGCCATCGCCGTGATGACGCACGGGATCGCCTCGGCGCGGGCCGCCCACGCGGTCGCGTAGGTCGAGTGGGTGTGCACGACGCCGCCGACCTCGGGCATGTTCCGGTACACGTAGGCGTGCGCGGCGGTGTCGGAGCTCGGCCCGTGGGCGTTGCCCCAGCCGTCGGCCGGGACGCCGTCCAGCGTGCACACCACCTGGTTCTCCGGCGTCAGGTCGTCGCTGGACACCCCGCTCGGCTTGATGACGAACAGGTCGTGCCCGGGGACGCGCTCGGAGACGTTGCCGCCGGTCCAGATGACCAGGCCGTACCGCACCAGCTCGCCGTGCAGGCGCGCGACGCGTGCGCGGGTGGCGGCCACGGCCTCCTGGGTCGTTGCTTCCGTCATCGGGTCGGCTCCTTCTCGGTGGTGTCGGCCGTCTGGGCCGTGTCGGCCGTTCCGGCCGTGTCGGTCTGGAGGCTCGGCTCGGCTCCGGCCGTCGTCTCGGTTGGTCGTGTGGTCGTTGCTGCCACTGCCGCGGCCTGCAGCGGCAGGCCGGCGCGGAAGCGCTCGAGGTACGCGCGGAAGCCGGCCACGTCGCGCTCGGCCGGCTCGGCCACGTGCACGCCGTCACCGTCGAAGACCTGCTCGCCGAGGAACGTCGCCAGGTCGGTGGTGTCGGCGTGGGCCAGGTACGCCGCGAGGACCGCGATGCCCCACGCGCCGCCCTCACCCGCGGTCTCCTCGAGGGCGACGGGCACGTCGAGCGCCGCCGCCAGCAGCTGCTGCGGAGCGCCGGGCGTCCGGAAGAGGCCACCGTGCGCGGTCATCCGGTCGACGGCCACGTCCTCGTCGTGCAGCACGTCCATGCCGATCGCCAGGGTCGCGAACGCCCCCTGCACCTCGGCCCGGACCAGGTTGCCGAGCGTGAAGCGGCCGTCGGGGCTGCGCACGAGCACCGGGCGGCCGTCGGCGACGCCGGTGACCGGCTCGCCGGCCAGGTAGTTGTAGGACAGCAGGCCACCCGCGTCGGGGTCGGCGTCGGCGGCCTCGGCGAGCAGCGTCGCGTAGACGTCGTCGATGTCGATGCGCGTGCCACCGGTCCGCTCGGCCGCGGCGTCGGAGAAGCGTCCGAACACCCGCGCCCAGGCGGCGATCTCGCTCGCGCCGTTGTTGCAGTGCACCATCGCCACGGCGTCGCCGGCGGGGGTGGTGACGACGTCGAGCTCCTCGTGCGCCTGGGCCAGCGGGCGTTCGAGGACGACCATCGCGAAGATGCTCGTGCCGACGCTGACGTTGCCGGTCCGGGGCGCGACGGCGTTCGTGGCGACCATGCCCGTGCCCGCGTCACCCTCCGGCGGGCAGAGCGGCAGGCCGGGCTCGAGCGTGCCGGTCGGGTCGAGCCACGCGGCGCCCTCCGGGGTGAGCGCGCCGGCGTCCTGCCCGGCGACCAGGACCTCGGGGAACAGGGCGCGGAGGTCCGTGCCGAGTCGTGCCGTGCCGATGAGCTCGTCAGCCGTCGTGAGCATCGCGGCGTCGTAGTCGCGGGTGGCTGCGTCGATCGGGTCGGTGCCGATGGGGTCGGTGCTGATGGGGTCTGTGCTGATGGGGAACATCCCGCTCGCGTCGCCGACCCCGAGGACGTCGCGGCCGGTCAGGCGGTGGTGCACGTACCCGGCCAGTGTGGTGACCCGGGCGACCTCGGCGACGTGGGGCTCCTCGTCGAGGACGGCCTGGTACAGGTGCGCGACCGACCAGCGGAGCGGCACGTTGAAGCCGAGCGCCTCGCTCAGGGCGGCCGCCGCGGGACCGGTCGAGGTGTTCCGCCACGTGCGGAAGGGCACGAGCAGTGCGTCGTCGGCGTCGAACGCCAGGTAGCCGTGCATCATCGCGGACACACCGGCGGCGCGGAACGTGGTGGGGCGGACGCCGTACTGCGCCTCGACGTCGGCGACCAGGGCGGCGTACGCAGCCTGCAGCCCGGTCTCGACGGCCTCGAGCGAGTAGGTCCACCGGCCGTCGACGAAGGCGTTCTCCCACTCGTGGTCGCCGCTGGCGATCGGGCGGTGCTGCTCGTCGATCAGGACGGCCTTGATGCGCGTCGATCCGAGTTCGATCCCGAGGGTCGTCCGGCCGTCCGCGACCTGCTGTCGGCGGTCCTCGCCCATGGTGTCCTCCCGAGACTCCGTCGTCTGCGCCACCCGTCGGATGAGCGCTCACATCCTGGCACGTGAGCGCTCACTCTCGCAACGCGGCGCGCCTCTCGTCCGGTTGCCACCACGTCGATCGGGGTGCTGTCCCGCTCTCGGACGCCGAGGTGACGCAACTCGCCGATCACGTCCGCCCCGGTTCCACGAACGGTCGGTGCGCACGCTTGCGGTGCCAGAATTCTGGAACCTCGAGGGGCTCGGAGCAGTGCTGTCCCGCCGCGGGTCAGGCGCCGAGGGTGCTCTCGCGCAGCACGAGGGACGGGGCGACGACGGCGGACTGGGCAGCGGAGCCCTCGATCAGGTCGAGCAGCGCCCGCCCCGCGACCCGACCGAGCTCCTCGAGACGCAGGTCGACGGTCGTCAGCGGCGGCCGGCTCGCCAGCGCCATCACGTCCCAGTCGTCGAACCCCGTCACCGCGACGTCGTCCGGCACCGACCGGCCGAGCTCCCGCAGCCGGTCGCACACGCCGCGCGCGATCTGGTCCGAGCCGCACACCACGGCGTCGATCGTGTCGTCGCCGCGGACCAGGACGTCGACCGCCTGCCGGCCCCAGCGCTCCGACCACTCCCCGAAGAGCGCCGGACCCACGAGCGCCGACCCGAGCACCTCGGACGCCCCAGCCGCGCGTGACGTCGCCGACCGGTGCCGCGCGGGCCCCGTCACGACCGCGACCCGGCGCCGACCGATGGTGCGCAGGTGCGCTGCCACGAGCTGCGCCCCGAGCGCGTCGTCGAGCGTGATCGACACGTCGGCGTCGTCGGTCGAGGGGGTGAATGCGTAGACCACGGGGATGTCGACGTCGATGGGCGGCCGTGCGTCCGCGGATCGTCCGGTCACGATGACCCCGTCGACGCCGCGGGCCACCAGCGAGCGGAGGTAGTGCGCCTCGCGGACGTGGTCGTCGCGGGTGTCGCACAGCAGCACGGCCATCTGTCCCGCAGAGAGGACGTCCTCGGCGCCGAGCAGCACCGGCAGTGAGAAGCGACCGAACGAGTCCGTGGTGACCATGCCGACGGTGTACGTCCGGCCGGACGACAGGGCCCGTGCTCGTGCATCCCCGACGAAACCGAGCTTCGCCGCAGCGGCGCGCACCCGGGCCCGCGTCTCCTCGCGCAGCTGTCCGGTGTCGTTGAGGGCCTTCGACGCGGTGCCGATCGAGACCCCGGCGAGCGCTGCCACGTCCGTGATGCGCACGGGGGCGCCGCTCAGCCTGCCGGGACGTTCGAGCATCGCGGCAACTCCTTTCCGGGTCGGGGACGGGCGCGGGGGACGTTCCCGAGCATACGGCGCGATCGACTTCGGGACTCTTGTGCGCGGACTCCAGGTGTCGTAGCGTCCCGGATCAGAAAGCGTTTTCCGTACCCGTCGACCGATGGCTGCGGACCGAGGGCACCGCGGCCCGCTCGTGGCCGTGCCGCCCGTCACCTGGAGACGACATGACGACCACGCTCGCGACCGACAGCCGTGCATGCACCGCGACCCCGGTCCTGCCGACCGCTGGTGCGCACCTGACGGTGCGGCCGCTCCCGACCGGCGTCGCGCGCATCACCGGCGGGTTCTGGCACCTGCGGCAGGAACGCAACGGTCGCGACGCGATCCGTGACGGCTACCGGCAGCTCGACGCCGCCGGCAACTTCCGGAACCTGCGGATCGCGGCGGGTGTCGAGCAGGGTGAGGCGGTCGGCCCGATCTTCATGGACTCCGACGTGTACAAGTGGCTCGAGGCCGTCGCGTGGGAGCTCGGCCGCGAGCCCGCCGACGACCTGCGCGACCTCCAGCGCGAGGTGACGGCCCTCGTCGCGTCGGCCCAGGCGGAGGACGGCTACGTCGACTCCGTCCAGCAGGTCCGGTTCGACGGAGCGCGCTACACGGACCTCAAGTGGAGCCACGAGATGTACTGCGCAGGGCACCTGATGCAGGCGGCCGTGGCCCAGTCCCGCGCGACGGGCGACTCCGCGCTGCTCGACGTGGCCGTCCGGAACGCCGACCACCTGGTCCGGACGTTCGGCGACGGCCCCGACCAGGTCCGCGACGTCGACGGCCACCCCGTCGTCGAGATGGGCCTGGTCGAGCTCTACCGCGAGACCGGTACCCGCGCCTACCTCGACCTCGCCCACTGGTTCGTCGACGCCCGGGGAGACGGGATCATCGAGCGCGCCGGCGGCGAACCGACGTACTTCTCGGACCGGGTGCCCGCGCGCACGGCGACCACCGTCGAGGGCCACGCCGTCCGGGCCGTCTACCTGGCCGCCGGCGCAGTCGACGTCGCGATCGAGACGGGCGACGGCGAACTGCTGGCCGCGAGCGAGCGGCAGTTCGCGGACATGATGGCGACGAAGGCCTTCATCACGGGCGGCCTCGGTGCGCGCTGGGACTTCGAGGCCTTCGGCGATCCGTACGAGCTGCCGACGGACCGCGGCTACGCCGAGACCTGCGCCGCGATCGGCGGCGTGCAGTGGGCGTGGCGCCTGCTGCTGGCGACCGGCGGGCCCGAGTACGCCGACGCGATCGAGCGCCTGCTGTACAACGCGTTCCTGCCCGGTGTCAGCCTGGCGGGCACCGAGTACTTCTACGTCAACCCGCTGCAGCAGCGCGACCACGCCCACGCCGACGAGAACCGCTCCCCCGCGCACGGACGCCGCGGCTGGTTCGACTGCGCGTGCTGCCCGCCGAACATCATGCGGACCTTCGCCAGCCTGGACGGCTACCTGGCCACCGCCACCGACGGCGGCCTGCAGGTGCACCAGTACGCGACGGCTGACCTCGGCCCGGTGCGCGTCGAGACCGGGTACCCGCACGACGGCGCGGTGCGGGTCACGGTGACGCAGGACGGCCCCCTCGCGCTCGGCCTCCGGGTCCCCGCGTGGTCGGACACCACGACCGTGACCGTCGACGGCAGCTCCGAGCACCCCGCCGCCGGCACCGTGCACACCATCGAGCGCGACTGGCACGCCGGTGACACGGTCGAGGTCGTGTTCGACACCACCCCGCACCGCTTCGTGGCCGACGCCCGGATCGACGCTGCGCGGGGTCAGGTCGCGATCGAGCGCGGGCCGCTCGTCTACGCGGTCGAGCAGCCCGACCAGGACGGCTTCACGGTCGACGACCTGACCGTGGACGCGACCGCACCGATCACCGAGGAGCCGCAGGACGGGCTGCTCGACGGCGTCGTCACCCTGCGGATCCCGGCGCACGCCCCCGCGACGCACGCGCAGCCGGCCTGGCCGTACCGGCGCCTCGACGTGACGGTCGATGGCGGAGCCGAGCCGCTCCTCCAGCCCGTGTCGGCGGTCGCGATCCCGTACTACGCCTGGGCGAACCGCGGCGCGACGCCGATGCGCGTCTGGCTACCGCTCGCCTGACCCCGGGGCCACCCCGCGCCCTACGCGCTCCGGCGCACCACGAGCTCGGGCTGCAACAGGATCTCGTCGAGGGGCTCCCCCTCGACCAGGGACCGCGCCGTCGCCAACACCCGCTCCCCCATCGCCTGGAAGTCCTGCCGCACGGTGGTCAGCGGCGGCGTGAAGTGCGCCGCCTCGGGGATGTCGTCGAAGCCGAGCACCGCGATGTCGTCCGGCACCCGCAGTCCGTCGTCGGCGAAGGCGTGCAGGACCCCCAGCGCCATCTGGTCGTTCCCGCAGAACACGGCGTCGACCGCGGTGGTGTCGAGCGTCCGGGCGGCGGCGAACCCGCTCGCCGGCGTCCAGTCCCCGTCGAGCACGACGGGTTCGAGTCCCGCTGACTCCATCGTCGAGCGGTAGGTCGCACGGCGGACCTCGGCCTCTTGCGAGACGGTCGGCCCCGCGATGTGCACGACGCGCCGGTGCCCTCGGTCGAACAGGTGCTGCATCGCCATCCGGGTACCGGCGGCCTGGTCGATCGCGACCGCGGCCACGGTGGGGAGCCGCTCGGCCCGTCGGGCGTCCCGCTGCACCGCGTTCGACACGACCACAGGCACGGCGACCGGCACGGTGAGCGATGCGAGCGAGTCGAGCACGCGGTTGTCGGCGGCGACGAGCACCACGGCGGCGACGTCCTGGGCCAGCAGGGTGGTGAGCGCACTCGACAGGTCGGCGGGGCGCGGGTCGTCGGGCAGGGTCGACAGCAGCACGTGGTAGCCGGCGTGCCGCGCGGCGCGTTCGAACCCGATCGCGGTGCTGGACGGTCCGTAGAGCGCGTCCCCCGCTGTCACCAGTCCGAGGGCCTTGCTCCGGCCGCCGGCGAGCGCCCGGGCCGCGGCCCGGGGACGGTACCCGAGCTCGGTCACGGCCGTCGTGACGCGGGCCCGGAAGTGGTCACGGACGGTCGGGTCCCCGTTGATCACGCGGGAGACGGTCTGGTGCGACACCCCTGCACGCTCGGCGACGTCGAAGATCGTCGGGGCCTTGCGCCCCTTGCCGTTCGTCGTCGATGCGGTGGTCACGTGCACACCGTACCGCTCGGTCCGCGAAGCGCCAGACGAGAAGATGCTCATGTCCTGAGTTGACACGGCGTCACACAACCCACAAGATGTGAGCGCTCACTTCCGAGCGATCACATCTCCGACTCACGGCACAGCAGCCGAGGTCACACGATCCACGTCGACGTCGACGTGGGGGGAACAGAGGTACTTCGATGATGAAGCGCAGGATCGTCGCGGGCGTCGCAGCCCTCGGCATCGCCATCGCACTCGCCGGTTGCTCCGCCGGCGGCCGCGCGTCCTCCGACGGCGCCGGCAGCTCCACCGACAACAAGGGCGCCCTGGTGGGCGTCGCCATGCCGACCAAGGTCTCCGAGCGCTGGATCAAGGACGGCGACGCCGTCAAGAGCGACCTCGAGAAGGCCGGCTACAAGGTCGACCTCGAGTACGGCGACAACAAGGTCCAGCAGCAGGCCCAGCAGGTCAGCAACATGATCACCAAGGGCGCCAAGGTCCTGATCATCGCGTCGATCGACGGTGGCGCGCTCTCCGACCAGCTCGACGCCGCCGCCAAGGCCGGCATCAAGGTGATCTCCTACGACCGCCTGCTCACGGGCAACAAGAACGTCGACTACTACGTGTCGTTCGACAACGAGAAGGTCGGCGTCGACCAGGCGACCAGCCTGCTCACGGGCCTGGGCGTCGTGGACGCCGACGGCAAGCCGACCGGCAAGAAGGGCCCCTTCAACATCGAGGTCTTCGCCGGGTCGCTCGACGACAACAACGCGAGCTTCTTCTTCAACGGCGCGATGAAGACCCTCAAGCCGTACCTCGAGGACGGCACGCTGAAGATCCAGTCCGGCCAGGACCAGCTCTCGCAGGCCGCGACGCAGCAGTGGGACCCGGCGACTGCCAAGGCCCGCATGCAGAACCTCATCGCCAAGTCCTACTCGGGCGGCGAGACGCTGAACGGCGTGCTCTCCCCGTACGACGGCATGTCGATCGGCATCATCTCGGCCCTGCAGGGCGCGGGCTACGGTTCGAGTGACCGTCCGCTCCCGATCGTCACCGGTCAGGACGCCGAGGCCGCCTCGGTGAAGTCGATCATCGCCGGTCAGCAGTACTCGACCATCTACAAGGACACGCGCAAGCTCGCCAAGCAGTCGGTCACCATGGCCGAGGACCTGCTCACCGGCAAGAAGCCCGAGGTCAACGACACGAAGAGCTACGACAACAAGGTCAAGGTCGTCCCGACCTACCTGTTCCAGCCGACCGTCGTCACGAAGGACAACTACAAGGAAGTCCTCGTCGACAGCGGCTACTACACGGAAGCCGACCTCAAGTAGGTCCTTGCCATCTGTCGGACAGGAGGCGCGGTGCCAGCCCGCACCGCGCCTCCCGTCCGTCTCCACCAGCGCGCCCAGCGCGCACGACGGAAAGGCGTCCACATGGCGGACACCATCCTCGAGATGCGGGACATCACCAAGACGTTCCCCGGGGTCAAGGCCCTGCAGGGGGTCTCGATCGAGGTCGAACGCGGGCAGGTCCACGCGATCTGCGGCGAGAACGGCGCGGGCAAGTCCACCCTGATGAAGGTGCTGTCGGGCGTCTACCCGCACGGCTCGTTCGACGGCGAGATCCTGCTCGACGGCAAGCCGGTGAAGTTCGGGTCGATCAACGACTCCGAGGCCGCGGGCGTCGTCATCATCCACCAGGAGCTCGCACTGAGCCCGTTCCTGTCGATCGCCGAGAACATCTTCCTCGGCAACGAGCGCTCCAGCGGCGGGCTCATCGACTGGAACAAGACCAACCTCGAGGCCGCCGCGCTGCTCAAGCGTGTGGGCCTCAAGGACAACCCGGTCACGAAGATCGTCGACATCGGTGTCGGCAAGCAGCAGCTCGTCGAGATCGCGAAGGCGCTCTCGAAGGAGGTGAAGCTCCTCATCCTCGACGAGCCCACCGCCGCGCTGAACGACGACGACTCCGAGCACCTGCTCGAGCTGATCCGCTCGCTGCAGGCCGAGGGCATGACGGCGATCATCATCAGCCACAAGCTCAACGAGATCAAGGCGATCTCCGACAAGGTCACGATCATCCGTGACGGCAAGACCATCGAGACGCTCGACATGCACGCCGACGAGGTCTCCGAGGACCGCATCATCCGCGGGATGGTCGGTCGCGACCTGTCGAACCGGTACCCGGAGCACGAGCCGAAGATCGGCACAGAGCTGCTGCGCATCGAGGACTGGACCGTGCACCACCCGCTCGACGGCTCCCGCGAGATCATCCACCAGGCCAACCTCACCGTCCGCGAGGGCGAGATCGTCGGCATCGCCGGGCTGATGGGCGCCGGACGGACCGAGCTCGCGATGAGCGTGTTCGGCCACTCGTACGGCACCGGCATCTCCGGCACCGTGTACAAGCGCGGCACCCCGATCAAGACGCACACGGTGACGCAGGCGATCGACAACGGCATCGCCTACGCCACCGAGGACCGCAAGCGCTACGGCCTGAACCTGCTCGACGACATCAAGCGGAACATCTCCGGGTCGGCACTCGGCAAGCTCGCCAGCTGGGGCTTCGTGAACGGCTCCGAGGAGACCACCGTCGCGCGCCGGTTCCTCAAGGACATGAACATCAAGGCCCCGACCGTCAACGCGGTCACGGGCAAGCTCTCCGGCGGCAACCAGCAGAAGGTCGTCCTGTCGAAGTGGATGTACGCCGACCCCGACGTGCTCATCCTCGACGAGCCGACCCGCGGCATCGACGTCGGTGCGAAGTACGAGATCTACACGATCATCAACCAGCTCGCGGACCAGGGGAAGGGCATCATCGTCATCTCCTCGGAGCTGCCGGAACTCCTCGGCATCTGCGACCGCATCTACACGCTCTCCGAGGGCACCATCACGGCCGACGTCCCGCGCTCCGAGGCGACGCCCGAAGTCCTCATGCAGTACATGACCCAGGAACGGGAGACCCCAGTCAATGAACGCGCTCAAGTCCGCAGCTAGCTACCTCACCGGGCAGCTCCGCCAGATCGGGCTGTTCATCGCACTGATCGTCATCGTCGTCTTCTTCCAGGTGACGACGAACGGCATCACCCTGGCCCCGATCAACGTCTCGAACCTGATCGTCCAGAACAGCTACATCCTGATCCTGGCGATCGGCATGGTGATGGTCATCATCGCCGGGCACATCGACCTGTCCGTCGGGTCGATCGTCGCCTTCACCGGTGCCATGGCCGGCGTGATGATCACCCAGTGGGGCATCCCGTGGCCGATCGCCGTGGTGCTGTGCCTGGTGCTCGGCGGCCTGGTCGGCGCGTGGCAGGGCTTCTGGATCGCCTACTTCGGGATCCCGGCCTTCATCGTGACCCTGGCGGGCATGCTCGCCTTCCGCGGTGCCGCGCAGATCGTCCTGCAGAACCAGCAGATCTCGCCGTTCCCGACGGGCTTCCGTGCCCTCGGCTCCGGCTTCCTGCCGACCTTCGGCAGCTCGGGCTACGAGCCGCTGACGATGATCCTCGGCTTCGCCGCCGCAGCGGTCATGGTCGTCGTCTCGCTGCGGGGTCGTGCGACGCGTCGCAAGTACCAGCTCGAGAGCGAGCCGTTCGTCTGGTTCATCGTCAAGCTGGCCTTCGGTGCCCTGCTCGTGATCTACGTCGCCCTGCTGCTCGCCAGCTACAGCGGCACGCCGATCGTGCTCGTCATCCTCGGCCTGCTCGTGGTCGTCTACTCGGTGGTCATGCGCAGCGCGGTCTTCGGTCGCCACGTGTACGCCATCGGCGGCAACGCCCTGGCAGCACAGCTCTCCGGCGTGAAGACGAAGCGGGTCACCTTCCTGCTGTTCGTCAACATGGGCGTCATCGCGGCCCTGGCCGGCGTCGTGTTCACCGGTCAGCTCAACCTGGCGGCCCCGGGCGCGGGCAACGGCTTCGAGCTCGACGCCATCGCCGCGGTGTTCATCGGTGGCGCGGCCGTCACGGGTGGCATCGGCACGGTGCCGGGCGCCATCATCGGTGGTCTCATCATCGGTCTGCTGAACAACGGCATGTCGATCCTCGGTGTCGGCACCGAGTTCCAGTCGCTCATCAAGGGCCTGGTGCTGCTCGCCGCCGTCGCGTTCGACGTGTTCAACAAGCGTCGGGCAGCGTCCGCGCGCAAGTAGCGGTCAGCGCGTCCCAGCCGCGAAAGCGACAGATCCC
>NZ_MJGI01000023.1:186876-203919 GCF_001864835.1 Curtobacterium sp. MCBA15_001 | reverse complement strand
GGGATCTGTCGCTTTCGCAATGGAGTTGGTCCGGTCAGCGGGACAGGACGGCCCAGCCGGCAGCCGGGAGGCGCAGGGTCCCGTCCCGCAGGTCGCCGCCGCCCGCCTCCACCCGCGTCGCGTCCGCCGCGGGCAGCTCCACGGCGTCGTCCGACAGGTTGAGCGCTGTCACCACGGCGGCGTCCGCCGTCGCGGTCCGGAGCACCACTGCCGTGTTGGTCAGGTGCGTGACGTCGGTGTGGGCACGGTGCAGCCACGGCTCACGGCGGCGCAGGGCGATCAGCGCCTCGTACGCGTGTGTGAGCGGCACAGCAGCGGGCGGCTCGCCGGGGAACTCCGGACGCACCGCGTCGTCGCCGCCCTCGCGCTCCTCCTTGACCCCGGTCCAGCCGTACTCGTCACCGGCGTAGACGACCGGCGTGCCCGCCACCGTGAACAGCACGGCCGCGGCGTGGCCGGCGAACCGCTCCCCCACGGCGCTGGCGATGCGCGTGACGTCGTGGTTGCCGGCGAAGGTCGTCGGGACGAAGGTCGGCAGCAGCGCGTCGTGCCGTTCGACCGCGTGCGCGAGCTCGTGGCAGTTCCGGTCCGCGATGCCGTGCCAGATCCCCTGCCAGAGCTCGTACTGCGTCGTCGAGTCCATCGTCGACGCGGACACGATCGCGGCAGCGTCACCGTGGATGACCTCCCCGCTGAACCAGGCGTCCGGGAACCGTTCGCGAACGCGCGGCAACACCCGCGCCCAGAACGCCGGCGGGACCGCGTACGCAGCATCGAGCCGCCAGCCGTCGACCCCGCGTCCGAGCCAGTGCGTCATCGCCTCGACCACCAGGTCCTCGGTGGCCGCGGCGTCGTGGTCGAGGGCGACGAGGATGTCGTGGCCCTCGAACAACCCGACCGGCACCGGGTCGCCCGGCCTCCATCCGGACCAGTCGATGCCGAACAGCGGCGCGGTCGGGGCGTCGGGTCCCTCGGTCTCGAGCGCCCGGAACGCCGGGTGGTCGCGGCCGACGTGGTTGAACACGCCGTCGAGCAGGACTCGCACGCCACGGTCGTGCGCTGCCCGGACCAGAGCGTCGAAGTCGTCGTCGTCGCCCAGGCGCGGGTCGATGCGCAGGTGGTCGACGGTGTCGTAGCCGTGGGTCGAACTCGCGAACACCGGTCCGAGCAGCAGGCCGTTCAACCCGAGGGCGACGACGTGGTCGAGCCAGTCCGCGATGCGCCCGAGTCGGTGCTCGACGGGGCGGTCCACGACCGGGACGTCGGGCCGGACCTCGGCGCCGACGAAGCCGAGCGGGTAGACGTGCCACCACATGACGTGGGGCACCCACGCGGGTTCGTGGGGGTGGCTGGGCGCGGTGTCGGACGTCACCGGTCTGATGGTGCCAGGACGCGGCTGGACGGTCCCGGCCGCCGCGGGACGAGGATGAGGTCATGGGACGAGCGATCCGCACCGAGGACGACGCCGCGCGCAGCACCGCGGCACACGCCGAACGCACCTGCGCGTCGTGCGGACGCCGGATGCCCGCGAATGCCGGACCCGAGACGAAGTGGTGTTCGGACGCCTGTCGCCGGCACAAGGTCGACGACACCGACCGCCACCTCGAGCGCACGATCGACGCGCTGCTCGACGCCCGTGCCGCGACGTCGACCATCTGCCCCTCGGACGCCGCGCGGGCGATCGGCGGCGACACCTGGCGCGACCTGATGGAGCCGGCCCGCCGTGCCGCCCGGCGGATGGTGGCCCGGGGCGAGGTCGAGATCACCCAGGGCGGTTCGGTGGTCGACCCGTCCACCGCGAAGGGCCCGATCCGCATCCGTCGCCCGCGCTGACGTCGGTGCGGGAACAGACCTCGGCCGACAGGTGTTGTCGGCGAGGATGACTCCTGACGTACCCGCCCCGCAGTCCACCCGTCGCGCCCTGGTCGTGGGAGCCAGCGGCATCACCGGCTCCGCGCTCGTCCGCCACCTGACGGCCGACGGCTGGGAGGTCTCCGCGCTCTCCCGTCGCGCCGGCACCCGCGACGGTGTCCGTGGCATCGCGGCCGACCTCCGCGACCCGCAGGCCCTCCGCACCGCACTGGCCGACGAGCGCCCGACGCACGTGTTCTTCACCGCGTGGCAGCGACAGGCGACCGAGGCCGAGAACATCGCCGTGAACGGCGGCATGGTCCGTGACCTGCTCGCTGCACTGACCCATGCGCCGCTCGAGCACGTCGCGCTGGTCACCGGCCTGAAGCACTACCTCGGCCCGTTCGAGGCCTACGCCGCCGGCGAGATGCCCGACACGCCCTTCCACGAGGAGGAGCCGCGCCTCGACACCCCGAACTTCTACTACGCGCAGGAGGACGAGCTGATGGCCGCCGCCGACCGCCAGGGCTTCACCTGGTCGGTGCACCGCTCGCACACGGTGATCGGGCACGCGGTCGGCAACGCCATGAACATGGGGCTGACCATCGCGGTCCAGGCGACGATCGCCAAGGAGCTCGACCTGGACTTCGTGTTCCCGGGCAGCGAAGCGCAGTGGAACGGGCTGACCGACATGACCGACGCCGGTCTGCTCGCCGAGCACATGGTCTGGGCGGCGACCTCCCCCGCCGGCGCGGACGAACCCTTCAACATCGTCAACGGGGACGTCTTCCGGTGGCGCTGGATGTGGCCACGACTGGCAGCCCACCTCGGTGTCGACCCGGCGCGCGTCGTCGGGTACCAGGACGCTCCCCGACCGCTCGAGGAGCAGATGGCACCGTACGCGTCCGCGTGGCCGGAGATCGCCGAGCGGCACGGACTGGTCGAGCCGGACATCGACCGGGTGGCGTCGTGGTGGCACACCGACGCCGACCTCGGCCGGGCGATGGAGGTCGTCACCGACATGAGCAAGAGCCGCGAGGCCGGGTTCACGGGGTACCGGCGGACCGAGCGGGCGTTCACGGACCTGTTCGACCGCTACCGCTCGGACCACCTGGTCCCGTAGCGCTCGAGCCCGGCCGGTGTCCGGTTCCCGCTGCGCGCAGCCGTCGTCCCGTGCTGCCGTCGGCGTGGACGAACCCACTCTGGCCCGCGGCCGGGAACGGGGTACAGGGGCGCACGTAGAGTCCGAGGCACACCAGCCGGGGCCCCCCGGTGGACCCGCAACCGGAAGGAATCACCATGTCGCTCGGAGACAAGGCCAAGGACGCCGCGCAGAAGGTCGCCGGCAAGGTCGAAGAGGCCGTCGGCAAGCACACCGACGACGCGGAGCTCAAGCACCAGGGTCAGAAGGACCAGGTCATGGGCGAGGGCCGCATGCAGACCGAGAAGGCCAAGGACGCGCTCGACGGCAAGTGAGCATCGCCCCTCAGAAGGCGTAACGGAGGCGGCAGCTCGGCAGGTGCTCGGCGACCAGTTCGCGGAAGCGCTCGACGAGCTGCCCCTTCATGCCCGCCCGGTACCGCACGTTCACAGCACCGTTCTGCGAGACCTTCGTCTCCTGCAGGTCCGGGCGCCACAGCAGGTCCTCGGCCTTCGGGTGCCAGCCGAGGTTCACCTGGTGCAGCGGTTCGTTGTGCGTGAGGAAGATGACCTCGGCCGCGAGCTGCGCCTTCGCCGCCGGGGACAGCGTGTCGTCCACCTGGCGCAACAGCTCGGCCCAGTCGGCTTCCCACGTCGGGGTGAGGATGACCGGCGAGAAGTTCAGGTGCACCTCGTAGCCCGCGTCGACGAAGTCGTTGACCGCCGCGATCCGCTCCGCCATCGGCGACGTGCGGATGTCGGTCACCTTGGCGGTCTCGTGCGGCATGAGCGAGAAGCGGATGCGCGTGCGTCCCATCGGGTCCCAGTCGAGCAGGTCGCGGTTGACCCACTTCGTCGCGAACGACGCCTTGGCCGTCGGTGACATCCGGAACAGGTCGCACAGGTCGCGGACGTTCTCGCTGAGCACGGCGTCGACCGAGCAGTCGCTGTTCTCGCCGATGTCGTAGACCCACGACTCCGCGTCGCACTGGTTCGGCTCGGTCTTCGGTCCCTGCTTCTGGATGTGCCGGGCGACGTGCTTGGTGATCTGCTCGATGTTCGCGAACACCGTGACGGGGTTGGAGTAGCCCTTGCGGCGCGGGACGTAGCAGTACGCGCACGCCATCGCGCAGCCGTTCGCCGTGGACGGGGCGATGAAGTCCGCCGAGCGGCCGTTCGGCCGGGTGACGAGCGACTTCTTGACGCCGAGCACGAGCGCCTCGGTCTTGATCCGCACCCAGTGCTGCACGTTGCGCTCGTCGCCGTGCACCTCGGGGATGTTCCAGTGCGACGCGACCGGCACGATCTCGGCGTCCGGCCACCGCGCCACGATCTCTTGCCCACGGGGCAGGTCGAGCGCGGCCGCCTCGGCGTAGATGCGGCGGACGTCGAGCAGGGGGCGGACGCGGTCGGAGGTCATCCGACCCTGTCTACCGGTGACCACCGACGGTGTTCGCCGGTGGTCCAGCGGAGTACGTGGTGATGTCTTGCATGTTCGTATGCAACAGGGAGGCTGCCATGCACCGGAACCACAGGGCCACGACCATCTCCGCAACGGTGGTGGCCGTCATCGCTGCAGCGCTGGGGCTCGCGGCGTGCTCGCCCGCGACGCCGTCCGGTACACCGACGTCTCCCGCCGCCGTTCGCGACGGGGTCGACGGCCTGTCCCCGGGGCAACTCGCCCGCGACTTCGTCACGGCGTTCAACGACGGTGACGCGCATGCGCTCGCCGGGCTCTTCGCCGAGCACGCGGAGTTCGTGAACATCTACGGCATCCGCATGTCGGGCCGGACAGGCATCGAGCAGGGACACGAGCACGCCTTCGTGAGCCGGCTCGACGGCGCATCCCTCGAAGCCACTGACGTGCGGGAGCGCCGGGTCGACTCCGACGTCACCGTCGTCCAGCTGGGATGGCGTCTGCAACGGGACCACGATGCCGATCCCGCCCTCGTCGTTCCGGACAGCTCCGGCGTCCTCACCTTCACGGCGCTCCGGACCGACGGCGCGTGGCACTTCATCACGGGTGCGAACGTGACGGAGTCGACGCCGCCGAGCTGAGTCGACAGCCCTCGGAGCCGTGCAGACTCGAGGACATGAGCGAGCCGGACGACCACTTCTTCGTCGTCGACGGCCGTCGCTGGCGTCGGACCGACCCGGCCCTGCCCGAGGACGTGGCCGCACGTCTGCGCTCGCACCTCGGTCGCGGGCGGAACGGCGTCAAGCAGGCGAAGCGCGACGGTGACCAGGAGGCCCTGGCTGCAGCCCGACACCGGAACGGCATCGCCAAACACGGGCTCGGCGAACGCGGCCCGGAGTGGTGGGAGCGCCCCGAGGCCGACCGGATCGCGGACGCCGAGCGCGCCGTGGCCGAGCTCGACGCCCTCGACGCGCCCGGCGGCTGACGTCCCCACAGTCGCACCCCCGGACGGACATCGCACCCCGAGGAGACGGGATGCGACGTCCGTAGCGGGGTGCATTGCGCGCGGACCCCGTCCCCGCAGCGCTCAGGCCTCGGTGTGCCCCAGGTCCGGCGTGCCGCGCAGCGTCACCGTGCGGGACGCCGACGCGTGCAGCTCGAACACGACGACCTCGTTCTGGCCGGCTCGCAGCACCGGACCCGGCACGGCCAGCGTCCGCTGCGGTCCACGCGACCAGTACCGGCCCAGGCAGAAGCCGTTCACCCAGGCGACGCCCTTGCGGAAGCCGTCGAGCGCCAGGTACCGGTCGGACACCTGGTCGAGGTCGAAGGTCCCCATCGCCACGACGGGCCCGGCCAACGCCGACCCGGACGACGCCGTGGTCGCCCGCAGCACGTCGAGGGCCGCTGGTGCGATCGGGTCGAGGGCGAGGGGGGACGCGGTCCACCGCTCGAGCGGGACCCCGTCGACGGCGACACCGCCGATCAGGCCCTTCGGCTCACCGATGCGGACGCCGTAGTCGACCCGGCCCTGGTCCTCGACGAGCAGCTCGAGCGTGCCGGTGACGGGCGGCAGGGCGATCGCGCGGTCGTGGTGCTCCCGCTCCATGACGCCGACGGGGTGACCGTCGACGCTCACGACGACGCGGTCGCGGACCTCGGTCCCGACGGTGAGGACGCCTCCCTCGGGCAGGTCGACCTCGGTGCGGTGGACCACGAAGCCCGAGGCGGCACCGAGTTCGTCGAACGTCGGCAGCGCGTCGTGCGAGGTCCAGGACGTGAGCTGCGGGAGCAGCGCGCGCAACGGGGTGGACCGGTCGAGCTGGACGGTGACCTCCGAGGCGGGCGCGACCCCGGCCTCCAGACCGGCCGGCAGTTCCGGGACCGGCGCGTAGCGGGCGATGACCGACCGGAACGCGTGGAACTTCTCGGTGGGGCGACCGGCCTCGTCGAGCGGTGCGTCGTAGTCGTACGACGTGGCGATCGGCCGGTAGACGCCCTTGTCGTTCGCGCCGTTCGTGAACCCGAAGTTCGTGCCCCCGTGGAACATGTAGACGTTCACCGAACCGCCGGCGGCGAGCAGGACGTCGAGCTCGGCGGCGCTGTCGGCAGCAGAGGTGGTGTGGTGGTGCTCGCCCCAGCTGTCGAACCAGCCGTCCCAGAACTCGGAGCACATCAGCGGCCCGGTCGGCTGGACCTGGCGCAGCCGCTCGATCCGCGACGCCGAACGCGAGCCGAACGACCCGGTCTTGTGCAGCGAGGGCAGCGAACCGTCCTCGAGCATGGTGCCCATCGGCTGGTCGACGCTCGTGAACGGCACGGACAGCCCGATCGCGCGGTGCATCGCCTCGAGCTTGGTCAGGTACACGGGGTCGGAGCCGTAGGCGCCGTACTCGTTCTCCACCTGCACGAGCACGACGGGCCCACCCTCGTCGATCTGGCGGGGCACCAGGATCGGCGCGAGAGCCTCGAGGTAGCGCTGGACGGCTGCCAGGAACTGCGGCTCGTCGCGGCGGATCCCGACCGTGCCGTCGGTGAACAGCCAGTACGGCAGCCCGCCGTTGGTCCACTCGGCGCAGATGTAGGGACCGGGGCGGACGATGGCGTGCATGCCCTCAGCGGCGACCAGGTCGAGGAACCGGCCGAGGTCGAGTCCGCCGGTGAAGTCGAAGGTGCCGGGCGTGGCCTCGTGGGCGTTCCACGCGACGTAGGTCTCGACCGTGTTCAGGCCCATCAGCCGGGCCTTGTGGATGCGGTCGGCCCACAGGTCCGGGTGGACGCGGAAGTAGTGGATCGCGCCGGACAGGACCCGGTGCGGCTCGCCGTCGAGCAGGAAGTCGGTGTCGCCGATGGCGAAGCGCATGGTGTGACTCTTTCAGACGACGGGGTCGTGCGGACAGTGTCCGCACGACCCCGGTGTGTTCTGGACCGGTGTTACTTGGTGGTGACCTTGAAGCCCTGCTCGTTGCCGTACTTCACGATGGCCTTCTGCCAGGCCTCGAGCCCGGCGTTCAGGTCCGTCTTGTTCTGGTAGGCCTGACCGACCGTGTCCGCGTAGACGCTGTTCGCGTAGACCTGGAACGGCAGGTACTGCCAGCCCTCGGCGACGTTCGAGGATGCCGTCGAGAGGGTCTCGTTGATCGCCTCGCCACCGAAGTACTCCGGCTTCTCGGCGGTGAAGGTGGACGAGGTCAGCTGCGCCTTGGTGGACGGGAACCCGCCGGACTTCAGGAACACGTCGATCGAGTCCTGCGAGGAGTTCAGCCACTTCAGGAAACCAGCGGCGAGCGCCGGGTTCTTGGACTGCTTCATGACGACCTCGGCGGAACCACCGTTGTTGGCGGTGACGTCGGAGGATCCGTCGTAGGTCGGGATCGGGGCGACGCGCCAGTTGCCGCTGCCGTCCTTCACGCTCGACTCGAGCACGCCGGGCATCCACGCACCGGTGACCATCGTGGCGATCTCACCGTTGCCGAGCTGCTTGTACCAGTCGTCGGTCCATCCGGGCGTCTGCGAGAGCAGGCCCTTCTCGACGAGCTGGTTCCAGGTCGACGTCCACTTCTTGGTGCCTTCGTCCTGCAGGTTCACCTTGACGCTGGTCCCGCTGACGTCGAACGGACGACCGCCGGCCTGCCAGATCATCGAGGTGGTGAAGCCCGCGTCGCCGCTGTCGGCAGCGATGTACGCGTTCGGGTTCGACGCGTGGATCTTCTCGGCGTCGGCGACGTACTCGTCCCAGGTCTTCGGCGGCGTGGTGATGCCGGCGTCGTCGAACGTCTTCTTGTTGTAGAACATCGCCATGGGGCCGGAGTCCTGGGGCAGGCCGTAGACCTTGCCGTCGAGGTCCACCGACTGCCAGGTGCCGGCGCCGTACTTGCCCTTCAGCGAGTCGAAGCCGTAGGACTTCAGGTCGACGAGCGAGTCGCTCAGCGCGAACTGGGGCAGGGCGAAGTACTCGATCTGCGCGACGTCGGGAGCACCCGACCCGGCCTTGATCGTGTTCTGGAGCTTGGTGTACTGGTCGTTGCCGGTACCGGCGTTGACGAGCTTGACCTTGACCTTCGGGTACGCCTTCTCGAAGGCGGCGACCTGGGCCTCGGCGGAGGGTGTCCACGACCAGTAGGTGATCGTGCCGCCCTGCTCGAGGGCCTTGGTGATGTCGTCGGACGATCCACCGGACGACGAGCCGCCGGAGGCGCAGGCCGTCATGGCGATGGCCGCGGTGACACCGATCGCGAGGGCGCTGAGCCCGCGCCGGAGACGCTTGTGCATGGGGTTGCCTTTCACTTCATCGTGAAGCAGGTGCTTCGTGGTGCTGCTGGGTGCGGGTCACGCCTTGACGGACCCGGCCGCGAGGCCGGACTGCCAGGAGCGCTGGAGGAAGAGGAACGCGATCACGATCGGGATGATCGTGAGCAGCGATCCCGTGACGACGAGGTTGTAGATCGGGTGCGCGGAGACGCCGGTGGCCTGCGCGCTCCACTGGTTCAGACCGACCGTCAGCGGGTAGAGCCGCGGGTCGCTGAGCATGATCAGGGGCAGGAAGTAGTTGTTCCAGGTCGCGACGACCGCGAACAGCAGGACCGTGACGACCCCGGGTGCGAGCAGGCGCAGGGCGATCGTGAAGAAGATCCGGAACTCGCCGGCGCCGTCCATGCGGGCGGCTTCGATGACCTCGGTGGGGACCGCGTCGATCGCGTACGTCCACACCAGGTACATGCCGAACGGGCTGATGAGCGACGGCAGGATGATCGCCCACGGGGTGTTCGTCAGTCCGACGGACGAGAAGAGCAGGAACGTCGGCACCGCGAGCGCCGTGCCGGGGATCGCGATGGCGCCGAGCACGATGGCGAAGACGGCGCGGCGGCCGGGGAACGCGAACTTCGCCATCCCGTAGCCGGCGACCGTGGCCAGCAGGGTCGCACCGCCGGCGCCGACCACGACGTAGAGCACCGTGTTGCCGAGCCACTGGAGGTAGATGCCGTTGTCGTAGGTGAGCGTCTCGCCGATGTTCTGGAACAGGGCGAAGCCGTCGCCGAACCACAGACCGAAGCTGGACAGCAGGTCGGCCTGGGTCTTCGTCGCGTTGACGACCAGGTAGAAGAGCGGCAGCAGCGAGTAGACGGTGATGACGATCATCACCACGAGCAGGAGCGGCGACTTGCGGGCGCGCGGGCCGCGTCCCTTCGGGCCGGTCGGACGGGAGGCCCGGGTGCGGCCCGCCCCGCTGCGACCGCGGGTGGTCACCGCCTCGGTCACGGTGGCGGGCGACTGGGTGTCGATGGTGCTCATCGGTTCTCCGCTCGGGTTCCGCGGACCTGGACGACGTAGGCGATCACGGCGGTGATCACGCCCATGACGATCGCGACGGTGGCGGAGTAGTTGAACTGCTGGCCGCTGAACGACAGCGAGTAGGCGTACATGTTCGGGGTGAAGGCACTGCCGATGACGTTCGGGGCCAGGGTCTTCAGCAGGTTCGGCTCGTTGAACAGCTGGAAGCTGCCGATGATCGAGAAGATCGTGGCGATCACGATCGAACCGCGCAGGGCCGGGATCTTGATCGACCACACCGTGCGCAGCGGCCCGGCGCCGTCGATCTCGGACGCCTCGTAGAGCTCGGTCGGGACGACGCGCAGTGCGGCGTAGAAGATCAGCATGTTGTAGCCGACGAACTCCCACGTGACGATGTTGCCGATGGAGGCCAGCACCCAGTCGGGGCTGAACGGCTGCAGCAGGTCGATGCCGAGGGCGTTGTTGATCGAGCCCGTCAGGCCGAACTGGTTGCCGTAGATGAAGCCCCAGATGAGGGCTGCGACGACACCGGGGACCGCGTACGGCAGGAAGATCGCGATCCGGAAGAACGAGGACGCGAAGAGCCGTGCACTGTCGAGCGCCAGGGCGGCGATGAGTGCGACGACGAGCATGATCGGGACCTGGACGACGAGGAACAGGGTGACCCGTCCGAAGCCCGTCCAGAACTTGGCGTCCTGGACGAGCTGCAGGTAGTTGGCGAGCCCGACGAACTGGTTGCCGCCGATGAGCTGGTCGCGGAACAGGCTGAGCCAGAGCGCGTAGCCGATCGGCACGATGAGCATCGCCGTCAGGACGACGACGAACGGACCGACGAACAGCCAGCCCGTCCAGCGGCCGCGCTGCTTGGTGCGCGGCTGGCGCCCTGGCGCCGTGGTGGCGCGGGCGGACCCGATGGTGGTCATGCGACTCCTTCGTCTGTCTCACATCGCTGCTTCGCGATGTTGACGTCAACATCGGGGTCGAACATAGCATGGCAACGTCAACATCGAAAACCGTGCCAGAATCGGACTCGACCAGAGGGGGTCAGGTGACGTCCACACCGGTGTCGAGCCGCCGAGCAGCCTCCATGGCCGAGGTCGCCGAGGCCGCCGGCGTCTCGATGCAGACCGTCTCCCGCGTCGCTCGCGGGTTCGACAACGTCAGCCCCGACACCCGGCTGCGGGTGCAGTCGGCGATGGCGGACCTGGGCTACCGGCCCAACCGGGCTGCCCGCGCGTTGCGGTCCGGACGCTTCCGCACCATCGGCGTGATCATGTTCACGCTGGCGTCGTTCGGCAACATGCGCACGCTCGAGGCCATCGCCGACGCTGCCGGTGACGCCGACTTCACGATCACGCTGCTGCCGATGGCCTCCCGGACCGAGGAGGGCGTCCGTTCGGCCTTCTCACGCCTGCACGAACAGGCCGTCGACGGCGTCGTCATCATCATCGAGTCGCACGTCATGGACACGGCCGAGGTCTCCCTGCCCGTCGGTGTCCCCGTCGTGGTCATCGACTCGACCGGCACGACCGACCACCCGGCGATCGACACGGACCAGGCCGAGGGTGCCCGCATCGCCACCCAGCACCTGCTCGACCTCGGGCACGAGACCGTGTGGCACGTCGCCGGACCCGCGATGTCCTACTCGGCCGCGAGGCGCCGGGCGGCGTGGGAGCAGACGCTCGTCACCGCCGGGCGCACCGTGCCACCGGTGTTCGAGGGCGACTGGGGATCGGCTTCGGGCCACCGCGCGGGGCTGTCGATCGCCGTGCGACCCGAGGTCACCGCGGTCTTCGCCGCCAACGACCAGACCGCACTCGGGATCCTGCGCGCTTGTCACGAGCTCGGGCGTGCGGTGCCGGCGTCCCTCAGCGTGGTCGGGTTCGACGACTCCCCCGAGTCCGACTCGTTCTGGCCGCCGTTGACGACGGTGCACCAGTCGTTCGACGAGATCGGCCGGCGAGCGGTCACGAACCTGCTGGCGCAGATCGACGGCGCGCCCGGTGCCGCGGCGACGGACCTGGTGCCGGTGCGGCTCGTGGTGCGCGCGAGCACCGCGGCGCCGGCGCGGTAGCGCTGCGCGCGGCGCACCGTGCGGACAGGAGGCGCGTGACGGGGCCGCACCGAGCCTCCCGTCCGGCGCGGCGCGCGTTCCTTCCCGTCGTTCGCGGGATGGGATGCCGAATCGCGCGTAGGTGGCCCGAAGAACTGACCGACGACGCGCGATTCGACCTCCTCCGCGCGGAAGGACCTTCTACCTGACTGAGCGTCAGCCGATCGACAGCGCCGTCCACGACACGGGCGGCAACTCGATCGTGACGGTGTCGCCCTCGCGACGAGCCGACTCGTTGGTGCGGAGCCCCACGCGCGAGGTGTTCGCCAGGTCGTTCACCGCGTGCAGGTCGTCGTCCCAGACGCCCTCGGCGTGCACGTCGCCCTCGACGGACAGCCCCGACAGGTCGATGGTGACCGTCGTGCTCTCCGAGGGGTGGCGGTTCACCAGGAACACCGCGGCCTTCCCGTCCTGGATCGTCGCGGCGGAGTCGACCACGGGGACCTGGCCGTACGTGCCGCCGTCGACCGTGTCACCCGAGGCGATGACCTGCAGCGACGTGCCGTGGGCCAGCCGCGAGGTGAGCGAGAACGGGAAGAACGTGGTCTGGCGCCAGGCCTCGCCGCCGGGCTCGGTCATGATCGGGCCGATCACGTTGACGAGCTGCGCGATCGAGGCCGAGGCGACGCGGTCCGCGTGGCGCAGGAGCGAGATGAGCAGGCCGCCGACGACGACGGCGTCCGCCACCGTGTAGACGTCCTCGAGCAGTCGGGGTGCGACCGGCCACTCGTCGATCGTGAACTCCTTCTGCATCTCGTTCCACTTCGAGATGGACCACACGTTCCACTCGTCGAACGAGATGTCGATGCGCTTCTCCGACTTCTTGTGCGCCTGCACGTGGTCGGCCGCGGTCGTGACCGTGTCGATGAAGCGGTCCATGTTCACGCCGGAGGCCAGGAAGGTCGCGAGGTCGTCGCCCTCCTCGTAGTAGGCGTGCGCGGAGATGTAGTCGACGTCGTCGTAGGCGTGCTCGAGGACGGTGCGCTCCCACTCGCCGAACGTCGGCATCGACGCACCGGACGACCCGCAGATGACGAGCTCGAGGTCGGGCTGGATCTGCCGCATGCCCTTGGCGGTCATCGCCGCGAGCTTGCCGTAGTCGTCGGCGTTCTTGTGGCCGAGCTGCCAGGGGCCGTCCATCTCGTTGCCGAGGCACCACATGGTGATGCCGAACGGTTCCTCGCGGCCGTTGCGCTTGCGCTCCTCGGAGCGGGCGGTGCCGCCGGGGATGTTCGCGTACTCGAGGAGTTCGATCGCGGCCTCGGTGCCGCGGGTGCCGAGGTTGACGGCGAGCATCATCTCGGAGCCGACCGAGTCGAGCCACTGCTGGAACTCGTGCAGGCCCACCTCGTTCGTCTCGGTGGAGTGCCACGCCAGGTCGAGCCGACGCGGACGCTGGTCGACGGGGCCGACGCCGTCCTCCCACTTGTAGCCGGAGACGAAGTTGCCGCCGGGGTAGCGGATGGTGGTGACGCCGAGCTCCTTGACGAGCTCGATGACGTCCTTGCGGAAGCCGTGCTCGTCCGCGCTCTCGTGCGCGGGCTCGTGGATGCCGTCGTAGACGTGCCGACCGAGGTGCTCGACGAAGCCGCCGAACAGTCGCCGGCGCACCGGCCCCACGGTGAAGGCGGCGTCGAGGACGAGGTGGGTGCGGGGCATGGATCTCCTTCGATCGTGCTGCGCAGGTGTCACAGCGTGTGGTGCAGCCCGAGGGCCCGAGCGGGTTCGGTGGCACCCCGTCACGAAAGAGTGAGCGCTCACCTGTTCGTAACGCTACCGGTATCCACAGCACGACGAAAGGGCTGGCGCACCATGGACACCCGCACTAATGTGAGCGCTCACGGGGCACTGACCCAGGTGCCCCAGCCCGGCCCATCCCGATGGAGTGATGCCATGCCGAACCGACTCGTCCCACCCGTCACGCAGCTGCGCGGCGCGGGCTTCTCCCGCAGGAGCCTGCTCGCCGCCGGCGCCGCGGCCGCCACGGTCCTGCCGCTCGCTGCCTGTTCCAGCCCGATCTCCGCCGGACTCGCCGGCAGCGCCCTCAACCCCGACACCCTGGTCTTCTGGAACCTGTTCGGTGGCGGTGACGGCGCCCGCATGCAGGAGATGGAGCGCGGCTACGCCAAGCAGCACGGCGGGTCGAGCTCACTGCAGGCCACCACGTTCGCGTGGGGCAACCCGTACTACTCCAAGGTGACACTGGCCACCGTCGGCAACAAGCCGCCGGACGTCGCGATCTCCCACCTGACCCGCGCGAAGCCGCTGTGGGACGGCGACCTGCTCGACCCGATCACGTCCGAGGACCTGGCCGGCGTCGGCCTGAGCGCCAGCGACTTCAACCAGAAGGCGTGGACGGCGCAGAAGACCGACGGCAAGAACATCTGCGTGCCGCTCGACACGCACCCGTTCGTGCTCTTCTACAACGTTGACGTGTGCCAGAAGGCCGGCCTGATCGACAGCGACGGCAAGCTCAAGGACCTCACCGGCATCGACGCCTTCGAGAGCGCGCTGGCCGCGGTCGCGAAGGTCACGGGCGGCACGGCGCTCAACGTGGCGAACGTCTCGGAGATCGCCACCCCGTGGCGCTTCTTCTGGACGATGTACAACCAGATCAACGGGGCGACGCCCTTCATCAGCGACGGCGGCTCGAAGCTGACGGTGAACGAGGACGCGTACACGAAGGTCACCGAGATGACCCAGAAGTGGGTCAAGAACGGCTGGCTCAACAAGGGCCTCGACTACGCCACCGCCCAGACGCTGATGTTCACCGGCAAGGCCGGGTTCTTCATGCAGGGCGAGTGGGAGATCAGCACGGCCCAGTCGATCAAGGGGCTGAAGTTCGGCATGGCGCCGATTCCGCAGTTGTTCGACAAGCCGGCGGCCCAGGCGGACTCGCACACGTTCATCCTGCCCCGCAAGGACCGCACGCCCGAGCAGAAGAAGGCGGCGATGCTGTTCATCAAGCAGATGCTCGCGCAGAGCCTCACCTGGGCCCAGGGCGGACACGTCCCGGCCTACCTGCCGACGTACGACAGCTCCGCGTACAAGAACCTGACGCCGCAGTCGAACTACGCGTCCGCCGCGGCGAGCGCCGTGTTCGACGACGCCGCCTGGTACGGCGGATCGGGTTCCACGTTCGAGAACACCGTCGGCGCGCAGCTCGCGCTCGTGCAGCAGGGCGCGGCGTCCCCCGCGGCCGCCATGAGCGCGATCAAGTCCCAGCTGTCGACCTACCTCAACACGCCGAGCCCGCTGTGACCGGGCCAGCGACCCCCTCGAACGCCGTGAACACCCCGCGAAAGGCACGATGACGTGACCACAGCACCTGTCCTCGACCGGCCCACGGACGCGGCGACCGCCCCACGGAAGCTCCGCACGTACCGCACCAGCCTCACCCGCGGCCAGGGCCGCAGCGGCTGGCTCTTCCTTGCCCCCTTCGGCCTGTTCTACCTGGCCTTCCTGCTCGGCCCGACGGTCTGGATGCTCGTCACGAGCTTCTTCAACACCTCGACGGTCCGGACCGGGCTCGGCAGCTTCGCCGGGTTCGCGAACTACGCCGAGATGCTCGGGCGCGCGGACTTCTGGTCCTCGCTCTGGCACACGCTCCAGTTCACGCTGTACACGACCCCGCCGCTGGTGATCCTGGCGTTCGTCTTCGCCGTGCTGACGAACCGGATGAACCGCGGCCAGTGGTTCTTCCGCCTGGCGTTCTTCCTGCCGTTCATCCTGCCGTCGGCGACGATCTCGCTGATCTGGGTGTTCATCTTCACGCCGCAGACCGGGCTCTTCGCGAGCGTGCAGTCCCTGCTCGGCGGCGTCCCCGGCGCCGGCGTCCTGGCCAGCCCGAACACGGCCATGATCGGCGTCGCGCTCGCGACCGTCTGGTGGACGCTCGGGTTCAACTTCGTGCTGTACCTGGCCGGCCTGCAGGAGATCCCTCGCGAGCTCTACGAGGCAGCGGCCGTCGACGGTGCGTCGAACTGGCAGCAGATCAAGTCGATCACCCTCCCGCTGCTCGGCCGCACGACGACGCTGGTCATCCTGCTGCAGATCATCGCGAGCCTGAAGATCTTCGACCAGGTCTACCTGATGACGAACGGCGGCCCGGGCATCTCGACCCAGGTCTCGCTGCAGCTCATCACCGGTGTCGGGTTCACCGACAACCGACTGGGTGCCGCGTCCGCGGCCTCGGTGCTCCTGTTCATCGTGATCGTGGCGATCGCGGTCATCCGGCAGCTCGTCGAGCGCGCTGCCGCCAAGCGAGAGATCGGTGCCTGACATGACCGCCACCGAGAGCATCACCACCGACCGCCCGAAGTACCGCTCCGGCGTCTCCTCGGCCGCGCCCACCAGCGCCGCCAAGATCGGCGTCAGCGGCCGGGGCTTCACGATCGCGTCGGGGATCATCCTGACCGTGTTCGCGATCATCTGGCTGATCCCGAGCCTGTTCGCGCTGAAGACGTCGCTGTCCGACAACGGCGTCGCGGCACTCGGCGCGAACGCGATCCTGTCGAACTGGAACCCGACGCTGCACTCCTACGCCGCGCTGTTCCAGGCCGGCGACATCTGGAACTGGTACCTCGCCAGTGGCATCACGAGCGTCATCACGGCGCTGCTGACGGTGCTGTTCGCGTCGATGGCGGCGTTCGCGCTGAGCCGGCTCGTGTTCCGCGGCCGGAACGTCGCGTTCCTGCTCATCATCCTGGGCATCATGATCCCGACGCAGGTCCTGATCATCCCGATCTTCCAGGAGCTCAACTCCGTCAACCTGCTGAACACCTACTGGTCGGTCATCTTCCCGCAGGTGCCCGCCGTCATCGCGGTGTTCATCTTCAAGCAGTTCTTCGACGGCATCCCCCGCGAGCTCGAGGAAGCGGCTCGCATCGACGGCGCGAACATCTGGAAGGTCTACTGGTCGGTGATCCTGCCGCTGTCGCGTCCGGTGATCGCCGCAGTGACGATCCTGACGTTCGTCGGGGTGTGGAACAACCTGCTGCTGCCGCTGTTCGTCCTGTCCAACCCCGACCTGATGACCATCCCGGTCGGTCTGGCGACGGTGCAGGGCAGCTTCGGTCAGCGGTACGCCGACATCCAGGCGGGCGCGCTGCTGGCAGCACTGCCGCTGATCATCCTCTACCTGATCTTCCAGCGGCAGATCGTCGAGGGCGTGACCGGTTCCGGCCTGAAGGGCTGACGCCACCACACGACCGACGGGAGGCCCGGTGCC
>NZ_MJGI01000023.1:93549-186415 GCF_001864835.1 Curtobacterium sp. MCBA15_001 | reverse complement strand
GCCTCCCGTCCGTCACGCGGCCCGCTTCAGACCTGCGCGAGCGACAGTTCCCGTCGGGCCACCGCCGACAACTTCGCGAAGGCGACAGTCCTGCTCCGACCATCGCCGCAGAACTGTCGCTTTCGCGATCGGGCGGGCCGAGCCCCGACGTCAGGCGAGGACGCGCGTGCGCTCCTGCTTCCAGAAGCCGCTGAAGGTGATCCGCGCCTTCGGCAGCCCGGCACGGTGCAGGTGGCGGCGCCCCTCGGTCGCCAGGGTGCTCTCCCCCACGACGAAGGCGTACCCGCGGTCGTCGGACGGCGTGTGGCGTCGGAGTTCCTCGAGCGCCGCCGCACCGGGGGTCGCGTGCGGGTCGGTGCGGACGATCCAGGTCACCGCGACGCCGGCCGGGGCGTCGAGCGGGCGGATGTCCGCGGCGGTCGGGACCTCCTGGATGATGCGGCCGACCGTGTCCCGCGGCAGCGAGGCCGCGATGCCGACGACCCCGGGCAGGCCGGTCTCCTCGGCGACGACGAGCACCTCGCTGGTGTCGTCCGGGCAGTCGAAGATGCAGCCCTGGTCGAGCAGGGCGAGCTGGTCGCCGGGACGGGCAGCACAGGCCCAGAGCGCCGCGCGGCCCTCGGGCGTGCCGGTGGCGTCGGTGTGGACGACGAAGTCGATGTCGAGCTCCGCCGGGGTGGTCGCCGTCGCTGGGCGGAAGGCGGCGACGGTGTAGTTCGCGCAGTGCGGACGGACGTCCTCGGGGACGGCGAGGAACTGCGGCCACCACTTCGCGCCGTCGAGCTCCGGCATGCGGAACGTGTCCTGGTGCGGCAGCGGCATGAACAGGCGGAACCAGTGGTCGAACCCGAGGTGCTCGAACTCGTGCAGGTCGTCGCCGCTGATGGTCACGCGGTGCATCGACGGGGTCGCCCGTTCCGTCCGCAGGACCCGCGCGTGGAAGAGCCGGGGGTGCGTGGGCAGGAGCCGCGGGGTCTTCGCCATGAGGGAAGGCTAACCTAAGATGGTCTCCGTGCCATCCCCAGTCTCCGCTCCCGTCGACGTCCGTCCGGCGGCAGCGCGTCCCCCGGTCGGCGCTCCCGGAGTGCACCGGCGAGCGATGCGACGACGGGCTGCCGTGGTGCTCGGGATGGTCGTCGTGCTCGGGCTGACCGGGGTCGCGAGCATGGTCTTCGGCAGCAACCACATCGGGCTCGACCGCGTCGTCGCCGGACTCCTGCACACGGGCTCCGGCACCGACGAGGCGATCGTCTGGGGCTCCCGGGTCCCGCGCACGCTCATCGGCGCAGCGGTCGGTGCAGCACTGGGCGTCGCCGGTCTGCTCATGCAGGGCCACACCCGCAACCCGCTCGCCGACCCCGGGCTGTTCGGCGTCTCGGCGGGTGCCGGGCTCGCCGTCGTGCTGGGCGTGTACGTGTTCGGCATCACGAACACCGGCGTGACGGTGTGGTTCGCGTTGGCGGGTGCCGTCGTTGCGAGCGTCGTGGTGTTCTCCGTGACGATCGCCGGCAGCGGGACCGCGAGCCCGGTGCCCCTGGCGCTGGCCGGTGCCGCCGTGTCCGCCCTGCTCGGCGCCCTGACGTCGTTCATCGTCCTCACCGACCAGGCCTCGCTCGACGCCTACCGCCTGTGGGTCGTCGGGTCGCTGTCCGGGCGACAGCTCGACGTGCTCGGCGCCACCTGGCCGTTCCTGGTGGTCGGCCTCGTGCTCGCCGTGACCAACGTCCGCGCGCTCGACGCCCTCGGCCTCGGCGCCGACCTGGCGAAGGGCCTCGGCGAGAACGTGCTGGCCGCGCGGCTCGTCGGGCTCGGCGGCATCACCCTGCTGGCCGCCGGGGCGACCGCGGCCGCCGGTCCGATCGGGTTCGTCGGGCTCACCGTCCCGCACGTCGCTCGGGCACTCGTCGGGACCGGGCACCGGTGGGCACTGCCCGCGTCGGCGCTGCTCGGTGCTGCCCTGGTGCTGCTGGCGGACGTCGTCGGGCGACTGATCGGCGGGTTCGCCGAGGTCGAGGTGGGCATCGTCCTGGCCGTCATCGGAGGCCCGGTCTTCGTCGCCGTGGCACGTCGCCGATCGCTGGTGGCACTGTGAGCGCGACACGGACCCCGGCGGCGGGACACCCGACGGCGCCCACCGGCACGACCGCGCCCACCAGCACGACCGCGCCCACCGGCACGGCCCCGACCCCGCAGCGTCGCGGAGTCCGGATCGGGCCCGTCGGACTCGCCTGGCGCCCCCGCGTGTTCGGCATGAGCGTCGGCGCCGTCGTCGTCGCGCTGCTGCTCGTGGTGCTCGGCGTCGCGATCGGCTCGACGTGGATCACCCCCGACGTGGTCGTGCGGTCCTTGCTCGGCCTCGGCAGCGGTCCGGACGCCTTCATCGTCACCACCCTCCGCCTGCCCCGGGTCCTGACCGGCGCCCTGGTCGGGGTGACCCTCGCGGTCGCTGGAGCGCTCACCCAGACGTTCACGCGGAACCCCCTCGGCACGCCCGACATCATCGGCGTGACCTCCGGCGCCAGTGTCGGAGCCGTCGCCGCGGTCGTGCTCGGCGGTGGCAGCTACGCCGTCGGTTCGGCCGTCCTCGGCGGCGGCATCCCGGTCGCGGCGACGGTCGGCGCGTTGGTCGCGGCCGTGGCGGTGTACGGGCTCGGCTGGCGGGGCGGCGTGCAGAGCTACCGGCTCGTGCTGGTCGGGATCGGGGTGAGCGCCACCCTCGACGCCGTGACGAGCTACCTGCTCGTCCGGGCCCAGATCACCCAGGCCACCGCCGCGTCGCAGTGGCTCGTCGGCAGTCTGGCGAGCACCTCGTGGTCGAGCGTCTGGCCGCTGCTGATCGTCACCGTGGTCGCGGTCCCCATCGCCCTCGCCACGAGTGCCGCGCTCGGCATCGGGCAGCTCGGGGACGAGGTCGCCGTCGGCGTCGGGCTCGGCATCCAGCGCCACCGCCTGCTCGTGATCGCCCTCGCCGTGGTGCTCACCGCCGCGGCCGTCGCCGCCGCCGGGCCGGTCGGGTTCGTCGCGTTCGTCGTCCCGCAGATCGCGCTCCGGCTCGCCGGCACGAACCGCCCGCCACTGTTGCTGTCCGCGGCCCTCGGCGCGGTCCTGGTCCTGGGTGCCGACCTGCTCGCGCGGTCGGCCTTCCCGTGGCAGGTGCCCGTCGGCATCGTCACGACCGTGATCGGCGCCCCGTACCTGATCTGGCTGCTCGTCCGTCACCGCAAGGAGATGTCCCGATGACCCCGCACCCCGCCGTGCTCGAAGCCCGCGAGCTGTCCGTCGGCTACGACCGGCACCCTGTCCTGCACGACCTCGACCTGTCGATCGAGCGCGGGACCGTCACGACGTTCCTCGGCGCGAACGGCTGCGGCAAGTCGACCCTGCTCAAGGCCTTCGGGCGCGTCCTCAAGCCGATCGCCGGCGACGTGCACCTCGACGGCGCGCCGATCCGCAAGGAGCCGAACCGGGCCGTCGCGCGGAAGCTCGCGATCCTGCCCCAGTCCCCCGTCGCCCCTGCAGGCACCACCGTGCTGGACCTGGTGATGCGTGGTCGGAACCCGCACCAGTCCTGGGCACGACCGTGGACCGCCGAGGACGCGGCCGTGGCCGAGGAGGCGATCGCCGCGACCGGCCTGACCGCCGTCGCCCACCGTGACGTCGCCAGCCTGTCGGGTGGGCAGCGGCAGCGCGCCTGGATCGCACTCGTCCTCGCGCAGCGCGCCGACACCCTGCTGCTCGACGAGCCCACGACCTACCTGGACCTGGCGCACCAGCTCGAGGTGCTGCGGCTCGTCCGGCGGATCAACCGCGACCAGGGCGCGACGGTCGTCATGGTCCTGCACGACCTGACCCTGGCCGCGCGGTACTCGGACCGTCTCGTCGTCCTGCACGACGGCGGTGTCGTCGCCGACGGGCCCCCGCACGATGTCCTGACGCCCGCGGTGTTGGCGCAGGCCTTCGGGTTGCACGCCCGGGTGGTCCCCGACCCGGTCACCGGAGCGCCGATGGTGGTCCCCGAGGCCGACGAGCACGACCTCGACCACGCGGGACTCGTGGAGTCCGCCGACTTAGGTTAGGCTCTCCTAACGTGAAGCTCCGATCCCTCCTCCTGACCGCCGTGGCCGCGTCGGCCCTCCTCCTCGCCGGCTGCTCGAGCACCGGCACGACCGCGTCGTCCGCCGACGGTGGTGGGTCGTCCGCGGCGGACCGCGCCTGGTCGTACGAGGACGCGACCGGCACCACCGTCAAGGTCGACCACACCCCGAAGCGGGTCGTGGTCCTGAACGACCTGGCGATCTCCTTCGTGCAGTACGGTCTGCACCCGGTCGGGACGTTCGGACAGCTCACCATGGCGTCCGACGCCCGGTTCAAGGGCCTCGACACCAAGGGCATCACGCAGCTCGGCAAGTCCTACGGGGACATCGACCTCGAGCAGCTCGCCGCGCTGCGGCCCGACCTGGTCGTCACGTCGGTCTACCCGACCGACGCGAAGGGCACGCTCGACCCGAAGGCGCCGGCGTACGGCTTCAAGGACGCGGAGCAGCAGCGACAGGTCGCCGCGATCGCTCCGGTCGTGCAGGTGAAGTGGGGCGGCAAGGGCCTCGACGTCATCAACGACGTCACCGGGCTGGCCGAGTCGCTCGGGGCGGAGCAGTCGAAGGTCGACGCGGCCGAGAAGCGCTTCGACACCGCGAAGACGAAGCTCGAGACCGTCGCCAAGGAGCAGGACCTGCGCGTCGTGTCGATGTACGCGGACGGCGACGGCGCCTACGTCACGCGCCCGTCGGACGAGCCCACGCTGCAGATGTACAGCGACTTCGGCGTCGACCTCGTCACCCCGAAGCCGGAGGGCTTCTACTGGGGCATCTACAGCTGGGAGAACGCGGGTCAGATCAGCGGCGACGTGCTGCTGCTGTCGCAGCAGGGCTACCAGGTCGCTGACCTCGAGAAGCAGCCGACCTTCGCGGACAACGCCGCGTTGGCGGCCGGCCAGGTCCACAGCTGGACCTTCCCGGCGCTCGACTACGCCTCGCAGGCCCAGTACATGACCGAGCTCGCCGGGTGGCTGCAGGACAGCAAGAAGCTGTCCTAGCCGGCACACGCAACCGACCTCGCAGGCTCGGTCGGCGCTGGCGCCGCGCGCCGCTGGCGCGTCGCACCATGCGGAGCGCGCGCACACAGGAGGCACGGTGCCAGCTGGCACCGTGCCTCCCGTCCGTCACGGAGCGGGCCGGGGGTGGTCAGTCCTTCGGCAGCATCGGCGCCCAGAAGGCGTCCGGGCCGTCGGCCACGACGGCGTCGGGCTCGAACCGGAAGCCGTACTCCGCGACGAACTCGGCAGCGCCGGCGACCTCGTCCTGCTCGTCGTCGCGATCGGCCTCGAACAGGTACACCCCGTGCCCCATCGGCACCCCGCTGTCACTGATGACCGACAGGTCCCAACGCCCGGGTTCCGCTCGTTCGATCCGCACGACGGCGGCCTGCGCCTCGGTGAAGTCAGCCATGCCGCGGAGCGTACGCCGCAGGGCTCCAGACGACCGCAGGAGCCCGCGTCACCGCAGCGCCGCGACCGCCGTCCCCGACGCGGCGGCCACGAGCGCGTCGTCGGCCTGGGCGTCGGCACGGTCGGTCGCCGTCATCACGACGACCACGATCGGGGCACCGCCCGCCGGGTACACCACGCCGATGTCGTTCCGGACGCCGTACTCCCCCGTGCCGGTCTTGTCGGCGACCGGCCACGCCGCGTCCACCCCGGCGCGGATCGTCCCCGCACCCGTGGTGTTGTCGAGCATCGTGTCCCGCAGGAACGTCCGGTCGGTGGCCTCGAGCGTCGTCCCGAGCAGCACCGATCGCACGTCCGCGGCGAACTGCGCCGGCGTCGTGGTGTCGCGCTCGTCGCCCGGTGTCGCCTGGTTCAGGTCGGGTTCGGTGCGGTCGACGTTCGTCACCCGGTCGCCGGTCCCGCGCAGCCACTGCTCGACGGCCGCCGGACCACCGACCCGGGCGACGAGCAGGTTCGCCGCGGTGTTGTCGCTGAACCGCATCGCCGCGTCGATGAGCTCTCCGACCGTCATCCCGGAGTCGACGAACCGCGTCGTGACCGGCGCGTACGACAGCAGGTCGCCCCGGCCGTAGTGCACGACGGTGTCGAGGTCGGCATCCGAGGACGCTGCCAGGACCGCCGCTGCGATGAAGGTCTTGTTCGTGGAGGCGAACGGGAACCGCTCACCCGGCCGGTACTGCACGCGGTGTCCCGAGCCGGTGTCGATCGCGACGACCCCGAGCCGGGCGTCGTGCTGCGCCTCGAGCGCGCGGAACGCCCGGTCCGTGCGGGCCGCGGCGGGCGCTGTGCCGGCAGCCGTCGACGACGTCGCGGTCGGTGTGGCGGACGGAGCCGCAGCGCCGCTGCACCCGGTCAGCGCGATCGCGGCGACGACGGACAGCACGAGCGCGGAGGACCTGGTCGATGCACGCATGTCCTGCAGCCTGCCCCGCCCGGCTGACAGGCGGCTAGCCTCGCGGCATGCGCGCCTCGTCCCTCGCCGAGCGGATCGACACGCTGGTCACGGCCCTGACGACGGTCGTCCCCGGCAGTACCGCCGCGCTCCGCGGATCCCGTGCGGACGGCACCGACGACGTGTACAGCGACGTCGACCTGGCATGGGAGGTCGGGTCCCGCGGTGACGAGGCCCTGGCCGCACTGCCCGACGCGCTCCGGACGGTGGGACCGGTGGAGTCCCTCCGGCTCGACCCCGACGACACGGATCGCCGACTCGTCTTCGTCCGCTTCGCCGGGTGGACGCTGTTCGAACGGGTCGACCTCGAGGTGTCGGGCACCTTCGGCTCCGACCCGACATGGGTCCGCCCCTGGTCGACGGCGGAGAGCGCGCTCATGAACGCGGTCGCTGCGGTCAAGGCGGTCCGGCGCGGACACGGCGACGTCGACGGACTGCTCGCGCGTGGTGCCGCACGGGTCGGCGCGACCGCGCCGGTCGGCACCGCCGCCGAGCGGATCGCCGCCCTCGCCGAGGCTGCGGTCCGCGCCGACCCGACCCAGCGGGCGCTGGCGGCGCAGGTGCTCGCGCTGCTGCGGTGACGGGAGGCGCGGGGCGGGGTCCCCACGAGCCTCCCGTCCGGCGTCGCACCCCGTCACGGACATCGCACCCCGTCCCGACGGGGTGCGATGTCGGCAGCGGGGTGCGACGCGCGCACTACGAACGCGACAGGCGTTCCACCGTCGCGTGCGCGCCGTCGTCGATCAGCCCGTCGAGCGCGTCGCGGTACGCGGCGACGAACCGCTCGTCGTCGACCAGGTCGCCGAACACCTGCCGGTTCGCGATGAAGGCGAGCCGGTCGTCGCGCTGGGTCAGCGCGATGCGGTGGAGGGACTCGGCGAGGCGGTCGACGATCGTGATCGGCTCGCCGGACTCGTCCGTGCCCTCGTCGTACCGCGCCCACGACGCGACGATGCCGGCCGACAGCGTCACCGGCCCGCCCGACGCGAGGTTCGCACGGACGACGGGCAGCAGCCACTTCGGGATGCGGTCGCTCGACTCGGCGCAGAGCCGGGCCAGGGTGTCGCGGACCTCGGGGTTCTGGAAGCGCTCGATGAGTGTGGCCTTGTAGTCCTCGAGGTCGATGCCGGGGACGGGGTGCAGCGTCGGCGTGGCCTCCTCGTCCATGTAGCGGCGCAGGAACGTCGCGATGGCCGGGTCCTGCGTGGCCTCGTGCGCGTAGCGGTACCCGGACAGGTACCCGAAGTAACACAGGCCCTGGTGGCTGGCGTTCAGGAGCCGGAGCTTCATGAGCTCGTACGGCTCGACGTCCTCGACGAGCTGCACGTCGGCGTCCTCGTACGGCGGGCGACCGGCGGGGTGGTCGTCCTCGAGCACCCACTGGAAGAACGGCTCTGCGACGACGGGCCAGGCGTCCTCGATGCCCAGGTCGTCGCGGACCATCGCGCGGTCCTCGTCGGTCGTCACGGGCGTGATCCGGTCGACCATCGAGTTCGGGAAGTGCACGTGCTCGTCCATCCAGTCCGCGAACGACGGGTCCTGCAGCCGGGCGTAGGCGGTGAACATCGCGCGGGCGACGTGCCCGTTGCCCTGGATGTTGTCGCACGACATCACCGTGAAGGGCTCGACGCCGCGGTCCCGTCGCCGGCGCAGGGCCTCGACGACGAGCCCGAAGACGGTGTGCGGCGGCGCTTCCCCGGCCAGGTCGGCGACCACCCCCGGGTCGTCTTCGACGAACTTCCCCGTGACGTGGTCGAAGTTGTAGCCGCCCTCGGTGATGGTGAGGCTGACGATCTTCGTCTCCGGGTTCGCCATCTTCTCGACGACGGCGTCCGGGTCGTCCACCGCGAGCAGGTAGTCGACGATGCTGCCGATGACCCGAGGTTCGCGGGTGCCGTCGGCGTGCTTGAGCACGAGCGTGTACAGCCCGCCCTGCTCGCGCATCGTCTCGGCCATGCGCCGGTCCTGCTCGAGGACGCCGACACCGCAGATGCCGTACTCCCGCGCCGCACCCTGCTGCAGGAGCCGGTCGACGACCATCGCCTGGTGCGCCCGGTGGAAGCCGCCGACCCCGAAGTGCACGATTCCGGCCGTGATGCCCGCCCGGTCGTAGGTCGGGACGGCGACCCCGCTGGCGGCGATCGCGTCGAGGGTCTCCGGGGACAGGCGGACGGACATCGGTACTCCTTCGTACGGGCGTGGTCTGCTGTCAGTCAACCACCGGGGGACAAGCCTGAGCGTCCACCCCGGTTCGTTGCACCGAGTGCATCGATGCACTTAGTGTCTACGTCGTGACCCTGTCGATCGACCGTCGTGCCGCCCTCAAGGCGAAGCACCGTGCCGCGATCCTGCAGGCCGCGCGCGACCTGATCCAGGAACGCGGTGGCCGCGACTTCAGCGTCGACGACCTCGCCGCTCGCGCGGACATCGCCCGGCGGACGGTCTTCAACCACTTCTCCTCGCTCGACGAGGTCCTGCTGGCCGTGTGCGAGCAGGAGCTCTCGGTGATCATCGACCGCTTCCTGACCGACGTCGCCGCCACTCCGGTCGGCGACGGCAGCCGTGCGGCGATGTTCGACGAGCTGGAGTCCGCCGCGCGTGGGGCCGACCTCGCGCCGGCCATCGCCAGCATGTACCGGATCCTCGGCGAACCCGAGCGCGAGAACCAGAAGGCGGCCGTGCTCACCCAGACGGCCTTCACCAGGGTCACAGACCGGCTGCGCGCCGAGGTGGTCCGACGCCACCCGGGCGCCGACGAGCTCGACACCGCGCTGCTCGTCGAGTCGCTGATGAGCGGCATCGTCGTGATAGCCGAACACTGGCTCCGCACGACGGGCCCGCGGACCGACCAACCCGCCCTCGATGCCTGGGACGCCCTGCTCGCACGACTCGTGCACAGCGTCCGCAGCGGCTACATGGCCGCCTGACCTCCACACCTCCCAGGGGTCCGCCGCCGTGCCCCGCCCTCACCGCACCACCCTCTACGAAAGGAACGGGGCACCGCATGGCCGGTCTGCTCTACCGCCTCGGACGATTCTCCGCACGGCGGCACTGGCTCGTGATCATCGCCTGGATCGTGATCATGGGGATCGCGGGCGGCACGTACGCCCTGTTCGGCGGGAGCATCTCCTCGTCGATCACCATCCCCGGCACGAAGACCAGCCAGGTGCAGGACCTGCTCGCCGAGAAGTTCCCGAGCGCGAACGGCGGCTCGGGCTCGATCGTGTTCACGACGAAGGACGGCAAGGCCTTCTCGGACGCCCAGAAGACCGGCGTCGCCGACTTCCTGAAGGACGTCGAGAAGCTGCCCGACGTCAAGGGTGCGGTGAACGGGTTCTCGACCCAGCAGCAGCTCGACGAGCAGCGACAGAAGCTCGTCGACGGCCAGCAGCAGATCACCGACGGCCGCGCGCAGATCCAGTCGGGTCAGCAGCAGCTCGACGCGCAGAAGCAGCAGCTCGAGGACGGCAAGGCGAAGATCGCGGCCGCCCAGGCGCAGCTCGACGCACAGAAGCAGCAGGCGTCGGCGGGTGCGTCCGCCTCCGGCGCGGCGTCCTCCGGCGCGGCTGCACAGGCCGCGCAGGCGCAACTCACCCAGGCCCAGGCGCAGATCGACGCCCAGCAGGCGCAGATCACCGCGGGTGAGCAGCAGCTCACCGAGGCGCAGGCCACGATCGACGCGAACACGAAGAAGCTCGACAGCAGCGAGTCCGAACTGACGCAGGGCACGAAGCTGCTCGACCTGTCGAAGGACATCCGGTTCGTCTCGAAGGACGACAACAGCGCCATCGGCACGATCCAGTTCACGAAGTCGACGAACGAGGTCTCGCCGACCACGAAGACCGCGATCTCGGACAAGGCCGACGACGCGGGGATCGACGGCGTCGACGTGTACGTGTCGAACGACATCGCGCAGGGCGTCCCCTCGATCGTCGGGCCCGGCGAGGTCATCGGTCTGATCGTCGCGGCGATCGTGTTGTTCCTGATGCTCCGGACGGTCATCGGTGCTGCGATCCCGCTCGCCTCGGCCGTGCTCGGCGTCGGCATCGCCTCGCTCGCGGCGCTGTCCTTCTCGAGCCTGGTCGAGTTCATCTCGGTCACGCCGGTGCTCGGGGTGATGCTCGGCCTGGCGGTCGGCATCGACTACTCGCTGTTCATCCTGAACCGGCACCGGACGCAGCTGAAGGCCGGCATGCCGGTGCACGAGTCGATCGGCCTGGCGAACGGAACGTCGGGCAACGCCGTCGTCTTCGCCGGCGCCACCGTCATGGTCGCCCTGCTCGCGCTCAACATCACGGGCGTCCCGTTCCTGGGCCTGATGGGCACGGTCGGTGCGGTGGCGGTCTTCTTCGCGATCTGCATCGCCACGTCGTTCACCCCGGCGCTGCTGTCGGTGCTCGGCATGCGGATCCTGCGCAAGAAGGAGCGCGCCCGCATCGGCGACACCGGCTCGATCCGCGTCCCGAACACGCCGATGTCGACCTGGCGCGCGGTCCTCACGCTGGTCGCGGGCATCGTCGTGCTCGGCACGATCGCGCTCCCCGCCACGCAGATGCGCCTGGGACTGCCGACCGGTGCGTCCGAGAACGTCGATTCCAGCCAGTACAAGGCGTACAAGGCGCTCGACCGTGACTTCGGAGCCGGTCAGAACGGCCCGCTGCTCGTCGTCGCGACACTGCCCGGCGCCGTCAGCAAGGCCGACGTCACGGCCACCGAGGTGACGGTCGGCGAGGCGATCGCGAAGAACGCCGACGTCGACGCGGTCCTGCCGATCGGGACGTCGGGGTCGCGCGACATCGTCGCGTTCCAGGTGAAGCCGAGTGGCGGCCCGGACAGCGTCTCGACCGAGGAGCTGGTCAAGGACCTCCGCGCCCAGGACGTGTCCGTCGACGGCGGGAAGGCCACGCTCGGCGTCGCCGGCAACGCATCGGCCAACATCGACGTCTCGGAGAAGCTGGCGAACGTGCTGCCGCTCTACCTGGCGGTCGTCGTCGGGCTGTCGCTCATCATCCTGATCATCGTGTTCCGGTCGTTCCTGGTGCCGATCACGGCGACCGCGGGATTCATCCTGTCGGTGCTGGCGACCTTCGGCGGCCTGACGGCGATCTACCAGTGGGGCTGGTTCGGCAGCGTGTTCAACGTGCACGACCCCGCGCCGATCCTGAGCTTCCTGCCGATCATCGAGATCGGGATCCTGTTCGGGCTGGCGATGGACTACCAGCTGTTCCTGGTGTCGGGCATGCGCGAGGCCTACGCCCACGGCGCCAGCGCGAAGGTCGCCGTCCAGCGCGGCCTGCACGCCGGGCGCGCGGTGGTCACGGCAGCGGCGATCATCATGATCTCGGTGTTCGCGGGCTTCATCTTCTCGGACTCCTCGACCATCCAGCCGATCGGCTTCGGGCTGGCGTTCGGCGTGCTCGTCGACGCGTTCGTGGTGCGGATGCTGCTCATCCCGTCCGCGATGCACCTGCTCGGCGAGAGCGCGTGGTGGTTCCCGAAGTGGCTCGACCGGATCGTGCCGGACGTCGACGTCGAGGGCGCCAAGCTCGAGCGCGCGCACCCGTCGGACGGCGGTCACGCGATGCCGCGCGAGGAGACGCACACGGGGAGCCACGCGCTGCCCGTCGCGCCGGACGCCCCCACGCACGGCTCGGGGCACGCACCCGCCCACCGCGCGTAGCGCGGGGGCGCGACCCCGCTCGCCGCGCGGAACGACAAGACCGCTGTCGTACGACAGCGGTCTTGTCGTTCCGGCCGGCGGGGCCGCCCCACATGCCGGCACCGCGACACATCCGATGTCGTACGACGTCGGATCTGTCGCGAGCGCACCACCGCACCCGCCTGGAGGCCCGGTGCCGGTCCACGAGACCGGCACCGGGCCTCCAGGCGGTTCGGGACCAGGGCGACGGTTCGTGCACGAACGGTACGCTGGCCCCATGGCCACGACCGACCTCGACCCACTCGCCCTCGACCGGCAGCTCTGCTTCGCCCTGGCCGCGACGAGCCGGAGCGTCATCGGGCTGTACCGCGACCTGCTCGAACCGATGGGCCTGACGCACCCGCAGTACCTCGTGATGCTCGCGCTGTGGGAGCACGACCCACGATCGGTGCGGGAGATCGCCGCCGAGCTGCGCCTGGAGTCCGCCACCCTGAGCCCACTGCTGAAGCGCCTCGAGGCCTCCGGCTACGTCCGACGCACCCGCAGCACCACGGACGAACGGCAACTCGCGGTGACGCTGACGACGGCCGGGCGAGCCCTGCGCGAGCGTGCCCGGACGGTGCCCGTGACGATCGCCGAGCGGTTGGGGTGGCCACTGGCGCGGCTCGAGGCCCTCAAGGACGAGCTCAGCGAACTGCTCGCGGTCGTCGACACCGCGTGATTCCCGCACCGCGCCTTCGTTCGTGCAATAATGATGAGTGCACGAACGAAAGGCAGGACGATGGGCCGCTTCTCCGACTGGTACGCCCGCTGGAACACGACGCTGATCGAGAAGATGGGGCCGTCGCAGATCGGCGCCGGGCACGCCGAGGGCATCGACGACCGCACGGTCGACCGCGCCTGCCCGATCTGCCACAAGGAACTCTCGCGGCACCAGGTGATCCGCCCCGAGGGCCAGGTCCGGTCCTCGACGCTGGTGTGCCCGCGCGACTGACCGTCCGGTTCCCGAACGCGGGAATTGCCCTCCGCAACACGGCGTTGCACCCCGCGTGAAGCTCTTCGAACCCACCTCCTTCGGCGCCCTGCAGCTGTCGAACCGCATCGTCATGGCCCCGCTCACGCGTACCCGCGCCGGTGAGCACGGCATCCCGAACGACCTGCTCGTCGAGCACTACCGCCAGCGTGCGGGCCTCGGGATGATCATCACCGAGGGCACCTGGCCCGTGCAGGAAGGCCGCTCCTACCCCGGGCAGCCCGGCATCGAGACCGACGAGCAGATCGCCGGCTGGCGCCGCGTCGCCGACGCCGTGCACGCCGAGGGCGGCACGATCGTGATGCAGCTCATGCACGGCGGCCGCGTCTCGCACCCGTCGATCTCCGCCACCCCGCGCATCGTCGGCCCGTCCGCGATCGCCGCACCGGGACAGACCCACCTGGCGGACGGCTCGAAGGCGGACATGCCGGTCCCCCACGGGCTGACCACCGACGAGGTCGCGCAGGCCGTGCAGGGCTTCGCCCAGGCCGCGCGTAACGCCATCGCCGCCGGCATCGACGGCGTCGAGGTCCACGGCGCGAACGGCTACCTGGTCCACGAGTTCATGTCCCCGGTGTCGAACACCCGCACCGACCAGTACGGCGGCTCCCCAGAGAACCGCGCGCGCTTCGCGATCGAGGTCGTCACGGCCGTCGCCGAGGCCGTCGGCGCCGACCGCACGGGCATCCGCCTGTCGCCCGAGCACGGCATCCAGGGCGTCATCGAGGACGACGCAGCGGACGTCCGCGCGACCTACACCGCCATCGCCGAGGGCATCGCGCCGCTCGGGATCGCCTTCGTCGACGTCCTGCACGCCGAGCCGACGGGCGACCTCGTGCAGCACGTCCGTCGCACCGCGGGTGCCCCGTTCATCGTGAACTCCGGCTTCTCGTCGCTGACCACCCGTGACGAGGCCGTCGCCCTCCTGGACGCGGACCAGGCCGACGCCGTCGCCGTGGGTCGCCTGGCGATCGCGAACCCGGACCTCGCGCACCGCTGGGAGCGCGACACGGAGCTCAACGAGCCCCGCCCGGAGCTGTTCTACGGCACGACCGCCGAGGGCTACACGGACTACCCGACGCTGGCCGAGGTGCGCGCGATGGCGTAGTACCCGACCCAGGTCGGACGGGAGGCCCGTGGCGGATCCGCCACGGGCCTCCCGTCTGTCTGCGGCCGGCCTGCACGGCCGGCGCCTCCGAGGATGCGGAACGACCGGGAAACGACGAAGGCCCCGGCGTGATCCGCCAGGGCCTTCGTCGTTGTGTTCTGTGTCTGTGCGCTCGAAGGGACTCGAACCCCCAACCTTCTGATCCGTAGTCAGATGCTCTATCCATTGAGCTACGAGCGCGTGGCCACCGAAGCGGCCGTGGAAGACTCTACAACAGGTGCGGCCCGCAGCGCCAATCGAGCAGCGCCACGGGCCGGGGTCGGCGTGTCGTCGGGTCAGACGGTGGCGAGCTCCTCGCCGAACACCTCGGCGAGGAACACCTGGAGCGCCTGCCACGACCGACGGTCCGCCCGCTCCTGGTACTGCGCACCGTGGTCCGGGGCGTCGGTGCCGGGCACGGCGAACGCGTGCATCGCGCCGCTGTAGGACACGAGCTGCCAGTCGAGTTCCGGCACCGCGCGCATCTCGTCCTCCCATGCCTGGACCGCCTCGTCCGGCACGACAGGGTCGACCGCGCCGGTCAGCACGAGCAGCTTCGCCCGGATGGCCTGGGCATCGGACGGGTCGTGAGCGATGAGCCCGCCGTGGAAGGAGACGGCGCCGGCCAGGTCGGCCCCGGTCCGGGCCAGTTCCAGCGCCGCGGAGCCACCGAAGCAGTAGCCCATCACGACGATGCGCGAGTGGTCGACGTCGGGGTCGGCGCGCAGCCGGTCGAGACCCGCCTCCACGCGCGCCCGCATGAGGGGCAGGTCCTGGTAGTACGAGCCAGCGACCTGGGCGGCGGTGTCGTCGCCGGGACGGACGCCCTCGCCGTAGACGTCGGCGCCGAAGGCCACGTAGCCCAGGCGCGCGAGCATCGTGACGCGGGCCTCGACGTGCTCGTTCACCCCGTGCCAGTCGTGGATGACGAGCACGGCGGGGCGCGGGCCCGAGACGGCAGCGTCCTTCGCCAGGACCCCGAGGAGCGCCGTGCCCTCGTGGTCGTAGCGGACGGGCTCGACACGGATGTCGGCCCCGGCGGGCTCGGGGACGGTCTGCAGGACGTCGTCGATCGTGGTCATGCCCCGGACGCTACGCCCGCCGACCCGAGCGACGGCTCGCCCGGGGGACGGAGGCGTTCAGCAGTCGATGTTGTCCCACCCGTCGGGTCCCTCGGAGCCGGCGGCGTAGTCGTCGAGGTCCACGGTGCCGGCCTTCCACGCGGACAGGAAGGGCTCGACGACCTTCCAGCCCTGCACGGCGCTGTCCCCGCGCACCGAGAGCGTCGCGTCCCCCTCGAGCACGCCGGCCAGGACCTCGCCGTACGCGCTGAGCCGCCCGGGGTTGAAGGTCGTCTCGAGCACGGTGTGGTCGATCGTGTACGGGTCGCCCGGGCCGTTGACGTTGAGCTCGAGGTCCATCTTGTCCGGGGCGATCCAGATCCGGAGCCGGTCGGGGCGCTGCACGCCGCTCAGCCCGTCCGGCACGTGCGGGGAGTCCTTGAACGTGATGACGATCTCGCGCCGCTGCTCGCCGAGCGCCTTGCCGGAGCGGAGTGTGAAGGGCACCCCGGCCCAGCGCCAGTTCGCGATCTCGAGCCGGATCTGCGCGAGCGTCTCGGTGCCGATCGACGGGTCGACGCCGTCTTCGTCGACGTAGGACGGCATCGAGCGGTCCCCCACCGTGCCGGCCGTGTACCGGGCACGGCGCCCGGCGGTGAGCGGGTCCCCGCCCCACGGTCGGACCGCCCGCAGCACGAGTTCCTTCTGCGTGCGGAGGTCGTCCGCGTCGATCGAGGCGGGGGCTTCCATCGCCACGACGGCCATGACCTGCAGCAGGTGGCTCTGGATCATGTCGACCAGGGCGCCGGCCTTGTCGTAGTAGCGCGCACGGCCCTCGAGCCCGAGGGTCTCGTCGTAGACGATGTCCACGCGTTCGACGTGCGCACTCGACAGCAGCGGCTCGACGATGCGGTTCGCGAAGCGCAGGCCGAGCAGGTTGAGGACGGTGGAACGGCCGAGGAAGTGGTCGACGCGGTGGATGCGCTCCTCGGGCAGGAACGAGTGCAGCAGGTCGTTGAGGTGCTCGGCACTGGCGGCGTCGGTGCCGAAGGGCTTCTCGAGCGCCAGGCGGGTCCCCGTGGGCAGGTCGAGGTCCTTGAGCACGGCGCAGCTCTTCTCGGTGACGGCCGGCGGCAGCGCGAAGTACACGGCCGGGTCGTGGTGGCAGTCGCCGAGCAACACCTTCAGGTCGTCCGCGTCGGTGACGTCGGCCTTGCGGTAGGTCGAGGCGTCGACGACGTCCTGCAGCCGACCCGGGAGCGGCCCGTGGCCGGAGGCCCCCTCGTCCTCCTCGTTGATGGACGCCTGTGCGTCCTGGAACGCGTCGTGCACGAGCTGCTTCCAGTCGTCGGGCGCGATGTCCTCGACCCCGGCGCCGACGAGCTGGACGTCCCAGCCCTGTTTCACCTCCAACAGGGTCGCCAGGCCGGGCAGCAGCAGGCGCTTGGAGAGGTCGCCGCTGGCGCCGAGGATGAGCAGTGTGGTCTGGAGGCTCGCCATGCCCCAGACCGTACCCACCGGTTCCGGTGCACGGACGGCCGGTTCCAATACTGTGGAGGACGACGCACGGCGCGAGGGAGCACCCATGACGAGCGAGGACACCGGACGACGACTGCGCGTCGTCGTGGTCGGCACGGGCATGATCGCCGCCGTGCACGTGCGCGCCGCCAGGGCCGCGGGGGCCGACGTGCTCGGCATCCTCGGCCGCACCGCCGAGCGGTCCGCCCAGGTCGCCGCACAGCTGGACCTGCCCCGCGGCTACGCCTCGCTCGACGAGGTGATCGCCGACGCCCCCGACGTGGTGCACGTCTGCACGCCGAACGACCAGCACCATCCCCAGGCACTCGCCGTGATCCGCGCGGGCATCAACGTCGTGTGCGAGAAGCCCCTCGCGGTCTCGAGCGAGCAGGCCGGCGAGCTCGAACGCGCCGCCGCCGAGGCCGGGGTCGTCGCCACCGTGCCGTTCGTCTACCGCTTCCACCCGATGGTGCGCGAGGTCCGGACGCGCATCGCCGACGGGGACCTGGGGCGGCTGCTCGCCGTCCACGGCCACTACCTGCAGGACTGGATGCTCGACGAGGACTCGTCGTCATGGCGGGTCGACGCCGGCTCCGGCGGCCTGTCGCGGGCCTTCGCCGACATCGGCTCGCACTGGTGCGACCTGGTCGAGTTCGTCATCGGCGAGCCCTTCCGGTCCGTCAGCGCCGCGACCGACATCGTCTACCCGACCCGGCCGGCGGCGTCGGGTCCGTCGTTCTCCGGGTCGCCCGACCCGGACCCGATCGCCGACGCCGACACCCGTGCCGAGGTCACGACCGAGGACACCGCCGTCGCGACGTTCCGCACCGAGCAGGGCCGGATCGGCAACGTCGTCATCTCGCAGGTCGCCGCCGGTCGCAAGAACCGGCTCTGGTTCGAGGTCGACGGCACCCGGGGGTCCGCCGCCTTCGACCAGGAGCAGCCCGAGTCCGCGTGGTTCGGCAACGACACCGGCGCGCAGATCGTCGTGCGGGACCCGGCACAGGGCTCCCCCGACCAGCGGCGCCTGGCGATCGTGCCGGCCGGGCACCCGCAGGGGTACCTCGACGCGTTCGCCGCCTTCGTCGTCGACACCTACACCGCGGTCCGCACCGGGGTCGCGCCCGACGGGTTGCCGACCTTCGCCGACGGCGCACGGTCCGCCCGGGTCATCGACGCCGTGGTCGCCAGCGCCGCCGACGGCAGGTGGGGTGCGATCGCCTGACCGCTCGCTGGAGACGGACTGGAGGCCCGGTGCAGGTGACCGGGTCCGGTCACTTGCACCGCGCCTCCCGTCCGTCATGTGAACAACTCGTGACGTGTGCGGCCGGACCCTGGCGGGTTGTCTGTGGGTCCTCCTAGGTTCGGTGACGATGAACACGAAACCGACCTCCCGACGGCGCGGCATCGCAGCCGGAGCCGCCCTGGCCACCGCCGGCGTCCTCGTCGCCCTGTCCGTCCCCTCCGCCGCCACCGCGGCCGAGGGCGACACGACGATCGACATCTACGACGTCAACGACTTCCACGGACGCATCGCGCAGTCCATCAGCACGCCGACCGCGCGTGCCGGTGACGCCGCGGGCGCCGCCGTGCTCGCGGGGGCGCTCAAGCAGCTCCGCGGGGACGACCCCACCAGATCGGCATTCGTGAGCGCGGGCGACAACATCGGCGCCTCGACGTTCGAGTCCTTCATCCAGAAGGACCAGCCGACGATCGACGTGCTCAACGCGATGGACCTGTCCGTCAGCGCGATCGGCAACCACGAGCTCGACGGCGGGCGCTCCGACCTGCAGGACCGCGTCATCGGGCCCGACGGTGCCCGGAACGCGAAGTGGGACTACATCTCCGCGAACATCATCGACACCACGACGGGCCAGCCCGCGTTCAAGCCGTACTCGGTCAAGGAGATCAGCGGCAAGCAGGTCGGCTTCATCGGCGCGACCGTCGACCTGACCGGACTCGTCAGCCCCGACGGCATCTCGACGCTGCGGATGGCCGACATCACCTCGTCCGTGAACGCCGTCGCCGCGCAGCTCAAGGACGGCAACCCGGACAACGGCGAGGCCGACGCGCTCGTGCTCATCGTGCACGACGGCGCCGAGACCAGCGCGGTCAGCGACCTGTCCGGCGACAGTGCCTTCGCCAAGGCCGTGCGTGGCGTGACCCCGGACGTGTCCGCGATCCTGTCCGGACACACCCACCAGACCTACGTGCACAACGTCGTCCCGACCGGTGGCACGGTGCCGCGTCCGGTGATCCAGACCGGGTCGTACGGCTTCAACCTCGGACACCTGCAGCTCACGGTCGCCGCTGACGGCGCCGTGACCGCGACGGGCGACAACATCCCGCTGATCTCCGGTACCACGGGTGCGTTCGCGCCGGACGCCGGGGTCGCCGCCACCGTCAGCGCAGCGGTCACCAAGGCCGACGAACTCGGTGCCGTCGAGCTCGGGACGACCGACGTCGACATGCGCCGCGCGGTGCAGACGAACGGCAGCGAGAACCGCGGTGGCGAGTCCACGCTCGGCAACTTCGTCGCCGAGGTCCAGCGCAGCGCCACCGAGGCGCGCCAGGGGGCCCAGATCGCCTTCATGAACCCGGGTGGCCTGCGTGCCGACCTGGCGGGCGGACCGGTCACCTACAAGGAAGCCGCCGTCGTCCAGCCGTTCGCGAACACCCTGGTCGTCCTCGACCTGACGGGCGCTCAGATCGAGCAGGCGCTCGAACAGCAGTGGCAGCCGGCCGGTCTGACCCGTCCGTTCCTGAAGCTCGGCGTCTCGGAGGGCTTCTCCTACACGTACGACCCGAAGGCCGCGAGTGGGTCGCACATCACCTCGATGACGCTGAACGGTGCACCGATCGACCCCGCGACCACGTACAAGGTCACGGTCAACTCGTTCCTGGCGTCCGGTGGCGACAACTTCACCGCCTTCACCAGCGCCGCCGCCAAGCAGGACAGCGGCACGGTCGACCTCGAGGCCCAGGTCGCCTACTTCCAGGCACAGAAGGACCGCATCGTCGCCGACGACCAGCGCTCGGTCGGCGTGCAGATGACGCCGACGCCCGCGGGCGGGTTCCAGCCGGGCGACGCGATCCACATGGACCTGTCCTCGCTGGTGTTCAGCAGCGCGGCGGGCCAGCCCACGACGGTCTCGGTCAGTGCCGGTGACCAGGTGCTCGCGACGGCGGACATCGACCCGACGATCGTCGACACCACGGACGAGCAGGGTCGGGCGTCGCTCGACTTCACCGTCCCGACCACGACGGCGGCTGCTCCGGCTGCTCGTGCCGCCGACGTGTCCACGCTGGCCGATGTGACCGCCGCTGCGACGACGGACGAGCCGCTCGTGGTGACCGTCGGCAGCGCGCGCATCGTGCTCCCCGTGACCGTCCCGCTCGCGGTGGCGGTCGACCCGGGTGACCCGGGCACCGACCCCGGGACCGACCCGGGCACCGGTCCGGTCGCCGGTGGTGGTGCTGGTGACGGCGCCGGTGCTGGTGCTGGTGGTGTCGTCGGTGCTGGTGCATCGGGGACCACCCCGCGCGGCGCGGGCAACCTGGCCTACACGGGTGCCGAGCTCGCCGCTCCGGCCCTCGTCGCCGGGCTGCTGCTGCTCGCCGGCATCACCGCGATGGTGGTCGCTCGTCGCCGTCGCGCTCGCGCCTGAGGCCTGACTCCTCGCAACGCCCCCGTCCGTCCGGACACCGTGCACGTCGCACGGTGCCCGACGGGTCGGGGGCGTGGTGCGTCCTGCGTCCTGTCCTTCGCGCTGGGGTTCAGGGTCCGGGGTCCGGCGTCCGGCGTCCGGCGTCCGCTCCGGGCGTATCCGTTCGCGGCCGATCCCTGTCGTTCTGCGGGTACGGCGGGTAACCTCGGCCCTGTCGCCCCGCGACGCGCCACGCTGGGTCGCCTCTCTTCGCGAGCGGTGGTTCCGTTTCGCGTGACTCCGTGGCGCGGGTGTCCTCCGTCTCCAGGGAAACGGCGGAGGACACCCATCCACACTCCCCCGTGCCCGCTGTGCCCGCCGACGTCGCACAACGCGCCGTCCGCGGGTCGCCGAGGTCGCACGAACTGCCGCCCGTGGCGCCGGCGGGCGACACTTCGTGCGACCTCGGCGGAACTGAGCGGCGTGTTGTGCGCCCGCGCTGACGCCCGCGCGGGTCAGCGGAAGAGCTGCTCGCCGATGTACGACCCTGCGCGGGGCGCCGGCGGCACCGCGAACACCGCGGACCCGATGTGGGCGATGTACTCGTTGAGCCGGTCGACCGCGCCGAGCCGCCGCTGGATCCGGGTGAAGTGCTCCGGGTCGTTCATGTACGCCGCGAAGAACAACCCCGCGTCGAGCTGCCCGTACTGGTTCAGCCCGTCCGTGTAGTTGTAGCCCCGGCGCAGGATCTTCACGCCGTCGTTGTTCTCGTGCGCCGCCAGGGCCACGTGCGACCGCGGGTCGATCGCGGTGCCGCCGCCCGACGCCGCCGCCGCGTGGAAGTCCGGCGTCGCGTGCTCGGACCCGCCGGACAGCGGCCCGCCCTCGATCTTCGTCCGGCCGAACACCCGCTGCTGGTCGCTCACGACGTCCGCGTCCCAGATCTCGATGTTCATCTGGACCTTGCGCACGACCTGGTACGTCCCGCCGGCCATCCACCCCGCGTCGTCGTCGAGCCAGACGAACTCGTCGTAGTCCGCGTCGGTGGTGATGTTGCGGGTGCCGTCCTTGAAGCCCATCAGGTTGCGCGGGGTCGTCTGCGACGGTCCGGCCGACGCGCGCCCGAACCCGAGCACGGTCCAGCGGACGGTCGCGGTGCCCCGGGCGATCCGCGCCAGGTCCCGCACCGCGTGGTACGCCACCTGCGGGTCGTCGGCACACGCCTGGAGCGACAGGTCACCGCCGGTGAGGCCGTCCTGCAGCCGGTCGCTCGGCAGCGCCGGGATCGCCGCGAGTGACGCGGGCCGCGAGGACGCCAACCCGAAGCGCTCGTCGAACACCCCGGGGCCGAGGCCGACCGTCACCGTCAGGGACGCCGGGCCGAGGTCGAGCGCCTCGCCGGTGTCCGCGCCGACGCCGTCACCGTGGGCGGGCTCGACGGAGCCGACGGTCTTGCCCGCCTGCAGCTGGGCGATCGAGGCCGACCAGCGGGCGAGCAGCACCTGCAGGTCCGTCGTGACCGAGGTCGACAGGTCGAACGTCATGAACACGCAGTAGCGCTGCGGGTCGGTCCGGATGCCACCCTGCGGCTGCCGGGCGGCGGTCGCGTAGAACGGGTGCGCCAGCGACAGGTCGATCGACTCGTCGCCGTTCGCCGCCGCACTGAACGGGTCGACGCCCGTGGCCGCGGTGGCACCGGCGACACCGGCCGCGGCGCCGACGCCCGCACCGGCCGCCGCGAGTCCGGCCCCGAACAGCCCGCGCCTGGAGACCCCGCTCACGCGGTGGCGACCTTCTCGGCCAGGCGGGACAGCGGGTCCTGCAGCGCTTGGACCTGCTGCGAGATCGCGTTCGCGTGCTCGGCCTTCGTCGCGTCGGTCCAGCTGTCGAACCCGCCGAGGTCGCCGGCGTTCCGGAAGCCGTCCATCAGCGTGTTCGTCTGGTCGAACTGCGTGCTGATCTGCTTGGTCAGCGTCGGGTCGGTCTTCGTCAGCCCCGGCTTGAGGTAGGCGAAGGCCTGTCGCGCACCCTCGACGTTCGCCGCGAGGTCGACCAGGTCGATGTGGCTGTAGGCCTCTTCCTCGCCGGAGATCTTGTTCGACTGGACCTCCTCGAGCAGGCCGGCGGCACCGTTCGCCAGGTCCTCGGGCTTGTAGTCCAGCGTCGGCACGAGCTTGGCGAGCAGTTCGACGTTCGCGGTCAGGTCGGACGCGGTCTTCTTCGTGGCGTCGGTGATCGCGCCGCCCTCGAACAGGTCGCGCTCGACGGCGTGGAACCCGCTCCAGCCGACCTCGGGGTCGAGGTTCGACGCGCGCATGTCGATCAGGTAGTCCAGGTTGCCGGCGTTGTCGGTGGCCTTGAAGCCCTTCTTGACGAAGCCGTCGACGTCGCTCTCGACGTGCTCGTAGTACGGGCGGGCGTCGGCGTAGTCCTTCTTGGCAGCGTCGAGGTCACCGGCGTCGACGTCCTTCTGCAGCTGCTGGACCGCGGTCACCATGTCGCCGACCTGGGCGTCGACGTAGTCGCCGTAGCCCTTCGCGCCCTGCTGCAGGAGCGTCGAGGCGCTGCTGTTCGCGCTCGACGCGGCCTTGCCGGTGACGGTGAAGTCGGTGAGCTCGGTGTCGGCTCCGGGGCAGTACACCTGGTACTTCCCGCCGCCGAGCGTGCTGGTGAACGACACTGCGGCCAGACCCGGCGCGAGGTTCTCCTTCTCGCCGAAGATGCGCTGGTCCTGCAGGAGTTCGACCTCGGTGATCGCGGTCGAGGACTCGTTCTTCACGGTGAACGTGACGGGTCCGGCGGGGACCTTCGTGGTCGACACCGCGCACTTGTCCGAGCCGTCGTTCGTCAGCGTGATCGAGACCCGCGCGACCTTGCCGGGGGTGGCGTCGTCCGTCCCGGACGACGGGGTGGCTGCGCACCCGGTCAGGGCCAGGGCGGTGACGACGCCGAGGCCGCCCAACACGGTCAGGGGTCGGACGGTGCGCTCAACGAACTGCATGGGCGGTGCTCCTTGTCGGGTCCCCGGCGGGCGGTCCGCGGGCAGGGACGGGTACGGGGTCGTGCTGCGTCGGCCTCGCCAGACGGCGACGGTCGCGCAGGGCGAGGGCGAGCTGGACGGCGGCCGCGACGCCGAGGGCGATCGGCAACCAGGCCTTCCAGAGCGCGAGTTCGACGGTGCGGCGTTCCGCGGCCGCCACGGCGGCGGCGGTCCGTTGGACCCGGGCGTCCGGGACGGCGAAGACGGTGCGGTCGACCGATGTGGTGCGCGCGGACGGGAGGCCCCCACCACGCAGCGTGAGCACCGAGCGTTGGTCGCTGGTCGCGTCCAGGACCCCACCACCAGCCGTCCAGAGCGTCGTCGTCGTCGACACCGACCAGGTGGCTCGGAACGGGCCGGGGTTCGTGGAGGGCGAGATGCCGACGGGGATGCGGCCGAAGATCCCGACCAGGTCGTCGAGCGTCAGCGAGGCGGGCTCGCCGTCGGTGCCGTCGTCGCGGGTCGCGCGCCAGCGGTCGGCCGCGATCCCGGCGCGGGTGACGCTGCGGTGGGTCGATGCCGGGAAGTCCACCCGGGCCTCCCGGCCGTGGCCCGTGGTCGTGAGGACCGCGCTCGCCCCGTCGACCTGTGCCGTGGCGGACGTGGCGTCCCCCGTCACCGCGACGGCGTCCGGGACCCGCACGCCGCCGGTCGGCACCGCGATCGCCAGCACGGCGGCAGCGACTGCGAGGGTCGCGGCGATCCCACCGCGGACGGCGGGGACGCGCGCGGGGGTCGGGCGCCACGCGCGCGGCCACAGGGAGATCGCCAGGACGGGGACGACGTAGAGGACCCAGCCGAGCACCTCGATGACCCGCGGGTCCGGCGGGATGCCGAGCACCCCGGTGACCAGGGCGCCCTGGACGGAGCCGTTCGGCGCGAGCCAGCGCAGGTCGAGCGTGGGCTGCTGTCCGATGACGATCCAGCCGGCCTCGTGCGCCCGACGGATCACGGTCAGCACCAGGCCCGCGGCGACGAAGACCAGGAAGACGCCGGTGCCGGTGAAGAACCTGCCCAGGTCGAGCCGCACGCCGCCGGTGTAGATGCCCCACCCGACGGCGACCGCCACGGCGATGCCGACGACCGCGCCGAGGGCGGCGAGTCCGGTGTCGCTCGAGGCCTGGAACGTGGCGAGGAGGAAGACCGACGTCTCGAAGCCCTCCTTCAGGACGGCGAGGAACGCCATGCCGGCGAGCGCCCACGCGGTGCCACGGCCGAGCGCTTCGGCGGCGCTGGACTCGAGCTCGCGGGTGAGGTGCCGCGCGTGGGTGCGCATCCAGACGATCATCCCGGTGACGAAGACGACCGCGACGATGCCGATCACCGCCTCCATGCCCTCCTGCTGGGCCTGCGGCAGCGCCTGCTCGACGGCCTGCAGCCCGAAGCCGACGGCGATGCTCAGGGCGACGGCGATCCCGACGCCGGTCCACATCGGCGCCAGCGGTGCGCGGTTGCGGCGCAGGAACGCGGCGATGATGCCGACGATGAGCGTGGCTTCGAGGCCTTCGCGGAGACCGATGACGAGGGTGGCAAGCATGACGAAGGGAAGGCTACCCTTACCTCAGTGCTCCCGTCGACCTCGGTGGCGTGGGGTTTGATGGTTCTCATGAACTTCCTCTCGGCGGACGGGCTGGCCGCCGTCACGAACGTGCTCGACCTGGCCGGGGTGTTCGCGTCCGCGCTGCTCGGTGGCGCGGTGGCCCGGTCGATGGACCTCGACCTGTTCGGGTTCCTGGTCGTGGGGTTCGTCTCGGGTCTCGGCGGTGGCATGCTCCGTGACGTCCTGCTGCAGAACGGGCCGCCCGTCGCGCTGACCGATCCGCTGTACGTGCCGGTCGCCGTCGCCGGGGCACTCGTCGCCTTCCTCGTGTCGTTCTCCGAACGCGGGTGGGACCGCCTCTTCACGTTCCTGGACGCCGCGGTGATCGGGTTCTGGGCGGTGGTCGGGGTGCAGCGGACGTTCGACGCCGGACTCGAGTGGCCCGCGGCGATCATCATGGGGACGATCACCGCGGTGGGCGGCGGGGTGGGGCGTGACCTGCTGCTGCGCCGCGTGCCGGCGGTGTTCGGCGGGAACGCGCTCTACGCGTCCGTGGCCGTCGCCGCCTCGGCGGTGATGGTCGTCGCGTCGGCGCTCGGCTCCCCCACGATCGGGATCGTCGCCGCCGTGGTGCTGTCGCTCGTGCTCCGCTGGGGTGCGGTGCGGTGGGGCTGGGGGCTGCCGAACGGCCGCGAGTGGCAGCCGCAGTCGACGCTCGCCTCGTTGCTGCGTCGGGGTCGCGGGCTCCGGCCCGATGCCGTCCGGTTGCTGCGACGTCCGGGGCGTCGGACCGGTGCCGGCAGCGTGCACACCGACGACGAGCACTGACGGTCGGGCCTCCTCGGTCGGCGGTCACCCTGCCCCCACGCCGGACGCGGTGACCGGCACGCCCGGCCGTTGTCCCGATCACGTCGCCACCCTTCCGTGAGCGGGCCTCGCGGTCTACCATCGAAACCGCCGGGTATCGAATGCTCGGCGTACCTCATCCCGGCGTCGTCCTGCATGCACGCAGGACCCGGTGCGACACCGACGCGACCCGAACGCGGCGGTACCGGTCGGAACGACACGGGGTGTGCAGCCACTGGGGGCTCCACCGCACCGCGCGTGGTCAGACGCGCGGCGCGGGAGGTTCCCGGGGCCGCGCCGCACCGACGCGGACGTACCGATCGACCACCACGTCCGCCCACGCCCGCCACTGCCCGTTCCCTGCGGTCAGGGGCACCGTCTGAAGCAGGACCAGATGAGCGACGACGCCTCTCCCGACGACCGCCCGCCGACCGGGACGACCGTGACCGGGCCCACGACGACGGGCCCGACCCGGATGCCCCGCGCCGAGGTCCGGGAGCGCCTGCTCACCGCGGGCGCCGACGCCTTCGCCGAGCAGGGCGTCCACGAGGCACGGCTCGACGACGTCGCTGCCCGCGCCGGGTTCAGCAAGGGCGCCGTCTACTCGAACTTCTCGTCGAAGGAGGACCTGGTCGCCCAGGTCATGCAGCGCGCGACGAACCTGGTGCTCGGTGCGCTCGACGACCTGGTGCACGCCGACATCGCCACGACCGACATCGGCGACGTGGTCCGGACGGCGTTCGGGCGGCACGACCAGAGCGCCCAGTTCGCGCTGCTGTCGGAGTTCCGTGGGTACGCGATCCGGCACCCGGAGTTCATGCCCGAGTTCGTCCGGGCACGGCGGGTGCTTCAGGAGGGCGTCGAGCGGCTCGTGCGGCTGTGGTTCGAGGCGCATCCGGAGGTCGACCCGGGGATGCCCCTCGGCGTCCTGTCCCAGGCGCTCATCGCGACGAACGTCGGCCTGGTGTTCGACTCCCCCGCGCTGCCGGACACCGAGCCCGGCGAGGTCGTGGCCGCCCTCGTCGAGGCCGTCATCCGCCGCCGCTGAGCGCGGCCGCGCCGCCGCGCCGGCCCGGGGCGCCGCACCGCCGCCGCGCGCCGCACCGTGCGAGTTCATCGGCTCCGTGCCCCGCAACGACACCGCACCACCCGACTCTCGCGGCACCACCGAACAGACCCGCACCACGCCGCCGCTGGCGCACGGTGCGACGCGCGTCAGCTGCCGAGCAATCCCGTGCAGCCGTGACGGCCCCGTGCGGGGCACCAACGTCGTACCACTCGGACGAACCCGCACGGGGCGCGGGGCGCGGCGGGGCGCGGCAGGGCGGCGGTGCGCGGCGGGGCGCGCAGCGCGGCCGCGCGGCCGCGGCCGCGCGCTACGCGGGCCGGCGGCGCCGGCCCTCGGGGGACCAGGCGGACGACGGCGTCAGGCTCGGCGGGAGCAGGCGGGAGCGCAACCGCGTCGGCAGGGCGACGGACGCGTCGAGGGCGACCCGGGCCTCCCGGACGACGGCGACCAGCCGTGCACCGTCAGCGCCACCACCCGCAGCGCCACCACCCGCACCGCCCGCGCCCGGAGCGGCGTAGCGCTCCAGGTCGATGGCGTCGACGACGGTCTCCAGGTGCGCGACCACCGTCGGCGGCACGGAGGCACGCAGCCGTCCCAGCACCGCACGCGCGGTGCGGGCTGCCGCGGCGGCGTCCCCCGGCGGTGCGAGCCCCGGCGCGTAGCCGTGGTCGGCCACGTCGTCCAGCAGCTCGCGCCACGCGGTGGCAGCCGGGGACCTGCCGGCGGCGATCGCGGTCAGGCGCGCTCGACGACGTACCCCGCGCACGGCGGCCGGGGCGACGAGCACCGCCAGCGCGACCAGGATCCCGACCAACAGCCCCCACGGACCCGAGCCGCCGTCACCGCGTGCGGCTGCGGCACCGGCTTCGGCGGACGCGGTGGGGGTCGGCGTGGCCGCGGTCGACGGCGCGGCCTGGTCGGGTGCCGGCAGCGGTGTCTCGGGGGTGGCGGCAGTCGGCGTCGTCGAGGGCTGCGGGTCCGTCGTGGCGGCCGCGTCGGAGTCCGGGGTCGGCTCGAAGGCCACCCACCCGGCGCCCTTGATGTAGAGCTCCGGCCACGAGTGGAGCTGCCGGTTCGAGACGGTGTACTCGCCGTCCTCCGCCGTGCCGCCGGCCCGGTACCCGACCGCGATGCGCGACGGGATCCCGAGCGTGCGGGCCATCACGGCCATGGCGGACGAGAAGTGCACGCAGTAGCCCTCGCGGACCTGCAGGAACTTCGCGACGACGTCCATGCTGTCGCCGTCGTAGCCCTGCTGGACCGGGGCGGTCTCCGAGTACGTGAACAGGTCGCTGCGGAACCACTGCTCGAGCGCGCGGGCCTGCTCGTACTGGGTGGACGCCCCGCCCGCGACCCGCTCGGCCGTCGCCGCGATGCTCTTCGGCAGGTCCTTCGGCAGCACCCGGTCCGTGCGGAGTTCGGCGGCGGTCGGGGTGGGCCAGCCCTGCCCGTCGAAGCGCGCCAGGCGGCCGGAGGCGTCGACGGCGTCGAGGTAGGCGTTGGCGAAGGTCGACGCGCCGTAGACCTCGTAGGTGGCGCCGCGGCGGGTGGCGGGCCCGGTCGACCGCACGGTGTTCGAGCTGCCCATCCAGCGCCACTGGTTCAGCTCGAGGTTCGTCGACTGCGACTCGATCGACACCGCACCCGCGGGCACCGGCAGGTAGTTGCTCGACAGGCCGGTGATCCGCACGGTGACGTCGCCGCGGCTGGCCAGGCGCGGGTTGATGCCGACCGCCCACTGCTGCTGGTCGGCCGTCGGGGCGTTGCTGGCGTCCGTGACCGTCGGTACCCAGTCACCCGAGCCGAAGTCGTCGAGGTCGGCGAGCTTGAGGTACTCGGGCTGCCCGTCCGAGGTGCGGTAGCGGAAGACCTCGAGCTCGTTCGGTCGCCGCAGGTCCTGGCCGAGGTTCAGCAGCGTGCCGGGACGCCCGGGCTGGATGGGCGACTGGATCGCCCCCGTGACGCCGGACAGCCAGCTGGCGTTCAGCGGCACGATCGAGGGCAGGCCGACCGCCACGACGAGGGCGATCGCGCCGACCACGGTGGCCGGCAGCGCGCGTTGCACCGGCCGGACCGACAGCCAGAGGAGCGCCAGGAACGCCAGCCCGGTGACGACGACCAGGCCGGTGCTCGCCGGGGTGCCCGTCACGACGCCGGGCACGATCAGGATCACGAGGGCGGGGGCGGCCGCCAGCGCTGCAGCGGGGGCGACGGTCGCCAGGAAGATCGAGGTGGCCGCGACCCAGGCGATGGCGACGGTGACCACCAGGCGGATGGCGTCGGTCTGGGGCAACGGCGCGGGGTTCAGCCGGATGGCAGCGATCGTCTGCCCGAGGGCACCGTCCCCGTCGATCCACCCGAGTGGCTGGATGTCGTTGACCAGGGCCGCGGCGCAGGAGCTCGCGATCAGGGTCGCGACGAGGGCGACGAAGCGCACACCGGCGGGCCGACGTCGGACGGCCAGCACCACCCCGACGAGCACCACGACGATCAGGACCGCGGAGGTCCACCAGGCGATGCCCTGCACGAGCGGGCGGAACGCCAACGCGGCGATGAGCACGGGGGCCGGGGCGAGGGCGACGACCCAGGTGGAGGGGCCGCGCGCCGGGTCCTCCCGCTCGAGGATCTCGCGGACGTCAGCACGGCGGCGGTCGCCGGCACCGGCGCCACCGGAGCCGGGGCCGGGGCCGGGGCCCTGACGGTCAGAGCCGGAGCCACGGCGGCCGGGGCCGCCCGGCCGGGCACCCGTGTCGTGCGCGGTCATCGTGTCACTCCGGTCCCGGGGACGGACACGACGAGCGTCCGCCACCCCCCGCGGTCGAGGATGCCCCGGACGACGGGCTCCGGCGGCACGATCGTCGCGAGGATCCCGCGGCTGGACCCGCTCGTCGAGGACACGAGTTCCGCGGCCTGCTCGGCGGTGCAGTGGCCGGTCACGACCGCCGTCATGCCGTGGACGTCACGCCCACGCACCTCGGGCAGGACGTCGGTGACCGCGCGGGCGTCGCTCCGGACCTGCACGTCCGCCAGGCCGACCAGCACGTCGGTCAGTCCGCCGGCGTCCCCGGTGTGTCGAGTGGCCCCGCCGAGGTCGTCGGTCACGAGGACCACGCGCGAGGTCCGCGCCGCCAGCGCCCGGGCGACGCTGGCCGCGACGACGACCGCGTGCTCGAACGCCTGGTCGCCGCCCAGGTCGGAGAGCTCGGCGAGGTCGTCGCGCCCGAGCCGCTGGTACGACTCGCGGCGGAGGTCGAGTGCGATCACGGCCTCGGGCGGCTGGGCCTGGGTGGTCTGTCGGACGTGGAGCTCACCGCGCCGGGCACTCTGGCCCCAGTGCACGCGGCGGATCGGGTCGCCCGGTCGGTACGGCCGCAGTTCACTGTCGTCGGCCGATCCGCCCTGACCGACACGGCCCTCGTCGGCGGAGACGGCCCCGGCGAGCGCACCGGTGTCCATCGCGGACAGCGGGGTGGACGCGGGGACCACGACGACCTCTTCGGCGGCGACGACGGGGCGGTCGATGCGGAGCAGCCCGAACGGGTCCTCGACGCGGATGGTCACCGGGCCGACGGCAGTGCGACCGCGGTGCATCGCGAGGGCCTCGACCTCGAACACGGCGGGCGGCACGGCGGGTCCGACCTCCACGTACGCCTCGGCTTCGGACACGCTGGCGAAGGCGTCGTCGAGCTGTTCGCGGACGAGCAGCGTCGAGCGCGGTGCGAAGGTCACCGTGGAGCCGCGCAGGGTGATCCGCTCCCGGTACACCTCGCCGACCTGCACCATCGCCCGCGGTGCCGTCCGGTTCCCACGGAGCGGCGCCGCCACCAGGTACGCCATGGCGAAGCCCAGCACGACCAGGACCAGCAGCAGGAGCCCCGCCGAGACGGCGACGCTCGTGGTGGCGACGAGCCCGCCCCCGACCAGGCCGATGCCGACCGCCACGACGGTCCAGCCGCGCGCGGTGGGTCGCGGAAAGGGCGTCCGCCGCAGCATGGAGCTCGCCCGGCGTGCCCACCGCGACAGCACCGAATGCGCGGCTCCCGCGCGTCGGAGCATCGGCGAGCCCACCGGCGTGCGGGACATCAGGAGCGGACGGGTGCGGCGGTGAAGGGCACGGCGGTCTCGGCGACGACGCGGACGACGATCTCCCGCGCGGTGTCCTCGGCGGAACCCCCGAGTCCACGAGCGACCGGGACCAGGCGGTGTGCCAGCACGATCGGCGCGAGCTCGGCGACGTCGTCCGGGGTCACGAACGGTCGGCCGAGCAGCGCGGCGTGTGCGCGGGTCGCCTGGGCCAGGTGCAACGTCGCACGCGGGCTGGCACCGAGCACCAGGTCGGGATGGGTCCGGGTGGCCCGGACGATCGCGATGACGTAGGCCTCGACGTCGGGAGCGATGTGCACCTGACGGACGGCCCGCACCATGCTCCGCAGGGTCGCCACGTCGACGACGGGCCGCACCGACTCCAGCGGGTCCCGACCACCACGAGCGGTGAGCATGCGGCGTTCGGCCTCGACGCTCGGGTACCCCATCGCGATGCGCGCCATGAAGCGGTCGCGCTGCGCCTCGGGCAGCGGGTAGGTGCCCTCCATGTCGACCGGGTTCTGGGTGGCGACGATCATGAACGGCGAGTCGAGTGCACGCGTCACGCCGTCGACGGTCACCTGCGACTCGGCCATCGCCTCGAGCAGGGCCGACTGGGTCTTCGGGCTCGTGCGGTTGATCTCGTCGCCGATCACGACGTTCGCGAACACCGGACCGGGCGAGAACCGGAAGGTCCCGGAGGACTGGTCGAAGATGTTCACCCCGGTGACGTCCGACGGCAGCATGTCCGACGTGAACTGGATGCGGTTCACCGATCCGCCGACCGAGGCGCCGAGGGCCTTCGCCAGCACGGTCTTGCCGACGCCGGGCACGTCCTCGACCAGCAGGTGTCCTTCGGCGAGCATCACCGTCAGCGCCGTGCGGATGGCGTCGGTCTTGCCGTCGACGACCGTCGCGACTGCGGACATGATGGCCGCACCGGCGTCACGCACCTGGTCGACGGGGAAGGCGAGGTCGGGGGAATCCGGCACGCAGGTCTCCTCGGTTTCGATGTCCGCGCATGCTACATCGGGCCGGTGACAGCAGCCGGAGGATGTGTCACCGATGTGCCTGCGGTGCCATGAGGGTCGGACGGGAGGCCCGATGCAGGTGCGCAGATCGGCGCACCGGCACCGGGCCTCCCGTCCGGATCACGCGTCTCGTGACGCGCGGGTCCGCCGGTTCACGACGTGGCGAGCGCCGCGTCCGCGGCCGTCAGGACGCGCGCCGCTGCGGCGACACCCTCCTCGCGGCCGAGCTCGGTGTCCTCGTGCTCGATGTTCACCCACATGTCGGGGTCGACCTCGTGCAGCGCCCGGAGGAACTCCGTCCAGTACGCCTGGTCGTGCCCCTTCCCGAGCGCGACGAAGTCCCACGCCGACGGCTTCGGCCACTCGTTCGCCCACTCGTCGCCGCCGAGGTTCGTCCGGGGCTCGTCGGGTGCCAGCCGGCGGAAGGAGTTGTCGAGCACGCCGTTGATCGCCGCGTGCGGGTTGATGCGGACGTCCTTCGCGGCGGCGTGGACCACGAGCGGACCGAGGTCGCGCACGACGGCGACCGGGTCCATCTGCTGCCAGAACAGGTGCGATGCGTCGAGCTCCACCCCGACGTTGGTCAGGCCACCGCGGGACACCAGCTCGCGGATCGTCGCCGGGTTGAAGACGACGTTCTGCGGGTGCAGCTCGAGGGCGACCTTGACGCCGTGCTCCCGGGCGAGGGCGTCGATCTCCTGCCAGAAGGGCACGGCGACGCTCCACTGGTACTCGATGACGTCGAGCGCGGCGGAGTTCCACGCGTTGACGATCCAGTTCGGCCGCGTGCCGCCCGGCTCCCCCGCCGGCAGCCCCGACATCGTGACGACGCGGTCCTGGCCGAGGCGTGCCGCGACCAGGATGCTGCGCCGGACGTCCTCGGCGTGTGCCGGGCCGATCGCCGGGTCGGGATGCAACGGGTTGCCGTTGCAGTTGAGCCCCGCGATGGACACCCCGGTGCCGTCGAACTGCGCGAGGAAGGCGTCCCTCGCCTGGTCGGACGTCAGGATCTCGTCGACGTCCGGCACGTGCACGGGTGGCAGGAACCCGCCGGTGTTCAGCTCGATGCCGGTCAGCCCGTTGTCCGCGATGGCACGCAGCGCGTCGGCGAGCGGACGGTCGTGGAAGATCGCGTTGTAGAGGCCGAGTCTCATGCGTGCTGCTCCTGCGTCGTGGTGGCGCTGCCGGTGGTGGACCTGGCGGGGATCGTCTGGGCGGTACCGCCGCCCGCGGCGGACCGTGCCACCGCGTCGAGCACCCTCATGTTGTGCAGCCCGTCCGCGAAGGTCGCGTTGGCGGGCAGCGGGTCGTCCGTGTTCCCGACGACCTCGTCGAGGAAGGCGCGCGCCTGGTACTCGAACATCTGGTTCTGGCCCCAGCCGACACCCGGGGCGTCCATCGCCATGCCGCCGGCCACGTAGGGGTGGTCGGGGCCGAGCACGACCTGCCGGTACCCACCGAGTCGGGAGCCGTCGGACTGCAGCGCGAGGCCGATCTCCGCGGGACGCTCCTGGTCCCACCGGGCAGCGCCGCGCTCGCAGAACACCTCGACCACCAGGCCGTTCGGGTGCCCACTGGCGACGCGGGAGACCTCGAGCGAGCCGACCGCGGTACCGTCGCCGAAGCGCGCGCTGAACGTGGCGTAGTCGTCGTTCTCGACCGTCGCGGTCTCCCCCGTGACCGCGGCCTGCTGTCCGCGCAGGACGTGCCCGGCGGCGACCGGCCGCTCGGTGATCGTCGTCGTGAAGGTGCCGCCCGTGACGCTCGTGACGTCCCCGGCCAGGAACTCGGCGACGTACGTCAGGTGCGAGCCGACGTCGGCCAACGCACCGGTCCCGGGTGCCCCGGCGAAGCGCCACGAGAACGGGACGTCCGGCGACGCGCCGTAGTCCGTCCAGTACCGACCCGAGACGTGCAGCACGCGGTCGAGGGTCCCGTCGCCGACGAGCTGCTCGATCGCGGCGAGCCCCGGCGCCCGTCGGTACGTGAAGCCGACGCGCGCGACCTGCCCGCGCGCGGCGGCGGCCTCGGCAGCGGTGACCATCGCGCGGGCGTCGTCCAGCGAGTCGGCCAGCGGCTTCTCGCAGAGCACGTGCTTGCCCGCGGCCAGCAGCCCCTCGACGATCTCGCGATGCAGGCGGTTCGCCACGACGACGCTCACGACGTCGATGTCGTCCGCGGCCGCGATCGCCTGCCAGTCGGTGTCGTGTCGGGCGTACCCGAACCGTGCGGCCGCCTCGGCAGCGAGCGGCTCGAACACGTCGCCGACCGACACCAGCCGGACGGGCGGCAGGGTCGAGCCGAACAGGGACGGGGCGTTCCGCCATGCCGCCATGTGGGCCTTGCCCGCCATGCCGGCGCCGATGACGGCCACGCCGATGCTGTCGCGCATGGGTGATCCTCTCCACGTCGTTGTGTGGTGCTGGTGCTGGTGCTCGTGCCGTTTTGTAGCGGTCTCGGCGCGTCACTCTGGAACGTTCCAGAGCACCCGGCTGTACTGTAGCCGGACGAACCCATGTCCTGTCAAGGAGCACCGTGACGAACCGACGACTGCCGACGATCATCGACGTCGCCGCCCGCGCCGGGGTGTCGAAGTCGCTCGTGTCGATGGTGATGCGCGACGACCCCGGGGTGTCCGGCCCCCGTCGTGCGGCCGTCCTCGCCGCCGCGGCCGACCTGGGCTACCGGCCGAACCGTGCCGCCGCGATCCTCGCCGGCACCCGGACCCGCACCATCGGGGTCGTGATCGACGACTTCCGGAACCCCTGGTACGTCCCGATGCTCGACGGCATCCGCAGTGCCCTCGAACCGCACGGCCTCCGACTCACGCTGGCCGACACCACCGCGAACGCCCACCTGGCATCGTCCCCGTTCGACGACCTGGTGTCGCTCCGGGTCGACGGCGTGGTGCTGGCGGCCGAGAGCTCCGACGACCTCGAGGTCCCCGTTGACATCCCCGTGGTCGTCGCCGGCGTCCGGGCACTCGCTCCCCACGGCGTCGACGTCGTCGCCTCGGACGAGGCCGCCGGCGCCCGCGCAGCGACGGAGCACCTCCTCGCCCTGGGGCACCGGTCCGTCGCCCACCTCAGCGGGACGGGAGGCTCCGCTGCTGCCCGGCGCGACGCCACCGTGTCGACACTGGTCGCCGCCGGCATCGCCCCGGTCGTCGTCGGCACCGGCGACACGTCCGAACAGGCCGGGTACGCCCTCACGACGGCGCTGCTGCGGGACCGGCCCGGCGTGACGGGCGTGTTCGCGGCGAACGACGTGATGGCGATGGGCGCGATCGCGGCCGTGCGTGCGTCGGGGCTGCGGGTGCCGGAGGACGTGTCGGTGATCGGGCACGACGAGACCCCGCTCGCCGGGTCGCCGCTCGTCGACCTGACGACGATCGACCCGCACAACGACGAGGTCGGCCGGCTCGCCGCACTCCGGCTCGTGTCCCTGATCGGCGCGACCGAGCGGCCCGCGCCCGACGTCACGCTGGTGTCACCCACGCTCGTGGTGCGGGGCACGACGGCGCCGCCGCGGTCGTAGCGCCGGTCGCGGCGGGTGGCGGGGCTGGCGGCGGGCCCGGCGCCGGTCACCCGTCGGCTGGCTGGCGTGCGCCGGTCGCCTGCCGCATTGCACCCGTTCGCAGACATCGCACCCCGTCACCCCGGGGTGCGATGTCCGCACAGGGGTGCGACGCCGCCGGAACAGGCACGGCTCGACCCGCATCGCGCCCGCACGCCGGCTTCACGACCACCGTCCGGGCGACGCACGGGTGATGCGACTACTGTCCCCGTCAGGTGACCCAGACCCGGCCGCTGGAACGATCCTCGTTGCGAAGCCGACCGGAAGCCCTCATGCAAGCACCACCCAACCCCACCCGCACCACGTCTGTCCCGAGGTGCGCACGATGACGCTCCTCGACGGCATCTCCTGGGTCGAGGTCGACGCGCACCACTGGGAGGGCTCCTCGGGCCAGGTCCTCGTGGGCGTCGTCAGCTGGCAGGACGGCTACGTGCTGCGCTCCAGCGGCGGCGAGGTCAACGGCACGCACAGCACACTCGACAGCGCGAAGGCGCAACTCGAGAGCTGGATCCGCTGGCTCGACTCGACCAGCACGACCTGACGTCCGTCGCGAACGGAAGAAGCCCCTCCGGCCCACGTGTTCGTGGGGATCGGAAGGGCTTCTGGGAGTGCGGAGACGGAGGGATTTGAACCCTCGGTCCCCTAAAGGGGACTCCACCTTAGCAGGGTGGTGCACTCGGCCGGACTATGCGACGTCTCCATGCGCCCTCGCGGACGCAGCCTCCACCATACAGGAGGACGCGGGCTCTCTCGACCCGGAGTCGCGTCGCGCTTCTCGGAGGGTCCCCTGAAGTGGGGACATCTGGGGGTTGTCCACGCGTACCCCACCCCGTATGGTCATCGAGACGCGGCGATCACGTTCCGGGGCTCGTCCCCGTCTGTCGCGACACAGCACCCAACGTCGCTCCCTGGCCTGGGCCCGGCTCGCCCGATGATCGGCGCCCGCCGCGGAGCGACCCTCGCGGGGGCGTGGCTCCGGCCGCGTCCCCGCTTCCTCGTCCCGGGAGCGCCCGCGCCGGCGCTGCCCCACTGCCCGCTGCCCCGCCAGGTCACATCGCGCGCAGGAGGTTCAATCGCGCGTCCGTGGTCGGAAGTTCCTGCCTCCGAGGCGCGTTCCGACCTCCCATCGCGGCTGACATGGGAAGGAACGCGCCAGACGCGCCCGCCTGGAGGCCCGGAGCGGCTCCGGCGGACCGGCACCGGGCCTCCAGGCGGTCGCCACCCAAGCGTCCGCCGGCAGCCGCCCGCCACACCAGCGCCCTACGAACCGAAGGCCTTCGAGCAGGTCTCCTGCGCAGCCGACTGCCCCTGCAGCCCCTCGATCGTGGCCGCGCCCGCCGACGCCGACGCCGACGGAGCCCCAGCTTCCGGGGCCTCCGGCGCCGCGCGGGCAGACGGTGCAACCGGTGCAGCAGCCGCCGACTCACTGGGCGCGGCAGTCGCTCCCGGCGCGGACTCCGACCCGATGCCCGTGCTGCCGGCCCCGAGCGAGAACGACTTGTCCGCTGCGATCGCGGCGAAGAGTTCGTCGGCCAGGTACTTCGTCGGCTGCACCTTGCCCGCGTACACCCCGGTCCCGCTGGTCGTGCCCGGGTACTGCACGAAGTTCACCTGGTCGAGCGGCAGGTCCTGCAGCGCCCGCCCCATCTGCACCATCGTCCCGACGTCGTTCAGGCTCTGCGACAGCTGCATGTTCGACGCGGCCGCGCGTGCGAGCTTGTAGAGCGTCGCCGGCGATGTCAGGGTCTCGTTGGACTTGACCGTGCGCAACAGCGAAGACAGGAAGACCTGCTGACTCGAGATGCGCCCCAGGTCGGACCCGTCCCCCACGCCGTGCCGCGTCCGGAGGAACTCGAGCGCCTGCTCACCCTGCAGCGTCGTCGTCCCGGCGGGCAGGTCGAGGCCGGTGTAGCGGTCCGTGATCGGCGACGCGACGCAGACCGGCACGCCACCGATCGCGTTCGACATCTCGATGACCCCGTTGAACGAGACCGCGGCCGAGTACTGCACGTCGAGCCCGGTCAGCCCCTGCACGGTCTGCACGACGCAGTTCAGGCCGCCCTCGCCCCATGCGTCGTTGATCGGCCGCGCCGCCATCGCCGACGTCGTCCCCGAGCCGTCCGGCTTCTCGCACGCCGGGATCGGCGTGACGAGGTCGCGGGGGATGCTCACCGCGGTGGCGTTCGTGTGGTCGGCCGAGACGTGCAGCAGGATGTTGACGTCGTTCAGGGTCGCGTCCCGCGCGCCGTACTGCGTGCCCTGGGCGGGGTCGTTGTCGGTCCCGACGACGAGCATGTTGAAGCCGCCCTGGTAGGCGCTCAGCACGTCGCCCGCGGGCTGGACCGCCGGCTGCCCCTGGATCTGCACGCCCTCGCCCAGGTCGTCGGTGACCTGCTTCGCAGCGATCGCCGCGACCGAGGCGGACCCGACCAACGCGACCGCGAGCGTGCCCGACAGCACCTTCGCCAGGGTCCCCCAGGGGCTGCGCCGTGGCAGCCGTCCGTGTCGGGCGATCCCGTCGGCTCGGTTGAGTCGGTGGGAACGGTCACGGACGTCGTTCACGGGCACTCCTGTCGTCGGCGGACACGATGACGCGAGGCGCCCTGCGCGCCGTGCGTCGGGACCCGCGCTCGGGCCGGGGAGGCCACGCCGCGGGGTCGGCAACCGGACAAGGCTGCCACAGATCCGCCTGGCGGTTGGGTGTGGATCCGCCCACGGGTGGATCAGCGCGCGGCGACGGCGCAGGTCTTCTGCTTGGCGGTCTGCCCCGTCACCCCGGACATCTCCTGTGGTGCGGACGACGCGGACGACCCGGCATCCGCGGCCGGACGGGAGGCGCTGCTCCCCCGGTCCGCGCGGCTCGCGTCCGATGTCCCGTCGCCTGCAGTGCCGCCGGTCGCGTCCGTCGCGCCGCGTCCGGTCGCACCGGCATCGAGCCTGAACGGACGGTCACCCCGAACGGCATCCATCAGCTTGTCCGCGGTCGCACGATCGGGGACGACCTTGCCGGGGAAGGCCGGGTCGGTGACGCTGCCGGGGTACTGCACGAAGGTGATGTGGTCGAGGCCGATCCCGTCGAAGGCCCCGGCCATGTCCACCATCGTCGAGGGCTTCGCGAGCGAGGTCGACAGGGTGATGTTCTTCGACGCCGACTTCGCCAGGCCGTACAGCTTGCCCGGGTCGCTCAGCGTGCCTTCGCTCTTGACCTTCCGGAGGAGCGACGACAGGAACTGCTGCAGGCTCGAGATCCGCGACAGGTCGCTGCCGTCACCGACGCCGTGCCGGTCACGCAGGAAGGCGAGTGCCGTCGCGCCGGACACGGTGTGCTCCCCCGCGGACAGTTTCAGGCCGGTGAACGGGTCGTCGACGGCGTCGGTCACGCACACGGGCACGCCGCCGACCGCGTCCGACATCCGGATCACGCCCGCGAAGCTGACCTGGGCCGCGTAGGGGACGTCCATGCCGGTGACGTGTTCGATCGTCTTCACCACGCAGTCCATGCCGCCCCGCCCGTAGGCCTGGTTGAGCGGGGTGTCCGTGACGGAGGATTCCTTCCCGCACGCGGGCTGGTCGACGATCAGGTCGCGGGGGAAACTGACCGCCACCGCCTGGGTGTGGTCGGCCGAGACGTGCAGCAGCACGTTCGAGTCGTTGAGCGTCGCACCGCGGTCGCCGTAGGCCTGCCCCTGCGCGGGGTCGTTGTCGGCACCGATGGCCAGCACGTTGAAGGCGCCGTCGGTCGAGGCCCCTCCGCCGATGTCGACCGCCCGCTGCTGGAACCCGTGGCCGACGTCGTACGCGGCGTAGGCGGAGAGGGACGTCGCACTGGCCACGGCGACCGCCGCCACCAGCCCGATGCCCGTCGCCAGACGGCGGACCCCGAACTCACCCCGACCACGCCCGTGACGCGCACCGCTGACGCGGAACCCCGGTCCGGAGACGACCGCGGGCCGGCGGCGGGCATCCAGCACGTCGTCGAAGCGCGTGCGCGCGCCGGACGTCGCTCGGTCTCGGTACGGACCGTCGGGATCGGTCACGGCGGGCTCCCTCCGAGTGGCGTCGACCGGCCACTCGCGGGGGGACGATACCCGACGACCAACGCGCCGCCCGGCAACCACGCGGCCCGGCGTGCCCTGTTCGGGGGCCAGCCACACCCGACCGTGGGCACGGTCGCACCTGATTCGTCGGCACAGCCGCACCCGGCCGTGGGCCCCGCAGCCCTGGATCAGCGTGCGGTCATGCGGACTCCCTCGTCCGGAAGCGGTCGGGCAGCACGATCAGGCACGCCCCGAGCTCGCGCACCAGCTGCGCACAGGTCGCCAGGTCGTCATCCATGGCCGCGTCTCGTGCACGGTCGAGCAACCGCAGTCGACGCCGCCGGTCGACCACCGCGTCGATGCCGTTGGCGGCCGCAACGTCGTCCGTGTAGAAGACGTCGAGCACGGGACGCTGCGCCGCGAGCAGATCGGCGCTGACCGACGATCCCGCACGGCGCAGGAGCCAGGCACCGAGCTCGACGAAGGCCCCGGCTTCGGACAGACAGTCGCGGATACTGACGGGATCGAACCGCTCGGTCGAGTCCCCAGCGCGGGCCGGGGGCTCGGCGAGCATGGCGCACCCGAGCCGGATCCGTTCCGTCATCTGCTCGATCGACCAGTGCGCGATGACCACCCCCACGTACCGCTGCACCGACACGAGCCGGAGTGCCTCGAGGGGGACGAGGGCTTCGCGCACCGGGGTCCGCGAGACGCGCATGTCGTCAGCCAGGGCGTCGAGCCGGAGCCGCTGCCCGCGGCGGTACTCCCCGAGCAGGATCCGTTCGAGCAGCCGGAGGAAGACGGCGTCGCGCAACAGGCTGCGCGGCAGACCGTCTCGTTCGCGCGACCGCCGCTCGGCCGTCATCGTCCCACCGTCGAACCCCTGCCACCAGCGTCACGCATGGCGACCGCTCCCACTGCCCGCGCAGGACGACCGGTGGACATCCGGCCGCAGCCCGGCCCTGTGGAGGACCGAGCCCTTCACGCCGTCTCGCATCACTGCACTCCCGCTGTCGTGACCCCCGACGGGGATCGATGGGAGTGAGCGTTGCAGTTCCGGCGCTCAGCCGCTAAACATTCCGTATTCCGGATGTCAGCGCTTGGCGTCCTCCTTCTTGACGATCACCGAGAGCGGCTGGGTGACGTCCTCCAGGCCCTTGCGCGCCGCGTCGACGCCGAAGATCAACGCGACGATGCCGCCGATGATCATGATGCCGGCGCCGAGCAGGTAGCCCCAGAACAGCGGCTCGCGCGAGGTCCCGTCACCGATCAGCGCGCCGTAGATCGTCGGCGCGATCGCACCGAAGACCTGCGCCAGCGCGAAGAAGTACGAGATCGCCTGCGACCGGAGCTCGAGCGGGAAGATCTCGCTCACCGTCAGGTACGCGCTGGACGCCCCGGCCGAGGCGAAGAAGAACGAGACGCACCAGAACAGCACCTGCACGGTCGCACTGATGGCGTCGGCCTGGAACAGGAACGCCGACACGGCGAGCACGAGCCCGGAGATCAGGTACGTCGAGAAGATCATCTGCCGACGCCCCCACGTGTCGAACAACCGGCCGAGCAGGAGCGGGCCGAGCAGGTTGCCGATCGCGAACGGGAAGAAGTAGACCGCGGTCTCCGAGGTCTTCAGGCCGAAGAAGTTCGTCAGCACCAGCGCGTACGTGAAGAAGATCGCGTTGTACAGGAACGCCTGCGTGATCATCATCGTCGCTCCGACCAGCGTGCGCGTCGGGTACTGCTGGAACAGCACCTTGACGATCGTCCGGAACCGCACGTTCTCCATCGGCGTGACGGTCATCGCCTTGGACTCGTCGACGGGGTCCAGCGGCTTGCCCGACTCCCGCTCGACCTCGGCCTCGATCCGGCTGACCGTGGCCTCGGCCTCCTCCTGCTTGCCGTGCGTCATCAACCACCGCGGACTCTCGGGGATGTGCCGACGCAGGAAGATGATCGCGATGCCGAGCACCGGGCCGAGGAAGAACCCGATCCGCCAGCCGACGTTCTCGGCGAAGATCGACGTGTCGAGCAGGTAGATGTTCGCGAAGGCGCCGAGTGCCGCGCCGCCCCAGTACGTGCCGTTGATGGCGATGTCGACGTGGCCGCGGTACTTCGCCGGGATGAGCTCGTCGATGGCCGAGTTGATCGCCGCGTACTCGCCGCCGATGCCGAGTCCGGCGATGAAGCGGAACACCGCCAGGAACCAGAAGTCCTGCGCGAAGCCGGCGATGCCCGACCCGATCAGGTAGATCGCCAGCGTCAGGATGAAGAGCTTGCGCCGCCCCAGCTTGTCGGACAACCGCCCGAAGACGAGGGCACCGATGACCTGTCCGAACAGGTAGATCGTGCCGAGGGTCGTGACCTGCTGCGTCGACAGACCGAGGTCCGCCTGGAACCCGGCGTTCGACACGATCTGGATCTCGAGGCCGTCCAGGATCCACGAGATCCCGAGGCCGACGATGACGCTCCAGTGGAACTTCGTCCACGGCAGTCGGTCCATCCTGGCCGGGACCAGGCTCTTGACCTGCCCCTCCTGCAACCCGCTCGCGCTCGTCATCCCGTCCTGCTCCTCACCCGCCGGACGCGCTCAGGTCCGACACAGATGGAGAACGTACGCCCGGATCGCTGCGGTGGTTCGCGGTCGGAACGACACGCGTCGGGCAGTGGTCTCCCGACGCGGAGCCGGATCCCCCTAGTTCCAGATCCGGCTCCGTCGCCGGTGGCGGCACCGACGACGCACTACGCGCTCGGGCTGACCCTGTGAATGATCATCGCGGTTGCTATGAGAAGAAACAAGTCCCGCGGTGGAACGACGTGTGAACGGCGCCGGTACCGTGGCAACGTGCCGACCCAGAACTCGACAGACCGCATCCTGACGACCCACACCGGTTCGCTGCCCCGCACGCCCGAGCTGTCGGCGCTGCTCGTCGCCCGAGACCAGGGCAAGCCGTACGACGCAGCAGCGTTGGAGGCCGAGATCGCCGCGGTCCTGGCGCGGACCGTCGACGCCCAGCTCGACGCCGGCATCGACGTCGTCAACGACGGCGAGGTCCCCCGCGTCGGCTTCTCGACCTACATCCGTGAACGCCTGACCGGATTCGGTGGCATCGGCCACCGGAAGCCCACGCTCGACTCGCTGAAGTTCCCGGACTACGCCGCGTTCCAGGCCAAGCAGATCGACGAGGGCGCCGAGTTCGCCCGCGTCTGGGACACCCCGCTCGCGCAGGGCCTGCTGCAGTACGACGAGGAGCGCGCCGGCATCCGGTCGGACCTGGACGGCTTCGAACGCGAGCTCGCCCGGAACACCGCCGCGGGTCGCACCCCCGCCGGCACGTTCATCTCGGCGGCCACACCCGGCATCGTCGCCACCACGCTGCTGCTCGACGACGCGAACCCGCACTACGCCGACCACCGCGAGTACGTCTTCGCCCTGGCCGAGCAGCTCCGGGTCGAGTACGAGGAGATCGTCGGACGCGGGCACGTCCTGCAGCTCGACGCACCCGACCTGGCGATGGAGCGCGTGATCCACTTCGGCGACGCTCCGCTGGAGACGTTCCTGGACGCGGTGGACCTGCACGTCGACGCGCTGAACCACGCGCTCCGGAACATCCCGAAGGAGCAGACCCGCCTGCACGTCTGCTACGGCAACTGGCAGGGACCGCACCAGGACGACGTGCCGGTCGACGTGCTCCTGCCGCACCTGTACCGCGCCGAGGTCGGGGCCTTCAGCATCCCGTTCGGCAACCCGCGGCACGCGCACGAGTTCCCGGCCTTCCGCGACCAGCCCCTGCCCGACGGCGCGGTCCTGGTCCCGGGCGTGATCGACGTGACCACGAACTACCTCGAGCACCCGCAGCTCGTCGCCGACCGCATCGTCGCAGCCGCCGAGGCCGTCGGCGACCCGACCCGCATCGTGGCCGGGACCGACTGCGGGCTCGCGACGTTCGCCAGCTACGAGTTCGTCGCGACGGACGTCGCGTGGGCGAAGCTCCGCGCGCTCACCGAGGGCGCCGAGATCGCGAGCAAGCGGCTGTTCGGCTGACGGTCCGAGACCGCCCCACTGCCGGTCTGGAGGCTCGGTGCCAGCTGGCACCGAGCCTCCCGTCCGTCGGCACTCGCCCTGGGCGAACAGGTGGGCCGGTTCGTCGGCGGTCAGGCGTAGCGTCAGAGACGTGACCCGACCCTCCATCAGAACGGTCGGCGAGCTCCGCGCCTCTGGCCATGTCCAGAAGACGGTCCGCGCCGAGATCCGCGACAACCTGCTCACCGCCCTGCGCCAGGGCACCGACCCGTGGCCCGGCCTGCACGGCTTCGCCACCACCGTCGTCCCGCAGCTCGAACGTGCCCTGATCGCCGGACACGACGTCGTCCTGCTCGGCGAGCGCGGCCAGGGCAAGACCCGCCTGCTCCGCACGCTGCAGGGCCTGCTCGACGAGTGGACGCCGGTCATCGCCGGGTCCGAGCTCGGCGAGCACCCCTACGAATCCATCACCACGGCCAGCATCCGTCGTGCCGAGGAGCTCGGCGACGCGATGCCGATCGACTGGTGGCACCGCGACGGCCGCTACGTCGAGAAGCTCGCGACCCCCGACACCAGCGTGGCCGACCTGATCGGCGACGTCGACCCGATGAAGGTCGCCGAGGGACGCAGCCTGGGCGACCCGGAGACCATCCACTTCGGGCTGATCCCCCGCGCACACCGCGGCATCGTCGCCATCAACGAGCTGCCCGACCTGGCCGAACGCATCCAGGTCGCGATGCTCAACGTGATGGAAGAGCGCGACGTGCAGATCCGCGGCTACGTGCTGCGCCTGCCCCTCGACGTCCTGGTCGTGGCCAGCGCGAACCCCGAGGACTACACGAACCGCGGCCGGATCATCACGCCGCTCAAGGACCGCTTCGGGGCCGAGATCCGCACGCACTACCCGATCGAGCTCGACGACGAGATCGCCGTCATCCGACAGGAAGCGCACCTGAGCGCCGACGTGCCGGACGCCCTGGTCGAGATCCTCGCCCGGTTCACCCGGGCGCTCCGCGGGTCCAGCGCGGTCGACCAGCGCAGCGGCGTCAGCGCCCGCTTCTCGATCGCCGGCGCCGAGACCGTCTCCGCCGCAGCCGTGCACCGCGCCGCGCGCCAGGGCGAGACCGAACCCGTCGCCCGACCGATCGACCTCGAGACCGCGGTGGACGTCCTCGGCGGCAAGATCGAGTTCGAGTCCGGGGAAGAGGACCGCGCCGACGAGGTCCTCGAGCACCTGCTCCGGACCGCGACCGCCGAGACCGTCCGGTCACGGCTGCGCGGGCTCGACCTCGGCCAGCTGGTCGAGGCGCTCGACGGCGGCACGATGGTGACCACTGGTGAGCAGGTGTCGGCGCGGGCGTTCCTCGAGGGACTCCCCTCGCTCGGCGAGTCCGACCTCTACGACCAGATCTGCGAACGACTCGGCGCCACGAACGACGGCGAACGGGCCGGCGCGATCGAACTCGCGCTCGAGGGCCTGTTCCTGGCACGCAAGATCAGCAAGGAGTCCGGCGGAGGCGAAGCCGTCTATGGCTAGCCGCCAGAACCGTCGGTTGTCGCGGGACACCCGGTACGGCCGGTACGAGGGCGGTCCCGACCCCCTCGCGCCGCCCGCCGACCTGTCCGAGGCACTCGACGCCATCGGGCAGGACGTCATGGCCGGGTACTCCCCCGAGCGTGCCATGCGGGAGTTCCTGCGTCGCGGAGGCCGTGACCAGCGCGGCCTCGACGACCTCGCCCGACGGGTTGCCGAGAAGCGCCGCGAACTCACCGCGAAGAACAACCTCGACGGCACGCTGCAGCAGGTCAAGGAGCTGCTCGACGAGGCCCTGCTCGCCGAACGGGGGCAACTCGCCCGCGACACCGACCTGGACGACGGCGACCGTGCCCTCGCCGAGATGCAGCTCGACAGCCTGCCGCCCTCGCCGGCGGCTGCGGTGACCGAGCTCGGCAGCTACGACTGGAAGAGCCCGACCGCCCGCCAGAAGTACGAGGAGATCAAGGACCTGCTCGGGCGCGAGATGCTCGACCAGCGCTTCGCGGGGATGAAGCAGGCGCTCGAGAACGCTTCGGATCAGGACCGCGCCGACGTGCAGGCGATGATGCAGGACCTCAACCAGCTGCTCGAGGACCACCGCGCCGGCACCGACACGCAGGAGCAGTTCGACGCGTTCATGCGGCAGCACGGGGAGTACTTCCCGTCGAACCCGCAGAACGTCGACGAACTGCTCGACGACCTCGCTGCCCGGTCGGCAGCGGCCCAGCGGATGCGCAACTCGATGACCCAGGAGCAGCGCGACGAGCTCGATGCCCTGGCGCAGCAGGCGTTCGGCAGCCCCGACCTCATGGGCGCCCTGTCCCAGCTCGACGGCAACCTGCGGGCACTCCGACCGGGCGAGGACTGGGGCGGCTCCGAGCGGATGGAGGGCGACCAGGGACTCGGCCTCGGCGACGGCACCGGGGTGTTCCAGGACATCGCCGACCTCGACGCCCTCGCCGAGCAGCTCGCACAGTCCGGCCCCGGCTCCGACCTCGACGACCTGGACCTCGAGTCGCTCGCCCGGCAGCTCGGCTCCGAGGCCGCCGTCGACGCCCGGACGCTGCAGCAGCTCGAGAAGGCCCTGCGGAACTCCGGCACGATGCGGCGCGGTGCCGACGGCCAGTTCAAGCTCACGCCCAAGGCCATGCGGCAGCTCGGCAAGAGCCTGCTCAAGGACGTCGCCCAGAAGATGTCCGGCCGTCAGGGCGCCCGCGACCTCCGCCGCTCCGGCGCCGCGGGCGAGGCCTCCGGCGCCACCCGCCAGTGGGCCTTCGGCGACACCGAGCCGTGGGACATCCCCCGCACCGTCACGAACGCCGTCACCCGGACCGCCGCGACCGGGCGGACCGGTGCCGGGGTCCGGCTGACGGTGGACGACGTCGAGGTCCAGGAGACCGAGGCCCGCACCCAGGCCGTGGTCGCGCTGCTGGTCGACACGTCGTTCTCCATGGCGATGGAGGACCGCTGGGTCCCGATGAAGCGCACCGCCCTCGCACTGCACACGCTGATCTCGACGAGGTTCCGCGGCGACGACCTGCAGCTCATCGCCTTCGGGCGTGAGGCCGAGGTGATGGACGTCGAGCAGCTCGTCGGGCTCGACGCGATGTGGGACAAGGGCACGAACCTGCACCATGCGCTCCTGCTGGCGAACCGGCACTTCCGCAAGCACCCGACGGCCCAGCCGGTGCTGCTCATCGTCACCGACGGCGAACCCACGTCGCACCTCGAGCCGAACGGGCAGGTGTACTTCAGCTACCCGCCGGACCCGATGACGATCGCGCTGAGTGTCCGCGAGCTCGAGAACGCGCACCGCCTCGGAGCGCAGACGACGTTCTTCCGGCTCGGCGACGACCCGGGCCTCGCCCGCTTCATCGACGGGATGGCGCGCCGGGTGGACGGCACGGTCACCGCGCCGGAGAACGACGACCTGGGTGTCGCGGTCGTCGACTCGTACCTCGGATCGCGCCGCGGTGGCGGCGGCTTGTTCCGTGACGATGACTGGGGCGGATTCGGCCGCTTCGGCTGACGACGGACGCCCTGACGGACGGGAGGCCCGTGGCGACGCCGCTACGGGCCTCCCGTCCGTCTCGTGGTGCGTCTAGAACAGGGGCCAGGGGACCGCTGGCCCGTAGCCGTTCGGCGGCGGGAAGGCCGCGACTGCAGCCAGCGCGGCGCACCGCGCCTCGAGGTTGTCGATCTCGTCGACGGTCAGGTGCTCGGTGAGGGCTTCGCCCAGGTCGCCGTGGAGCGCCTCGGTGACCCGAGCGACCCCGGCCAGTTCGTCGGCGGTGAGCGGCTCGCCGACCCAGCCCCACAGCACCGTGCGGAGCTTGTGCTCGACGTGGAAGGTGAGCCCGTGGTCGACGCCGAACCGGTGCCCGTCGGGCATGGCGAGCACGTGGCCGCCCTTGCGGTCCGCGTTGTTGACCACGACGTCGAAGACCGCCATGCGCCGGAGGGCCGCCGTGTCCTCGTGCACCAGGGTGACGGGGCGGTCGTGCTCGTCGATGGCCTCGAGCACCGACTTCATACCGGACTGCTCGGCCGTCTCGACCGGGACGACGTCGACCGCGTCCTGGTCCGGGTCGACGTCCTGCCAGCGCTGCACCATGCCGCGGCCGAGTGGTCCGTCGCCGAGCCAGGTGGGCGGGACCACGTGCCAGCCGAACGCCTCGGACACCAGGAATGCGGCGTACTCGCGGCCGGCCAGGGTGCCGTCGGGGAAGTCCCAGAGCGGCTTCTCGCCGGCGATCGGCTTGTAGACGACCTCGTGGCCGTCGAGCTCGGCGAGGAAGGTGGCGTTCGAGGCCTCGCGGATACGCGCGACGAGTTCCATGCCGCCCGTGTCCGGACTGGTGCTCACAGGGAGCCGGGCGGCCGTCCGGCGGCGACGACCTCGCGGGTGCGTTCCACGAAGGCGCGCGCGGTCCCGACCGGGATCTTCACCTGCAGGAGCTCCGCCGGTTCGGGGATCTCCACGACGGCCTCGACCTCGCCGTCGACGTCCTCTTCCTCGGCCAGGATCTCGACCTCGTCGTCGATCGGGTAGGCCTCGATGACGACCTGCGCCGTGGCGGGGTCGAAGCCCAGGCTCAGCGCGCCGGCGCGGAACTCGGCCTCGACGGGCTGGTCGAGCGGCTCGACGTCGTACAGCTCGCGCGGGACAGTCGGCGGGACGCTGAAGCGGTTGTCCTCGACCGTGGCGACCTCGTCGAGGAGTTCGTCGAGCTTCTCCGCCAGCACGGCGGACTGCTCCTTCTCGAGGGCCACGCTCACGACGCGGCGGCCGTCACGGGCCTGCAGGTAGAAGGACCGCTCCCCCGGGCGCCCGATGGTGCCGACGACGAGACGGTCCGGCCAGTCGAAGCCGTGGACGATGGTGGGCATACCCGCATTGTAGGAGCGGGCGGCTGCGTCCGTTCAGGGAGTCGCGGTACCGGGCTCGTCCCCCGGCGCGGGCGGCTGGTCGTCGGCACCGGGATTGCCCGCGCCACCGCCGACCGCCGCGTCACCACTGGGCGCCGGCGCCTTCGCCAACCAGGACAAGTCGCCGGAGTCGGTGTTCGTGGCGACGACCTCGGGGCGGTGCTCGCCGTACCGGACGACCGACACCGAAGCCGGCCCGACCGTGATGCGCTGGAACAGGTCCAGGTGCATGCCGAGGGCGTCAGCCAGCACGGCCTTGATGATGTCGCCGTGGCTCACCGCCACCCACACCGCGGCAGCGCCGTGCTCGGCCTCGATCTGCGCGTCGATCCGGCGGATGGCTGCGACTGCGCGGGACTGCATCGTCTGCATGGACTCGCCACCAGGGAAGACGACGGCGCTCGGGTTCGCCTGCACCACCCGCCACAGCGGCTCCTGCGCCAGGTCGCTGAGCTTGCGGTTCTGCCACTCGCCGTAGTCGGCCTCGGTGATCGCGCGCTCGATGCGCTGCTCGGGGTCGCCGTGCTGGAACGCGGTGATCGCACGCGCCGTCTGTCGACACCGCTCGAGCGGGCTGGACACCACCGCGACGACGGGTACCTCGGCGATGCGCTCCGCCGTCCGCGCCGCCTGCTGCTTGCCGACGCTGTCGAGGGCGACGCCCGCGGTCCGTCCCGCCAGGAGTCCGGTCGCGTTCGCGGTGGTGCGTCCGTGCCGGACGAGGAGGACGGTCGCCATGTCCCCGATCCTATTCGCGCGCCGTCGGCACCGATCAGCCAGGTCCCGGGACCTGCCGTCATACTGGAGGCGATGGATGCTGTGTTCCGGTTGTTGCGCCGATACCCCTCGGCGGGTCGGTTCCTGGTCGTCGGCGGCATCGGCTTCCTGATCACGATGGTGATCAACTACGGCCTGAAGCTCTTCGTCATCCCGCAGCACCCGGTGACCGCGCTGGTCATCGGCACGGTCGTGGCAACGGTCGTGTCGTACTGGATGAACAAGAAGTGGTCCTTCGGCGACCGCGGCGGTCGGCACACCGGGCTCGAGATGCTCTACTTCGTGATCGTCAGCGCGATCGGCATCGGCCTCAACTCCGCGCCGCTCTGGCTGTCGCGCTACGCCTTCGGCCTCGAGGTCCCCCACGTCAGCCTGGCCACACAGGAGATCGCGGACTTCGTCAGCGGCCCGGTCATCGGGACCATGATCGCGATGGTGTTCCGGTACTGGGCGATGGCTCGGTGGGTGTTCGTCCAGCGGGCCGAGGTCTGATCCGTGCTGGTCTCCATCGTCTACATGAGCCGCGCCGTCGACGACTTCGACGACGCCGCGATGACCGAGCTCCTGCACGGCTCACGGCTGCGCAACGAGGCGCTGGGTGTCTCCGGCCTGCTCGTGGCGAAGGGCGGGCGGTTCATGCAGCTGCTCGAGGGGCCGGCGTGGAGCGTCGACGACCGCTACGCCGCGATCGCCCGCGATCCGCGACACACTGCGCTGACGTCACTCATACGCGAGGACATCGACGTCCGACGGTTCGACGGCTGGTCGATGGCCTACCGTGCCCTGGACGAGACCGACCTGGCATCCGAGGACGGCTTCAGCCCGTTCCTGTCCGGCGGCTCGGACTTCCCGCCGGAGTTCGACCGCACGAGCGCCGCGTGGCTGCTCCGGTGGTTCCGGGACCGCGAACTCCACGACGTCTGAGCCTCAGCCCCCGAAGGTCTCCTCGACCACCCGCAGCAGACGGTCTCGGTGGGCACGTTCGGCGACGCCGTGCACCAGCACCTGCCACATCGTCCCCACGGCGGGCAGCAGGTCAGCGCGACCCGACCGCACGTTGGACACGAGCTGCACGCCGGTGAAGTACGGCACCAGGGTCGCGCCGAGCGCCTCGGGAGGGACGTCGGAGCGGACCTCGCCGCTCGCGACGGCGAGTCGGAAGACGTCCACGACACCGGCGATCCACTGTTCGTAGAAGCTCGCGGTCTGCTGGGCGAGCACCCCGTGCTCGAGTGAGATCCGGATGCCCGCCCGGACGACCACGTCGGTCATCAGCAGACCGGCGACCCCGCGCGACGCATGGATGAGCGTCACGAGCGGGGACGGGTCACTCGACTCCAGCGCGTGGAAGGTGCGCACGTTCTGCTCGTCGATGACGGCCAGCGCGAGCGCGTGCTTCGTCGGGAAGGTCCGGTGCAGCGTGCCCTGCGGTACGCCGGCCTCCCGCGCGATCCCGGCGATGCTCGCCGTCGCGTACCCGTCGCGGTCGAAGACGACCGCCGCGGCCTCGACGATCAGCGCGCGACGGCCCTGGTCCGCGTGCATCCGCGCCGGTCAGGCCTGGTCGGCGCGGATGAAGTCCGCGACCGGCGTGCTGCCGCTGTTGAAGCGGAAGGTGCTGCCGGCGCTGCCGCTCGACTCGAGGACGTCCGCGATCACATGGGCCACGTCGCCGCGGGAGACCTTCGCTCCCGTGCCGTCCCAGTCGACGGCGCCGGTGGGCGCGTCGTCCGTCAGGGTGCTCGGCGCGACGATCGTCCACTCGAGTCCGGAGTCACGGACCACCGCGTCGGCGATCATCTTCGACTGGGCGTAGGCGAAGAAGTCATCGTCCTGCGGGATGCCGTGGTCGAGCTCCGAGCCGGACCAGGAGACCATCACGTAGCGCTCGACCCCGGCACGGGCGGTTGCCTGCACCGAGAGCACCGCGGCGTCACGGTCGATGGCCCAGGTGCGGTCGACCGAACCGCCACCGGCACCCGCGGACCACAGCACCGCGTCCTTGCCGCGCACCAGGTCCTCGAACCCGGACAGGGTGAGCTCCTGGATGTCGGCGACCGCGGCCTCGCCACCGTGCTGGGCGATCTCGTCCGCCTGCTCGGGCTTCCGGATCACCGACGTGACGTGGTGCCCACGCTCGGTGAGGATGCGCGTCGCGAGGAGTGCGACCTTGCCGTGGCCGCCGAAGATGATGATGTCGCTCATTGCAACGACGCTACGCGCGGCCGCTCGGAACTGGATGGCCGGAACCTGTTGCTTCGAATTCGCAGCAGTGGTACGGTCATGGTCAATGCTTCGAACTCGAAGCAACAACGAGAGGTGACGATCATGCGTGCAGTGCAGTTCCGCGAAGTCGGCGGGCCCGAGGTCCTCCGGTCGGTCGAGCTCGACCAGCCCACCCCCACCGCCGGACAGGTCCGGATCCGGGTCGCAGCGTCGGCGTACAACGCGGCCGACGGCGGGATGCGCGGCGGGTTCCTGCCGATCCCCGTCCAGCTCCCCCACGTGCCCGGGTACGACGTGTCCGGCACGGTCGACGCGCTCGGCGACGGTGTCGAGGGTCTGGCCGTCGGCGACGCGGTCGTCGGCTTCCTGCCGATGGAGCGTGACGGCGGCGCAGCCGAGTTCGTCGTCGCACCGGCGGAGGCCCTGGTCGCCGCTCCGACGAGTCTCCCGCTGGCGGACGCGGCAGCACTGCCGTCCGTGGCGCTCACCGCCTGGCAGGCGCTGTTCGACGAGGGACAGCTGCGGGCCGGGCAGCGCGTGCTGATCGTGGGCGCGGGTGGTGTCGTCGGGAAGTACGCGGTCCAGCTCGCCGCGCGCGCGGGGGCCATCGTCGTCGCGACCGCCAGCCCGCGCAGCGCCGAGGCCGTCCGTGTTGCCGGAGCCCACCAGGTGATCGACCACACCACGACGGACCCGTTGGACGCCCTGGACGGTCAGGTCGACGTGTTGCTCAACCTCGCCCCGATCGAGCCCGAGCAGTTCGCCGCCGACGTGGCCGCGGTCCGCGACGGCGGGATCGTCGTGAGCACCACGGCGTTCATGGCCACCCCGGGCGACGACGCACGTGGTGTGCGGGCGGCGACGGTGTTCGTGCTGCCGAACCGCGAACGGCTGACGGAGCTGGTGTCGCTCGTCGACGCCGGGGAACTCACCGTCGAGGTGACGCGGCGCATCCCGCTCGCCGAGCTGCCGGCGCTGCACGCCGAGGCCGAGGCCGGTCGGGTCGCCGGCAAGGTGATCGTCCTGCCGTGACGGCGCTGATGGTGGCGGAGCTTGTGGCAGTTCGCTTCAGCCGCCTGGGTGCTGGTCTCTGGATGGTCTCGCTGGGAGGGTTGCATACGCCCGGGAGTGCGGATTGCATCCGGTGAGAGGATCGAGCGGTGATTCTGCGACGGCGGCGGCTCGCGTAGCGAGTGTGCTGGCGTGAGGGGGGCCGTACGGCGAAGACAAGGTTCGATGCGGGGTTGATGACGTCGAGTGAGGCGTGGCGGACGATCCGGTCGTTGCGAGCAGATCCGCCGTCGCGTGTCTCGGAGTCGTTCAAAGAACGTGGTCGGCGCCGTGTTTGGCATGCGGGGCTTGAGCAGGCTCAGCAACAGTTTGATGCGGCTGCTTCTGTCGGTTACGACAGTCGCCCGTTGAACTTGTTCTATGGGCTGTCGCAGGCGGGTAGAGCGATCGCCGCAGGAAGTCATCGGTTGTCAGGGCGCGCGACGTGGCAAGCATCGGGTCACGGGATCAAATTCTCTGAGGGTCGGGTGCGCAGCGACGGTCTTTGGGGTTCGGTGTCGAAGGTGGTGCCGACGAATGACGACCTGTTCTCGGTGGTCGGAGCGGCACTCGGTTATCCCGTCGGTGGTGGTGGTGCGGCGGTCGGGGCGCTTGTGTCGCAGCTGCCTGAGTTCCAGTACGAGTTCGGGGTGGTTGGTGGAGAGCTTCCTGCCCTCTCACTGCACGGTATCTCCGCGCAGGTGCCGCAGCTTCCTCCGCCCGCCGGGCTGGACGTGACGTTGCCCGGGGTGACGCTGACGTCGGAGACGACTGCGGACGAGATCAGCCGTGTGAGTGAGAGGTACCCGGCGCTCGGTGGGTTGCCGCCGTGGATCGGGTCCGATGGGACGGTGCTCGGGTCCGTGGGCACCGGCACCGTGATCCTGCAAGTCGATGACCGGGAGCGCCTCGCCTTCGATGGAGCGTGGTTCAAACCGGTCGGTATGCGCCGGTACCGGCGCCACTCGTTCATTTTTCCGAGGATTGCCGGCCTGGACGAAGAGCTGCATCCGCTGCAGTCGTGGTGGTTGGTACTCCACGCGTTGTCGATTCTCACGCGGTATGCGCCGGACGTTCGGACTCAGATGCTGACGATCTCCGAGAGCCGTGATGCTTCGCGGATTGAGTTTCTGCTGGACACCGCGCTATCTGCTGTGCCGGAGCTGATCGCGGAGGTTATCGACGAAGAGTTGCAACAAGAGGGGTTCGAGGCAAGTGAGTCTGATGCATCATGATTAAGGTGTCATGCGAGCTCCACGTCGGGCACTTTGCGTCAACGACCATGGCCGCGCGCCTTCGCTAGTCGCATTTGTGGTTGCAGCGCCCTGCTCCGCAACGCTCCCCTAAACAAGGGTCAGTGTGTGGAAATCTTCACGACCACGCGATCGCCGTTCCCTACTTCGGCTGCGGTGGTCTGAACGTCCTCAGCCTAGTTGCGTACCAAGAAAAGCCATAGCTCATCGCTCGTTCCGTACCCTGCGTGCGGCTGCATAAGAATCAGGCGCGGTCGTCGACCCGAAAAAAGTTTGACGCAGCTTCAGTCACGTAGCCGATCTCTAACAGCTTGTGCCCCTCTGCGGAACGCAAGTAATCGGAATCCAGTTTTTCAACTAAAGGTATTGCGTGTATATGAAGGAAGTCGGAGATCTTCGATTCCACAAATGGGTCCGCTTCTTTGAAGGATATCCCGACCTTATCGACATCAATCCAGTAGTCAATACGGGTCGAGACGTCAGGTTTTTGCGACCCGATCAACGTAAGTTCAATATCGACGAAATATTCGGTGCCAAATCTGGACTTGAGCAGTTGCAGAGAAACGATGAGATCAGCTTTTGTTATGGACCAGCGCTTCCCTTTGCGTCGATATCGAAGTGGGCTGAGGCGTTCTGCAAACAAAGACACGATGCGATCGACCATCCTGCACTCCTTATTGCTTCTTGTAAGGCGGGTAGGTGATGAGACTACCCGTCCAGCGCTTCCCTGTCGGGTAGGCCTTATTCAGCGCTTTGATATAACGCTTGAGTTGCGCTTTGCCGTTTCGGATTTGACGCGCGAGCCGGGCGGTGCCGGTCTGCTGCAGGTAGTTCATTCGTATCCGCAGATACTGCCCGGCGACGACGGTGAACGACTTCCTCGCACCCGCGATTTGATGGCCGCCATCTTTCCAGACGTTCATGACGAGCTGATCCTTGACTCATATCACCACCCCCGCACTCTAATCAGCTGAGCCGTTCGAGATATTGCGCAGATGACGCTTAGCACGCATGAGCTTGAAGAAACTCAGCCCATACAAAAGAGTGATTGCCGTCAATACGCCCGTGACACTCCCGATCAGGAATGAATCGATCTGCGATGAACCCGACCAGATATGGACAAAAGAACCAAAGCAAATCAAAGTTGACAAAAAGGATAGCACGAACAACGCGCCGCTCAGAAACGGCCGCGCAGTCATCTTCCACCATGGCCTCGAACCGGTGGCTTCATCGCGACCCCGAAAGAGCCGCCCGCCCGCGATCACCGCCATGACAAGAGCAATCCCTCGAGCAGTGGCCGCCGTAGCGAATGGGACATCAAGAAATCGCATCACTAACCCCAGCCCGAAGTAGCCTACGATCACGGCGGCGATGAAAGCAACCTTTGACCAAAAACGTTGAATATACATAACTGCTCTTTATCGGCGTCGTCGATGGTGGTGGTGGGTTGTGGGAATTGCGCGCCTCGCGCTCCTCGCGTGGCGTGCAGCGGGCGAACGACCAGACCGGAATGTAGTGAGTGATGCTCGCGTGTTCGATCGAGCATGAGGAGCTGCTCTCACAACCAACCCGTCGCCGTAGAGACTTGCAAGCCATTCTGAGAAGGCGTCGAACGTCTCATTGGCCGCTTCCCAAGTTTCAGGATCGAAAAGCGGCACTTCAGACTCTCCTGCCACCTCCCCGGTAAAGCCGGCTTTCCAGAATGGCTTTGAGTAGTCAGCGAGCTTGCCCATGCTTTCCACGAAAGACACCGTGTCAAATTGCGACTTGTGGTGGAGTGCTGCCGGATCACAATAGGCGTTGAAGCTACCACAAGCCTGCGCTTGCCCTCTCAATTCACCGTATTGTCCTGTGATGTCAAATGCGTTGACGGGGTCGTTGACGTATGCGTAGGCGTTGTCGGTGCCGCCTTCGATGGGGTCGACTTGCAGGAACCGTCCGAGTGCGGCGACGTACTGGCGGGCGCCCATCTCGATCGTGGCGATCGAGCCGAGGTGTTCGCTGAGCTTCTGATGCTGCCCCAACCAGCCGTAGTCAGCGTTGCCCTGCTGCGTGTCCGGCCCTGCTTGGTTCGCAGTGGACGTGCCGAACAGGCCGGTGGTCGGGTCCATGACCTGTCCGAACGGGTCGTACACCGGCAGCGTCGTGCTCGCGAGCTGCCCTGCGGCGTCGGTGGTGGCGATGATGTCGCCGTGGATGTTCGGGTACGACCACACCGCCGTGGAGCCTCGGAGTTCCGCGGTGACACCGCCTGGCAGTGGGAGGTCCCACTCGGTGAGCTTGCTGGCACCGTCGTAGACGAAGTCCGGGGTGTCACCGTCGCCGGTGAACCCGTACCGGGTCACCGTCTTCGTCCCATCTGGGGTTTGTTCGGTGCGTTGCACGATTCGGTTCGACGCGTCCCGCACGTAGGACACCTTCGACCCGTCGGTCAGGGTGGTCTGCACGTGGCGGTCCTGCCCGTCGTAGACGAGGGTCTCGTCGGCCAGCGTGGTCGTGTTCCCGTGCGCGTCGTACGCCAGCTGCGTACCGGTCAGGGACTGGTTCACCGGGATGGCACCCGTGACCGGGTTCGTGACCGTGGTGCCGAGGAGCCGGTCGGCTGCGTCGTAGCAGGACGCGACCTGCGTCGCCGACCCGACCGGGTTTCCGGCGGCATCGAGGAGCTGGTCCGATGACGCCGTCCGGTTCCCGTTCCGTCCGGCCGCAGCGACCGCACCCGTCTGGGTGCAGGATGCTGTTCCGAACCCGTAGGTCAGGCGGTGCCGTGGGATCGTCGCGGCCACGAGCCTCCCGGCCGTGTCGTAGGAGTACGTCGACGTGTTCACCGTTCCACCGAGCGCGGTGATGTCCTGGAGGATGTCGCCGGACTGGGACCGGACCACCTGGTCGGTGACCTGCGGCTGACTGTTCGGGAAGGACCACGCCAACCCCGTCAGCGCACCGGCACCGTTCTTCGTCACCGTGACCGAGGTGCCGTTACCGGCGTTCCCGGTACCTGCCGGGTACGCCACCGATGTGACCTCACCCTGCTGGTATGTGGGTACGGCGACGACGTTGCCGTCCGCGGTGAACTGCGTCACCTTCGAGTCGACGTCGTACGACTGCCCCGTCGAGTGCTGCACCCCGTCCGCAGTCACAGCCAGCGACGAGGTGACCCGGCCGGCCTGGTCGTAGGACGTCGTCGTGGTGGTCCCCCACACGTCGACGTACTTGACGGCGCGGCCGAGGAGGTCGGTCGTGGTGGTGGTCGTCGATCCGTTCGGGGACCCGGTCGCGGCGTTGTCGGACACCGCGGTGGTGAGTCCGTCGGCGGAGTACGCGGTCGTCGCGGTGCTGCTGGCTTGCCCGTTGAACGCCGCGGTGACGGCCTTCACCGGGCGGCCGCGGGCGTCGAAGGACACGCACGACCAGTCCGCGTCACCGGTGGTCTTCGTTCCGGCGGTGCGACCCCACACGTCGTACAGGTACGAGGTCACGACCGCGCTCCCGACGGCGGGTGTCGGCCCGGTGGTGCTCTTCAACATCCCGCCCTGCGGGGTGGACACGTCCACCCCGCAGATCTGCCCGTCGGTGGTGCCGTAGGCGTCCTTGATCGTCTGCGACGCACCGAAGTACGCATTCGTCGACGCGGCAGCCGTCTGCGCGGGCAGGGTGCGGGTCAGGGCGCGGAGATAGCCGGCGCCGGGAGCCTCGGTGCTGGTCGAGGTCTTCAGCGCCAGCCCGGCGGGGTCGACGGTGGTGCCGTCGACGGTGCCGTACCAGGGACGTGAGTACGTCGTCGCGGTGGTGATCGGACTGATCTGGCTGGCCTGCGCACCCGAGGGCACGGAGTCCGCCGTCGTCGAGGATGTGCCGAGGTTGTACGCCGGGGACAGCATCGACGCGGGCACCACGTCGGCTGCCGTGTACCCGGCCGGGACAGCGCCGGTCGTCATCGCCAACGCGAGCCGGGCGGTGCCGGTCTGCTGCAGGTAGTTCAACCGGATCCGCAGACTCTGACCCGCGACGACCGTGAACGGTTTCGTCGCAGCTTGGATGTGCGGACCGTGGGGGCCCCAGTCGTTGCTGATCAGCTGGTCGTTGATCCACAGTTTCGTTCCGTCGTCGGCCCACGTGTAGAAGCGGTAGGTGCCGGCGGTCGGGAAGGTGATCAGGCCCGTGAAGGACGCCGTCCAGTTCGCGCCCGCGGTCCCGCCGAGGACAGTGCCGGTGGGAGTGGTCATCGGACTGACGGCGTTGTTGCCGGTCGACCAGTCGTAGTCGACCGCTCCGTCGGTCTTCCCGCCGTTCGCGCCGGCAGCCGCCGGGACGCCCAGCGTCATCGCCGCCGGAGCGCCGGAGAGCGTCTGGTTGTTGTACCAGGACGCGGCAAGCCCGCGGAGGTTCCCGTCGATGCTCGTCGTCGTCTGCGCCACCGGTGTTCCGGTCCCTGCGCAGACACCGCTGGTCGGGAGCGGCCCGTTGGTGTTCTGGATCGCGGTCGCGGGTTGCACCTGGCCGAAGCACGACGTCGGTGCGGGCCCGTAGGAGGCGACCGCGCGGTCCTGCTGGTCGTACACGGTGCTCGACTCACGGCCCTGCGGGTCGATCGACGCGAGCTGGTTGTCGCGGCTGTTCCACACCGTGCTGCTCGTCAGCCCCGACGCGGACGTCGCCGACGTCTGCCGCAGCGCAGCATCCATCGTCACCGTGGACGCGTGCCCGTTGGGGACCGTGATCCCCGCGACGTCGACCGCGCTGCTGCGGTTCCCGTTCGTGTCCGGGTCACCGTAGGTGTACGTCTTCTGCGGCCGGGAGGCGCTGCTCACCCCGTCCGGGGCGGGGAGCGTCACCGAGACGGCACGGTCCGAGGCGTCGTAGCGGATGTCGGTCGTCACCGGTCCGGCGGCGTCGCGGCTGGTGTCCGCGGCGAGCCAGTCGTTGGTGAGCGAGTTCCGGATCGTGGACAGCAGGTACGTGCCGCTGGCCGAGCTGCGCGTGTACCCGAAGTCGGTGACCTCGTTGCCGGGGTCCACGACACGGGCGAGCTGCCCGGTGGTGTCGTAGAACAGCTGCGTGGTGGTGCCGTCCGGGTACAGGATCTGGCACAGCATCCCCGCGTCCGACTGCGACCCCGGCGCGGTCGTGGTGACCGCCGTCGGGTACGAGGAGCCGGACGGTGGCGCGCACGCTCCCGCGGCACGGTTCGCGCCGTTCGTGGCGCTCGAGCCGATGGTGGTGTTCGACAGGTACGAGAACTGCACCTTCCGCGAGTACGTCAGCGTCGTGCCCGACCCGGACGCGGACAGCGGGTCCGCGATCGAGGTCAGCTGTCGGCTGCTGTTGTACGCGGGGACCGGGTTCGCCGGCTTGGACCCGAGATCAGCAGCGGGCGTCACGGAGGTCACGAGCCCGGCGGTGTCGAACTGGTAGACGGTGCCGCCCTCGTCGGTGAGGACCAGGTTCCCGGCTTCATCCGACGCCAGCACCCCCTGCTCACCCGGCGGCGGGGTGTACCCGCCGGTCGAGGCGCGAGCGTACGTGTGGGTGCCGCCGTCGGTGTCGGTGATGATCACCGACCCGCCCTGCTTCGACGCCGAGACGTACGAACCGGCGTCACCCATGATCGCGGCGGAGGACGCCCAACCCGAGGGCAGCAGCGTCGGCGACTTCGTGAACCAGTCCGACGGGACGACCTGCGCGGTCCCCCACGTCCCGGATGTCTGCGTCTGCGCCTCGAGGTACACGTTCGACGAGCCGCCGCGCTGGTAGTAGTCCACGGTGATCGGGATCGGCAGCTGCCCGGACTGGGAGCCGATCGACCACTGCGAACCCTTCACCGTCAGGACCTGGTTCGCCGCGGTCTCCATCTGCGGAGCCGTCTGGTGCTGGTCCTTCCACTGGTCGGTGATGATGCCGGTGGTGCCCAACTGCAGGGCGACGCCGTCATCGGCCTGGAAGCCGAACGCGTACGTCCCGTCCCGCGGCGTCATGTACCCAGTCCACTTCGCCTGGAAGTACGACTGGGAGACAGCATCATCAGGTGCGGCGCTGCCCCAGTCGAAGTTCACCCCGGTGTCCGTGCGGACGAGGGTCTGCACCGCGTTCGCCGTCATCGAATCGCCCCGACCGAACGTGGCCGTGTTCGCCGGAACATTCCAGTACGTGCCCACGAGGCCACGGTTGGAGGCGATGCGGGAGTTGTAGGAGAAGTTCATCCCCATGTCGCCGCCGAGGGTGTGCACGGTCGGTGAGGAGAACGACGCGGCCACGTTGCCGTTGCCGAGGTTCACCGTCACCGGACCCGCAGCGTCCGTCGGGGCGGGACCGGGATCGGTGACGCGGGAGTTCACCGTCAACCGGTTCACACCCGTCGTCGAGTTCGCGGTGTACAGGTAGTCGCCGTACGTGTCGTTGACGACCTGCACCCACGTGTACGAGCCGCCGTCCTGCAGGACCGCGTCAGGGACCTTCCACGACATCGTCCCGTCGGGGTTGATCGTGCACGCCGAGCCCGACGTGGCGCACAGCGGTGACTGCGCGATCTGCCCGGACGTCCCGTCCGCACCGCTGGTGACCCGGATCTCGTACTGCAGGGGCTGCCCGTTCGTTGCCGTCGCGGCCGGCGCCGTCAGGGTCGGCGTCGTCGTCGCGACGACGGAGCTGTCCGTCGGCGAGAACACGCCGCTCGCACCCGCCGTGGGCAGCGATGTCGTCACGAACGGGTACGCGGGAGTCCAGGTCCGCACCCCGTAGGGGTCCTGCACGACGACGTTCCACCAGTACCGTGTCCCCGGCTGCAGCACCCCTTGCGGGACGGTCGCCTGGAACGTCGGGTTCTGCACGGTCGGCGCGTTCGTCCAGTCCGTGTTCCACCGCCGTGACCCGTACGGATCCGACGTGGTCCCGACGAAGAACTGGTAGGTCAGCGGGTACGTCTGTGCACTGTCCTGCGTCGCCTTCACCGCCAAGGTCGGCGTCGACGACGCCGTCACCGGAGCCGACGCAGCCGCTCCGGAGGACGTCGCACCCGGCGAGGTCTGCTGGTCCGGGAAGCCCGGGTTCGGGTCCCGGATCGCCGAGACGCTGCCCGCGACGGTCGGCTTGTCCTCGTACTGGATGTACAGCGCGGTGTCGAGCTTCTTGTACGTGTACGCCCCGGCCGTCTCGTCACCCTGCAGGCAGAACGCTCCACCCGAGGACCGCGAGTCGACCCATGACTGCACCTGCGCGGTCACGTCGAAGCTGGCCGAACCGGTGTAGCCCGCGGAGAACGTCGACCTGTTGAGGTTCCGCGACCCACAGTTCCACGAGAACGCCGAGGCCCATCCGATGAGGGACGTCGTCGGGTCCGACGTGCCCACGTTCGCCTGCGTCTCCCAGAGCTGCGCGTTCAGGACCTGCTTGCCCATGAGGGACTCGTACGGGTAGTACGCAACGCTGCGCCAGATGCTCGGAGCGTTGTTGATCCGCGAGTTCCCGATGTTCGCGTACGACGCCGTCGCGGTGACACTCGCACCGCTGTTGGTCGACATGTACGCCTGCAGCGTCTGCGCACCGTTCTCGATCGACGGGTCCACCGTCACCGGGTACACCCGAGCCGGGTCCCGGAGCCAGTCGGCGTCCGGGGTCAGCGAGATCGTCCATTCCGCGCCGGAGACGTGGTCGATCGTCACCGGCAAGGTGGCGACCGCGTCGTCAGAGACACCGGCTGTCCCCGAGGAGTCGGTCATCACCGGGGTCGGGGTCGAGAAGACCGTCCGGCCCGTCGCGTCGACGAACGCGATCGACCCCGCGGGGCCGTCCTGGACCTGCAGCCCGGGCGCGTGCACCTTCCACCGGTACACCGGGTGCGACGACGACGGCGCGGCGTCGAGGATCAACGACTCCTTCACCCCAGCCGGGTACACCTGGTACGTCATGTCCGTGCCCGGGAGCACGTCGTCGTACGCGACACCGTGCGACGCCTTCGCACCAGGCTGGTCCGACGCGTCGACCTGGTCAGCCGTCGGCTGGTGCGCGTCCGCATCCCGCTCACCCTCGAGCTGGAACGACACCGAAGCACCCGTCGCCGCAGAGGTGACCGAGTAGTCGGGACCATCCGCCCCGGTCGACGCGGCGAACTCCGGCTGGAGGGGGTGGTCCTGGACCGCGTAGCCGCCGTCATCCGTCTCCGACACCTTCGAGGAGACATCGACCCAGTGCCCGGAGTCGTCCTTCACGTTCAACGGCACCCGCGACAGCTCCATCACCTTCGTGCCGTTCGGGTTCGTCCACGTGTTCTGGTACGTCGACTTCGACGTCAGCTCAGCACCCTTCGCGATGCCCGTCGCAGACGCACCCGCCGCAGGATCCTGCGCAGCCGGAGCAGGATCGTTCGGGTCACCCGTCGGAGTGGCCTTCGTCCGCAGCGACCCCGGTGCCTGCAGCCCGTCAGCCGTCAGCGCCGAACCCGCATGCGCGTCATCGGACTGCGACGTCGGCAGCGCCGCCACATCGGTCGGAGACTCATGCGACACCGTGTCCGCGTGCGCAGGCACCGTCACCAACACCCCAGCCACCAACGCGATCGTCGTGATCACCGACGCGAGCGTCCCCGCCCGCGCAACCCGTCCCGTCATGGGACTCCCCTACCGCTCCGACCAGTCGCGAAACCAGCCACGCTTCGCTCCCCTGGGAGCACGAGAACTGAGCGTAGGAAAGGCCGCACTCAGCGCCATACGTCACCGATGACCCCTGTTCGGGGAAGCCAGAGGCACCGGGGTACAGCGCGGCGACCCAACCGTTCCTGACGAAAGCATTGGGCAGCGATCAAAGACACCTTTCGGGGTACGGACCGGGTGTGAAACTCCACACAGGAGAGCGGGTCGCGGCGCACTGTGGAACGTTCTTGGCGCGTCCCTTGACCCGAGGGCCACTCGCCGCGCTTCGCCGCTTCCTACCGCAAGACCTCTCGCTGCTCGTACTCGTGACCGAGCGAGAGGTTGGGCGTGACCGAGGCTGCTTCCGAACTTGGACTCACCGCCGTTGCCGCCCGGAGCCGACTGCACCGCGCACGGCACGGGCACCTCACCAGGGCACTGCGCTGATGGCTCCTATTACCTTGGCGGGTTCCGAAGCCGCCGTTCGGCTCCGATGACTCGCATCGCCCCCACCGCGTCCGGTGGGCAAGAAACCCCAGGTCATCCCGGCCACTGCCCGCTCCACGACGGCACGGGCAACCTTGGCGCGTACGGAAGAACTCGGCGGGAACTCCCCGTCCGCGCGGGAAAGCCTGCTGCAGAGCTGCGCAGGCACGCGGATCGGCAACAGAAACCGTCAAATGACACCTTCACAATTCCGGAAGGTGCCGTGGCGGAGAGTGTGGGATTCGAACCCACGAGACATCGCTGCCCACCTGTTTTCAAGACAGGCTCCATCGGCCACTCGGACAACTCTCCTGGTGACACGGCCACGTGGCGAGACGTGACCGTGTCCCGACGAGTGTACCGGGCCTCCCGTCCGCGCCGCTCTGCGGACGTGTGGTGCGAGGTCCACCGGCTGGTGCGGCCGAACAGTGCCGCACCGGGCCGTCAACCTCGCACGAGGCGCGCCAGCGCCAACACCACCGCCACGCGCACGAGGCGCGCCAGCGCGAGCCCTACCGGGGCAGCGTGTCCAGCGCGGCGGCCAGACCGTCGTCCGTGACGCCGCCGGTGATCTCGCTCGCGGCGTCGACCACGTCGTCCGGCGCCTGCCCCATCGCGACACCGCGGCCCGAGGTCGACGCCCACCGCAGCATGTCGATGTCGTTGCGGCCGTCCCCGGCGGCGAACACCCGGGACCGCGGGATGTCGAACCACTCGCGGACGCGTTCCATCGCGGTCGCCTTGGTCACACCCTCGGGAGCGATGTCGAGCCACGCGGTCCAGCCGACGTTGTACGAGACCTTGTGCAGGCCCATCCGGTCGACGATCTGCAGGAACTCCTCGAGCCCGTGCTCCGGGGAGATCACCACGACGCGGGTCGCCTGCACCCCCAGCAGCTCGGAGAACTCGACGTGCGAGCCGTGCTTGGTCATCGCGTCGTCGGGGAACTCGCCGGAGAGCAGGTAGTGGCCGTCGGGCGACTCGACACCGTAGGCGCCGTTCTCCAGCGCGCCGCGGATCGTCTGCAGCACGTCGGTCGGGTCGAAGGTCTCGACGTGCACGCGGACGTAGCCGTTGATCGCGGTCGGGGCACTGGACCGGCGGAGCGTCACGGCACCGTTCGCGCACACCAGGTACTCGGGCTGGATGCCGAGGCGCTCGAGCACGGGGACGGTCATGCCCTCGCTTCGACCGGTGGACAGCATGACCTCGTGTCCCGCGGCGTCGGCGGCCTGGATCGCGTCGATCGTGGCCTGCGTGACGACACCGTCCTCGCGCATCACGGTGCCGTCGATGTCGAGTGCGACGAGCCAGCGCTTCACGCGGGTCGCGGCCGTGCCGTGGGCGTCGTTCATCGGGGTTCGATCACCTCGACGCCGCCCAGGAACGGCCAGAGGACCTCGGGGACCACGACCGAGCCGTCGGCCTGCTGGTGGGTCTCGAGGATCGCGACGAGCCAGCGGGTGGTGGCCAGGGTGCCGTTCAGCGTCGCGACGGGCGCGGTCTTGCCGCTCTCGGTGCGGTAGCGGATGTCGAGGCGACGGGCCTGGAACGTGGTGCAGTTCGACGTCGAGGTGAGCTCGCGGAAGGTGCCCTGCGTCGGGACCCATGCCTCGAGGTCGTACTTGCGCGCAGCACTCGTGCCGAGGTCGCCGGCAGCGGTCTCGATCACGCGGTAGTGCAGCCCGAGGTCCTGCAGCATCGACTCCTGGTACGCCATCAGCTTCTGGTGCTCGGCGTCGGCCTGGTCCGGGTGGACGTAGGAGAACATCTCGAGCTTGTTGAACTGGTGCACGCGGAGGATGCCGCGGTTGTCCTTGCCCGCCGACCCGGCCTCGCGTCGGTAGCAGGTCGACCAGCCGGCGTAGCGGAGCGCGGGGTCCTCGGCGTCGAAGGCCAGGATCTCGTCGGCGTGGTACCCGGCCAGAGCGACCTCGCTGGTGCCGGTCAGGTACAGGTCGTCGGCCTCGAGCCGGTAGACCTCGGCCGCGTGCTCGCCGAGGAACCCGGTGCCGGCCATGGTCTCGGGGCGCACGAGGGTCGGCGTGATGAGCGGGGTGAACCCGTGCTGTACGGCACGGTCGAGCCCGAGTGACATCAGCGCGATCTCGAGTCGGGCGCCGAGGCCCTTGAGGAAGTAGAAGCGCGAGCCGGAGACCTTGACGCCGCGGGGGATGTCGATGATGTCGAGCAGCTCGCCGAGGTCGGCGTGGTCCTTCGGCTCGAAGTCGAACGACGGCTTCGAGCCGACGGTCTTGATCGTGACGAAGTCGTCCTCGCCGCCGGCGGGCACGCCCGGCAGGACGGTGTTCGGGATGGCGCGGACGACCTGGTTGAAGGTGTCCTCGGCAGCGGTGACGGTGGCCTGGGCCTCCTTCACCTTCGCGGCGAGCGCCTGGGCCTGCTGCACGAGCGCGGCCTTCTCGTCCTTCGGGGCCTTCGCGACGGTCTTGCCGAAGGCGTTCTGCTCGGCACGCAGTGCCTCGAACGACGTGATCGCGCTCCGGCGGGCAGCGTCCGCGTCGACCGCCCGGTCGACGACCTCGACGGAGGCGCCACGTGCCGCCTGCGAGGCCTTGATGACATCGGGATCGTCGCGCAGCAGCTGTGGGTCAATCACCGCCCCATCCTAGCCAGAGCCGGTTGCGGCTCCGTCCGCCCCGGTGACCAAAGGGCGGACGGGAGGCCCGGTGCGGGCCCGCCTCGCTCCTCCCGTCTGGTGGGTGGTGCGGAACCGGCGCGCTGCCCAGCGCCCGCCGGTACGTTCGGTGCATGTCATCGCCCTCGGAGACCGCGCCCGCGCAGTCGGACGCCCTCGCCTCAGAGCACCGCACCGCCGCCGTCGTCTACAACCCCGTCAAGGTGGACCTGCCCACCCTCAAGCAGACCGTCGAGCGGTACCAGCGCGAGGCCGGGTGGAACGAGACGCTGTGGTTCGAGACCTCCGAGGAGGACCCGGGCGGCGGCATGGCGCGCGAGGCGATCGCAGCCGGGGTCGACGTCGTCGCCGCTGCCGGGGGTGACGGGACCGTGCGTGCGGTCGCCGAGGTCGTGTGGGAGTCCGACGCGGCGCTCGCCCTGCTGCCGAGCGGCACGGGCAACCTGCTGGCGCGGAACATCCCCGCACCGATCGACGACCTCAGCGCGAGCGTGCACACGATCTTCCGCGGTGAGGACCGCCCGATCGACATCGGCACCGTCGGCGTGGAGCGCGAGGACGGCACGCGCGAGGAGTTCGGCTTCCTGGTGATGGCCGGCCTCGGGCTCGATGCCCGAATGCTGGCGAACACGAACGACGACCTCAAGAAGAAGGTCGGGTGGCTCGCCTACGTCGACTCGTTGATCCGCTCGCTGCGCGACGCCGACGCGTTCGAGTTCCGGTACCGGCTGGACGGCGACGGCAACCGGTCCGTGCGCGCGCACTCGCTCATCGTCGGCAACTGCGGCACGCTGCAGGCCGGCGCCACGCTGCTGCCCGACGCCGAGATCGACGACGGGGTCTTCGACGTGGTCGTCATGCGGCCGCGCGGGTTCTTCGGCTGGGTGCGCATCGCCGCCCGGATGCTCTGGGAGAACGCGATCCTGCGCTCGTTCCGCCGTTCGGCGCTCGGCAAGACCGCGATCGGCAAGCGCATCACCACCCGCGCCCGCGAGGAACGCCCACTGCGCTACCTGCGCGGCGAGGAGTTCACGGCACGGCTGGAGCGTCCGGACGAGTTCGAGATCGACGGCGACCCGGTGGGGAAGATCGTGGCGTTCAAGGCGGCCATCCACGCCGGGGCCCTGCGGGTCCGCGTGGCGGGGCCGCGCGACCAGACGCGCCAGACGCGGCAGGTGCGGGCGGCGCACCGGCACTGAGGCGCGGCGCCCGCGCACCCGCACGGTGCGAGGTTTCGTACACGGTGCGAGGGCGCGCGGCGCCCGCGGGCGTCAGCCCGCGTCGGGCTCGCCGGCGACGATCGCGCGCAGCCAGTCCCGCGCCTCGACGAAGGCCTCGTCCGAGTAGCGCAGCGGCACCTCGGACTCCTGCCGATCGGCACGCGGGTACGAGCCCAGGAACGTCACGCGCGGGCTGAACCGCCGCAGGCCCAGCAGCGCGTCCGCCACCCGCTCGTCGAGCACGTGGCCGTCCAGGTCGATGACGAACCGGTACCGGCCGAGCTCGTCGCCGATCGGCCGCGAGGACAGCAACCCCATGTTGATGCCCCGGGTGGCGAACTGCTCGAGCATGTCGACGAGGGCACCCGGGTGGTCCGCGGGCAACTCGACGATGACACTCGTCTTGTCCGAGCCCGTCCGTGACGGGATCGACAGCGTCTTCGAGACCAGCACGAACCGGGTGACCGCGCTGGCGTTGTCGCCGATCGAGTCCGCGAGCACCGCCAGGTCGTAGTGGTCGGTGATGCCGGGCGGGGCGACCGCGGCGTCGGCGGTGGGGTGGTCGTCGAGCAGGGCTGCCGCGGCGGCGACGTTCGACGACGCCGGGATGTGCCCGTGCCCGCGGACGTTGGCCTCGAGCCAGTGGTGGGTCTGCGCGTAGGCGACGGGGTGGGCGTTCACCGTGCGGACGTCGGCGAGCGCGGTGCCGGGTCGGGCGACCAGCACGAAGTCGACGGGGACCAGGTACTCCCCCACGATCCGCACGCCCGGGATCCGTGCCAGGGCGTCCTGCGTCGCGCTGACCCCGCCGTCGACGCTGTTCTCGATCGCGATGACGGCCCCGACGGACCGGCCGGAGACCACGTCGTCCAGGGCCTCCCCGACGTTGTTGACGCTCCGCCAGGGCTTGCCGGCCGCGGCGTCGACGAGCTTGAGGGCTGCCTCGGTGAAGGTGCCGGCGGGTCCGAGGTAGCTGTAGGTGTCGGACGCGACGTCGGGCTGGCTCATGCGGCGAGCCTATTGCAGCGGCGCGTCCCGACCGGGCGAGCGTCCTGTCAGCCGTGCTTCGCAGATCGCGGTGTCGTCGTCGTCGCGCGGGTAGGTGACCGCGGCGAAGCGCCCCTCGGGGTCGAGCCGCTCGAGCAGCGAGCGGGTGATCCCGTCGAGGGCCTCGACCTGCTCGTCGCTCAGCGCGTCGATGACGAAGGCCCTGGCAGTGCGGACGTGGTCGGGCGCTGCGTCGACGATCAGGGCGTACCCGGCGTCGGTCAGCCGCACGTCGGTCGCCCGGCGGTCGTCGGCCGAGGGGCAGCGGGACACGAGCCCGCGCTTCTCGAGGCGGGACACCACGTGGGACAGCCGTGGCAGCGAGGCGTTCGTGGCCGATGCCAGCGCGGACATCCGGAGCGTGCGGCCCTCGGTCTCCGAGAGCATCGCGATGACCATGTAGTCGAAGTGCGTCAGGTCGGCGTCGCGCTGCAGCTGCTGGTCGAGCGCTGCGGGCAGCAGCTCCATCACGGCGACGAGCTTCATCCAGGCGCGCAGCTGCTCCCGCGTCAGCCAGGGCACCTCGTCGCTCATGTGCCCATCCTACGAAGAGGTTGTCGGTTCAACCAGCGGCTCGGAGCCTCGACGCCGAGCCGTGACCCACCCGACGACCAGCACGGCGATGACCACGACGAGCAGCGCACCCTCGACCAGCAGCAGCCGCGTGGTGTAGTCGAACGGCACGACGGTCGGGTTCTTCGCGCCGTGGGCCTTCGCCGCGATCTCGGGCAGCACCACGAGCGCCAGGACGCTGCCGAGCACCACCGCCGCCTGCACCACGACGAGCACCCAGGTGCGCAGGGCGCGTCCGGCCCGGCGCAGCCCCAGCCCGACGAGCACGACGAACGGCGACAGGATCGCGTCGTGCAGCACGACCGCGGCGATCAGCCACGTCGCCAGCCCGCCGATCCGGTTCGGCCGCACGGTCTCGATCATCGTGTACGCCCCGAAGGCCAGCACGAGCACGCCGAGCACGGCCAGGGTGATCCGCGCGGCCCTCACGAGCGCACCTCGATCCGCTCGATCCACTTGGTCTGCAGCACGCCGGGCCGCCCGGGAGCGATGATCCGCGCGGGGAACCCGTGGTCCAGGTCGAGCGTCCCGCCGTTGAGCTCGAGCGCCACCAGCGTCGTCGGGTCCGAGGCGTACTCGGGCCCCATGTCCATGATCCGGTAGCCGCCGTGGCGCTCCAGGCTCGTCACCCGGACGTCCGACGCCGGGTCGGCCTGCACGGCCTCGAGCAGGTCCCGCATGCGCACGCCCTTCCACGTCCCCATCTGGCTCCAGCCCTCCACACACGAGATCGGCAGCTCGACCATGGTCATCCCGAGCGCGACGAGCTCGGCGCGCGAGAACGTCCGCGTGACGGCCGGCCCCACGACGGTCAGCGTCCAGTCCGCGGCGGTCGCGGTCGCCAGCACACCGGCGGCACGCGCGGTGCGGTTCACCGGCAGGTCGTTCGGTCCGCGGTGGCGCTGGCGGGGCGCGAAGACGTTGAACGGCTCACCGAGTCGCGAGGACTGGCCGACGGTCAGCACGACCACCCCGGCCGTCGCCGCGGCGATCCCGGCGAAGAACCCGCGACGGGCCACCCGCTGACGGCGCCCGGCACGCGGCTGGCGGTCCGCACGCGGCTGGTCGTCCGGACGGGAGGCCCGACTCGGCTCCGCCCCGTCGGCCCAGCGCATCACGCGACCCGTGATCCCCCGGGGGTACGTGGCGGAGTCGCCACGAGCCTCCAGTCCGTACTCCGGCAGCTCGCTGCCCACCGAGCCGTCGTGGACGAACCGACCGTCGGCGTCGTAGGCGTCGCGCGCTCGCCAGTAGCGGGCGATGATCCGCAGCTTCGCGGCGATGTGGATGGCCAGCGACCCGATGAGCACGTAGGACAGCGCGTAGTGGACCTGGCGGAACGGGAACGGCCACGGGTACCACTGGTACGTGTTCACCAGACCGGTGCCGACCTGCACGATCGCGGCGGACACGAACACCGCGATCGAGAGTCGCTCGAGCAGGTGCAGCACGCCTCGGACGGGCGGGTCCTGCGCCAGGGCGGGCATCACGGTGTTGAGCTTGGCGAGCAGCAGCGGGATGATCGCGATCCCGGCGGTGATGTGCAGCCCCTGCGTGAACTGGTAGAGCTGCGTCGGCCGGGTCGGGAAGCGCATCCAGGGCAGCGGGTCCTGCAGGAAGTGGCTGTAGAGCCCGGTGCCGAAGCAGATCAGGAAGGCGATGCCGAGCAGCCGACCGAGCACGACGGCGCTGCGGGCGTTGCGGTTCGGCGACGCCATCGCGGAGCGGGCCTCGTGCAGGGCGCGGCGGACGATCGTCGGTAGCCTCGACGCACCATGCGACTGCGACTCGGCCATCCCCTGCCCACTGTGATCGCCGTCGTCGGCGTGCTGGCCCTGTCGGGCGTCATCGCCGTCGGCGTCACGCATCTGGGGTTCCTCCGGTCCGGTCATCGACTGTCATTCGTCACGTGGACCCTGATCGCTTGGGCGGTGTTCGTGATCGCGGTCCTGGCACTGCGCTGGGTCCCGGCACGACTGGTGACCATCATCGTCCTCGGAGGCGCTCTCGTGGTGGGACTCGCCGCCCTCGCCGGACCCCCGAACACCAGCACGGACTCGGCGCGGTACGCGTGGGACGGCATCGTGCAGCATGCCGGGATCTCCCCCTACGCGTACACACCCCAGTCCGAGGCGTTGGCACACCTGCGCCCGGACTGGCTGTTCCCGGACAAGGTGGGCGGCACGTGCACGCCGCTCGAGCCGCGGTACCACGGGCTCGGCGACGGCGCGGACGGGCACTGCGTCGCGATCAACCGCGTCGACGTGCCGACGATCTACCCGCCGCTCGCCGAGATGTGGTTCGCGCTCGTCCGCGCAGTGGTGCCGGCCACCGCACAGTACCTGCCGTTGCAGGTCGCTGGGCTGGTCGTGTCGCTCGGCGTCACCGTCGGCCTGCTCGTCGTGCTGCGGCGGATGGGGCGTCCGACGTGGTGGGCCGCGCTCTGGGCCTGGTCGCCGCTCGTCGCGTCCGAGGCCGTGACGAACTCGCACGTCGACCTGCTGGGCGCCGCGCTGGCCACGGCCGGTGCGGTGCTCGTCGCGTTCGGACGGCCGGTCTGGGGCGGCATCGCCCTCGGCGCCGCGACCGCCGCCAAGCTCATCCCGGCGATCGTCTACCCGCCGTTGCTCGGTCGGTGGCGGCACTGGTGGGCGATCCCGGTCGGCATCGCCGTGTTCGGGTTGCTCTACGTGCCGTACGTCATCAGCACCGGGGCGAAGGTGCTCGGCTACCTGCCCGGGTACCTGAGCGAGGAGGGCTACGAGGACGGCTCCCGCTTCGCCCTGGTGTCGTTCGTGGTGCCGGGAGACGCCGCGACCGTCGTCGTCGGGTTGGTCGTGCTCGTCGCCGCGGTGCTGGCGTGGCGGCTCTCCGACCCGGCACGACCGTGGTCCGGCGAGGTCCTGATGATCGGCGTGACCTTCCTCGCCGTCACCCCGCGGTACCCCTGGTACGCCCTGCTGCTCCTGCCGTTCGTGGTGCTCTCCGGCCGCTGGGAGTGGTCGTCGATCGGCCTGGCCATCACCGTGCGCGGGCTCTGGGTGAACGCCGACGCCTACCGCTGGTGGCTGCTCGGGGCGATCGCGCTCATCGTCGTCGTGACCCTGGTCCGCACCGACCGGCAGGACTGGCTGCGCTGGCGTGACCGACTCGTCCCGGCGCGGTGGCGGGACAGGTCGGTCCAGGAGCGTCGGGCGCGCGACGTATCATCGCTGCCATGACCGCCGTCGCGCTCCCGGCCACCGGGCTGCTCCGCCGGGTCCGCACCGAGACCGCCGTCCCGCCACGACCGGAGGGCGACCCCGGGCTGGTCGACCGCTTCGGGCGTCGCGCCGTGGACCTGCGGGTGTCGCTGACCGAGCGCTGCAACCTCCGCTGCACGTACTGCATGCCCGCCGAGGGGCTGCCGGTGATCCCCTCGGACGCGCTGATGACCGCGGCCGAGATCGAACGGCTCGTTCGGCTCGGAGCCGAGCACCTGGGCGTCCGCAAGGTCCGGTTCACCGGCGGCGAGCCCCTGCTCCGCGCCGACCTGGTCGACGTGATCGCCCGGTGCGCCACCCTCGGCGTCGAACTGTCGCTGACCACGAACGCCATCGGTCTCGCCGGTCGGGCGCAGGCGCTCCGCGACGCCGGGCTCGTCCGGGTGAACGTCTCGCTCGACACCGTCGACCCGGACGTCTTCGCCACCGTGACCCGACGTCCGTTCCTGACGCGTGTGCTCGACGGCATCGCGGCCGCCGACGCCGCCGGGCTCGGGGTCAAGGTGAACGCGGTGCTGCTGCGCGGGGTGAACGACCACCTGGCGGTCGACCTGCTCGCGTGGTGCCTCGAGCGCGGCCACGAGCTGCGCTTCATCGAGCAGATGCCGCTCGACCCCGGGCACGCCTGGGACGGCACGTCGATGGTGACCGCCGCCGAGACCCGCGCGGCGCTCGGCGAGCACTACGTCCTGACGCCGGACCAGGCTCCGCGCGACGGTGCCCCGGCGGAGCGCTTCCGCGTCGCGTCCCGCACGACGGGTGCGCACCTGGGCACCGTCGGCGTCATCGCGAGCGTCACCGAGTCGTTCTGCGCGGACTGCACCCGCACGCGACTGACCGCCGAGGGACACGTGCGCAGCTGCCTGTTCTCCGACGAAGAGTCCGACCTGCTCGGCGCGATGCGGGCCGGCGCCTCGGACGAGCAGGTCCTCGACCGGTGGCGCCGGGCGATGTGGGCGAAGCCCCGCGACCACGGGGACGACGCCGACGGCATGGTGCACCCGTCCCGCGGCATGAGCGCGATCGGGGGCTGACGATGACGACGATGCGCTTCTTCGCCGCGGCCCGCGCTGCGGTCGGCACCGAGCAGACCACGGTCGACGCGGCGACGCTCGAGCAGGCGCTGCAGGGGCTCGACGCGGCCGACCCGGCACGGTGGCGGGCGCTGCAGGAGCGCTGCTCGTACCTGGTCGACGGCCTCAGCACGCGGGACCGCACGACGTCGCTCGACGGCGTGGACCTGGTCGACGTGATGCCGCCCTTCGCCGGCGGCTGACCAGCTCCGGTCAGCGCGGGGAGACGTCGACCTCGTCCGGCGGCACGGCGATGTGCACGGTGTCGCCCGGGGCCAGCCCGAGCCGTGCAGCGGCAGCGACGGTGACGTCGGCGACGAGCTCGCCGGCCCGCACCCGCACGAGGCCGTCCCGCGGCTCGAGGGCGGTGACGGTGCGCTCCGGCCCGTCGCCGGTCCGGGACACGACGGCGGCCGTCGGGTGCCACGCGGCCAGGACTGCACGGCCGGGAGGCTCGGCGTGCGCCCGCGACGCCAGCTCGCCGCCGCCGTCCAGCGCGACCCCACCGCGCGTGGCCGTCCCCGGGGCGAGCACCAGACCCGAGAACGCGGCACCGAAGGCGCTGGTCGGTCGTGCGAGCACCGTCCCGACGGGGCCGGACTCGACGACCCGGCCACCCTCGACCACGACGATGCGGGACGCGAGCGCGACGACCTCGACCGGGTCGTGCGTGACGAGGATGCTCGGCCGTCCGGCGACCGCGGCGCCGAGGGCCCGTCGGACGTCCGCGCGCGCCTCGACGTCGAGCGCCGAGGTCGGTTCGTCCAGCAGCAGCACCGCGGGGTCGGCGGCCAGGGCCCGTGCGATGGCCACCCGCTGCGCCTGCCCACCCGACAGCGTGGCCGGGGCACGGTCTGCCAGGGCGACCGCGTCGACGGCGGCCAGGGCCGCGTCGGAGCGGAGCCGCGCCTCCCGTCGGTCCACGCCGGCCGCACGCGGACCGTAGCCGACGTTGCGGGCCACCGACAGGTCCGGGAACAGGTCCGGACGTTGCCCGAGCAGGCCGACCCGGCGACGGTGTGGCGGGACGGCACGGCGGCCGTCGTCCACGGTCCGCCCGTCGACCTCGATCGTGCCGGCGTCGATCGTCAGGAGCCCGGCGACCGCCTCGAGCACCGAGGTCTTGCCGGCACCGTTCGGCCCCACGACGGCGACGCACTCGTCGGGGGCGACCTCGAACGCGACGTCGAGGTCCCGGTCCCGCAGGACCACGTGTACGCGCAGCCCGGTCATGCCAGGGCCGTCCTGGCCCCACGGAGCGAGGTCGCACCGATGACCACGACCGCGACGACCACCAGCACGAGCGCGAGCGCGACCGCGGTGTCCGGGTCGATCTCCCGCTGCAGGTAGATCTCCAGTGGCAGGGTCCGCGTGACGCCCTGCAGGCTGCCGGCGAAGGTCAGCGTCGCGCCGAACTCGCCGAGCGCCCGGGCGAAGCAGAGGACCAGGCCCGACGCGATGCCGGGCAACGCCCGCGGGATCGTCACGGTGACCAGCACGCGGGTGGGTCCGGCGCCCAGGGTGGCCGCGACCTGTTCGAGCCGGTCGCCGCCGACGCGCAGGGCCCCCTCGACGGCGGACACCAGGAACGGCATCGCGACGAAGGTCTGCGCCATCACGACGGCGACGGTGGTGAACGCGATGCGGATGCCGTGGTCGTCGAGGAAGCTGCCGACCGGTCCGATCCGGCCGAACCCTGCCAGGAGCGCCAACCCGCCGACGACGGGCGGCAGCACCAGGGGCAGCAGTACGAACGCCCGCGCCACCCCGACCCAGCGGGACCGGACGCGCGAGAACAGCACGGCCAGGGGCAGGCCCAGCACCAGCGCGATGCCGGTCGCGGCAGCCGCCGTGCCCAGGCTCAGGCCGAGCGCGGTGAGCGACGCGGGCGACCCGACCAGGGCACCGAACGACGACCAGTCGACCCGGCCGACCATCGCCAGGACGGGGACGACGACGAACAGCCCGCCGAGCACCGCGGGGACCGGGAGCCACCACGGGACGGCCGTGCGGGGCCGCCGGTCGGTCATGGCTGCCCGAAGCCCGCGGTGCGGAGCACCTGCGCGCCTGCGTCCGACCGGACGAAGGCGCTGAACGACGCCGCGAGCGCCGCGTGCTGCGAGCCCTGCACGACGCCGATCGGGTACGTGTTGACGGCCTTCGACGCGGCCGCGAAGTCGACCCCGTCGACCTTGCCGTCGGCGCCCCGCACGTCGGTGACGTACACCAGTCCGGCGTCCGCCTGCCCCGACTCGACCTTGCCCAGCACGTCGGTGACGGACTGCTCCTCGCTGACCGGACGCAGCGTGACCCCACTCGCCTGCTCCACCGCGTGCGTCGCCGCACCGCACGGCACGGGTGCGGCGCAGGTGACGACCTGCAGGCCGGACGCGGTCAGGTCCTGCAGGTCCGCGATCCCCTTCGGGTTGCCCGGGGCGACGGCGATCTGCAGTGTGTTGGTGGCGAACGCCGGGGTGCCGCCGGCGATCAGGCCGGCGTCGGTGAGCTTGGTCATGTTCTTCTCGTCCGCGCTGGCGAAGACGTCGGCGGGGGCACCGTTCTGGATCTGGGAGACGAGGTCGCTCGACCCCGCGAACGAGAACGTCACGGTGGTGCCGGGGTGCGCACGCTCGTAGTCCTTGCCGAGCGTGGTGAAGGTCTGCTGCAGGGACGCCGCGGCGAACACCGTGATCGACCCGGTCGGCGTCGCACTGGCGGAGGCGCCGTTCCCGCCGGTGCTCGCGCTGCTGCCGCCGTTCCCGGGGCCGCCGGCGCTGCACCCGGCCAGCAGGAGCACGAGGGCGGTGGCCGCGAAGGCGATGGACTTGCGCATGTGGATCCCCATCCGGAAGCGCACGTGCGGCGTCCCGGTTCGATCCTAGGCGCAGATGCGGATCACGATGTCGGTCGTCCCTCGCCGAGCCACGCCTGCATGCCACCGTCGAGGACGACGCTCGGACGCCCGGAGGACGCCGCCCACGCGATCGCCCGCGGGCCACGCGCGCAGACGACCACGAGGTCCTGCGCCTCGGGTGGCAGCTCGTCGGGCGTGAGGGCGCCGGCGATCACCCCGGCGGCCCGCTCCTCGGGGGTGCGGACGTCGACCACGACGACGGGGTCCGCGGGGTCAGCGAGCCGGGCGGCGAGTGCCGCCGGGGCGATGCGTGCGGGCTCGACGATCTCCGGGGGCGCCGGACGCCGCGACGCCGGCCCACGGCGCAGGGGGCTCTCCGTCCAGTGCCACCGGCGGGCGTCCACGGTGAGCACCCGACCGACCAGGGGTTCACCGAGCCCAGCGACGAGTGCGGTGACCTGCGCGGCCATCACGGACCCGACAGCGCCGCACAGTGCGGGCAGCACCCCGTCGAGCGCGCACGACCCCTCGTCCGGCTGCACGTCGGGGTGCAGGTCGTGGAAGTCCACCGCGGTCCCGGTGACCGTCCCGGCGTCGTCGAACACCGCGACCTGGCCGTCGTAGCCGAGCACGGTCCCCCAGACGAACGGCACCCCGACCGCAGCGCACGCGTCGGACACGGCCCGGGTGACGACCACGGAGTCCGCGGCGTCGACGACCACGTCGTGCCCGGCGACCATCGCGGCGTCGAACCGACGCACGAGCGCCTCGACGCGGGCCTCGGGGTCGACCGCCCGGGCACGGGCAGCGGCCACCTCGGCCTTGGACGACCCGACGTCCGCCGTGGTGAAGAGGGTCTGCCGAGCCAGGTTGGACGGGTCGACGGTGTCCGGGTCGACGATCGTCAGTCGGCCGATCCCGCTGCCGGCCAGGTAGGCGACGACCGGCGCGCCGAGGCCGCCCGCGCCGACGACCAGGACCCGGGCCGCCGCCAGGCTGTGCAGCGTGCCGTCCCCGCCGGCGTCCAGCGCCGCGGTCCGCGACCCGAGGGTCCGGCGGGCAGCGCTGAGCACGGGTGCCTGCGCGGCAGCGCCAGCGGGCTTCGTCACCGGGGTCGGAGTGGTCTGCATCGCCTGGGTCGGAGTGTCACTCGTCGTCACGGGGCGCCTCCACCGTGACCATCGTCGCCTTGACCGATGCCGTCGCGACCGAACCGACCTCGAGCCCCAGGTCGCGGACGGCTTCGGCGCTCATCAGCGACACCACCCGGTGCGGGCCGCACTGCAGCTCCACCTGCGCCATCACCGTGTCGACGACGACGTCGGTGACGATGCCGACGAAGCGGTTCCGCGCCGAGCTCCGGCGAGCGTCCGGGTCCACCAGCGCCGCACCCTGCGCCTTCGCGTGCTCGGCGAGCTCCCGCCCGTCGACGACCGCCCGCCCGGCGTCGTCCGAGAAGCGCGTGAAGGTCCCCGCGTCCACCAGCCGTCGGACGGTGTCGTCACTGACCCCGAGGTAGCGGGCGGCATCGCGGACACGCAGGCGGCTCATGCCCGGATGCTAGCCGCTCGGAGCGCGTACCACGCTGCTGCCGTCCGACGCGGGCCACGGTTTCCTGTGAGGACTGTCGATCCCGGACGTGCGCTTCCCAGTCGTCTGGGCCGTCCCACGGGGTCGCTGCCCAGGAGCCGCCGATACCGTGGGGCTGTGAGCGCACCTCGGACCGGTACCATCAGCGTCCCTCGGCCGCTGTCCGCACCCACCGTGCGCAGTCGGCTCCAGGGTGCCACCGGTGCGGTCAGTGCAGCGGTCGTCCGGACGCCGGAGCTCACCGTCGGCGCACTCGCCGTCGTCGCGACCGCCGCGTTCTCGTGGGTGCCGTCGCTCTGGTACGACGAAGCCGCGACGGTCACCAGCGCGACGCGCAGCTGGCCCCAGCTCTGGGCGGAGCTCCACTCGGTGGACGCCGTCCACGGGCTGTACTACGCCCTGATGCACGTCTGGTTCTGGCTCGTCGGCTACACGCCCTTCACGCTCCGGTTCCCGAGCGCCCTCGCGATCGGCGTGGCCGCCGGGCTCGTCGTCGCCCTGGGTCGTCGACTGGGCGGACGGCGACTCGGCATCGTCGCCGGCATCGTCTTCCTCGCACTCCCCCGCGTGCAGTGGGCGGGCGGCGAGGGGCGTCCCTACGCGACGATCACCGCGCTGTCCGTCTGCCTGACCCTCGTCGGTCTGACCGCCGTCCGACGCACCCGCTCAGGGCGACGTCCTGCACTGTGGTGGACGGCGTACGGCGTCCTGGCGCTCGTCGCCGTGACCTTCAACGTCTACCTCGCGCTCGCCGTCGTGGCGCACGCGGTCGCCCTGGTCTGGACCGGGCTGGCCGAACGTCGTCGGGACCGACAGTCCGCGCTGTCCATGCGGGGCGGCCTCAGCGCGCAGCCCCTGGTCGGACGGCGAACCCTGCGACGCTGGGCGATCGCTGCCGGCGCGGCCGCGGTCATCGCAGCGCCCTTCGTGCTCGAGGTCATGTCCCAGTCCAAGCAGGTGGGGTGGATCAGCGGCATCACGTCACGCACCGCCGACCAGGTCTTCGCGACCGCGTGGTTCGGCGGTCTCGGCTGGTACGCCGCAGTGGCCTGGGTCCTGATGGCCGTGGGTGTCGTCGCCGCCGTCGTCCAGGCGCACCGCCGCAGCCCGTCGGTGCGTGCCCTGTTCCGGATGCAGGCCGTCCGAGTCGCGCTGCCGCTCGCCATCCTGCCGGCCGCCGCACTCGTCGGCGCCACCGCGGCGGGCGAGCACCTCTGGTCGCCGAAGTACGCCAGCCTGAGCCTGCCGTTCGTGGCGCTGCTCATGGCGATGGCGATCACCCTGGTTCGACCGAAGGCGTGGCTCGTCGGCGCACTGGCGGGCGTGCTCGTGCTGTCGATCCCCAACGCCTACGACGTCAAGACCCCGCTGTCGAAGCAGGACTCCACCTGGGCACAGGCGGCGGCGATCGTGGCCAGTGCCCGCGACGCCCGGCCAGATGCCGACGAGGGGATCATCTACGGCAGCGTGTACCGCCACCCCGGCGCCACGGCCGACATCATCCGCGTGTCCTACCCCGAGGCCTTCACCGGCATGACGGACCTGGGCGTGCGGAAGAACGGCGCCGAGAGCGGCGTCCTGTGGAACCAGACGGGTGACCTCGCCACGACCGTCCCGGAACGCCTCGGCGACATCGACACCGTGTGGTTCGTCGGCGGGACCTCGCGCAACATCGAACCCGAGGCTGCGTCCGTGCTGGCGCAGCACGGTTTCGTCGCCGAGCACCACTGGAAGACCGGCAAGGTGATCCTGACGGAGTACACGCGCGCCAGCTGAGCACCTGCGCGGCCTCGGTGCAGCGCTGTGCCATGCTGCGAGGATGCGCCACGACGTCCGCCTGATCGCACCGGCCGACGCCGGACCGCTCGCCGATCTGCTCGTCCGGAACCGGGCCTGGCTCGCGCCGTGGGACCCCGCACGCCCCGAGTCGTACTTCACTGTCGATGGGCAGCGGGCCGAGATCGACGCGTGTCTGCGCCGCCGGGGTCGCGGACAGATGCTGCCGCTCGTCATCACGACGGACGACGTGGTCGTGGGGCGCCTCAACGTCAACTCGATCGTCCGCGGGGCGTTCGACTCGGGGACGCTCGGGTACTGGGTCGCCGAGGAGTCCGCCGGCCACGGTGCGGCGACCGCGGCCGTCGAGCTCGCGGCGCGGATGGCGTTCGACGGACTCGGGCTGCACCGGCTCGAAGCGGGGACGCTCCCGCACAACGTCCGGTCGCAGCGGGTCCTGCAGAAGAGCGGCTTCGAGCGGTACGGCTACGCGCCGAAGTACCTCAGGATCGCCGGCGACTGGCAGGACCACGTGCTGTTCCAGCGCCTGGCCGACTGACCCGCGAAGCACACGGCTCCGCCGCGCAGCACGCGCGCACCGTGCAGGACGCCCGCGCCGTGCAGCGGGCTCGCGTCAGTGCAGCACGCGCGCGCCGTGCACGGGTCCGGTGGCCCGCACGGCGACGAAGCCCGCGGCGCTCAGCGCGACCTGCACCTCGAGCGCGCTGTCACGGTCAGCGACCAGGAACGCCACCGTCGGCCCGCTGCCGGACACCAGCCCGGCGAGCGCGCCGGACTTCTCCCCGAGCTCCAACGTCGTCGCGAGCGTCGGCTGCAACCGCATCGCCGGGGCCTGCAGGTCGTTGTGCAGGCAGTCGGCCAGCAGGTCAGGATCCCCGGCACGCAGGGCCTGCAGCACGTTCGTCTCCACCACGGGCATCGACGGCGCCGGCGCGATGTCCGCCCGGTAGCGGTCCCGGTGCGCGTCGAGCGCCCGGTACACCTGCGGGGTGGAGAGCCCGTCGTCGCTGAGCGCGAGCACCCAGTGGAACTCGCCCTTCGCCAGCGCCGGGCTCAGTTCGTCGCCTCGGCCCGTGCCGACCGCCGTCCCGCCCGCGAAGGCGAACGGCACGTCGGCACCGAGCTGCGCGGCGATGCGCAGCAGTTCGTCCCGCCCGAGGGCCGTGCCCCAGAGCGTGTCCACGGCCAGCAGCGTCGCGGCGGCGTCGGCCGACCCGCCGCCCATGCCCCCGGCGACGGGGACGCGCTTCTCGATGGTCAGGCGCACCCCGCCCGTGTACCCGGCCGACTCGGCGACCATGCGTGCGGCGCGGATGGCCAGGTTCGTCTCGTCGACGGGCACGGCAGAGGTGTCGATCGAGCCGGTGAACGTGACCGAGAAGTCGTCGGCGTGCTCGGCGACGACGTCCTCGAACAGCGAGACCGCCTGGTACGCCGTCGCGACGTCGTGGTAGCCGTCGTCCTGCAGGGCCCCGACGGACAGGAACACGTTGATCTTGCCGGGAGCGCGCGTCCGGACGCGGGTCGGTGCGGCCAGCGACGTCATGCCCCCAACCTATCCCGCGCGCGCTGCGGCGAAACCACGCTCCAGGTCCGCCAGGATGTCGTCCGGGTGCTCGAGACCGACCGACAGCCGGATCAGCCCCTCGCCGACCCCTGCCGCCGCGCGCTCGGTCGGCGTCATCTGCACGTGGGTCGTGGACGCCGGGTGCACGACGAGGGACCGCACGTCGCCGATGTTCGAGACGTGGTCGAAGAGCTCCAGCGCGTCGACGAACCGTCGTCCCGCTGCCACCCCGCCGGCCAGGTCGAACGCCAGCACCGCCGAGGGACCGGCCGGCACGTAGCGCTGCTGCAGGTGGTGCCAGGGCGACCCGGGCAGGCCCGCGTAGTGCACGTGCTCGACCTGGTCGTGAGCGTCGAGCCAGGTGGCGACGGTGGCCGCGTTCGCCACGTGCCGGTCCATGCGGAGCGACAGGGTCTGGATGCCCTGCAGCACCAGGAAGGCGTTGAACGGGGCGATCGCAGGCCCGAGGTCGGCGGACAGCTTCGACCGGGTGCGCTGGATGAAGGCACGCCGACCGAACTTCTCGGCGAAGTCCGTGTTCGCGAACCCGGAGTGCTCGGTCGTGGTCAGCTGCGGGTACTGCTCCGGGTACGCGGCCCAGTCGAAGTTGCCGCTGTCGACGATGATCCCGGCGATCGCACTGCCGTGCCCGGCCAGGTACTTCGTCGCCGAGTGCACGACGATGTCCGCACCGTGTTCGATCGGTCGGACCAGGTACGGCGTGGCGATCGTGTTGTCGACGATGAGCGGCACGCCCGCGTCGTGCGCGACACCGGCGACCCCGGCGAAGTCCAGGACGTCACCGCGGGGGTTCGGGATCGACTCCCCGAAGAACGCCCGCGTCTCCGGACGGACCGCGGCTGCCCACTCGGACAGGTCGGTCGGGTCCTGCACGAACGTGAACGCGATGCCCAGGTCCCGCAGCGTGGACGCGAAGAGCGTGTACGTCGCGCCGTACAGCGACGCGCTCGACACGACGTGGTCGCCGGCCCGGGCGAGTCCGAGCACCGCGAGGCTCGTCGCCGCCTGCCCGGACGCGAGCGCCAGGGCGCCGACACCGCCCTCGAGGTCCGCGATCCGCCGCTCCAGCGCCGCGGCCGACGGGTTGTTCACGCGCGAGTACGTGTGCCCGGGCGCGTCGAGCAGGAAGCGCTCGGCGGCGTCCTCACCCGAGGGGTAGACGAACGCGGCCGTCTGCGCGATCGGCGGCACGTTCGCACCCCACCCCGGGTCCGCCTTGTAGCCGGCGCGGATCTGCCGGGTCTCGAACCGCCAGCCGTCCTCGACGCTCATGCGCTGCCCAGTCGTATCGGGCTCGCAGGCTCGCCCGGCGCGTCGGCGGCGCCGCGCCGCGACGCTCCACCAGCCGACGCGCGGACGAGCGGGATGACCTGCTCGCCGAAGCGCTCCATCTCCTCGAGCTGCGGCGAGAACTGCAGCAGCAGCGTGTCCACGCCGGCGTCCTCGTACTCGCGGATCCGGTCCACCACCTGCTCCGGGGTCCCGACGAACTGCGGACGCAGCCCCCGGTTCGACACCGAGTAGTCCTCGAGCGACGGCACGTGCTCCAGCTGCGACTTCGAGATGAAGTCCTGGTACGACTCGTACGCCTTGCCGTGCTGCACGTCGGTGATCCGCGCGAGCTCGGCCTGCGCTTCCGCTTCGGTGTCGCGCACGATCGCGTAGGCGGCCATGCCGAACGCCTCGAACGGCGGCAGCCCGGCCTCGTCCCGACGGCGACGCATGTCGGCGATCTTCGTCCGGAGCTCCTCGACGGTGCCACCGTGGGTCACGTACGCGTCGGCGTACCGGGTGATCGAGGCCTTGCCGGCCTCGCTCTCACCCCCGGCGTAGATGCGGGGCGTCACGCGCGGCTTCGGCTCGAGGTGCGCGTTCTCGACGTCGTAGTACTCGCCGTGGAACGAGTACGGCGTCTCGCGCCACAGGCCCTGCATGATCTCGACGAACTCGGCCGTGCGCTTGTAGCGGTCGTCGTGCTCGGAGAAGATCCCGCCGTACTGCCGTGCCTCTTCGGCCCACCAGGCACTCACCACGTTGAAGGTGAAGCGGCCGCCGGAGATGTCGTCGATCGTCGCCGCCTGCTTCGCCGTCACGGCCGGCAGGTGGTACCCGGGGCGCATCGCCGCCATGATCTCGAGCCGGTCGGTCGTCGCCGCGATGGCCGCGGCGAGCGCCCACGCTTCCAGGCTCGGGGCTGCGGTGCCCTTGATGTCGTTGAGGTTGAGCTCCGGCACGAGCGTCAGGTCGAAGCCGATCTGCTCGGCGCGCTGCGCCAGGCGCTTGACGTAGTCGAAGGTGACCGGCATCTGCTCGTCGTCGACGTTGCGCAGCCAGCCGCCGAAGAGCGGGGTCCAGTATCCGAATCGCACGGGGGTTCCTCAGGTGGGGACGGTCGGACTGGAGGCTCGGTGGCGGTGCCGAGCCGGGCCTCCCGTCCGGTGGGTGGTCGGGTCTCAGGCCGTGGTGACGGCCGCGTACTGCTCCGTCAGGAGCGCACCCAGGTAGCGGGCGATGGAGCGCGGGCCGGAGGCCGGCGCGGTCTCCTCGACCGCCGGGTTGTAGTTCGTGTTGGTGTTGATGTCGTAGACGACGGTGCGGCCGTCGGTGGTCTCCATGAACTCGACGCCCGCGATGGTGATGCGCTGGTCGGCCAGGAACGTGCGGAGCTGCTGCACGAGGGGGTGCGTTGCCGTGACCTCAGTGCGGACTTCGAACGGGCTCGGCTCGTTCGCTCCGGGGACGTCGCAGACGGCTCCTGCGATGACCTGGGGGACCTCGCACGCGTCGGCGGGGCAGAGCTCGAAGCTGCCCGCGCTCGTGTCGACGCGGACGGCGTAGACGAACTCGCCGCCGACGAACTCGACGCGGGTGATGAAGGGCTCGCGGGCCGTCAGGTACTCCTGCAGCAGGGTGATGCCGTCGACGGGTTCCTCGAACTCGGGACTGTCGACGTAGGCGTCGAACTCCGCGAGCGAGTCGAAGCGACGGACACCGAGGCCCTTGCCGCCCTGGTTGTGCTTCGTGATGAAGGGGACGTCCCGCCCGCCGGTGAAGGTGTGCGCGGCGTCCTTGAGTGTGGACTTCCCGAAGACCGCGGTGGTCCGGGGGACGTCGAACCCGGCGCGCTGGAGCAGCCCGTGCTGGGCGACCTTCGACACCTCGAGTTCGAGGACGTGGCTGCCGCCGACGACCTGGCGACCGGCGCGCTCGAGGTGCCCGAGGAGGGCGCGGGTGTACTCCTTGCTGTGCTCGTGCCCGCGGGTGTGGCTGCTGGCCGACATGCGGCTCCAGTACACGCCCGGTTCCGGCTCGCTGGTGAGGTCGAGCTGGCCGTCGGTCAGCAGGATCTCCTGGACCGGCACGCCCTCGGCCTCGAAGGCAGCGGCGAGCGGCGGGAACCACTCGGGGTTCTCGTGGATGACGTACACGCGCGGAGTGCTCACCCGTCCACCCTAGGCACCGCGCCCCGGCGGCTGCCAGGAGTGTGACGCGGTGTTGCTGGTGGGGCGCTGCCGCGCTGCCCGCAGTGTGCGAGGTCAGCGGGCGAAGGTCTGGCGCCCGACGACGGCGAGCAGGTCGAGCTTCTGCGCGTCCTCGCTGCCGGCCGGAGCCGTGAAGAGCAGCAGCGCCTGGGTCTGGTTCGTCGTGTGCAGCACCTGGCAGTCGACGGTGATGCGCCCGAGTTCGGGGTGCACGAAGGTCTTGCGGTCCTCCCACCGGCTGGCCACCTCGTGCAACGACCACAGCGCTGCGAAGTCCGCGCTGTTCGCCTCGAGCTCCGCGATGAGCTGCATCGCCCGACGGTCCCCCGGTCCGGCCGCACCCACCGCCGCACGGAGCGCAGCGACCTGGGCGCGCGCGAGTCGGTCGTGCTGCTCGGGGGCGTAGCGGGCCGGTTCGGCGGCGGTCATGAACCACCGCCACGGCTGGTAGCGCTCGTTGCCGGCGAGCCCGACGGTACTGCCGAGCAACGCCGCCGCGAGCGCGTTCTCCACGAGGGTCTCGCCGAGGTCGCTCACCACGATCGCGGGGGTGTCGTCGAGCCGGTCGAGCACCCGGAGGATCGCGGGGTCGACGTGGTCCGTCCGGTACACCCGCGCCGGGGCAGTGTGTCCGGCCAGGCGGAACAGGTGGTCACGTTCGTCCAGGCTGCAGCGGAGCGCCCGGGCGATCGCCTGCACCATCTGCTCGGACGGCTGCGGGCCGCGCTGCTGCTCGAGTCGTGTGTAGTAGTCCGCGGACATCCCGGCGAGCGCCGCGACCTCTTCGCGCCGGAGCCCGGGCGTGCGACGCCGCGCGCCGGTGCCGAGCCCGACGTCCTCGGGGCGCAGGCCCTCGCGGCGTCGGCGCAGGAAGTCGGCGAGGGCAGGACGGTCCATGCCGTCCAGTCTCGTGCGCACGAGCCCCTCGTGCCAGGGACCGCCGGTCCCCCGATGTCCGCACTCTGGTTGCCCCTGCCGCGGTGCCGGATCGTCGTCGTCATGGACATCACCACCTCGACCGTCTTCATCTCCGGCGCGACCTCGGGCATCGGCCTGGGCCTCGCGCTCCGACTCCAGCAGGCCGGCAGCACCGTCGTCATCGGCGGGCGCCGGGCCGCACTGCTCGACACCCTGGCCGCCGAGCACGGCTTCGACACCGTCCAGATCGACGTGGACGACCCGGCCTCGATCACCGCTGCCGCCGAGGCCGTCATCGCATCGCACCCGTCGCTCGACGCGATCGTGACGATGTCGGGCATCATGCGTCCGGAGGACCTGCGGTCGTCCGAGCACCTCGCCGTCACCGAGGCAACGGTCACGACGAACTTCCTGGGCACGGTCCGACTGGTCGACGCCTTCCTGCCGCACCTGCTCGAGCAGCCTGCCGCGACCGTCATGACCGTGTCGTCGGGCCTCGCGTTCACGCCGCTCGCTCCGACCCCGACCTACAGCGCGATGAAGGCCGCGGTGCACTCGTACACGCTGTCCCTCCGTCAGCAGCTCGTCGGCTCCCCGGTCGAGGTGCTGGAACTCGCCCCACCGGCCGTCGCGACGGACATCCAGGGTGTCGGCGTGGACTTCGGCGGGATGCCCCTCGAGGCGTTCCTCGACGAGGTCGTGTCCCTCCTGCGCGCCGGTGCCGGGCCGGAGGTCCTCGTGCAGAACGTGCTGCCGCTGCGGTGGGCGGAGCGCGACGGGACGCAGCAGCAGCTCATCGAGCGGCTCGCCGGGCGCTAGCAGTGGAGCGGGTGCTGATATTCCGCATTCCGTGCAGACTGGAAGCGAGATGGCACACGACGACGACACGAGTACCCGGATCCTGCTCTCCCACGAGGTGGAGGCGGGGCTCCGCAGAGCCATCCTGAGCGGGCGGTTCCGACCCGGTGAGGTGCTGCGCGACCGAGACCTCCTGGCGCTCTACGGCGTGTCGCGGACTCCGGTGCGCGAAGCGCTCCACGCCCTGGAACACGCCGGACTGGTCGAGGTCCTGCCGAACCGCGCGGTCCGCGTGGTCGATCCCGCGCCGGACGGAGCGCTCTGCGCACTGCAGACCCTCGGCGTCCTGATGCGCGGGATCGTCCGCACGGCCGGACAGATGCTCGCGGGTCCGCGGGCGACCTCGCTCACGATGATCGACGAGACACTCGCCCGGCTCGAGCACCAGGACCGACGGGCCATCGACCGCGTCGCGGCCGGGTACTACCGCGGCTGGGCCGAGCTCACTCCGAACCCGGTTCTGCGTGGTCGGGCGCACCAGGTCATGGACGGGCTGTCGTACCGCGTCCGCTTGGCGTCGGGGCGGTCGGAGGTGCCCTGGGAGCACCTCATCCAGGCGAACACGGCGTTGCGGCGTGCGGTCGACGACGGGCTGCCCGACGCGGCCGTCAGCGCGATCGAACGGATGCACTTCCTGGACGACGACCGTCCCGCGGACGACCGAGCCCGGACGGGACCCTGACGGGCGTTGGCCCGCAGCAGGTTCAGCCCACGGCGGGGTCAACCCGCAGCGGGGTCAGCCTGCGGCGGCGAGGACTGTGCGCCCGAGCCGGACGAAGTCGTCGACGCCGAGTTCCTCGCCCCGCGCCGTCGGTGCGATCCCCGACGCCTCGAGGACCTGGGACGCGTGCGCACTCCCCCCGAGCACGCCGGACAACGCCTGCCGGAGCATCTTCCGACGCTGCTGGAACGCGGCGTCGACCAGGGTGAACACCCGCGACCGCAAGACCTCGTCGCCGGGCGGGTCGTGTCGCTGGAAGCCCACCAGGACACTGTCGACGTTGGGCACCGGCCAGAAGACCTGCCGCGAGACCTGACCGGCGATCCGCCACGAGCCGTACCAGGCGGCCTTGACGCTCGGCGACCCGTAGACCTTGCTGCCCGGATCGGCGGCGAGCCGGTACCCGACCTCGGCCTGCACCATGACGAGCGAGCGCTCGATCGAGGGGAACGTGGCAAGCAGGTGCAGGAGCACGGGTACGGAGATGTTGTACGGCAGGTTCGCGACGAGGTGCGTCGGGGCGACGGGCAGGTCGTCCGCAGTGACCGTGAGCGCGTCCTGGTGCACCACCGTCAGCTGCGCCGAGGGCTGCATGGTCGACACCGTCGTGGGGAGCTGTGCGGCCAGCCGGGCGTCGATCTCCACGGCGGTGACGGCAGCGCCGGTCTCGGTCAGCCCGAGTGTCAGGGACCCCAGGCCCGGACCGACCTCGAGCACGCGGGACTCGGCGCTGACCCCACCGGCGACGACGATGCGGCGCACGGTGTTGGCGTCGTGCACGAAGTTCTGGCCGAGCTTCTTGGTGGGCGTGACGTCGAGCTGCGATGCGAGCTGCCGGATCTCGGCGGGCCCGAGGAGCGCGCTCACTGCTCGACCGAGATCGGCTCGGCGTCCCACGCGCCGTACACCAGTTCGGTGTTGGACGCGATCTGCGCCGCGAGCATCGACGGGTCGGTCCCGATCGTCTCGGCCATCGAGCGCAGGGTGAGCGGGATCAGGTACGGCGCGTTCGGCCGACCGCGGAACGGCGTCGGCGTCAGGTAGGGCGCGTCGGTCTCGATCATGATCAGGTGGCGCGGGGCGGTGATCAGGGCGTCCCGCAGCGACTGCGCGTTCTTGAACGTCACGGTGCCGGCGAACGACATGTACCAGCCCCGCTCGGCGCACAGGCGTGCCAGGTCACGGCCGCCGGAGAAGCAGTGGAACACCGTCTTCTCCGGAGCACCGACCCGGTCCAACACCTGCACCACGGCGTCGTGCGCGTCGCGGTCATGGATGGTCAGTGCGAGGTCGTGTTCCTTCGCGATGCGGATGTGCTCCTCGAACGAGCGGATCTGGGCATCGCGGCCGGACTCCCCGGTCCGGAAGAAGTCGAGGCCGGTCTCGCCGATCGCGCGGACCCGCGGCAGGGCGGCCAGCGCTTCGATGCCCGCCAGGTGCTCGTCGAGCAGGCCCTGTTCGTGGAGCACGGGTGCTTCGTTCGGGTGCAGCGCCACGGCGGCGAGGACGCGCGGCTCGCGTGCTGCGATCTCGGCCGACCACTGCGAGGTCGCCAGGTCGGTGCCGACCTGCACGACGCCGCGCACGCCGACGCTCGACGCCCGGTCGAGGTGCTCGCGCCAGTCGAGCGCGCCCTCGGGTCCGCCGTCCGCGATCTCCATGTGCGTGTGGTTGTCGTACACGGGGACCACGAGCGGCTGGGGCAGCGGCGGGTACGACAGGTCGCGCTTGGAGCCCTCGGCGCCGTCGCCGCGGGACCGCAGGTGGGCGTCGGTCACGCTGCGCCCTGCTCGGCCTGCTCGATGCGCGGGAACAGCCCGGACTCGAGCTGCGTCACCGCGGACGCGCCCTGCCACTCCCAAGCGCGGTCGACCCGCTGCTCGGCGATGGACCCGCCGGCGCCGATGGCGGCCCAGAGCTTCTCGGTGGCCTTCGGCATCACCGGCGAGACGAGCACCGCGACGGTCCCGAGGCCACGGAGCGCCGTCGCCAGCACGGTGCCGAGACGCTCGCGCTGCGCGTCGTCCTTGGCGAGGGCCCACGGCTGCTGCTCGGTGATGTACCCGTTCAACGCGTCGACGAGTTCCCACGTGGTGGTGATGGCGTCGTGCGGGGCGAACCCGGCGATCGCCGCGTCCGCGCGCTCGGTGACGCTCTGCGCCAGGGCGTCGATCGCCCGGTCCGACGCGGACAGGTCACCGCGGGCCGGGACCGTGCCACCGAAGTACTTCTCGATCATGGCCAGGAGTCGGGAAGCCAGGTTGCCGAAGCCGTTCGCGAGCTCGGCCTGGTAGCGCGCCGAGATGTCCTCCCACGAGAAGTTGCCGTCCTGCCCGAAGGTGATGGCGCGGAGGAAGTAGTAGCGGAAGGCGTCGGAGCCGAACGTGTCGGTGATCTCCGACGGCGCGATGCCGGTCAGTTTGGACTTCGACATCTTCTCGCCGCCGACGAGCAGCCAGCCGTGCCCGAACACGCGCTTCGGCACGGGCAGTCCGGCAGCCATCAGCATCGCCGGCCAGATCACCGCGTGGAACCGGGCGATGTCCTTGCCGACGACGTGCACGCTCGGCCAGAGGCGACGGAAGGCTTCGTCGTCGTCGGACCCGTAGCCGAGCGCGGTGACGTAGTTGAGCAGCGCGTCGAACCACACGTACAGCACGTGGTCCTTGTCCCACGGGATCGGGATGCCCCAGTCGAAGCTCGACCGCGAGATCGACAGGTCACGCAGCCCCTGCTTGACGAAGGAGACGATCTCGTTGCGGACGCTGTCCGGCTGGATGAACTCGGGGTTCGACTCGTACAGGTCGAGCAGCGGCTGCTCGAAGTCGGACATCCGGAAGAAGTAGTTGCGCTCGGACAGGACCTCGACCGGGATCGAGTGGATCGCGCAGACCTGCTGCCCCTCGTACGCGCCGGTGCCCGCGACCAGGTCGCTCGGCTGCTTGTACTCCTCACACCCCACGCAGTAGAAGCCCTCGAACTCGCCGGCGTAGATGTAGCCGTCGTCGTACAGCTTCTGCAGGAAGGCCGTCACGCCGCGCTCGTGGCGGGCGTCCGTGGTGCGGATGAAGTCGTCGTTGGCGACGTCGACCGTGTCGAGCAACGGCTTCCACGCGTCGTTCACCAGCCGGTCGGCCCACTCCTGCGGGGAGACGTCGTTCGCGCTGGCCGTGCGCAGGATCTTCTGCCCGTGCTCGTCGGTGCCGGTGAGCAGCCAGGTGTCGTCGCCGCGCTGCCGGTGCCAGCGCGCGAGGACGTCCGCTGCGACCTCGGTGTACGCGTGCCCGATGTGGGGCACGTCGTTCACGTAGAAGATCGGCGTGGTGATGCTGAACGAGGAGCCGTCGGACATGCGGACCATCCTACGGGCGCAGGCCTCCCCCGTGACGCGGCCGGCGGCCGCCTGTGGAGAACTCGTGACGGGAGGAGCGGGGCGGGCCCGCACCGGGCCTCCCGACCGGTGGTGGTGCTGACTACCGCGCCGCGAGCGCGCCTTCGTACAGGTCCCGCTTCGACAGCCCGGTCGCGTCCGCGACGGCGGCCGACGCCTCCTTCATCCGCGTGCCGGCGGCGACCCGCTCGAGGACGAGGCGGACGCCGTCCTCGAGCGAGACCTCGTCGACGGAGCCGGACGCGCCCGCCACGACGATGCAGATCTCACCGCGCACCCCGTCGGCGGCCCACTCGACCAGCGCGTCGAGCGGACCACGCTCGACCTCCTCGTAGAGCTTCGTGAGCTCACGGCAGACTGCAGCGCGGCGCGAACCGCCGAACCCGGCGGCCATGTCCGCGAGCGTGTCACCGAGCCGATGCGGCGACTCGAAGAAGACCATCGTGCGCTGCTCCCCCGCGAGCGCCTCGAACGCGCGCCGACGCTCCCCCGGCTTGCGCGTCGGGAACCCCTCGAAGGTGAACCGGTCCGTCGGGAGCCCGGAGACGGCGAGCGCCATGAGGACCGCGGACGGGCCGGGCAGCGCGGTGACGGTCACACCGGCGGCAGCCGCAGCCTCGACCAGGGGGAACCCGGGGTCGCTGATCGCCGGCATCCCGGCGTCCGTGAGCACGATGACGTCCTGGTCCCGCGCGAGCTCGACGACCTCTGCTGCCTTCGCCCGCTCGTTGTGCTCGTGCAGCGCGATGAGGCGCGGGCGGTTCTCGATCCCCAGTGCGCGCATGAGGTGGATGGCGGTCCGGGTGTCCTCCGCTGCCACGACGGTCGCGTTCGACAGGGTCTCGACCAACCGGCGCGACGCGTCGCCGAGGTTGCCGATGGGGGTTGCTGCGAGGACGATCACGGGGACCATTGTGGTCGCAGCCGACCCGTGTGCGGCATCCGTAGGATGCTGCGGGTGACCACGGACCTGGCTGAGACGCTCGACACTGCGCCCGCAGCGCCCCGTGGCTCGCGCCTGGACGACTGGTGGGCGCGGTTCCTGTCGGTCTCCTGGCGGTTCGCCGCCTGGCGCTGGGGAGGCCCGATCGCGGTCACCGTCATCGGCGCGTTGCTGCGGCTGATCGACCTGGGCCGGCCGCACTCGCTCGTGTTCGACGAGACGTACTACGTCAAGGACGGCTGGTCGATCGTCCACCTGGGCTACGAGGGCACGTGGCCGGCGAACCCGTCCGACAGCTCGGCCCCGACGACCGACCAACGCTTCGCGGACGGGCAGACGAACCTGTTCACGAGTGCCGCCGAGTTCATCGCGCACCCGCCGCTCGGCAAGTACCTGATCGGGCTGGGGATGCTGCTGTTCGGGCCGGACAACGCGTTCGGCTGGCGCTTCGCGGTCGCAGTGCTCGGGATCGCCACGGTGTTCCTGGTCGCGGTCATCGCCCGCTCGCTGTTCCGGTCGACGTTGATCGGGACGCTCGCGGGCGGGTTCATGGCCCTCGACGGGCAGGCGATCGTGATGTCGCGGGTGACCCTGCTCGACGGGATCGTGACGTTCTTCGTGCTGCTCGGCTTCGGCGCACTGTTGCTCGACCGGCGCTGGACCGAACGACGTCTCGACGCCTGGGTGGCTGCGCGCGCTGCCGCCGGACGCGCCACGCTGTGGGGCCCCGTCCTGTGGTGGCGGCCGTGGCTGTTGGCGATGGGGCTCGCGATGGGACTCGCGACGAGCACGAAGTGGACCGGGATGTACTTCCTGGCCTTCTTCGCCGTGTACTCCGTGCTGAGCGACATGATGCTGCGTCGCCGAGCGGGGATCGAGTTCTGGTCCTCGAGCGCGGTCCTGCAGCAGGCACCCGTCACCTTCCTGCTCACGGTGCCGATCGCCGCGGTGACCTACGTCGTGTCGTGGACCGGCTGGTTCCTGTCGAAGGACGGCTGGGACCGGAACTGGCTCGCCTCGGGCGGGCACCGCTTGACCGGCGTCCTCGCCTGGGTGCCGGACAGCCTGCAGAACTGGTGGCACTACCAGTCGGAGATCTACGGCTTCAACATCGGCCTGCACACCCCGCACGCGTACCAGGCGAACCCGTTGCTGTGGCTGTTCATGCAGCGCCCGACGTCGATGTACTACGTGGGGACGAACGCCGGACAGGACGGGTGCATGGTCGACCGCTGCGGCGCGGCGATCACCGGGGTCGCGAACCCGTTCATCTGGTACCCGGCCGTCGCCGCGGTGGTGGCACTGCTCGTGCTGTTCGTCACCCGGCGGAAGTGGGAGTACGGCTTCGTCGTGATGGGCGTCGCGGCGGGGTACCTGCCGTGGCTGCTGTACGTCGACCGGACGGTGTTCCAGTTCTACACGATCGCCTTCGAGCCCTTCATGGTGATGGCGCTGGCCGCCGCGGTGGGGCTGCTGCTCGGGTCACGCGACGATCCCCGCCCCCGACGGACCCGCGCGATCGTGTGGATCGGCGTGTACCTCGGCGTGGTGGTGCTGGCCTCGGCGTACTGGTACCCGATGTGGTCGGCGATGCAGGTGCCGTGGGACTTCATCCGGTCGCACTACTGGCTGCCGAGCTGGTTGTAGGCGGCTGGTCGGCGTCGGGACGTTCCGGACGTTCCGG
>NZ_MJGI01000023.1:90307-92853 GCF_001864835.1 Curtobacterium sp. MCBA15_001 | reverse complement strand
CGTTCCGGACGTTCCGGACGGGAGGCTCGGTGCCAGGCCGCCACGCGCCTCCGGCCCCGGTGGGTGGGACCGGTCAGGGTTGGTTGTGGAGCGCCAGTTCGATCGTCTCGCGGTCGAGCGGCTCGCCGACCATCGCCGGCGCTGCGTCGGCTTCGGCCGTGCCCGTCGGGGGCATCACGCCGTCGATGACGACCTGGGCGTAGCGCCGCCAGGCATCCGGGTCGTGGGCGCGGGTGGCGTCCGCGACGGCACCGATCATCGACGTGAGCATCGGCAGGTCGCGGTAGTCGAAGCCGACCCGCACGACGCCGGCCTCGCGGGCACGACCGATGATCCGGCTGACCTGGCGTTCGAGGCGGTCGCGCTCGACCACGATCGACGGGCGCGCCTTGCCCGCGCGGACGATCGCGTCGGCCAGGGCACGGTCGCGGGCACGGAACTCGAAGACGCCCATCAGGTAGAGCCGGAGGGACTCCCGCGGGTCGAGTTCTCCTGCGGCGCGCTCGGCCGCGGCGTTCATCGCCTCGAACTTGGTGGCCAGCAGGGCCTCGATCAGCGAGTCCTTGTCGGCGAACCGGCGGTACACCGTGCCGACGCCGACCCCGGCTTCGTGCGCGATGTCGTTGAGCGTGACGGACAGGCCGCGCTCCGCGAAGCACTTGCGCGCGGTCTGCAGGATCAGTTCGCGGTTGCGTGCCGCGTCCGCGCGCAGCGGCCGATCCAGGTCCGCGTGCTGGTCGATGGTGCTCACACCGATGAACGTAGTTGAACTTTCTGGGAACAAGCGGATGCACCTGCTCCGTTTGGGTCTACAGTGGTCCCAAGCGGATGCCGTGCATCCACTTCCCCATCTCCCCGGAATGCCCGACGAAGCGTGTTCCTCCCTCCACTCGACTTCACCAGGAGGCTGCCGTGACGGCAGAACAGACTTCACCCCGCACGGGCGCCGCGCACGCCGGTGCCGCTCCCACCCCGCCCACGTCCGGCCGCACCGAGCACCGCTGGATCGCCCTGGCCGTCATCGCGCTGGCCCAGCTGATGGTCGTGCTCGACGCCACCATCGTCAACATCGCGCTGCCCTCGGCGCAGACCGACCTCGGCTTCGGCACCGACCAGCGCCAGTGGATCGTCACCGCGTACTCGCTGGCGTTCGGGTCGCTCCTGCTGCTCGGCGGCCGGCTCGGCGACCTGTTCGGTCGCAAGAACACGTTCATCATCGGGCTCGTCGGCTTCGCCGTCGCGTCGGTGCTGGGCGGCCTCGCCGACAGCTTCGGCCTGCTCGTCGCCGCCCGGGCGCTGCAGGGCGTCTTCGGCGCACTGCTCGCACCGTCGGCGCTCGGCATGCTCACCACCACGTTCCGCGACCCCAAGGAACGCGGCCGTGCGTTCGGCATCTTCGGCTCGATCGCGGGGTCGGGCGCGGCGATCGGCCTGCTGCTCGGCGGCGTCCTGACCGAGTACGCCTCGTGGCGCTGGTGCCTCTACGTCAACGTCGTGTTCGCCGTGCTCGGCGTGATCGGCGCGCTGGTCTTCATGGCGAAGCCGCCGAAGGTCGACCGTCCCCGCATCGACGTCGCTGGCGTGCTGACGATCACGGCTGGCCTGGTCGGCGTCGTGTACGGCTTCTCCAACGCCGAGACGAACGGCTGGGACGACCCCTGGACGATCGGCATGCTCGCCGGCGGTGTCGTGCTGATCGCGGCGTTCGTCTTCATCGAGACCCGCGTCGCGCACCCGCTGCTCCCCCTGCGCGTCGTGCTCGACCGCGACCGCGGTGGGTCGTTCGTGGCGATCGGCCTCGTCGCGATCGGCATGTTCGGCATCTTCCTGTTCCTGACCTACTACCTCGAGCAGACCCTCGGCTTCTCGGCCCTGCAGACCGGCCTGGCGTTCCTGCCGATGCCGCTGTCGATCATGGTCTCCGCGACCCAGATCGGTGGACGACTGCTGCCGCGGGTCGGTCCGAAGGTGCTGATCTTCGCGGGTGGTCTGGTCGCCGCGACCGGCCTGCTGCTGCTCCTCCGCACGGACCTCGACAGCAGCTACGCGGGAACGGTCCTGCCTGCGCTCATCGTGATCGGCCTCGGGATGGGGACGATCTTCTCGTCGGCCATGAACACGGCGACGACCGGTGTGGCACGCGCTGACGCCGGCGTGGCCTCGGCCACCGTCAACACGATGCAGCAGATCGGCGGGTCGATCGGCACCGCCCTGCTCTCGACGATCTTCGCGGACGTCGTGAAGGACTCGCTGTCCGGGCTGACGGCCGCGCCGACGAAGCTGCAGCAGGCGCAGGCGACGCTCGACGGCTACCACGTGGCGTTCGCGATCTCGGCCGGTGTCCTGGTCGTGGTCGCCATCGCCAGCGGACTGCTCATCAACCGGCAGTCCGTCCGACTCGAGAAGCTCGAGCACCTGGCCGCCAACGCGACGGGGAGCATCCCGGCCGCCGCGCACTGAGCGCTCCCGAGGCATCCCCAGCAAGGCCGCTCCCGGCGTCGCCCCCCCCCCCCGGTATCGCCGACTCGGAACGACAAAGCCGCTGT
>NZ_MJGI01000023.1:11672-89595 GCF_001864835.1 Curtobacterium sp. MCBA15_001 | reverse complement strand
ACAGCGGCTTTGTCGTTCCGGAGGGTACGGAGGGCACGGAGGGCACGGAGGGCACGGATCGTTGGTCGTTCGGAGTGGCACGGCCCGAACGCTGAACATCCTTCGGCGCACCACCCCCGTTCGGGTCAGCGATTGCGCAGTGTTGCGGTTCCGCTGTCATCCGTCAGGGGTCCGCATTACGGTGATCGCCATGGCCCCCGTCCTGACCTCGCCGCTCGTGTCGACGCAGTGGCTCGCCGACCACCTGGGTTCGGACGAGCTCGTCGTGCTCGACGCGTCCGTGCACACCTCGGGGACCGGCCGCGCCACGACGTGGACCACCGCGCGCGACGCCTACGAGCAGGACGGCCACGTGCCCGGTGCGCGCTACGCCGACCTGACGCAGGACTTCTCCACCCCGGACGCCGGTCTGCCGTTCACCCGGCCCGACGCCGAACAGTTCGAACGCGCCGTCCGCGCGCTCGGCATCACGAACACCTCGACCGTCGTGGTCTACGACGACAGCGTCGGAGAGTGGTCCGCACGACTGTGGTGGATCTTCCGGGCCTTCGGGTTCGACGACGTCGCGGTGCTCGACGGCGGCTTCGTGAAGTGGCGCGACGAAGGACGTCCGGTGCGCCTGGGTGCGCTGCAGACCCGGCCCGTCCGTCATGCCGACGCCGACGCGTTCCTCGCCGGCGAAGAACGACCGCTCTGGGCCGACCGGGCACGGGTCGAGCGCGCGGTGGACGGCACGCAACCGGCGGCCCTCGTGCTGGCGGCCGACGATGCGTCCCTCGGCACGGACCACCCGCCCGTCGTGCCGGGGACCACCCCGATCACGCTGCACCGCGTCGTCGACCAGGACTCCAACGCCCTGCGCCGACCGGCAGCCCTCCGCGACCTGTTCGCGCCCGTGCTGGACGCCGACGAGATCGTCACCTACTGCGGTGTGGGCAGCGCCGCGTGCGTGGACGCCCTCGCGCTGACCGTCCTGGGGCACGACCACGTGCAGGTGTACGACGGCTCGCTGGCGGACTGGTGGCGCTCGGACGCCGAACCGATCGCGTCCTGACCGAACCCGACGGGACCAGGCCGCACCGCGCCTCCAGGCAGGCCCGACCCGACGGAACCCGGCCCGGACGGCACTAGCGTTGGCCCCATGAGCACCAAGCGCGCGGTCGTCCTCGGCGGAACGGGCGGCATCGGGTCCGCCGTGGTGCGCGACCTGCTGGAGTCCTCGGGCCGAGGCGGCGACGACTGGCAGGTCGAGGTCGTCGCGCGCCGCGGGGGCGACGTCGCCGACGCACTGACGGCTGCCGGTGCGTCGTTCGCCCCCGGCGACCGCCGCGACACCCAGGTGCTCCGCGATCTGCTGCGCCCGGGCGCGGACCTGCTCGTCGACACCGTCGGCGCGACCCGCGACGACGCTGCGCAGCTGCTGCCCTACCTGGGCGACGTCGGGTCGACCGTGTTCGTCTCCTCCAAGGCCGTCTACGTCGATGAGCAGGGCCGCCACGCGAACGCGCTCGACAAGCCGGTCTTCCCGGGTGCGGTGACCGAGATCCAGCCGACGGTCACCCCTGCCGACGCCGACCCGACCAGCCGCGACGGCTACGCGGCCGCCAAGGTCGCTGCCGAACAGCTCCTGCTCGACCACGGCGCACCGGTCACGGTGCTGCGCCCGTCGAAGGCGTACGGACCCGGCATCGGCCGACCCCGCGAGTGGTTCGTCGTCCGCCGCGTGCTCGACGGCCGCGAGCGCGTCCTGCTCGCGGACGCCGGCCGCGGCGTGGACCACACCACCGCCGCGAGCGGCATCGGCTCGCTCGTCCGACTGGTCGCCGGCGCTCCGGACCGGCGGATCCTCAACGTCGCCGACGCGACGGCCCCGTCAGCGCTCGAGATCGTGCGGACGGTCGCTGCGCACCTGGACCACCGCTTCGAGGAGGCCCTGCTCGACGCGGACGCCCCCGCCTTCGTCGGGCTGACCCCGTGGTCCTCCCCGACCCCGTTCGTGCTCGACACCACGGCCGCCCAGGCACTCGGCTGGGAACCGCCGCGGTACGCCGACGCGGTCCGTTCCGAGCTCGACTGGCTGGTCGAGACGGCCCACAGCACGCCCGCCGACGGCGACGTCCCGTGGGCGAGCGACCCGTTCTGGGACCGGATGTTCGACTACGGCCCCGAGGACGCCGCCCTCACGCTGCTGTCCCTCGGCTCGTGATGCCGCCCCGCTCCGAGGTCCTGTTCATCGGCGGCCGTTCCGGCGTCGGCAAGTCCACGGCCGCCGACGCCCTGCACGAGCTGCTCGCCGCCGCGGACGTCCGGCACGCGGTCATCGAGGGCGACACCCTCGACCTGGCCCACCCGGCGCCGCACGTCGAGCACCCCGAAGCTCGTCTGGCGGAGCGGAACCTCGCCGTGTTGTGGGCCAACTACCGGGCGCTCGGCCACCACCGCCTCGTCTACACGAACACGGTGTCGGTGCTCGAGACCGACGGGCTCGCCGCCGCCATGGGCGACGACCCGGTCGTCACCGCCGTGCTGCTCCGCGCCGGGGACGACGCGACGTCCGACCGGCTCACCCGCCGAGCGGGTGGCGTGCTGCCGGAGGCGCAGCTGGCACACAGCACCCGGACCGCCGGGAGGCTCGACACGGCTGCCCGAGCGCACGTCACCCGGATCGAAACGGACGCCATGGCCCCGGCCGACGTGGCACGTCGGCTCGCGTCGCTGACCGGGTGGCTCCCCGCCTGAGCGCTGTGGACAGGGCTGCGTTCTCCACCGGTCCGGTTCCTGCGCTGCCCGCCCAGCGCGGACCGGGCACGCTGGAGCCATGAACGACAACCGGCTCGGCACCGCCGTCAGCCCCTACCTGCGCCTGCACGCCGACAACCCGGTGGACTGGCGCGAATGGGGCCCCGACGCCTTCGCAGAAGCACGCGAACGAGACGTCCCCGTCCTCGTGTCGATCGGCTACGCGACCTGCCACTGGTGTCACGTCATGGCGCGGGAGAGCTTCGCCGACCCGGAGATCGCCGAGCTGCTGCGGCGGGACTTCGTCGCCGTCAAGGTCGACCGTGAAGAACGGCCGGACGTCGACGCGAGCACCATGGCCGCGGCCGCAGCCTTCACCGAGCAGCTGGGCTGGCCACTGACGGCGTTCATGACCCCGGACGCCCACGTGTTCTTCGCCGGCACCTACTCTCCGCCGACCCCGGTCGACGGGCACCCGTCGTTCCGGCAGGTCCTCGGCGCGGTGCAGGACGCCTGGCGCGACCGGCGCGACGAGGTGGACGCCAACGCGGCGTCGCTCGCCGGTGCGATCCGGCAGGGGGCGCAGTCTGCCGGCTCCGCTGACCCGGACCGGGGTCTGCCGTCCCGCGCTCAGGTGCACGGTGTCGTCCAGGCGCTCGACCAGGCGGAAGACCGCGAGTACGGCGGGTTCGGTGGCGCGCCGAAGTTCCCCTCGGCGCCCCTGCTCGAGTTCCTGGCGGACGCGGGCACCGACGGTGCGCCCGGGGCCCGAGCGCTGGCCGACCGGACGCTCCGGGTGATCGCGTCCTCCGACCTGACGGACCCGGACGGCGGGGTGTTCCGCTACGCCACCCGTCGGGACTGGTCCGTGCCGCACTACGAGCGGATGCTGTACGACAACGCCGGGCTGCTGGCGATCGCTCCGCCCGCTCAGGCCCGCGGCATCGCCGACTTCCTGCGCGACACCCTGCGCCGACCCGACGGCGCGTTCGTCGCCGGACAGGACAGCGAGTCCACCATCGACGGCCGCCGGGTCGAGGGAGAGTGGTACCGCCGACCGCTCGCCGACCGTGCCCGGCTCGCCCCGCCGCCGCTCGACGACCAGGTCCTGACCGGCTGGAACGGGCTCGCGATCCGGGGCCTGGCGATCGCGGGCGCCCGGTCCGGAGACGACGAGATGCTCCGGCTCGCCCGTGACGCCGCCGACGCCGTCATCGCCGCACACCTGCGGGACGGCCACGTCGTGGTGCGGTCGAGCACGGCCCACGGGACGTCCTCCGCGCCGCCCACCGTCGAGGACCTCGGGCTGTTCGCCGAGGGACTGGTCGAGCTCGCCCTCGGCACCGGGGACGTCGCCTACGCGACGACCGCCCGGTCGCTGGTCACCGACGGCCTCGCCGGAACGCTGACCGTCGACCCCGTGCTGGTGGCGGCGGGCACGGGGACGGGCGAGCAGCCACAGACCGCCCTGCGTTCGGGGACCGTGGCACTGGCCAGCGCCGCGGTGACGGTGGCGACACTGACCGGCGACGACGCCATGCGAGCGGCAGCCGTCGCGCTGGTGGCAGGCCGTGCGCATGCCGGGGTCGACCGCCCGCTCGGGCACGCCGACGCTCTGGGCCTGACGCTCGCCCTGCACCGGCCCTCGCGCGAGATCGTCGTCGTGGCGACCGAGCCGGGCGCCTTCCGCAGCGTGGCCGCGGCGGCGCGTCGCCCGGGGACGCTCGTCGTCACCCTCACGCCCGCACAGGCCACCGCATGGGCGGCTGCCGGGTTCACGCTGCTCGAGTCCCGCGACGCACTCGACCCTGCGGCCTACGTGTGCCACGACCGGGTGTGCGCGCTGCCGGCTCGTTCGGCGGACGACCTCGCCACGCAACTCGCGAGCGACTGACCCCAGACGGTATCCTGGAATGCTCATGTCTCCCACGCCCCCGGTCATCACGTACCCGCCCGAGCTGCCGGTCTCGCAGCGGCGGGACGACATCGCCGCCGCCATCCGCGACCACCAGGTCGTGATCGTCGCGGGCGCGACGGGATCGGGCAAGACGACGCAGCTGCCGAAGATCTGCCTGGCACTCGGGCGCGAACACATCGGGCACACCCAGCCGCGCCGGATCGCCGCGCGCACGATCGCCGAACGCGTCGCGGACGAGCTGGGCGGGGAGCTCGGCGACCTGGTCGGGTACCAGGTGCGCTTCACCGACAAGGTCAGCGCCAACACCCGCGTCAAGCTGATGACCGACGGCATCCTGCTGAACGAGATCCACTTCGACCGCGACCTCAAGCGCTACGACACGATCATCATCGACGAAGCGCACGAGCGGTCCCTGACGATCGACTTCCTGCTCGGGTACCTCAAGCGGTTGCTGCCGCGACGGCCCGACCTCAAGCTCATCATCACGAGCGCGACGATCGACCCCGAGTCGTTCTCGAAGCACTTCGACGGCGCCCCGATCATCGAGGTCTCCGGGCGGACCTACCCGGTCGAGATCCGCTACCGCGCGCTGGTCGCCGAGTCGTCCGACGGCGAGGACACGGACGACGGCGACGACGACACCGACTCCCGCACCGCGGACGCCGGCTCCGCGGCGGACGACCGCGACGTCATGCAGGGCATCACCGACGCGCTCGACGAGCTGTCGCACGAGGAACCGGGCGACGTGCTCGTGTTCCTGTCCGGAGAGAACGAGATCCGAGACGCCCAGGACACCATCGAGGGCAAGCGGTACCCCGGCACCGAGGTCCTGCCGCTGTACGGGCGCCTGTCGGCCGCGGACCAGCACCGGGTGTTCCAGCGCTCGTCGACACCGGGCGTCCGGCGCCGGGTGGTGCTCGCGACGAACGTCGCCGAGACCTCGCTGACGGTGCCCGGCATCAAGTACGTCATCGACACGGGCACGGCGCGCATCTCGCGGTACTCGCCGAGGGCGAAGGTGCAGCGACTGCCGATCGAGGCCATCTCGCAGGCCAGTGCCGCGCAGCGCTCCGGTCGCGCGGGCCGCACCAGCGCGGGCATCGCGATCCGGCTGTACTCAGAGGCCGACTTCGGGCGTCGACCGGAGTACACCGACCCCGAGATCCTGCGCACGAACCTGGCGGCCGTCATCCTGCAGATGATCTCGCTCGGGTTCGGGGACATCGAGTCGTTCCCGTTCCTGCAGCCGCCGGACTCCCGTGGTGTCAAGGACGGCCTCGACCTGCTGCGTGAGCTCCGCGCGGTCGACAAGGACGGCGCGATCACGAAGTCCGGGCGACAGCTCACCCGCTTGCCGATCGACCCGCGGCTCGGTCGGATGGTGCTCGAGGCCGGCCGCCAGGGCGTCGGGCGCGAGGTCATCGCGATCGTGAGCGCCCTGAGCATCCAGGACCCGCGCGAGCGCCCCCTCGAGAAGCGCGCGCACGCCGACCAGCTGCACGCGCGGTTCGCCGACCCGACCAGTGACTTCCTGACGCTGCTCGGACTGTGGAACCACATCGAGGACAAGCAGGACGAACTGTCGTCGAGCGCGTTCCGACGCCTGTGCAAGGCCGAGTTCCTCAACTACCTCCGCATCCGCGAGTGGCAGGACCTGTACCGCCAGCTCTCCCGCGCCGCCAAGCAGGTCGGCATCCACGTCGGCAAGGAGCGCAAGGACGACCCCGACGCCGTGCACCGGTCCCTGCTCGCCGGACTGCTGAGCCAGATCGGGCTGCGCGACCGCGAGAAGCGCGACTACCTCGGGTCCCGCAACACCCGGTTCGTGCTGTTCCCGGGCAGCGTCCTGGCGAAGAAGCAGCCCGACGCCGTGATGGCCGCCGAGTTGGTCGAGACGAGCCGCCTGTTCGCCCGGACGGCCGCCCGGATCGACCCGGCGTGGACCGAGCAGCTCGCGGGCGACCTGCTCAAGCGCACCTACGGCGAACCCCACTGGGAGAAGAAGCAGGGCGCGGTCGTCGCCTACGAGCGCGTGACCCTGTTCGGCGTGCCGATCGTGCAACGCCGCCGGGTGCAGTACGCCCGGATCGACCCCGTGCACTCCCGCGAGCTCTTCATCCGCCACGCCCTGGTGGAGGGCGAGTGGGACTCGCAGCAGGCCTTCGACCGATCCAACCGCGCGCTCCGGCGCGAACTCGAACAGCTCGAGGAACGCACGCGGCGGCGGGACATCCTGCTCGACGACGAGGCCGTCTACGAGTTCTACGACGCGCGCCTGCCGTCGGAGATCGCGACCACCCGGGACTTCGAGGGCTGGTGGCGTCGCACCCGCCGGGACCAGCCGGACCTGCTGACGATGCGGCGCGAGGACCTGCTCGACGAGTCGGCAGCGTCGGCAGCCGAGGACGACACCGAGTACCCCACGCAGTGGCGGTCCGGCGACCAGCGCCTGGCCGTGCGGTACCGGTTCGAGCCGGGCGCTGAGGACGACGGCGTCAGCGTGCAGGTCCCGATCGCCCTGCTGCCGCGCATGCGCGAAGAAGGCTTCGACTGGCAGGTCCGCGGCCTCCGGCGCGATCTGGTCGCGGCCCTCATCAAGGCGCTGCCGAAGCAGATCCGCAAGAACGTCGTCCCGGCGGCGGACTGGGCCGAGAAGATCGTCGACGAGCTGCCCGACGACGCCCCGACCGAGCCGACCGAGAGCTTCCGCGCGACCCTGGCCAAGACCATCCAGCGGATGACCTACGTCCCCGTGACCGAAGCCGACTTCGACATGTCCCGGGTCCCCGCGCACCTGCTGCCGACGTACGCCGTGGTCGACGAGCGCGGACGCCGGGTCGAAGCCGGCAAGGACCTGTCCGCACTGCAGACGAAGCTCAAGGACCGCACCCAGCAGAGCGTGGCAGCGGCGACCCAGCGTGACGGCCGACGTGGTGGCCCCGGACGAGTCGCCGACGCAGCGTCTGACCGCCGCATCGAGCGGTCCGGGCTCGTCGCCTGGCCGGAGACCGACCTGCCGCAGGTGGTCGACACCCGACAGGCCGGTGGCGTGATCCGCGCCTACCCCGCCCTGGTCGAGGAGGGCTCCGGGCCGAAGGCGACCGTCGGCGTGCAGCTGCTGGCAACGCCGGGTGACCGCGCCGTCCGGATGCCCGCCGGGGTGCGTCGCCTGGTGATGCTCGCGGTCCCGTCCCCCGTGTCGTACATCCAGTCGCACCTGACCGCGCAGGAGAAGCTCGCGCTGGCCGCGAGTCCCTACGCATCCACCACCGCACTCTTCGACGACGTCCTGGCGGCGGTCGTCGACGCGGCCATCCGCCAGGCGCACCCGGACGGGTTGGTGTTCACCCGTGCTGACTTCGAGGCCGTGCGCGACCGGGTGTCCTCGACCGTGGTGGACACCATGTTCACCGCCGTGTCCGAGGTCGCGGCGGTCCTGACGGCACTGCGGGCCGCCGAACGTGCCCTCAAGCAGGCGAACAGCATGTCGCTCCTGCCGGCGCTGAACGACATGCGGCAGCAGCTGGACCGCCTGGTGTTCCCGGGGTTCGTCGCCGTCGCCGGACTCGGCCGGCTCCGGCGCATCCGGGTGTACCTGCAGGGCATCGAGGCCCGCGTGACGAAGCTCCTGCAGAACCCCGGCCGCGATGCCACCTGGATGCGCGAGGTCTCCGCTGCGACCGGCCGCTACGAGGACGCCGGCGGCACGTTCCCTCCGACTGTCGGAGCGCACGCCGAACTCGTGCACGCCCGGTGGATGCTCGAGGAGTTCCGTCTGAGTCTCTTCGCGCAGGAACTCGGGACCGCCGAGACGGTCTCCCTGCAGCGGATCACGAAGGCGCTGGCCGCCGCCCGCTGACGACCAGCAAGCGCCGCACGAGCCGCACGACCCCGCGGACCGAGCGGCCTCAGGCGCGCTCGTCGATCGACCGGGCACCGGGGACCGGCGGCGCCGGATCGTCCGAGGCCTCGGGGTCCGACGCCCGCGCCCACTTCACCGTCCACCGGACCAGCGGCTGGACGCCGTCCCACGCGGCGACGACGTCGTCCAGCGAGCTCGTCAACGGCAGATGGACCAGCGCGGCGTAGTGCTGCATCCGGAGCAGCTCGATCCGCGGGTGGTCCGCCGACCACCCTCGGGGTGCCGTCTTCAGCGGCGGGCCTGCCAACTCGTAGCCGGCGTCCGTCAGGTCGTCGAGCACCCGCTGCAACGCGGCCGCCGCCTGTGGTCGTTCGTCGATGACCGTCCGTGCTGCCAGCAGCTGGTCGCGCGATGGCTCGTACAGCCCGCCCCCGACCTGCAACCCGTCGACGCCTGCACTGAGGTAGACCCCACCTGCCGTCAGCCCGGTGTCCTCGCGGTACGGCCGCTTGTCCGGCGTGAAGCGGAGGTCGCGGTGCTGGCGCAGGACCCGACCCGACCCGTAGCGGCGCGAGGCTTCCTGCAGCAGGGCCTCCATCGGACCCTGCACATGGTGTTCCCAGTCATCGCGGTGGTCCTCGAACCAGGCGGTGTCGTTGTGCGCGGCGAGCCCTCGGAAGAAGGTGGCCAGTGCGGGCGAGAACGGACGGTCGGTCATGGAGACAGTGAACCGACGCACGCTGAGGACTACCCTCGCCCGCATGATCGGCACACTCGACGTCATCGTCCTCGACTGCCCGGACACACGGGCACTCGCTCGGTTCTACGCGGAGCTGCTCGGGGGTGAGATCGTCGGGTACGACGAGGCCTGGGCCGAGGTCGTCCTGCCGATCGAGGGCTACCGCCCCCTCGTGGCCCTCCAGCGAGTCGATGACTACCGGGCGCCCGTCTGGCCGGGGCAGGACGTGCCGCAGCAGGTCCACCTCGACGTGAAGGTCGACGACCTGGACGCGGGCGGAACGGCGGTCCTGGCGATCGGGGCCACGGCGACGGGCGAGGGCACCGACACGTTCCGCGTGTTCCTCGACCCCGCGGGCCACCCGTTCTGCCTGATCCACCCGAACGACTGACCCGCCGGCTCCGCCCGGTCGCGCGACCCGCCATCTGCGTGCCGCCGAGGTCGCACGAAGTGCTGCCCGAAGCGCCGTCGACCGACAGGTTGCGCGACCTCGACGGAGGTGAGCGGCATGTTGCGCGACCCGGGCGCCGCCACGCCCGCGGCACCGCGACACCCGCGGGCACTGACCCTCCCCGCACAGGGGTCACCGTCCGCACACTGGCCGGTCGTATGGTGGACGAGCATCACTCGTCACCGGAGACGGAGAACGGCATGACCGCCACCCAGCCCACCGCCAGCCCCCGTCGATCGCAGGCGACCGCGTCAGTCGCCGCGATCCTCGCCGAGTCCGCGACCCGGTTCCCCGACGACGTCGCCCTGATCGTCGGCGACCGCCGGACGACGTACGCCGAGCTGTGGGCGGAGACGCTCGCCTACGCCGGAGCGCTGCGCGCCAAGGGCGTCACCGAGGGCTCCCGCGTGGCGATGCTCATCCCGAACGTGGCGGACTTCCCGCGGGTGTACTACGCGACCCTCGCACTCGGCGCCGTGGCCGTCCCGGTCCACGCGCTGCTGAAGCAGCGCGAGATCGAGTACGTGCTCCGCGACAGCGATGCGACCCTCCTGGTCTGCGCGGCGCCACTGCTCGCCGAGGGAGCCGCGGGAGCAGCCCTGGCGGGAGTCGGCGTCGTGACCGTGCTCGCGCCTCCCGGCGGAGCGGACGCTGACGGGACGAACGCCGGCACGACGGACGCTGACGGGACGGGCGCTGCCGCGCCGGACCGACTGGAGGCCCTGGCCGCGTCCGCCACGCCGCTGGACCGGTACGTGCCCCGCGACCCGTTCGACACCGCCACGATCCTGTACACCAGCGGCACGACCGGCCAGCCGAAGGGCGCCGAGGGCTCGCACTTCGCGCTCCTCGAGCAGGTGAACACGAACCTGATGTCCACGTTCGACATGCACCGCGGCGACGTCCTGCTCGGTGCCCTGCCGCTGTTCCACACGTTCGGCCAGACCTGCACGATGAACACCGGGTTCCGGGCCGGCGCGACGATCGTGATGCTGCCGAAGTTCGACGGCGACTCCGCCCTGGCCGCGATGATCGAGCACCACTGCGAGATCTTCATGGGCGTGCCGACGATGTACATGGCGCTCCTCGACGCCGCGACGCGCTCCGATGCCCGGCCGAGCCTGCGCTACGCGATCTCGGGAGGGGCCTCCTTGCCGTTGGCGGTCCTCGAGCGGTTCCAGACCGTGTACGACGCCCCGATCCACGAAGGCTACGGCCTCACCGAGACCTCGCCGGTCGCGTCGTTCAACCACGTCGGGACCCCGCCGCACCCCGGCACGATCGGCACGCCCGTGTGGGGCGTCGACATCGAGATCGCGGACCCGGCGTCACCGGACGCGATCGTCCTGCTGCCGCACGGCGAGATCGGTGAGCTCGTGATCCGCGGGCACAACCTGATGAACGGGTACCTGGACCGGCCGGAGGACACCGCGGCGGCGATCGTCGACGGCTGGTTCCGGACCGGCGACCTCGGCACGAAGGACGACGAGGGCTACCTGACCATCGTCGACCGGACCAAGGACATGATCATCCGCAACGGGTACAACGTGTACCCGCGGCAGGTGGAAGAGGTCCTGGCCACCCATCCCGACGTCACGATGGCCGCTGTGTTCGGGGTGCCGCACGAGGTGCACGGGCAGGAGATCGAGGCGGCCGTCGTGCTGCGCGCCGGGGCCACCGCGACGCCGGAGGACCTCATCAAGCACGTGTCCGACGAGATCGCCGCCTACAAGTTCCCGCGGGTCGTCCACGTCGTCGACGCGCTGCCCCTCGGCCCGAGCGGCAAGGTGCTCAAGCGCGCGCTGGTCGACCAGTTCGCCCCGGCCGACACCGCGTCCACCACCGAACAGGAGCCCGCGAGCGCATGAGCACCCCTGAACTCGACACCCGGTTCACCGAGCGCGTCGTCGCCCGCGCCGTCCAGAACGTCCGCGAGGGCGGCAAGCCCTTCGCCTGCCTGATCGTCCGCGACGGCAAGGTCCTGGTCGAGGCGGCCAACCAGGTCGCACAGTCGGGTGACCTGACCTCACACGCCGAGATCACCGCGATCCGGCTGGCCGCCGAGATGGGCGTCACCGACCTGACCGGACTCGACGTGTACGTCACCGCGTACCCGTGCCCGATGTGCCTCGGCGCGCTGTACTACGCGCAGCCGGACCGGGTCGTGTTCGCCGCGAGCCGTGACCAGGAGTCCGAGCACTACGAGGACGGCAACCGCCTGATGACCCTCGACACGTTCTACGGCGAGTACACCAAGCCCGCCCACGAGCGGTCCCTGCCCGCCGAGCAGGTCGCCACCGAGGACCCGACCCTGCCCTTCCGGCAGTGGGCCAGCCTGCACAGCGACTGACGTGCCGTACCCGCGCGCCGAGCCGTACCGCACGACGACGGTCACGACGGACGACGGCGCGCGGCTGCACGTCGAGGAGTCCGGCTCCCCCGACGGCACCCCGGCGATCTGGCTGCACGGCGGACCCGGCGGTTCGCTCGGATCCGGCTGGTACCGCACGCACTTCGACCCGACGCGGTACCGGCTGATCGGCGTCGACCAGCGCGGTACCGGCCGGAGCACGCCGAACGTGCTCGACGCCGCCCATCGGCTCGCGAACCAGACGACCCAGCGGCTGGTCGCCGACCTCGAGCAGGTCCGCGCGGCCCTCGACGTCGACACCTGGGTCGTCGCCGGCATCTCGTGGGGCACGACGCTGGCGCTGGCCTACGCCCTCGAGCACCCGGACCGGGTCCGTGCGCTCGCCTTGATGGCCGTCACGACGACGAGTCGTGCCGAGGTCGACTGGATCACCGAGGGTGTCGGCCGGCTGTTCCCCGAGGACTGGGACCGCTTCGAACGCGCCTCCGGTCGACGCCCGGGCGAGCGCGTCGTCGAGGCGTACGCCCGCCGTCTGGCCGACGGCGACCCCGCCGACCGTGCCGCGGCCGCCGCGGAGTGGGACCGGTGGGAGAGCGTCCACGTCTCGCTCGACGACCCGTCCGCGCGCGGTCGCGGGCACAAGGGCCGGGAGGCCCGACTCGCGTTCGCCACGCTCGTCACCCGGTACTGGGCGAACGACGCGTTCCTGCCGGGCGACCAGGCGGTCCTGGCCCGCGTGCGCGAGCTCGCGGCGGTGCCCGCCGCGTTCGTGCACGGCCGACGGGACGTCAGCGGACCGGCGGTCACCCCGTGGCTCCTGCACCGGGCGTGGCCGGCGAGCACCCTGACGGTCGTCGAGGACGAGGGCCACGGCGGACCCCGTGAGAGCGAGGCGCTGACCGCGGCGCTCGACGGCTTCGCCTGACCGCACCGGGGCAGTGACGCGGCGGATCAGTGACTCAGGCCGCAGTGCCCCGCGCGCGTATCCAGCCCACGACGGTGTCGAGTGCCGGGGCGTAGCCGTCGGTGGTGTCGACCTCGAGGACCGGGCATCCGAGCTCCAATGGCTCCGCCGTGCGCGGCAGGTTGCCCCGCACCCGGTCGTCCATCGCGGCTCCGTGCCCGCGTGCGACGAACCGTTCCATCGCCGCGTCGCTCCGGCAGTGCACGTCCAGCACCGTCGCGACGGGGTCGAGCACCGCGCGGACGTCGACCTCGGACTGGTCCCGGTACAGCGTGGCGTCGGCGATCACACTGCACCCGGCGGCGGCGTGGGCGGCGGTCAGGTCCCAGAACACGCGGACGCCGTGCGGGACGACCTCGTCCCGCGAGAGCGTCCCGGCCGCCATCAGCCCGGCGTACAGCTCGTCCCGGTTCACCCGAGGCCAGCCCAGCTCGGCGGCGAGCGCACCGGCAAGCGTGGTCTTCCCGCTACCCGGCGCCCCAGTGACGAGCACCACCACCGCGTCCATGCCACCACCCTACGGATCGTCGCTGCCAGGATGGGCGCATGGCCACCGACCCGGCACCGACGCCGATCGACCTCGACACCTGGACCCGACGCGAGCACTTCGAGCACTACCGCGACACCGTCCCCTGCCGCTACGAGCTCATCGTGCAGGTCGACGTCACCGCCTTCGTCGCGGAACGCCGTCGCTCCGGACGCCGCACGTACCCGTCGCAGCTCTGGGTCCTCTCGACCGCGGTGAACCGTCACCGCGAGTTCCGGATGACGCTCCTGCCCGACCGCTCCCCCGCCGCGTGGGACGTCGTGCACCCGGCCTTCACCGTCTTCAACCCCGATCGGGAGACGTTCTGCGCGGTGTTCGTGCCGTACGACGAGGACTTCGCCACGTTCCACGACGCCGCTGCCGAGGCACTCGACACCCACCGCTCGGCGACGACGATGTTCCCGCAGCAGCCCCGCCCGGCGAACCTGTTCGACGTGTCGACCCTGCCGTGGTCGTCGTTCTCGGGGTTCTCGTTGCAGGTCCACGAGGGCTGGGACCACCTGCTGCCGATCTTCACGATGGGCGGCCACCACGAGCAGGACGGCCGCACGTTCCTGCCGCTCTCGGTGCAGGTCCACCACGCGGCTGCCGACGGCTTCCACACCACCCGACTGCTCGCCGAGATCGAGGCCCTGTTCGCCGATCCGTCCTGGCTCGGCTGACCCGGTGACCGGTCTGTTCGGTCGGCTTCGGGCGCGACGACGGGCTCGACTGTGGGAGCATCGACGACCTCGCGCCGCCCGCTGGACGCCGTACCCACCCCCGAGCGCGGAGGTCGTCCAGTCACTCGTCGCCCCACGCGGACGGATCGACGCCCCCGGCCCCGAGCCGCTCGGTGCGCCGACGGCCGTCCGGCGACTCCTGCTCGTCCGCGCGCTACAGGTGCTCGGCCCGACCGAGTCCCGGTTCGCGGTCGACGCCGCGACCGCTGCGGTCGCCGACGGCATCGACGGCTCGGCGCTCGTCGAGCTCGCGTCCTCCTACCGGGACGCCGACCCGTGGCATGTCGAGCAACACCTCGTGGAGGCGCTCCGACACCTCGGCTGGGAGACCGCAGCCCTTCCCCGAGACGCGGCGGCGCTCTTCGCGGCACGGGCGTGGTCGGCGAACACGCTCGCCGGCACCGCGACCGGCTGGGAGGTCGGGTGCTGGGTCCGATCCGTCGTCGGCTGGGACCACGTCGGCCCGCTGTCCGAACTCAGCGTCCTGTCCGAGCTGTACGAGGACTTCTTCTCGGGAGCCATGGCCGAGCTCCCGGACGCCGAGAGCTCGACCAGCGAGCTCCTCGCGACGGCGGCAGACCCGTCGCCCGCCTGGCGCATCGCGTGACCACCGGCCCGTCCTGATCCGGATCGGCGGTTGACGAATCCGGTCCGCGGATCCCCGACGGAGCCGACCGGATTCGTCAGGTACCAGAAGGAAGGCCGGTCTGGGCGGCTGAGCAGTGACCACCGGCCGGACGGGAGGCCCGTGGCGGGCCCGCACCGGGCCTCCCGTCCGGCTGGTGGTCGCCGTCAGGACCCGGCGCGCGCCGCGAGCGCCTGCTCGAACTCCCGACGCATCGCGTCGCCGCCCCGGCGCCGCCACTCGCGCACCGTGTCCCCCCACGACGACACCGGCGCCCGACCGAGCAGCACGTCGTTGATCGCGTTCGTCGCGAACGTGCCGACGGCCGGGCCCTTCGTGGAGTTCGTCGGCGAGTAGAGCCCGTAGGTCGGGTTCGTGATGCCGTCGTCGAGCCACGAGGCCAGCGAGTCGTAGACGACCTCGGTCATCTCGGGGAAGCCGGCGTAGAACAGCGGCAACGGGCACTCGGTGAAGTACTGCAGCGGGAACTCGCCGAGCGCGGTCTCGCTGTTGCCGGTCTTCGTCAGGACGGGAGCGCCGTCGCGGTACTCGAAGTCGCGGCCTTCGATGCCGAACTTGCGATAGGTCCAGGCCTCGGTGCCGAACGGCGACGCGCACCAGTTCAGCACGTCGAGCACCATGCGGATGCGGTCCTCGCTGCCGGCGGCGAGGGCGGTGATCGCGTTGTTCGGGTCGCCGAGCCAGGGCTTCGGCTTCGCACCGCCGGGTCCGACGAACGGCGCCTGGGTCATCGCGAACCCGCTGCCGGGCTCCGCCTGCTGCAGCAGCCCGGGGATGGCGCTGTAGCTGTCCTGCAGCATCACGGCGGAGCCCTGCACGAACCAGACCTTGCCGTTGTAGGCGGTGACGCTGTCGGGGTGCACGAGCCCGTCGGCGAGCAGCCCGCGTGAGACCTCGAGCATGTCCTGGTACGCGTCGACCTCGTACATGTGGGTGAGCTTCCCGCCCTGCTCGTCCCACTGGTTCGGCACGCCGAGCATCGACGCCAGGATGTTCGTCGGCACCGACCCGAGCGCCCAGCGGTTCCGGTTCTGGTCGGTGAGCTCGCGGCAGAGCGCGGTGAACTCGTCGAGCGACCCGAACGACGGATCGACCCCGAGCCGTTCGAACAGGTCCTGGCGGCGGTGCAGCACGCCGGTCGTGAGTGGCCCGCGCGGGACCGGGACGCCGTAGATGCCACCGGAGAACACGGTCCCGCGCCACGACGCCGTGGGGAGGTTCGCCAGGTAGGGCCAGTCCCGGATGCCGCTGCCGGACAGCAGTGACGTCAGGTTCTGGGCCTTGGCCTCGAGGAACTGCGGCAGGTACGAGAACGTCCCGAACACGGTGAACACGTCGCCGAGGGTGTCGCCGGCGACCTGGGTGGCGAACTTGTTGCCCCAGTCGGCGTTCGGGGTGATCGTCAGGTCGAGGTCGACGCCCATCCGCTTGTCGAGGCCCTGCCAGTACGGGTTGTTCGCCTTGGCGGGTGGCACGGGCGAGTTCGTCGGGACGCTGCCGTGCAGGGTCGAGCCGTCGCCGGGCACGCCCTTCGTCGGCACGAGCCTGCTGGGCAGCTTCCGGAACGCGCTGGGCATGAGCGGGCTGGTCTTCGGCAGCACCGGCTCGGGTCCGCCGGTCCAGGGCACGTAGTCGGGCAGGGTCACGGGCTTGTTGATGGCGCGCACGTCGGTGGAGCGGGTCACGGTGTCACAGCCGGCCAGGAGGCTCGTGGCTGCGACGCCGAGACCGGTCGCGATGAGTGCGCGGCGGCTCAGCTGCGTCATGTGGGTCAGCCCTTCACCGCGCCGGTCAGGACACCCTTGGCGAAGTGCCGCTGCAGGAACGGGTAGACGATGAGGATGGGGACGATCGACACCACGAGGATCGCCATCTGGATCGACGCCTGCGGGGGCAGTGCGTCCGAGCTCGTGCCGAGGTCGGCGCCCCCGAGCTGGGCGTTGTTGATGACGTAGGTGCGGAGCACGAGCTGCAGGGGCCACTTCGCGGTGTCGTTGATGTAGAGCAGGGCGTTGAAGAACGCGTTCCAGTAGCCCACGGCGTAGAACAGCCCGATCACGGCGAGGACGGCCTTCGACAGCGGCAGGACGATGCGCAGGAACACGCCGAAGTCGCCGGCACCGTCGATGCGGGCGGACTCGATCAGCTCCTTCGGGATCGCCATGAAGAACGACCGCATCACGATGACGTTGAACGCGCTGAGCGCCGTCGGCAGGATGAGCGCCCAGTACGAGTCGAGCAGCCCGAACTGCTTCACGACGAGGTAGTTCGGGATGAGCCCCGGGGCGAACAGCAGGCTGACGAGCACCAGGCTCAGCACGACGCCGTGCCCGTAGGAGCCCGGACGGCTCAGGGCGTATGCGAGCATCGCGGTGACGAACAGGCTGATCAGCGTGCCGACGACCGTGATGCCGATGCTCACCACGAGGGCCCGGGTGACGACGCCCCCGGCGAAGATGCTCTCGTACGCGCCGAAGTCGAGCCCGGTCGGCCACAGCACGAACCCGCCGGCGCCGTTCACCTGGCTGGACGGGGCGAGGCTGGTGGACACGATCCCCAGGAACGGCAGCAGGACGACCAGGCAGATGACGAGCAGCACGAAGCCGGTGAGCAGGCGTCCGGGCAGCGGAGCGGTGTCGGGGCCGCCGCGCTTCGGCTTCCGTCTGTTGTCCCGCGGGACGGTGACGCTCTGGGTGGCGGTCATCGGGACTCCTTCTGGTAGACGCCGGCCTCGCCGAACACGTGGGCGACCTTGTTCGCACCGAGGACCAGCAGGACGCCGACGACGCCCTTGACCAGCCCGACGGCAGCGGCGACGCCCCACTGCCCGCCGAGCACGCCGTTGTTGTAGACGTAGGTGTCGAGGACCTCGCTGGCGGCTCGGCCGACCGAGGCCTGCTGCAGCAGGATCTGCTCGAACCCGACGGTGAGCGAGTCCCCGAGCCGCAGGATCAGCAGCAGGATGATGATGCCGCGCATGCCGGGCAGCGTGACGTGCCAGAGCTGCCGCCACCGGCTCGCGCCGTCCATCTTCGCGGCCTCGTACAGGCTCGAGTCGATCTGGGACAGCACCGCCAGGAACAGGATCGTCGCCCAGCCGGTGTCCTTCCAGATCACCTGGCTGGTCAGCAGCGCGATGAAGCCGTTGGGGTTGCCGAGGAAGTCGATCGCTGTGCCGCCCGAGGCGCGGATCGCGTTGTTGATCAACCCCGAGCCGCCGAGGATCTGCTGGAAGACCGCGACGACGATCACCCACGACAGGAAGTGCGGCAGGTACAGGATCGACTGCACGACCTGCTTGATCCGCTCCGACAGCAGCGAGTTGAGCATGAGCGCCAGGACGATCGGCGCCGGGAACACGAACACGACCTGCACCAGGGTGATGACGAGCGTGTTCCGCAGCGCGCCGAGGAACTCCGGGTCGCCGTTGAACACGACCGCGAAGTTGTCGAACCCGACCCAGGGACTCCGGCCGAGCGGCACGAACGGCAGGTACTCCTGGAAGGCGATGAGGTTGCCGAGCAGCGGCAGGTACTGGAACGCCAGCAGCAGCGCGACACCCGGCAGCCCCATCCAGAGCAGGACCCGGTCGCGGCGGACGCGCTCCCACGTCGTGCGGCGACGCGGCAGGCGGGCCGGCGGGGACCCCTCCGTGCCGGTCGCGGGCGGTCGCACGCGGTCGTCGAGCTTCGTCACAGGCGGGCCTCCTCCGTTGGATTCCTGCTGCGACCCTGGCGTGGACGGCAACGCGGTGGCAACCGTTGCCATCCGTTTCCATCGTTGTAAGCCGATGGAGGGGTCCAGTGACCGCTCACTTCCAGCAGTGCCAAAGTGGGGGCATGACCTTCGAGCAGCACGCACGGTCCTTCGGCGCAGCAGCAGCAGCCTACGAGCGCGGACGTCCGAGCTACCCCGCGGCGGTCGCAGCCTGGCTCGCGCCGGAGCCCACCAGACTGGCGGTCGACGTGGGAGCTGGCACGGGCAAGTTCACCCGGACGCTGCTGCCCGCCGCGACCGAGGTGACCGCGATCGAACCCGATCCGGAGATGCGCGCACAACTGTCCACTGCGCTGCCCGACGTCCGCGTGCTCGACGGCACCGGCGAGTCACTCCCGCTGCCGGACGCCAGCGCCGACCTGGTGACGTTCGCGCAGTCCTGGCACTGGGTCGACCCGGAGGACGGGGCGCGTGAGGTCGCCCGCGTGCTGCAACCCGGTGGCGTGCTCGGGCTGGTGTGGAACATCCGCGACGAGGCCGATCCGTGGGCGGCGGAGCTCGGTGAGCTCATCAAGCGTCCGGAGTCGCGGATCATGTCGTACGACCGGCCGATGATCGGCGCCCCATTCGACGTCGAGCAGCACGAGACGTTCCCGTGGGTCCACGAGCAGTCGCGGGCGGACTTCCTCGACATGATCGCCTCGCGCAGCTACGTCATCGTGATGGCGCCGGACGACCGCGCGGCGCTGCTGCGGGACGTCGACGACCTGCTCGACCGGGCGCCGTCGACCTCCGGCGCCACCGTCCGGGTGCCGTACGTCACGCACGCGCACCGGTTCACCCGGCCCTGACCACCGCGCGGCGCGCTACGGTGACTCCATGCGAGCCACCGTGCGGGACGTCGCGGCCCTGGCCGGGGTCTCGCCGAAGACCGTCTCCAACGTGGTCAACGGCGGGGTCGTCGTGCGTCCGGACACCCGCGAACGCGTCGAGGCCGCCCTCGCCCAGCTCGACTACGTGCCGAACCTGTCCGCCCGGGGGCTGCGCAACGGCCGGTCCGGCGCGATCGCCCTGACCCTGCCGGAGATGAGCAGCGCGTACTCCGCCGAGCTCGCCCGCTGGTTCGTCGAGCTCGCCCGCGACCGGGACTGGGTCGTGCAGCTCGACCAGACGGCGAACGACCCCGAACGCGAACGCCAGCTGGTCTCGCGCGCCCGGGCACACCTGGTGGACGGGCTGATCCTCAACCCGGTGACCCTCAGCGCGAGCGTCCTGGCGTCCACGGTCGGTCTGCCGCCCACCGTCGTCATCGGCGAGGTCGAACCCGAGCACGTCGACCAGGTCCACGTCGACAGCGTCGCCGCGGCACAGGAGGTCACGACGTTCCTGCTCGACCGCGGCCACCGCCGGATCGCTGCCGTCGGCGCCCCCGACCCGACGGCCGACGGGCGTCGCCGGACGGCCACGAGCGAGCTGCGCGTCAGCGGGTACGACGCAGCGCTCCGGGCTGCCGGGGTCTCGCCGGACCCGGCACTGCGCGTGCCGCTGTCCGGGTGGACCACGGCGGACGCGGCCGGGTCGTTCGACGCGTGGCTCACAGCACTCGAGGGGCCGCTGCCGGACGCGGTCTTCGCGTTCTCCGACTCGATCGCGTTCGGCGTGCTGCACGTCCTGGCGGCGCGGGGCATCCGCGTGCCGGAGCAGGTCAGCGTCATCGGGTTCGACGACGTCGACGGTGCGGCGTTCGCGATCCCCGCCCTGACGACGGTGGCCTTCGACCGCCGGGCCTTCGCGGACGCCGCCCTCGACCTGCTGGCGTCGCGCATCGCCGACCGCGACGCTCCCCCGTCCACGGTCGTCATCCCGCACCGCATCGTCGAGCGCGCGAGCGTCCGCCCGCGCTGAGCGCGCTCGCACCGTGCAGATTCCCGCCGTGCGAGGTCGCACCGTGCGAGGTTGCGCGGGTGGTGCGAGGTACCGACGCCGCACCACCCGATCACGCTCGCACGGGCCCGCAACCACGCACCGTGCAGAGTCTCGCCGGCCCGCGCGGCAGCGCGGGCTAGCGCGCGGCGGCGAGCACAGCGTCGCGGGTCCGCCGGTCGCCGAGGATCCGGAAGTGCCCCCCGACGGGCACCCGCACGTTCGTGGCCCCCGCCAGCTCGCTGCCGCCCGGGATGAGCGTGTCGAACACCCCGTACACCGAGGTGATCCGCCCGTTCACGTCGCGCTCCTGCGCCAGCGCCGCCAACACGGGGTCCGCGGCCCGGAACACCCGCAGGTGCGCCACGGGTGCCAGGTTCGCGTACACCGACCCCGCGAACGGCGTCGACACCGCGACCATGCGGTCGATCCGGCCGTCGGGGTCCAGCTCCGCCATCGCGTACTTGCCGATCAGCCCGCCCTTGCTGTGGGTCACGAGCAGCACGCCGCGCAGGTCGAGCTCGTCGATCGAGGCCATCACCTCGGCGGCCGAGACCGGCACGGGTCGCAGGTTGTGCCGCAGCGAGGCCAGCACGTGCACCGGGTGCCCGGCGTCGTGCAGCGCGTCCATCAGGGGCCGCATGAAGTGCCACGTCTCGTACACGCCCGGCACCACCACCACGGGTGCGCCGTCGCCGCTCAGGTAGTCGTCGGCGGTCGTCGGTCCCAGGCTGCGGACCTGCCACACCGCGGCGTAGACCCAGTCCAGGACAGCCCACCAGGACCGCCGCACCACGCCCACCCGGGTGGGAGGCTTGACCCACCCCGTCCGCGTCGGCTCGCCACCGTCCGTGGCCGGGCCGGTCATCGGGTCGCCTGCAGCGACTGCGCGCGGCGGAACTCGTCGACCAACTCGGCGAACGCTCCGGGCTGGTGCTCCTGCACGTGGTGCGCCCCGTACAGCTCGACCATCGCGCCGTCGCGGGCGGCCCGCGCCAGACGTCCCGCCCACGCGCTGCGCGCGATCGGGTCCCGGGTGCCACGCACGACGAGCACCGGGACGCGCAGTGAACCGACGGCGTCGGCCATCGGCCACCGGAGCATCGGGCGGAGTTCACGGACGTACTGCCGCAGGCTCCGGAAGTAGTCGGTGAGGAGCACGACGTTCATCCGGGCGTCCTCGACCAGGCCGTCGCGCCCGAGTGCGCCCGCGAGCCAGAGGAGCGAACGGTGTCGGTCGTCCACGACGGGCCCGACGAGGACCACGGCGAGGACCTCGTCCGGGTGGTGCAGCGCCGCCGCGACGACGACCTGCGAGCCCATCGACTGTCCGACCAGCACGCTCTCGCGGACACCGACGGCTCTGATCGCCCGCATCACGACGTCCCCGAGCTCCGGTACCTCGAGCCGTCGCCCCACCGCGGGCAGGCCACCGAAGCCCGGCAGGTCGACCGCGACGGTGCGGTGCTTCCGGGCGAGGACCCGCTGCGACCGGGCGAAGGACCGGTGCGACATCCCGATCCCGTGCACCAGGACGATCGTCGGCGCGAGCGCGTCACGACGACGGCCCGCGGGCGCCATCGTCCGGAGCCGCACGGGCATGCCGTCCACCGAGACCGTCTCCACCAGCGCGCGCACACCTCGAGCGTACGCAGGCGCTCCTCCCCAGGTGCTCGACAGCTTCGTCATCGGGTCCTCTTGCCTGGAGGGCGTGGGATGTCGGGCATGAACGACCTCCCCCGCGCGGACGCCCCCGCTCCCCAGGACCACGAACCCGTCCGCACCGACGCGGGCTGGGGAAGCACCCCCACCGGGCCGAGCGACCGGTACGGCACCGCCGCGCCGGCCGCGCCGAGCGCCTGGTACGGCACCGGGGCGCCGGCCGGGCCGAGCGCCTGGAACGGCGCCGCCGGGCCGGCCGGTCCACAGGCAGCACCGCAGGCAGGGCCGCCGGCCGGTCCGTACGCCGGGCCGCCTGCCTGGTCGACCTGGTCGGGTGCGCCGACACAGCGCACGACGAAGCCCCGGCCGCCGTGGTTCTGGCCGGTGGTGGCGGTGGCCGTCGGCGTCGCCGCGGTGCTGACCGGCGGTGGTGTCGGCTTCGCGATCGGGCACGCCATCGGCTCCCACCAGTCGCAGTCGACCCCGCAGTTCCCCGGCGGCACGAACCGGTTCCCCGGGCAGGGCGGCGGCACCGAGCGGTTCCCGGGCAGTTCCGGTCAGGACGGCTGAGCGCTACCCTCCGAGCATGCGCAAGGTGACATCGGGGTTGTTCGCGTCGGTCGACGGCGTCGTGCAGGACCCGTACAACTTCCAGTACGACAGCTTTGACGACGAGCTCGGCGCGGCGATGGGCACGTTCATGGGCCGGACGGACACGGTGCTGCTCGGACGCAACAGCTACGCGGAGTGGTCCGAGTGGTGGCCCGCCCACCCCGACGACCCCTTCGGCCAGTGGATCAACCCGATCGAGAAGCACGTCGCCTCGACCACGCTGACCGGCGACCTGACGTGGCAGAACGCCGCGCTCATCCAGGGCGACGTCCACGCCTTCGTGCGGGACCTGAAGCAGCAGGACGGCGGCGACATCGCGGTGTGCGGCAGCGTCACGCTCGTCCGCAGCCTGCTGTTCGCCGGGCTGCTGGACGAACTGCAGCTCATGGTGCACCCGGCGATCGCCGGCTCGGGACGGAAGCTCTTCGAGCCGACCGACCCGCCCACGCGCCTGCGCCTGGTCGGCAGCACCGTGACGAGCAAGGGCAACGTCCTGAGCACCTACGGGCCGTTCGGGGACTGACGGAGGCGAGCCGGGCCTCCCGTCCGTCGCCCGCGCGTCATCGGGAGGTGCCGGACGCGCGTACCGTTGGTGCTGCCGTTGACCGCATCACCCACGGAGCCCACCATGCCGCAGGACACCCGCCCGCACGTCGTCATCGTCGGCGGTGGATTCGCCGGCATCGCCGCGATGCGCGAGCTCGCCGACGCACCGGTCCGCATCACGCTCGTCGACCGGCACGTCTACAACATGTTCCAGCCCCTCATGTACCAGGTGGCGACGGGCGGCCTGAACGCCGGCGACGTGACCTACTTCCTGCGCTCGCTGCGGGCACGACAGGACAACGCCGAGTTCCGGCACGGGCTGCTGACGAACATCCGGCCGGCCGAGAAGATCGCCGAGATGTCCGACGGCGAGCACCTGACGTACGACCACCTCATCCTGGCGAACGGCGTCAACACGAGCTACTTCGGCACCCCGGGCGCCTACGAGTACGCGTACTCGATGTACTCCCGGTCGCAGGCGCTCCGCATCCGTGACGAGCTCTTCACCCGGCTCGAGCAGGCCGCCGCCAAGCAGGGTCCCGACGAGATCCGCGTCGTCATCGTCGGCGGCGGCGCGACCGGCGTCGAGATGGCGGGGGCGCTCGCCGAGCTGCGCGACCAGGCGCTCGAGGGTGCGTACCCGGAGATCCTCCGCGGCAACATCACCATCACGCTCGTGCACCGGAGCGGTGAGCTGCTGAAGCCCTTCGCACCGCGGCTGCGGCGGTACGCGGCGAAGGTGCTGCGGAAGCGCGGGGTCGTGCTGCGCCTGAACACCGGCGTGTCCGAGGTCCGCCCCGACGGCGTGATGACGGCGAGCGGCGAGTTCATCCCCGCCTCGCAGGTGATCTGGGCGACGGGCGTGGCCGCGCACAAGGAGGTCTCGAACTGGGGCATGCCGCAGACCCATGGCGGACGCATCCAGGTGAACGACGACCTGAGCGTGAAGGGCGTCGAGGGCATCTGGGCCGCCGGCGACATCGCCGCGCAGGACGACGCCCTCGCGCAGCTTGCCCAACCGGCGCTGCAGGGCGGCAAGCACATCGCCAAGCAGATCGTCCGCACGCTGCACGGCAAGCCGACCGAGCACCTGAAGTACTTCGACAAGGGCACGATGGCGACGATCGGCACGAACGCCGCCGTCGCGCAGCTGCGCGGTGGGATCACGATGGTGGGGCCGGTGGCGTGGGCCGCCTGGGTCGCCGTGCACATCGCGTCGCTGCTCGGCAACGGCAACCGGCTGTCGACGCTGTCGCACTTCTTCGTCCGCTACCTGTGGTTCATGCGGAAGCGCTCGATCCCGATCGTGGGCGACGTCCGGCCGGTGCGGCCCAACGGCGACCGCGAGCCCGAGCCCTGGCAGATGCAGAAGGCCGAGTAGGGGCGCTGCGGGCGCGGGCGCGCTGCGGGCGCTGCGGGCGCGAGGCGGGGCGGGCGCTGCCGACTCGGAACGACATCACCGCTGTCGTACGACATCGATGATGTCGCGAGGGTCGTGCGGCGCCGGGCGTGGGCGGGTGCCGCGACAGATCCGACGTCGTACGACATCGAATCTGTCGTTCGGGGTCAGCGCTGGCGCCGCCCGCCCGCCCGCCCTACCGCCCGCCCGCCCTACCGCCCGTCCCTACCGCGCGGCCGCACCCGCGTACGCACCGGCGGCGATGTCCTCGACGAGCGTCGGCCCGACCGGATCCCACCCGAGCAGCGACCGCGTCGCGGTGGAGTCGCCCGACATCTCCATCCCGAAGAACTGCCCGACGAACCCGAAGTGCGCCACGGCATCGGCCGGGTCGATCGACCGCACGGGCAGCCCGAGCGACGCACCGATGGCCTCGGCGATCTCCCGCGTGGGGACCGCGGTCTCCGCCGTGGCGTGCAGCCGGGTGCCGGCAGGAGCCTGCTCGACTCCGAGCCGCACCAACCGCGCCGCATCCGAGCGGTGCACGGCGGACCAGGAGTTCGTGCCGTCCCCGACGTACGCGGCGAACCCGTGCGTCCGGGCGGCAGCGGTGATGAGCGCGATGAAGCCGTGGTCGCCGACGCCGTGCACCGTCGGGGCGAACCGGGCCGCGATGGTGCGGACGCCGTCGGCGACGAAGTCGAACGCCCGGGCCTCACTGCCACCGCGCGGCGCGTCCGGACCGGTGAAGGGCGAGGCGTCGGACTCGACGGCGGGCCGGTCGGGTGCCAGGCCAGCGATGCCCGAGGCGACGACGAACGGTCGGTCCGTGCCGACGAGCGTCTCGCCGATGGCCTCGACCGCGGCACGCTCGGCGGCGTTCGTCGCAGCCGAGTTCGACCAGTCGTGCTTGTTGGCGAGGTGCACCACGGCGTCGGCCTCGGACGCACCCCGGCGCAGGGCCTCGAGGTCGTCGAGGTCACCGCGCAGCGGGGTCGCCCCCGCTGCCGAAACGGCTCGGGCGGAAGCGTCCGACCGGGCGAGCCCGACGACGTGGTGTCCGGCGGCGACCAGGTCGTCGACGGTGGCTGAGCCGATCCAGCCGGAGGCTCCGGTGACGAACACGTGCATGCTGCAGTCCTTCCAGGTGCCGCGTCACGCCGCTCATGAGTGCGAGACGCGGGGTGTGCACAACCTGATGTCATGCACTGACATCACCGTACACCCGGATGTCAGCCGCTGTCATCAGTAGACTCTCCCCATGGCCCGTTGGCAACCCGGCACCCGAGATCGCCTGCAGGCCGTCTCCCTGCAGCTGTTCGCCGAGCACGGGTTCGAGCAGACCACCGTCGCCGAGATCGCCGCAGCGGCCGAGGTCACCGAACGCACCTTCTTCCGGCACTTCGCCGACAAGCGCGAGGTGCTGTTCGCCGGCCAGGACGACTTCGTCGCCCTGTTCACCGACCCGATCGACCAGGCGCCGGCGGACACGCCTCCGTTCGACCTGGTCGCCCGGGCCCTGCAGCACACCGGTGCGTTCTTCGCGGACGACCGCCGAGCGTGGTCGCGCCTGCGGCAACCGATCATCGAGGCCGAACCGTCCCTGAGGGAACGTGAACTCGGCAAGCTGGCGATGGCCACGGTCCGGATCGGCGAGGTCCTGCGCGCACGGGGTGTCCCCGAGCCGGCCGCCACACTCGCCGCGGAGACGGGGATCACGGTGTTCCACCTGTCGTTCCAGCAGTGGATCGCGCCGGGTGAGACGCGGTCGATGGAGGCCATCACGCACGAACGCCTCAGCGCGCTGACGGAGCTCGTGCACCCCGGACACTGAGGTCGCTCATGGGCGGGCGGAGCATCCTGGGCCGATGTCCTCGAGCACGCTGGAGAACGGCACCGCGACCACGCGGACCATCGCGCCCGCACCGACCACGCGGACCATCGCGCCCGCACCGACCACCGCGCCCGCGACCGGCACGGGCACGACCACCGGCAAGGGCACGGCCGCGCCCCTGGCCACCCGCGCCACCGCACTCGACGGGCTGCGCACCGTCGCGATCGTCATCGTGATGCTCTACCACCTGCACGTCACCGGGTTCGAGGGCGGCTTCATCGGCGTCACCGTCTTCTTCGTGCTGTCCGGCTTCCTCATCACCACCCTGCTGCTGGGCGAGCACCGTCGCACGGGAACGGTCCGGCTCGGCTCGTTCTGGGTGAAGCGCCTGCTCCGCCTGTACCCAGCGCTGCTCGTGATGGTGGCCGCGGGCCTCGCCCTGTGGTCCTGGGTCGGCGGCTACAAGGGTGCGTCGTTCTCCCCCGGCGAGGCCGCCTTCATCGCGCTGAGCTACACCGGCAACCTGTTCCGCTCGTTCTGGGACACCACGCAGGGCGTCTTCGCACACACGTGGAGCCTGTCGATGGAGGAGCAGTTCTACCTCGTCTGGCCGCCGGTCCTGGTGCTGCTCTTCGCACTCCGCGCCCGTCGCCGCGTGCTGATGGCCGGCCTGGCCGTGGTGATCGTGGCCGCGTCGATCGGGTCGTGGGCGAGCTACCGCACGCCGAACGGCGGCTCCACCCCGGACGTGTACTTCTCCCCCGTGCTCGGCCTGGTGCCGCTCGCGACCGGGTGCCTGTTGGCGCTGCTGCTCGACGACGAGCGGGTCCGCACCTGGGCTGCCGGCATCGCCGGACACCTCGGGACCTGGCTCGGGATCGGCATGCTCGCCGCGGTGCAGTTCTGGATCGACGACGACTGGACGCAGCACGCGTGGACCTTCGGCGTGCTGCTGCCGGCGACCGGGCTGGTGTCCGCGCTGCTGATCGGCGGCCTGGTGTCGGTGCGCAGCCCGCTGTCGATCGCGCTGTCGTGGACGCCGATGGCCTGGTTCGGCCGGCGCGTGTCGTACTCCGCGTACCTGTGGCACCCGCTCGTGATCGCCCTGCTCGGGACGGTCACGTCGAGCCTGTTCGGCGCGTTCGACTGGGTCTGGCTGCTCGGCGCAGCGGTCCTGGTGGCCGTCGGCGCGGCCTACGCGGTCGAGGTCCCGGTGGAGAAGCTCCGCCGTCGGTTCCGGGAGGCCCGGCGCCTGATGGCAGCGGAACGCTCGGCCCGCCACACCGCCAGCTGAGGCGCGGGGCGCCCCGCACCGGCTCCGCCGGGCCGCCACCTGCGTCCCGGCGTGGACCGGTCCGTAGGCTCGGGCGCGTGACCGTTGCGCGGACCGGAGTCCTGGTGGTCGGCGGCGGCCCCGTCGGGGTGTTCCTCAGCGCACTCCTCGCCCACGCGGGGGTCGACGTGCAGGTGTGGGAGCGTCGCGATGCCGCGCCGTCGGGGTCGCGGGCGATCGGCATCCACCCGCCGTCGCTCGACGCCTTCGCCGCGATCGAGGCCGCCGTGCCGCTGCTCGCCGAGGCCGTCCTCGTCCGTCGGGGCGTCGCCACGAGCCGCGGGCGGACCCTCGGCACCCTGTCGTTCGCCGGCGCCTCGGACACCCACCCCTACGTCGCGACGCTCGACCAGCACCGGACGGAGTCGGTGCTGCGAGGACGACTGGCTGCCCTGGCTCCCGGAGCACTGCTGCCCGGGACGCAGGTCACGGCACTGCACCGGCACCGCGACCACGTCGACGCGGTCGGCACCGGCCCCGAGGGGACGCCCGCGACCGTGCGGGCGTCGTTCGTCATCGGCGCGGACGGCGCACGGAGCACCGTGCGGGACCTGCTCGGCATCGGCACGACCGGCCGCGAGTACCCGGGCCGGTACCTGATGGGCGACTTCGCCGACCCGGAGCCGTCCGCGGCACGGTCGGACGCGCTCGTCGACGTCGGACCGGCAGGCGTGGTCGAGTCCTTCCCGCTGCCCGGCGGGCGGCGGCGCTTCGTCACGCTGGCGGGTCGTGGCGACCCCGCGACGCCGGACGCCGCGGGCGTCGCGGACACCGTGCAGCGTCGAACCGGAGCTACCGTGGACGCGTCGACCAGCACGATGACGAGCGCGTTCCGGATCCGTCGTCGACAGGCCGTGCGGGTCGGCGTCGGCCGGGTCGTCCTGGTCGGGGACGCCGCGCACGAGATCAGTCCGATCGGCGGACAGGGCATGAACCTCGGGTGGCTCGACGCCGCGGAACTCGCACCGCTGCTCGTCGAGGCCGTCCGCACCGGTGCTGCCGGGCCGTGGCCGGCGTACGCCGCGCGCCGCCAGGCCGCGGCGCGCCGGGCCGCGTGGCAGGCCGAGGCGAACATGGCACTCGGCGCGCGGGCCGTGGGACCGGCCGTCCTGGGACGCGAGCTGCTGTTGCGGGCGGTGTTGGGCCTCCCGGCTGGTGGCGGTCTGCTCGCGCGGCAGTACGCGATGCGCTGGGCGTGAACGACGCCGCGCCTAGGCCACGAGCCGTGCGCCGGCGAGGCCGAGCTCGACGACCAGCACCAGCGAGGACGCGATGACCAGCCGGAACAGCGTGCGGGTCGGCGGCCCGGTCAGCACGAGACGGATCCCGACGGCCGCCAGCACGACGACCACCACCGTCCCCACCACCGCGAGGACGACGCCAGAGCCGCGCACCGGGTCGCCACTCGTCAGCTGGCCGACGAGGACCAGGCCGGCCGCGACCACCAGCGCACCGAAGGCGACGACGCCCGACGCGTGCAGGCCGAGCCGGTGCGGGAAGCCCCGGACCCCGGTGGCCGCGTCGTCGACCAGGTCGGGCAGCACGTTCGTGCAGTGGATGGCGACGCCGAACACCGCACCCGTCGCGATCGCCCAAGCCGCCGGCAGCTGCGCCTCGGGACCGGCCGCGACCGCCACGACGGGCAGCAGCCCGAAGGCGACGACGAACGGCACGACCGACGCGACCGACCGCTTGAGCCCGGCGTCGTACGCCCAGCCGGCCGCCACCAGGACCAGGTGCGCGACCGCGGCGAGCGGGCCGAGGAACAGCGACAGCACGACCGAGGCGGCCGCCGTGCCGAAGGCCGCGTTCCGGACGGTGCTCGCGGCGATCAGCCCGCGTGCGACGGGCTTGTCCGACCGCCCGACGGCTCGGTCCCGGTCGGCGTCGATCCAGTCGTTCGCCAGGCCGATCGACAGCTGTCCCGCCACCACCGTCAGCGCGACGAGGACGACGAGTCCGACCGGGTGCCCGACCGCGGCGGCGATCACCGCGGCGAGGACCGTGACCGTGACCGTCGGGCCGGGGTGCGACGAGGCGAGGAGCAGGCGCACCGGTGACGACATGGTCCGAGCCTACGGACGCAGCATCAACGCGGGGCGTCGGACGCGGCGGGTCGGCGGCGCGCGGTGGCGCGGGCGGCGGGTCGGCGCGGCGCTCCGCCTGCGCGCTGGTCAGGCGCGGTCGTGGAGCGTGACGTGGTACCCGTCGGGGTCGGCGAAGGTGAACGTGCGGCCGAAGGGGCCGTCGATCGGATCGGCGACGATGCGGTGCCCGTCGGCCACGAGTGCGTCGTGGATCGCCTGGACGTCCGTGGCGTGGAGCCAGAGCGCCGCACCGATGCCGGGCTGTGCCTGTCCGGCGATGTCGGTGCCGGCGACGACGTCGCGCAGCGCGAAGGCGATCGGGCTGGTGGTGAAGACCACGGCGTGCGGCGGGCCGGCCGGTGAGCGGACCAGGCCGAGGTACTGCTCGTAGAACGCCTGCGAGGCGTCGAGGTCGGTGACCTGCAGCGAGATGAAGTCGGGGCCGGTGGCGGGCATGAGGTGCTCCTTCGATCTGTGTCAGTTGTCTGACACAGGAAAACCTATGTCAGACTACTGACATGCGTCAAGACCGTGCGGGGATCGACCTGGACCACTCGATGGGCTACCTGCTGAAGGAGGCCGCGAGTGCGCTGCGAACGGCGATGGAGGCAGCCCTCCGACCGCTCGACATGACCATCACGCACTACTCGTGCCTGGAGCTCCTGGCGCAGCGGCCCGGCCTGTCGAACTCGGACCTCGCCCGCGGCGCCTTCGTCACCCGGCAGTCGATGAACGTGCTGCTGCAGGCACTCGAGCGTGCCGGCGAGGTCACCCGGCCCGCCGAGGCCCCGGTCGGCAAGGCCCTGCCGGCACGCCTGACCCCGGCGGGGGAACGGAAGCTCGCGCAGGCGACGGCAGCGGTGCGTGCGGTCGAGGTGCGCATGCTCGGCGGGATGAGCCCGGACGAGCAGACCGTCGCGACGGCGGCGCTGCGGAGCATGGTCCACGCGCTGCGCACCGACGGGGTCACCGGGGACGCCGGGGGCGCTGGGGTCGCCGAGGGTGCGGGGGGCGCCGGGGTCGCCGGGGGCGCCGGCTCGGACGCTGGCAGGTCGTAGGCTCCGGACGTGACCACCGCACATCCGCACCGGGCGACCGCACGCAGCGCACGGGCCGAGCTCGCCGCCCTCGCTCGTGACGACCGGCGCGCGCTCGTCACCGACGTGCCGGCGGCCGAGTCACCCCGTCGCGCCGGCGGCCGAGTCACCCCGTCGCGCCGCGGTGCTCATGCTGTTCGGCGTCCTGGACGACGTCCCGAGTGACCGCCCTGCCGACCACGACGCGGTCTCGCGGGACCTCGACGTCCTGCTGCTCGCGCGGGCAACGACCCTCCGTGCCCACCCAGGGCAGGTCGCGTTCCCCGGCGGACGCATCGACCCCGGGGACACGGACGCCACAGCGGCCGCCCTGCGCGAGGCCCGGGAGGAGACCGGGCTGGACCCCGCCGGCGTCGAGGTGCTCGGTGCGATGCCCGCCGTGCCGCTGGCGTTCTCGCGCCACCTGGTCACGCCGGTGCTCGGCTGGTGGCGTGCTCCCTCGCCGGTCCGGGTCGTGGACGCTGCAGAGTCCGCCGCGGTGTTCCGGGCTCCGGTGGCCGACCTGCTCGACCCGGCACACCGCGGGGTCACGGTGCTGCGCCAGGACGGCCGGGAGTGGCGTGGACCGGCGTTCACGGTCGACTCGGACTCCGGGCAGCACGTCGTCTGGGGGTTCACCGCCTCGTTGCTCGACGCGCTGTTCACCCGACTCGGGTGGGCCGAGCCGTGGGACCGGTCGCGCGAGATCGCGCTGCCGCCGGGCGCTTGAGACCTGACGGTACGATCGGCGGCAGCGGGAACGGAGCCAGCATGGAGCACCTCGACCCCCGACGCGGAGCCGGGCGACGGACACGACACGACGTTGAGACACTGGTCGATGCCCTGACCACGCGGATGGACGGCGACACCGCCTCGGTCCGCGCGGCGGTGTTGAGCGTGCTGCACAGCCGCGAGCAGCAGCACCTGGCCGAGATGGAACTGCGGCGCGGCATCTTCGAGCTGGCCGACCTCGGGGTGGCCGAGCGCGACATCGCCCGACTCGCCGGCATCTCGCAGGCCGAGGTCGCACGGCGGCTGACCCGCCGGGGGCTCACCGCATCACGCCCGAGTCCGCGCGAGGTGATCTCGCAGCGACAGGCGGGACTGATCGACTCCGACACCATGGTGCGCGAGCTGTCGACGATGGCGATGACGCACCGCATCCCGGCCCGCGACTCCGGGTACGACAGCGCCGCCGCACAGACGGGCACCGCGAAGGAACTCGCGGCCGCGTTCCAGGACGGCCTCATCAGCGAGGGCGAGTACGAGACCGTCCGCAAGGCCATCGCCGGGCGCCTCGGCCGGGCCCGCACCCGGTGAGCGCGGCGCAGCAGTCCGAGGATGCGGACCGTGTCCTGCGCGACCGGACGGCCGCCGACCTCGCCGCGTTCCTGCAGGCGTCCTGCCTCGACGACCCCTGGACCGAGGACCCGAGCGGCAGCACCCGCCTGCGGTACGCCCCGGACGGGTTCCTGTACACCGCCGAGCGCCTGCGGCTGCACGAGTCGCTGCTCGCCGCGCACGCTGCGCGGACGCCGGCCCCGTCGGACGACGGCACCCTGGCGGTGGTGGTGACGGCCGGGCCTCCGGGCGCGGGCAAGACGACGGCCCTCGCGCGGATGCCCGAGCTCGACACCTACCGTCACATCGACGCCGACGACTTCAAGGACGCACTGCTCGAACGCGCTGCGGCCGACGGGCTGCTCGACGCCTGGACCGCGCACGAGCTGGCCGACGGCGCCCCGGTCCGGCCGCGCGAACTCGCCGCCTTCGTGCACGCCGAGTCCACCGCCGTCGCGGACACCCTGCGCCGGCGGTCCCTGCGCGACGGCGAGAACGTCGTCGTGCACGGCACCCTGTCGAGCGTGGACTACCTGGACGACCTGCTGTCCGAGCTCGACGACGCGGGCTACGACCGGCTGCGGATCGTCGACGTCGAGGTGTCCTTCGACGCCGCGCTCGAACAGGCCACGGCGCGGTGGTGGCAGGTGCGCCGGACGGACGACCCGTTGGGCGGCCGGTTCGTGCCCGCATCGGCCATCCGTCGGTACTACCCCGGCGCGGGGTCGTCGTTGTGTCGGTCGAACGTCTCCGAGCTCGAGCGTCGCGCCGTCGACCTCGGCTGGGACGTCCGGGTCGAGCGGGTCGGCTGACGCGCCGCGGTCACACGGTCGCGCCGTCGTACCTCGCACCGTGCGAGATGCGTCAGCCGACCGTGCGAGGTTGCGGCCTCCGTGCGGAGTCGCTGCCTCGCACGGAGCGCAGAACCTCGCACCGAGCGCCAACAGACTGAGCGCCAGCGCTCCGACCGCCAACACACCGAGCGCCAGCGCACCGGCCGTCAGGCGCCGCGGGCCGCCGCCGGCACCTCGACCGCCGCACGGCGCCGGAGCAGCACCCCGGACGCCAGGGCGATCCCGACCAGGATCACGACCCCACCGACCGGCTCGTTCCACCGCACGCGCTCCCCGAGCACCAGCACGCCGAGCACCACGCCCACGACGGGCGTCAGGTACGTGACCGTCGAGGCCCGCGCCGCGCCCCACGCCTGCACCAGCCCCGTGTTCCACATGTAGGCCAGCCCCGTGCCGACGCAACCGAGGGCGACCATCGCGGCCACGATCCTCCAGTCCAGCTGCATCGGCGCGGTCGCGGTCACCGGCGCGATCAGCAGCATCAACCCGGCGGCCAGCGTCAGCTGGACCGCGGTGAGCGTGACCGCGTCGTGTCCGCTGCCCGCGACGAAGCGCCGCATGTACGCCAGACCGAACCCGTAGCAGGCGGTCATGCCGAGCAGTGCGACCTGGGCGGGGACCGTCGCCAGCACCGCCGGGTCGCCGATCAGGTCCCACGGGCCGACCAGCACGAGCACGCCGACGATCCCGATCAGGACACCAGCGAGCTGCCGCCCGCGCAGGCGTTCCGCGGGCAGCAGCAACGGCAGCGCCAGCAGCACCATGATCGGCGTCGTGGCGTTGTAGATGCTCGCCAGCCCGCTCGGCACGGTCTGCTCCGCCCACGCCACGAGCGACGACGGCACCGCGTTGAGGAACACCGCGAGCACGAGCAGGTGCCCCCAGAGCGCCTTCGTTCGGGGCCACCGACGCCGCGTCGCGAACAGGATCACGAGCAGGGTGAGCGCCCCGAGGAGCACGCGTCCGAGCGCGACCTGCTGCGGTGAGAGGCCCTCGAGACCGATCTTCATGAAGAGGAAGCTCGACCCCCAGGTCAGCGCCACGAGGACGAACAGGATGCCGTTCATGCCGCTAGTGTCGAGCCACCGACCGACATGAGGCAAACGCATCCGCCTCATGTCCCCATGAGGAGGACGCATGGCCGTCACGATCGCGCAGCTCCGGGCCCTGGTGACCACCGTGGACTCCGGTTCGTTCACCGCTGCGGCGCGCGACCTCGGCGTCGGCCAGTCCGCGGTCTCGCACGCCGTCGCCGGGCTCGAGCGCGAACTGGGCGGCCCCGTCGTGGTCCGCGGCGCGGTCGCCGCCGCCACACCCCTCGGCGAGCGCCTGCTCGGTCACGCCCGCAGCGCGCTCGCCTCGGTCGACGCCCTGGAGGCCGTGGTCCGGCCCGGCACGGCGCGCGGCACCGTGCGGCTCGCCGCCGTCCCCACCGTCTGCCAGGGCCTGCTGCCGCGGCTGCGCGAACTCTGGGCGGTCGTGTTGCCCGACGTCGACGTCCAGGTCTACGAGGGTGACGACGACGAGATGCCCGAGTGGCTCGAGGCCGGCACCGTGGACGCGGCGGTCCTGGTCGACCCGTCCGTCGTGCCCGACGGCGGCGTCGTCGTCGCGAAGGACGAGATGGCCGCGGTCGTCCGGCGGGACCACCCGCTCGCCGACGCGGCGGCCCTGACGCTCGACGACCTGCACGAGGACGGCCTGGTCGCCGGGGGCGGCGGCTGCGAGTACCAGATCGAGCGGATGCACGAGCTGGCCGGGCAGCCGTTCCGGTACGCCCACCGCGTGCGGGAGATGAGCACGATGTTCGGCATGATCCAGCGCGGCGAGGGGGTGTCGATCGTGCCGTCGCTCGGCCGGGTGATGCTGCCGGACGACCTGGTGATGGTTCCGACGACGCCGCGACTCGAGCGGACGCTGGTGTTGAGCGGGCCGTCGTCGCGGCCGTGGCACCCGCTGGCGAAGGCCCTCGTCGACGCGGTCTGACGATCCGCGGAGGGTGGGTCGGCAGGATGGAGTGATGCCCGAGACCTACGTCAAGACCTTCACCGACCCGGACGAAGCCGCTGCCGAGGCCGCTGGGCTCGAGTGGCTCGCCGAGGCGTCGGACGCCGGCGGGACCCGTGTCGCCCGGGTGCTCGGCAGGCCGCGACCGACCGTGCTCGAGCTGGAGTTCGTCTCCGACACCGCGCCCACCGCTGCCCAGGCAGAGCGCTTCGGACGGTCGCTCGCGCACACCCACGCAGCCGGTGCCTCGCACTGGGGCGCACCCTCGCCGGGGTTCCCCGCGGTCGGGGCGCTGCGGGTCGGGCGCTCCCGGACGCCGTTCGTCGCCGCGGTCGACGCCCCGGACACCTGGGGCGCGTTCTTCGCCGAGTACCGGATCCGGGACTTCGTGGCGCGCATCGTCGACGCCGGCGGGTACGACGGCGCCGAGGCCGCGGTGTTCGAACGAGTGTGCGCCCGGCTCGAGGACGGCACGCTCGGTTCCCCGCAGCCGGCGCTGGTGGGCGACGGCCCCGCGCGGCTGCACGGCGACCTCTGGGCGGGGAACGTCCTGTGGCCGCGGGACCAAACCGAGCCGACGGGAGCCGTGCTCATCGACGCGACCCCGCACGGTGGGCACGCCGAGACGGACCTGGCACTGCTGGCGCTGTTCGGGCTCCCCCGACTGGAGACCGTCCTCGCCGCGTACGACGCCGAGTCGCGGTTGGCCCCGGGGTGGCAGGAGCGCGTCGAGCTGCACCAGCTGGCACCCCTGCTGCTGCACGTGCTGCTGTTCGGCGGCTCGTACACCGACGCTGCCCTGCGCGCAGCACGTCGCTACGCCTGACGCGCGCACCGTGTGCGCGCGGGCAGCATTCTGCGCCACACTCCTTACCCGGCCCACAGCAGGCGCATGGCCGCGTTCGGGGAACGCCCCGGATGCTCACTGCCATGACCACGTACCCGATCCCCGTGACCGACCGTCGCGACCGCCGGCACCCGTCGGAGCCGACCCGTCGCCGAGCCGTCCCCCGGCTCTTCCTCGGCGAGCGCACCGACGCCCGCTGGCTCCGTCCGGCGTTCTGGCTGCTCCTCGTCGTGACCGCCGTCGTGTACTGCTGGGACATCGGCATGTCCGGGTACGCGAACTCCTTCTACGCCGCCGCCGTGCAGGCCGGCACGAAGTCGTGGGAGGCGTTCTTCTTCGGCTCGCTCGACTCGTCGAACTTCATCACCGTCGACAAGCCCCCGGCGTCGCTGTGGGTGATGGTGCTGTCGGCCCGGCTGTTCGGCTTCTCGAGCACGAGTCTGCTGCTCCCCCAGGCGCTGATGGCCGTCGGGTCGGTGGCGCTGGTCTGGGGCACGGTCCGCCGCACCCTCGCACGCACCGGCTCCACCACTGCGAACGTCGGTGCGCTCCTCGCCGGGTTCGTCGTCGCGGCCACCCCGGCCGCCGCGCTGATGTTCCGGTTCGACAACCCGGACGCGCTCCTCGTGATGCTGATGACCGCCGGCGCGTACTGCACGGTGCGGGCACTCCCCCGCGGCAGCTGGCGGTGGATCGCCCTCGCCGGTGTCGCCCTCGGGTTCGCGTTCCTGACGAAGATGCTGCAGGGACTGCTCGTGCTGCCGGCGTTCGGCCTGGTCTCCCTGGTCGCTGCCCGCACCACGTGGCCGAAACGCATCGTCGGTCTGCTGATCGCAGCGGGTTCGCTCGTGGTCGCCGCCGGGTGGTGGGTGCTCGCCGTCGCACTCTGGCCGGCGTCCGCCCGGCCGTACATCGGCGGGTCGACGAACAACACCGTGCTCGACCTGGTGTTCGGCTACAACGGTCTCGGCCGGATCTTCGGCGGCTCGGGCAACGGCGGCGGAGGAGGCGGCGGCACGACCGGCGGCACCGCTGGATCGTCGTTCGGCGGATCGACCGGCCTGGACCGGCTGTTCTCGTCCGAGATGGGCCTCGAGGTCTCGTGGCTGCTGCCCGCTGCCCTCGTCGCACTCGTCCTCGGCCTGGTCGTCATCGGCCGTCGACACCTCGCCGATCCGGCCCGCGCCGGACTCGTCCTCTGGGGCGGCTGGCTCCTGGTGACCGGGCTCGTGTTCTCGTACATGTCCGGCACGATCCACCCGTACTACACGGTCGCCCTCGTCCCCGCGATCGCCGGACTCGTCGGCACCGGCGGCGCACTCCTCTGGAACGCCAGGAACCGGATGACCGGACGGCTCGGCCTCGCCGCGATGATCGGCAGCACGGCGTTCTGGGGCTGGTGCCTGCTCAACGAGAACCCGACCTGGCTGCCGTGGCTCCGGTGGGTGATGCTCGCAGGAGGCCTGCTCTCCGCCATCGCCGTCGTCGTCGGCAGCGTCCCGTCGCTCCGCAAGCTCGTCGCCGTCGGCGTCCTCGCGGGGACCCTCTTCGGACTCACCGGCACCACCGCCTCCGCGCTGGCCACCACGACCGTCGCGCACTCCGGCTCGATCCCGAGTGTCGGCCCGTCGGGCTCGTCCGGTGGCGGGATGGGCGGCGGCATGCCGGGAGGCTCGGGTGAACCCGGCGGGACCACGTCCGGTTCCGACAGCGACCGTTCCGACAGCACGGACTCCGGTTCGCAAGCGGGTCCCGGTGGGACGCCTCCCGGCGGCACCTCCGGCACAGCGCCGGACGGCACAGCGCCGGACGGGACGACCGAGGACGGGACGTCCGGGTCGGAGTCGGGGACGAGCCTCCCGTCCGGTGGTGGGATCGGCGGCGGCGAGGGCGCCTCGACGTCCTCGGCCCTCACGAAGCTGCTCGCCGCGACGGCCACGAAGTGGGCGGCAGCGGTCAACGGATCGCAGTCCGCGGCGCAGCTCGAACTCGACTCCGACACCGCGGTGATGGCGATCGGCGGCTGGTCGAGCGACCCGACGCCGACCCTGGCCGAGTTCCAGGCGGACGTCGCTGCTGGCGACATCAGCTACTACATCGCCTCCGGGAACGGCGGCGGCATGGGCGGCGGGTCCTCCACGGCGAGCGCCATCCAGGAGTGGGTCGCGGCGAACTACGCGTCATCCACAGTCGGCGGGCAGACCGTCTACGACCTGACGAGCGGGAAGTAGGCTCGGCGCCGATGGCCGACCGACCCCTGCAGCGCACCGACGGATCCCCCGTCCGTGCCCTCGTCGTGGACGACGAGCACGCGCTCGCCGAAGCCGTCCGCCTCGCGTTCGAGGCGGACGGCTGGTCCGTGCGCGCGGTGCACCGTGGGCGGGACGTCCTGTTCGCCGCGCGGGAGTTCCAGCCGGACGTCATCGTGCTCGACGTGATGCTGCCGGACCTCGACGGGTTCCAGGTGCTCGACCGGTTGCGTGCGGGGCGCGACGACGTCCGGGTGCTGTTCCTCACCGCGCGGGACGCGTCCGAGGACCGTCTCGCCGGACTCACCCGTGGTGGCGACGACTACCTGACGAAGCCATTCGGCGTCGCGGAGCTGCTGGTGCGGGCGCGGATCCTGGCGCGGACCTCGGCCCGGGTCGCGGCTGCTGCCAGTGGGATCCAGGTCGGCGACATGGTGCTCGACGAGGACAGCCGGACCGTGACGCGTGCGGGTTCCCCCGTCGACCTGACCCCGACGGAGTTCGCGTTGCTGCGCTACCTCGCCAGGAACGCGAACCGGGTGCTGTCGCGCGAGAACATCCTGACGAACGTGTGGGGCATGGACTTCGGGTCATCGTCCAACCTCGTGGACATGTACGTGTCGTACCTCCGGAAGAAGCTCGACGCCGGGCGGACGCCACTCGTGCAGACCGTGCGCGGGGCCGGGTACGTGCTGCGGCCGGCGCCGTGACGCGTGTCGGGGCCTCCGCCGGAACCCGGCGGGTGCCGTCGCTGCGGTGGCGGATCGTCGGGGCGGTGGCGCTGCTGCTCGTGCTGACGAACGTCGTCGTGGGGGTCGTCACCGTCGTCGCCTACCGGGGGTACCTGGTGGGACGGCTCGACGCCGAGCTCGCGACGGCGGCCGGTCGGACCCTGGGCCCCGGGAACGGGCAGCCGCCGCCGGAGAGCGGGTCGTCGTCGTCCGGGTCGTCGTCGTCCGGTTCCGCGTCGTCCGACCGGCCGGACCCGGGGAACGACGTCATCGGGGCGCCCGGTCAGTCCGCCGACACCGTCATCGCGATCTTCCGCGGAGCGCGCACCGTGCTCGCCGGGTACACCGACGCGCACGGGCAGCAGCACAGCCTCACCACCGCGCAGGAACGGACCCTGGCGGCGGTCGCCACCGACGGCGAGCCGGTCACGGTGTCGCTCGGGTCGCTGGGGTCCTACCGCGCCGAGGCCGTCGGCTCGGACGGGGACGTCTTCGTGACGGCGCTGCCGCTCGGGGACCTGCGGGCCTCGGTCGTGCAGCTCGTGGTGGTGGTCGGCAGCGTGACCCTCGTCGGACTGCTCGTCGCCGTCTGGGCGGGCGCGATGCTCGTCCGACGCTCGCTCCGGCCGCTGGAGCACGTCGCTGCCGTCGCGTCGAGCGTCACCGCGCTCGACCTCGAGCGCGGGGACACCGACATCGCCGCCCGGGTGGCGGACTCCGACCTCGTGCGCAACCGCGAGGTGGGCGCCGTCGGCACCGCCCTGAACCGGCTGCTCGGGCACGTCGGGCGGGCGCTCCGGGTGCGCAGCGACGCCGAGGCCGGGATGCGGACCTTCGTCGCCGACGCCTCCCACGAGCTCCGGACGCCCATCGCCACCGTGCGTGCGTACGCCGAGCTGTCCGCCACCTCGTCGGACGTCGACGCGATCCACCGCAACGTCGCGGGGATCGAGCGGGCAGCCGTGCGGATGGGCGACCTGGTCGAGGAGCTGCTGCTGCTCGCGCGTCTCGATGCCGCAGCGCTCGCGGCGGGGCCGAGCACGGCCTCCCGTCCGGACCGCGCCGGACCGGTCGACCTGACCTCGATCGTGGTGGAGGCGACCATGGACGCCCGCGCGACCGCGCCCACGCACCGGTGGACGCTGCAGGTCGACGACGAGCCGCTCGTCGTGCCGGGCGACGCCGGCGAGCTGCACCGGGTCGTCACGAACCTGCTCGCCAACGCCCGGACGCACACTCCGCCGGACACGGCCGTCGTGGTGTCGCTGCGACGGTCCCACGAACCGGACGGCACGGCGACGGTCCGGTTCGTCGTGACGAACGACGGGCCGACGATCTCCGCCGACGCCCTGCCGACGCTGTTCGACCGGTTCACCCGGGGCGCTGCCTCGCGCTCACGGGAGGTCGGCACGAGCGGCCTGGGCCTGGCGATCGTCCGCGCGGTCGTCGAGGCGCACGGCGGCACGGTGCGGGTGTCCTCCGAGCCCGGGCGGACCGCGTTCACGGTGGCGTTGCCCGCGCAGTAGCACGCCGCGGGCGCCGTCGCCCCGGTGTCAGACGATCGTCCAACGTCCGGGCCGATCACGTGCACCGGCGCCGGGCGGCTCGCAGGATGGGTCATGTCCGAGCACGACGGCCACACCGGCCACACCTGCAGAGATGGGAACCAGATCATGAACTCCTTCCAGTCGAAGACAATGAAGACCCTCGCCGGCACCGCCCTCGGCGGCGCACTGGTCGCTGGCGCGTTCGTCGCCGCACCGGCCCACGCGGCAGAGCCCGCACCCACGTCCTCCCCCTCGAGCAGCGTCGGCGGGAGCGTCAACGTCAACCTCGACCCGGTGGCGATCGTCAACGCCATCAAGGACGCGGTGAACGACCAGAGCGACCGCAGCGGGGCCGTCCAGGCGGCGCTCGACGTCGGCTACTGGAACGCCGGCAACCCCGACCGCCTGACGGTCGCGGTCGTGAACAAGGACCAGCCGATCACCGTCGAGGGCGACGTCGCCGACGCGCAGTCGATCGACATCAAGGGCGGCAACTACGTCATCTACTGGTTCAAGGGCCCCGGCAAGGTCACGAACAACGGCGACGGCGGCTACCTCAACTGGGGCGTCTTCGGGAACATCTCGCGCACCGACAACGTCATCAGCGTCAACGGCGGCTGACCCGCGCACCACGCCGACACCCCCTGGGGCCTCGCGGTCCCAGGGGGTGTCCGTGCGTCCGGAGCGCCGGGTCTCACGGGGTGTCCGTGCGTCCGGGGCGTCGCCGGGCCCGGAGCCAGCCCCGACAGAACGCCACCGAGACCAGGGCGGTGCGGTTCGGAGCCCCGCAGGCACGCATCAGGCGTCCGAGGTGCCACGCGACCGCCTGCCGGCTGTACGCGGTCTCCTGCGCGATGGCATCGTTCGACATCCCCTCGGCGGCGAGCGCCAGCATCTGCTCCTCGGTGGCGTCGAGCCCGGGCACCCGCGCGACCAGGTCGACCGTGGTCTCCGCCGCGTCCGCGACCGGTGCCCGCCGGCGCTCGTGAATCCACGCCTCGAACCAGCAGGTCCCGAGCTCGTGCGCGACCAGGGAGGCACGGCCCATCGCCAGCATCGAGCGGCCGACGTGCTCGTGTCCGGCCGAGCGCATCACCAGGGTGAAGACGCGCAGGGCGGGCAGTGCACCACGGAGCGCGACGGGGGCGGCCGCCCGGGGGTCCGATGCCCGGTCGGCCGCGAGTGCTCGGAGCGCCAGGACGGCCTCCGGCGCCACCGGCGTGCCATGCTCCACCGCGTGCAGCGCCGCCGGCAGGACCACCGGGACGATCTCGGCGTACCGCTCGTGGAGCCAGGCTCGGCCGTCCGGGTCGATGCCGTCGAGGGGCGGTTCGAGCAGCAGGCGCGCGAACTCGTCGCACCGGTCGTCGAGCCCGAGGCCCAGGCGTTCCCCCGGCAGCAGCGCCGGTGTCCGGCGGTCGTCGTCTGGTGCGGCCACGGTGCCCCTCCGTCAGCACCTGCCCGCTGATCGACAGGTGTCGCATGTCGGAGCGTACCGATCGGTCCACCCCCTGTCCGCGCGGCAGGTGAACACCGGCGGAACGGTCGCTCGGCGTTCTTACCGCCACCACAGCCGGGTGCTCCGGTCCCCACTGCCCCGCTGCCGAGCATCGGGACATGACGGAGACGGACCAGACCCTCGACATCGACATCGTCGTCCCCTGCCACGACGAACAGGACACCCTGGCGGCGCACGTCCGCCGGCTCCACGCGTTCTGCCGGAGCTCGTTGCCCGGATCGTGGCGGATCACGATCGCCGACAACGCCTCGACGGACGACACGCCCCGCATCGCGGACGACCTGGCGGCGATGCTCGACGGCGTCCACGCCGTCCACCTGCCGCTCAAGGGCCGCGGTCGCGCGCTCAAGGCCGTGTGGGGAGCGTCCCCGGCGCGGGTGCTCGTGTACCTCGACGAGGACCTGTCGACGGACCTGGCCGCGCTCGAGCCCCTGGTGGCCCCGCTGCTGTCCGGTCACTCGGACCTGGCGATCGGCACGCGGCTGGCCGGGTCGTCGCGGGTCGTCCGCGGTGGGAAGCGGGAGTTCATCTCGCGCTCGTACAACCTGTTGCTGCGGAGCACGATGGGCGTCTCGTTCTCCGACGCGCAGTGCGGCTTCAAGGCGATCACGCGCGAAGCCGCCGAGCACCTCCTGCCGCTGTGCGAGGACGACGCGTGGTTCTTCGACACCGAGTTGCTCGTGCTCGCCGAACACGCCGGACTGCGCGTGCACGAGGTGCCGGTGGACTGGGTGGACGACGTGGACTCCTCGGTCGACATCACCTCGACCGCGACCGAGGACCTGCGCGGCATGTGGCGGGTGTCCCGGGGACTGGCGACCGGGCGCATCCCCATCGCACCGGTGTACCGGGCGATCGGGCGGCAGCCGTTCTCCACGCCGCACGTCGGGATCCTCGAGCAGGTGCTGCGCTTCGGCGCGATCGGGGTCGTCTCGACGATCGCGTTCGCGCTGCTCTACGCGCTGTTCCGCCCGGCGATCGGCGCGCAGACGGCGGACTTCGTGGCGCTGCTGGTCACCGCCGTGGGGAACACCGCGCTCAACCGCCGGTTCACCTTCGGGATGCGCGGCCGAGCTGGCGCCGGACGGCACCAGGTGCAGGGGCTCGTCGTCTTCGGGATCGCGTGGGCCATCACGGCGGGGTCGTTGGTCGTGTTGCACGCCACGGCGCCGGGAGCCTCGCACGGTGCGGAGATCGCCGTGCTGACGGCAGCGAACCTGCTCGCCACGCTGGTCCGGTTCGTGCTGTTCAAGGCCTGGGTCTTCCGGACGCGGCGGCGGCCGGAGCTCGTGACGCCCGGGACGGCAGCCGCGGCCCCGGTGACCGTCGTGGCGGACCCGGCCACGGCCTCCCGTCCGGCCCCGCGCGCCTGAGGACCGCGCACCGTGCGAGGTCGGCGCCCCCGTGCGGAGCGCGCACGGTGCGGGGTTCTCCATCGGTGCGCGGTTGGCGGCCCCGTGCACGGGAACGACCTCGCACCGAGCCGCTCAGCGCGCACCAGAGGGCAACCGCGCACGGTGCGACCCCGTGCGATCCCGCCCGATCTCGCACCGTGCGAGGTCCGGCCACCCACGCAGCGGAACAGGCACCGCGCAGCACCCCGGCAGCACGGCTGAGTACCGTGGCGGCTCCACCCCTCGCAGCGAAGGAGCCGCACATGACCGACACGAGCACACCCGACCCGGACGGCACCGAGAAGCCCGGCGGCCTGGGGAAGGACAGCACGATCCCGGACCACCCCGAGGGCGTCGCGGCCGGGTTCTCCGACGACGACTCGCACTTCAACCAGGAGGAGGACGAGGGCTCCGAGTAGCCCCTGTCCGACCGGCGCCGGTCCGCCTCGCGAACTCCGCGAGGTGGACCGGCGTCACTGTGTTGCGGCGGCGGTATACCAAGCCGTAGCATCGCCTCACCGCACCACACCCCCACAGGGCCACGCCGTCACCACCGGTCCGCCCGCGGCGAGCGCTCCAGAGTTGCAGCCTCCGTCGTCCGCTGCCGGCACACGCCAACTGGACCCGCTCGTGAACCCCTCCCCCTTCGGTCTCTACGACCCTGCCCGCGAATCCTCCGACTGCGGCGTCGGCTTCATCACGCGCCTGGACGGCACCCCGAGCCACGACGTCATCCGCAAGGGCGACGAGGCGCTGTGCTCGATCCCGCACCGCGGTGGCAAGTCGGCCGAGGGTGTCGGTGACGGCGCCGGGATCAGTGTCGACCTGTCGGTGGAGTTCTTCAGCGCCCTGACCGGTGTCGAGCTGGTCAGCGGCCACTTCGGCGTCGCGAACTGCTTCGTCCCGAGCGAGACGCGCGAGCGCGACCGCGCCGTGCAGACCGTCACCGAGCAGCTGGCAGCCCAGGGCTTCGAGCTCCTGCTGGTCCGCGACGTCCCGGTCGACCACACCGTCGCCCGTCCCGAGGCCGAGCAGTACCAACTGCCGATCGTGCAGTGGGTCTTCCGCGCCCCGTCGGACTGGACCCGCACCGAGGTGGACGCCGCCGCGAACCGTGCCCTGCTGGCGATCGAGTCGATCGCGTACGGCGAGGCCGCCGAGCGCCACCTGCCGCACGCCGCCCTGTCGCCGCTGTCGTTGAGCGCCCGGACGCAGGTGCTCAAGGGCCGCCTCAACTCGAGCGAGGTCATCGGCTACTTCACCGACCTCGCCGACCCACGGCACTCGGTCCGCACCCTGTACTTCCACACGCGCTTCTCGACGAACACCGAACCGCACCCGACGATGGCGCAGCCGTTCCGCCTGATGGCGCACAACGGCGAGCTCAACACCGACCGCAAGAACCGGCTCTCCGACGAGGCGCTCGCGCAGGCCCGCACGCGCAGCATCGTCCGGCCGCCCGGGCAGTCGGACTCCAGCCGGCTCGACCAGATCCTGCAGAGCCGCGTGTTCGACGACGGCCTCGAGATCGTCGAGGCCGTGGTGTCGCTCATGCCGCCGGCGTGGGAGAACGACCGGACCCTGACCGACGACGTCCGCGCGATGCTCGAGTACTTCTCGCTGTACGAGGAGAAGAACGACGGCCCGGCAGCGGTCATCTTCAGCGACGGCGACGTGGTCGGCGCCCGCCTGGACCGACTCGGACTCCGTCCGCTGCGCACCGTGCAGACGGACGAGTACCTCATCGTGGCGTCCGAGGCCGGCCAGGTGACGTTCGCGGACGACGAGGTCACGCACCGCGGCCGCATCGAGGCCGGCGGCATGCTCGTCGTCGACCACCGCACGGGCACGCTCATGCGCACCGACGAGGTCCTGGCGATGCTCGCCGCCCGCCGTGACTACGGCACGCTGCTCGAGGCCGCTCGGGTGGACCTGGACGACCTGCCCGCACCGGACTACGACCGGACGACGAACACGCTCGGCTACGACGGCGACCTGACGCTGCAGGGCCGGTACGTGGCGTGGTCGCTGAACCAGGAGAGCTTCCGGTTCATGCTCGACCCGATGCTGCAGAACGGGTCGGAGCGGATCTCGGCGATGGGCTACGGCAACGCCATCAACGCCCTGAGCGACACCGAGGGCGGCATGGCGAAGTACTTCTCGCAGCGCTTCGCCCAGGTCACGAACCCGCCGCTGGACTCCATCCGCGAAGCCGACGGCATGAGCATGCGGGTGGCCCTCGGGAGCAAGCCGGACGGCACGGGCACGGGCACCCCCTCCCGCCAGCTCGTGGTGCAGTCGCCGATCCTCGGCCACCTCGACATGGTGCGCCTGCGTGACCAGACCATCGTCCCGCTCGAGCGCTTCGACATGCTCTACGTCCCGGTCCTCGGCGACGAACAGGCGAACGCCGACGCCGTCCGCGACGCCGTGACCGCACTGAGTGACGCCGTCGAGCGTTTCGCCCGCACCAGCGGTGGCATCGCCGTCGTCACCGACCGCAGCGTGTCGAGCACGCACGCCGCCCTGCCGGTGATCCTGGCGGTCGCGGCCGTCAACCAGCGGCTCATCGAGACCGGGCTCCGGCTGCGCGTCTCGGTCGTCGCCGAGAGCGGGCAGCTGCCGTCCTCGCACCACGTCGCCACCGCGCTCGGGTTCGGTGCGTCGGCCGTCTACAGCCTGTCCGCCAGGCTCCGCGCCGAGGAGCAGTACCCCGCCGCCCCGGCCCCGGCCGGCGAGCTGACCGCCACCGACGAGGCCCTGAAGCGCTTCCGCAAGGCCGCCGAGAAGGCCCTCGCCAAGACGATGGGCCGCGTCGGGCTGTGCACCGCCGAGAGCTACATCGGCGGCGAGTTCTTCGAGCCGAACTACCTCGACACCCGCGACGACCTGTTCGCGACGGTCTTCCCGCACATGGACGCCCCGGTCGGTGGGGTCGGGTTCGCCCGGATCGCCCAGGCCGCGACCGAGTGGCACGAGCGGGCGCGGAGCGTGCAGAACGACGCCCAGGTGCCGCTGCTCGGCCTGTTCAAGGAGCGCTCGGACGGGGCGGGACACTCGTTCGGCGTCGCGAGCGTCCGCGGCTTCGGCGGCATGACCGAGGAGCGCCCCACCTTCGAGCGCTCCGGCGACAGCGAAGCCCTCCGGCTCCTGACGCTCGGCCAGCTCGACGACGCGTTCGGCATCACCGACGCCGCCTACCGCAACACCGGGTACGACCGGCTCAGTGACGCCGAGATCGACGCCTTCCGCATCACGCCCGGCTACCGGACGTTCCTGCAGACCACGCACGACGAGCGGTCCCGCCGCCCGAGCGCGCTCCGCGACGTGCTCGCGCTGCCCGCCGACGTCACCGGCATCGACACCGCCGAGGACTTCGCGCGCGAGCTCGGCCGGTTCTCGCTCACCGGCAACACCAGCGTCACGGTGCGCGGCCTGCTCGGATCACGCGTCGGTTCCGGTGACACCCAGCCGGGAGGCCCGGTGCGGTTCCGCCTGCGGCTCACGTCCACGGGGTCGCTGGGCACGGAGCGCCACACGGCCCTCGCGGACGCCCTCGCCCTGCTCTTCCCCGGTCAGGTCGACGTCGACTCCGTCGACGCGGACCAGGTGACGCTCCGCGCCACCGGCTCGGCGGTCGCGCTGCTGGCCCTGCTCGAGAGCGCTCCCGCGAGCGTCGACCTGGCCGACGTGCAGCCGGCGCACGAGGTCACGCGGACCCTGGCGTCCGGGGCGATGAGCCACGGCGCGCTCGTCGCCACCGCGCACGAGGCCGTTGCGCACGGCACGAACATGGTCGGCGGCATGTCGAACTCCGGCGAGGGCGGCGAGCACCACTCCCGCTACGGCACGATCCGCGGCTCGCGCATCAAGCAGTTCGCGTCCGGCCGGTTCGGCATCTGGGCGGGCTACCTGGCCGACCCGATGCTCGAGGAGCTCGAGATCAAGATCGGCCAGGGCGCCAAGCCCGGCGAGGGCGGACAGCTGCCCGCGCCGAAGGTCACGGTCGACATCGCCGCAGCACGTGGCGGCACCCCGGGCGTGGAGCTCATCTCGCCGCCGCCGCACCACGACACGTACTCGATCGAGGACCTGGCGCAGCTGATCCACGACTGCAAGGCCGCCCGTGTCCGGGTGGTCGTGAAGCTGGTCTCGTCGGAGGGCATCGGCACCATCGCCGTCGGCGTGGCGAAGGCCGGCGCCGACGTCATCAACGTCGCCGGGAACACCGGCGGCACGGGTGCCGCCGCGGTCACGAGCCTGAAGTACGCGGGGCGCTCGGCGGAGATCGGCGTGGCCGAGGTCCACCAGGCCCTCGTCGCGAACGGCCTGCGCCAGAAGGTCACCCTGCGGTGCTCCGGAGCCCACCAGACCGGGTCGGACGTCGTCACGAGTGCGCTGCTCGGCGGCGACTCGTTCGAGTTCGGCACGACCGCGCTGATGATGCTCGGCTGCGTGATGGCGAAGAACTGCAACGTGAAGTGCCCGGCGGGCCTGACCACGAACGCCGAGGCGTTCGAGGGCGACCCCCGCGCGCTCGCGCAGTACCTGCTCAACATCGCCCACGACGTCCGGCAGATCCTGGCCCGCCTCGGCCTGCGGTCGCTGCGCGAGGCGCGCGGACGCACCGACCTGCTGCAGCTGCTCGACCACCCGGCGAGCGTCGGGCGGCTCGACGTGCGGAACCTGCTCGCGCGGGTGCCCGAGAAGGTCGTCACCGACCCGGAGTACCTGGAGAAGGACTACCGCACCGACGACGCCCTGATCGAGCAGGTCCGGACGGCGCTGCTGACCCGGCACGAGCACAGCGTCACGATCGACGGCGTGGTGCTCGGCAACGCCGACAAGTCCGTCGGCGGGCAGCTCGGGATCGACCTCGAGCGGCTCCTCAACCACGAGCTCGACGCCGCGGCGGTGCAGGACGCCCCCGCGGTCAGCACCGACGACCGTGGCCGCCGACGTCTGGTCGACGGCGCGGTGACGATCCACACGAGCGGCTCGGCGGGCCAGTCCTACGGCGTCTTCACGAACGACGGCGTGACGCTGACGCACACCGGCACCGCGAACGACGGCCTCGGCAAGAGCCAGAGCGGCGGTCGGATCGTCGTGCGCGCGCCCGGTGGCGGCAGCACGGCACGCGGCGGCAACGTCCTGGTGGGCAACTTCGCGCTGTTCGGCGCGACGGGCGGCCGCACGTTCGTCGAGGGCGAGGCCGGCGACCGGTTCGCCGTCCGGAACTCCGGCGCCACCGCGGTGGTCGAGGGCTTCGGCGACTTCGGCTGCGAGTACATGACCGGCGGCGCGGTGTTCAACACGGGCGGCTTCGGCAAGGGCCTGGGCAACGGCATGTCCGGCGGCTTCCTGTACCAGTACGACCCGAGCGGGCAGGTCACCGAGCGCGCCAGCACCGACTCGCTGCTGGTCTTCCCGCTCACGGACACCGCGTACGGCGCGTTCCACGAGGACGCCGCACGACTGCTGCTCGAGTGGCACCACGACGCGACGGGATCGCCGCTCGCCGGACGGCTGCTCGCCGACTGGGCCGCCACGCGGACGCACGTCTACGTCGGCATGCCCCGCGCGCTCCTGCTCGCACAGGACGCCGAGGCGATCACGGCCGCCAGCACCCGCGCCGAGCTGCTCGACGAACTGGCGACCGGGGCCGCGACGGACAAGCTCCGCGCGTTCAAGACCGACTACCGCGACCGCCGCACGGTGCTCGACGGGCGGGCCCCGGCGCTCGGCGACCAGGGCGCGGACATGTTCTCGCTCCTGTCGTCGTACACGGTGCTCGGTGTCGCCCAGGACCTGGCGCTCGAGCGGGTCCCCGGTGCGACCGACCCGGCGGACCCCCGCGTCGCCGCGGCCGTGCGGAACCTGGTCCTGACCGAGGACTTCTTCGTCAAGCAGCGCGTCGTGAAGTACCTGCGCGGGACCCTCGACCGCTTCGGCGACGACGAGCTCGCGACGTTGATCGCGGTCAAGCGCCTCGACGACCACAAGCGTGCGCTCACGCAGCGGAACAACCGCAGCATGGACGCACCCGGCACCACCGGTTGGATCATGCACCAGAACGCCAAGAACGACGGACGTCTGCGGGCGGCCCGCCTCGACGAGCTGCTCGCGACCGCGGCGCTCGACGACATCGCCCGGCGCGCCCCGCAGGCGCCGGTCGAGGCGGTGTCCGCGTGAGCCTGCTGCCCCCGACCGGCGCCCTGATCCCGGTCGACGCCCCGTTCTCCGCCGCGCAGGAGTCCTGGCTCGCCGGGTTCATCGCCGGGATCGCCGCTGCGGGGAAGAAGACCGCCGCGCCCGCTCCCACGACGACGATCGACGTCCTGTTCGGCACCCAGACCGGCACCGCGGAGTCCCTCGCCGACGCGTTGGTCTCGGGTGCGAAGGCCCGCGGACTCGGCGCCCGTGCCACCGCGCTCGACGACGTCTCCCCCGAGCAGCTCGCCACGATGTCGCACGTCCTCGTCGTCACCTCGACGTACGGCGAGGGCGAGATGCCCGACAACGCCGCCCTGTTCTGGGACGCGGTGCAGGCATCGACCGTGCCGCGGCTCGAGGGCCTGCAGTACGCGGTGCTCGGGCTCGGCGACACCGGCTACGACGAGTTCTGCCAGGCCGGCAAGCTCATCGACACCCGCTTCGAGCAGCTCGGCGCGACCCGCGTCCACGACCGCGTCGACTGCGACGTGGACTTCGAGGACCCCGCCGCGATGTGGACCGCCGCCGTCCTCGACCGGATCGCCACCACGGTCGGGGCGACCGGAGCGTCCGCCCCCGGCGGCGCCGCGGCCACGGGTGCCACCGCAGCCGACGTGGCGGGGACGAGCCGGGCCTCCCGGCCGGGGTCGCAGTGGACCAAGCGCAACCCGTACCCGGCGCGTCTGGTCGCGAACCGGCTGCTCTCCGGCCCGCGCAGCGCGAAGGAGATCCGGCACTACGAGTTCGACCTGGGCGACAGCGGCATCCAGTACGCGGCGGGCGACGCGCTGGCCGTCGTGCCCCAGAACGACGACGGCCTGGTCGACGAGCTCCTGACGCACCTCGCTGCGACCGGGGACGAGACGTTCGACGGACGCACCGTGCGCGAGCTGCTCCGGACGGACCGCGAGGTCCGGACGCCGTCGAAGGACCTGATCGCGGACCTGGTGCAGCGCGCGCCGGCGAGCGAGCTGGCCGCGGTCGTCGCGCACGGCGACAAGCACGAGCTGGACCGGTGGCTCTGGGGCCGTGACGTCCTCGACCTGCTCCGTGACGCCGGGACGGACGCGCCGGGACTCGATGCGCTGCTGCCGTTCCTCCGTCCGTTGCAGGCCCGGCAGTACTCGATCTCGTCGAGCCCGCTCGCGCACCCCGGTCACGTCCACCTGACCGTGGCGTCGGTCCGGTACGGGGACGTCAACCGCCGGCACGCCGGTGTCGCGTCCACCCACCTGGCGGACCGCGTGGCCGTCGGGGACCAGGTCGGCGTGTACCTGCAGCCGAACGCCGCCTTCAGCGTGCCGGCCGACGACGCGCCGCTCGTCATGGTCGGGCCGGGGACGGGCATCGCGCCGTTCCGGGGCTTCCTGCACGAGCGGGCCGCCCGCGGGGCGACGGGGGCGAACTGGCTGTTCTTCGGCGACCAGCACCGGGACACCGACTTCGTCTACCGCGACGAGCTCGAGCAACTGCAGGACCAGGGCGTGCTGACCCGCCTGGACCTGGCGTTCTCGCGCGATCAGGCCGAGAAGGTCTACGTGCAGACGCGCATGCGCGAGCAGTCCCGCGAGCTGTACGCGTGGCTGGAGGACGGCGCGACCTTCACGGTGTGCGGTGACGCCTCGCGGATGGCGAAGGACGTCGAGACGGCGTTGTTGGCGGTCATCGCCGAGCAGCGCGGGAAGGGCGACGACGACGCGGCCGAGTACCTGGCGGACCTGCGCCGGGCGAAGCGCTACGTGCGGGACGTCTACTGACGCGGCCCTGACCCGGATGGGTGGTCGCCGTCCCACCGTCTGGAACCCGAATCCGCGGGTGGGGCGGCGACCTGACCACTCGAGTCCGTGAGAATCCCCTGATCCAGGATTCCCGTGTCCGCGCGGCGCCCTGAGCCGGGAACGGAGCCGTACTGCGGAGTGGTCCTCATGAATGTACGCGATCTGCGCGCTTCGCGGGTACCCGTTGACTGGGAATCCTTGGTCCTGCTGTACGAGTCGGAGCGCCGCGGCGCGACCGGTCCGCGACCTGGCGGTCCGTTCCTGCTAGCCGTCGGCCCCGTGTTGCAGGTCCTCGGTCCCGCCCGGGGCGACCGCGCGCGACCACGGGGAGTCCTCGCCGACGCTCGTGTCGTTCGGCTCGGGCGTCAGGACCAGCCCGGCCCCGGAGGACGCCGAGGCGTAGAGCTCCTCGAGCCACGACCGGTTGATCGACGGCGTCCGGCTGCCCGCGAACTTGAAGTGCAGGCTGACGTTCGGGTGCAACCAGATGCTCGACCGACCGTCGCCGTGCAGCGCGTCGTCCTTCCACGAGAACACGAAGCGGTGATCGCGGCGGAGCATGTTGACGATGACGATCTGCAGGTGCGTCAGGGCACGGTCGTCGATGTGCAGGTCGAGCGCCTGCCCGGAGTAGATGAGCTGACCCATGGGTCTGTCTACTCCCCCGCGGTGCCCGCCGCCTCCGTCGCTGTCGTCGCGGTCGCTGCCGCCGTCGCTGTCGTCGCGGTCGCTGCCGCCGTCGCCTCGTAGTGCCGTGCGCCGCCGAGCACGCCGCTGAACCGGAACGGCGCCGCCGTCACGCGCGGTCGCTCGGTGTCCTCGCTCGTCGCGGCACCCGCGGCGTGCAGGGCCCGGTACTCAGGCACGGAGAGCCGGACCCGCGCGTCGAGGTCGGCACGGACCGCACCCACCCGACGGTGGCGCTGGTGGTCGGGTCGGACGACGCCGGTCACGAGCTCGCCGACGCTGCCGGAGCCGTAGCTGAACATGCCGATGCGCTTGCCCGCCAGGTCGTCGTCCAGGTCGAGCACCGCGGCCAGCGCGATCCAGAGCGAGGCCGTGTAGGTGTTGCCGACCTGCCGGTTGTACGTGAAGCCGGTGCGGAGCTCGGTCTCGTCGAAGTCGGCCCCGACGTGCTGCGTGAGCTTCCGGTGCGCCTTGAGCGCCATCTTGGTGAAGGGCTGGTGGTGCACCCACCGGTCGATCGTGTCGTACGCCGGACCGCCGCGCGACGCCAGGTCGTCCCACGCGCCGATGAACGCGTCGACGTAGGCGCTGACCGACAGCCGGCCGTCGACCAGCGCGGTCGAGCGGTCGTTCGGCCGCCAGAAGTCGTCGACGTCCGCGGTGAAGAGCCCCGCGACCGGCTCGATCTCGATCAGGTCGGGGTCGGCGCTCACCAGGATCGCCACGGCCCCGGCACCCTGCGTGGGCTCGGCGGCGGTGTCGACGTCGTACCGGGCGACGTCGGCGGCGATGACGAGCACGCGCTCGGCGGGGTTCCGCGCGACGATGCCGAGCGCGAGCTGCAGCGCGGCGGTCCCGCCGTAGCAGGCCTGCTTCAGCTCGACCGTGCGGACGTTCTGCGGCAGGCCGAGCAGCCCGTGCACGAACACCCCGGCCGCCTTGGACTGGTCGATGCCGGACTCGGTCGCGAACAGCACCGTGCGGATGCCCTCCACCCCGTGCCGGTCGACGACCTGCTTGGCCGCGGCGGCGCCCATCGTGACGATGTCCTCGTCCGGGGCCGGCACGCTGAAGGCGTCCTGTCCGATGCCGACGTGGTACTTCGCGGGGTCCACCCCGAGCTGCACCGCGAGGTCGTCGAGCTCGAGCACGTGGTGCCCGGTCGCGACCGCGATGTCGTGGATGCCGATGCCGGTCATGCCTGACCACCCTTCCTGCCGCCGCGCTCGAGGGCGACGTGTGCCGCCATCAGCTCGCCGGGGTTCGTCTGCGCGGCGAGCAGGGACAGCTCGCCGCAGAGGACCGTCGCTGCGCAGAGTGCTGCGAGGCGACGGGCGTTCGCGCCGGGTTCCCGGTCTTCGCGGCAGCCGAGGCGCACGAGGGCGTCCTCGACGACGGGCAGGTCGTTGCCCTTGCCGTTGCCGACCGTGCCGACGATGAGGTGCGGGAGGGAGCACGAGAAGTACAGGTCGTCGCCGCGGGCCTCGGCGAACGTGATGCCCTGGGAGCCCTCGACGATGTTCGCCGCGTCCTGCCCCGTCGCCAGGTAGAACCCGAGCAGCATGTTGGCGTAGTGCGCGTTCGCGGAGCGCAGGGCCCCGGCGATCGTCGACCCGACCAGGTTCTTCGCCGTGTTGAGGTCGACGATGCGCTCGGTCGAGGACTTCAGGAACCGCTCGACGACCTGCCCGGGCAGCACGATCTCGGCGATGGTGTTGCGCCCGCGCCCGCGGATGCCGTTCACCGCGGTGGCCTTCTTGTCCGAGCAGAAGTTGCCGGAGATCGACACGTAGGACAGGTCGGGGTGCCAGCCGAGGATCGTCGGCAGGAGCGTGTCCGCCGCCTGGGTGACCATGTTGTGGCCGGAGGCGTCGCCCGTGGTGAACGCGAACCGCAGGAACAGCAGGTCCCCGACGATCTCCGGGTGCACCTCGATGAGCTTGGCGAACCGGCTCTGCCCGGCGACGACGGCCTCGAGCTCGGCCTGCCGCGCCAGGATCTGCCCGGCCGCGATGTGGGCGGCCGCTGCGCTGGTCGCGCGGACGACGACGGACCGGGTCATGCGCTCGTCGACGACGGTCGCGACGATGCCGCCCTCGACCATGCGCGAGATGCGGGCACCACGGCCGACGGAGGGCCACAGCGGCGTCTCGTAGGTGGCCAGCGGCACGGCGTGCTCGCCCTGCACCGCGTTGCCGCTGACGCGCAGCGGGCCGACCCAGCGCGTGGGGATCGGGGTCTGGGTGACGGTCTTGTCGACCGTGGTCGTGTCAGTCATCGAGCGGCCCTTCCGGGGGTTGGACGGCGACCGAGAGGTGCCGGATGTCGTGGGCCTCCCACTCGCGGAAGACGGCGGCCGTGTCGAGGTCGGCCGGGACGAGCGCGATGCCGCAGTCGCCGCCGCCGGCACCGGACGGCTTCGCCGCCCCGCCGGAGCGTTCGACGACGTCGCACAGGGTGGTCAGGCGGTCGGTCTCGATGCGGGAGCCGACGCTGTCGCCCAGCCGCTGCATGAGCACGCGGGCACGGCGGAGCGCGTCGAGCGTCTGCTCGGCGTCGCCGGTCTGGAGGCCCGTGGTCAGGTCGTCGACGCAGGCCCGGCTGTCGTCGAGGAACGTCCCGTACCCGCCGTTGCGGTGCCGACGCACGGCACCCACGAGCTTCGTGGTGGACGCCGGCGAGCCGGTCCAGCCGACCAGCAGCCGCAGGTCCGTCGGGGCGGGCAGCCGCTCGACGTCGAACCCGGTCCAGGCGTCGGCGTCGTCCAGGATCGCGGACACCGAGCTGGTGCCGAGCTGCTCGACCAGGCGTTCGCGGTCCGGGGCGCTGTAGCGGAGCCACCCGCCGAACGTGCTCGCCGCCAGGTCCCCGCCGGACGCGCGCGGGTTGACCCGGACCGTCGCGAGCAGGGCGACCTGGAAGCGCTGCCGCTGGGACAGGCCGATGCCGTAGAAGCGGTCGAGGGCGCCGACCGTGGCCACGGTGACGGCCGCCGAGGACCCGAGCCCGAACTTCCGCCCGCTGGCGTCGTCGAGCTGGCTCATGATCCGCAGGTCGTGGAAGCGCGGTGCGATCCCGCGCTCGGCCCGGAGCTTCTCGACGAGGTCGATCGTCGCCATCACGTAGTCGTAGGGGTGGTGCTCACGGTCGAGCGCCAGGCCGTCCTCGTCGCGGGTCCACGTCAGCGGCAGGTGGCCGTACTCCTCGGAGTGCACGCTGCCGGACCCGTGGCCCTCGGTGACGCGGGCCGTGATGGCGCGGTCGAGGGCGATGAGCACGGAGGGCTGCCCCGGCTCGACGACGGCGTACTCCCCCGCGACGAACAACTTGCCGTGGGCGCGGAACTCGATCACTCGGCGGACTCCTCCTGGACGGGTCGATGTGTCCCCGTTCCTTCGGAGCCGACCAGACGGGCGGCAGGTCCGGTGCCGGACTCGATGACGGTGCCCAGGTGCGCCAGGGCGGCGGCGACGACGACGCGGTCCTGCGGCTGCACGAGCACCACGACGTTCGGACCGGCATCGGCGGTGGCGTAGGCCTCGGTCCCGGCGGCACGGAGGGCGGCCACGGCGTCGAACACGGCGACGCTGCGGGCGTTCAGGTAGCGGATCGGCGGGAAGGCACCCTCGATCGTGGCGTGCATCCGGAGCGCGTTGCTCTCGGTCAGCTCGCCGATCCGGGTGAAGTCACCGGCGGCGCACGCGGTCAGCATGTCGCCGACGGTCTCGGTGGTCGAGGTGACCCAGGCGGGGTAGAACGGCGACGTCGCGATCGTGCGGCGCATGGCCTCGCGCGAGCCGATCGCCTTCGGGCCGTCGTCGATCGTCACGACGACCATCGCCATCGGCGGAGCGGGGACGGTCTCGGCGAACGAGCCCTGGTCGTCACCGGCGTGCCAGACCGCGACGCCGCCGGGGATCGACCGCGTGGCCGATCCCGAACCGCGCCGGGCCAGTCGGCTCAGGTCACGCATCGACAGGTCGAGTCCGTAGGCGGCAGCAGCGGCAGTGGCGAGCGCCGCGAAGCCGGACGCGCTCGAGGCGAGTCCGGCACCCGTCGGCACCGTGTTCGTCGAGTCGACGTGGGCACGGACGTCGCTGCCCGCGAGCTGTCGGACCAGGTCCAGGAACTGCTCGACACGCGTCAGGGCACCGTCCTCGACAGCGCGACCGTTCAGGACGAACCCGTCACGGGCCTCCTGGCTGTCCAGCAGGGTGACGGACGTCGTGGTCGGGAAGACGTCGAGGCCCATCGAGACGCTGCCCGTCGCGGGCAGCGCGAGCTCGGCGTCGGCCTTGCCCCAGTACTTGACGAGGGCGATGTTGGGGTGCGCGACGGCGGTGGCGGTCATCAGGCACGGTCTCCGATCCGAGTGGTCCAGGTGGCGGCGGCGCCGGCGCCGCGGAGTGCGGCGGCGATCCGGTCCGCGTGCTCGCCGTCGGTGGCGAGGGCGAGGACGCACCCGCCGCGTCCGCCACCGGTGAGCTTGGCGCCCAGGGCGCCTGCGGCGCGTGCCGCGTGGACCAGGTGGTCCAGGTCGTCGCTCGACACGTCGAGTGTGGTCAGCAGTGCGTGCGCGGCGTCCATGGTGGCACCCAGGCCCTGGGCGTCGCCGTCCACCAGTGTCCCCCGTGCCCGTCGTGCCAGGTCGCCGATCTGTCCGATGACCGCATCGATGCGCGTCGGGTTGCCGTCACGTCGGGCGCGGACGGCGGCGACGGCCTGTCGGGTGTGGCCCGGGACGCCGGTGTCCGCGACGACGAAGGCGAACGCGCCGGAGAGCTGCACGGGCTCGATCCGACCACCCTCGAACCAGACGGGCACGTCTGCCACGACCCCGCGGGCGTCGAGCCCGGACGGCCGGCCGTGGGCGACGCGCTCGCACTCCTGCACGAGCTCGTGGTGGGTCTCCGGGTCGAGGACGACCCCGAACGCATCGGCGACCGCGGCCGTCACGGCAGCGGCAACGGCGGCGCTCGACCCCATCCCCCGGGCGGTCGGCACGTCGCTGTCGACGCGGACGTGCACGTGCTGGTGCTCGGCGTGCAGGTGCCGCAGCGTCGCGGTGACGGCGGTGACGGTCGGCATCACGGCCGCCGGAGCCAGGTCGAACGGGCCGGTGTGCACGGCGGACTGCAGGCCACTGCCGGCGCTGTCGGCCACGGGCGTGACCGTCGCGGCGACCCGGACGTCGTTGACCGGCAGCACGAGTGCGGGTTCGCCGTACACCACGGCGTGCTCGCCGATCAGGATCGTCTTGCCGTGGGACGACGCGGACCCGACTCGGGGTCCCGTTGGTCGTGCATCGGCTGGGTGGTTGCTGGTCATCGTTGGTCCGGCCAGCCTAACGGGCCACACCGACGCCGGTCCGCTCGACGCCCATGTGGGTTGTGCACAACTGAGTTGCGTGCAACACTTGTCGTATGCCGGTGACCGACGAGATGGTGTGCTTCTCGCTCTACGCGGCGACCCGGGCGACCACCCAGGCCTACCGCACGATGCTCGAACCCTGGGGACTGACGTACCCGCAGTACCTCGTCCTCGTGACCCTCTGGGTCGAGGGCGACCAGACCGTCTCCACCCTGGGCGAGCACCTGCAGCTCGACTCCGGCACCCTGTCGCCGCTGCTCCGCCGCATGGAGCAGGCCGACCTGGTCCGCCGGGAACGCCGCAGCAGCGACGAGCGCGTCGTGACCGTGACCACCGGTGAACGCGGCCGGTCGATCCGCGCCGAGCTCGCCGACGTCCCCGGGCGCATCGCCGCCGGCATGGGACTCACCGACGCCGAGGCCGCCACCGACCTCATCCGCACGCTGCAACGCCTCACCGAGACGATGCACGCGGTCGCCAGCCCCGCGGCGACCGCCCCCGCGGACCACTGACCTCACGAAGGAAAGGAACCACATGGACGTCCTCTACACCGCAGAGGCCCTCGCCACCGGCGAAGGCCGCAACGGCCACGTGACCACCAGCGACGGCACGGTCGACTTCGACCTGGCCATCCCGAAGGAGATGGGCGGCTCCGGCAACGGCGCCAACCCCGAGCAGCTGTTCGCCGCCGGCTACAGCGCGTGCTTCCACTCCGCGCTGCAGGGCGTCGCCCGCGCGCAGAAGGTGAAGATCACCGACTCGTCCGTCGGCGGCCGCGTGCAGATCGGCCCGAACGGCCAGGGCGGCTACCAGCTCGCCGTCACGCTCGAGGTCGTCATCCCCGGCATGGACCACGACCAGGCCCAGGCCCTCGCCGACGCCGCCCACCAGGTGTGCCCGTACTCGAACGCGACGCGCGGCAACATCGACGTCACCATCACCGTCTCGGAGGACTAGTCCATGACCGACACCACCTCCACCACCATGCGCGCCGTGGTCCACCCCGAGTTCGGCGAGCCCGCCGACGTCCTGACCGTCGAGCAGCGCCCCGTCCCGACCCCCGGCCCCGGCCAGGTGCTGGTCCGGACCGTCCTCTCGCCGATCCACAACCACGACCTGTGGACCATCCGCGGCACCTACGGCTTCAAGCCCGAGCTGCCCGCCGCCAGCGGCACCGAGGCGCTCGGCGTCGTCGAGGCCCTCGGTGACGGCGTCGACCGCCTGCAGGTCGGCCAGCGCGTCGCCGGCGGGACCTTCGGCGTCTGGGCCGAGTACTACGTCGCCGACGCGGCCGGGCTCGTCCCCGTCCCCGACGCGATGCCCGACGAGGCCGCGGCGCAGCTCGTGTCGATGCCGTTCAGCGCCATCAGCCTGCTGCACTCGCTCGACCTGCACGAGGGCGACTGGATCATCCAGAACGCCGCCAACGGAGCGGTCGGCCGCATGGTCGCGCAGCTCGGCAAGGCCCGTGGCATCAACGTCATCGGGCTGGTCCGCCGCGCCGAGGGCGTCGAGGAGCTCCGCGAGCAGGGCATCGACCGCATCGTCGCCACCGACGCGGACGACTGGAAGGACCAGGTCGCCGCGATCACCGGCGGCGCGCCGATCATCGCCGGCGTCGAGTCCGTCGGTGGCAAGGCCGCTGGTGACATCGCCTCAGTGATGGGCGAGAACGGCACCCTCGTCGTGTTCGGCGCCATGGCGTCCCCCACGCTCGAGATCCCGTCCGGCAAGGTCATCTTCGGCCAGCTCACCATCAAGGGCTTCTGGGGCGCCGTCGTCAGCAAGACGATGCCCGGCGAGCTCAAGGGCCAGCTCTTCGGTGAGCTGATCACCCGCGTGCTCGACGGCTCGCTGACGCTCCCCGTCTCCGAGACCTTCGTCTTCGAGGACGCCCGCGACGCTGCTCGCGCCAGCGACACCGCCGGCCGCGTCGGCAAGGTGCTCCTGCGCCCGTAGCGCGCTCACCACACGGACGGGAGGCCCGGTGCCAGCTGGCACCGGGCCTCCCGTCCGTCACGTGGTGACCGGGACCAGGGCCCGCAGGACGTCGGCCTGGCCGAGCCACCCCACCGGCCGGCCGGCCGCGTCGACGACGGGCAGGCCCGAGGTCTCGTCCGCGTCGAGGACGTCGGTGACGACCTCCTCGAGCGCGGCCGAGGCGAGCACCGGACGGACGTCCGCGACCACGTCGAGCACCGGTCGCGACGCGGAACCGGAGTCCCCCAGCACGGCGTCCCCGACGCTCCGCGCGGAGACGACCCCGGCGAACCGCCCGTCCTCGTCGACCACCACGACGGGGTGACCGGCGTGGTCCTCGAGCATCCCCAGCGCATGCGCCGCAGACGCCTCGGTGGTGACGACGGCTCCGAGCGGCCGTGCGGACACCCCGGCGCTCACGCCCGTCCGCTGCGGGCCACTGGGAGCTGAGTCGGTCAGGTCGACGCCGCGACGGCTGAGCTTGAGCGTGTAGATCGTGTCGCGGGACAGCGCTCGGGACACGGCGGTGGCGATCACCACGGCGACGACCACCGGCAGGATCAGCGACTCGTCCCCGGTGAGCTCGAACAGCATGATCCCCGCGGTGATGGGCGCCCGCGTCGATCCGGCGAACACCGCCGCCATGCCGACCACGGCGAACGCACCGATCTGCCCGTGCATCCCCGGGACGAGCGCACCGATCACCTCACCGAACGCCGCACCCGTCATCGCGCCGACGAACAGCGACGGTGCGAACACGCCCCCGGAGCCCCCGATGCCCAGGGTCAGCGACGTGGCGAGCACCTTGCCGACGACGAGCACCGCCAGGAACCCGAGCGCGTACTGCCCGGCGACCCCACGTTCCAGCACGGGGTACCCGACGCCGTACATCTGCGGCAGCGCGAGCAGCAGCGCCCCGAGCAGCACCCCACCGGCGACCGGGCGGAGCCACTCGGGACCGCGGGTCGCCCTCCAGCGGACGTCGCACAGGTCCTCGACCAGGTAGAGCACCCGCGTGAAGCCGATGCCGATCGCCCCGGCGAGGAGTCCCAGCAGGGCGAACAGGAGGTACTCCGACGGGGTGACCCCGCCGATCACCGGCAGGTGCAGGAACGCGGTGTCGCCGAAGACCGCCCGACCGATGAGTGCCGCGGTCACGCTCGCGATGGCGACGGCACCGAACGACGTCGGCGTGAAGTCCCGCAGCAGCAGTTCGAGTGCGAAGAACACGCCGGCGACGGGTGCGTTGAAGGTGGCCGAGATCCCACCGGCCGCGCCGCAGGCCACCAGGGTCTTCAGGCGGACCTCGGGCATCCGCATCCAGCGGCCGATCGTCGAGCCGAGGGCGGACCCGATCTGGATGATCGGCCCCTCGCGCCCGACCGAACCGCCCGCACCGATGCAGATCGCGCTCGCCAGGGCCTTCACCACCGCCACGCTGCCGCGGATGCGCCCGCCCTTCCGCGACACGGCGAACATCACCTCGGGGACGCCGTGGCCCCGGGCCTCACGCGCGAACCGCTGGATGAGCGGCCCGTAGAGCAGACCGCCGACCACCGGGGCCAGGACCACGAACGCAGGCCCCAGCCACGGCACCCAGGGGTTCGCCGGGTGTCCGGAGACGGCTGCGTAGTCCGCGTGGCCCGTGAAGAGCAGCGTCGCGTGTTCGATCAGCCACCGGAAGACGACGGCCGCCACCCCGGCTCCGGCGCCGACGACCAGCGCCGGCAGGGCGAGTCGTGCGGCAGCGCTCCCGAAGCGGGTGCTGGCGGTGTGCAGGTGCAGTCGGGTCGCAGTGGTCGCGGACACGGTCCTCCAGGGTTGCTTGCATGAACACAATCATTGTACTCATGCAAACAACCCGGGCAATCAGCCGCCGAAGGCCGAGATCTCCTCCGGCAACGGCTCGTTCATCGCGCGCCGCAGCGCGGCCATCCCGGCGATCGCAGCAGCACGGTCCGCGGCGGGCACCCGCTGCAACACGTCCTCGAGCTCGCGCCGACGCCGCGCGGTGACCTCGTCGACCAGTGCACTCCCGCGGGGCGTCGCCGCGATGAGGACCTCGCGACGGCTCTCCTCGCCGGGGCGGCGTTCGACCCAGCCACCCGAGACCAGACGGTCGACGTTCCGCGTCAGCGTCGACGGCCCGACCGCCAGCCGCTCCGCCAGGTCACCCGACCGCGTCGGCCCGAGCGTGACCACCAGGACGATGAGCCGGAACTGCGGCACCGTGACGTCCTCGAGCGCCGGCGCGAGCGACCGCGCGACGACACCGAGCAGCCCTCGTGATGCAGCGAGCAGTTCGTCGGTGCCCTGGGGCGCGGTGTCAGCCATGCCTCCATCCTGTCGGACGCACACCGGGCCCGGTGCCAGTCGGCACCGAGCCCGGTGTGCTTGCGCGACGACCGCTACGCGCGGCGACCGGCCTTGTCGACGGTGAAGATGTTGCCGGTCGTGACGCCTTCCTCGACCTGCTCGAGGGTGCGACCGCGGCTCTCCGGGACGAACTTCCAGATGAAGAACAGCGCCAGCAGACCGACGATGCCGAACCCGAAGAACGTGCCGGTGATGCCCGTCGCGGCGACGATCGTCGGGAAGTACAGCCCGAGGAACGCGTTCGCGATCCAGAGGCAGAAGACCGCGATGCCCATGCCGAGTGCTCGGATCTGCGTCGGGAAGATCTCGGACAGCACGACCCAGACCGCGATGTTGAGGAAGGTCTGCATCGACCCCACGAACGCGACGACCAGGAACAGGATCACCCACGGGCGGGCCGGGTTGCCCTCGGGCAGGGCGACCGACGCGATGCCGATCAGGAAGTGGCAGACCGTCGTGAGCGTGAAGCCGATGATGAGCGTCGTGCGCCGGTTGATCCGCTCCATGTTGGCGATCGCGATCACGCCACCGATCACCGCGATGACACCCGGAGCGATGTTGGCGATGAGCGCTGCTGATGCCTGGAAGCCGGACTCGATCAGGACGGTCTGGCCGTAGTACATGATCGAGTTGATGCCCGTCAGCTGCTGGGCGACCCCCAGGCCCGCGCCGATGAGCACGATGCGGATCAGCCACTTGTTGCCGAGCAGGACGCGCCAGCCACTCTCGCGCTGGATCTTCGCCTCGAAGTCGTTCGTGCGCTTGATGTCCTCGAGCTCGGCAGCGGCGCGCTCCCGCGTCCGGATCTGTCCGAGCACCTCGAGTGCTTCGTCGTTCCGACCCTTCGACGCCAGCCACCGCGGGGACTCCGGCACCCGGAGCATCCCGATGAACAGCGCGATCGCGGGCAGGGCGCAGACGGCGAGCATCACACGCCAGACGCCGTTGCCCTCGCCCCACAGGCTGCCGATGACGGCGTTGACCAGGAACGCGGCGAGCTGCCCGATCACGATCATGAGCTCGTTGCGGCCGGACAGCGACCCGCGGATCTCGTACGGCGCGAGCTCCGCCAGGAACACCGGCACGACGGTCGACGCACCACCCACCGCGAGGCCGAGCAGCACACGACCGACGACGATCACGCCGAAGGTCGGGGAGAACACGCAGATGAGCGTGCCGAGGAAGAAGGTGACGGCGAGGGCGATGATCGTCTTGCGGCGGCCCCAGCCGTCGGCGATCCGGCCACCGAGCATGGCGCCGATCGCCGCGCCGAACAGCAACGAGCTCGTCACGACGCCCTCGGTGAGGTTCGTCAGCCCGAGCTCCTGCTTCATCGGGAGCAGCGCTCCGTTGATCACGCCGGTGTCGTAGCCGAACAGCAGGCCGCCGAACGTGGCGACCAGTGCGAGGACGCCGAGGCGTCGGCGGTGTGCTCCCGTGCCGAGCGGCGGGAGTGCGGCACTCGTCGTTGCCGGCTTCATGTCGACCATTCGGTGACTCCTTCGTCCGTGATCACGCGTCGGTGCGTGTTGCCGATGGTAGTCGGATACTTTGTCCTGTCAACCGGTCATTCTCATGTCAGGCACAATGGACCGCTCCACGAAACCCCAGGTCAGCGGTGGAGCGGTCCGATCACGCCGGATCGCCCGACGGCTCCTGGCCCGACGGCCGCTGGTCCGACGGCCCCGGGTCCGACGGACGCTCGCTCGCCTGCTCGGCGAACAGGTCGCCGAGGGAAGCCATGTCGGCGCCGTGGTCGGTGTACCGCCGGACGGTCCGCCGCGCAGCCGAGCTGGCGGCACCGCTCAGGTTCGCGTTCCGCCGGGCGGCATCCGCGACCCGGCCCGCGTGGCTGGCGGTCGACAGCACGACGTTCGCCAGGGCCCGTCCAGCGCCGGGGTCGGGCACGCCCGCGACGGACCAGGCCGCGCGGACCTGCGCGTCCGGGGTGACGCCGCGTCGGGTGCCCATCCGGTGCCAGTCCGACGCCATGGCGCCTTCGGTCCGGTCGGCAGCGCGTCCGGACTCGTCCACGCGGCTGTGGTCGGCGGGGGCAGCCGCAGCGGCGTCGGCACGGTCGCGTGCGGCCGCGTCGTCACCACCGGCCGCGGCGATGCGTGCGGCGTGGGCGGCAGCGGCTGCTGCGAGGATCTCCGACCTGTCCATGCTCCGACGGTACCGCCCACGGCCGACGAGGACGGACGCAGGCGGCTCAGCGTGCAGGCAGCACGCCGAGGTGGGCGGCGAGGACGTCCTCGACGGTGGTCCACGGGTGCGCGCCGTACCGGTCGTTCGCGACGTGGTGCAACTCGGCCTCCCCGCTGAACATGCTCACGAAGTACTGCATCCCCTGCCACGCCGGGAAGGGCTCGTCCGAGGGCCGTGACAGGCGTCGCCCGACACGGGCCATCGCGGACAGCGTCCCCGCGGTGCCGGCCCACTGCAGGCGGAAGGGCGTCCCCGTCAGCCGGGACATCGTGTCGGCGATGCTGCGGGAGGTCACCCGGTCCCCCGCCACCTCGACCACGCGCGGGGCGTCGGGGTCCAGTGCCACCTGGGCCGTCACCCACGCGACGTCGTCCTTGGTCGTGAAGTCGAGCACCTGGTCCGGCGACGACCAGAACAGCACGCGCTGCCGGTCGAACAGGACGAGGGGCGCCTGCCCGGTGAGCATGTCGGCGAAGGCGCCGTTGAGGACCGAGGTGGCACGGAGCGGCGCCGCGTCGACGGCGGCGGCGAACTCGCGGCGCAGCTCGAAGTTGCGGTTCGTCCCCGGGGTGACCGACCGGTAGTCGGCGGCGTAGTCGGACGGGATGAACCGCTGCACACCGGCGTCGACGGCGGCCGCGAGCAGGGCGCGCTGCGCGTCCACGATCACCGAGCGGGTGCCGCTGATCGCGGAGACGACGACGTCGACGTCCTGCATCGCCCGACGGAGCGCCGCGGGTTCGTCGTACGCGGCGACGACGACCTCGACGCGGTCCTGCTCGGCGAGGCCGGGCGCGACCGCGCCGGCCTGCCGGGTGAGGACGCGCACCGTCGTGTCGTGTCGCAGGAGTTCGCGGACGACACGTCCGCCGAGGTCGCCGGACGCGCCGGCAACGAGGACTGCAGTGGTCATGCCGGACACGGTACGGGTCCCGCCTCGGTACTGGGTCGGCGACGGTCGTCAGGCTGGGCTGCCGGACACGGGTACGGCTCGCGACACCGTGCGGAACCCGGCGTTCCCCATCGACGAGTCCGGCGTGTTCTGCGACCGGGCCGCGTTCCGGTACCGGTTGCAGTAGGAGTCGTGGCACAGGTACGAACCGCCGCGCATCACCCTCGGTGTCTCCGGTGTCGCCGCAGCAGGCCCCGACGGCTCCGTCACCGTGCCCGCGGCCGCGTCGCGCTCGTAGGTCCGGACGTCGAACACGTCCGAGCACCACTCCCACACGTTGCCGACGGTCTGCCAGACACCGTAGGCATTGGGCTGGTAGCTCCGCACCGGCGCCGTGGTGAGGTGGCCGTCGTCGAGTGTGTTCGACGTCGGGAACGTACCCTGGAAGACGTTGACCCGCCACGCGCGGCCGTCGCCGTCCGTTGCGCCGAGGTCGTCACCCCACGGGTACCGCGCCTGCTGCAGTCCACCTCGGGATGCCGCCTCCCACTGCGCCTCGGTCGGCAGCGCGCGCCCGGCCCAGTCGCAGTAGGCGACCGCGTCGTTCCACGACACGTGCACCACGGGGTGGTCACCCAGCCCGACGACCGACGATCGCGGTCCACCGGGGTGCCGCCAGTCCGCGCCACGCACGCCGAACCACCACGGGGTCTGCGGTGGCTGTCCCAGGACGTCCACCTGGTCGGCGGCGAGCGCGAGGTGGAACACCGCTGAGTACCCGAAGGTCTCGGCCTCGGTCCGGAAGCCGGTGTCGGCGACGAAGCGCCCGAAGTCGTCGTTGGTCACGCTCGTGGCGTCGACGTCGAACGCGTCGAGGGCCACCGCGTGCACCGGGGTCTCCCCGTCGCCCCACCGGCCGTCGCCGTGCGCGTCCCCCATCAGGAACGTCTGCGCCGGGACCCGGACCTGCTCGACCGCGTGGCCGCCCTCGGCGCCCGGCAGCACGGCCACGACGGGCTGTACCGCTGGCTCGGCATCCGGCGGCGCGGTCGGCATCCGTCCGTCCGTCGTGACGGCAGCACGGCCGATCGGCGCGCAGCAGTCGTGTCCGTGGTCATCGTGGAGGTCCGTCACCATGTCATCTTCCCTCCTCCCCCGTCACGTCCCCGTGGGAACGCCGTGACGCTCGCGCTGCTGCCGGACACCGGACGGGAGGCACGGTGCCGGCCCGCCACCGGCCTCCTGTCCGATCCGGGTCACCGCTCGTGCGTCGTCTCCGCCGACACGGACGCCAGCCGCTGGCGCGCGTCGCGACGCCGCGCTTGTTGCGCCGGGTCCGGAACCGGCGCCGCCAGCAGCAGCCGCCGCGTGTACGGGTGGTCCGGCTCGCTCGTGACCTTGTCCCCTGGCCCCGTCTCCACGATCTCGCCGTGGTACATGACGGCGACCCGGTGACTGATGTGTCGGACGACCTGTAGGTCGTGCGACACGAACAGGTACGCCACTCCGGTGCGCTCCTGGATCTCGATGAACAGGTCGAGGACCCGGGCCTGGGTCGACAGGTCGAGCGCCGAGACGGGCTCGTCGCAGACGATGAGCCGTGGGCGGAGCGCCAGCGACCGAGCGATCGCCACGCGCTGCCGTTGCCCGCCGGAGAACTCCCGTGGCAGGCGCGACGCAGCGTCCGCCGGCAGGTTCACCGCCTCGAGCAGCTCGGCGATGCGGGAACGGGCGTCACGGCGTGACACCCCCGACGCGGTGAGGGGCTCGGCCAGGATGTCCCCGACCGACATCGACGGATTGAGCGAGGTGTACGGGTCCTGGAACACGACCTGGATCTCACTGCTCAGGCGTCGGCGCTCCCGCCGCGGCATCCCGTCCAGCCGACCACCGTCGAACTCGATCGACCCGGCTGCCGCCGGGACGAGACCGAGGATCGCGCGGCCGAGCGTCGTCTTGCCCGACCCCGACTCCCCCACGAGTCCGAGGCACTCACCCGGCGCGATGTCGATGCTGACGTCACGGAGGGCGCGCAACGGTTCGGCGCGCCATCCGCGTCCGGGGAACTCCACGTCGAGGTGCTCGACGCGGAGCAACGGGTCCGTGCCGGTCGTCGTGTCGGTCATGCGTGCCTCCCGGCGGTGGTGGACGCGAGCGGGGGCCGTGGGACGGCGTCGTCCAGCATCGACCCGAGCAGCATCCTGGTGTACTCGTGATGCGGTGCGGAGAACACCGTGGCGACGTCGTTCTCCTCGACGACACGGCCGTTCTGCATCACGACGACCCGGTCGCAGATGTCCGCCACGACGCCGAAGTCGTGCGTGACGAGAAGCAGCGCCATGCCGCGGTCCCGTTGCAGTCGGCGCAGCAGGTCGAGGATCTCGGCCTGCACGGTCACGTCGAGCGCGGTGGTCGGCTCGTCGGCGATGAGCAGCTCCGGGTCGCACGAGATCGCACCGGCGATGAGCACGCGTTGCGCCATCCCACCGCTCACCTGGTGGGGGTAGGCACGGAAGGTCCGCGCCGGGTCGACGATGCCGACCGTGGCGAGCAGCTCGAGCGCGCGCTCCTTGGCGGCCGGACGCGAGATGCCGAGGGCGGCACGCATCGGCTCGACGAGCTGGTGTCCGATCGTGAACGACGGGTCGAGGTTCGACATCGGCTCCTGGGGGACGTACGCGATCCGCCGCCCCCTGAGTGCAGCGCGTGCCCGCCGGTCGAGCGTCCCCAGTTCGGTGTCATCGAAGCGGATCGACCCCGCCGCCACGTGAGCCTCGCCAGGCAGCAGTCCGAGGACGGCGAAAGCGGTCTGCGTCTTGCCCGATCCGGACTCTCCGACCACCCCGAGCACCTGCCCGCGGTCGATCGCCAGGTCGACGTCGGAGACCACGGCCCGTTCGCCGTCCGCCGCCGGGTAGGCGATCGTCAGGCCACGCACCGAGAGCAGTGGGGCCTCGTCGCCGATGGGCTGCCGACGCTCGGCCGATCGATCGGCACGCGCGGAGGCGGTTGCGGTCACGGACGACACGGCCTGCCCCGGGCGTCGACGTCGCCGCCGAACCGGTCGGTCCTGCAGGGCGTCGCGCAGCGCGTTGCCGAACAGCGCGAGAGCGGCCACCGTGACCGCGATGGTGAGGCCCGGGGAGAAGACCAGGTACGGCGCCGAGTAGATGTTGGTGAACGCGTCGGAGAGCATCTGCCCCCAGCTCGGCGTCCCCTGCTCGCCGAGCCCCAGGAACTGCAGTCCCGTCTGGATGAGGACGGCGGCCCCGGCGCTGATCGCTGCCTGGATGACGATGGGTCCGCGGACGACGCTCAGGACGTGCCGGGTGATGATCCGGGCATCGGAGAGTCCGGCGATCCGCGCGGCATCGACGTACAGCTCGTTCCGCACCGACTGGACCGCCGTCCGCACGAGTCGGAAGAAGCCCGGCGACAGCAGCACGCCGAAGACCGCCATGACGGGGATCGTCTGTGGGCCCACGGCGGCGATGAAGGCCAGCAGCAGGACCATCCCGGGGATGGCGATGATGATGTTCGCGAACCAGCTCGTCACGCCGTCGAACCACTTGCCGTGGTACCCGGCGACGAGGCCGGACGGGATGCCGACGAGCATCGCGACGACGACGGTCACCGCCGCTCCCGTCAGCGTCAGGCGACCCGCGAACACCAGTCGCGACAGGACGTCCCGACCGGCACCGTCGCCGCCGAACGGGTGCCCGGGACCGGGCGCCTTGCGGGCGAGCCCCGCGATGACCTCGTTCGGTCCGTACGGTGCGATCAGGGGTGCGGCGACGCTGACGACGACCACGGCCGCGAACACGATCACGGACGCGACCGCCAACGGGTTCCGCGCCAGCCGACCGATGACGCCGCGGTTCGTCGGGGCGCCGGTGGCCCGCTGTGTCCCGCCCGCCACCGGCACGACGTTCTCGTTCTCGCTCATCGCACGCGCACCTTCGGGTTGAGCCAGCCGTTGAGGAGGTCGATCACCAGGTTGACCAGGACCACCACGATCACCATCATCACGACGACCCCGAGCACCTGCGGGCTGTCGCCACCGACGGTCGCGTCGAGCACCATCGAGCCGATCCCGGGCAGCGCGAAGATCCGTTCGATGACCACCGTGCTGCCGAGCAGGCTGATGAACTCGAGCGAGATGACCGTCAGACCGGTGGGGGCCGCGTTGCGGAGCGCGTGCCGCAACACCACGCTCCGTTCGCTGAGCCCGCGACTCCTGAGCGTCCTGACGTAGTCGTTCTGCAGCACTTCGAGCATCGCGCTGCGTACCTGCTGCGCCGTCGACGCCACCGAACTGACGGCGATCGCGACGACCGGGAGCACGAGGGCGATCGCCCATCCGCTCAGGGACTGCGACGCCTGTACGTACCCGGTCGCGGGGAACCAGGCAAGCTTGATCGCGAACGCCAGGATCAGGATGAGCGCGAGCCAGACTCCCGGCATCGCGAAGCCGGCGATGCCGAGCACCTGGACGACCCGGTCGATCCAGCCGCGGCGGTACGCCGCCAGGACACCGAGGAGCACACTCACCACGGCGGTCAGGACGACCGCGCCGATCGCGATCGACAGCGTCACCGGCAGACGATCGACCAGCGCGGTCGTGACCGGCTGGTTCGTGAGCCAGGACGTCCCGAAGTCGCCGCGGACCGCGTGCGACAACCAGTCGCCGTACTGCACCAGGACGTTCCGGTCCAGCCCGAGCTCGTGCAGCTTCGCGGCGATCTGGTCCTGCGTCGCGGTCTCGCCGAGGAGCGTGCGGGCGACGTTCGTGCCCCCTGCACGGAGCAGGAAGAACGTCACGGTCGCGATCACCACGACCAGGGCGATGCCCGAGGCGACACGTCTGAGGACGAAGCCGATCATGTCACTCCTCCTGGTGCGGCGGGACGGGCAGGGCGCCCGTCCCGCGACGGGTTCGACAGGTGCGCATCCGGATCAGGACGCCGGCGCGTAGTTGGCGATCGACGGCACGATCTGCAGTGCCTGCGGCTTCACCGTGACGCTCGACTTCGCGAAGTACACGGCATCCGGGAAGTAGGCGGGGACGAACCACGCCTTGTCGACGTACAGCTTCGAGAGTGCGGTGAACGCGGCGACCTGATCGGCACCGGACGTCGCCTGCACCTGCTCGATGGCGGCCGAGATCTCCGGGTCCTCGTTGTGCAGCGGGTTCCACGGTGCGTCCTTCGAACCCCAGAAGTTGATCGCCTGCCAGGGGTCGCTGGACTGCAGCTGGTACCAGACGAGCGCGTACTTGCCGGAGAGGTACTCGTCGTTGACCGTCGCTTGCGGGACCTGCGCCCACTTCACGGTGATGCCCACCTTGCCGAGCTGCGCCGTGAGGAGCGGGTCCAGGTTCGGGTACACCGGCTCGGGGATGGTCAGGGTGAACCCGTCGGCGTACCCGGCGTCGGCGAGGAGCTGCTTCGCCTTCTTCGGGCTGTACGGGTACGTGCCCTCGAGCGACGCGTCGTACGCGTCGGACTTCGGGTTGAACGTCTGGTCCGTCACGGTGCCCTTGCCGTCGTACAGCGTCTTCAGGATGCTCTTGCGGTCGATGGCGTAGTTGAGCGCCTTCCGCACCCGCTCGTCAGCGAGGGGCTTCGCGATCGCACCGCCGCGGTCGAACAGGAACAGCCCTTGGAACCCCGGACCGGGCGACTGCGTCACCGTGAGCCCGGAGGACTTCGCCTGGTCGGCGTTCAGCGCGTCACCTGGGCCGGCGTCGACCTGCCCGCTCCGGACGGCGTTGAAGCGGGCCGTGCCGTCGGTGATCGGCTTGATGACGATCGTGTCGTACGGGTAGGCCTTCTTGTTCCAGTAGTCGTCGTTCCGCGTGAACGTGTACTGCACCGTCTTCGTCGTCTTCTTCTCGTCGAGGACGTACGGCCCGGATCCGACCGGCGCGTCCGCGAGCGTGCCCGCAGCGATCGCCTTCGGGCTCGCCATCGCGCCGCCGGGGAGCGCGAGCTGTCGGATGATCCCGGGGTCGGCCTGCCCGAGCGTGATGTCGACACTCGTCGCGGAGTCCACCGTGATGTCCGTGATGTTCTGGAACGCGGCGCTCGAGGTCCCGGTGCCGCCCCGCGTCGCCTCGAGGTTCGCCTTGACCGCGTCGCCGTCGAACGCCGTCCCGTCGGTGAACTCCACACCCTTCCGGAGCGTCAGGTGGAGCACGGTGTTGTCGTCGTTGTACGACCACTTCGTGGCGAGGTCCGGCTCGTAGTCACCGTTCGGCGCGATCTGCAGCAGGGTGTCGTAGACCGGCTGGTAGTACTGCACGTAGTAGGCGTCGCGGGAGTCAGCCGGGGCGAACGAGTTGATGTCGACGGCGTTGGCGAGGGTCAGCGTTGACGAGGACGACGACGACCCGGACGGACCGCCCGAGCCGGAACAGCCCGCCAGCGTGAGTGCGAGTGTCGCGGCGACTGCGCCCGAGACGAGGGCGAAGCGTGGTGTGCGCATGGGTACTCCTTTGTACGGATGGATCGGGTGCCCGAGTGGGACGGGATGGGGTGAGCGGGTCAGCGGTGCCCGGCGCCGGCGGTCTCCGTGCTCTCGGGGGTCGGTTCCTCGGTCGCCGGGAGGACCGCCGCCGCGAGCTGCGCGTCGATCGCCCGCAACCTGGTGGCGGCGAGCGCCGGCGTGAAGGGTGCGAGGTCGAGCAGCGTCGACGACCCCGTCTGCGTCGCGAGCCGCTCGACGACCGGCCCGACCGCGTCGACGAGGACGGCACGCGTCTCCGGCAGTGCCAGGAGCTCCGCGATCGCGGTCCGGACGCCCGCCCGGTCCGTCGGGAACTCGTCGGCCATGGGGAGGGGTTCGAGGGCGGCGAGGTACCGGTCGTGCTGCGTCCGAGCCAGCAGGTGCGCGTGGTCAGCCGCACCGGTCTCGGGCAACCCGAGGCGCGCGTACTGCGACAGGGGCGCCTCGTTCGCGCGCATGGCGTCCAGCAGGAGCCCGATCATCCGGAGCTCGAGGTCGTCGTCGAGCACCGGGTGCTCCTGCTCCGGGTCCGACTCGAGGTCGAAGAGGACGGTTCCGAACGACGACGCGTCGCTGAAGGCCGTGCCCCGGACGCGGAGGAGCGGCACTCCGCGGGTGAACCGGAACGGCGGGACGAGTTCCGCGCCCTCGAGCTCGTCGGGTGTGAAGCGCGAGTTCATGTGCGTCGGCATCAGCGTGTGCTCGTGGAGCGGCGCGTTGTCCGGTCCCGAGGCGGCACGCATGTACACGTACCGACCGTCCGTGACGTTGACGTGCCCGCCGAACGAGCCGAAGAGCGCGGTGTCGTGCCCCGCCGCGGCCGTCCGGATCACCGGCAGCACCGAGCGTCCCTGCATGCGCTCGGTCGGCGCGACCCCGAACAGGTCCAGGAGCGTCGGGCCGAGATCGATCGTCTGGACGAGCTGGTCGCGGGACTCGTCGGACCGGCCCGACACCGGGTCCCAGAGGAACAGCGGCGTGTGGATGGTCTCGTCGTACCAGGGCTGTGCGTTCTTGCCCCACCAGCCGTGCTCGCCGAGCAGGAACCCGTGGTCCGTGCAGACCATGAGCAGGGTGTCCTCCCACAGCCCCTCGTCGTCGAAACGGTCGAGGATCCGGCCCAGCGAGGCGTCGCACATGCTCAGGAGCGCCGCGTACTCGTCGCGGGTGCGCTCGACCGCCTCCGGAGGCTCGTCGACGCGCTTGTAGTCCGGCCAGTCGTTGTCCTGCGACCCGGACGCATCGAGCGACGGGTAGTGGCGGCGGTACTCGCGGTGGGAGAAGTACGGCTCGTGCGGGTCGAAGCACTCGATCTGGACCATCCAGGAGTCCGCTTCGCGGTTCGTCGCCATGAACTCCAACCCGGCGTCCACCGTCCGGGTCTGGGGATGGTCGGCTTCGTCCTGCAGGTACTGCCGGTTGACGAGGTCCTGCCGCCACAGGCCGTGGCGGACGCGCCTGCTGCTGTCGGGCACCGCCGGATCGGCCACGTGCCCCTTCCACGCGTCGCCCTCCTGCCCGCGGAAGAACTCGTACGTGTCGAACCGGTTGTGGTACGTCGCTCCCCCGTCCTCCCAGTAGTGCGGGTGGTCGGTGACGAGGTGGGTGTAGACGCCGGCCCCGGAGAGCATCTCGGGAACGGAGTCGTCGAACGGCTCGAGCGGACCCCAGGAGCGGTGCATGAAGTTCGGACGTGCGGTGTGCAGCTCACGGCGGGCCGGCATGCACGGCATGCTGCCCGCGTAGCAGTTGTCGAAGCGCACCGTCCGCCGGGCGAGACGCGCGAAGTTCGGCGCGTGCACCCAGTCGGCTCCGTAGGGCGGCAGGAACCGCCGGTTGAGGCTGTCGAACAGGACGACGACGGCGCGCATCAGACCACAGCCGTTGCGGGGTGGGTGTTCCGGGGGGCGGTCGTCGGTGACACGGGGCTCCTGTCGTCGTCGGCAGTGGTGCTGCGCAAGACTAACCTACTAAGCGTTCAGTAGGTTAGTCCTCGACAGCACGAGCTGTCGAGTCCAGCCCGCCGGAGTCAGCGGCGCAGGTAGGGCTCGAGGAGTCGCACGAAGGCCCGCACCGACTCGTGACGATCGACCGAGCCGGGGTTGAGCAACTGCTGGAGCCGGAGGCCGTCCGCAAGCCCCACCAGCCACTGGCTCACCGTCGTCGCCGTGATCCCCTCGGGGAGCTTCGCCGGGTCGAGCAGACCCGTCATCTCCCGCGCGGACTTCTCGGCGAGCGCTCGGTACCGGTCCACGAACCAGTCGTGCGCCGGGTGCTGCTGCGCGATGCTCTCCGCCGACAGCAGCGCGAACAGCTGGACGAGGGCGGGTTGCTCCTCGTTGTGCTCGAGCCGTTCGACGAAGGTCTCGAGCCAGTCCATGCCCTCGTCGCGCAGTCGTGCATCCGCCTGCTCGTTGCGCGCCTCACGCTCCTGCAGGACGGCGATGAGCAGCGCGTTCTTCGTCCCGAAGTGGTGCAGGAGTCCGGCAGGCGTGATGCCGACCTCGCCCGCGACGTCCGCGATGCTGACGTTCGTGAACCCCCGCTCGGCGAACAACCCGAGAGCCACGTCGAGGATCTGACGGCGCCGCTGCTGCCCGTGCGGTCGGGTCGGTCGGACCTCTTCGCTCACCCGACCAACACTAGACCGACACGCAGCAGCGGCGTCGCGTCAGGGTGTGGCGGCATCCCGCAGCCGAGCGAGCCCCTCGTCGATCGACACCGCCGGCTCCCACTGCAGGTCCTGCCGGGTCGGGCGCTGGTCGAACCAGTGCGATGTGGACAACTGCTCGGCGAGGAACCGCGTCATCGGCGGCTCGTCCACCCCGGGACGCACACGCCAGACGGCCTCGACCAGGGACCCGGCCGCGCGCGCGACCCCGGCGGGCACCTGCCACCGCGGCGTCGGCACGCCCGAGGCACGACAGATCCCGTCGAGCAGTTCGGCGACGGGCCGCGGCTCCCCGTTCGTCACCACGTAGGCGTTGCCGTGCACGGCGTCGTCGGCGGCGTGGCTGAGCGCAGCGACCATCGCGGACGCCGCGTTGTCGACGTAGCAGGAGTCGATGAGCGCGGCGCCGGAGTCGAGCAGCGGGAGTCGACCGCGGGCCGCACGGTCGACGATGCGCCCGACCAGCTGGGTGTCACCCGGTCCCCAGACCAGGTGCGGGCGGACGGCGACGACGGCGAACCCCGGGGCGTCGGCCTCCAGCGCCAGCAGTTCGGCCCGGGCCTTGGTCCGGGCGTAGTCCCCGCGGGCGTGCTCGGGGTCGGCCGGGGTGGCCCCTTCCCCGGCGATGGACGACCCGGTGTGCGCGACCGAGGGCGAGGAGACGAACACGAAACGGTCGACACCGGCACCCCGCGCGGCGGCGAGCAGCGACCGGGTGCCGTCGACGTTGACGCGGGCGAAGTCGGCCGGGTCGCCGGCGAGCGAGACCTTCGCGGCGAGGTGCACGACGGCCTGCACGCCGGACACCGCACGGGCGACGGCGTCGGCGTCCGTCATCGTCCCGAGCACGTCGGTCACGCCGGGCACCCCGGACGGTCGACGCTGGAACGTGCGGACCTCGTGCCCGGCATCGCGCACGGCCGCGGCGACGGCCCGCCCGAGGAAACCGCTCGCCCCCGTGACGAGCACGCGCCTGCCCACGGGCACGTCCGGATCGCTCACGGGCGGGTCATCCGTCCCCCGGCGAGCACGGCGGTCGCCCACCGTGACAGTCGGGCACGGTCGACCTTGGAGTTGTGGCGGACGTCGGTGGGCAGCACGGGCACCACGAGCACAGCAGCGACGGGCACGCCCGCCGCACCGCGGACCGCGGCGGCCAGGGCCGACGGCGCGAGGACCGGTCGACGCACCGCGGGCAGGGACTCGAGCACGACGACGACCTGCTGGGTGCCGGCGGGGCCGATCCCGGTCACGCCGACCCGGCCGACGCCGGGCAGCCGCTCGATGCGCTGCTCCGGCCCCACCGGGGTGACGACCCCGTCCGGGGTGGTCAGGACGTGCTGCAGGCGCCCCTCGACCCAGAGCCGTCCGTCGGCGTCCAGGTGCCCGACGTCGCCCGTGCGGTGCCCACGCGGGTCGGTCACCCCTCGCCGGGATGCCCGGTCGGTGCGCCAGAGCCGGTCGTACCGCTCGCGCACGTGGGGTGCCGCGACGACGACCTCGCCGGTCACGTCGGCCTCGGTGGTCAGCGCACCCGATGGCTCCCCGGACGGCGACAGCGGCGCGATGCGGACGTCGACGCCGGCAGCGGGCCGGCCGACGCAGACCCCGCCCACGTCCGACGAACCCGGGGCCGCAGCGAGGACCGTCGTCAGGTCGACGTCGGTCATGAGGAGCCCCTCGGTCATGCCGTAGGGCGTGTGCGCCGAGGCGTTCGGCATGAGCTCGGTCGCCCGCGCGAGCAACGACGCCGAGACCGGCGCCCCCGCGGACAGGAACAGGCGGACCCGCCCCAGTGCCTGCCGGTCGCCCGCGGTCAGGTCCAAAGCCGTCCGCACCACGTTCGCCAGCGCGGCCGGCGACAGGAAGACGACGGTGGCGTCCGCCGCGACGACCGCGTCCGCCACCGCACCCGCGGTGAGCGTGCGGGGTGCGGTGACGTCCATGTCGGGCGCCACAGAGCGGGCTCCGAGCGCCGGGCCGAGCAGCGCGAACGGTGCGAACCCGGCGACCAGTCCCGTGCCGACGCCGATGTCGTACTGCGCCGCGAGCACGTCACGGACGGCGCCGAGCTGGCCGTGCGTGTACACGACGCCCTTCGCCGGACCGGTCGACCCGGACGTGAACAGGACCGCGGCCGGGGTTTCCGGACCCGGGACGGCCGGCAGCGCGGCACCCTCGGCGAGCCGTCGCGCTCCTCGCCGGGCGACGGAGGCCAGCGTGTGCTCGACACGGAGCGCCGCCCGTGCGGGAGCGGGCAGCGCGAGCGTCGCGATCCGACGGCCCGGCCAACCGAGGGCGCGCGCCGCGGCCAGTCCCGGCAGCGCACCGATGACCCAGTCCGGACGCGCGCCCCGGACGGCTCGCGTGAGGCCGCGGAGCCCGAGACCCGCGTCCGCCACGACCACGGTCGCGCCGACGCGGATGCTGGCGTAGAGCGCCGCGGTCAGGTCGGCGCCCGGCGTCACGAGCAGGGAGACACGGTCGCCCGGGCGCACGCCGACGTCGACCAGGCCCGCGGCGACCTCGTCGATCCGTCGGGCCAGCAGCCGCCAGCTGATCGTGCGGGTGCCGCCCGGTGCCGCCATCTCGACGAGGGCCGGCTCGTCGGAGTCGCGGAGGTCGTCGAGTGCGGCCCAGAGCGGGCGGCTCGCGTCCGTCGCCACGGCCGGTGCGGACGGGAGGCCCAGCTCGGCCCCGGCAGGCGCGTGGCCGTCCGGCAGGCGGTCGCCCAGCCAGTCCAGGACCGTCCCGGCGACGTCGGCGTCCTCGGGCAGCAGGTGCCCGGCGCCCTCGAACCGGTGGACGTCGGCGTGCGGCAGGCGGGTGGTGAGGTCGTCCAGGTAGCGCTCGAGGAACACCGGGTCGCGCGGGCCCCACATCAGCAGTGCCGGGACGTCGAGCGCAGCGACCCCCGAGGAGATCCGCTCGAGCTCGGGCGCGGACGCGTGGTCGCCGTCGACGGGGATGTCCGCGACGAAGCCGCCGATGCCCCCACGGCGGGCGGCACCGCGGTACGGCGCGCGGAAGGCGTCGGCCACGGGTCGGTCGAGCTTCGGGTGTGCGATCGCCAGCGTCGTCTCGAGGAACGCGGGCGTCACGACGGTGGCGCGACCGAGCAGTTGCGGCCGGAGCGCAAGGCGCAGGGGTGCCGGGATCGGGGCGTCGTCGGGCTGGTGCACGGCGGTGTTGCACGTCGCGACGCCCACCACGAGGTCGGGGTGGTCGACGGCCCAGCCGAGCGACACCACACCGCCCCAGTCGTGCCCGAGGGTCACCACGGGTCCCGACAGGCCGAGTTCGTCGGTCAGGGCACCCAGGTCGGCGACGCGCTGGGCGAGCCTCCGGGCGGCCTCGGTGCGCTCCGAGAAACCCATGTCGAGCTGGTCGACGGCGACGACGCGCCACGCGGGGCCGCCGGCGGCAGCGACCTCGAGCGAGGTGCGCAGCACCGAGCGCCACAGGTACGACCACGTCGGGTTGCCGTGCACGCACAGCAGCGTGCCGACCGGTTCCACGCCGAGCGCGGCCAGGGACCCGGCCGTGTCGAGGAGGTGCCAGGTCCGCTCGACGCGATCCGTGCCTCCCGTGCGTCCCGTGCGTC
>NZ_MJGI01000023.1:0-10953 GCF_001864835.1 Curtobacterium sp. MCBA15_001 | reverse complement strand
CCCGTGCGTCCCGTGCGTCCAGCCGACCAGGCGGGCACGGTGACCAGACGCGACCATGCGGGGTCGAGCCCGGGCAGGCCGGAGGGCTGCGTGGCCGGAGCGGTGCTCGCGGCCACGCGGGGCAGCCCGGATCTCACCAGCGGAGTTCCATCATCGCCGTGTTGATGCCGGAGCCGACGCCGCCCAGGAACACCCGGTCGCCGGGACGGATCCGCCCGTTGGCGGCCTCGTCGGCCAGGGTGATCGGGATGGACGCCGGGCCGACGTTGCCGAACCGCTCGTACGTGGTGGGGACCTTGTCGCGCGGCACCCCGATGGCCTCGACGAACGCGTTGGTGTGCACGTCGGAGACCTGGTGCAGGACGTAGCGGTCCATGTCGGCCCAGTCGAAGTGCGAGCGGGCCTCGTTCCAGGCGGCGACGACGAGCTCCATGCCGCCCTTGAGCAGCATCTTGGCGTCGGTGAACATCCCGTCCACGCTGCCGACGCACAGGTCGTACCACTGCGTCGCCGCGCGGGTGACGCCGCCGACGATCCGGTGTCCGCCCGGGTGCATGTCCGCCGGGCCGAGCACGGCTGCGGCCGCGCCGGAGCCGAGCGTCAGGCTGGCGAACTCGCTCATGAAGTCCTTGCGGTTCCGGCCGCCCTGGTTCAGGCGCTCGATCGTGTTGAGCTGCACCTGGTCCGCGTCCTCGCCGTCGACGACGAGCGCGTACTTGATCTGGCCGGAGTCGATCATGCCCGCGGCGACGCTCATGGCGTTGACGAACCCCAGGCAGGCGTTCGCGATGTCGAAGTTGATCGCCGACGACGGCAGTCCCAGGCCGTGGTGCAGCCGCACGGCGACACTGGGCTCGAGGTGCGGCCGGGTGACGGAGGTGTTGATGAGCAGGCCGACGTCCTCGGGGCGGATGCCCGCCTCGGCCATCGCCCGGCGTCCGGCGTCGATGGCGGCATCCTGGAAGGACTGCCCCTCGCCCCAGTTTCGACGCTCCTTGACCCCGGCCACGCGCTCGAGCAGGCCCATCGGCAGGCGGAGTCGGCGGAGGACGCCGCGGAGCTTCTCCTCGATGTCGGCAGAGGTCGTCACGCGCTCGGCCACGGTCGTCGCGACCGACAGCAGAGCGACGTTGTCGTGCTTGGCCGTCGCGTTGCCGGGGCGCTCGGGTTCGCTGCTCGTCGCCTGGTCGACCGGCCGTTCCGTCATGATCGTCACCGACACATACTTCCGCATCCGTCCTGGATGCGCGATCCAGATGCGCTGTGCGACGCTCCGCGGTGCGCCCGGACCCCGCCTGGGCGACGGCGATGGGCCGTCGGACACAGTCCGATTGCGGCGCTGTGGGCCTGACGGATCCTCCGGTACGCTGCCGATCCGAGGGGGAACTGTGCGCAGAGGCATCGCGATCGGACTGGTCGTCACAGCAGCGGTGGGGCTGTCCGGCTGTTCGTTGCTGCGTGGCGGCACCGGAGACCTGCCGGCACCGAGCAGGTCGGCGTCCGCGACCCCGTCCGCCTCGCCGTCCGCGTCGGCGACGGCCGGGCCCGACGCCGAGGCGGAGCGCCTGCGCGAGTCGGCCTCGCCCCGTCCGCCGACGGCCGAGCCGTCCCAGGCCGCACTGCCCGCGCCGACCATCTCGACGATCCCGGACGGCACCGTGCTCAGCGAGGGCGACGTCGCCTCGCCGAAGGGCAGCATCCACTTCCACTACCGGGTCGTCGCCTCGGGCGAGTCCTACACGATCGACTACTCCGGGTTCACCTCGACGCTGCCCGTGCCCGTCGGGGTCATGCTGGTCGACACGGCACCGTCGGTCGGCGACGGCATCACGTACAAGGGCGTCGGGAACGCCACGCTCGGCGGCCCGACGACCACGCCCACCGGGACCGCTTCGCCGCTGACGAACTCGTCGTACGACCCGTCGTGGCTCGGCGCGATCGTGACCTACTCGGACGCGACGAGCGACCCGTCCCTACCGGTGGAGATCGCCAACGGCAAGGTGCTCGCGGTGGACCCCGTGCGGTGGTCGGTGCCGGCGCGGACGACGAACGTGCACCCGGTCGACGCCGGCGCACGACCGGGCGCGACCGGCTCGGTGTCCGCCACCACGACCGCCGGGGCGCCGCGGTCCTACACGATCGCGCCCGACGACCAGATCGGGGACGTCGCCGCCCGCTTCGGCATCTCGGTCGAGGCCGTCATCTGGCTGAACCACGACATGCGGGTGTACGGCCAGCAGCAGTACCTGTACGAGGGCACCTCGCTCAACCTCGACCCGATCCGGCGCTGACCGTCGTTCCACCGTTTGCACAAGCAGAAGCAGTCCGCACCGTGTGATCACACGGTGCGGACTGCCTCCGGTTGGGCAAACGCGAACTGCGCCGCCGGGCGCGCGGCCGGCGTCACCGGCGCGCGGCGAACTCGGCGATCAGGTCCGTGGCCGGCTTGCGCCGGCCCCACCGGCCGTCGGGGAGGACCTGGAACAGTCCATAGTGCGCTTCGGCGTCCTCGGCGGTCGGCTGGTCGAGCAACTCGTAGAAGTACACGGACCGGAGTTCCGCCGGCGCGTGCGCGACGATCGCCGTGAGCAACGTCCGGAGGCGATCGGTCTGCAGCTCCTCCGCCTGCGCGATCCCGCCCTGGGCACCACCCGAACTGTTCAGCTCGGTGAGGGCGAGTTCTCGCTGGGGGAACTGCCGCAGGACGTCGAGGACCTGGAGCAGGTCGTCCGCGTCGCCGTACCAGTTGAGGGTGTTGACGTCGTGGTCGAGACCGTCGTCGTTGAGCATCTGCACGAACCCGGTGTGCTTCCACGCGATCGTGACCGCCGTCCGCGCTGTGGGGTCGCCGTCCCGGACGCCGGCGTTGATCGCAGCCATGCGGTCCCGGACCGCCCGGTACCGATCACGATCGAAGTGCTCGACCTGCGACCCGTCGAGCTGCGGGCCGAGGATCGCCACGTTGTCGCGCTCGTTCTCCAGCTGGAAGGTGGCGATCCGACCGGCGTACCGGTCGACGAGCGCAGCGACACGATCGCGGTACCACGGCATCGCCTGACCCTCCGGCGGCGCGAGCACGGCGAAGAGGGACATCGACCAGTGCTCAGCGGCCTCGACGATGTCGTCGTACCACGACCAGTCGACGACGCTCGGGTCGGCGGTGGGGATCCGCCAGTCGACCCGGTAGCTCTGCATGCCGATCGACGCAGCGAGCTCCAACTGGGCGCGGGCTCTCGTGGCCGGGTAGGCGTGCCCGTCGATCTGCGGGTCATGACCGGAGACGCCGAACACGAGGGAGCGTGACGGACCTGTCGGCAGCGGTCCGCCGACGGCTGCCGATGCGGATGACGACGACAGCGCTTCGGGGAGCAGCGCGAGTGCTGTCGCAGCAAAGCCCGCTCCGAAGAGCGCTCGGCGGCGGAGGACAGGAAGAGTTCTGGGGGGAGGCACCCCGTGACGGTAGTCACACGAGCACTGATACACAAATCCTGGATGTGCAACAATGTGGACGATGCCCCGCCGGCCGAGGTCGACGGGGCATCGGCACGCAGTGCGGGCGAGCTACTTCCGCAGCTCGAGGTACTTCGCGATGAGCGCCTTCGTCGAGGAGTCCTGCGTCGCGAGAGCGTCCGCATTGCCGTCGACCGCGGGTGCGATCTGCAGCGCGAGCTGCTTGCCGAGCTCCACGCCCCACTGGTCGAACGAGTCGATGCCCCAGATGGTGCCCTCGGTGAAGACGATGTGCTCGTACAGCGCGATGAGCTGGCCGACGACGCTCGGGGTCAGCGCCGGCGCCAGGATCGACGTCGACGGCTTGTTGCCCGTGAACGTGCGTGCCGCGACGATGGCCTCGTCGGTGGTGCCCTCTGCGCGGACCTCGTCAGCGGTCTTGCCGAACGCCAGCGCCTTGGTCTGGGCGAAGAAGTTCGCCAGGAACAGGTTGTGGACGTCCTGGCCGGGCTCGACCGCCTTGCCGTCGCCGGTCTCGTCCTTGAGCGGACGGGCCGGGTTGGCGACGGCGATGAAGTCCGCCGGGATCAGGCGCGTGCCCTGGTGGATGAGCTGGTAGAACGCGTGCTGACCGTTCGTGCCGGGCTCACCCCAGAAGACCTCGCCGGTGTCCGTCGTGACGGGGGTGCCGTCCCAGCGGACGCGCTTGCCGTTCGACTCCATCGTGAGCTGCTGCAGGTACGCGGCGAAGCGGTGCAGGTACTGCGTGTACGGCAGCACGGCGTGGCTCTGGGCACCGAGGAAGTTCGAGTACCAGACGTTGAGCAGACCCATCAGGACGGGGACGTTCTGCGCGAGCGGGGTGGTGCGCATGTGCTCGTCGATCGTGTGGAACCCGGCGAGGAAGTCCTGCCAGTTGTCCTTTCCGATCGCGATGACCACCGAGGTGCCGATGGCCGAGTCGACCGAGTAGCGACCGCCCACCCAGTCCCAGAACCCGAACGCGTTCTCGGGGTCGATGCCGAACGCGGCGACCTTGTCGAGCGCGGTCGACACGGCGACGAAGTGCTTGGCGACGGCGTCGTTCTTCGCGTCGTCGGTCGCGTCCGTGAGCGACAGCCGCTCCCAGAGCCACTGGCGGGCCAGACGGGCGTTCGTCAGGGTCTCGAGCGTGCCGAAGGTCTTCGACGCGACGATGAAGAGCGTGGTCTCGGGGTCGAGGTCCGCGGTCTTCTCGTAGATGTCCGACGGGTCGATGTTCGACACGAAGCGGGCTTCGATGCCGGCCTGGACGTAGGGCTTGAGGGCTTCGTAGACCATGACCGGGCCGAGGTCCGAGCCACCGATGCCGATGTTCACGACGGTCTCGATGCGCTTGCCGGTGACGCCCTTCCACGCACCCGAGCGGACCTTGTCAGCGAACGCGTAGACCTTCTCCAGCGTGGCCTGCACGTCGGCGTCGACGTCCTGGCCGTCGACGACGAGGGACGGGGTGGCGCCCGCGGGACGTCGGAGCGCGGTGTGCAGCACGGCGCGGTCCTCGGTCGGGTTGACGTGCTCGCCCGCGATCATCGCCTGGTACCGCGCGGCGACGCCGGTGTCCTCGGCCAGCTGCAGCAGCGCGGCGAGGATCTCCGGGGTGACGAGGCCCTTCGACAGGTCGACGGTCAGGTCACCGGCCTGGAAGGTGTACTGCTCGGCACGGCCGGGATCGCTGTCGAACCAGCCGCGCAGGTCCGGCGAGAACCCGTCGGCGATGCCGACGAGGGTCTTCCAGGCTTCGGTGGTCGTGGGGTCGACGGGGGCGGTTTCGGTCACTGGGGTCCTCCTGAACGCTACGTGCGATGCGGTCCGCGGACCTCCGCAACACTGCGACGCGGGCCGCATCCGAGCGTAGTGCTGCGCGCGCCGCAGCGCGCACAGCACCGTCAGCCTGTGGAGAACGGGCGCCGGACGCCCGCCCCGGTCGGGAGGCCCGGGTCTGGTGAGCGACGTCGGCTACGTGAGCAGGGCCTCCAGGACGTCCGCGACCGGACCGTCCGACGCGGCGCGCCAGGACCGACCGGCCCACAGGTGCAGCGCGTGCGGATCGCCGTCGACGGCGGCCGCCGTACGGATCGGCCGCGTCAGGTGGTGCAGCGCCGGGTAGCCGAGCGGTGCGTCCTCGTGCTCGCGGACGAAGCGGTTGACCAGCGCGCGTGCCGGGCGGCCGGTGAAGGCACGGGTGAGGGCGGTGCGGTCGAAGACCGGGTCGACGAGGGCCTCGCGGTGGGTCGTGCCGGTGCCGGCCTCGTCCGTCCGGAGCACGAGCGTGCCGATCATCACCGCACCGGCACCCGCGAGCCGGGCGGCCTCGACGTCGTCCGCGCTGCCGATGCCACCCGCGGCGACCACGGGCAGGTCCACCTGCGCCGTGACGGCGCGCACCAGGTCCGGCAACGGCGCCCAGACGGGCGGCTGCTCGGGGTCGAGGACCGCCGAGTGCCCGCCCGCAGCCTCGCCCTGGACCACGAGCACGTCGACCCCCCGCTCGGCAGCGGCGCGAGCGTCGACCGGGTTCGTCACGGACTGCACCGTCACCGTGCCTCGGCTCCGCAGGTCCGCGACCGTCTGCGCCGACGGCAGCCCGAACGTGAACGACACCACCGGCACCGGGTCCTCGAGCAGCAGTGCGAGCTTGTCGGCCCAGGCGTCGTCGTCCTCGCGCTTGTCGGGCAGGTCGGGGACGCCGAGGGACGCGCGGTACCGGTCGTAGTCGACGTCGCTGATCGGCACCGGGTTCGGCACGAACAGGTTGACGCCGAAGCGGTCCGTCGCCGTGCGGACCTCGGCGACCTCGGACGCCAGTTCCTCGGCGGTGCGGTACCCGGCGGCCAGGAAGCCGAACTGGGCGGAGCGGGCTGCGGCGACCACGAGCGCGGGGGTCGAGGGGCCGCCCGCCATCGGTGCGACGTGCAGCGGCGACCGGAGGACCTCGGGGAGTTGGTTCACGCCTCGATCCTGCACTGCCGTGGCCGCGCGACACGCCGAGGTCACACCCCGCGTGTCAGGATCGCGCGTCGCCGGACACTTCTGGGGTGGGAGGGGGATCCGTGGATGACGACACCGGAGCCGACGCAGCACTGTTGCGTCGGCTCGCGAACGGGGACCGCGCGGCGCTGGCCGACGCGTTCGACCGGTTCGCACCGACCCTGGTCCGCTCTGCGTGGGCCGTGGCCGCCAGTCGTCAGGACGTCGAGGAGATCGTGCAGGACACGTTCCTGACGCTCTGGCAGCAGGCCGCGACGATCGACCCGGCGACGTCCGCACTGCTGCCGTGGTTGCTCGTGGTGTGCCGCGACCGCGCGCGTGACCAGGCACGACGGACGGAGCGCTCCGCGGACGGCCGCACCCAGCGGGGCGACCGGTCCCGCGCACGACGCACGAAGGCGGTGACGCACGATGAACACTGAACCTCCCTCCGGCGACGAGCTCGCACAGATGCTCGTTGCGATGAAGCAGACGGTGCTCACGCGCGCCGCCGAAGCACGTCCACAGCGTCGACGCCGTGGCCGTCGTGCCGGCATCGTCATCGGCGTGATCGCGGTGCTCGGGCTCGGCGCCACGGGCGGTGGGGTCGCGCTCGGGATGATCCCGCAGCCGTTCGCCGCGGCACCCGCGCCGACCGCAGCGCCGAGCCGCACCCCGTCCGCCGCACCGAGCACCCCGGCGGCAGCACCGGTGCAGGAGACCCCGGAGCCCGCCCTGACGCCCACCTCGACCCGCCGGCCGTTCGCGCTCGACGACCCGTCGACGTGGACGATCTCCGGCAACGAACTCGGTCCGATCGCGCTCGGCGGCCAGTTCGACGCCGAGACCGCCGTGCTCCACGACGGTGGCCGCGTGGCGTCCGAGCACGAGCCCTGCCCCGCCATGATCTCCGGCACGTGGAAGCTCGACGGGACCGACTCCGTCGAGGTCCGCGCCGACGTGGACGGGGTCATCCGCGCGGTGCGCCTCCTGCCCACGGCGCCCTCGGACGACGCCCCGGTGCTGCGACCCGACAGCCCACGCACTGCACAGGGAGTGACACTGGGATCGACCCTGACCGAGCTCCGCTCGGTGTACCCGGGCATCCACCCCGTGGACCCGGGGGCGACAGCGGAGTGGTCGTTCTGGGAGACGGACGGCGCAGCCGGGCCGATGACGTTCGGCCTGGCCCTGGACGGCGAGACCGTGAACCTGATCGACATCGGCAACGAGGCGGACATCCGGGTCCCGGACTGCTGACGACGTGGGCCGGCTTCACGCCTCGAGCAGGTGCTCCTTCGGCAGCTTGCGGAGCTTGGCGCGACGCTTGCGCCGTTCCGGGATCATCGAGCGCATCTCCTCGAGCTTGCCGAAGCACAGCAGCCGGTCCCCCGGTTCGAGCGCGACACCGCTGCGCGGGTTCGGGATGACGCTGGAGCCCCGGTGCAGGGTGAGCACCGTGATGTCGCGGTCCCAGAGCCCGGACTCCTTGATGGTCTTCCCGACCAGGTCCGCGTTCGTGTGGACGAGCAGTTCGGCGACGCCGTAGCCGGTCGACACCGACAGACGCTGGCGGACGTCGATCTCCGGGAACGCGACCTGGTTCGCGATGAAGTCGATGACCGCGCCGGCGATGTCCAGGCCGGTGGCACGCTCGATGCCCTCGAGCCCCGGCGACGAGTTGACCTCCATCACCAGCGGCCCGTCGTTGCCCTCGAGCATGTCCACGCCGGCCACCCGCAGCCCCATGATCTGCGCCGAGCGGACCGCTGCCTCTTCGTACTCGGGCGTCAGGGTCACGGCCTCGACCGTCCCACCCCGGTGCACGTTCGACCGGAACTCGTCGCCCGAGGCGCTGCGGCGCATCGCGGCCACCACTCGGTCGCCGACGACGAGCGCGCGGATGTCCTTGCCGCGGCTCTCCGAGATGAAGCTCTGGATGAGCACGTTCTGCTTGGTGGAGTGCAGCGTCTCGACGATCGACTCGGCGACCTTGGCCTCGGGTGCCAGGATCACGCCGATGCCCTGCGTGCCCTCGAGCAGCTTGATCACGACGGGCGCTCCCCCGACCCGTTCGATCGCGCCGCGGACGTCACCCCGGCCGGCGACGAACGTGGTCGCGGGCATGCCGATGTCGTGGCGGGACAGGATCTGGTTCGCGCGGAGCTTGTCGCGCGAGTTCGTGATGCCGTTGGCGGTGTTCGGCGTGTAGACGTCCATCTGCTCGAACTGCCGCACCACGGCGGTGCCGTAGTACGTGATCGAGTTGCCGATCCGGGGCAGGACCGCGTCGTAGTCGGAGATGAGCTTGCCCCGGTACTGCAGGTCGGGGGCGTCCCCGGTCAGGTCGATGGCGAAGCGCAGGGTGTTGAGGACCTTGACCTCGTGCCCGCGGTCGAGTGCGGCGGTCCGGAGCCGCTCGGTCGAGTACGCCTGCGGGGCGCGCGACAGGATGGCGAGTTTCATCGGGATGCTCCGCGGATCGAGGGGTGGCGACGGCGACGCTCCATGCTGGCAGACGGATGGGGCAGCGCGCCCGTCCTCTGACAGGATCGGCACATCTCCTGCCAGGATGGGCACATGTCCGACGGTCCGAAGCGCCCCCCGCGCACGCCGGTCGTCGCCGGATGGCGGGAGTGGGCGGCGCTGCCCGGCCTCGACATCCCGTGGATCAAGGTCAAGCTGGACACCGGTGCACGGACGTCGGCGCTGCACGCGTTCGACCTCGAGGAACTGCCGGGCGACCGGGTCCGGTTCTCGGTGCACCCGTGGCAGGAGTCCGACGCCGACCCCACGACCGTCGAGTGCGCGGTGCACGACCGTCGTGTCGTCCGGAGTTCGTCGGGGCACACCCAGGAGCGGATCGTCGTGCTGACCGAGATCGAGCTCGCCGGCACGACGGTGCTGGCCGAGGTCACGCTGAGCAACCGCGACCAGATGGGTTTCCGGATGCTCATCGGCCGCGAGGCCCTGCGCCAGGGCTTCGTCGTCGACCCCGCGCGCTCCTTCCAGGCCGGTCGCGCGCCGAAGGAGATCCGTCGGCGCAACCGGGGCCGGACCTGACCCTCGACGACACCCGTTGGTCACAGATCGGTCACGGTGTGTCAGGACTCATCCTCGCCCGACACTTCTGGGGTGAGAGGGGGAATCCGTGACACCCGATGACGACGACGCCGCACTCGTGCGGCGCATGGCACTGGACGACAGGGGCGCGCTGGCGACGGCGTTCGACCGGTTCGCACCGACCCTGACCCGGTACGCCTGGGCACTGGCGGGCAGCCGGCAGGACGTCGAGGAGCTGGTGCAGGACACCCTCCTGACGCTCTGGCAGAAGGCCGGGACGATCGACCTGCCCACCGGTGCACTGCTGCCGTGGCTGCTGGTCGTCTGCCGCAACCACGCCCGCAACCAGGCGCGGCGCATCCAGAAGAACGCCGGCGACGAGCTCCCCGCCGAACTCGCCGCGCCCACCGACGCCGACGACGCCCGCGAACGGCTCCGCTGGGTCCGTGACGCGATCGCAGCACTCCCCCCGACCGACCGTCGGATCTGCGAACTCTGCCTGCTCGACGGGCACTCCTACGCCGAAGCCGCGGCGATGCTCGGACTGAGCGTCGGTGCGGTCACCCAGCGGGTCTCCCGGTCCCGCGCGCGACTCAAGAAGGCGGTGACGCACGATGAACACTGAACCTCCCACCGGAGACGACCTCGAGCAGATGCTCGTCACGATGAAGCGGACCGTGCTCACCCGCGCCGCCGAACCCCGGCCACAGCCCCGACGCCGCGGACGCCGCGCCGGGATCGTCATCGGCGTCATCGCGGTCCTCGGGCTCGGTGCCACCAGCGGCGGTGTCGCACTCGGCATGATCCCGCAGCCCTTCGCGGCAGCCCCTGCGCCGGCACCGTCCGCCGCGCCGGCCCAGCCCTCGGGGACCCCGACACCGTCCTCGGCGCCCGTCGTGAACGAACCGACCAGCACCCCGACGCCGTCCGCCACGGCATCGGCCGGCCGGATCCCGACCGACTGCCGGTCGGTGGTCCCGGCGTCCGAGTACGACCGCCTGTTCGGTGACCTCCCGCTGCAGGACCCGGCCGGGTCCCCCTGGGGGACGGACACCGACGACCCGGTCCCGGGGATGTTCTGCGTCTGGCTGGACCCGCAGGGCGACGGCAGCAACATCTCGATCGGGTTCGGGACAACGGACCCGGAGTGGGTACCGACGACCGACGACGGCTGGGCCTGTGTGCCGCAGGACGGCGGCCACCGCTGTGCTTCGGCGGTGCCGGAGGGCACCGGCCCGAGGGACACCACGTCGACCTTCTTCATCAAGGGCGGCACCTACATCGGGATCACGCAGACGAACGCCCCGACCAACGGGCTGTTGAAGGCGATCGAGCAGCAGGTCTGGGGCTGAAGCTGCGACGCGCTCGCGTGACCTGACCGGCCTTGGGGGGCGGGCAGTGCACGTGGGTGCGTCGGACGGGAGGCGCGGT
>NZ_MJGI01000022.1:183069-190731 GCF_001864835.1 Curtobacterium sp. MCBA15_001 | reverse complement strand
GCCCGCACGGCGCCCGCGCGCGCTCAGCCCTTCGCGGCCCGCGTCCGCCCGAGCGCGACCTCGCGCCGCGCCCGCTCGAGCGCGAGTGCCGACCCGGCGTCCGGGTCTCGCAGCAGTTCCTCGGTCGCGCTCGCGTGCGCGCGGACGGCCTCCGACCGGTGCGACGCCGCCCCGGCCAGCACGGGCGAGACGACCCCCGCACCGAGCCCGACGAGCGCCCGACTGAGTGCGAGCTGCGTCTCGCGGTCCCCCTGCCCGAGCTGCACGGCGAGCATCCGCGCCAGCGACTCCTCCGACCCTGACGGCACGAGCACCACGGCCGCACGCCACGCGGTCCGCACCACGCCGGGGTCGTCGTCCCCGAGCAGCGCGACGACCTGCGGGTACACGGCCGTCTCGTGCGTCTTCGACAGCGTGTGCAGCGCCTGGCTGCGGGCCTGGGCCTCGGGCCGGTCGAGCTCGCGCAGCAGCCGGGGCACGACGACCGCGGCGGGCAACCGGATCAGTGCCCAGGTCAGCATCTCGCGCACCTGCAGGTCGGGTTCCACGGCACACTGCTCGACGAGCAGCTCGAGGTCGTCGACGGACGGCGAGGTCCCGGCGGCCATCACCGCACGCAGTCGGACGGCGGGACGAGGGTCAGCGAGGTACGAGGTCAGCGTCGGCATGTCCCCCACAGCCCACCCCGACACCACGGCCTTGTCAAGGCGAGCGGCCTAGCGTGGACATCGACCAGTACCGCGACGAAAGGACCTCGGATGCCCCGCATCGGAACCAGTGACCTGCACGTCTTCCCGCTCGCCCTCGGCGGCAACGTCTTCGGGTGGACCGCCGACGAGTCGACCTCGCACCAGGTCCTCGATGCCTACACCGCAGCAGGCGGCGACTTCATCGACACCGCCGACGTCTACTCCGCCTGGGCCGACGGCAACACCGGCGGCGAGTCCGAGACCGTCATCGGCTCGTGGCTCGCGAAGTCCGGCAAGCGTGACGACGTCGTGATCGCCACGAAGGGCTCGCAGCACCCCGACTTCAAGGGCCTCTCCGCCGACACCGTCGCGAAGGCCGCCCGTGCCAGCCTGCAGCGCCTCGGCACCGACCGGATCGACCTGTACTACGCCCACTTCGACGACCAGGACACCCCGCTCGAGGAGACGGTCCGCGCGTTCGACCAGCTCGTCCAGGAGGGGCTGGTGCGGTACACGGCGATCTCGAACTACTCGAAGGAGCGCGCCGCCGAGTGGATCCGCATCGCTGACGAACACGGTCTGGCGAAGCCGGTCGCGATCCAGCCGCACTACAACCTGGTCACCCGCCAGCCCTACGAGTCGGACATCGCGCCCCTCGCCCACGAGCACGGCCTGGGCGTCGTGCCGTACTTCGCCCTGGCAGCGGGCTTCCTGACCGGCAAGTACCGGACGAAGGACGACTTCGCGGGCAAGGACCGCGAGGGCCAGGTCGCCGGGTACTTCACCGACGCGGGCCTCGCCGTCGTGGACGCGCTCGACACCATCGCCACCGCGCACGACGCCGAGATCGCCTCGGTCGCGCTGGCCTGGCTGCAGGCACAGCCCGACGTGGTCGCACCGATCGCGTCCGCTCGCAACACCGAGCAGCTGCCCGCGCTGCTGGCATCGGCGGACCTCCAGCTCACCGAGGACGAGCTCGCGACGCTCACCGACGTGTCTGGCCGGGTCCCGGCCACGGCCTGATCGGCCCGGAGACAGACGGGAGGCTCCCCACCGGTCCGGTGGGGAGCCTCCCGTCTGTCTGTGGCTGGCTGGCTGGTGCCGGGTCAGGCCGACGGTGCCAGCGAACCGGTCATCGTGCCGCCGCCGGAGCGCGTGACGAAGCAGGACCAGAACCGGTCGCCCTGGTTCCAGGACGCCTCGTCCGGCGGGTAGACGCTCTGCACCTGGACGTCGCCGTAGGGCGCGGCGGCCGACGTGTCGACGGCGTCCGGTGACTGGCACTGCTCGGTGGCGATCTGCTTGACCTCGGCGACACCGGGGAACGCGTCCGACTCGATGGCTCCGCGACGGGTGAGCTGGGCGGCGTGCGCGGTGCCGCAGTCGACGACGCTGAAGTCGTCGGCCCACGCGTCGGTGAACGGGCTCATGCACTCGCCACCCGCCAGTTCGTACCAGGGGTGCTCGCCGGGTGCGGCGAGGGTGGTGCTGAAGGTGATGGTCGGGGCGGAGGCCGGCGCGGACGCGGCCTGCGGCTCGGGCGAGACGGTCGTCCGCACCGAGGCCGAGGCCGAGGCGGCCGCGGGCGACTTCGTCGGCGTGAGCTGTTCGTCGATGTCGTTCCCGCGGATCCACGCGGTCAGGGCGAACACCGCGACGAGCATCAGGAGGATGATGACGACCGCGCCGCCGAAGAGCAGCTGCTTGCCGCGCTTGCCCTCGACGCGCAGTCGGGCGAAGCCACGGTTGATGAAGTTGCCGCTGTCGGCCGCCGGTGGGACGGCTCCGGTGCCGCGCTGCGCCTGGGCGGGCACGGCGCTCGGGCGGGCCGGGGTCGGGGCGACGGCGGCCGGCATCATGCGTGTGCCCGTGTCGTGCGGGTCGTAGTCGGTCGCGCCGAGCTGGTCGACGGCCTCGGTGCCGAACAGGTCCTTGATGGCGCTCGTGTCGCTGGTCTCGCGGCCGTGCCACTCGGACTGGTCCAGGTCGTCCTCGGGCAGGCGGCCGGCGGCCGGGGCGGGGGCCGGCGTGACGGCTGGGCCTCGGGTCGGCTCGATGAGCGACGGCGGCGTGGGGGCCGCCGGTGCGCTCTGGGTCGGTGCGTCGGCTGCGGGCGCGGGGGCGTCGATCGGGGTGGCGGTCGCGGCGTCGGAGGCCGCCCACCACGGGGTCTCGCCCGTCCGGACGGCCTCGTCGGCCAGGGACCAGCTGCCACTGTCGCTCGGGACGTCGCGGCGGACCGGGTCGGTGGTCGGCTGGGCGTCCAGGGTCGGCTGGGCGTCCGGGGTCGGCTGGGAGTCCGGGGTCGGAGTGGCCGCGGGCGTCGGGGCAGCAGCAGCCACCGCCGCCGCCGCGACCGGGGGGATCGGGATCTCGCCGGACACGACGTCGTCGTCCTCGTCGGCTTCCTGGTCGGAGGACAGCGCCCACGAGCCGGTGCCGAGCGTGGTGGTGTCGAACGAGGCCGAGGTCAGGGCGGTCGGGACCTCGCCCGTGGCGTCGTCGTGCACGGCCCAGTCGAACGGCTTGTCGGCACGGTCGTCCCCGGGGATGCGGAGCAGGTCAGTGAAGCTCGGCGGCTCGTCGCTCGTCGGCAGGGCGTTCGGGACGCCGAGCGGCTGCGCGACCGGACCCGTGGGCTCCGGGACCTCGCCGAGGCCGGCGCCGACGAGCGGCGCACCCGTGGCCCGGCCGAGCCAGTCCACGTCGTCGCGTCCCTGCCCGCGGGGGTCGGTGCGCCGGCGCTCGTCCTCGATCGCGCGGGTCTCGGCCGCGCGCTGGTCGCGGTGCGCCATCGCCGAGGGCAGTTGGATCGCGCTGGGGTGCGGCGCGTTGGTCGTCGGCGGCACCGGGGCAGCGGCCGGGATGCGGCTGCTCAGCAGGGAGCGGTCGGGGTCGGACGCCGGCTGGGAGGGCTGGGACGGCCGGGCGAGTTCCTCGGGCATCGAGATCGCCTGCGTGGACTCGTCGTCGAGGGCGACCGGCGGCTCGGGCGCGACCGGCGTGGCCGGGGCCGCGGGCGTCGCCGGGGCGGCAGGTGCGGCGGGAGCCGGCGGCTCGAACGGTTCCGGCAGCGGCTGGCCGGTCTCGGCGGCGGCGCGCTCGGCCTCGCGTCGCTCGCGACGCGAGGGCCACTCGTCGGCGGTGCGGGGCGCACCGAAGATGTCGGCGGCACTGCGGAGACCGGGGAAGCGAGCGTCCGGGGCGGACGTGCCCGGAGCCTCCTGGCCGTCGGTCCCCGTGTCGGGTCCGTCGGCCTGGTCGGGCTCGCGCGCGTCGTCCGGACGCTCCGGGGTCACGCGGACAGCCCCAGATCAGCCAGCCCGATGGCCGCGAAGTACGGGTACCCCGCTGCCTCGATCTTCTCCTTGGCGCCGGTGTCGCGGTCGACGACCACGGCGACGGCCGCGACGATCGCACCCTCGCGCTCGAGCGCCTCGGCGGCCTTGAGCGGCGACCCGCCGGTGGTGGAGGTGTCCTCGAGGACGACGACGCGCTTGCCACGCAGGTCCGGGCCCTCGACCTGCTTGCCACGGCCGTGGTCCTTCGGCTCCTTGCGGACCACGAAGGCGTCGTAGGCCTTGCCCTGGGCGGCGGACTGGTGCAGGACCGCGGCGGCGATCGGGTCCGCGCCCATCGTGAGGCCGCCGACCGCGACGACGCCCTCGACCTGGTCGACCAGCTCGGTCATGACCTGTCCGATCAGCGGCGCGACGCGGTGGTCGAGGCTGACCTTGCGGAGGTCGATGTAGTATGTCGCCTTCTTGCCACTGGTCAGCGTGAAGTCACCGTGGAACACGGCCTCAGCCGTGATGTGGTCGATCAACTGCTCGCGCGCGTCCGTCACAGCGTTCAAGGGTAGCCGGTCCGCCTCGCAGCCGCTCATCGGCGGGGTCCGAGGGGCCGTGGGTACGCTCCCGGTCATGCGTGCCGCCCGTCTCCGAGCCCTCGGGCACGAGGCCGTCGGCACCCTCGTGGCGCTCGCCCTGGCGGTCATCGCCCTGCGGCACGTCATCGCCACCGCGCGGGTGTCCCTGCTCTGGTACGACGGCGACTCGGTCCTGCTGCCGCTGGTGATGCGGTCGATGCAGGCGGGCGAGCCGTTCGAGTGGGCGATGTCCCCGGCGCTGTTCTTCTTCCCCGAGCTGCCGGTGTACCTGGTCTGTTCCCTCGTGACGGCGACGCCGCAGCAGGCGCTCGCGCTCAACGGGGTCCTCGTGCTGCTCGGGGTGTACGCCCTGCTGCGGGCCGTCGCGAACGAGCTGATGCCGTCCGCCGCACGCCCGGCACGGATCGCGGTGTCGGCGATCGCACTGGCCTTCCTGACACTGCTGGTGTTGACCGAGTCGAGCGCGTCGGCGACCTCGCTCGAACTGGCGTCCCTGCTGCTCACGACGACGTACTACTACGGGGTGGTGCTGGCCCTCCTGGCGACGGCGGTGCTCGTGCTGCGTGCGGTGCGGACCGGCCACCCGTCGGTGCCGGTGCTGGTGGTGCTCGGACTCGTCGCGACGTGCACCACGGCGTCGAACCCGCTCTACGTGCCGTGGTCCGGAGCGCCGGTCGTCGTCACGCTCGTGCTCCTGGCGCTGGCGCGGCGCGTGCCGTGGCGACCGGCGCTCTTCCTGTCGGGCACGGTCGTCGTGGGCGCGGTCGTGGGGTACCTGGTGCGGATCCCGCTCCGGCCGTTCGTCTCGCTCGACCCGTCGACGTACGTCCATCCCGAACTCGCCCTGTCGACCCTCGGGTTCTTCGCCTCGCTCACCGACGTCCGCTCCGGCACCGTCGCCGGTGACGCCGGACTCGTGCTCATGCTGGTCGGCGTGCTGCTGTCGGTCGGCGGCACGGTGTGGGCATGGCGTGCGGGAGCGTCGCGCACGGTGCTCGTCGCATCGGCGCTGCCCGTCGTCACCATCGTCGCCGTGTCCCTCGGGGTCGTGGTCGCCGGGTCGGACACCCCGCGCTACCTCGAGCCGATCGTGGTGGCTCCGCTGCTGGCGCTGATCGCCGTGTGCGAGCTCGTCCGGGTCGCCGTCCGCCAGACCCGCGTGTACCGGCCCGCGCGGGGCATCCGGGTCGGCCTGGCACTCGGCGCCGCAGCCGTGCTGGCGGCCGGGGTCGCGGTGACGCCGAGCACGATCCAGACGGTGCAGACCGCGTCGTACGCCCCCGCGGCGTGCCTGGACCGCTGGGCCGAGGGCCGCGACGTGGTCGGTGTCGGCCAGTTCTGGACCGTGCGCCCCCTGGCGACGTACGCCTCGACGAACGTCCGGATGCTCCAGGTGCGCGACTCGTTCCAGGTGTACCCGTGGCTCGTCGACCTCGGCTCCTACCGCCGAGCCGACCCGAGCTTCGTCGTGGTGGGCTCCGGCGACGTCTGGCCGACCTCGGTCGAGGACCAGCTGGGCGCGCCGACCTCGGTCACGCACTGCACCGGCTTCGACATCTGGGACTACGCGGGGACGGCCGGCGCCACGACGCTGCGGAAGCAGGTGGTCGACAGCGCCGCCGAGGTCCGACGCGAACGCGGCTTCTGAGGGGTGTGTCGCGGCAGCGAGTTGTCCACAGGTGGTGCGTCGACGTCGCGGAGATCCTGTGCGTCTGTATAGGCTCGCGGGTGATGTCTCGTTCTGCTGCGCCTCACCAGCCCCAGCGCGTCCGCGTGCCCGCACGCCACGCGGTCCGCTTCGCCGTCGCCGGACTGTCGCTCGTGGCGCTGGCCGGGGCCCTCGTGCTCGACGCTCCGCCCGCTCAGGCGGCCGGGTACCCCTCGTGGGACGACGTCCTCGCCGCCCGCGGGCAGGAGTCCCAGAAGAACGCGCAGATCACCGGCATCGAGACCCTGATCGGCGACCTGGCTGCCAAGTCGGACGCCGCCGTCGCCCAGGCCGAGGCCCGCGGCAACGAGTACGCCGATGCACAGCGCAAGTCCCAGCGCGCGGCGGAGAAGGAACAGCGACTGCGCACCGAAGCCGACGCCCACGCCGAGACCGCTGCCGCGAGCGCCGCGCAGGCCGGGCAGTTCGCGGCGCAGATGGCGCGCTCGGGCGGTTCGGACGTCACCTCGAGCGTGCTCACCGGCGGGGACGACGCCCGCGACCTGCTGTACGACCTCGGCGCGCTGAGCAAGCTCTCCGAACAGGCCGAGCGTGTCGAAGCCGTCGCCAGTGCCGACGCCGCAGTCGCCCGGGCGCTGTCCGGCCAGGCCGACCGCGCAGCCACCGAACTCGCCACCCTCGCCGCAGCAGCCGAGGAACGCATGGCCGAGGCGCAGGCCGCGTCCGACCGTGCCCAGGCCGCCTACGACGAGCAGCAGGACAACAAGGCACGGCTCGAGGCACAGCTCGCGACGCTCAAGTCGGGCCGTCTGCGGACCGAGGCCGAGTTCGCCGAGGGTGAAGCCAAGCGCAAGGCCGAGGAAGAACGCGCGCGGGCCGAGGCAGCGGCTGCGGCAGCCCGTGCCGCTGCGGCGGCGCCCTCCCGGGGCGGCAGCTCCGGTGGCGGTGGCGGTGGCGGTGCAGTCGGTTCCGGCGGTGGTGCCGGATGGGTCCGTCCCGCCGGTGGCCGCATCACCAGTGGCTACGGCTCCCGCGTGCACCCGATCACCGGTGTCGTGACCGTCCACGACGGCATCGACCTGGGCAGCGCATGCTCGTCGGCGATCGTCGCGGCGTCGGCCGGCACGGTCGACTACGTCGGGTGGTACGGCGGGTACGGCAACTACGTGCGGATCGACCACGGCGGCGGGGTCAAGAGCGCCTACGGGCACATCGTCAGCGGCGGGTTCCGCGTCACGAAGGGGCAGCGGGTCGCTGCGGGCACGCTCGTCGCGCTCGTCGGGTCGACCGGCAACTCGACGGGGTGCCACCTGCACTACGAGACCCACGTCGGCGGCGGCACCACCAACCCGGTGTCGTTCATGGCGGCGCGGGGCGTGGGCTTCTAACCCGACAGCCCGCCGGGCACGTCCCGC
>NZ_MJGI01000022.1:171078-182339 GCF_001864835.1 Curtobacterium sp. MCBA15_001 | reverse complement strand
CCCGCCGGGCACGTCCCGCCTGCCGGGCACGTCCCGCTCGTCGGGCACGTCCCGCTCGTCGACGCTGCAGTTCCACAGCGCCCGGTACCAGTCGGTGCGCTCCTGGTCGACCGGGATCCCGTACGCCTCGTGGAACACCGCGTCCCACCCGGGCCCGTAGTTCCACCCGAGCGCCATCGTCGCCACGGCGATGTCCGCCCAGCGGTCCGCGACCCCCAGCGAGCCCAGGTCCACGTGCCCGTCCCACCGGCCGTCCTCGCCGATGAGCGTGTTCGGCGAACAGGCGTCGCCGTGACACACGACCAGCAGGTCCGTCGCCGGTGCCGGCCCGAGGTGGTCGACGTCGACCCCGGCAGCGCGGGCCCGGTCGAGCCGCAGGTCGTCCGACCAGTCGAACGGGCACGCGTCGACCGGCAACGTGTCGTGCAGCGCGCGGAGCCCCTCGGCGATGGCCACCACCGCGGTCTGCGGGTCGGCCTTCCACCGGGGCTCGACGGCGCTCGAACCCGGCAAGGCGCGCGTGTGCAGCCAGGCACCGGCGTCGTCGATCCCGTGGCCCAGCACCTCGGGCACCCGCGTCCATCGTCCCGCCCAGCGCAGGCGTTCGGCCTCGGCGTCGACCCACACGGTGTACGGCCGCGGGACCCACTTCAGGTACTCCTCGGCCGTGTCGGCGCTGCCGTCACCGCCGACGCGGAAGGTCTTCCCGCCGATCTCGTTGACCCAGACCGGAACCAGGGGCCGCCCGGAGGCCAGGCGCGCGATCGGCGCCGGCACCTCGACGACGTCGTCGGCACCGGGGATCGCGCTCTTCGCGGACATGCGGCCAGCCAACACCATCCCGCCCGACGCCCGGCGCGCGCACCGCGGTGCCGGGCGGCGAGTCGTGTCAGGCCGCACCGGTAGGTTCGATGCCATGCGCGTCGCGACCTGGAACGTGAACTCCGTCCGCACCCGAGTCGGCCGGGTCGTCGACTGGTTGGTCCGGCAGGACGTCGACGTGCTCGGCATGCAGGAGATCAAGTGCAAGCCCGAGCAGTTCCCGGTCGAGGCCTTCGAGGCCGCTGGGTACCACGTCGAGGCCCACGGCCTGAACCAGTGGAACGGCGTCGCCTTCGCCAGTCGCCTGCCGATGGAGGACGTCACGCGGGACTTCCCCGGCCAGCCCGGGTTCCTCAAGGGCCACGAGGGCCCGGACCTGCCCGTCGAGGCCCGTGCCATCGGGGTCACCGTGGACGACGTCCGATTGTGGAGCCTCTACGTCCCCAACGGCCGCGAGGTCGGCGACCCGCACTACACCTACAAGCTCGACTGGCTCGCGCAGCTGGCCGACCGCACGACCGAGTGGCTGCAGGCGGACCCCGACCTGAAGCTCGCGCTGATGGGCGACTGGAACGTCGCGCCGCTCGACCAGGACGTCTGGGACATGCGCGTCTTCGAGGGCGCGACGCACGTCAGTGAGCCGGAGCGCGCGGCCTTCCGCACCTTCGAGGAGCGCGGCCTGCAGGACGTCGTCCGTCCGATCGTCCCCGACGGCTACACGTACTGGGACTACAAGCAGCTGCGGTTCCCGCGCAACGAGGGCATGCGCATCGACTTCGTGATGGGGTCGCAGGGCTTCGCCGACGTCGTCACGGGTGGGTCCATCCACCGGGACGAGCGCAAGGGCGACGCCCCGAGCGACCACGTCCCCGTCGTGGTCGACCTCGACCTGGACACCTCCCTGGACGACGACCGCCCGATGATCTTCTGACGCCGCCGCGTCGACCCGCGGCGCACTGCGCCCGCCACGTTCTCGACGTCGCACAACCCTCCGCTCACCTCCGCCCAGGTCGCGGAACCTGCCACCCGCCGGCCGCCGCAGCGGCGCATGGTGCGACCTTGGCTGCGCTCCGACGGCGGGTTGCGCGACTCCACGGTGCGCATCGCCGGACGGGAGGCCCGTGGCAGGGCCGCCACGGGCCTCCCGTCCGTCTGCGGTCCGGTCCACCCCACGCGCGTTCCCGTCCGACCGCACGTTGCGGTCGCACGACACGCCGCTCGCGTCCGCCGAGGTCGCTGACTACGCCGCTCCGACGCCTCGTGCGCGGCGCTCTGCGCGACCTCGGCGACACGGCGGCGGCGTGTTGCCCGACTTCGTGGCGGCGGCTCGTCGCCGGACGCCGACCCGCCCGCAGACCCGCCCGCCGGCCCGCCCGCCACCGCCTGCCTACGGGTGCAGCAGCGCGGCGATCGCGACCAGGACGGGGACGGCCCCGAGCGTCGAGATGAGCACCACGTCGCGGGCCACGGGCACGGCGGCCCCGTACCGCTGGGCGTAGTTGAACACGTTCTGCGCCGCCGGCAACGCTCCGAGCGTCGTGAGCACGAACACCTGCTGGTCCCCGAGCCCGAACACGAACCGCGCGAGCACGAACGCCACGGCCGGCATCACCACGAGCTTCACCGCCGACGCCAGGATGACGTCCGTGCGGATCGCCGGGTCACGCAGCGGGGCGGCACCGTGCAGGCTCATCCCGAACGACAGCAGCACGATCGGCACCGCGGCGGCCCCGACCAACGCGAAGGGCTCGAGCACGGGCACCGGCAGCTCGATCCGGAACGCCGAGCACAGCAGCCCGAGCAGCGACGCGATGATCAGCGGGTTCGTCACCGGACCGACGACCCGCCGCTTCCACCCGCCGCCGGACGCCGTCGCGGCATCGAGCACGGTCAGGGCGATCGGCGCCATCACGACGAGCTGCAGCAGGATGACGGGCACGACGGCGGTCGCCTGCCCGAGCACGTAGACGGCGACGGGCAGTCCGATGTTGTTCGCGTTGACGTAGCTGGCTGCGAGCGCCCCTACGGTCGTCACGGTCACGGACCGCCGGAGCACCAGCCGGAACACGGCGGCGGTGCCGATCGCGACCGTCACGGCACTGAGCAGCGAGACCCAGAGCATCGGCGACACCAGCGAGGCGATGTCGGCCGTGGCGATCGTGTGGAACAGCAGGCACGGCATGAGCACGAAGAACGCCAGCCGGCTCATCACGAACTGGGCGTGCGGGCCGAGCAGCCCGGCGCGACCGACGCCGTACCCGGCCGCGATGATCGCGCCGATGATCGCGAATCCGATCAGCACGCCACCCATCGGTCCCATCCTGGCATCCACGAGCGACGGGCGCGACGCTGTTGCCACGCGATGCGCGACATGTGACGTCGTTCAGGTCGGAAATGCCGGAGCAGACCGTACCGTTGCACGCACCATGACGACCGAGACGACCCTCTCCCGTTCCACCGACTCGAGCCAGCCGCTCGTCCCCCTGCTCGAGGAGCGCTGGAGCCCGCGCTCGTACGACGAGTCGGCGACGATGACCGATGCGCAGCTCGACGCCGTGCTCGAGGCCGCTCGCTGGGCACCGTCCGCCATGAACCTGCAGCCGCGCCGCTTCGTCGCCGGTCGCCGGGGCACCGAGACGTTCCGGAAGATCAACGACAACCTGCTCGGCTTCAACGCCGCCTGGGCGTTCCGCGCGAGCGCTCTCGTCGTGGGCGTCCTCGAGACCGTGAGCGAGGACGGCGACGAGCGTTCCTTCGCGCAGTACGACCTCGGCCAGTCGTTGTCCGCGCTGACGGTCCAGGCGCACGCCGAGGGCCTGCACGTGCACCAGATGGCGGGGATCGACGCCCAGGGCCTGCGTGCCGCGTTCGACCTGCCCGAGCGTTTCCTGCCGTACACGGTGACCGCGATCGGCACCGTGGCCGACCCGACGCAGCTCGACGAGAAGGCCGCCGAGCGCGAGGTCGCCCCGCGCACCCGGATCCCGCTCGACGAGGTCGTCCTCGTCAAGGAGTAGCGCGGCGTCGTCCGACCGGACTGGCGATCGCGGACAGCGAGACCGGATCGTGTTGGCCGCGTATCATGTCGTGACATGACGCAGCCCGGCCCCGAGATGAACTTCTACACGCGCAAGTGGGTCCGCCCGGAGGACCTGAACGCGAACGGCACGCTGTTCGGCGGGAGCCTCCTCCGCTGGATCGACGAAGAAGCCGCCGTCTACGCGATCATCCAGCTCGGCAACGGCAAGGTCGTGACGAAGTACATGTCGGAGATCGAGTTCGTGTCCTCGGCGAAGGAAGGCGACATCGTCGAGATCGGCCTGGTCGCCACCCGCTTCGGCCGCACGTCGCTGACGATGCGCGCCGAGGCGCGGAACCTGTTCACCCACCGCACGATCCTGGCGATCGACGAGGTGGTGTTCGTGAACCTCGACGCCGACGGCAACGCCGCGCCGCACGGCTACACGGAGATCACGTACGCCCGCGATCGGGTTCCCGCACACATCGCGTAGCGGGCCCGGCCGGTCCCGGTCACCGTGAGAGGATCGGCGCCATGACCGCACCACGCCTCGTCGCCTTCGATCTGGACGACACCCTCGCCCCCTCGAAGTCCTCCCTCGACCCCCGCATGCTCGAGACCTTCGCGGCCCTGCTCGAGACGGTGCCGGTGGCGGTCATCTCCGGCGGGAACTTCGCGCAGTTCGAGCAGCAGCTGGTCACACCGCTGCGGCACCGCGACGGCCTCACCCTCGACGACCTGCACCTGCTGCCCACCTGCGGCACGCGGTACTACCGGTGGGCCGGCGACGACTGGGCCCTGCAGTACGCCGAGGACCTGACCGACGACCAGAAGGCCCGTGCCCTGGCAGCGGTCGAGGCCGTCGCGAAGGACGCCGGCTACTGGGAGTCCGAGACGTGGGGCCCGATCCTGGAGGACCGGGGGTCGCAGATCACTTTCTCCGCCCTGGGGCAGCGCGCGCCTGTCGACGTCAAGAAGGCCTGGGACCCGACCGGCGCCAAGAAGGACGACCTGCGCCGCCGTGTGCAGGCCGAGCTCCCCGACCTCGAGGTCCGGTCCGGCGGCTCGACCAGCGTCGACATCACCCGCAAGGGCATCGACAAGGCCTACGGCATGCAGCGCCTGGCCGAGATCACCGGCATCGCGCTCGACGACATGCTGTTCGTCGGCGACCGGCTCGACCCCGAGGGCAACGACTACCCCGTCAAGGCCCTCGGCGTTCCCTGCCACGCGGTGGAGGGCTGGGAGGACACCGACGCGTTCCTGACGGAACTCATCCCGACGCTGCGGGTCGCCTCCGCCTGACCGGCGCGGCTGCGCAGCCAGGAGGCCCGGTGCAGGCCTCAGGGGATGCGGTCGTTCAGGGGATGCGGTCGTTCAGGGGATGCGGTCGTTCAGGGGATGCTGCGGACCGCCTCGACGAACGCCCGGATCTTCGCCGCGTCCTTGACGCCGCGCTCGGACTCGACCCCGCTCGAGACGTCAACGCCGTCGGGGTCGAGCGCACCGACCGCGGCCACGACGTTCGCCGGCGTCAGCCCCCCGGCCAGGATCCAGGCTTCGTCGATCGCACCGTCCATCGTGGCGGGGTCGATCAGGCGCCCGCTGCCCGGCTCGGCCGCGTCGAGGAGCAGCAGGTCGTGGTCGAACGCGGCCCGCTCGTCCGGGGTCTCGCGCAGGTAGTCCTGCGCCGCGAGCGCCCGGATCGTGAAGAAGCCGGCGTCGCGTGCGCGGGCGAAGTCGGTCGCGGACTCGCCCCCGTGCAGCTGCAGGGTGGTGAGCCCCACCGCCGAGGCGATCCCGACGATCTCGTCGATCTCCTGGTCACGGAAGACACCGACGGCGTCGATGCCGTCCGGCACGCGCTCGACGAGCTCCTTCGCCAGGTCGGCCGTCACCGTGCGGGGGCTGCCCGCGGCGAAGACGAACCCGACCGCGTCGGCACCCGCGTCGACGGCGACGTCCACGGTGTCGGGCGTCGACAGGCCGCAGATCTTGATCCAGCGCTGGTCGGTCATGCTCCCCATCCTGCACGAAACCACCGACCTGCGGGGGCCCGTCAGCGGATCAGTGGAGCGTGCCCGCGATGTAGCTCAGCACGCAGGCGAGGAGGACCCCACCGACGATGAACGAGCCCGCAACGGTGTTCCGTCGGCGCCACCGGTTCACGGCCTCGAAGGTGCCACGTCGCGCGTGCCGGTGGGCCGCGCGGTGCATCTTGTGGTCGCGCTTGTGCTTCGTGCGGTCGGGACCGAGCGGCACCGGACCGGTGATCTGGGTGGACCCGCCGCGCAGCGCGTTGGCGACGGCGACGGCGGTGGGCCGACGTGCCGGGTCGCGGTCGGTCATGCGCAGGAGCAGGTCCCGCCAGTCGGGTCCGACCGACTCGGGGATCTCGGGGCTGCGGCGCAGACGGGCGAGCGCGGCCTCGACCAGGGTGCCGGAGTACTCCTGCTTGCCGGTCAGCACCTCGAGCAGCACCAGACCGAGCGAGTACACGTCCGTGGCGTAGCTGATCGGTTCCCCGGCGACCTGCTCGGGGCTCAGGTACGCGGCCGTTCCGATGATCGTGCCGTCGTTGGTCAGGCGCGAGCCGTCGACGAAGTGCGCGACGCCGAAGTCGGTGAGCTTGACCGTCCGGGCGAACCCGGACGAGCCCTCGTCGCTGATCAGGATGTTGGCCGGCTTGACGTCGCGGTGCACGATCCCGCGGGAGTGCACGTAGGCCAGGGCGTCGGCGAGCTGTGCGCCGAGGTCGGCTGCCTCGTAGTTGTGCAGCGGGCCGTCGGCCAGTCGACGCAGCAGGGTGGCGTCCGCGATGAGCTCCATCACGATGAACCGGTGCGGCCCGTCGGGGAACTCGTGGGTGCCGGCGTCGTAGAGCGGGATCAGGCCCGGGTGCGAGAGCATGCTGAGCAGGCGGATCTCGCGCTCCTGACGAACACGGTCGGCGGTCGTCATGGTCTGCGGCGTCGCGAACAGCTTCACCGCGACCAACCGGTACGTGTGCTCGTCACGGGCTTCGTAGACCGATCCCATGCCGCCCGTGCCGATGAGCCGGGACAGCCGGTAACGCCCGGCGAGCACCGTCTCGGTGCGGGCGTTGTCCACCAGGGTCATCAGGTTCGTCGATCCGTCGGGAGCGGTGACAGCGAGCGGTCCTCGCTTGTTTGCTCGGAGGCAACGGTACGCGTCCCACGGCCGGAAGTCCCGACGCGTTACGACATCGTGACGAGGGGTACATCCCTGCGTTCATGCGGATGCATCGGGGTCTACCATCCACGCCACACACCACGACGGAAGGACGACCGATGGCGCTGTCGAAGGGCGACGAGGTCCACTGGAACACCTCGCAGGGGAAGACGACCGGCAAGCTGGTCGAGAAGAAGACGAAGGACTTCACGTTCGACGGGCAGCACTTCAAGCCGACCGACGACGACCCCTACTGGATCATCGAGTCGGAGAAGTCCGGCAACAAGGCCGCGCACAAGGAGTCCGCGCTGACCAAGGCCTGATCACGTCCGGTCGGCTGCTCCCACACGCTCCGAGCGGGCCGCGCGGGAGCGGCGGACCCGGCGGACGACGAAGGTGACGACGACGGCGGCGATCGCCAGGTAGAGCACGCGGTCGATCCACTCGGTGTACTGCTCGACCTTGTCGTACTGCGTGCCGAACGCGGCTCCGAGGAGCACGAGGGCACTGTTCCAGATGCCGCTGGCGATGATCGTGAACACCGAGAACGTGCCGAGGTGCATCCGGTCGGCGCCCGCCGGCAGCGAGATCAGGCTCCGGACGATCGGGACGAAGCGGCCGAAGAACACCGCGCTCTTCCCGTGCCGGTGGAACCACGCGGCCGCCTTGCGGAAGTCGTCCTCGTCGACCAGGGGCAGGCGTCCGAGCCACCGCACGGTCCGCTCGAACCCGATCACCGCGCCGAGCCAGTACAGCACCAGCGCACCGAGGTACGACCCGAGCGTCGCCAGCACCAGCACGAGCACCAGGTTCATCCGGCCGGCTCCGGCCAGGAACCCGGCGAGCGGCAGGATCACCTCGGACGGGATCGGCGGGAACACCGTCTCGACGAAGAGCATGAGCGCGACGCCCCACTCGCCCAGGGCATCGATGAGCTGCAGGACCAGCCCCGACAGCCCGCCCATCTCCCCGGAGTCCGGACTCCCCGACCCGGCGGCGGACGGAGTGGGCACGGCACCCACGGGCACGGCACCCCCGGGCACGGCGGCAGCGAGGGCAGTCGTCATGCGGCCATGCTCTCTGAGTGTCCTGACAGGCAGCGCAGAGCCGGCTGGGGATCAGCCGCCGAGCCCCATGTGCGTCGACCGGACATGGGTGAGCGACCGCGCGAGGGCACCTCGGGCGACGGCGTCGCGACCGACGCTCGACGGCACGATCGGTACCGGACGGCGCAGCAGGGGCGCGACGGCCTCGGTGAGGGCGGCGCAGAAGACCGGCGCCGCGGGCAGGACCTCGCCCCCGACGACGACGACCTCGGGGTCGAGCGTCGCGACCAGCTGTGCGACGCCGACCGCGACGTCCGCGGCGAGCGCACGGACGACGTCCTGGGCAGCCGTGTCGCCGACCCCGGCCGCCGCCATGACGGACTCGAGGTCCATGTCGGACGGGATGCGGGCCTCCAGTCGGGCGGGTGCTGCCGGCCAGCCCGTCGAGGCCAGGCCGCCCACCTCGCCTGCCGCACCGTGCGCGCCGCGCGCGAGCGACCCGTCGACCAGGAACGCCGCACCGATCTGCCGACCCATGACCAGGTAGAGCGCATCGCGGACCCCACGGAGGCCACCCCACATGGTCTCGGCCGTTGCGGCGAGCTTGGCGTCGTTGTCGAAGAACGTCGTCGCGGTCGGGAAGAGGTCCTGGATGCGGCCGGGCACCCGGCGCTCGACCCACTCCGGCACCGCGATCGTGTAGTCGATCGCGCCGCTCCGGTCGACCACAGCAGGGACTCCGAACGTGGCGGCGAGGACCCGGCCCGCCCCGGCGGCCGGCGTCAGGCGTCGGACCACCTCCTGCACGCTCGTCCACGCCTGCTCCGCCGAGGCCAGGTTCGGGTAGACCTCGTCGACGCGGGCGATCTGCTCGCCGCGCAGGTCAGCGAGCACCCCGACGATGCCGTGCAGCCCGAGGTCCACCCCGAGCACCGACCCCGCCGAGGCGTCCGCGCGGAACCGCTTCGCGCGGCGACCGGCCTTGTTCGGCGTCGCGATCGCCTCGGCTTCGCGCACCCAGCCCTCGGCGACCAGGTCGGCGAGCGCGGCCTCGACCGTCGGACGCGAGAGCCCGACCCGACGACCCAGCTCGGTCACCGTCGAGGAGACCCCGTCACCGCGGAACAGCTCGTCGAGGATGGCCCGCGAGTTGATGAGCCGCAGCGTCGCCGGGGAGCTCCCGACGACCCCGCTCGGGATCGTTGACAGCGTCTCGGTCACGGCCATAGCCTCCACATTACGAAAGATCATTGAGGAATGGTGGACGCCGACATGCTCATCCCCCGCCCGCGCCTGTCGACACCCGGTGTCGGCGCGTTCGAGATCACCCCGTCGACCCGCATCGCCGCCGACGCCGCGAGCGAGTCCGTTCGACTGTACCTGCAGCAGACGCTGCGGGGCTCGACGGGCCTGCCCGTGCGCGACGCCGCGGACGACGCAGCCCCCACGGCCCCCGACACGATCAGCCTGCGCGTCGCCCCCGAGGGGCTGCCCGCCGGGCCGGGCGGGTCCGTGACCGAGGCGTTCCGTCTCGTCGTGACGCCGGAGGGCGTCCAGGTGACCGGCGGGGCTGCTGCCGGGGTGTTCTACGGCGTCCAGGCGCTCCTCCAGCTGCTGCCGGCCGACGTGTACCGCTCGGGCCGGGTGGGGACCGGGCCGTGGACCGTCCCCGCGCAGACGGTCGAGGACGCCCCCGCCTTCGCCTGGCGCGGCGTGATGCTCGACGTCGTCCGGCACTTCCGCACCACCGCCGAGGTCCTGCGCGTGATCGACCAGCTCGCGGCGCACCGCATCAACACCCTGCACTTCCACCTGACCGACGACCAGGGCTGGCGCATCGAGATCCAGAAGTACCCGCGCCTGACCGAGGTCGGGTCGTGGCGTCGGGAGTCGCAGGTCGGCGCGCACGTGCTCGGCGACGACGGTGTCCAGCGCCCGCAGTCCTTCGACGGTCGGCCGCACGGCGGGTACTACACGCAGGACGACCTGCGCGAGGTCATCGCCTACGCCGCCGACCGCTTCGTCACCGTCGTCCCGGAGATCGAGACGCCCGGACACGTGCGTGCGGCGCTGGCCGCCTACCCGTCGCTCGGGGTGCACCCGGACCGCCCGGTCGAGGTCTGGACGGAGTGGGGCATCGCCGACGACGTCCTGAACGCCGAGGACAGCACGATCGACTTCTTCCGGGACGTCTTCGACGAGGTCATCGCCCTGTTCCCGAGCGCGTACATCGGTCTCGGCGGGGACGAGTGCCCGAAGGTGCAGTGGGAGTCCGACCCCCGCACGCAGGAGCGGATCCGGTCGCTGGGCCTCGCCGACGCGGAGCAGCTGCAGGCGTGGATCATCGGGCAGCTCGCGGCGCACATCGAGTCGCGGGGACGACGGGCGTTCGGGTGGGACGAGATCCTCGAGGGCGGCACGCTCGCCCCCTCGGCGACGGTCGTGTCCTGGCGTGGGCTCCGCGGTGCGACGACGGCGGCCCGGCGGGGGCACGACGTCATCTCGACGCCGGACGACCAGGTCTACCTGGACTACCGGCAGAGCGACCTGCCGAACGAGCCGATCCCGGTCTCGATCGTGCTCGGCGTCGACGACGTGTTCCGGTTCGACCCGGTCCCCGAGGACCTGACCGACGCCGAGCGGGCGCACGTCATCGGCGGGCAGGGCAACATGTGGACCGAGCACGTGGACGACGTCCGGAAGCTCGACTACCAGCTCTTCCCCCGTGTCGCTGCCCTGTCCGAGGCGCTCTGGTCCGCCGACGTCGCCGGTCCGCGTGACCTCGACGACTTCCGCGGACGGCTCGTGGAACACCTCGCACGGCTCCAGGCGATGGGCGTCGAGTACCGCCACGAGACCGGCCCGTTCCCGTGGCAGGAGCGGCCGGGGGTGCCGGGACGGCCCGCATCGCGCGAGGACCGTGCCGCCTACATCGACGCGGTGACCGCGAACATCGCGGGCTGACCGGTCACGTCCCGTCCCGCCCAGTCCCGCCCGGTCCCGTCCCGCCCGGTCCCGTCCCGCCGACGTCCCACAACACGCCACTCACTTGCGCCGAGGTCGCGGAAGCTGCCGCTCCCACGCGCCGGAGGCGGTGGTTGCTGCGACCTCGGCGTACGTGAGCGGCGTTTCGTCTCACCTCGCGGGCACGCAGTCCCGACCACAGACGGACGGGAGGCCCG
>NZ_MJGI01000022.1:110826-170356 GCF_001864835.1 Curtobacterium sp. MCBA15_001 | reverse complement strand
CGGGCCTCCCGTCCGTCACGGGGTGACGTCCGCCACCTGGACCGCTACGCCGCCACCGGCGCGCGCTGCCCGACCGTCTCGCCGGCCACGGCCGCCTGCTCCGCAGCGACCGCGTCAGCCGCAGGAGCCCGACGCACCCACTTCTTCAGCCCGACGAGCACCAGCGCGGACACGACCATGCCGGCCAGGATCGCCACGATGAACATCCCGATGTTCCCGATCGCGAAGAACACGAAGATCCCACCGTGCGGCGCCCGCGAGGTCACGCCGGCACCCATCGAGATCGCACCCGTGACCGCGGCACCGATCATCGACGCCGGGATCACCCGCAGCGGGTCGGCCGCGGCGAACGGGATCGCGCCCTCGGAGATGAACGACGCTCCGAGCAGCCACGCGGCCTTGCCGTTCTCCCGCTCGGGCTTCGTGAAGCCCTTGCGGTAGAGCACGGTCGAGGCCAGCGCCAGGGCCAGCGGCGGGACCATGCCGGCGGCCATCACCGCGGCCATGATCTCGAACGGCACGACGTTGCTGGCGGACCCGGCACCCAGGCCGGCGACCGCGAACGCGTAGGCGACCTTGTTGACCGGACCACCGAGGTCGAACGCCATCATCAGGCCGAGGATGATGCCGAGCAGGACCGCCGAGGCACCGTTGAGCGAGTTCAGCCAGGCGGTGAGCTGCGTCATGAGCCACGCGATCGGGCCGCCGAGCACCAGGAGCAGCAGCCCCGACGCGATGATCGACGCGAAGAGCGGGATGATCACGACGGGCATCAGGCCGCGCAGCCAGCGCCAGACCGGGATGCGCCCGATCCAGTACGCGGCGGCACCGGCGATGAGGCCACCGACGAGACCGCCGAGGAACCCGGCGTTCATGAAGACGGCGATCGAGCCGGCGACGAACCCGGGCGCGATGCCCGGACGGTCGGCCATGGCGTAGGCGATGTACCCGGCGAGCGCTGCGACCAGGAAGCCGAGCGAGATCCCGCCAATCTGGAACGCGGCGGCGCCCAGGTAGTACGCCAGGCCCTCCGGCGGCAGGTTCAACAGCGTGTAGTTCGTCAGCGTGTAGACGGCGTTGTTCTGCCCGGAGTCGCCGTGCGTCAGCGCGATGCCGTACCCGGCGAGCAGGAACCCGAGCGCGATGAGCAGGCCACCGCCGGCGACGAACGGGATCATGTACGACACACCGGTCAGCAGCCAGCGCTTGAGGGACTGCCCGAAGTGCTCGTTCGACGCGGTGCTGGTGCCGGCCTCGGCGGCGGAGCCGGAGACGCGGGCGGCGTTCGGGTCCTCGGCGGCGCGGAGGGCCTCGGCGATCATCGCGTCGGGCTCGTCCACGCCGCGCTTCACCGGCCCGGAGACGAGCGGCTTGCCGGCGAAACGGGAGCGGTCGCGCACGTCGACGTCGACCGCGAACACCACGGCGTCGGCCCGGGCGATGAGCGCGGGGTCGAGGGGCTCGACCTGCGAGGACCCCTGCGTCTCGACGTGCATCTCGGCGCCGGCGCGCTGGGCGGCGGCGACGAGGGCGTCGGCAGCCATGTAGGTGTGCGCGATGCCGGTGGGACAGGCGGTGACGCCGACGATGACCTTGCGGCCGGCGGCGGGCGCCGTGGCCGACGCGGCCGGGTTGGAGGCTCGGGGTGCGCCCGTCACGCCGGCGTCGGCGACCTCACCGGTCACCTCGCGGTCGACCAGGTCGACGATCTCCTGCTGCGTCTTCGCGGCGCGCAGTGCGGCGGTGAAGTCGTCGCGGATGAGCGCGCGGGCCAGGGTGGAGAGCACCGTCAGGTGGTCCTTGTCGGCGCCCTCGGGCACGGCGATCATGAAGACCAGGTCGGCGTCGCCGTCCGGGGCACCGAACGGCACCTTCCGGGCCAGGCGCGACATCGCCAGCGTGGGCTCGGTGACCGAGGCCGATCGGGCGTGCGGGATGGCGATGCCACCGGGGACGCCGGTGCCGACCGATGCCTCGCGCTTGATGGCGTCGGCAGCCAGGCTCTCGCCGGATGCCGCACGGCCGCTCGCGGCGACGCGGTCGGCGAGGACGCGGATGACGTCCGCCGACGTGGCGCCGAGGTCCTCGTCGAGGCCGACGAGGGGGACGCTGATCAGGCCCGGACTCGAGTCTCGCGCAGCGGTCATGGTGTGCTCCTTTGCAGTGACGCAGTGGGGGTTCGGGGTGTGGGGTTGGCTTCGGGGGCGGAAGTGGCTGGGGCGGTGGCACCGATCCGGGTGACCGTGACGGCGTCCGGGTCGGTGTGGTCGAGGGCGGGGACGTCGCTGCCGGGCAGGGCTGCGGCGGCGGCACCGGTGGCGACGGCTTGGGCCAGCCGCTGTTCCGGCGGGGCACCGGCGACCTCGGCGAGCAGGTAGCCGGCGAGCGAGGAGTCCCCCGCGCCGACCGTCGAGCGGGCCGTGATCCGGGGGGCAGCCGCGGCGAAGGCGCCGTCGGGGCCGATCAGGACCGCTCCCGCGCTGCCGAGGGTCAGCAGGACGCTCTCGACCCCGCGGTCGCGGAGTCGGTCGGCGGCCTCGGCGGCCAGCACGTGGTCGCGCTCGTACGCGTCGGGGTCCCCGCCGACGACCTCGGCGAGCTCCTCGGCGTTCGGCTTCACCAGGTCGATCCGTTCCCCGGACTGCAGCAGCGCGGTGAAGGGGACGCCGGACGAGTCGACCGCGATCTTCACGTCGTCGCCGTGGCGTGCCCGGACGGCGCGGACCAGCACGGCCAGGGCGTCGTCCGGCAGGCCCGGGGGCAGCGACCCGGCCAGGACCACCCAGCGCGCGGCGGGACCGGTCGCGGTGGCTCCGGCGGTCGTGGCGACCAGGTCGGCCAGGTCCTGCAGGCGTCCGGCGAGCGAGGGTCCGGGCTCGTTGAGCTTCGTCGTCGTGCCGGTCGGCTCGGTGACGGTGACGTTCGAGCGCAGCGGGGCGCCGATCGGCAGCGCCGCGGTCGGGATGCCGCGCGTGGCGAGCCCGAGCAGGACGGGGTCGAGCTCGTCGCCGGGCAGGACGGCCACGGTGTCGCCACCGCTCGCGACGACGACCCGCGAGACGTTGACGCCCTTGCCGCCGGGCTCCGCCGTGGTCCGGGTCGCGCGCTGGACCGTGCCGCGCTGCAGCTCACCGGCCAGCTCGATCGTCCGGTCGAGGCTCGGGTTCGGCGTGACGGTGACGATGCGCCCGGCGGCGTACTGACCGGTGGTGCCGTGGTCGGTCATGCGACGACCACCTCGACGTCGGCGTCGGCCAGGGCGACGGACAGGTCCGCCGGGGGCTCGTCGTCGGTGACCAGCGTGTCGATCTCGTCCAGTCGGGCGAAGCGCATCAGGGCCTCGACGCCGTGCTTGGCGGCGTCGGCGAGCACCACGCTGCGACGGGCTGCGAGCACGTACGCGCCCTTGACCCCCGCCTCGTACTCGTCCGGTGTGCTCAGGCCGAAGCCGGCGGACAGCCCGTTCGTGCCGACGAACGCGATGTCCGGGCGCAACGCCCCGATCTGCTCGACCGTCGCCGTGCCGACCGCGGCGCTCGTGACCCCGCGCACGCGGCCGCCGAGCAGGTGCAGTTCGACGTGGGCGCTGTGCTGCAGGGTCGCGGCGATCGGGACGGAGTTCGTGACGACGGTGATCGTCGCCCCGGGCTCGGCGGGCTCCCACCGTGCGAGCTCGGACGCGACCGCGGCGCAGGTCGTGCCGGCGTCGAGGGCGATCGAGCCGGTGAAGGTCGGGGGCACCAGGCGCATCGCGGCCCGGGCGATCGCGGACTTCGCGGAGCCGTGCTGGCCCTCGCGCTCTGCGACGCTCAGCTCGACGACGCTCGACCGTCCGACGGGGACCGCTCCCCCGTGCACGCGGCGCAGGACACCGGCGGTCTCGAGCAGGTCGAGGTCGCGGCGCACGGTCTCGGTCGTGACGTCGAAGTGCTCGGCGAGGTCGGCGACGGAGACCCGGCCGGCGCTGTGCAGCTGCGCGGCGATCGCGTCGTGACGCTCCGTTGCGTACATGCCCGAACTCCTTCGTTCCCGTTGGTTTCGAGCACCATACGCCGCAAACCCACACGCTCGCAACTGTTCTTTCCCGAAACCAACACACCCGAAGACCGTTGCGTGCCGACTCGCTGTCCTCTTCCATCCGTCGAGGTCGCACGACCCGCCGCCGGAACGCCGCCGAAGTCGCACGAACTGCCGCTCGGAACGTGTCCGAGCGGCACTTCGTGCGACCTCGGCGCACGTGAGCGGCGTGTGTTCGCACCTTGGCCCACCGGAACCGCACCACGACGGACGGGAGGCCCGGTGCCAGCTGGCACCGGGCCTCCCGCCCGCATCGGCGCGGCCCCATGGCCGCCCGGCAGCTACCCCTTCACCGCACCGGCCGTCATGCCCGACACCAGGCGGCGCTGCACGATGAGGAAGAACACGACCACCGGCAGGCTGAACAGCACGCTCGCGGCCATCAGCCCGCCGAAGTCCGTGCCCTTGTTGGTCGAGAAGCCCGCCAACCACACCGGCAGCGTGTACATCGACTGGTCCTTCAGCATCACGTACGCGGTCAGGTAGTCGTTCCACGCGGCGATGAACGCGAACACGCTCGTCGCGATCACGCCCGGCAGCACGAGCGGGAACAGCACGCTCCACAGGATGCGGAACGTCCCCGCGCCGTCGGTCTTGGCCGCTTCCTCGATCTCGATCGGGACCGCGACGAAGAACCCGCGCATCACCCAGATCGAGAACGGCAGCACGCTCGCGACGTACGCCAGGATCAGCCCGATGTAGCTGTTCAGCAGTCCCAGGGTCTGGAACGACAGGAACAGCGGGATGAGCAGGGCACCAGACGGGATCATCTGCACGAACAGGATCCCGACCAGGATGGCCCGCCGCCCCCGGAAGCGGAACCGCGACAGCGCCGCCGAGGCCAGGAACCCCACCACGATCGACAGCAGCACCGCGGCGACCACCACGATCGCCGAGTTGCGCAGGTAGACCAGGAAGCCCTCTTGTGTGAGCGCCCGCGTGAAGTTCTCGAGCGTCGGCCGGAGCGGGAACCAGATCGGGGTCATCGTCGTGACCTCGTCCGCGGGCTTGAAGGCGGTGTTCACCATCCAGTAGATCGGGAACACCCACACCAGGCAGAACAGCACCGCCAGGGTGTTGGCGAGCACACGCGGTTTCCGCTTGCGCGGCTTCAGCGCGACCGGCCGACGGGCGGCTGACGTGCCGACCGGCTGCTCGACGGCCTGACGGTCCACGGCGGTCACAGGTCCTCCTCCCCGCTACGGACGAGCCGGCGGATGTAGTAGCTGGTGAGCACGCCGAGGATCGCCGTCGAGATGACCGCGATCGCGGCACCCTGGCCGTAGGCGTTCGAGACGAACGACTTCACGAAGGTCCAGATGCCGAGCGTCAGGGTCGCGTCCTCGGGGCCGCCCCGGGTGAGCAGCCAGATCTGGTTGAACACGTTGAAGTCCCAGATCACCGACAGGATCGTGACGAGCAGCAGCGTCGGCGCGAGGGCCGGCAGCGTGATCGCCCGGTACATGGCCCACGTCGTGGCGCCGTCGAGGGCACCGGCCTCGTAGTACTCCGGCGCGATCTGCGACTGCGCGGCGTAGAGCGTCAGGGCGACGAAGGGCACCGCCTGCCAGATCACCAGCGTCAGCACGATCGTGTACGCCTGCGCCGGGTGCGATGCCCAGTTGTCCTGCGTGTGGTCGCCGAACACCCGCAGCTGCGTGATGAGCCAGTTGAGCACGCCGTAGAACGGCTGGAACAACCACTGCCAGACCAGACTCGACGCCACGTTCGGCATCGCCCACGCCAGCACGAGCACGACGCTGACGACCGTGCGCATCACGACGCCCAGGCGGGTGAGCAGCTGCGACACCGCCATGCCGATGACGAGCGTCCCGAGCACCATCGACGCCGTGACGACGACCGTGCGCAGGATCACCGGCCAGAAGCTGCCGTCGGTCAGGACGTTCGTGTAGTTCGTCAGTCCGGCGAACCCCGCCTGTCCGGTGAAGATCGCCCGCAGCCCGTACTCCTGGAACGAGATGACGACGAGCCGGACCAGCGGGTAGACGACCAGCGCGAGCAGGATGAGCGCCGCCGGTGCCAGTAGGAACAGTGGCGCACGCGAGGTCGTCACCGACCGGCGACGAGGACGGAGCCCGCGCCCGGGTCGACCGGGAGGGGGCGGGACGGCGACGGGGGGCTGCCCCGTGCCGGCGACCGGCCCGGCCGAAGCCGGACCGGTCGCCGTGTCCGCGGTCGAGGTCATCGACTACAGACTCGCGTTGAGCGCCGAGGTGAGGTGCTGCGAGAAGTCGGTCGCCGACTCCTTCGGCGACTTCCGGCCGGTGGCGATGTCCGCGAACATCGACTGGAAGCTCGCGTCACCCTCGATAGTCGCCCAGCCCGGGGTCGCGGGCGTCGGACGGCTGGTGGCGGCCGCTTCGAAGTACGGCTTGTGCAGCTCGTCGACCTTGCTCGACACCGCGTCCAGCAACTGTGTCGAGTTCGGCTCCCAGCCGTCCACGCCGAAGACCTGGTCCTCCTGGAACTTCTTCGAGGTGAGGATCTTCATGTAGTACAGCGCCAGGTCCTGGTTCGCCGACTTCGCCGGGATGCCGAGGTCCGACCCGCCGAGGAACACCGGCGTGTTCTTGCCCGTGGTCATCGACGGCAGCGCGAAGGTGCCGATCTGGTCCTTGAGCTCGGGCTTCGCGGTCGTGATCGACCCGATCTCCCATGCCGATCCGAGGATCGCCGAGGCGTTGCCCTGGGCGAAGACGTCGCTCTCGGCCGGCTTGTCGGTGTTGATGTCCTGCGTCGAGGTGGCGGAGTACGTGTTCTGGAACGTCTTCCACGCCGTCAGGCCCTTGACCGCGTCGGCCGAGTCGATGGCCCCGCTCCACTTGCCGCCCTTCTCGGTGGCGATCTGCCCGCCGGCGTCCCACACCCACTGCAGCCCGCCGTACCAGTACTGCCCGGGCATGTAGAACGCGGAGAAGTCGGCTGCCGGGTTCGCGGCCTTGACCTTGTCGAGGTCGGCGGTGAGCTCGGCGTACGACGTCGGTGCGCTCGTGACACCAGCGTCCGCCCAGGTCTTCTTGTTGTAGATGACCGCGCGGTTGCCGGCGAAGAGCGGTGCGCCGTACAGCTTGCCGTCGACCGTCGCGGGGCCCTCGAGCCCGGAGAGCCAGGTCTGGCCGTCGGCGAGTTCCTTCTTGTACGGCGTCAGGTCCATCAGGCCACCCGTCGCCGCGTACACCGGGACGTCGGTGTTGCCGAGGTCGACGATGTCCGGTGCGTCCTTCTGCGCCAGCGCCGTGGTCAGCTTCGTGGTGATGCCGTCCCACTGCTGCAGCTGCAGCTTGACCTTGGCCCCGGTCGCCTTGGTGAACTGCTGCTCGGCCACGGACAGGATCTTCGGGCTGAGGTCCCCGTTCATGATCCAGACGTTGAGCGCCTTGCCCTTGCCGTCGGGTGTGCCGATGGCCTTCGTCCCGCTGTCGGAAGCTCCGTTGCTTCCGGCGGAGCACCCGGCGAGGGCGAGCGCGGCTGCCAGGCCGAGCGCGCCGAGTGCGGCGAATCGCGTGCGTGTCACGTTGACTCCCTTGGTCCGACCATTGTGAAAGGTCGTTGCGTATTCGCTACAGAACACCTCCTCAGCGCCCTTGTCAATCGTTGGATCGGTCCCTGTGGAGACTTTCGATCCGCGTGCTTCCGGGGGATCACGGATGTGGAACGGATCGACGACGATGCTTGACGAACTGGTCATGACCAGGAATCATCTGCGGCGCACGAACGGGCGATCACCGCAACCGCCTGGAGGCCCGGCGCCGGTCTCGAGGACCGGCACCGGGCCTCCAGGCGGTCACCGTCGGATCAGGCCGCGGCCAACGCCGACGTCGGTGGGATGCGCGCTGCGCGCGCCGCCGGGTACCACCCGGAGACCCCGCCGATGACCACGGTCGCACCGAGTCCGCCGCCGACCGCCCAGACCGGGATCGCGACGGGCCACCCCTGGGTCACGGCGAACACCACCGTCACGCCGACGCCGATGACCGCTCCGGCCAGGCCGCCGACGAATGACAACAGCAGCGACTCGACGAGGAACTGGTCCCGGATGTTCCGACGCCGGGCACCCAGCGCTCGACGGACCCCGACCTCCGCGCGACGCTCCAGCACCGTGATCACCATGGTGTTCGCGACGCCGATGCCGCCGACCAGCAGCGCGACACCGCCGATCCCGACCAGCAGGCCGGTGAACGAGTCGTCCGTGGCGTTCTTCGCCGCCAGCGCATCGGACGGACGGGTGACCCCCACGTCCTGCGGAGCACCCGGTCGGATCGCGCCCGCGAGCACGTCGCGGGCCTGTTCCACCCGGTCGGGGTCGACCCGGGTGTAGACCGCGGTCGGCGCACCGTCGAAGCCGAGCTCCTCGGCCAGGGACCCCGGCACGAAGACCTGGTTGTCGAGGTCCTCGGCGAGCTGCAGCGGGCGCAGCGTCCCGACCACCTGGACCCACCGACCGCCCAACCAGACCCGGCTGTCCGCCCCGACCCGGTCGATCCCCAGCGCCGCCGCAGCATCCGACCCGAGCACGACCTGTGGCGGCGCGTCCGCACCGGTGTCGAGCCAGCGCCCCGAGGCAACCGACCCGCCCAGCACCCCGGGGACGTCGCCCCAGCCGGCCATGACCCCGATGCCCTTCGTCTCCGGCGCCGGGATGAACGGGGTCCGGTACACGGGGCTCTCCTTGACGGCGCCGACGGCAGCCGCGTGCTCGACGACCTGCTGCCGCCGGACGGAGTCGTACGCCGTGTCCGGCAGCGGCGGCGTCTCGCCGAACCCCTCCGCCTTGGTGGCGGTGAGGACGTTCGTGCCGAGTGAGTCGAGCACCTGGTCGAGCTTCGCCTTGCTCGACGACGAGATGCCCACCACGGCGATCATCGCGGCGATGCCGATCGCGATCCCGAGCGCCGACAGCACGACACGGCCCGGACGGGTCCGCAGCCCGAACACCCCGAGCCGGAGCAGGTCCGGCGCGCCGAGGGTCTTCCGCGCGCTCACCGTGCACCTCGGATGGCGTCCGCGAGTCCGGCGGCGTCCACGGCTCCCGCGGCCGACCCGGCCGAGTCGTGCTCGACCAGGCCGTCGCGCATCCGGATCTGCCGTGGCAGGGACGCCGCGAGTTCCAGGTCATGGGTGATCACGAGGACCGTCGTCCCGGCGGCGTTGAGTTCACGCAGCAACTCCAGGATCGCAGCACCCCCGAGGCGGTGTCGAGTGCGCCGGTGGGCTCGTCGGCGAGCAGGATCGTCGGATCGCCCACGATGGCGCGCGCGATGGCCACACGCTGTTTCTCGCCGCCCGACAGCTGGTGCGGCCGGTGGTCGGTGCGGTGTCCGAGCCCCACCCGACCCAGCGCGACGACGGCGCGGCGGTGCCGTTCGCGACGGCCGACGCCCGCGTAGAGCAGGCCGTCGGCGACGTTCTCGGCTGCGGTCGCGCCGGACTGCAGGTGGAAGTGCTGGAACACGAACCCGACGTGCTGGGCGCGCAGCAGGGCGAGGGCGTCGTCGCGCATCGTCGCGACGTCGTGGCCGGTGATCGCCACCGTGCCCGACGTCGGCCGGTCGAGCGTGCCGATGATGTTGAGCATCGTCGACTTGCCCGATCCCGACGGACCGACGACCGCGGCGAGCTCCCCTGCGGCGACAGAGAGCGACACCCCGCGGAGCGCGCCGACGTCACCGTAGGTCTTCGTGACCGCGTCGAGCGTCAGGACGACGTTCGATGCGTTCACGACGGCGTGCGCGCTCACGACGGCACCACGACGCGGTCGCCTGCCGACAGCTCGCCCGTGACCGCCACGCGGCCGTCCGCGGTGAAGCCCGGTACGACGGCGACGCGCTTCCGGGTGCCGTCCTTCCCGACGACGTCGACGGAGTACTTCCCGCCCGGACCGGCCGCGAGCGCCGCGACCGGGACCGAGAGCACGCCCTGTTCGGTCGTGCCCTGGGCGTCGATCTGGGCCGATGCGGCAGCCGGCAGCTGTCGGTCCCCCGCGTCGAAGGACACGGACACGTCGACCTTGGCGCCCCCGTCGTCGGACGTGTTCGGCGTGACGTCGGTGACCTGCCCGGGCATCGGCTCGCCGGCGCCGTTGATGCGTACCGACACCGACGTCCCGACGGCCAGGCGTTCGGCCTCACGCTGTGACACGGTGGCGACGACGATCCGCTTCGTGCTCGTCAGCTGGAGGACCTCGCCCGACGCCGGCTGCCCGAGCGCGAGCCCGACGGAGGCGACCCGGACGTCGCCGGCCACGAACGCGATGTCGTTCGCGGTGAGCACGCCCGTCGTCTCCTGGCCGCGCGCCTTCTGCCACCGCTTGACGGCGCGCTGGGTCCGCGGACCGAACGTCTCGTCGAGCCCGACGTCGTAGCCGAGCGCCGCCAGGTTCTCGTTGAGCTGCCGGACGTCGCCGCCCTTGAGCCCCCGCTCCAGCGAGCGCCAGAGCGGGATCGTGCCGTGCATCGACCGCACGGGGCGCTCGTCGACCGCGTACAGCGGTGCGTCACGACCGATCACGTCGCCGGGCGTCGGCAACCACGTGAGTGTCCCCTGCGCTGCGCCGGTGAGACCGGTCGGTGCGCCGTAGCCGAGCGTCCCCGCGAAGACCTTCGAGTCGGTGAGGTCGCCCTTGTCGACCGTCGCGGTCGGGCCCGTGTAGGCCTGGTCGTGCGTGGTGCTCGCCGACGACCGTTCGGGCTGGTCGACGACGGCCCAGATGCCGGCTCCGGCGCCGAGTGCCGCGACGAGACAGGCGCTCACGACGATGCTGCGCCGTCGGGTCCCGGTGCTCATTCGGCGCCCGAGGCATCAGCGGCCTCGCCGGTCGAGCACGTCTCCAGCACGTCCTCGTAGGTGCTGGTGTCGGCGGGCGCGAACGACGCGGCCGCGTCCATGTCGTCCGGGAAGTCGGGGAAGCCGTGCTCGCGGACGCACGACACCGTCTTCTCCCACTCCTTGCCCGCACCCGGCAGGGGCTGCGCCGCCCCGTCGCCAGCACCGCTGCTCTTCGCGCACCCCGCCATGTCGTCCCGGTACTGCAACGGGTCCACACCGTCCGGGACCTCGAGCGAGACACTCTTCTGGTCGGCCGTCGGATCAGGAACGTCGTAGCCCTTGTCCCGCATGCACGAGAAGAACGCGGATGCAGTGTCACGCTCGGGCGACGGCGCACTGTCGGGCTGGTCCGAGGAGCAGGCGGTCAGGATCGCTGGCGCGAGCAGCAGTGCGGCGACGGCGACGGCGAACCGGGTCCGCCTGCGGGTGCTGGCGGGGGAGGTGTCCGTGGTGCGGGTGGTCATGATGGTGGCTTCCGTTCGTGGAGAGGTCGGCGATGGAGGTGGTGGCGCAGGTGGCGGCGGCGTCTCGGCGGGGTGCCGTGGTCGCTCTCAGCCGCCGATCGGCTTCGTGTCGGGCGAGTACTCCGCCATGCAGTCGTCCATGACCTGCTCGAAGGCCGGCTCCTCGGCGCGCGGGTAGCCCTCGACGGTGATGCTGCCCGGCTGCTGTTCCGGGAGGTCCGCGTAGCCGTGTTCCCGGACGCAGCTCGCGACGGCCGCGTACTCGCGCTCCCACCGGTCCCGCTGGGCGCTGCTGGCACCCGTGACGCCGGCGTGCTGCGCGCAGGAAGCTGCAGCCGCTTGGAACGCGGCCTGGTCGGCGCCGGCGGGGACCTTCGCCACACCGGCCTGCACGGCGGCGTCGTCCGGGTCCGTCACGTCGAAGCCGGCATCACGCATGCACGCACCCCACTGCGCACCGATGCCGGCATCGGCGCGCAGGGCACCGTCGGCGTCCGGTTGCCCCGAACACGCGACCAGCAGGAACGGGACCGCAGCGAGGACGGCCAGGGAACCGATGGTGCCGCGCAGGCGGCGGGTGTTCGTGATCGTCATGGGTCCAGCACAGCGGAACGGCTGTTTCGGGCCGCGTACCCGCGGCGTCACATCAGCGAAACACCGACACGCAACCCGCCGCCCGGCCGTGCCGTGAGTTCCAGGCGCCACCCGTGGGCCTGTGCGATCGACGCGACGATGGACAGTCCGAGGCCACTGTGCCGACCGGTCTCCGTCGACCGGGGACACCGCCGGAACGGCTCGACCAACAGCGGGACGACGTCATCGGACACGACGGGCCCCGAGTTCTCGACGACGAGCCCGGTCGCGTCGGTCGTCACGCGGACGAACCCGTCTGGCTCGTTGTACTCGACCGCGTTCCGCACCAGGTTCGTGATCAGCTGGCGGACGAGGGTCTCGTCACCGAGCGGGTCCGGGGCACCGTCGGACGCGATCGCTTCGTGCACGACCGCGACACCGACGCGTGCGGCGAAGTCGCTGACGGACGCGACGACCTCGTCCGCGAGCTCGGCGAGGTCGACCGCGGCCGCATGCCCCGCGATCCCACGGTCGGCCTCAGCGAGCGTCAGCAACGACTCCACGATGTGCTCGGTCCGGCGGTTCTGCTCGAGCAGTTCGTCCCGCGTGGCGCGGACGTCGTCGGGCTCCGCGTCGTCCGGGAGGCCGATCTGGAGCGCAGCGCGCTGCACGGCGAGCGGCGTGCGCAGCTCGTGCGAGGCCTGTGCGACGAAGCGACGTTGGCTCTCGAACGCGGTGTGCAGTCGATCGAGCAGGTCGTCCACCGTACGCGAGAGGCGCCGGAGTTCGTCGTCCGGTCCGTCGAGGTCGATGCGCTCGTGCAGGTTGGACGCCGTGATCCGGTTCGCCGTCGCAGTGATGCGGTCGATCGGCCGGAGCATCCGTCGGCTCACGAGCCACCCGACGCCCCCCGCCACGAGCCCGGCACCGGCCACCCCGACAGCCGACCACTGCCACTGCAGGACCGCGATGACCTGCACGGCGGCGAGGTCCGCGCCGGGCCGGTCCGAGAACGTCCCGTCCGGGAACCCATCGGGTTCCGGCGCTCCGGCGATGCCTGCCGACACGCCGGGTCCGGACGACGTGATCGTCCCGGTCCCGCCCGCTCCGGAGTCGAGGTCATCCGCGGAGGTGAACTCGAGCGCGGCGACAGCATGACCCGCGCCGGCGATCGACATCAGGTTGGTGAACACCACGACGCCCGCCGCCAACGCCATCGCCGCGGCAGCGAACGCGAGCGCCGTCCGGGCTCGGATGCTCCAGGTCCGACGAGGCCGCGAACGCCGCCGCATCACACCGCGTACCCCTTGCCCGGCACGGTCCGGATCGGGTCGGGTTCCCCGAGCTTCCGCCGGAGCTTCGACATCGTCACCCGCACCGCAGCCGTGAACGGGTCGATGTTCATGTCCCAGACCTTCTCGAGCAGCTCTTCGGCGGAGACGATCCGGCCGTCTGCCCGGAGCAGCGCCTCGAGCACGCCGAGCTCCTTCGGCGTCAGGTCGAGCGGACGACCGCCGCGCGTGGCCATCCGCCGGTTCGAGTCGACCACCAGGTCGCCGCGCTCGAGCACCGGCGCGACCGGAGCGACGCTCCGCCGACCGAGTGCTCGGACGCGGGCGACGAGCTCGGGGTACTCGAACGGCTTGGCCAGGTAGTCGTCGGCGCCCAGTTCGAGCCCGTGCACCCGGTCACTGAGCGTGGTGGCGGCGGTGAGCATGAGGATCCGGGTCAGCCCGCCGCGGGCCGTGAGCCGCCGCGCGACCTCGTCGCCGTGCAGACCGGGGACGTCGCGGTCCAGGACCACGACGTCGTAGTCGTTCACGCTCAGCAGCTCGTCGGCCTCGTCCCCGCGGTACACGACGTCGACGGCCATGTCCTGCCGCACGAGGCCCTTCGCCACGAGGTCAGCGAGGGCCCGTTCGTCGTCGACCACCAGTACGCGCACCGATGTATCACACACCACTACGCCTGGGAGGAAGCCGGGTCGAGGTGCACCTCCCCGGCCTGCTCGTCGATGCGCACCACGAAGGTGGCAGCACCGCCGCTCGGCATGACGGTCAGGGGAACGGTGTCGGTACTGAGGTGGTCCATGCCCCGAGCCTGGTGGCCCGGGTGTTTCACCGACGTAACGCGTCACCGGCGCGACGAGCGCAGCGCGTCACGCGTCGAACGGGACCTCGCCGTGGTCGCTCACACCCGCGCGCTGCCGGTACGCCAGGTGCCCGCCGAGGTACCCGCCGACACCGACCACGGTCAGCCCGGCGAAGCCGAGCAGCTTCCCTGCGCCGTGGTTCCCGCGCTTCCGCTGCCACCAGGACAGCCCGTACAGCGAGATGCCGACCCAGTTGACGGCCTGGTGCACCCATCCAGTACGGAGCTGCTCACGGTCGAGCTCGGACCAGTCGACGTACCCGGCGACGCTCGCACTCGAAGCGGACACCAGTCCCACCCCGACCAGCGTCTTCGCCGCCCGCCGATTGCCCTTCCCGCCGAGCAGGTCGAGCACCGCCGCGGAGATCCAGGCGCCGAGCGGCACCTGCACCATGAGCGGATGCAGCGGGTGCCCGAACGGCACACCGTGCAGCAGCTGCCGCAGGCCCTTCGGCCGGGCGAAGGCGTTGACGACCTTCCGGTCGAAGTCGACCGCCGGGTCGAGCACGCTCGCGTGCTCGATGGAGTCGGTGAGGCGACGGAACGCGCGGATCTCAGGCATGCTCCGCAAGCTAGGCCGGGAGGCCCGCCACCGGTCTCAGGAACCGGTCACGGGCCTCCCGTCGGTCACTCCTCGACGATCTCCGCCAGCTCGAAGGGCTCGACCACCAGGCCGTCGCCGCCTGCGGCGAGGTCGACCCGCACGGTGTCGCCGTCGCGCACGTCTCCGGAGAGGATCGCCCGCGCCAACTGGTCGTCGATCTGCCGCTGCATGAGCCGGCGGAGCGGCCGGGCGCCGTACACCGGGTCGTACCCGCGCTCGGCGAGCCAGCTGCGCGCCTGGGGCGTGACCGCGAGCTCGAGCCGCCGGTCGGACAGCCGTCGGGCGAGGCGGTCGACGTACAGCGAGACGATCTGGCCGAGGTCCTCGGACGTGAGCGCCTGGAACACCACGATGTCGTCGAGGCGGTTCACGAACTCCGGACGGAAGGCCTGCTGCACGAGCTCGCGCACCGCTTCCTCACGCTGCTCGGACGTCAGGGTGAGGTCGGTCATGAACTGCGAGCCGAGGTTCGACGTCAGCACCATGATCGTGTTCCGGAAGTCGACCGTGCGGCCCTGCCCGTCGGTCAGCCGACCGTCGTCGAGCACCTGCAGCAGCACGTCGAAGACCTCGGGGTGGGCCTTCTCGACCTCGTCGAGCAGGATCACCGAGTACGGCCGACGGCGGACGGACTCGGTGAGTTGCCCGCCGGCCTCGTACCCGACGTACCCGGGCGGGGCGCCGATCAGCCGCGCGACGGAGTGCTTCTCGCCGTACTCGCTCATGTCGATGCGGACGAGGGCCTTCTCGTCGTCGAACAGGAACTCGGCGAGCGCCTTCGCCAGCTCGGTCTTGCCGACGCCCGTCGGCCCGAGGAACAGGAACGACCCCGTCGGCCGGTCCGGGTCCGAGATGCCCGCGCGGGTGCGACGCACCGCTTCCGACACCGTGCCGACCGCGGTGCGCTGCCCGATGATCCGACGTCCGAGCTCGGTCTCCAGGTGCAGGAGCTTCTCGGTCTCGCCCTGCAGCAGCCGTCCGAGCGGGATGCCCGTCCACTGGGCGATGACGGCCGCGATGTCCTCGTCGGTGACGCTGTCGTTGACCATCCGGTCGGCGGACTCGGCTTGTTCGGCGGCGGCGAGCTCGGCCTCGATCCGGGGCTTCTCGCCGTACTCCAGCCGGGACACGGTCTCGTAGTCGGCCTCGCGCTGTGCCCGCTGGGAGCGCATGTTGATCTCGTCGAGCTGCTGCTTGAGCTCACCGATCCGGTTCAGCGAGGCACGCTCGGCCTGCCACCGGGACTCGAGGTCGTGCAGACGTTCCTCGCGGGACTGCAGCTCGGTCCGCAGGGTCGCCAGCCGGGCCTTCGAGGCGTCGTCCTTCTCCTGCTTCAGCGCGAACTCCTCCACCCTCAGGCGGTCGACGCTGCGCTTGAGCTCGTCGATCTCGACCGGGCTGGAGTCGATCTCCATGCGCAGTCGGCTGGCGGCCTCGTCGATCAGGTCGATGGCCTTGTCGGGCAGCTGGCGCCCGGAGATGTAGCGGTTCGACAGGCTCGCCGCGGCGACCAGCGCGGAGTCGTTGATCGTCACCTTGTGGTGCGCCTCGTAGCGCTCCTTGAGTCCGCGGAGGATCGCCACCGTGTCCGGCACGCTCGGCTCCCCCACGTAGACCTGCTGGAAACGGCGTTCCAGCGCGGCGTCCTTCTCGATGAACTGGCGGTACTCGTCGAGCGTCGTCGCGCCGATCAGGCGGAGTTCGCCGCGCGCCAGCATCGGCTTGAGCATGTTCGACGCCGCGACGGAGCCCTCGCCGCCACCGGCGCCCATGAGCGTGTGGAGTTCGTCGATGAACGTGATGACCTGGCCGTCGGAGTCGTTGATCTCCTTGAGGACGTCCTTGAGGCGCTCCTCGAACTCACCGCGGTACTTCGCACCGGCGATGAGCGCGGAGATGTCGAGCGACACGAGCCGCTTGTCCTTGAGCGAGTCGGCGACGTCACCGGCCACGATGCGCTGCGCGAGGCCCTCGACCACGGCGGTCTTGCCGACACCGGGCTCGCCGATGAGCACGGGGTTGTTCTTGGTGCGGCGCGTCAGCACCTGGGAGACGCGCCGGATCTCGGCGTCGCGGCCGATGACGGGGTCGAGCTTGCCGCTCCGCGCGATCGCCGTCAGGTCGACGCCGTACTGCTCGAGGGCGGTCTTCTGCTGCTCCGCAGAGTCAGGAGCGCCCTGGAGGTTCGCCATGCGTGGTGTCCTTTCCTTGCGTTGGTGTGCAACTTGAGTCTACTGCACTCAACTCACGAACGTCGTGTGGGATTCCGGATCCCGATGGCACTCACCAGGGCTCCAGCTGCCAGCAGCAGCGCCATCACGACCATCGCGCGGTGCAGCGCGCCCACGCTCACCTCACCGCCGAGCACGACACCGGCCAACGCGACGGTGACCAGCCCGGCGATGCGCGCGATCGCGTTGTTGACCGCCGAACCCGCACCGGCCTCGGACTGCGGCACCGACCCGAGGACCGCGCTCGTCAGGGGGGTCACCATCGCGGCGATCCCCGCGCCGATGAGCACGAGCCCGGGCAGCACCGACCACCAGTAGCCCGCCGGGTCGTCGCCGACCAGCAGCAGCAGGAGCGCCCCGACCGCCGCGGTCGCCGGTCCGCCGGCCATGAACCACCGCGGGCCGTACCGTCCTGACAGCGACCCGACCGTCGTCGACAGCGCGAGGAGCATCAGCGTCGGCGGCAGCGTCGCGAGTCCGGCGACCCAGGCCGGGAAGCCCCAGACCTCCTGCAGGAACAGGGTGACGACGAAGAACACCATGCCCAGGGCGCCGTAGATCGACAGCGTCGCGAGGTTGCCGACGGTGAAGTTCCGCGCCCGGAAGAGCCCGAGCGGCACCAGTGGCGAACCGCCCGTGCGGGTCACGCGGAGCTCCCACGGCACGAACGCCACGAGCGCCCCCGCACCCACGACGAGCGCCGTGACGACGACCGCCGAACCCCACCCCAGACGTTCCTGCTCGATGAGCCCGAGCACCACCCCGCCGACGCCGAGCACCGCGAGCACCGCCCCGACGACGTCCACGTGCGGGCGGTCGCCGGCCATCACGTCACCGGAGATCCGACGCACGAGTGGGATCGTCACCGCGATCGGGACCGCCGTCACGACGAAGATCCACCGCCAGCCGATGCCGTCGACGATGACGCCACCGACCACGGGACCGAGGATCGACGCCGCACTCGACCACGCCGTCCACGAACCGATCGCCTTCGCCTGGGCAGCACCACGGAACGCCGCGACGATGAGCGCGAGCGCACTCGGCGTGACGAGCGCCCCGCCGACGCCCTGGAACGCCCGCGCCACGATGAGGACCTCACCCGTCGGGGCGATCGCACAGACCACCGACGCGATGCCGAAGACGACCAACCCCCACTGGATGATCCGCACGCGGCCGAACAGGTCCGAGAGCGACCCCGCGACCAGGATGAGCGACCCCAGCGTGACGAGGTAGGCGTCCACCGTCCACTGCTGCACGACGAGCCCGCCGCCGAGCTCGTGTCGGATCGCCGGGAGGGCGACGTTCACGACGCTGGCGTCGAGCCCGACCACGAACGACGACAGGATCGCCACGATCAGCACCACCCGACGGTCGTCCCGCAACGGGACGGTGTGCACGGGCGCGGCGCGATCGGTCATGCGCTCATCATCCGCCTGACGGACCCGGTCCGCGCTCGCGGTCGCCGCACACGACGAAGCCCCCGTGTGGGATCACGGGGGCTTCAGCAACGGGGCAGGGCCGGATCAGATCCGGTGGTCTGTGGTGGAGTTCGGCTGGACCGAGGGGCCCGGGTTGACGACGGGAGCCTGCTGCGCGGCAGGCGTCGTGGGGTCCGCCGTGGTGTTCTGGACGGTCCCGTCCGCGCCCTTGGCCTTCTTGTCGTCGGTGTCCATCTCCTTCTTGAAGATGTTGATCGACTGGCCGAGGCCCTTCGCGAGCGCCGGGAGCTTGGTCGCACCGAAGAGCAGGATGACGATCCCGAGGATGATCAGCAGGTGCAGACCGGTGAGGTTTCCGAGCATCATGACTCCTTGATTGCGGAACTGGTCGCCGTCAGCGGATCGTCGTCGATGCGCCCAGCGGAAGTCCTTGTCCGTCCAATGGTAACTCCCACGCGTCCGGATGCACAGGCGAGGGCGAGAACGGACACCGCGCGCCCAGGAACGTCTACGATCCGAGGACGCGATCGAGGCTCCACAGGACGGCAGTGCCGGTGAGCGCCGGGACGTCCGCCTCGGTGACGCCGTGCAACCGGTACTGCACGCGCTCCCCCGGCAGCAGGGTCATGAACCCGCGGTCGACGGTGCCGGTCGGCTGCACCCGGTCGGGCTGCAGCAGCAGGTCCCGCACCAGCGACTCGGCCTCGACCACCAGGTCCAGGCCGTCGCCGTCCGCCGCGGGCGAGAACGACGCCCGGTAGTGCGCCGGCTCCCACCGCATGTCCTTGTCGGGCGCGGGCGTCCAGACGGCACGGCGCCAGTCCATGTCGGCCACGACGAGCTCGGCCGTCGGGTCGGCCACGACACCCACCGACGCCGGCAGCGCCACGACGCCCACACCGGCCTTGTCGAGGTGCACCGGGAGCTCGACCTCGGCGAGCACCCGCCCGGCCATGTCGATCCGCCGGACCCGCACCACGCTGTCCAGCCCGCGCCGCGTCGACCGCACGGCGACCTCGATCGGCGACGACTCCGTGACGAGCACGGCCGTGTCGCCCTGCTGGTACGCGACCTGCTCCGGTACCGGCAGGGAGGCAGTGGAGCCGACCCCGTCGGGGACCGGCAGCGACGCGGTCGTCTGGTCCGAGCCTCCTGTCCGACCCGCGCTGTCCGCCGGCGGACGGCCCACCGACACCGGGACGGCCGACGCAGGACGGATCGTCAGGAGCACGTCGTCGTACAGACGGCGCAGCTCGTGGGCGAGCGGCTTGAGCCGCCCCGCGGAGTCGATCGCAGACCACGACGAGACCGGCCACAGGTCGTTGAGCTGCCACACGACCACGCCGGTGTTGCGGGGCCAGTGCGTGCGCCAGTGCTCGACACCGGTCGCGATCGCGCGCGCCTGCTGCAGCTGGGTCAGGTAGTGCCAGCGGTCGAAGTCACCGTCCGGCACGGCCCCGAACCGCGGAGCGAGGCCGTCCGCCAGCTTCTGCATGCCGGACGCGGCCTTCTGGTGGTGGACGACACCGGGCGACGTCGGCGTCATCGGGTCGTCGGTCACCGCGTCGCGCAGCGTGCGCCAGGCCGGCGGCGCCTGCCAGCCGAACTCGGAGACGAACCGCGGGACCGAGTCGCGGTAGTGCTCGTCCGACAGGCGGTTCCAGACGTCCCACGAGTGGTGCGTCTCGTGGTCGACGTCGTTCGCGGGCAGGCTCTCGGAACCCGACCACGGCGAGGCGACCGTGTAGAAGCGCGACGGGTCGACCGCGTCCACGATCGTGGGCAGCAGGTCGAGGTAGTAGTCGAGCCCCCACCCGCGGTCGCCGAGCGCCGATCCCCAGTCGTCGGCGTCGTGCAGCCAGAAGTTCTCGTTGTTGCCGTTCCACAGCAGCAGCGAGGGGTGGCGGGCCAGCCGGGCGACGTTGTCCCGCGCCTCGGCGACGACCTCGCTGCGCAGGGGCTCGTCCTCGGGGTAGGCCGAGCACGCGAACGGGAAGTCCTGCCAGACCAGCAGGCCGAGCTCGTCGCAGACCTCGTAGAAGTCGTGCGACTCGTAGACGCCACCGCCCCAGACGCGCACCAGGTTCGTGTTGAGCTCGGCCGCTGCCTGCAGTCGCGCCGCGTACCGGGCACGGTCCACCCGCGAGACGATCACGTCGTCCGGGATCCAGTTCACCCCGCGCACGTCGATCAGCGTGCCGTTGACGTGGACGTCGAACGGCCGCCCGACGGTGTCCTTCGTCGTGTCGATGCGGGTCGAGCGGAAGCCGGTCTTGAAGGTCTGCCGGTCGAGGACCTCGCCCTCGACGGTCTGCAGCTCGACGAACACGTCGTACAGCGGCTGCTCGCCGTAGCCGCGCGGCCACCAGAGGCGGGCGTCCGGGATGCGGACCGTGACGACGGTCTCGTCCTCCTTCGGCGTCACCTGGGCACGCGACCGCTGCCGGGTCTTCGTGCCGTCGGCGGTCTCCCCCGCGACGGTGACGACGAGCACGAGGTCGTCGTCCTCGCCGTCCTGGTCGAGGTCGGCCGTCGTCTCGCCGTAGGGGTCCGGGCCGGAGCGCTCGAAGGCGATGTGCGCGTCGAGCACGCCCTCGCCCGCCTCGACGTCGACGAGCGGGCGGACGTCACGCAGGCGCGCGGTGGACCAGCGCTCGACGGCGACCGCGCGCCACGGGCCGCTGGTGACCGCGGTCAGACCCCAGTCCCATCCGAAGTTCGACGCCATCTTGCGCACGTAGGGGAACGGCTCGTCGTACGGCCCTGGCATCGCCCCGGCGCGGGCGGCGACGCGGCCGGCCTCGCGGTACGGGGACTCGAACAGGATCTCGAGCGTCCGCTCGTCGTTCGCGACGCCGCCGTCCTCGCCGGTGCGCGCGCTGCTCCGGCCGCCGGTCCGGTCGCGCAGGTCGAACCGGTAGCGGCGGTGCATGTTGCGCGTCGTGCCGATCTGCACGCCGTCCAGCGTGAGCTCGGTGACGGTGTCGAGCCCGTCGCACACCAGGTCGATGCGCTCGTGGCCGCGCGGGTCCACGTCGAGCTGCCGGCGGTACGCCCAGTCAGCTCGACCGACCCAGGCGGTCGCCGGCTCGTTGCGGTCGAAGGTCGGGTCCGGCAGCAGTCCCTCGCGCTCGAGGTCGGTGTGCACCTGCCCGGGGACGCTCGCCGCGATCCCGGCACCGCGGAGCGCGGCGAGGGCCTCGCCGGGCACGCCGTCCGGCGTGGAGTCGTCGCCGATCGAGACGGTCCAGTCGCGCTGGAGTTCCTCGCGGTCGAGGGTCATGGCGGTCCTTTGCTCGGCGGGCCGGTCCGTGGTCCGCCGCGGTCGGGGCCCGGCTGGCGGCGGTACCCGTGGCCGGTCAACGGCCTGGAGGCACGGCACCGGTCGTCCGGGCGGCGTCGCGTCGCGCGCGTGGGACCGTGGAGCGGTCCGAGCGCGGGCGCACGCGTGATCGTAGTACGGGTTGCCTTCCGGAACACGTGCGTCCGCTCAGTGCCGGGTCGCGGCTGTGCCGGGGCGCTGCTGTGCCGAGCCGCTGCTGTGCCCGTGGTGACGGCTTCGTGGCAGGTTGGTGTCGTGATCACCGTCGAACTCGCCAAGACCCTCCGCGACGCGGGCCTCCGCTGGCACCCCGCGACCGGCGACCGGTTCGTCATCGACAAGCCCGGCGTGGACGACGACGTCTACACGGTGTCGGAGATGACCGTCGAGCGCCACGACCACCCCTCGGGCACGATCCTCGGCTTCAACGGGACCACCGAGTGGGCGCTCGACTCCGTGACCGCGGACGAGTCGCTCTGGCTGCCGCGTGAGGACCAGCTGCGGGAGCTGCTCGGTCCGGCCTTCGTCGGGCTCACCCGGATGGCATCCGGGGACCGCGTCGTGCACACCGTCACCGCGACCATCGACGGGGTCGACCGCACGTTCGCGGCCGCGGACCCGGCGGTGGCGTACGGCGAGGCACTGGCGGCGTACATCACGCACGCGCTGGCCTGAAGCGCACGCGCTGAGCTGAAGCGCGCGCTCCCCTGCACCCCGTTCGCTGGACGTTGCCGGAACGCCGCTCGGGTGCGCGCTGGTTGTCTGGGGTCATGACCGTTCCAGACATCACCCTCAACGACGGCAAGACCATCCCGCAGCTCGGCTTCGGTGTGTTCCAGATCGATCCCTCCGAGACGAAGGCCGCCACCCTGGCTGCGCTCGAGGTCGGCTACCGCCACATCGACACCGCCGAGATGTACGGCAACGAGAAAGAGGTCGGCGAGGCCATCGCCGAGTCCGGCATCGACCGGTCCGAGATCTTCGTCACGTCGAAGCTCAACAACGGCTTCCATGCTCCCGAGGCCGCCCTCGAGAACGGCAAGAAGTCGGCCGAGCTCCTCGGTGGCTACATGGACCTGTTCCTGATCCACTGGCCGCTGCCCACCGTGACGGACTTCGTCCCCACGTGGAAGGCCATGGAGGACCTGTACCGCGACGGCACCGCCCGCTCGATCGGTGTCTCGAACTTCCAGGCGCACCACCTCAACCGACTCAAGGCGGAGACGACGATCACGCCGGCCGTCAACCAGATCGAGGTGCATCCGTACCTGGCCCAGGACGAGCTCCGCGCACACAACCGCGAGCTCGGCATCGCGACCGAGGCCTGGTCCCCGATCGCCCAGGGCCTGGTGCTCGACGACGAGACGATCACCCGCATCGCCGGCAACGTCGGCAAGACCCCGGCGCAGGTCGTCCTCCGCTGGCACATCCAGCGCGGCGACATCGTCTTCCCGAAGTCGGTCACCCGCTCGCGCGTCGAGGAGAACTTCGCGATCTTCGACTTCGAGCTCTCCGACGAGGACATGACCGACATCACGACGCTCGACAAGGGCCACCGCACCGGCCCGGACCCCGACACGTTCGACTACGTCCCGGCCTGAGCCGGCGGTCGCGACGCTCTCGCTCGCTCGCTGCCGCTGCTGCACGACCTGACGACAACTGCGCACGTTCCCACGTGCGCAGTTGTCGTTTCGCCGTCCGATCGCGGATCACCTGTGGACAGGCCGGGAGGCACGCCCCACCTCCGCCACGCTGGACGCGTGATCCCCGTCCCCGACTGCCCGCTGCACCGCGTCGACGACGACACGCCCGTGGCCGTCGCGCGGCAGCTCCAGCGCGCCGCAGGGACGTCGCTGGTGCGACTCGCTCGGGGCCTGTACGCGGACCGTGCCCGATGGGGGGACCTGGACGACCGGTCCCGACACTTGATCCGGGTGTCGGCGGTCGTCGGGTGTCTGCCCGCGGGATCGGTGTTCGGCGGCGAGTCCGCCCTGCTCCTGCACGGCATCCGGTTGCTTGCGCGGGCTCCGAACCGGGTCGTCGTGGTCGAGCCGCGGGACCGGGTCGACCGCCGGTCGGAGCTACTCGAGCGTCGCCCCTCCTCTGCGGGCGAGGTCGTCCGCGTGTGGTTCGGCGCCGAGCAGGTCCCCGTCCTCGACCTGGCCGCGAGCGCAGCTGCTGCTGCACGGTCGATGCCCTTCCGCGACGCGGTCGTCGTGCTCGACCAGGTGCTCCGGCGCGGCGTTCCCCGAGCAGCGATCGCGGCGCTGATCGAGGTCGGCTCGTCGCGGTGTCGTTCGCAGGCCCTGACGGCGCTCGCGTTCGCCGACGCGCGTTCGGACTCGGTGGGCGAGTCTGTCGCCCGCGTCGTCCTGCACGAGGCCGGCGCCCCGGAGCCGGAACTGCAGCACGTGTTCCGTTCCCCGGACGGGCTCGTCGCCCGGGTCGACTTCTGGTTCCCCGACCAGGGCGTCGTCGTGGAGTACGACGGTGTCGTCAAGTACCGCGACCGGACGATGCGAGCTGGCAGGTCCCCCGAGCAGGTCGTCATCGACGAGAAGCGCCGCCAGGACTGGATCTGCCGTGACCCTGCGGTGCGTGGCTTCGTGCGTCTGGATGCCCACGACCTCCGCTCGGTCCCCTTCGTCGCCGCCACACTGCGGCAGGCCGGTGTGCCCGCGGCGGGCTGACCCAGGCGAGCGCGCCGGCGCGCTGTGACTGCGCGCCCGAACGACATCTGCGCACGTTCCCCGCCGCGCAGTCGTCGTCAGCGCGTGCAGTCGCAACCGACGCGTCGCGTCGCGTGTCAGGAACGACGCGACGCGGTCACCGTGAACTTGTCGGTCCGCGTCACCTGACGCGTCGGACCGACCAGGCGCTCGAGCACCGGCCGGTAGCGCAGGTGCGAGTTCCAGACGCACCACAGTTCACCGCCGGCCTGGAGGATCGTGGCCGCGTTCCGGAACATCGCCTCGGCCGCGTCGGTGCTCACCGTGGTGTCATCGTGGAACGGCGGGTTGCAGACGACCAACTGGGCGGAGTTCGAGCCGAGCTCGTCGCCCGCGTCGGCACGGACCACCTCGACGCGGTCGGCGACGCCGTTCGCCTCGGCGGTGGCGCGCGTGGACATCACCGCGATCGAGGACACGTCCGTCCCGATGACGCGGAGCCCGGGTCGGCGGCGAGCGAGCATCGTCGCGATGACCCCGTTGCCCGACCCCATGTCGACGGCGACGCGGGCGTTCGGGACCGCGTCGTCGAGCACGTCGAGCAACACCCGCGTGCCCTGGTCGAGCGAGGTCCCCGCGAAGACCCCGCCGTGCGCGACGACGGTCATACCGAGCTCGTCGACGTGCACACTGCGCGGCCACGGGTTCGTCAGCGCTGCCCGGTTCGCGGCGGCCTGCAGGGGGTCCTGCGCGACGAGCAGTCGGGACTTCCCGCGGCCGCGTGACGCGACGACGTCGCCGAAGGACCGACGGAGAACGTCGTTCTGCGACAGGTTCATGTGCTTCGACACCCCGCCGCACAGCAGCACCACGTCGGGCGAGGCGAACCGGGCCACCGCCCGGGCGATCTCGTCGAGCCGGTCGTTCGACTTCGACAGCCGGAGCAGGACGAGCCGCACGCCGCGGAAGGCCTCTTCGGCGGTGGTCGGGTGGTGGAAGCCGCGCAGGCCGAAGGTCCCGGCAGTGGCTTCGAGAGCCCGCTCCCCCACGAGCGAGTCCTGCACGACCCGGACGTCCTTCGCGCCGTGCACCGTGATGACGCCGAGCGTGAGCACGCCGTACCGGTCGTCCACCACGGCGACCTCGCCCGGCTGCCGGAGCGCGTCGCCGTGCACGTGCGGCGCCTCGTCGAGGATGAAGCGGTCCGTGCCGTCGATGACGACCAGGTCGGGACCCCCGTCGTCGGGGGTGCGCCGGAACTGGTCGGCGAAGTCGAAGGCACTCACGCCCCCAGGCTACTGAGTGCGGTACTCCCACGCTGCGAGCAGCCGCCGACCGTACTGCCCCGCGACGATGCCGCCCAGCACGATCGCGGCGAACAACGACAGCGACCCGACGAAGCCGACGGCGGTGATGCCCATCGCGCCGGCGATGAGCACGACCGAGACGAGCAGCAACCCGTTCCGGACCTGGTCGAGCACCGGCGTCCGCAGGCTCGTGCGCCGCGCTCCGGTCGACAGGGCGAACCGCGCCACGAGCAGGTCGGGCACCGCCACGGCGAGCATGAGCGAGAGCGGCATCAGGTGCGCGGCGAACGGCACGATCACCAGACCGACCGCGATGACCCGGTCGGCGATGCGCTCGACGGCGCCCTGCGACCGGGGTCGGACGAGCCTCCGCACGACCACCGTCGTCAGCAGCAGCGCCCCGGCACCGAAGACCACGCTGCGCAGCACGGCGGTCCCCGGGTCCAACAGCACCACGACGGCGATCACGAGGGCGAACACCGCCCGCGCCACCGTCAGCAGCTCCACGACGCCACGGACACGACGCACTCGCGGCGCGGGTTCGACGACTTGCTCGGGGGCCAGCCCGGTCACAGCGTCGACATCGGCGGCGGCCGGTGCGCGACGCTTCCGCGCACGCCCGACCAGGAACACCACCACCCCGATGACGACGGCCACGGCGACGATGACCCAGGCGGCGTTCCCCAGCACCCGCTGCACGGCGTCGAGCGAGTTACGGAGCAGGACCCCGCAACCGACGTACACGGCCGCCCAGGTGATGGACCCACCGATCGACGCGGCCAGGAACGCGGTGTACCGCAGCCCGGCGACCCCGGCGGCAGCGGGCATGAGCGTGCGGATCACCGGGACGAGCCGGGTGAGGAACACCGCCCACGCTCCCCGACGTTCGAGCACCCCGACCGCCCGGTCCCAGTTCGCGACGCCGAGCTTGCGGATGACCTTCCGATCGCGCATCCCGCTGCCGAACCGTCGCCCGAGCAGGTAGCCGAGGTGGTCCCCGACGGAGGCGAAGACCGCCACCACCAAGCCCATCACGACCGCTGACCACGGGGCGTCGATCGCGGCGGACAGGATGAGCACCGCGGTCTCGGCCGGGAACACGACCCCGAGCCCGAGCCCGGCCTCCATGAACGCGAAGAGGCCGCCGAGCGCCCAGACGAGCGGGTCGGGCAGCAGCGAAGCCTGTTCAGTGATCCAGCCGAGGATGTCCATGGCCCGCACCGTACGGCACGCTCGAGGGCCCCGACATCGTCCCGTCGTCGCTCCTCTCGGTACTGCAGTACCGGTTGGTATTCAGTATGCAGTATGTTCATTCCATGCGACTCTCCCTGTCGACAGCGGCTCTCGCAGCCGCCGTCACCGCCGCGCTCGTCCTCGGGGCCACCGGCCCCACCATCGCGCTGGCCGCTCCCCGCTCCACCGCCGAGGGGCTCCTCGTCTTCGCCGTCGAACAGGCCGGCCAGAACACGACGTACGCCTCGGTGGACGGGTCGATGACCCCGTTCGGAGCCGAGCACCACGACGACCTCGCGGACGCCCTCCTGTGGGCGACCGAACTCGACCTGTCCGCGTTCGACACCGACGGCCGCATCAAGACGAAGGGCTTCAACTCCTGCCTGGGAGTGCAGCCGGCGACGCCGGTCCGGCCTGCCCGGGCGGTCTCGCGGGGCTGTGACCCCCAGGACCCCGACCAGGTGTGGCGCATCGTCAGCGGCTCCGGCGATCGACTCCGGAACGAGGGCACGGGACTCTGGGTCCAGAGTGTCCTGCCGACCGCGGGCTGGACGCTGACGGACACGCTCGCGGATGCTCCGTACCGCGTGCTCACCGACTACCTCGACGGACGCCCCGTCGTCACTCCGGTCGTCACGGCCGACTACGACCACGCGACGGACTCGTTCGCCCTGCAGGTCCGCAACGGTCCCGCAGGCGCGGCGGTCGGGGTGTTCGGTCGAGACGACCGTTGGGAACCCCTCGGCGCAACCGGGGACGACGGCTCCTACACCGGCCCCCTCCCCCGCGACTTCAGCGACGCGGAGTCCGTCGACGTCCAGGTCGGGCGGACCGCACGCCAGACCGTGACGCTCCGCGTCGGGGCGATCGACAAGCCACGGTTCGGCAAGGACCCGGACGGGACGATCGTGTTCTACGGCGAGGGCGGGCCCGCCTGGCAGGTCCACGTGGGCACCGGCCCGCTCGCCTCGGACGTGGTCGCCACCGGGACCTCGACCGACGCGGGGTTCATCCGCATCCCGCTGCCGGACGCCCGACCCGGCGACACGCTCGTCGTGTACCAGGGCATCAGCGGCGTCCGTACCTCGGTGACCGTCTCCGTCCCCGCTGCGGCCCTCGACGCCGTCGACCAGCCCGCGACCACGCTCGACCGCACGCGGTCCACCCCGGTACCGATCGGCGTCCGAGCTGCCCAGGACCTCACCCGGATCACGAGCACCATCACGATGACGGCGCCGGCCGGCACCGCGTTCACCCCGGGGACGACGACGATCGACGGCGAGCGCAAGCCCGTCGGCGGGGCATGGGGCGGTGTGGACAGCCGGTTCCGCATCACCGACGTCGACGTCTCCGCCGACGGCCGCACCCTCACCGCTTCGTACGACCGCACGCTCGCCGACCGGCTGAGCACGGGCGACGAGCTCCGTTGGTGGCCGAGCCTCGACGTCGTCGACGCATCACGCGCCCCGGCGAGCGTCTGACCCGACCAGGCGACTGCCCCGCTCACCGAGAGAAGAGAAGAGAAGACCAGACCATGCCCCTCCCCACCACCCACCGTCTGCTCGCCGCGGGCCTCGGCACCGCCCTGGTCGCCGGGCTCGCGATCGCGGGTCCGGTCACCGCCAGCGCCACGCCCCGGGACGCCGCACACGGGCTGCTCGTGCTGGCGGTCGAACTGCCCGGCAACGACCAGCAGTACCACTCCATCGACAACAGCCGCGGTCCCTTCAGCGGGCGGCAGCACGACGACCTGCTCGACGCGATCGAGCAGGGTGTCGAGCTCGATCTCGACCGGTTCGCCGACGACGGTCGCATCGCACTCGTCGACGAGGGAGTCTGCCTCGGCGTCGCCGACCGGACGTCACCGGCCCAGCCGCGCCGAGCCGTCGCTGAGCCCTGCGTCGACGGTGACGCCGACCAGCAGTGGGAGGTCCAGGCCGACAACGAGAACCGTCTGCACAACGTGGGTTCCGACCTCTGGGTCTCCAACGCCCGCGGCATCGCCGGATGGACGATGACCGGGTTCGCCTCGTCGTCGCCGTACCGCGTGATGACCGCGTACCTCGACGGCCGCCCGGCGGTGACCCCTCGCGTCACCACCACCTACGACGACACGACCAACACCGTCACGCTGCACGGGCGCAACGGCACCCCTTCGGTACCCGTCACGGTCTCCGACGGCGCTGGCACCGAACGCGTGGTCGCCACGAGTTCGGCCGAGGGCACCTTCACCGCCGAGCTGCCCGCAGCGCTCGGCAACCTCGCCGTGGTCTCCGTCCGCTTCGGCGACGAGGACGAGTGGGCCACCACCGTCCGAGCCGCGCCGGTCAGCAACGGACGGATCCTGCGCGACGCGGACGGCACCCTCGCGCTCCGCGGCACCGCCTCCGGGTACACGACCGTGTCGCTCGCGACCGGTCCCCTCGCCGCCGACGTGATCGACACCGCCACCTCCTCCGGGACCGGCGGGTTCCGGCTCCCCCTGCCGGCCGACGCCGAACCGGGCGACACCTTCGTCGTGTTCCAGCGCGCCGACGGGGTCCGCACCACGCTCACCGTCCCCGAGAGCGTCGAGGCCGTCGCCGCCGTCGACAGCCCGGAGACCACGCTCGTTCGTGGTGGTTCGACCCCGGTCCCGGTCGGCCTCGTGGCGACCCATGCCTTCGTCAACCTGCGCACCGAGATGACCCTCACCGCGCCGGCCGGCACGGTGTTCTCTCCGGGGATGACGACCGTCGACGGACAGATCAAGCCCGCCGGGCGTGACTGGCAGCCGATCGACCTGCGACTCCGACTCGGGGACGTGACGATCTCGCCGGACGGCCGGCAGCTGACCATGACCGGCACCGTCGACTCGATCGCCTTCAGCGAGGGCGACCAGATCCGCTGGCTGCCGACGCTCGACGTCGTCGACCCGGCACTCGCCCCCGCCTCCGTCTGAACCGAGCACGACGAAGGCCCCTCCGCACACCGCGGAGGGGCCTTCGTGTCGTTCAATTCGGCGGCCGCCAGAGCACGATCTGCGTGTTCCGTTGCGGCCGCGCACCGGCCCGTAGCGACACCGCCGCCCCGGTCGCCGTCGCGGCGAACACCCGGGCACCCGGTCGGTTGATGAGCTGGTCGGCGAGCGCGGTCTCGAGCTCGCGGACACGTTCACGCAGCGCCCGGTTCTCGTTCTCCAGCTCGAGCACGCGGCGGATGCCCTCGAGGGACACGCCCTCCGAGCCGAGCCGCGCGATCTCCCGCAGCTGGGCGACGTCGCGCATCGAGTACCGGCGCGAGCCGCCACGGGTGCGCCCCGGCACGACGAGGCCGAGGCGGTCGTACTGCCGCAGCGTCTGCGGGTGCATCTCCGACAACTCCGCGGCGACCGCGATCGCGAAGACGGGCGAGTTCTCGTCCATGTCGGTCATCGAGCGCCCCTTCCGTCGTCCGCGTGGTCTGAAAACCAGACTGGAGGCTCGGGCTGGCTTCCTGACGGAGCCGCGCCGAGCCTCCAGGCTGGGTTGGTCATGCTAGCTGCGCGCCTTGGCGAGCAGGTCCTCGCGCGGGTCCTCGTCCGGCAGGGCGGACGCGAGCGCCTCGACGGCCTCGCGCGCCTTGTCGGACAGGTGCGACGGCACCGCGACCTGGACCGTCGCCAGCAGGTCGCCGGTCCCGCTCTTGGTCGTGACGCCACGCCCCTTGACGCGCAGGACACGACCGGAGGGCGTGCCGGGCGCGACCCGGAGCTTGACGGGCTCGCCTCCGAGCGTGGGGACCTGGATGGTCGCGCCGAGCGCCGCCTCGACGAACGTCACGGGGACGTCCACGCGGAGGTGCTGCCCGTCGCGCTCGAAGACCGGGTGCTTGCGGACCGACACGGTGACCACGAGGTCACCCGCGTCGCCGCCGTCCGGGCTCGGCTCGCCCCGGCCGCGCAGTCGGATCTTCTGCCCGTCCGCGACCCCCGCGGGGATGCGGACGTTCACCGGCCGGCCGTTGCCCTGCGAGAGCTTGACCGTGTCGCCGGTGATCGCCGTGGTGAAGTCGAGCGTGGTCGACGCCGTGACGTCGCGGCCCTTGGTCGGACCACCGAAGCCGCGGAACCCGCCGGAGGACTGGCCGAAGCCGGCACCCCCGCCGCCGCCGAACATGCCACCGAGGATGTCCTCGAAGCCGCCGGCACCGCCACCCTGGCCGAAGCGGACGCGCTGTCCGCCACCGCCCTGCTGCCCGAACATGCCCCCGAAGACGTCCTCGAAGCCGCCCTGGCCCCCGCCGCCCGCCGTGAAGCGGGCGCCGGAGCCCATCGCGCGGACCTGGTCGTACTCGGCGCGCTGGTCCTTGTCGGACAGCACGGAGTACGCCTCGCTGATCTCCTTGAACTTCGCCTCGGCCGCAGCGTCACCCGGGTTGGAGTCCGGGTGGAACTGCCGCGCGAGCTTGCGGTAGGTCTTCTTGAGCTCGGCTTCGGAAGCGTCCTTCGACACCCCGAGGACCTTGTAGAAGTCCTTGTCGAACCAGTCCTGACTGGCCATGCTCACCTACCTCCTGCTGTCGTCGCCACGGGACGCCCGGCTCAGGCCGGGACCGCCACCGCGACCTTGGCCGCACGGAGGACGCGCTCGCCGAGCTTGTAGCCCGGCTCGACGACGTCCGCCACGGTCTGGCCGGTGGCGCCCGGGGTCGGGAGCTGCACGATCGCCTCGTGCACGTTCGGGTCGAAGGGCTCGCCCTTCTCACCGATCTGCACGAGCTTGAACCTGTCGAAGCCGCCGCGGATCTTCTGGCCGATGACCTGCATGGGGCCCTCGGTCAGGTCACCGTGGGCCTCGGCCCGGGTCAGGTCGTCGAGCGCCGGCAGGAGTGCTCGGACGACCTCGGCGATGGCGACCTCGCGGTTGGCCTCGCGGTCACGCTCGACGCGCTTCCGGAAGTTCACCAGCTCGGCCTGCGCACGGAGCATGTCTGCACGCATCTCGGCCACCAGGTCGCGGTCGGACGCGCTGAGCTTGTCCTCCGCCATGCCGCGGGCTGCGTCGGCGAGCAGGGCCTCGTCCTCGGGGGACAGGTCCTGCTCACCGCCGGCGGGGGCGTCCGTCGGGACCTCGACGTCCGGACCCTCGGCCTCGATCAGGTCCTCGGGCTCGGCCGCGTTGGTGGCATCGCCCTCGACCTGGGGCTCTTCACCGTCGGGCACGTTGTCCTTGGGGTCCGTCATCGCTACTTCTTGTCCTTGTCGTCCTCGTCGTCCACGACCTCCGCGTCGACGATGTCCTCGTCGTCCTGCTGCGGCGCGCCCTCGGCGGTCGGCTGCTCGCCACCGGCCGCGGCTCCCGCGTCCTGCTGCGAGTAGATCGCCTGACCGAGCTTGCCCTGCGACTCGTTGAGCTTGTCGTAGGCGGTCTTGACGGCGTCGTCGTCGTCACCCGCGAGGGCGGACTTCAGCGCGTCGACGTCGGCCTGCACCTCGGACTTGACGTCCGCGGGGAGCTTCTCGTCGTTCTCCTTGATGAGCTTCTCGATCGAGTAGACGAGCTGCTCGGCCTGGTTGCGACGCTCGTTGGCCTCGCGGCGGGCCTTGTCCTCGGCCGCGTGCTCCTCGGCCTCGCGGACCATGCGCTCGATGTCCTCCTTCGGCAGCGACGAACCGCCGGAGATGACCATCGACTGCTCCTTGCCGGTGCCCTTGTCCTTCGCGGACACGTGCACGATGCCGTTGGCGTCGATGTCGAACGTGACCTCGACCTGCGGCACGCCACGGGGAGCCGGCGCGATGCCGGTCAGCTCGAAGGTGCCGAGCGGCTTGTTGTCACGGGTGAACTCGCGCTCGCCCTGGAAGACCTGGATCGCGACCGACGGCTGGTTGTCGTCAGCGGTCGTGAAGGTCTCGCTGCGCTTGGTCGGGATCGCGGTGTTGCGGTCGATGAGCTTCGTCATCAGCCCGCCCTTGGTCTCGATGCCGAGCGAGAGCGGCGTGACGTCGATGAGCAGGACGTCCTTGCGCTCGCCCTTCAGCACGCCGGCCTGCAGTGCGGCGCCGACGGCGACGACCTCGTCCGGGTTGACGCCCTGGTTCGGCGACTTGCCACCGGTCAGCTGCTTGACGACCTCGGCCACGGCGGGCATGCGGGTCGAGCCACCGACGAGGACCACGTGCGCGATGTCGTTGACCGACACGCCCGCTTCCTTGATGACGTCGTTGAAGGGCTTCTTCGTGCGGTCGAGCAGGTCGGAGGTCATCTGCTCGAACTGGGCGCGCGAGATGGTCTCGTCGAGGTTGAGGGGCCCGTCAGCGGTCAGCGTCAGGTACGGCAGCTGGATGCTGGCGCTCAGCTGGCTCGAGAGTTCCTTCTTGGCCTGCTCGGCGGCTTCCTTGAGGCGCTGCTTGGCGATCTTGTCCGTGGACAGGTCGACGCCGTGCTCGTCCTTGAACTTCTTGATCAGGTGGTCGACGATGCGCTGGTCCCAGTCGTCACCACCGAGGCGGTTGTCACCGGAGGTCGCACGGACCTGGATCGTGGAGAAGTCGTCGTCCTTGCCCACCTCGAGCAGGGAGACGTCGAACGTGCCGCCACCGAGGTCGAAGACCAGGATGAGCTCGTCTTCCTTGCCCTTGTCGAGGCCGTACGCCAGCGCAGCCGCGGTCGGCTCGTTGATGATGCGGAGGACGTTCAGGCCGGCGATCTCTCCGGCGTCCTTGGTGGCCTGGCGCTCGGCGTCGTTGAAGTACGCCGGGACGGTGATGACCGCGTCGGTGACGTCTTCGCCGAGGTACTGCTCGGCGTCGCGCTTGAGCTTGCCGAGGGTGCGGGCGGAGATCTCCTGCGGCGTGTACTTCTTGCCGTCGATCTCGGTCGTCCAGTCGGTGCCCACGTGGCGCTTGACGCTCGCGATGGTGCGGTCGACGTTCGTGACGGCCTGGCGCTTCGCGGTCTCGCCGACGAGCACCTCGCCGTCCTTCGTGAAGGCGACGATCGACGGCGTGGTGCGGAGGCCCTCGGCGTTCGCGATGACGGTGGGCTCACCGCCCTCGAGCACGCTGACGACCGAGTTGGTGGTTCCGAGGTCGATGCCTACTGCACGTCCCATGTGTGTGGTGCTCCTTCTGTTGGATGCGTGGTGCTGAAGTCTGCCGGACTTGCGTCCGATGGGCTCAACTCTACTCCTGACAGGAGGCGAGTCAACTCTGGCAACTGAAAGTTGCGTCTGAACGGCGCAACTTACTTGCTTAGACGCCTCGTCGTACTCGCCCTGATCGAACCAGTGGTCGGCGGCGTCGCCGTCAGATCTGTGGCGCTCGCGGTGTCACTCGGTGTCGCGGTCCTCGGCAGACTGCTCGTCGAGCGGCCGGCGGCCCGCTTCCGACGATGGGCACTCCGACCACGTGCGGCCCCGCGCGCGGCGGCGGAGCGAGGACGCACGCGGTAGCGTCGACCCGTGCGATGGAGTCGAGTGAACTGGCCTGCCGTGGGCTACGTCTCGCTGGAGGACTTCGACGGCGCCGCCGAGCACCTGCACCGCCTGCTCGAGGACGCTCCCCCGCCCGTCGCGGCACTCGCGACCGTCCGGTGGACCGACTCCCGCGTCGCACAGTGGCGGGCAGAGCCGGTCAGCCGACATGCCGAGCCGTCCGACGACGACCACGCCGCGCTCCCCGACCACGGCGAGGCCGACCCGGTCGTGCTGCACGCCGAGGTCCTCGTCCGCAACGACGAGGTGCTCGACACCGCCGACGGGCTCTGGCGACGGTGGAACCACGCGCGCGTGACGCTGCGCTTCACCGACGCCGTGATCGAGCCCCAGCAGCTCGACCCGGAGACCCTGCTGGCGGGCGATGCCCATGTCCTGCGCGGGGAACTCGAGCACGCGGGCCGCGACGAATGGGAACTCCGTCTGCTGGTCTCCCCCGTGGGCGAGGTCGCGATCCGCTTCACCGACGTCGACGTCACGGTCCGCAGCGTCGACGAGGCCACGTTCACCGACCTGGACGACCGACGACCCCGCGGCTGGCACGGGCCGGTGCCGGACGGCTGGGTCGAGTGGGCGACCGAGGGGGTCCGGGCAGCGGCGTACGGCGACCTGGGCGGCCTGCACCTGGCCGACGACGCGAGCGACGTCGACGACGTGGACCCGCGGTGGGGCTTCGCGCCGCTGCACGCCGCCGCGTGGTTCGACCGGCCCGAGATGCTCGAGGAACTGCTGCGCCGCGGGGCCTCGCTCGAACTGACGGACACCGAGGGTCGGACTCCGCTGACGCTGGCCATCGACCGGGATGCACCGCGTGCCGTGGCGGTGCTGGCCGCCGCCGGGGCGGACCTGGGCGCGCGGGACCACGACGGCAACCCGCCGGTCATCCGGGCAGCGTGGGGCGGGCACGCCGAGGTGGTCCGGGTGCTGGCCGACGCCGGTGCGGACCCCCGGGCGCGGGGCTCACGGGGTGCGACGCTGCTCATCGCGGCGGTCGACTCCGGGGACGTCGACACCGTCCGCGAGGTACTGACCCGCGACGTCGACCGGTACGCGACGGACGACGAGGGCTCGAGCGCGGCGGACCGCGCCGAGCTCCTGCGAGACGGCGGGCCGGGCGAACTGCTCGGCATCTACCGCTGAGGCGACCACCCGTCGGCGCGAGCCGACGGGATGACTGCAGCCGGGCCTCCCGTCAGACGGTCAGCGCGTTGGCGCGCGCCACGCCGCCGTACCAGTGCGCGGACGGCTTGGGCGTCCGCTCGAAGGTCACCGGGTCCCACGCCACGAGCCCGAAGGTCGGCCGGAACCCGGACGCCCACTCGTAGTTGTCCAGGAGCGACCAGTGCTGGTAGCCGAGGACGTCGATGCCGTCCTCGATGCAGCGGTGGATGCCCTCGAGCGCGCCCTGGGTGTAGGCCTCGCGTCGGGTGTCGTCCGCGGTCGCGATGCCGTTCTCGGTGATCATCAGCGGCACGTGCCCGGACAGCTCCCACGCGCTGCGCAGTCCGTCGGCCGACGCTTCGGGGTAGAACTCCCACCCGGTCAGGGTCGTCTCGACGTCGTCACGGACCGGCAACGGCCCGTCCGGCCCGATGAACGTCCGCGTGTACGCCTGCACGCCGAGGAAGTCGTCGCCCGCGGCGTGCTCCAGGTACCAGTCGTCGCGCGGGTAGCCGTACTCCCGCAGCATCTCCTCCGAGCCCGGCTCGCCGGAGGCGCGGAACGCCTGGGTCGCGATGGTCCAGCCGGACTGGAGGCCGTCGACCTGTGCCAGCACCGCTCGCGACCGCTGGTGGCTGGCCAGCAGGGCGTCGGCCACCTGCAGGTCCGGGTTCGGCAGGCCGTAGGCCACCAGGTTGGCGGCGTCCTCGCCGCCGGCGAGCATCGCCGCGATGTTCGGCTCGTTGATCGTGCAGACGTACCGCACGCCGTCCGCGACGACAGGGAGCGCTGCCTCGGTGTAGCGGGCGAACAGGTCCGCGGCGTCGGGGGCGCGCCAGAAGCCGTCGCGCTCGAACCAGCGCGGCACCGTGAAGTGCATCAGCGTCACGATCGGCTCGATGCCGAACTCGTGGCAGGTCTCGACCATGCGGCGGTAGTGGTCGACCTCGGCCCGGCTGACGAACCCGCGTTCGGGCTCGATGCGTGCCCACTCGATGCTGAACCGGTAGGAGTTCAGCCCGAGCTCCGCCGCGATCCGGATGTCGTCGCGGTAGCGGTGGTAGCTGTCCGCGGCGTCGCCCGAGGGCTCGACGATCGTGGTGTCCGGTTCGTGCTCGTGGACCCACCAGTTGCTGTTGACGTTGTTGCCCTCGATCTGGTGGGCGGCCGTGGCGGCGCCCCAGAGGAAGCCGTCGGGGAACTGCAGCGTGGTGATGATGGTGCCTTTCCGTGCTTGCTCGGGTCAGTGCTTGCTCAAGAACCGGTCGAAGACCTCGACGGTTCCCTGCGGGTTCTCGACCTGGGGGCCGTGGTAGCTCTCGGGTATCACGACGTACTCCGCGCCGGTGTCCGTGGCCATCTGCCGCTGCCACGGGATCGGCCAGGCGCCGTCCCACTCGCCGTGCGTGACGAGGACGGGCAGCCCGGTGGCGCGGAGCTCGGCGGAGGAGTCGGTGTGGTCCTCGAGGATGTGCGCGCCGGCGACGACGCTGTGCGGGCTCGTGGCGTCGAAGCGCTCGCGGACCATGCGGGCGTCGTCCGGCAGCTCGGCGTCGGGACGACCGGCCCACAGCGGGTTCGTCGAGTCGAACAGCTGTCGGAGGTTCCCGTCGGTGTCGTGCAGGATCGTCAGCTCCGTCACCTTGCGGTACGGCCAGCCGTACGGGCCGGAGCAGAACTGCACGACGTCGCGGAACGCACTCGGGTCCTGGATCGCGGCCGCGCGGACGACCACCCCGCCGAGCGAGTGCCCGATCAGGTGCACGGGCGCGCCGTCGTCGAGCAGGCGGGCGACGCGGACGACGTCGGCGGCTTCCTCGTCGAGGGAGTGGTCCGCCAGCGAGGTCGGCGCTGCCGAGTCGGCCTGGCCGCGACGACTGATCGCCACCGCGGTCCATCCGGCGTCACGGAGCAGGGGCATGAAGGTGCGCCAGTCCTCCTTCGAGCCGGTGTACCCGGGGACGACGAGCACCACGCCCTTCGACTCCCCCGACGGCACGACGCGGTAGGCGGTCAACCGGCCGACGGGCAGGTCGATGCCGACGACGTCGACGCCGTCCGGGGTGGGGAGGTGGCCGAAGGCGGGGACGGCGGGGAAGGCGTGCAGGTTCGTCATGACGCCAGTCTCCTGCGGGGATTGGGGACCGCGTCCAGCAGCGCGACCGTGTAGTCGTCCTGCGGGTGCTGCAGCACGTCGGCCGTCCGACCGCGCTCGACCACGGCGCCGTCGTGCAGCACCATGATGTCGTCGGTGATGAGCCGGGCGCTCAGCAGGTCGTGCGTGATGTACAGCAGCGAGACGCCCCACTGCTCGCGCAGGTCCTCGAGCAGGGCCAGCACGCCGGCACGGAGCGTCACGTCGAGCATCGACACCGGCTCGTCGGCGATGATCACCTGCGGGTCGCTCGCGAGCGCCCGGGCGATGACCACGCGCTGCCGCTGGCCGCCGGAGAGCTGGTGCGGGAGCTTCTGCGCGAACTGCTCCACCGGGGTCAGCCCCACCGTCTCCAGGAGTTCGAGCACCCGGTGACGCGCCTCGCGACCACGCAGTCCGGTGTAGTTCACGACCGGACGGGTGAGCGTGTACTCGACGGTGTGCAGCGGGTTGAGTGCCGCGTACGGGTCCTGGAACACCATCTGCACCTCGGAGCGCAGGTCACGCAGTCCCCGACGCCCGAGCCGCGTGACGTCGAGGTCGCCGAACCGGACGGCGCCGGAGGTCGGCTGCTCCACCCCGGTCAGCAGCTTCGCGATGGTCGACTTGCCCGAGCCCGACTGGCCCACGAGCGCGAGGGACTGCCCCGGCTCGAGGGTGAACGACACGTCGCGGACGGCGCGCACGGGGTCCTCGCCACGACGTGGCGCGGGGTAGGTCTTGACGAGGTGCTCGACCGTGATCGGGTTCCGCGCCGCGGAGCGCTCGCGCGATCCGACGGTGCTGAACGACGACGTGGTCTCCTGCCGGGTCTGGTCGGTGCCGCGGAGCGACCGGTCGGGGAACCCCGGCAGCGAGACGACCTCGGCGCGGGGATCCGCGTAGTGCGAGAGCAGCATCTGCGTGTACTCGTCCTGTGGGTCGCGGAGGATCTCCCGCGAGCCGCCGTCCTCGACGATCCGCCCCTCGTGCATCACGAGGACGCGCTCGGTGGCCTCGAGCACGATGCCGAGGTCGTGGCTGATGAGCACGGCCGTGAAGCCCTCGGAGCGCTGGAGCTCGATGATCGTGTCCATCACGGCGTGCTGCACGAGGACGTCGAGCGCCGTGGTGGGCTCGTCGAACACCATGAGCTGCGGCTCGAGGGACAGCGCGATCGCGATCGACACGCGCTGCCGCATGCCGCCGGACAGCTCGCCGGGGTAGCGCGCGAGCATCGACTCGGGCAGCTTCACCTTGCCGACGAGCTCCCGCATCCGGCTGTCCCAGCGCTCGCGCGGCACGTGGCCGTGGGCGTTGAAGACGTCGATGAAGTGGTTGCGGATCGTCCGCACCGGGTTGAGCGCGTTCATGCCCGACTGCAGAACCATCGCGAAGCCGCCTTGCCGCTGCTGCCGGAGCGCTTCGTCGTCGAGGTCACGGATGTCCGCGCCTCCGAAGACGATGCTGCCGCCGTTCGTCCGCGCCGGCGGCTTCTGCAGGCGGGTCAGCGCGTAGCCGAGCGTCGACTTGCCCGAACCGGACTCGCCGACCAGGCCGACGAACTCGCCCTTGCGCAGCTGGAAGGACACGTGGTCGACCGCCTGGACGGCGGTCTGGCCGGCGGACTCGTAGACGACCGACAGGTCGCGGACGTCCAGCAGGACGTCACCGCTGTCGGACGGGAGGCGCGTGGCGGCGCCGTCACGGGCCTCCAGGCCGGTGGTGGGCTGGCTGCTCATGCTGCTGCCTCCTTGCGCTTGCGGCGCGCGCCGTCGCGCAGTCGCGGGTTGGACACGGCGTCGACGCCGAAGTTGATCAGGGTGAGGCTCATCGCCAGGAGGGCGATGCAGAGGCCGGGGGCGAACAGCAGGATCCACTGGCCGGTGAGCAGCGCGTTGGAGTTCTGCGCCCAGTAGAGGATCGTGCCCCAGCTGACGATGGACGAGTCGCCGAGGCCCAGGAACTCCAGGCCGGCCTCGGCAAGGATCGCGCTGGTCGCGGCGCCGAAGAAGCTGCCGACGATCAGGCTCGTCATGTTCGGCAGGATCTCGCGGAAGACGATGCGGGTGGCACCTTCACCGGAGAACTGCGCGGCGGTGACGAAGTCCCGACCGCGGAGCGACTGCGTCTGGCTCCGCAGGACGCGAGCGCCCCAGGCCCAGCCGGTCACGACGATGACCGCGATGATGACCGCGATGCCGCCGTTCTGCAGGTAGGCCGCGATGACGATCATCAGGGGCAGGCCCGGGATCACCAGGAACAGGTTGACGACGAAGCCGATGACCTCGGCGATCCAGCCACGGACGTAGCCCCAGCTGAGGCCGATCGCGACGGCGACGAGGGTGGACAGGATGCCTGCGACCGCGCCGACCATGACCGAGATGCGGGCGCCGTAGATCAGCTGGGACAGGACGTCCTCGCCGGCGGCGGTGGTGCCCATCCAGTGGGCGGCGGTGGCGTCCGCGGACCGGGCGAAGCCGTTCTGGCTGGCGCCGTACGGTGCGAGGAGCGGGGCCAGGATCGCCACGAGGACGAAGACCACCAGGATGATGATCCCGATGCGGGCCTTGGTGTTGCCCCACACGATGCCGAGCTGGCGCGCGGCTGACTGGAGCTTGCTCGGGGCTTGCTGTTCTGGTGCGTCTTGTGTCCGCACTGCGACGGTTGCGTTGTTCGTGCTGGTGTTGGTCATCGACGCGTCCTCGGGTCCAGGACGCCGTACAGGACGTCCACGATGAAGTTGGCGATGAGCACCGACACGGTGATCATCAGGAAGAGTGCCTGCATGAGCGGGTAGTCCTGCCCGATGACGGCGTTGAACAGCAGGTAGCCGATGCCCGGGTAGCCGAACACCTGCTCGACCAGGACCGAGCCGCCGACCACGCCACCGAGCGCCAGCCCGAAGCCGGTCAGGTTCGGCAGGATCGCGTTGCGGGCGGCGTACCGGACGGCCACGGTGCGGCCACGGAGGCCGTTCGCCTCGGCGAAGGTGACGTAGTCGTCGCCCAACGTGTTGATCATCGCGTTGCGCATGCCGATGATCCAGCCGCCGAGGCTCGTGACCAGGATCGTCAGGGCCGGCAGGATCGCGTGCTGGAGGACGTCACCGATGTACTCCCCGTTGAACCCGGGGATGCTCGTCGCCGAGGACGCCCCGGTGGTCGGGAACCAGTGCAGGACGTAGCCGAGGAAGAACAGCAGCAGCAGTGCCGTCCAGAAGTAGGGGAACGTCGACATGAAGCTCCCCGACAGGGTCGGCAGGGAGTCGAGCCAGGTGCCGCGCTTCCACGCCGCCGCGACACCGATCAGGGTGCCGATGACGAACGCCAGGACCGTCACCGCGCCGACCAGGACCAGCGTGTAGGGCAGGGCGCGGCCGACCAGGTCGCCGACGGGCTGCGGGTAGAACGTGTAGCTCACGCCGAAGTCGAGCGTCACGACCTGGTGCAGGTAGCTGACGTACTGGTCCCAGAGGTTGCCGGTCGGGACGCCGAGCTGGGCCTCGATGGCCTTCTTCGTGGCGTCGGTGACCGGGCCGTTCTGGCTGAGCTTCGCCAGGGCCGCATCGGTCGGGCTGCCCGGCATCAGGCGCGGGAGCACGAAGTTCAGCGTGACCGCGGCCCAGAGGGTCAGGACGAAGAGGACGAGTTTCTGCAGGATGTACTTCACTTGCCGGCCTCCTGGTCCTGCTGCTGCTTCCGGAGGATCTCCTGGCCGGCCGCGCTGTCACGGAGCCGGAGCTTCGAGAAGATGAGCAGCGGCGCCGAGTCGTAGTTCTGCGGTGCCATGTACGGGTCCTCCGCGCTGGGCCAGCCGACGAACTTGCTGGTGTTGAAGAGCCCCCAGAGGCCGCCGTAGTACATGCCGATCACGGGCAGGTCGTCGTACACGACCTCTTGAAGCTGGTCCAGGATCTCCTGCTGCTTCGCGGTGTCGGTCGTCGCCTTGTACTGATCGAGCAGGGCCTGGGTCTCCGGGTTCCGGTAGCGCTCGTAGTTGTTGACGGTCGACTTGCCGACGGGCTGGTAGAAGTCGGTGCTGAGCAGCGAGTTGAACGCCTGGAAGACGTCGCCGTTGCCCATGCCGCCCATCGCCATGTCGAAGGTGCCGTTGTTGATGTTCTGCTGGTACCCGGCGGGCTGCGGCGCGGTGATCTGCACCTTGATGCCGATCGCGGTCAGGTCGCGGCGGACCTCCTGCACGGCGCGGAGCCAGTCCGAGTAGCCGTTGGCGGTCATGATCGTGATGGACAGCTGCTTGCCGTCCTTCATGATCTTGCCGTCCTGCTCCACCCAGCCGGACTTCGCGAAGGACGCCTTGGCCGCGTCGATGTCCTGGGTGACGACGCCCTTGTCTGGGATCTGCTGGTTCACGTACTGCTCTTGGTTCGGCAGGATCAGCCCGGTCTGCGCGGCCGCCTTCAGGTTGCCCTCGGTGGCGGTCTCGGCGATGTCGTCGCGGTTCAGTGCGAGCGAGATGCCCCGGCGGACGTTGACGTCGTCGTACGGCGCCTTCGTCAGGTTCGGGATCAGGCCGATCACACCCCCCGGCGGGAACCACCACGTGTTGGTCCTCGATGCGGCACCCCACGTGCCCTTGACGTCGGAGATGAACGAGTACGACCAGTCGTAGCCGCGGGTGACCGTGTCGAGCTGGGTGTTCGTCGCCGGCAGGATCAGGTGCTTGATGACGATGTTCTTCGCCTGCCAGTAGCGCGGGTTCTTGTCCATCGAGTACTGCTGGTCGGAGTAGTTCCCGAGGACGAAGGGCCCGGTACCGACCGGGTTCGGGTCACGGAAGGTCGTCGGGTCCTCGACGTCCTTCCAGTGCTGCTCGCCGAGGATGTACGTCTGGCCGATGATCGTCAGGCTCGGGACGTCCTCGGACTTCAGGTGGAAGACGACGTGCTGGCCCTGCTGCTCGATGCTCGCGATGTGCTGCCAGGCGCCCTTGACGTCCATCGCGGGGAACTTCTTCAGGAGGTCGAACGTGAAGACCACGTCCTTCGCGGTGAACGGGTCCCCGTTCGACCACTCGACGCCGCTGCGGATCGTCATGTCGATCGTCTTCGCGTCGGGCTGGGTCCAGCTGCTCGCGAGCCACGGGTTGCGCTTGCCGTCGAGCGGGTTGACCTCGATCAGGGGCTCGTACATCCACTTCGACGCCGTGCGGGCGTTGGCGATGTACGGGTTGAAGTTGCGGTCGAACAGCGGGTTGCCGTGGTCCGCGTTGATGAGCATCGTGTCCTTGCCGATGCTCGGGTCCGGCTCGGACCGCACCTGGATGCTGCAGCCGGCGGTGGCGAGGGCCACGGCGGCGAGGCCAGCGAGGGCTGCGAACAGCCGTCCGCGCCGACGGGCGCCGGGCGCGCGGGTGCCGCGTGTGCGGGCACCGGGTCCGCGCGTGCCGCGTGAGACGGCACCGCGTTCGCGCGTGCCGCGCGGGCGCTGTGGGGGAAGCGTCATTGCTCGGTCGACCTCCGTGTCGAGTGGGTACCTGGTCAATGTATGCGCTTACATCGCGCGGCGCAAGCGCGGAGTTGTTGCGTCCCCCGGTACACGGCGGCGCTGGCGGGGCGCAGGTCGCGCGCACGGTGCGAGGCACCCGCGTCGCCGCGCGCACGTGCGAGGTCGTCGGCGCGGTGCGAGGGCGTTGCGGCGCACGTGGCGTGCAACCTCGCACCAGCGGCGCACCTCGCACGGTGCGAGGGCGCAGTCGCCCGCAGGATCGCGCACCGTGCGGGCACCCGCGTCAGAGCTGCGGGGGGCAGCTCTCGCGCAGCAGGACCTCGACGGGCAGCCGGGTCGCACGCGCCGGCCCTTCGGGGTGCTCGAGCCGGTCCACGATGGCCTCGACGGCGGCCCGCCCGAGCGCCCCCATCGGCTGGTGCACGGTGGTCAGCGGCGGTGCCGCGAACCGCCCCGCGTCGATGCCGTCGAAGCCCGTGACGACGACGTCCTCCGGCACCCGGAGCCCGGCCGCGAGCACCGCGTCGAGCACCCCGAGCGCGGACTGGTCGTTCGAGCAGACGACGGCGCGCGGGATGCCGGCGGCCACCAGGTCCACCGCGAGCTCCCGCGCTCGGACCCGACCGAAGTCCCCGTGCACGGTCCGCACGGAGGCCGGGTCGACGCCGTGGTCGGCGAGCGCCGCCGCGAAGCCCGCCGCCCGCTCCAGGTCGTCCGGGGAGTCCACGGGGCCGGCGACGTAGGCGATCGACCGGACGCCCAGACGTCCGATCACGTGCGACGCCAGCGTGCGCATGCCGGCGGCGTTGTCGACGCTCACCGAGTCGAAGCCGTGCGAGCGCCGGTCGTCGGCGAGCACCACGACCGGGATGCGCCGCGCCACGTGCTCGAGGAGCTCGTCCGGCACGGTCTGCGCCAGGACCGCCAGGCCGTCGACGCGGCCGGCGACGTCGTTCACGATGACGTCGCGGGACGGGCCGCGTCCGGCGGCGACCATGAGCGCCAGACCGCGCTGCCAGGCCTCGGTCTCGGCGCCGCGCAGGACCTCGTCGAAGTACAGGTTGGACGCGAAGGGCTGCGTCACGTGCCGACGGTCGTCGACCACGCGGACGCCGCCGTCGGTCACGAGCCCCGGTCGCTCGTCCGCGACGACGTCGAACCCCGGCAGCAGCAGGCCGATCACGCCGGTGCGCCGACCCGCGAGCGCTCTGGCGTTGCCCGAGGGGACGTACCCGAGGCTGCGGATCGCGGCCTGGACCCGGTCGCGCGTGCCTTCGCGGACCGCGTCCGGCGTGCGCAGCACGCGGGAGACGGTGGCGATGGAGACGCCGGCGGCCGAGGCGACGTCGTAGACCGTGGGAGGCGCCGTGCGCTGCTCGGGCAACCAGGGCCTCCCGTCCGGTGAGCGATCCGCCGCAGGCGAGCCACCCCGACAGCGGACCATCCTAGGCACGGCCCCGTGCCTGAGTTCTCCACAGTCGCCCGGAGACCCTTGCGGTTCGCGGATGCTGCGGACCACACTGGGGCGACCTCAGTGAGTCCCGTGAGGAACCAGGATCAGCGGGCGACCGCCCGCCTTCGGGAAGGACGACCAGATGTCACAGTCGACGCATTCAGGACGCCGCGACGCGATCCGCGTGAGCCGCGATGAAGCCGAGGTGCGCGACGCGCTCCTCGAGCGCACGGGCGCGATCCCGGTGGACGACCTCGACGACGCGTCGCGGATCGAGTAACCGCGACACCCGCCTGGAGGCCCCGCTCACCGACAGGGCGGGCGCGGCACCCCGGGTGGTCGCGACGGTCAGTGGACACGACGGTGCGTGGGCACCGCGACCGCCGTCAGCGCTCGGTGGACCCGACGATCGCCATGCCCGCTCCGCGGAGGCGCCGACGCTCCTGCGCGATGAACGCGAGCAGGCGGTCGTTGGTTCCGGCGACGTGGGCGGCCAACAGGTCCGCTGCTGCGTCGGCGTTCCCGGCCTGCACCGCGTCGAGGATCGCGCTGTGCTCGTCCCACGCAGCGTCGCGGGCCTCGGGCGTGCGGACCTCGATCCAGCGGGTGCGCTCGAGCCGGGTCAGCGCGTCCGCGATGGCGTCCGTGATGAAGCGGTTGTCGCCGAGCGCGGCCAGGTCCAGGTGGAACGTCGAGCCCATCCGGATGCCGGACTCGCGGTCCGGCGTCGGGCGGAGGGCGTCGAGGTGCGCGCGGACCTCGGCGAGCGCACCGTCGTCGGCGCGGGCGACGGCGAGCCGGGCAGCGGCGGGCTCGAGCACGCCACGCAGCTCGGCGAGCGAGGCGATCTCGTCCAGGTCGATCGGCGTGACCGTCCACGAGCGGCCCTCGTGCAGGATGAGTCCCTCGCGCTCGAGCCGCGACAGTGCGGCTCGGACGGGCGTCCGTGACGCGTGGAAGCGTGCCTCGAGGCCGCGCTCGGAGATGCGCTCGCCCGGTGCGATGTCGAGCGTCAGGATCGCAGCGCGCAGGTTGTCGTAGAGCTGGGCCGTCTGCGACACCGGCGTCTCGTCGGTCGGTTCGGTCACGGCAGATCAGCCTAGTGGCGGTCGACGTCTGATGGTATACCGTTTTGGTATACCAATCAGTTCCGCGACGAAACGACGCCCTCGTGACCACCACCGCTCCTGCCACCCCGACCACCCGCATCCCGACCCGCGCGTGGACGATGCTCGCGCTCGGTGTCGCGGCCCAGGCAGCGGGCACCCTCGTCGTCTCGGCTCCGGCCCTGCTCATCCCGTACCTGCACGCGCAGGGGACGCCGCTCGCCCTCGCCGGTGTGCTCGCCGCCGCGCCGACGTTCGGCATGGTGCTGACGCTCATCGCCTGGGGCGCACTGACGGACCGGGTCGGCGAGCGCGTCGTGATCGCCGGCGGACTGGTCCTGACGACCCTGGCCGTCGTCGGAGCCTGGGTGGCCGGTGGTGACCCCGTGCTGCTCGGCCTGGCCTTCCTGGCAGCCGGGATGACGAGCGCGTCGACGAACGCGGCGAGCGGCCGGGTCGTCGTCGGGTGGTTCCCGAAGGAGCGGCGGGGCCTGGCGATGGGGATCCGGCAGATGTCCCAGCCGCTCGGGGTGACGCTCGCGGCTGTCACCGTGCCGCAGTTCGCCGAGGGTTCGGGCATCCGGGCGGCACTGGTGCTGCCGATCGTCCTGTGTGGCGTGCTGGCGGTGGCGTGCGCGATCGGCATCGCGAACCCGCCGCGCCCTGCGCGCTCGAGCGCACCGGTGGCCGTCACGGCGAACCCCTACCGGACGGACGGGTTCCTGTGGCGGGTGCACGCGGTGTCGGTCCTGCTGGTGGTGCCGCAGTTCACCCTGTCGACGTACGGCCTGGTCTGGCTCGTGGGACTCGGGTGGTCGACGCCCGCGGCCGGACTGCTGGTCGGAGCGTCACAGTTCGTCGGCGCGATCGGCCGGATCCTGGTCGGCGTGTGGAGCGACCGCGCGGGGTCCCGGGTCGGGCCGCTGCGGGTCGTGGCCGTGAGCGCGGCGGTGGTGATGGCCGTGTTGGCGGTCGTCGACGTCACGCACCTGGCCGGGGCCGCGGTGTTCCTGGTCATGGCGACGAGCGTGACGGTCGCGGACAACGGGCTGGCGTACACGTCGGTGGCCGAGGCGGCGGGGCCCTTCTGGTCGGGACGTGCCCTGGGAGCGCAGAACACCGGACAGTTCATCGCGGCGAGCGCCGTCGGCCCGGGCATCGGCGCGCTGGTCGGGGCGCTCGGGTTCGCGGCGTCGTTCGGCATCGTGGCCGTCCTGCCGCTGCTCGCGCTCCCCCTGGTGCCCCGGGCCGACCGCTCCCACGACTGACCGTCCCGACCGCGCGTCCGACGACGCCGGACGGCACGGAGCAGCCCGTGGGACTCAGGCCGGGACGGTCGGCCCCACCGGCCAGCGGAGGAGCGCCGCGGCGGCCGCACCCCCGGGCAACGACGCGGCGTTGACCAGCACGAGCTCGGCGTCCGTCAGCACCGCGGCGCGCACCAGCGCGCACACCGCGGGCACGGGGCCGATCACCGGGACGCCCGAGGCCTGCTCCGGCGCGGTCGCGATCCACGGCGCTGCCCCGAGTGCGAGCAGCGTCCGGTCCCCGATGGCCACCGCGTCGAGGGCGATCGTCGCCCCCTGCGCCTGCTGCAGCGCCTCGACGACCGGGCCGAGTCCGGTCACGGCCTGGTTGTCACCGCGTCCGACGTGGCCGCGGAGCAGGTCCTCGACGTCGTGGCGGTGCGTGGCGATGACCCGGGCGAGGGCGACGCGCACGTGGTCGCCGAGGACGGTCTCGTCGAAGCCGCCGCCGGGGACCTCGCTGACGAGCTTCCGCGCGTCCGACGACAGCCGTTCGATGAGCATCGGGCGGGCCTGCTGGTCGCCGGCGACGACGATCAACGCGGGGGTGAGCCGGGCGACGGCCTTGTCGATCGCGGCGGCGACCTCGGCGGTGTTCTGCCGCCAGACCTCCTCGGTGCGGCTCTGCCAGCGCGGCTGCTTCCAGTCGCCGAACCCGCCCTTCACCTTGTGCTGGTCGAACGTCTCCCCGGTGATCCGTTCCTCGTCGTCCGAGGTCGCCGGGTGCCCGAGCTTGAAGGCGCGGTACCCGCCACCGTCCTTGCCGACCTGCACGACCAGGAACGGCAGCTCGATCGGCCGGTGCGCCACGAGCGGGACCAGGTCGGGGACGGCTCCGACCCCGATCGACTCGCCCGCCTGCATCGGGCCGGGCAGCACCTCGCTCAGCACGAGCTCCCCGTCGTGCACGAGCACGTACCGGGCGACGGGTGACGGCACGCCGGGGGTGTCCTCGAGCTCGCCGGCGATCACGTCGACCGCAGCGGTGTCCGAGCCGGAGGCCCGCAGGGACTCCTCGACCCCGCGGAGCTTGAGTGCGGCCTGCCGACGAGGGTCCTCGACGTTGCCGGAGGCGTCGACGTACGCCCACGCCCACGTCCCTCCGCGTTCCAGCCGGTGCCCGAGGACCCGGTGCAGTTCGTTCGTGGCGTTGGTCGACGTCATGGCAGCTCCTTCGGTAGGACGAAGCAGGAACTCGCCGAGCCCCTGCGCTCTCACGTGCCGACCACCCTGCTCCTGCAACGCACCCCGTGTCCGCGATCGGAGCGAACACCCAGACCCACGGCCGCCTCCGACACCGGACCCGCAGTCGGAGCGAACACCCAGTCCGTAGAAGCCCAGCATCACTCGGTTCTGTGGAAGAGTGCAGGTGCAACCCGATCGCCGACGAACCGAGGTGCAGGCAATGACGCCCACGACCCCACGACGACCCTTCACGCGACGACAGCTGTTCGGATTCGGGATCGGTGCTGCAGCCACCGGTCTGCTGGCCGGCTGCGCGGTGCCCGGGTCGACGAACGTGAACAAGGCCGGGTTGATCCCGGCCGCAGCCGGCGGTGAGACCGTCACGCTGACCTACTGGGCCTGGCTCAAGGACCTGCAGAAGGTCTGCGACGTCTGGAACGCCGAGAACCCGAAGATCCAGGTGCAGGCGAACTGGATCCCCGGCGGCAACTCCGGCGGGTACCAGAAGATGTACTCCGCGCTGGCGGCCGGCGGCGGCCCGGACATCGGCCAGGTCGAGCTCCGGCAGATCCCCGAGTTCATGCTCGCCAACGGCTTGGTCGACCTGGCCCGCTACGGCGCGAAGGACTTCCAGTCGAAGTACGACGAGGCCGCCTGGGCCCAGGTCGAGTTCGTCGACGGGGTCTACGGCATCCCGCAGGACACCGGCCCCATGGGCTTCTACTACCAGACCGCGATCCTCGAGCAGGCGGGCGGCGAGCCCCCGGCGACGTGGGACGAGTGGAAGGTGCTCGCCGACAAGGTCCGGAAGACCGGCAAGCAGAACTACCTCGAGGTGTTCCCGGTCGCCGACGCCTCGCCGTTCGCCGCCTACGCCCAGCAGGCCGGCGCGCGCTGGTTCAAGGTCGACGGTGACGAGTGGGTCGTGGACATGACCGACGATGCCACCATGAAGGTCGCCGACTTCTTCGACGGCTGCATCGACGCGGGCCTGGTCGACACCAGCGCCGGCGCGTACTCCCCCGGGTGGTACGCCGCGTGCGCCAGCGGCCGGATCGCCGCCGTCACCAGCGCGAGCTGGGGTGACGCGCTCATCGAGTCGATCCAGGGCGGCAAGGGCAAGTGGAAGGTCGCCCCGATGCAGAAGTGGGACGCGTCCGGCTTCGGCTCGAGCGCGATCGGCGGCTCGAGCGCGGCGGTCCTGGCGAACGCCAAGCACCCCAAGGAGGCACTCGAGTTCATCACGTGGATGACCACCTCGGAGGAGGGCATCAACGCGATGATCAAGTACTGCGGCATCGGGTGGTCGCCCGCCAAGGACTACATCGGCGCCCAGCGGCAGAAGCCGAGCGCGTGGTTCTCCGGGCAGAACTACAACGAGGACGTCTTCGTCCCCGCGGCCAAGGAGCAGAACGTGGACTGGTCGTGGTCCCCGGTGACGCAGTCGGCCTTCACGTCGCTGCAGAACCAGTTCCGCCGCAAGATCACCGGAAACCTCAAGCTCTCCGACGCCGTCGAACTCGCCCAGGCCGAGATCGTGCAGTCGTTCAAGGAAAAGGGCCTCAGCGTCAGGACGGCACGATGAGCCAGCAGACCAGCACCAAGCCCGCCTTCCGCACCAGCACGAAGGCAACCCGCGCGCAGAAGCGTGCGCCGTGGATCCTGCTCGCGCCGTTCCTGGCCCTGTTCGTGCTGACGTTCATCATCCCGATCATCAGCGCGCTGTTCCAGAGCTTCACGACCGTCGACCGCAAGGGCCTGTTCGGCGAGGACGGTGTCACCGGACGCTTCGCCGGCTTCGACAACTACGTCACGGCGCTGAACGACTCCGGCTTCGTCGCCTCGATCGGCCGGATGCTGCTGTTCGGCATCGTGCAGGTCCCGATCATGATCATCGCGTGCACGATCCTGGCGCTGCTGCTGGAGTCGGCGAGCGCCCGCTGGCCCGGGTTCTTCCGCGCGGTCTACTTCATGCCGTACGGCGTCCCGGGCGTCATCGCGACGATCCTCTGGTCGTTCCTGTACGTGCCCGGCCTGTCGCCCATCGTGTCGCTGCTGCAGTCGATGGGGCTGCAGCCGGACTTCCTCGGCGCGAACAGCGTGCTGTGGTCGATCGCGAACATCGTCACGTGGACGTACACCGGCTACAACATGCTCATCATCGTGGCGCAGCTGAAGTCGATCCCCGGCGAGGTCTACGAGGCGGCCAAGATGGACGGCGCGGGCCCCTTCCAGGTCGCATGGCGCATCCAGATCCCGCTCATCGCGCCGGCCCTGGTGCTGACGACGGTGTTCTCGATCATCGGCACGCTGCAGCTGTTCGCGGAACCGCAGATCCTGTCGACGGTCGCCCCGGCGATCGACACCGAGTACACGCCGAACTACGCCGCCTACACGAACGCGTTCGCGTTCAACGAGTACGGCGTCGCGAGTGCGCAGGCGGTGATCATCGCGCTGGCTGCCTTCATCCTGTCGTTCGCGTTCCTCGCGTTGACGAACCGACCGCCGAAGGACGAGCGCGACCAGCGCAAGCGGTCCAGGCGTGACGGCCAGGAGGCCCGGCGCGCGATCCAGACGCGAGGCGCCGCCGTCCGCACGGTCACCAACCAAGCCGACCCGGGCCTCCCGGCCAACGGTCGCGTCGCGACGATCGAGGGGACCGAACGATGACCAGCGAAGCGATCGAGGCTCCGGCCACGAAGCAGAACGCCCTGCCGGTCGACACCACGTCGATCTCGGCGCACCAGCGCCGCCGGCTCGACCGGTCCGGCAAGTCGCAGATCGTGGTGACCGGGATCCTGGTCATCGTCGCGATCTACTTCCTGGTGCCCCTGTACTGGGTCGTGATCGCGGCCACGAAGACGACCGGCGCGCTCTTCGCGACGAACGGCTTCTGGTTCGGCGGCGACTTCGCCCTCTTCAGCAACATCCAGCAGGTGTTCACGTACGACGGCGGGATCTTCGTCCGCTGGATCGCGAACAGCGTCCTGTACTCGGGCGTCGGCGCCGTCCTGGCGACGTACTTCGCCGCCGCGGGTGGCTACGCGCTGGCCAAGTACGAGTTCCGCGGGCGCCAGCTCGTGTTCGGCACGATCCTCGGCGGTGTGCTCGTGCCGGGGACCGCGACGGCACTGCCGCTGTTCCTGCTGTTCTCGACGATGGGCCTGACCGACACGTACTGGAGCGTGCTCATCCCGAGCCTGGTCAGTCCGTTCGGCCTGTTCCTGTGCCGGGTGTACGCGGCGGCCTCGGTCGACACCGCGCTCATGGAGTCCGCACGACTGGACGGTGCCAGCGAGCTGCGCATCTTCCACACCATCGTGCTGCGGCAGCTGACCCCGGCGCTCGTCACGGTGTTCCTGTTCCAGGTCGTCGGCATCTGGAACAACTTCTTCCTGCCGCTCATCATGCTGGCAGACCAGAAGCTGTACCCGATCACACTGGGACTGAACAACTGGCGTGCCCAGGTGGACCGCCTGCCGGAGTTCTACCAGCTCACCACCGGCGGGGTGCTCGTCTCGGTCATCCCGCTCGTCATCGCCATCATCGTCCTCCAGCGCTTCTGGCGCGGGGGCCTCACGGAAGGATCGGTCAAGGGTTGACCAACGCTCCCCACTCCCCGTCCGCACTGTCCGCACTGTCCTCGACCGCACCGGGCTCGGACACCCGACTTGCACCTCGGGCCTGGCTGCACACGGACGCACCGTCGCAGTCGTTGAACGGGGAGTGGGACTTCCGGTGGTCGCCGGTCGCCTCGGTGCCGGAACCGACCACCGACGACGACTGGGGGTCGATCCCGGTGCCGGCCCACTGGGTGCTGCACGGTCACGGGTCGCCGAGCTACACGAACCTGCAGTACCCGTTCCCGACGAACCCGCCGCACCCGCCGGAGGAGAACCCGACCGGCGACTACCGACGCGCGTTCGACCTGCCAGGGTCCTTCGACGCCTCGGCCCGCGTGCTGCTGCGCTTCGACGGGGTCGAGTCGCACTTCCGGGTCTGGCTCAACGACACCCTGGTCGGGTGGTCCACCGGGTCACGCCTGCCGACGGAGTTCGACGTGAGCGACCTGCTCCGTCCCGGGTCGAACGAGCTCCGGGTCCGCGTGCACCAGTGGAGCGCCGCCTCGTACCTGGAGGACCAGGACCAGTGGTGGCTGCCCGGCATCTTCCGGGACGTCACGCTGCTCGCGCGGCCGACGGCACCGATCGACGACGTGTTCGTGCACGCCGGCTGGTCCGCCACGTTGGGGTCCGCGGCGACCGCGGGGACGGCAGCCTCCGGGCGACCGTCCACCGGCAGCGGGACGATCACGTTCCCCACACTCGACGCGGTGTTCCCGGTGCGGTTCGCCGTGCCGTCGCTCGGCGTCGACGTCGCCTGGCAGTCGCCGGACGACGTGGTGCCGATCGAGGTCGAGGGCGTCGAGCCGTGGAGCGCCGAGCTCCCGCGGCTGTACGACGCCACGCTGTCCACCGGCACGGCCGCCGGCGGGACCGAGGGCGGTGAGACCGTGTCGCTCCGGCTCGGCTTCCGCACGGTGTCGATCGTGGGCGACCGGTTCCTGGTCAACGGCGAGCGCGTCGTGTTCCACGGGGTGAACCGCCACGAGACCCACCCCGAGCGGGGAAGGGTGTTCGACGAAGACCACGCCCGCGCGGACATGGCGCTCATGAAGCGCCACAACGTGAACGCGATCCGCACCTCGCACTACCCGCCGCACCCCCGCGTGCTCGACCTGGCCGACGAGCTCGGCTTCTGGGTGATCCTGGAGTGCGACCTCGAGACGCACGGGTTCGTCTTCCAGGACTGGCAGGGCAACCCCTCCGACGACCCCGCGTGGGAGGACGCCTACCTCGACCGCATCGCGCGCACGGTCGAGCGGGACAAGAACCACGCGCCCATCGTGATGTGGTCGCTCGGCAACGAGTCCGGCACCGGGCGGAACCTCGCCGCGATGTCGAACTGGGTGCACGCCCGCGACGCCGAGCGCCCCGTCCACTACGAGGGCGACTACACGGGCGAGTACACCGACGTCTACTCGCGGATGTACCCGTCGCTGCAGGAGACCGAGTCGATCGGCGGCGGGCCGGCGACCCCGCTGCTCGGGTGCGGCCCGGCCGAGGCAGCTCGGCAGCGGTCGAAGCCGTTCCTGCACTGCGAGTACGTGCACGCGATGGGCAACGGACCCGGGCAGATCGCCGAGTACGAGGCGCTGGTCGAGCGGTACCCCCGGCTGCACGGCGGGTTCGTGTGGGAGTGGCGCGACCACGGGCTGCTGACGCACACGCCCGACGGCACGCCGTACTACGGGTACGGCGGGGACTTCCACGAGGTCGTGCACGACGGCAACTTCGTGATGGACGGCCTGGTGCTGCCCGACGACACCCCCACCCCCGGGCTGGCGGAGTTCGCCGCGGTGGTCGCCCCCGTGCGGCTGCACCTCGGCGCGGCGACGGTGCTGGTCGAGAACCGGTACCACTCGGCCTCGACCGCGGGGCTGCGCTTCACGTGGACGTTGGCACGGAACGGCGTCGTCGAGGCGTCGGGACGACTGGCCCCGGGCGTCGTCGCTGCTCGGGAGTCCGCGACCGTGCCCGTGCCGACCGAGGTGCTCGAGGCCGCGGCCGGACCGATCGCCGCTGGCGAGGAACTCTGGTTCGACGTCGTCGCGGAGCTCGCCGGGCCGACGGCCTGGGCGGACACCGGCCACGTCGTCGCACGCGCCCAGACACTCGTCGGGTCGCGCGTGGCGGACGCACCCCGAGCCTCCCGGCAGGGGTGGGAGGGCGACCGTCTCGGCGAGGCGACGTTCACCGACCGTGGCGACCTGTCCAGCTGGAAGGGCCACGAGGTCGCCGGGCCGCGACTGGAGCTCTGGCGCGCCCCCACGGACAACGACCGGCTGGCGTCGCAGGGCGGCTACGAGACCGCCGACCCGGTACTGACGCAGGGTGTCGGCGACCCGGACGCGCCCGCGTCGGCGACGAAGTGGCTGCAGCATGGCCTCGACCGGCTGACGCACCGCTTGGTGTCGGTGTCGCGGACGCCGCACGGATTGGTGCAGCGCGTCCGGGTCGCTGCCGCGAACAGTGCTGCCGGCGTCGATGTGACGCACCGGTGGACCCTCACGGACGACGGGCTGCTGCTCGACACCGAGGCCGTCCCCTTCGGCACGTGGGGCATCACCTGGCCGCGCATCGGCGTCCGGATCGACCTGCCCGCGTCGCTCGTGGACGAGTCGGCGGAGTGGTTCGGCACGGGGCCGCTGGAGTCGTACGCGGACTCGTCGCACGCGGCGCACGTCGGCGTGTTCGGGTCGCCGGTGTCGCTGCTGACGGCGAACTACTCGATGCCGCAGGAGACCGGGCACCGGCCGGAACTGCGGACGCTGTCGGTCGGGCCGTTCCGGGTGTCGTCGGTGGGCACTCGTCGTACCGGGTTCACGCTCACGCCGTGGACCGCGCAGCAGGTGGCGCGGGCGCAGCACCCGTACGAGCTGCCGACCCCCTCGGCGACGTACCTGTACCTCGACGCGGCGCAGCACGGGCTCGGGAGCCGCGCCTGTGGTCTGGACGTGCTGCCGGAGCACCAGCTGTGGCCGGCAACGACCGCGTGGAGCGTGCTGCTGGGGTAGGGCTGGCGGCGAGGGCGGGCGCTCCCGAACCGTCGAACGGACACAGCACCGGGGAGATCCTCGGTGCTGTGTCCGTTCCGGGGTGCTGTGAGCGCCGCCCTACGCGGACAGCGTCGGGATCACCGCGGGGTCGGCCCCGTCCAGGAACGTCGTCAGCCGCTCGGGCTCGCCGGGCTCATCGATCGCCAGGGCCGCACGGCGCAGCGCGAACAGCGCCCGCAGCACCCCGCGGTTCGGCTCGTGCGACCACGGCACCGGCCCGGCTCCGCGCCACCCCGCCCCACGCAGGGCGTCCAGGCCGCGGTGGTACCCGACCCGCGCGTAGGCGTAGGACTCGAGCGTCGCGCCACGCTCCCAGGCCTCGTCGGCGAGCAGCGCCCACGCCAGGCTCGAGGACGGGTGCGACACGACGACGCTCGCCACGGGGGTGTCGGCGGCGAGCGCGGCGTCCACCTCAGGGTCGGCGTCGAGCAGGGTCGCGGGGTTCGTCGACGGTGTCGGGAGCAGGTTCGAAGGCATGCGTCCACCCTGTCATCCCTTGCGTCGGTCCGGGAACCGGCTTACGGTGGACGAACTCCGTCGTGACCGCGGAGCGCACGGGGCGGGAGACCGACCGTGTGCACGGGTCACGGTCACGGGGGTCCCCGACGGAAGCAGACGGATTGCTGTCGATCACCGGTTCAGCTCAGCCCTCGCGCTGACACCGTGATCGTGCGCCCCCGTCGGGCGCTCCACCGCACTGCGGTGGGTCCGGTGTCGTGCGCACAGCTCACGATCCGGAGAGGCCCCCATGCCCGCTTCACCCTCCGTCGTCCTGCACGACGTCACCTTCACCTGGCCCGACGGCTCCGTCGCCCTCGACCACCTGACCACCGCCTTCGGTTCCGGACGGACCGGTCTGGTCGGGAGGAACGGGGCCGGCAAGTCCACGCTCGTCCGGCTGGTCACCGGTCGGCTCCACCCCACGTCGGGCACCGTCACGACGTCGGGTCCGGTCGACCTGCTCCCGCAGCGCCTCGCCGTGGGCACCGACGGCACCGGGCCGGCCACCGTCGCCGACCTGCTCGGCGTCGGCGATCGGCTCCGTGCGCTCCGGTCGATCCTCGGCGGCGACGCCGATCCCGCGCACTTCGACGTCCTCGGCGACGCCTGGGACGTCGAGGAACGCGCCGCCCTGGCGGTCGAGGGCATCGGCATCGGCGACGACCTCGACCGCCCCGTCGCGACGCTGTCCGGCGGGCAGGTCGTGCTGGTCGCCGTCGCCGGGATCCGCCTGCGCGGCCTGCCGATCGCGTTCCTCGACGAACCGACGAACAACCTCGACCGCCGTGCCCGCGGGATGCTGCTCGACATGGTCGACGACTGGCGCGGCACCCTGGTCGTCGTCAGCCACGACCGCGAGCTGCTCGAGCACGTGGACGAGACGTGCGAGCTCCGGTCCGGGCGGATGACCGTGTTCGGCGGGACGTTCTCCGCCTTCGAGGAACACCTGGCCGTGCAGCAGGCCGCCGTCGAGCGCGAGGTCCGGGTCGCGGCGCAACGCCACCGGACCGAGAAGCGGCAGCGGATCGAGGCGGAGACGACCATCGCACGTCGGGCGAAGGCGGGCGAGAAGGCCGGGCGGTCGATGCCGGCGATCCTGCGCAACGAGCTCCGCAAGAAGGCGCAGGAGACCGCCGGACGGATCCGCACGAGCACCGCCGACGACGAGGCATCGGCGCTGGCGACCAAGCGCGAGGCCGAGCTCCGACTGCGGGACGACGAGTCGATCCACGTCGAGCTGCCCGACCCGCGGGTCCCGGCGTCACGTCGGATCGCGACGATCACGGTGCGGGGCCGGGAGACGGTCGTGCAGGGTCCGGAGCGGATCGCGGTCGCCGGGGACAACGGCGTGGGCAAGACGACGCTGCTCGAGCACCTGGTCGGCCTGCCCGACGCACGGGTGCACCCGCTGCCCGGGACGGACGCGACCGCGCACGTCGACCAGATCGCGTACCTGCCGCAGCACAAGGACACCCTCGACGACGACCTGAGCGTGCTCGAGAACGTCCGACGGGGCGCGCCGCAGGTGGCCACGGCCGAGCTCCGCAACCGGTTGGCGCGGTTCCTGGTGCGCGGCGACACCGTCGACCGGCTGGCCGGGGCGCTCTCCGGTGGGGAGCGGTTCCGGGTGGCGCTCGCGGGTCTGGTGCTCGCCGACCCGCCGCCGCAGCTGCTGGTGCTCGACGAGCCGACGAACGACCTCGACCTGACCAGCGTCGACCAGCTCGTCGACGCGGTGACGGCGTACCGGGGAGCGGTCGTCGTCGTCAGTCACGACGAGACGTTCCTGGACCGGCTCGACCTGGACGCGCGGCTCGAGCTGCGGTGACGTCCCGGGGTCAGCGTCTCCGGGTGGGGCGGATCGAGAGCGTCTCGATCGTGCCCCGCTCGGGCAGGTCCACGACGGTGCGCACGGCGTCGGCGACGTCCTGCGGGTCGAGGTAGTACGCGGTGTCGTAGTCCTCGCCGAGCTTGTCGGTGAGCTGCCGCTGCATGTCGGAGTCCGTCCGGCCCGGGTGCACGCTCGACACCCGAACGCCGTTGCTCCGTTCTTCTTCCCGCAGGGCGTCGGTGAACGCCCGGAGCGCGAACTTCGACGCGCCGTAGATCCCGCCGCCGGGACCACTGACGAAGCCGGACCCGGAGTTGATCGTCACGACCAGTCCCCGTGCTGCGCGGAGTGCGGGGAGCGCCGCGCGGGTCAGGTCGGCGACGGCGAAGACGTTCGTGGCGAAGACCGCCTCCCACGTCGACCGCGGGGTGTCCGCCACCCGGGTGCCCTGCTCGACGCCGGCGGAGTGCACGAGCACGTCGAGGCGGTCGGGCAGCGGCGGCAGGTCGCCCGCGCCGAGGTCCCCGACGAACGGCGACGCGTCCGGCAGCGACGCCACGACGGCGGCCACCGCGTCGGTGCTCCGGCCCCCGACCAGGACGTGGTGGGTGCGACCGAGGTCAGCAGCGATGGCTCGGCCGATGCCGCGTGTGGCGCCGGTGACCAGCGCGACCGGGGCCGTCACTCCTCGCCCGCGCTCTGTCGGATCTTGATGCCCTCGAGGACGTCCTTGGCGCGCTTCTCGTCCTGCTTGTCGATCTGCCGGGTGTCGCGCTCGGGGAGCTGGATGTCCTCTTCAGCGCGGATGCCGGCCTGCAGTTCGCGCCCGCGTTCGATCTCGGCGTCGAACTCCGCGCCGAACAGCAGCGCGTTGTTCGTGATCCAGATCCAGAGCAGGAACACGATGACGCCACCGAGCGAGCCGTACGTGGCGTTGTAGTTCGAGAAGTTCCCGACGTAGAACCCGAAGCCCACGCTCGCGACGATCCAGATGAGCAGCGCCAGGATCGACCCGCCACTGACCCACGAGAACTTCGGCTGCTTGATGTTCGGCGCCCAGTAGTACAGGACCGCGACGACGATGATCGCGATCGCCAGCATGATCGGCCACTGCACGATGAGCAGCACCGTCGCGGCGACGTCACCGAGCCCGATCAGGTCGCCGACGCTGCGGGCGAGGGGGCCGCTGACCAGGGCGAGCAGCCCGAGGACGAGCATGACGACGGTGAACAGCGTGACACCGAGCATCGTCGGGCGGAGCTTCCAGATCGGGCGGCCCTCGCGCACGTTGTAGATGCGGTTCATCGCCCGGCCGAACGCCCCGACGTACCCGGACGCCGACCAGATGGCGCCGACGACACCGACGATGAAGGTGATCGGCGCCGCCGGTGAGCGCACGAGACCCTCGACGGGTCCGCGGATCAGCGACACGACCTGCTGCGAGCCGACGTTGCCGATGACCTGCAGCAGCGTGTCGACCGTCTGCTTCGGGTCCGACACCAGCCCGAGGATCGACACGATCGCCAGCAGCCCGGGGAACAACGCCAGCACGGAGTAGTACGTCAGGCTGGCGGCGAGGTCGGTGCACTGGTCGCTGGAGAACTCGCGGAGCGTCTTGCCCAACGTGTACTTGAGCGTCGGCTTCGTCAGGTCGGTCGGGTTGTCCGGCTTGCGGACGTCGTCGGGTGCGGGCTTGCCGTTGCTGCCCTCGTCACGCTTGCGTGCCATGGTCACTTGCCCTTCGAGCGCTTGGCGGCCTGCTTGCGGTACTTGGTCGCCTGTGCGGCGACGGGAGCCAGGCGCTTCTGCTGCTTCTTGCGCAACTGGTACCCCGGGTCCTGCTCGAGTTGGGCCTGCCGCGCCTTCCGCCCGGCCTTGCGTGCCTTGCGCCCGGCACGTCCCGGGGCGGACTCGTCACCACCGCGCGCGCCGAACGGCAGGAGCGCGGAGAACGCGGTCCACGCCGGCGGCTCGGCGAGGTGCCCGGCTGGTGTCCGTCCGATCCGTGCGCCGACGACGATCGCGGCCACACCCGTCAGCGCGATGGTGCCGAGGGCGACCAGCGGCGTCGGGTCACGGTGCCAGCGCTGCCGGGTCTTCGCCGCGGCGAGCCGGGCGCGGGCGGGCAGGTCGACCTTGTGCCGGATCCGCTCGACGGTGTCGCTGATCCGTTCGCGGGTGCGGACGTTCGCGAGTTCGAGCTCGGGGAGACTGTCGTGCGCCATACCCGTTGTCTACACGGTCGCGGCCCCACGGGCCTCCGGAAGGACGCTCAGACGCAGACGCGCACGCTGGACGGAGCCGTCGCCGAATGAGGACCCAGCCATCCCC
>NZ_MJGI01000022.1:40980-110129 GCF_001864835.1 Curtobacterium sp. MCBA15_001 | reverse complement strand
CGCCTACGGTCACGCGCATGTTGTACCGAGACGTCGCAGAAGGCATCCACCGCCTGGAGATCGCCCACACGAACCAGTACCTCGTCGAGACCGGCGACCAGCTCGTGATCGTCGACGCCGGGTTACCCGCATCGTGGCCGCACCTGCTGCTGGCACTGCGCGACCTCGGGTACGACCCGTCCCGCGTCGAGGGCATCCTGCTCACCCACGGCCACTTCGATCACGTCGGCACTGCTGCCCGGGCGCACCGCGAGTGGGGCACGCCGGTCTTCGTGCACCCCGGCGACCGGCACCTGGCGGCGCATCCGTACTCCTACCGGCCGCAGACGAACCGCTTCGGGTTCGTCGCACTGCACCCCGGCGGCATCGCGCCGCTCGGGCGGATGCTGCTGGCCGGCGCGGCGACGGTGGACGGCATCGCGGACACCGAGCCGCTCGAGTCCCGGGCCGAGGTCCCCGGCTCGCCGTGGATCATCGAGACGCCGGGCCACACCGACGGGCACGTCGCCCTGCACTTCGCGGACCGCGACGCCGTCATCGTCGGCGACGCACTCGTCACGTTCGACCCGTACACCGCCGGGATCGGCCCACGGGTGGTAGCGCCGGCCGCGACGGCCGACATGGACACCGCCGTCGCGTCGCTGTCCCGTCTCGAGGACACCGAGGTCCGCCACGTCCTCCCCGGGCACGGTCCGGTCTGGTCGACCGGCGTCCGCCGGGCCGTTGCGCAGGCACGGCGGACGGCCGGAGTCGCCTGAGCGGGGCACCAGACGGACAGGAGGTTCCCCACCGGTCACGGCCGGCCCGCCGCTGACGCGTCGCGCCGGAACCGGCCGGCGTGGGCCCAGGTCCCAGCCGGCACCGGGCCTCCTGTCCGAGACGGCGCGGCGTCAGGACGGGACGACCACGTCCTCCGGCACGCCGGAGGCGGCCGACCGCGTGGCGGCCTCCATCAGCGCGAGGCTCCGCAGGTTGTCGCGGCCGCTCGTCTCGGGCGCGGGACCACCCTCGACCGAGCGAGCGAACGCCTGCAGACCGCCCTGGCGGTCGTGGTGCTCGGCGGTCGGCAGCTCGACCGGGGTGGCGGACGTGTCGCCCGCCCGCCGGACCGTCACGAGGTCGCCGCTGACGTCCCCGGGCTCGCCGGCGCGACTGGTGAACTGGATCTCACCGTCCTCGCCCTGGATGCTCCACTCCCCGGCCCAGGCGGTGTGCTCGGCGCGGCTCAGCCAGCTGCCGCGGTAGCTGACGACCAGGCCGTCCTGCATCTCGATGAGCATCGAGGCGACCGCTTCGTCCTGGTACTTGCTGAACGACGGGTAGGTGGCCTTCGCGAAGACCCGCACGGGTTCCTGCCCGGTGACCATCCGCAGCAGGTCGATGTGGTGGATCGCCATGTCGTTGAACATCGCGTGCGGGAAGCGGTAGTGCGGGTGGTCGGCGAAGGGCCGGTCGTTGTCCCACTGCCGGAAGTCGACGTTGATCGCGGAGAGCTCGCCGAGCGTGTCGGCGGCGAGCAGGTCCCGCACCACGCGCGGCGCCGGGTAGAACCGGTAGTTCTGGCTGACCTGCAGCACGAGGCCGCGTTCCTCGGCACGGTGGACGGCGGCGGCGGCCTCGTCCGCGGTGTTGGCGAAGGGCTTCTCGACCAGGACGTGCTTGCCCGCGTCGAGGGCTTCGAGCGCGAGCGGCACGTGCGTGACGGCCGGGGCGGTGATGACCACGGCGTCGGCGTCGACCGCGGTCAGGGCATCGGTGAGCGAGGCGAACGCGGCCGTCTCGGGCAGCCCCAGGTCCGTCCGCACGGCCTCGAGCGTGTCGGCACTCGGGTCGACGATGCCGACCACCTGCACTTCCGACACCGCGGGGATGGCTTCGCGGGCCCAGCTGCCGCCCCACCCTCCGAGACCGACGTGGATGATGCGGACCGTCATACGGGCACTCCTTCGTGATCGTTGCGACACCGACCTCGGCGTCACGTCCATCCTGTCAGGCACGACCGACGACGCGGAACCGGGCACGACCGACGATGGCGAACCGGGCAGGACCGACGACGCCCGACCGGCGCCGTGCCCACCAGTGCGGACCGGCGCCTCCGTCAGTGCGTGAAGGCGTAGGCGATGAGCGCCATCGTGACGATGAAGCCCGCCAGGTAGTTGATCCACAGGAAGCGCTTCCAGCCAGCGTTCGCGGCCTCGGCGCCCGCGTCGGTGACGTTCCACCACGGCAGCACGTTGAGCGCGTACGGGATCACCACGACGGCCGCGATCGGCCCCGGGAACGCCGAGAACAGCAGCGCGACCCCGGCGACCACGTAGGCGACGAAGGCCAGCCGCACGGTCGCCCGCGCGCCGATCACCGTCGCGACCGAGCCGATCCCGCCGGCACGGTCGGCGAGCACGTCCTGCACGGCGCCGAACGCGTGCGAGGCCACGCCCCACAGGAAGAACGCGATGCACACGGCCACCAGCTGCCCGGTCCACTGCGGCCCGGCGAGCGCCAGCCCGTAGATCGCCGGCGACACGAAGTGCGTGCTCGACGTCAGGGAGTCGAGGAACGGCTTCTCCTTGAAGCGGAGTCCCGGGGCGGAGTACGCGATCACGGCGAAGACGCTGATCGCGAGCACCAGCCACGACCACGGGCCGCCGAGCAGCACGAGGGCGACCAGGAACGGCACGTTCGTCACGACGACGGCCCAGAGCGTGGTGCGGTGCACGCTCTTGTCGAGCAGCGCCCCCTCGACGCCGCCCTTGCGCGGGTTGCGCAGGTCGGACTCGTAGTCGAAGACGTCGTTGATGCCGTACATCGCCAGGTTGTAGGGCACCAGGAAGTACACGACGCCGATCAGGAAGGCGACGAGCGAGAACCCACCGCCGCCGTCGACGCCGACCCCGCTGCCGAGCAGGTAGGCGGCACCGAACGGGTAGGCGGTGTTCACCCAGCTGATCGGCCGGGACGACACGAACAGCGCGCGCATGGTGGACTGCCGGGAGGCAGGGGTCGCCGTCATCGCGGGTCCTCCGGTCGGGTGGGTGGCTGGGTGGCGTGCCGGGTGCCGGTGGCCGCGACACGGTCGCGTCCGGCGGTCTGGTCGCGTCCGCCGGCCCGGTCGAACAGCACCCAGAGGGCGGGCAGCAGGAAGGCGGCGGCGATCGCGTACGCCAGGTCCTCGATCGGGAAGGCACCGACCCGGATGCCGCTGATCCGCGCTGGGTCGTACGCGACGATGCCGAGCGTCACGATCACGTTGTTGAAGACCACGGTCATGACCAGGAGCGCGATGCCGGCGACGATCCCGGCGATCAGCGCGATGCGACGTCCGCTGACCGCCCGCGCGCGCGACCCACCGGGTGCGCTCGGACCGGAACGGCGTGCGGCGACGATCCCCGCGGCGACCGCCGTCAGGACCGCCACGGCGAGGAACGGCACCGCGAGCGCGGCGTACAGCCCACTGTTCATGCGTCGCTCCCTCGTCGGAACGCCCGTGCGACGAGCGGACGGACGAACCCGGTCAGGTCCATCGTCGTGTAGCAGAGCAGCACCAGGAAGAAGAGCTCCTCGAGCGGGACGTCGGGTGCCAGCAGCACGCCGGTCAGCAGACGGGTCGGGCCGATGAAGAAGATGTCGAGCGCGACGCCGGCGACGTCCCACACCATGAAGAACGCCACCCCGACGACCATCACCGCAGCGGCCCGCCACGGTGCCCGCCAGAAGAACAGCCGGAAGCGCGCATCGAGCACGACCATGCCCGTGATCGACACGAGCAGTCCGAGCAGGTACAGGCCGGGCATCACCCAGCAGCCGTCGCAGCGGTGGGCCTGCGCGGGGCACGCCCACCGGGACGCGGCCGCGGCGGGGCGCCCTCGGCCCGGGACAGCGGCGTGGGCAGCGGCTCGGTCGAGGTGTCCCCGTGGATGCGCTTGAGCAGGACCTCGGCGGAGATCAGGCACATCGGCAGACCGATGCCCGGGATGGTCGAGGACCCGGCGTAGTACAGCCCCTCGACCTTGCCGGACTTGTTGCCCTCGCGGAAGAACGCGCTCTGCTTCAGCGTGTGCGCCGGCCCGAGCATCGAGCCGCTCCACGCGTTGTAGTCGTCCGCGAAGTCCCGCGGTCCGATCGTCCGACGTACGCGGATGCGGTCGCGCAGGTCCGGCACGCCGGCGCGCTCGGCGACGACGTCGATCGCGCGGTCGGCGATCTGCTCGACCTCGTAGTCACCGGCACCGTCGATGCCGCCCTTGCCGATGCCCACGTCCGCGGGCAGGGGCACCAGGATGAACAGGTTGCTCGTGCCGGGCGGGGCGACGGTCGGGTCGGTCTCCGACGGCGCGCAGACGTAGATCGAGGCGGGGTCGGGCACGTGTCGGTCGTCGCCGAACACCGCACCGAAGTTCGCCTGCCAGTCCGCGGTGAACACGAGCGTGTGGTGGAGCAGTCCGGGCACGGGTCCGTCGACGCCCAGGTACACGAGCACCGCCGAGGGGCCCGGGTCCCGCTTCTTCCAGTGCGACTCGTCGTGGGTGCGGTGCTGCCGGTCGAGCAGCTGCATCTCGGTGTGTCGGAGGTCGGCGGCGCTGACGACGACGTCCGCCGGGGCGACGTGCTGCTCGCCGCGACGGTCGCGGTGCACCACGCCGGTGACGTGGCCGCCCTCGACCTGGATGCGCTCGACCTTGGCGCCGGCGATGATCTGCGCGCCCTCGGCCCGGGCGACGCGCTCGACGGCGGAGATCACCTCGGTGATGCCGCCCTTCGGGTAGAGCACCCCGTCGGCCAGGTCGAGGTGGCTCATCAGGTGGTACATGCTCGGCGCCGAGTACGGGCTGGTACCGAGGAAGACCGCCGGGTAGCCCAGGACCTGCCACAGACGGCGGTCACGGACGGCGCTCTCGGCGAAGGTCGACAGGGGCTCGAGCAGCAGTCGCGCGAGCTTGCCCATGCGCAGCAGGACGTCCGGCGCGGCGAGCTTCCGGAAGTCCTGGAACGTGCCGTACAGGAAGCGTCGGACGGCCATCTCGTAGGTGTCGGCCGCAGAGTCGAGGTACTTCGCCATCCGCTTGCCGGCGCCCGGCTCGATCGACTCGAACAGGGCGAGGTTGTCCTCGCGCGACGCCCGGAGGTCGATCGGCTCGTCGTAGCCCTCGCTGTAGACGCGGTACCCGGGGTCGAGCTTGACCAGGTCGAGCTGCTCGTCTGCGCTGGTGCCGAGCAGCTGGAAGAAGTGGTCGAAGACCTCGGGCATCAGGTACCACGACGGGCCGGTGTCGAACCGGAAGCCGTCGCGCTCCCACGAACCGGCACGGCCGCCGAGCTGGCTGCGCTGCTCGAGCACGGTCACGGCGTAGCCGTCCCGCGCCAGCAGCGCGGCCGAGGCGAGGCCGCTGATCCCGCCGCCGATGACGACGGCGCGACGCACGGGGACCTTGCGGGTGGACTTCGGACTGGAGGCACGTGGCGGGGTCATGAGGGGCCTCCCGGCTGGTGGGTGGTGACGGTCCGGGACCGCAGCGGTGCGCGCCCGGCGAGCACCTGCGCGGCGAGCCGCGCCTTCACGGGGTTGGGGACGCGCACGCGCGTCGTGATCAGCCGGTGCGCCGGGGTGGCGGCGATCCGGTCGTTGAGCTCCTGGAACAGCGCGTGCGCCAGCCCCACCGCGTTGCGGGCGTCCTTCGGCAGCAGGGGGACGGTGCGCGCCGCCGTGTCGAGGTCGGCCTGCACGTCGGCGACGAGCCGGTGCTTGGTGGCCTCGTCGAAGGTGCGGACGTCGACGCCGGGGAAGTACGACCGCCCGAGCACCTCGAAGTCGGCGTGCAGGTCGCGCAGGAAGTTGACCTTCTGGAACGCGGCCCCGAGCGCCCGGGCGCCGTCCACCAGCACGGCCTCGTCGAACGTGGGACGACCCGCGCGGTACACGAACGCGCGCAGGCACATCAGCCCGACGACCTCGGCCGAGCCGTACACGTACGTGGCGAAGGACGAGTCGTCGTGCTCGGTCTGCTCGAGGTCCATCCGCATCGACGCGAAGAACGGCCTGGTGAGCTCTGCGCCGAAGCCGGTTGTCCGGGCGGAGCGTGCGAAGGCGTGCACGACCGGGTTCACCGAGAACCCGTGCACCATCGCCCGCTCGGTGTCCTGCTCGAGCTCGTCGAGCACCGTGCGGGCGAGCGCCGGGTCGAGGCCGGCCTCGGTCGCCGGTCCGTCGACGACCTCGTCCGCCACCCGGACCAGCGCGTAGACGTTCTTGATGTGCTCGCGCGTGTCCTTGGTGAGCAGGCGGCTGGCGAGCCCGAACGAGGTGGAGTACCGGTCGATGACGACCGAGGACGCGGCTTCCGCCGTGGCATCGTAGAGCGGGAGCCGCGCGGCGTGCGTGCTCCCGGTGTGGTTCGTGGTCACCGGACGCGCTCCACCAGTTCGGACACCAGGGCTTCGAGCCGCACGGCCAGGTCGTAGGGCAGCGCTGCGAGCTCGGCGCGGGCCAACGCGGTGTGCTCCTCGACGCGGGCCAGTGCGGCGTCGTGCGCACCGCAGTGGACGAGCAGGCGACGCATCTCGGCGGCACGCTCCTCGGTCAGGTCCGGGTCGCCGAGGTACGGCGCGAGCTCGGACCAGCACTCGGTGGTCGCCGCGTAGGCGATGAGCATGGTGCGCTTGCCCTCACGCAGGTCGCCGATCGCGGTCTTGCCCGTCGCGGCCTCGTCCCCGAAGACCCCGAGCAGGTCGTCGACCACCTGGTAGGCGATGCCGATCTCGCGCCCGAAGGCCCCGAGCGCGGCGACGACGGACTCCGGCGCACCGGCGAGCACCGCCCCGGACTGCAGGGGTGCCTCGAACGAGTACACGCTCGTCTTCGCCCGCTCCATCGCCAGGACCTCGTCCACCGTCGGCATCACGCCGTGCGTCAGGTCCACGTCGGCCATCTCACCCGCGGCACTGGCGAACACGGCGTCGTCGAACAGGTCGAGCAGGCGGGTGCGTCGCTCGCCGTCGGCACCGCTCGCCTCGATGAAGCGAGGTGCTCCGGCGAGCGCGAGGTCCCCGGCGATCACCGCAGCGCTCGTCCCCCGGTGCTCGGCAGTCGGCAGCGGCAGCCCGCCCGTCGTGCCGGTGTCGCGGAAGGACCCGGCGACGTTCGGCTGGCCGCGGCGGGACCAGTCACGGTCGATCACGTCGTCGTGGACCACGAGTGCGGTGTGCAGGAGTTCGTACGCGGCCCCGACGTTCGCTGCTGCGTGCACGTCGGTCCCGCCCAGCCCGGCGTAGGCGGTGAGCACCATGCGCGGGCGGAAGCGCTTGCCGCCCATCGACGCCTTGCGGAGCACGCGCCAGAGTTCTTCCGAGGGGCGACCGAACGCCTGGGCACGGGCAGACGACACGGTGAAGAACCGCTCCAGGCACTCGTCGACCAGCCCGAGGTCGATGTGCGCCACGGTGGCCGCTTCGTCCGTCATTGGCCTAATCTATCGAACTAGATGAACCACTTCCCTGAATCCGTCGTGCTGCTGGCCGAAGACCGTACCCCGATCGGCACCGCCGACAAGTTCGCGGTCCACACCGAGCACACGCCGCTGCACCTCGCGTTCAGCTGCCACGTCACCAACAGCGCCGGGGACCTGCTCGTCACGCGCCGGGCGCTGTCGAAGAAGGCCTGGCCGGGCGTGTGGACGAACTCCTTCTGCGGGCATCCCGGGCCGGACGAGTCGTTCGAGGACGCCATCGCCAGGCGCGCCGCCCGCGAGCTCGGCATCACCGTGCGGGACATCGAGAGCGTGCTGCCCGACTTCCGGTACCGCGCGGTCGACGCGTCGGGCATCGTCGAGAACGAGGTCTGCCCGGTGTTCCGCGCCGTGACCGACGACGTGCCGGCACCCGCCGACGACGAGGTCTCCGAGTACGAGTGGCTCTCCGAGGACGCCCTGCGCGCCGCTGTGTCGGCGGCGCCGTTCGCGTTCAGCCCGTGGCTCGGGTGGCAGCTCGAGCAGCTGCCGGTCCGCGCCCTCGACTGACCCTCCCGCGTCCCGCTGTCGGAGGGCCAGCCGTGACGTCCTCGAACCGGGACGTCTGGGGCAGGTGACGGACCCGGGCCGCAGGGATTCTGCCGCGGCGGGTCGATGGTCGCCGTCGTACGGGTGCCGGCGCGTGCGCTCGCGGGCAGATCGTGGTGGTACCCCGGTACCGGCGTTGAGGATCGGGTCCGACGGGCGTACGCTCGACCCTCGGTGCTGCGTGACGCGCACCGAGGTCGCACACGGCGGCCGCATGACGAACCAGATGGGCAGGTGAGGCGCGATGTCGGGTGATCATCCTCGTGCGGGCCGGCTGACCGCCCTGGTCGTCACCGTGCCCGTGTCCTAGGTTCTTCTCCCCCGCGTCGGCGATGCCGCGCGGCCCACGTCGGCATGCCGGTGCGGGTCCGTGCCGCAAGCCGAGCGGAACCGCGCCCGCCTGCTCCCCGACCCGAGGAGCACAGCATGGCCATGATCGACAACGCGGTCTACGTCGACGGACGGCGCGTCGACTCCTCGTCCACCCTGGCGCCGGCCCGCCGGGACTGCGACCTGACCTGGATCGGGCTGTTCCGACCGAACGCACGCGAGCTCGACGCCGTCGCCGCGGAGTTCGACCTGCACGAGAACGCGGTCGAGGACGCCGGCAAGGGACACCAGCGCGCCAAGCTCGAGCGGTACGGCGACACGCTCTTCGTGGTGCTGCGCCCCGCCTGGAACGACGCGCACGAGGGCACGGTCGAGTTCGGCGAGGTGCACCTGTTCGTCGGCGACCGGTTCGTGGTGAGCGTCCGGCACGCCGACCGACCCGACCTGGCGGCACTGCGGGCGCGCGTGGAGCAGGACCCGGAGTTCCTGGCGAAGGGATCCGAGGCGGTGACGGCAGCGATGCTCGACGAGGTCGTGGACGGCTACGGCCCGGTGGTCGAGGTGCTGCAGGACGAGATCGACGAGATCGAGGACCAGCTGTTCGCGGGACACGTGGCCGCCGACGTCTCGAAGCGGATCTACCAGCTGCTGAGCGAGGTCCTGGCGTTCCAGCGCGCCACGAAGCCGGTCCCGGCGATGGTGAACGGGCTGCTCCGGGGCGCGGACAAGTACGCCGTCGACGAGGAGGTCCAGCACCGCCTGCGCGACGTGCTCGACCACGCGCTGCGGGTCACCGAGCGGATCGACTCCTTCCGCGCGCTCCTCGAGAACGCGCTGACCCTGCACTCGACGCTCGTGTCTCAGGAGCAGAACGAGGCGATGCGGCGGATGACCAGTGCGAGCCTGGCGCAGGGCGAGGAGAGCCGGCAGTTGGCGCGGGCGGCGCACCAGCAGGGCGAGGAGGTCAAGAAGATCTCGTCGTGGGCGGCGATCCTGTTCGCGCCGGGGCTGATCGCCGGCGTGTACGGGATGAACTTCGACGACATGCCCGAGCTGCACTGGCGCTGGGGCTACCCGGTGGCGATCCTCGCCATGTTGGCGCTGGCCGGGGTCCTGTGGCTGGTGTTCCGCAAGCGGAACTGGCTGTAGGTCCGACGGGAGGCCCGTGGCGGACCCCGCCACGGGCCTCCCGTCCGCCTGGTGACCCGATCAGGTGGCGTCCGGCTCGGGGACGTGCATAATGATCTGGCTCGGAATGTGAACGTGCACATCGGCGTGCCACGACCCCGGGCGGGAAACGAGAACCCATGTCGTCGACGCGGACACAGCAACCGCGGTCGCCCAGCATCCGTGACGTCGCACGGGTCGCCGGAGTGTCGCACCAGACGGTGTCACGCGTGCTCAACAACTCCGACGCCATCCGCGCCGAGACCCGCGACCGGGTGCTCGCCGCGATGGAGCAGTTGCAGTACCGGCCGAACCGCGCCGCGCGGGCCCTGGTCACGAGTCGGACCCGCACGATCGGTGTCCTGACCGCGCAGCGCTCGCACTACGGCCCGGCGGTCACGATGCAGGCCATCGAGGACGCCGCCGTCGGCCGCGGCTACTCGATCACGACCGCGAACATCGCGGAGCCAACGGACACCGCCGTGCGCGACGGGCTCGGGCACCTGCTCGACCAGGACGTCGAGGGGATCATCGTCATCGCGCCACAGCAGCGCGTGTTCGACCTGTTCGAGGAGCTCGGCGTCCGGACCCCGTACGTCACCCTGCGGTCCAGCATCAACGAGGACCCGACGGCCCTGTGGGTGGACCAGATGGAGGGTGCCCGCCTGGCCACGGCACACCTGCTCGACCTGGGCCACGAGTACGTCCGGCACATCGCCGGCCCGCAGGACTGGATCGAGGCGGACGCCCGGATGCAGGGCTTCCTGCGCGAGATGTCCGACCGCGACAAGCCCGTGCAGCCCCCGGTCCTGGGCGACTGGACGGCGGACTTCGGCTACCACGCGGGCCGGGAGCTGTTGCGCTACCGGGACTGCACCGCGGTGTTCTGCTCGAACGACGCGATGGCGCTCGGCGTGGTGCACGCGGCGCGGTCGTACGGGCTCGACGTCCCCGGGGACCTGTCCGTGGTGGGGTACGACGACATCCCGGAGGCCAAGCACTTCTGGCCGCCGCTCACCACCGTGCAGGTCGACTTCGCCGACCTCGGTCGACGCTGCGTCGACCTGCTGCTGCCGGACGACGACGGCCCGCTGCGCCAGGTCGAGATCGTCCCGCAGCTGATCGTCCGCGCGTCCACGAGCGCTCCCCGCCACCGCATCTGAGCTCGTCAGCCGGCACGAGCGCGCCCGCGCGTGTCCGCAGAACGCGGACGGGAGGCGCGGGGCGGGGCCGCCACGCGCCTCCCGTCCGAGCCGCGCCACGCCGGGGCGCGACCCCACACCGGGGGACACCGGATGTCCGCAGGCGCGCGGACCTGCGGTCCGTTACCGAAACGCGACCAACCCGAATTGACAGCCGCGCCGAGGCCATGCGTAGTATTGCCTCCGTTCCAGCCGATGTGACCGTTCACATGGACCGTCACACGGGCTCGGGACGACCACCGAAGGACTGCCGCGCCGAAGCGGCAGAAGGAGATGCACTGTGGCGTCAACCCCGATCGACACCGGACTACAGACCCGGTCGATCACCGCACCCGAGACCATCCTCGAGATGCGGTCGATCACCAAGGAGTTCCCTGGTGTCAAGGCACTGTCCGACGTGTCGCTCAACGTCCGCGCCGGCGAGATCCACGCCATCTGCGGCGAGAACGGCGCCGGCAAGTCGACCCTGATGAAGGTCCTGTCGGGCGTCTACCCCTACGGCACCTACACCGGTGAGATCGTCTTCGAGGGCGAGGAGATGCGCTTCTCGAACATCAAGCAGTCCGAGCAGGCCGGCATCGTCATCATCCACCAGGAGCTGGCGCTCATCCCGGAGCTCTCGATCACCGAGAACCTGTTCCTCGGCAACGAGCCGAGCCGCTTCGGTGCGATCGACTGGACCGCCGCGCAGCTCCGTGCGCAGGACCTGCTCGCCCGTGTCGGTCTGCGCGACGACCCGGACACGCAGATCAAGAACATCGGCGTCGGCAAGCAGCAGCTCGTCGAGATCGCGAAGGCCCTGCACAAGGACGTCAAGCTCCTCATCCTCGACGAGCCCACCGCGGCGCTGAACGAGAACGACTCGCAGCACCTGCTCGACCTGATCGTGGGCCTCAAGGCCAAGGGCATCTCGAGCATCATCATCAGCCACAAGCTCAACGAGATCGAGCAGATCGCGGACGAGATCACGATCATCCGCGACGGCAAGACCATCGAGACGCTCAACGTCAAGGCGGACGGCGTCAACGAGGACCGGATCATCCGCGGGATGGTCGGCCGCTCGCTCGAGTCCCGGTTCCCGGACCGCACCCCGAAGATCGGCGAGACCTTCTTCGAGGTCCGCGACTGGACCGTGCAGCACCCGCTCGACTCCTCGCGCCTGGTCTGCAAGGGCTCGAACTTCCACGTCAAGCGCGGCGAGATCGTCGGCTTCGCCGGCCTCATGGGCGCCGGACGGACCGAGCTCGCGATGAGCCTCTTCGGCCACTCGTACGGCACGTTCCTCGGCGGTCAGGTCATCAAGGACGGCCAGGAGATCAAGCTCAACACCGTCCAGCAGGCGATCGACAACGGGATCGGCTACGTCTCCGAGGACCGCAAGGCGCTCGGCCTGAACCTGCTCGACACCGTGAAGCGCTCGACCGTCGCGGCGGACCTCAAGAAGATCTCCAAGGGCGGCGTCGTCGACTCGCTCGAGGAGTACTCGGTCGCCGAGAAGTTCCGCAAGATGCTCCGCACCAAGGTGCCGACGGTGGAGGAGAACGTCGGGAAGCTCTCCGGCGGGAACCAGCAGAAGGTCGTCCTGTCCAAGTGGATGTTCACCGACCCAGACCTGCTCATCCTCGACGAGCCCACCCGCGGCATCGACGTCGGCGCCAAGTTCGAGATCTACGGCATCATCCAGCAGCTCGCGGCCGAGGGGAAGGGCATCATCCTCATCTCGTCCGAGCTCCCCGAACTCCTCGGGCTCTCCGACCGGATCTACACCATCTTCGAGGGTCAGATCACCGCTGACCTGCCGGCCGACCAGGCCGATCCCGAATCGCTCATGCGCAGCATGACCTCCGCGCGGAAGGGCGCCACCGTCTCATGAACAACCTGAAACTGCTGTTCGGCAAGGGCAACAGCATCGGCCAGTACGGCATGGTCATCGCGCTCATCGCGCTGCTGATCTTCTTCTCGATCACCACCCAGGGCCTGATCCTCGAGCCCACGAACGTGATCAACCTGTTCCTGCAGTACTCCTACATCCTGATCCTGGCGCTCGGCATGGTCATGGTGATCATCGCCGGCCACATCGACCTGTCGGTCGGTTCGGTCGCGGCGGTCGTCGGCATCATCGTGGCGCAGTCGATCGCGGTGTGGCACTTCCCGGTCTGGACCGCGATCATCCTCGGTCTGGCCGTCGGCGCGCTCATCGGCGCCTGGCAGGGCTTCTGGGTCGCGTTCGTCCGGGTCCCGGCGTTCATCGTGACGCTGGCCGGTCAGCTCATCTTCCGTGGCGTCAACCAGATCATCGGCGGCTCCACCTCGGTGCCCGTTCCCGACGCGTACACGCCGATCGGCGCCGGCTTCCTCGGCGACTTCGGTCCCGACTTCGGCTACAGCAACGGCACGCTGCTGATCGGCCTGGTCACCATCGCCGCGCTCATCATCATCGAGGCCCGTGGACGTGCCCGTCGCCGCAAGATGCAGGCCGAGGTCCCGCCGCTGTGGGTCTCCGTCGTCCGCACCGGCATCCTGGTCGCCGTGACGCTCGTCGCCACGTACCTGTTCGGAGCCGGCCCGGTCGGCACCTCGGTCCCGATCGTCGCGATCATCCTCGGTGTCCTGACGATCATCTACGGCTTCGTCACGAAGAACACGATCTTCGGTCGCCAGGTCTACGCCGTCGGTGGCAACTCCAGCGCCGCCGTCCTGTCCGGTGTCTCCGCGAAGAAGGTCAACTTCTTCGTCATGATGAACATGTCCGTCCTGGCCGCCGTCGCCGGCATGGTGTTCGTCGCCTACTCCGGCGCCTCGGGCCCCGCTGACGGCACCGGCTGGGAGCTCGACGCGATCGCCGCCGTGTTCGTCGGTGGTGCTGCGGTCGCCGGTGGTGTCGGCACGATCTCCGGCTCGATCATCGGTGGTCTCGTGATGGCGCTGCTGTCGAACGGTCTGCAGCTGATGGGCCTGGAGTCCAACAAGGTGCAGATCATCCGCGGTCTGGTCCTGCTCGTGGCCGTCGCCTTCGACGTCTACTCGAAATCGCAGGGTCGTCCGTCGCTCATCGGCGGCATGATGCGGCAGTTCCAGCGGAAGGACACCGAGCAGAACACGGTGGCCGCCCAGCAGCCGCGGTCCATCGAGGACCAGCCCGAGAAGGTCACCCTCCCCTAGTTCCCCACACCCACAGCGGGGCTCCGGCCCCACCCCTCCTCAACGAAGAGAAAGCAATCACATGCGCAAGAAGATCGTCGCCGGCCTCAGCCTGGCGCTCATCGCGGGCCTCGCCCTCAGCGGCTGCTCGTCGCGTGGCTCGGACTCCGGCAGCGGTTCCTCCGACGCCACCATCAAGAAGGGCGACCTGATCGGCGTCGCGCTCCCCGCGAAGACCTCGCAGAACTGGGTCCTCGCAGGTGCCGCGTTCAAGAAGTCGATCGAGGACGCCGGCTTCAAGGCCGACATCCAGTACGCCAACGCCGGCAACCCGGTCCCGGACCAGCAGTCGCAGATCTCGGGCATGATCACCAAGGGTGCGAAGGCCGTCATCATCGGTGCGGCCGACGGTTCGCAGCTGACCTCGCAGGTCAAGTCGGCGAAGTCCTCGGGCGCCGTCGTCATCGCCTGGGACCGCAACATCCTGAACACCAAGAACGTCGACTACTACGTCGCGTTCAACAACTACAAGGTCGGCCAGCTGCAGGCCAACGCCCTGCTGCAGGGCCTCAAGGAGAAGAAGGGCAGCGGACCGTACAACGTCGAGCTCTTCGCCGGTTCGCCGGACGACGCCAACGCGACCGTGTTCTTCAACGGTGCGATGAGCGTCCTGCAGCCGAAGATCGACGACGGCACGCTCAAGGTCGTCTCGGGTCAGACCACGTTCGCCAAGGTGAACACGCAGGGCTGGCTCGCGCAGAAGGCCCAGTCGCGCATGACCGACCTGCTGTCGCAGTACTACACGGGTGACACCAAGCTCGACGGCGTCCTGTCGCCGAACGACACCCTCGCCCGCGCCATCCTCACCGCGACCAAGGCCGCCGGCAAGGAGAACCCGGTCGTGACCGGGCAGGACTCGGAGACCGCTTCGATCCCGCTCATCATGCAGGGCGAGCAGTACTCGACGATCTACAAGAACACCACGGAAGAGGCCCAGGCGGCCGTCGACCTGGTCTCGACCCTGTCCAAGGGCGACAAGCCCGACACCAAGATCGACAAGACCAACAACTACAACGGTGTGAAGACGGTGCCGGCCATCGAGCTGACCCCGGTCCTCGTCACCAAGGACAACGCCGTCGAGGCCTACAAGGGCAACTCGACCCTCGAGGACCTCGCCAAGCAGGGCTGATCCTCGTCCCACCCGACAGGGCCCCGTCCGCGCGAGCGGACGGGGCCCTGTCCTCGTTCCGGCGGGCTGCCGGACGGGAGGCGCGGGGCGGGCTGGCGCCGTGCCTCCCGTCCGATCGTGGTCGCGCTCAGTGCTGCTGCGCGCGCAGGCGGCGCGCCGCCGCGCACAGGTGCGGCACGTCGACCCGCGCGGTCCCGAGCACGATCGCCGGCGTCGTGTCGAAGTAGCGACGCGTGAGTCGCTCCCCCAGCAGCGAGACGCGCGACCACGGGATGTCCGGCTCCGCTCGGGTGACCGCGCTCGGCAGCATGCGCACCGCCTCGCCGATCTCGACCAGGCGCATCCGCACTGCGTCGTAGACCAGATCCTCGGGCAGGTCGGTCTCCGACACGTAGCGGGCGATGACCCCGCAGGCGCGGATGACGTCGTCCAGGCGGTCGCCGACGTCGCGGTTCACAGCGGGACCGCCGACCGGACCACGTCGGCCCCCATGCCGTCCGCGACGACGACGTCGACCCGCACGCCGAGGACCGCTTCGGCCGCGTCCTGGATCCGCATCAGGGCGAAGATGCCGTGACCGGGCAGCAGGTCGACCATCAGGTCGACGTCGCTGTCCGGGCCGTCCTCGTCACGGGCGACGCTGCCGAACAGCCGCGGGTTCGCCGCCCCGTGCTCGGTCACCAGGTCGAGGAGCTCCTGGCGGTGGCGCTGCACCCGTTCGCGGAGTGAGGGCCCTTCGTCGACGGGCTCCAGGTCGATCACGGTCGCGAAGCCCGCGGCCAGCAGGAGCCGCTGCAGCGCCGCGAGGGACGGTTCGCGTCGGCCGTTCTCGTACGTGCTGATCACGCTCTGGGTGACCCCGGCGCGATGGGCGAGCTGGACCTGCGTCAGCTCCGCGCGGAGCCGGGCGTCACGGATGAGCTCGGCGGCCGAGGGACGCTGGAGGGGCCGAGGCAGGACTGCGGACATGGCGCAACGATACACAACATGCGAAATTCAACAGGTCCGGCGCACCGATCGTTCTGCCCGCCGGTTCCCCGGCCCCGGGATCAGCTGCGGCGGGAGACGTCCGCGCGGGTGAAGGCCTGCGCGGACCGCGACGCCGTCGGGCCGCGTTGGCCCTGGTACCGCGACTGGTACTCGGCCGAGCCGTAGGGCTTGTCTGCGGGACTCGAGAGCTGGAAGAAGCACAGCTGCCCGATCTTCATGCCCGGCCAGAGCTTGATCGGCAGGGTCGCCACGTTCGACAGCTCGAGCGTCACGTGCCCAGAGAAGCCCGGGTCGATGAAGCCGGCGGTCGAGTGCGTGAGGAGCCCGAGACGGCCGAGGGAGCTCTTGCCCTCGAGCCGCGCGGCGATGTCGTCGGGCAGCGTGACGACCTCGAACGTCGAGCCGAGGACGAACTCGCCCGGGTGCAGCACGAAGGCCTCGTCCGGGTCGGTCTCCACCAGGCGCGTCAGGTCGGGCTGGTCCGTCGCGGGGTCGATGTGCGGGTACTTGTGGTTGTCGAACAGCCGGAAGTACTTGTCCAGCCGGACGTCGATGCTCGACGGCTGGATGAGCGAGGCGTCGTACGGGTCGAGGCCGATCCGGCCTGCTGCGAGCTGCGCGGAGATGTCGCGGTCGGAGAGGAGCACGGAAGGATCCTAGCGGGGCGGGTCCGGCACCGATATGCTGCTCGGCTGCCCTGCACCGCGCGGTCAGCGGAAGGAACCGATCGTGTACCGCGTCATCGAACTGGACGTGCCCGCCACCATGACGGACGACCCCGGGAAGGTCCGGGCGTTCCAGGAGTGGGTCGACGTGTCGAACCGCTCCGAGATCGCCGTGCACGGGCTGGCCGAGCTCGCGTGGAAGGCCGAGGAGCAGCTGCCCCACCAGCACGACCCCGAGGCGCCGAGCCGACTCTTCGTCGTACGGGACGACGATGAAGCTGTGGTCGCTGCCGGTGCCTACGACTCGAAGTCCGCGCCGGGCACCACGAACTGCTGGCTGTCCCTCGGCGTCGACCCCGGACGCCGCCGACGCGGCGTCGGCACCCTGCTGGCCGACCACCTGGAGGGCGTCGCCCGGGCCGAAGGTCGCACGCAGTGGAAGACCTACGCCGTGTCGCGGCAGGTCGGCCCCGGGGACGGCCCCGGCTACCTGCCGGCACCGACCGGGTTCGGCGCCGTGCCCGCCGACGAGGCCGGCGTGCGGTTCCTCACCGCCCGCGGCTGGCGCTTCGGGCAGGTCAACCGCATCAGCCGCCTGGCGCTCCCCGCCGAGCGCGACCGGGTCGAGTGCGTCCACGCCGACGCCGCGGCCGCCGCCGGGGACCGCTACCGCGTGCACACCTGGACCGGGACGACGCCGGCGCAGTGGGAGGCGTCGATCGCCCTGCTCGAGACCCGCATGAGCACTGACGCTCCGCAGGGCGGCATGGACGAGCCCGAGGACGTCTGGACCGTCGAGCGCCTCCGCGAACACGAGGCGCAGCTCCTGACGGCGCCCCGCACCCTGCTGACGATCGCGGTCGAGGACGTGGAGAACACCACGCTCGCCGGGTTCAGCCAGCTGTCCGTCCCGCACGACCTGGCGCAGCCCGTGTTCCAGTGGGACACACTGGTCCTGCGCGAGCACCGGGGGCACCGCCTCGGCTGGCTGCTCAAGGTCGTCGGGATCGAGACGATCGAGCGCGACCACGCGGGCCACCCGTCGATCGTGACGTTCAACGCCGAGGAGAACCGGCCGATGCTCGACGTCAACGAGGCGGTCGGGTTCGTCGGCGTCGGCAGCGAGGGGATCTGGGAGCACCGCACCGACACCGCCGCGGACTAGGGTCGTCGTCATGACACGTTCTCGGGGGTTGGACGCACTCATCACCGACGGGGTCTTCCTGGCCCACGAGGCGCAGTTGGCCATGGCCGACCGCCTCGGTGACCACGACCACTGGGACGTCGACCTGGCTGCCGGCGAGTTCCGGATCACCGGGCCGCAGCCGGCCACCTTCCCGGTGCAGCTGCTCGGGTCGGCAGCGCCGGGTCCCCGGAGCTGGCTGTGGGGGTGGGGCAACCCGACCCAGTTCGCCCCGCAGGTGCTCACGGCCGCACTGACCACACGGGCGTTCGGCGAGCAGCACGACGTACCCGAGCTGGTGCAGGCCGAGGTGCCCTTCGGCGACGGCGGGCCGGAAGCGGGCTACGAACTCGGCTGGAGCCTGTCGATCGCTGCCCGCCTGGCGAGCGGCACCTGGTTCAGCTACAGCGGCGAGGTCGGCGGCGGCACGCGCGTCTGGATGCTGCTCGAGGGGATGCTGTTCGACCCGCCGAGCGTTCCGCGGATGCTGCGGGTGTTCGGCGAGGCGCTGCAGACCATCGAGGTGAACGACCACCGTCGCGCCGTCGGGACCTGGGCGCAGCTCCGCGGCGTCCCGTGGGACGGCCGGACCATGACCCTGTCCGACGGCAGCCTGAGCGTCGACTTCGACGACCAGGGGCGGATCCGCGACCTGCGGGGGTCGTCAGCCCGAGCCTGAGGCGGACCCCAGCCAGCCTGCAAGACGCCAGTCCAGCCCCCAGGCAGCAGCGCCTACCATGGAGGGTCCGCGGAATCGCGGACGCAACCGTCCCTGGAACTGGGTTGATGACCGTCACCACCTCCGAACGACAGCCTGGAGGCGCGGGTCCGGAGTCCGCGCCCGTCACCGCGCGCACGTCCACCGTCGCGACCGTGCTCGCCATCGCCGTGCCGCTGGCGGTCGCGTGCTCGATCGTCGGCATGACGGTGACCGGGGCCTTCACCGCCGACCAGCAGCTCGTGTCGGCCGGCGACCTGGTGCAGTACGGCCTGCCGGTCGCGCGCGCGGTCCACGACACGATGGCGGCGCTGACGATCGGGCTGCTCATCGTCGCGGCGTTCGCCCTGCCGGCGCAGAAGGCCGACCACGGTGCGATGTCGAGCGTGCAGCACCGCGCCGTGCGGTGGGCGGCGACGACGGGGGCCGTCTGGTTCCTGGCCGCGGTCGTCGGCATCGTCTTCACCGGTGCGAACACCCTGGGGTCCTCGATCACCTCGCCGCTGTTCGCCCGCAACTTCATGGTCTTCGCGTTCCAGGTCGAGATCGGGCAGTCCCTCGTGGTCTCCGCGGCGGCGATCCTCATCGCGACCGTGCTGGCCGCGTTCGCCACCCGGGTGACGACGCTCGCGGTGGCCACCGTCGCCGGGCTCTTCGCGCTGCTCCCCCTCGCGTTGTCCGGCCACGCCGCCGGGTCGCTCGAGCACGCGAACGCGGTGAACTCGCTCGCGATCCACCTGCTCGGGGTGTGCGTCTGGGCCGGTGGTCTGGTCGCCGTGCTCCTGCTGCGCACGAAGACCAAGGGCGCGACGGGCCGCGTCGTCGCCCGGTACTCGACCCTGGCCGGGTGGTCGTTCGCCGCCGTCGCGTTCTCCGGCATCGTCAACGCCTCGCTCCGCTTGACCGGGCCGCTCGACCTCGTCACCACGACCTACGGCGCCCTCATCACCGTCAAGGCCGTCATCCTGGTGCTGCTCGGGCTCGCCGGGGTCGTCCAGCGCCGCAAGCTCGTGCCGGCGCTCCTGCGCTCCCCGCTCGACCGTCGCTCGTTCACCCGGTTCGCCCTGGCCGAGGTCGTGTTCATGGCGGTCGCGATCGGCGTCTCGGTGGCCGTGTCGCGCAGCCAGCCCCCGATCCCGCAGACCCCCGAGACCGGCGAGGACACCCGCTCCGGACTGATCGGCTACCCGTACCCGCCGACCCAGACCCTGCACACGTTCCTGACGCAGTGGCACATCGACTGGGTCTGGCTCGCCCTGGCCGTGGTCGGCGCCGGGTGGTACCTGTTCGCCGTGCGGAAGCTCCGGCAGCGCGGTGACGCCTGGCCCGTCGGACGCACGATCTCGTGGCTGGTCGGCTGCGCGGTCTTCATCTGGACGACCTCGGCCGGGCCGTCGGTCTACGGCATGATCCACTTCTCGTCGCACATGATCCAGCACATGCTGCTGATGATGTTCGTGCCGCTGCCCCTGGTGCTCGGCGGCCCGGTGCTGCTGGCGCTGCGGACCCTGCCCGTGCGCAACGACGGCTCGCGCGGTGCCCGCGAGTGGCTGATGCTGTTCGTGCACTCGCGCTACATGCAGTTCATGGCGAAGCCGGCCGTCGCCGGGGTGATCTTCGCCGGGTCGCTCGTGGTGTTCTACTTCACGCCGGCGTTCCAGTTCGCGATGCAGTCGCACGAGTGGCACGTCGCGATGGTCGTCCACTTCGTGCTGAGCGGCTACCTGTTCTTCTGGGTGTTCGTCGGCATCGACCCGGGCCCGAAGCGCCCCGCCTACCCGATCCTCATCATCGCGCTGCTGGCGACCCTGGCGTTCCACGCGTTCTTCGGCGTCGCGGTGATGACCTCGCAGTCGGTCTACGCGGCCGACTGGTTCCACGCGCTCGGGCAGACCAACGACGTCGGGCTGCTCGCCGACCAGCACACCGGTGGCGGCATCGCGTGGGGGGCCTCGGAGCTGCCGATGGTCTTCGTCGCGCTGCTCGTGGTGCGCAACTGGGTGAAGTCGGACAAGCGCGACGCCAAGCGCATGGACCGGCAGGCCGACCGCGACGGCGACGCGGAGCTCAAGGCGTACAACGAGCGCCTCGCGGCGATGCGCGACCGCGACTGACGCGGCGGCGGCGGCGCCGGGCGGCGGGCGGCGACGGCGGCCGGCGGTGGCGGGACCGGGTCGCACGGTGCGAGGATTCGTACATCGTGGGAGGGTGCAGCCCTCGCACCGTGTGCAGAACCTCGCACCGTGCGCTCCGACTGGCCGCAGACCTCGCACCGTGCGAGGCACCGCGCCGAGCACGACCGCGCCGCCCTAGTCCCCGTGGACGATGCAGACCGCGTCCAGGTCGAGCGCGGCCTCGAGCGCAGCGCTGATCCCCGACTCGCCGTCCGCACCGGTCGGCGTCACCGTGTCGACCCACCACAGCGGGACGTTCAACGTCGGGGCGCCCGGCAGGATGCGCACGACCTCGTCGAGCGAGTCCACGCGACGGACGCCGAGCACGGTGATGACCGGGTGCGTCGCGTCGCGGCACACCTGCAGCATGGGTCCGTCGTCGAGCGCGCGGACACCCCACGAGTCGTCGTGCAGCAGCAGGGCCTCGGCGACCTCGCGCGGCTCCACCGCCCCACGGCAGAGCAGGGTCACGTCACGCGGCACCGTGACCGCCCGGCAGGCTCGCGCCGACGTGTCCGTCGAGCGTGCCTTCGTCATGCGCCGGGTCGAGCGGGGCGCCACCGACGAGCTGCAGGAAGCGGTCCTCGTCGATGCGGTCGAGGAAGGACTCGAGCGCGGTCCAGCCGTCCTCGAGCCGGACGATGAGCCCGTGGTCGTCGTCGGCGTCGCGACCCCCGAACGTCGAGGTGGAGGTGTGCGGCGGCGGCCAGACGTCACCGCGGTCCAGGAACGACACGGCTTCCGGCCCGACGATCACCGCGAGCGGGGACGGTTCGCCGTGCGCGACGGCGCGGACCAGGTGATCGGTGTCCCCACGACGTTCCATGACCACGCCGAACACCGGGACGACGTCCTCGGCCACGCGGTGCACGGCGTCGAGAAGCCGTTCGGCCAGCTGGGGATCGGTGCCCTCGTCGGGGATGGTCAGCACGGCGGACATCGTCTCGATCACGACGGTGTCGGTCAGGTGCGCGGTCATCGTCGCCGAGAAGCCCTCGCCCACAGCGTAGGACGTGCTGATGCCCGGCGCCTCGTGCTTGGCGTACTGCGTGACGACCCACCGGTCCCACGGCAGGGCGAGCGGTTCGACCGTTCCCCACCGGTCCGGGCACGCACCGACCGTGTGGCACAGTGCCTCGATCGCCGAACCGATGTCGATCGCCCGCTCGGCATGGTGCCGGAGGGTCAGGTCGATGCTCATCTGTCGCACGGAGCCGTCGGCGACCGGATGCTCCGCAGCAGGGGGCCCGAGCAGCTCCGGCCCGTGCTCGACGAAGTCCTCCAGCCGCGCGGTCCGCACCCCGGTCCGCCCGTCCCGCAGCGACCCGTCGGGCTCGGTGACCGCCCAGGCAGCACCGTGCGCGCCGAGTGCATGACGGAGCGCGGGCGTGAGCGCCGCGCCCGGTTCCGTCCGGAGCACGACCGTCCGACCAGCGTCGGAAGCACGTGCCAGCAACGAGGACAGCGCCTCGGTCAGCCACACCACCTGCGAGCCGGAGTCGACCACGATCGCGGAGCCGACGACGTCGTCGATGAGGGGATGTCTGACCATCCGTGGTCCTCCTCGGTCGGGGTCGCTGGAACCCCCTGGACGCTACACACGCCCCCGACGGCTGTCCGTCCGGCGGCCCGGCTCACAGAAGAGACACGGGAGGCTCGGGGCGCGTCCGCCGGATCGGCGCACCGCGGCCGGTCGGCTCGCTCACAGCCCAGGATCCGCTACAGTGGTCGAGTCCCGCTGAGCGGGCACGCGAGTGTAGTTCAATGGTAGAACTCCAGCTTCCCAAGCTGGTAGCGCGGGTTCGATTCCCGTCACTCGCTCCACAGGTCGTCCACGCGTCGTTCAGCGCTGCTCCCAGGCAAGCCAGTTCGCGATGCGGCGCTCGTCGGCGGCGGTCATCCCGTGCGCGACGGGAAGGACGACGTGGGTGACTCGCGCGCCCGCGTCTCGGAGGCGCCTCGCGACGTCGCGCCCGGCCTCGGGACTCCGCCGAGCATCGTCACGACCATCGAGCACGAGGACGGGGATCGACGGCACCGCAGGGCGCGGTACGCCGGGGAAGGGCAGCTGCGTCCGCACCAGCACGGCCGCCGCGAACAGCTCGGGGTGCAGCTCGATCAACGCGGTGGCCATGACCGCGCCGTTCGAGAACCCCAACACGACGAGGCGTCCGTCCGAGGCGTGCGCGGCCTGTGCCGACCGAATGCGGGTCACCAGTGGCTCTGCACGGACCCGGAGGTCGGCTTCGTCGATGCGACGATCGGCGCCGCGGAGGAAGAACGCGAACCCCTCCGGTGTCTCCACGGTCCCGCGAGGAGCGACCTTCACCGCGCTCGGCGCCAGGCGCTCGGCCACAGGCAGCAGGTCCGCCTCGGACCCGTCAGACCCGTGGAGCAGCACCCACGTCGGACCCGAGCGCGGCTCGGTCGGCACGACCACCAGCGTGCAGGCGGCGGACGACTCCATCGCGTGGTTCGAGGACACCACTCGAGCATGCTCCACGACTCCCGCTGCCGGTAGCATCGCCGGATGACCGCAGCCCCCGACCACGTCGTCATCGGCGGCGGTGTCGTCGGGGCAGCGACGGCCCGCGCACTCGCTGCCCGCGGCGAGCGCGTCCTGCTGGTCGAGCAGTTCGGCCGCGGACACGACCGCGGCTCGTCGCACGGCGGCAGCCGCATCTTCCGGATGGGCTACGCGGACGCCGAGTACGTCGCACTCTGTCAGCAGGCACTCGACGCGTGGCGCGCCCTCGAAGCCGCGAGCGGACGCACCCTGCTCGACCTCACCGGCGCGGTCGACCACGGCCGGCCCGAGCAGATCGACGCCATCGCCGCGGCGCTGACCGACGCCGACATCGCGCACGAGCGACTCACGCCGGACCAGGCGGCAGCACGGTGGCCGGGCCTGTCGTTCGAAGGCGCGGTCCTGACGCACCCGAGCGCGGGGCGCATCCGATCCGCGGACACGATCGAGGCGCTCCTCGACCTGGCCGCCGCGGACGGTGCCGAGCTCCGGTTCGGCACCCGCGTCGCGGACCTGCAGGACCACGGTGACACCGTCACCCTGACCCTCGACGGCGCGGAGGGCACCACGTCGGTGACCGCAGCCAGCGTCGTGGCGGCGGTGGGGTCGTGGGCCCCCGCCGTGGTCGGTGCGGCGCTCGCCGGACGCGGGTCGGGCCTCCCGGCCATCCGCGTCACGCAGGAGCAACCCGCCCACTTCCCCAGCCACCTGCCGGACGCGGCGTGGCCGAGCTTCGTGCACTGGCAGCTCGACGGGCCGGACGTCTACGGCCTGCTCACGCCGGGCGAGGGCGTCAAGGTCGGGTTCCACGGCACCGGACCCGTCGTCGACCCGGACCACCGCGACACCACGCCGCTGCCGGAGCAGGTCGTGCAGCTGCAGGCCTACGTGGCGCGGTTCGTGCCGGGTGTGGACGCTGCGGCACCGGAGCTCATCAGCTGCCTGTACGACAACTCGCCCTCCGAGGACTTCGTGCTCGACCGGCGGGGACCCGTCACCGTCGCGACGGGGTCCTCGGGCCACGGGTTCAAGTTCGCGCCGTTGCTCGGGCAGATGCTGGCGGACCTGGCGACCGGCGGCGACGCGCACCCACGGTTCCGACTGCCCGGCTAGCGTTGCCCCGTGCACGTCGTGATCGCTCCGGACTCGTTCAAGGGGACCGCCACCGCTGCGGCCGTCGCCACCGCGATCGCCACGGGCTGGGCCGACGAACGCCCGGACGACCTGGTGACCGTCGTGCCGATGGCCGACGGCGGCGAGGGCACGCTGGACGCCTTCGCGACCGCGTTCCCCGACGCCCGCCGGGTCCCCGTCACCGTCACCGGGCCCGCCGGCGACCCGGTCGACAGCTGGTGGCTGTCCCTGCCGGACGGCCGCGCGGTGGTGGAGCTCGCGGCGACGAGCGGACTGCCCCTGCTGTCGTCACCTGAACCCGACCGGGCGCAGACCACCGGGTTCGGCCAGGCGATCGCGGCCGCGCTCGACGCGGGCGCGACGGGGCTGGTGCTCGGCATCGGCGGGAGCGCCTCGACCGACGGCGGCGCGGGGCTGCTGGCGGCGCTGGGGCTCCCGGTCGGCGCGGCGCCGGACGGCGGATCGCTGCTCGACGCGGCGTCGGCTGACGACCTCGACCGCACGCGACTCCGTCCGCTGCCGCCGCGCGGCGTGACGGTGTTGACCGACGTGACCTCGCCGCTGCTCGGTCCGTCGGGTGCCGCCGCGGTCTTCGGTCCGCAGAAGGGCGTGACGGCGGACCGGGTCGCCGTGCACGAGGACCGGCTGACGCGGTGGGCTGCCCGGTTCCCGGACGTCGACCCGACCACCCCGGGCGCGGGCGCGGCCGGTGGCGCGGGCTTCGGCTTGCTGGTGTGGGGCGCGACCCTGGCAGGCGGGGCGGACGGCGTCGCGGACGTGGTGGGGCTGCCGGCCGCGATCACCACGGCGGACGTGGTCGTCACCGGCGAGGGGTGCTACGACGGGCAGTCGGCAGCGGGCAAGGTGCCCTCGGTCGTGCGCCGCCTGGCCGCGGGGCGTCCGACGATGCTCGTCGCGGGGGCCGTCGACGCGCCGGTGGACGACTTCGTCGCGGCGGCCTCGTTGACGGTCATCGCGACACAGACCACCGGTGAACCGGACGACGCGATGGCCGACCCGCTCCGGTTCGCCCGGATCGCCGGACGTCGACTCGCCGCCCGCGTCGAGCACATCCGCTGAGCGTACGCTCAGCGCCATGGCACGCACCTGGATCCGCCGCCCGCACGTGCTCGCCCTCGTCGCGGCCGCGGTGCTGGTGATCGCCGGGATCGTGCTGCTGGTCAGTCCGGCCGACGGCGCGTTCGGTGCGCTGGCGTGGGTGGCGATCGTCGTCGGGGTCGCGCTGGGTGCGGTCGCGCTGTTCTTCGCGCGGACGCCGAAGAGCTAGGCGGTCGGGGCGGGCGCCGACGCGGTCGGACCGAGCGGCCAGCCGCCGACGCGGACGCTGCGGCTCAGGCCACCCGCTCGCCGAGGAAGTCGGCGTACGTGGGCTCGTCGGCGTCGAGGAAGTGGACCAGACGTGCTTCGACGAGTGCGGTGATCTCGGCCGGCGAGCGCAGGCCGCGGCGGTGCCATTCGTGGGCGGGGAGCAGTGCTGTGGCGGTCATGTGGACCAGCCCTTCGTGGGCGGTGAAGCCCCTTGCTGACCGGGTCGTTCCGCTGTGCCAGGGATCCGCAGGTCGCGGACGGCATCGTGGCGACGGATTCGGTGTCGACCGGGTGTGTGACGGCAACGCTACGGCCGAGCCTGCCCACCGCCAAAGCCGTTGCGCGAATGGGACGTCGACCACGCCACCCCACTCCGGGGTGCCCTGTCGGTGCCTCCCACGTGCAGGAGCGCTCCAGCAGGATGGATGCGGGTCGCACCCGGCCCCACCCCGCATCCCCACGAGGAGACCCATGCGAACCGTCAACGCGTACGCGGCACCGTCTGCCACCGAGCCGCTCGTCAAGACCACCATCACCCGTCGCGACGTCGGCCCCGACGACGTCATGATCGACATCGCCTACGCCGGCATCTGCCACTCGGACATCCACACCGTCCGCGGCGAGTGGGGTCAGATCCAGTACCCGCAGGTCGTCGGCCACGAGATCGTCGGCCACGTGACCGAGGTCGGCGCCAACGTCACCAAGCACCAGGTCGGCGACCGTGTCGGCGTCGGCTGCATGGTGAACTCCTGCGGCGAGTGCGAGCAGTGCCGTGCCGGCCAGGAGCAGTACTGCCTCAAGGGCAACATCGGCACCTACGCCAGCGTCGACCCCGCCGACGGCTCGATCACGCAGGGCGGCTACTCGCAGGCCGTCGTCGTGAACGAGGACTTCGTGCTGAAGGTGCCGGAGTCGCTCGACATCGAGAAGGTCGCGCCGCTGCTGTGCGCCGGCATCACCACCTACTCGCCGCTGCACCACTGGAAGGTCGGCCCCGGCTCGAAGGTCGCCGTCGTCGGCATGGGCGGCCTCGGTCACATGGCCGTGAAGATCGCCGTCGCCCTGGGCGCCGAGGTCACCGTCCTGTCGCAGACCACGTCGAAGGAAGCCGACTCGCTCCGCTACGGCGCGAAGGCCCACTACGCCACCAAGGACGCTGCGACGTTCGAGCAGCTGGCGGGCTCGTTCGAGCTCATCATCAACACGGTGTCGGCGAAGCTCGACATGAAGGCGTACCTCGGCCTGCTGCAGGTCGACGGCACGCTCGTGAACGTCGGCGCTCCGTCCGAGCCGCTCGAGGTCCCGGCGTTCGCGCTCATTCCGCGCCGCCTGAGCTGGGCCGGCTCGGCGATCGGTGGCATCGCGGAGACCCAGGAGATGCTCGACTTCTGCGCCGAGCACGACATCCTGCCGGAGACCGAGCTCATCAGCGCCGACCAGGTCAACGAGGCCTACGAGCGCGTGCTGTCCTCGGACGTGCGCTACCGCTTCGTGATCGACGCCGCGACGCTCGCGTAGTCCCCACCCGCAAAGCGACAGATCTCCGCCGGAAGTCCGCGGAGATCTGTCGCTTTCGCGGATGAGACAGGGGGCACGTACGCACATCTGTCGCTTTCGTGGGTTCGAGAGCGGCACGCAGGGAGATCTGTCGCTTTCGTGGGTTCGAGAGCGGGCACGCAGGGAGATCTGTCGCTTTCGCGGAGAAGACCGTCGCTTTCGCGGAGAAGACCGCGCCGCTCAGGCGAAGCCGCGGTACGTGACCGCCGGCGCGACGTCGCGCCACCCGGCCGAGCGGTAGAGCGTCCGCCCCTGCTCCGACGCCAAGAGCAGCCCGACGTCAGCCCCCTGCGCGACCGACCACGCCGTCAGCCCGTCGACCACGCGCCGACCGAGGCCACGACGACGGAACGCCGGCTCCGTCTCGATGCGGTCGAACACGGCATCGCGTCCCACCACGGCGACCTGCCCCCGTGCGGCGACGGTGCCGTCGACCAGGACCCGGACGTGTGCGACGTCGCCGGCGGCCTCGACCACCACGTCCGACGGCAGCGGGACGGACGCGAGCGGCGCCTCCATCACGGTCTCGACACGGGCGATGCGGTCGAGCCGACCGAACGCGACGAGCGCCTGCGGGTCGATCCCGCCCACGACGGTCAGCCAACTGGTGAACCGGGGCTCGACCAGGTGGGCGAACCGGACCGCCTCGGCCGGTGAGGGTTCCGCGACGACGTACTCCTCGTGGCGGGTCTCGGCGCCGACCAGCACGCGCCAGCCCTCGCCGTCGGCCTGCACGTCCAGGCGCCGGGACCGCGCCCACCCGACGACCCACCGCTCGACGAACGCCTGATGCACGTCCTCGACGCTAGCCGACCTCGTCACCGCTCGGCAGGGCACCGCACCAGTCGACGTCCTCACCGGCCAGTGATGCTTCGAGCGCACCGCTCGCGGCGTCGACCACGCTGACCAGCGACGCGCCGCTCGAGCGGGTCTCGACCGCGACGAACTGCCCGTTCGGCGAGGGGCAGACCGCGGTGAGCGTCGCGTCGTCCGGGATCGACACGGGCAGCCGGGAGGCCCTGGTGCCGTCGACACGCACGATGCGGCTGGCGATCGTCCCGTCGGAGCGGACCGATCCCACGGTCCGCAGGTAGGTCTCGTCCGTCAGCTGCGCGATGCGGCCGAGGTACGGCGCGTCGGTGCTGCCCGCGGGTGCCGTGATGTCGGTGCGTCTGCCGTCCGTCAGGTCGAGCCGCTGGATGCCGGTGCCGGACTCCACCACGGCGGTGGTGCCGGTGCCGACGAAGCCGTGCAGGTAGGTGGCCGAGCCCAGTCGGACGGCGGGGACGCGTCCGCTCATGTCGACCAGGAACAGCTCGTCCGAGCCGGTGCGGACCAGGGCGCTCTCGGTGCGCGGGACGTACGCCCACTGGGTCACCGTCATCGGGACCGCGCCGGTCGTCGGTCTGCCGTCCGCCGCGATCGGCTGCGGCAGGTGTGTGCCGGTCAGGTCCACCACGTACAGCCCGACGTCGCGCGACTGACCGGTCGAGGTGTCCGCGTACCGGAACCCGAACGAGGCGCCGTCGTCCGACGCGTGCAGCGCCGACGCCGACCCGCGGCTGCTCGGCAGGGTCAGGTGCTCGACGGGGGCGTCCGGGTCCGTGACGCCGTTCCGCAGTGGCACGATGTCGATCCGGGAGTCCCCCACCGCGGTGTCGCTCAGGACGACCAGGGAGCGGTTGAGACGGACGTAGCCCGTGATGCCCGTGCCCCGGTACACGGTGGTCGCGCCCGAGGCGTCGAGCGACCGACGGAGGATGCGGTCCTGGCCGCCGTCCGCTGCCGGCACGAGCGCGAGGACGTCGGTGCTGCCCGTGCGGATCGTGGCACGCAGGTCGGCGGTCGCCGCCTGTCCGGGAGCCCGGGCGTCGGCCACGGTGACCGTGTAGTCGCGGTCGTAGTCGAGCGGGCCGGCGAACTCGACGGCGACGGTGTTGCCGCTCGATGTCACGGTGTGCTCGGCTGCGGGACTGACCCGGACGTCGCGGGCGGAGACCCGCTGCAGTGCCTGGTTCGCGGTGATGATCACGCGCTGTGCGGGGCGGGAGACGATGCCCGTCGCGTCGTAGCTGACGTCCTTCAGCCTCGGGCCCTGCTGCGACCCGACCACCGCGGCGGCCGCGGCGACGACGACGAGCACCACGACCACGGCGACGAACCGGCGTCGGAAGCGGGTGGCGACGGGGCGCCGGGTCTCAGTACTCATACGGGTCCTCGGGCTGTGCGATCCGCTCGACCTCCGCCGCCCGGATGACGATCCGCACGTCGGAGGCCTGGTCGGGGTTGGCCGCCAGCGCCCCGGTGACCCGCACCCACTGGTTCTCCGCCGGCACCGCGCCGTCGGTGGTGACACCGAGGCCGACGGGCTGTGCGTCGACGGCGCAGCAGCTGATGACGAAGCGGGTGAGCGTGAACGAGTCCCCGGACCCGGGCACGACGAACCCGGTGAGCGACACCCGCTTGCCGAGCACCGACCCGGTGTCCGTGGTCTGGCGGATGACCGCGGCCCAGTCCTTCACGCCGTACCCGGACGTGTCGACGGACCCACTGCCGAGCAGCGAGACGGCGGGGCCCGAGCCGGTGGCGTTCGACAGCGTGGCCGAGTCGACGCTCCGCTGCTGGGCGGTCCGCGCGGACAACGTGGCCGGGGGCAGCACCAGCATGGCGGCGGTGACCCCGACGGTGACCAGGACCGCGACCCCACCGGCGGCGATGCGCAGGACGTGGGACGGGCCTCCCGGCCGGGACGCAGCGTCGTCGTCCGGACCCGCATGGTCGTGGGTGTGCCCCGCGCCCCGTGCGACCACGACCAGCCCGGCGACGGATGCCGGCACGGCCACGGCGGCGAGCACCACGGTGAAGACCGCGTACCGCGGGTTGATGTACAGGTCGAGGTGCCCTGAGACGGCGAGCCAGAGCGTGCACAGCGCGACGGCGAGGACGGAACCGAGGCCGAGCAGGGCCGGACCTCGGCGCGTGTGCGCGGTGTCAGACGAGGACATTCATCACCAACCCGACGGCAGCGGCGAACAGGACGCAGACCACCGACAGCAGCACCAGGAAGCGCGTGCGGAAGGTCGTGCGGAGCAGCGCGATCATCTTGACGTCGATGATCGGCCCGATGATCAGGAAGGCCGTGATCGCCCCGGGCAGGAACGTCGAGGCGAAGGACAGCGCGAAGAAGGCGTCGACGTTCGAGCAGAGCGACACCGTCATCGCCAGCAGCATCATCGCCAGGACCGAGAGCACCGGGTTGCTGCCGATCGCCACGAGGGTGCTGCGCGGCACCGCGACCTGGATCGCCGCGGCCAGACCGGCTCCGACGAACAGTGCCGGCATCATCGTGGCCGTCTCGCCGCCGAACTGTGCAGCGCTCTCCCGCCAGCGGTTCCGCGGTGTGGCGGCGCCGACGGCTGCGCGGCAGCGGGCCTCGAACGCCGGCAGCAGCAGGTCCGCCGGACGACGGTGTGCGGCGACGATCCACCCGACCAGGTTCGCGACGACGAAGCCGCCCACGATCCGGACGGGCAGGATCCACCCGGACCAGCCGAACGCCTGCGCGGTGCTGACGATGACGAGCGGGTTGAGGATCGGGGCAGCGACCAGGAAGGTGACGGCCTCGGCTGGCGTGAACCCGCGGAGCATCAAGCCGCGGGCCAGGGGCACGTTGCCGCACTCGCACACGGGGAAGAGCATGCCGATCAGCGAGATGACCGCGCGGCGGGGCATCGGGCGGGACGGCAGGATGCGCTCGAGGGCACCGTGCGGCACCCACACCTCGACGACGATGGACAGCACGATGCCGAGCACGACGAACGGCAGCGACTCGATCACGACGCTGATCGCCAGGGTCAGGAAGTCCTGGACGACGTCGGGCAGCCCCGCGGTGCCGACGGCCGGGGTGAGCAGCCGGATGCCGAGGAGCACGACGACGGCGAGCAGCACGAGACCGGGGCCGGTCAGGGTCCGGCTGCGCTGCTGCGGCGGCGTGGTGGTGCGCGTCGTCACCGGGACAGGATAGGCGTCCGGTGCAGCGCGAGCCCGTCAGCCCGCGCGCGGCGGCGGGTTCGGGTGCGCTCAGCCCGGGGTGAGTCCGGCGACGTGGCGGTCGAGCAGGTCCGTCGCCCAGGCGGCGTCGGCGCCGGCCGGCAGCCGGACGACCTGCATCGCCAGCCCGTCCACCAGCGCGTGCAACCGGCAGGCCTCGTACGCCATGTCCGCCTCGGGCACGCCCACTGCCCGGAGGACCCGACCGCACCAGTCCTGCATGTCGGCGACGACGCGGTCGTGGAAGGGCCGGAGCTCGGCGTCCGTCAGGGCCGCCGTGCCGAGCGCCAGGTAGACGTCGAGCTCGATGCGGCGCTCGTGGTCGAGGGGCAGCAGCTCGACGAGCACGGCGTGGGCGTACTCGGTGCCGCGCAGGTCTGCGGGCAGCGCATCGATGCGGGCAGCCGTGCCGTCGAACACCAGGTCCAGAGCGTGTTCGCGCACGCTCGCCTGCGTCGGGAAGGTGTACCGCACCGTGCTCGGCGGCAGTCCGGCCTCGGCGGCGACGTTCCGGACGCTCACGGCACGCAGGCCGTCGCGCGCGAGGACACGGCAGGCTGCCTCGGACACGATCCGGCGCCGTTCCTCGAGTTCGATGCTGCGCGTCATCCGATCATTCTGGCACGACTGTGCGACTCTGTGCTAGAACAGTGTTGTCGCACAGTCGTGCGACTATCCGTCTCCCCATCCGGAGGAACTGTCATGACCTGGGTCGTCCTCGTCCTGTCCGGCGTGCTCGAAGCAGTGTGGGCGACCGCACTCGGCGCGTCGAACGGCTTCAAGAAGGTGGTGCCGACGATCGTGTTCGTCCTCGGCATGGCCGCGAGCATGGCCGGCCTGGCGTACGCGATGACCGCGATCCCGGTCGGCACGGCCTACGCGGTGTGGGTGGGGATCGGCGCTTCGTTGACGGTGCTCGTCGCGATCGCCCGTCGGCAGGAGGCAGCGTCGTTCGGCCGGGTGGCCCTCGTGCTCGGCCTGGTCGCCTGCGTCGTCGGTCTCAAGGTGGTGAGCTAGGTGGCCTGGGTGGTGCTGTTCGTCAGCGCGGCGCTCGAGACGGTCTGGGCGACGGCGCTCGGCGAGAGCCAGGGGTTCTCGCGCCTGCAGCCGACGCTGGTCTTCGCGGCGACGATCGTCGTCAGCCTGGGTGCGTTCGGCTACGTGCTCCGGCACATCCCGATCAGCACGGCCTACGCCGTCTGGACCGGCACGGGTGCGGCACTGACCGTGCTGTGGGGCATGGCCACGGGGGCGGAGCCCGTCACGGTCCTCCGCCTGCTCTTCATCGCCGGGATCGTCGGGTGCGTGGTCGGCCTGAAGCTGCTGCCCGCCAAGCCCGCTGCGCCCCGCCGGCCCTGAACGCACGTCGGGACGGACGGGAGGCCCGGTGCCAGCTGGCACCGGGCCTCCTGTCCGTCAGCTGGTGCGGATCAGACCGACGCGCCCGTGAACGCGTCCACCGCGGCGACGTGGTCGCTGCCGACCGCACCCGCGGCGCGGGCGGCGGCCACGCGCTCGGCGTGCGTCGGCGGGTTCGCCGGCACGTGCGCCGGGCGACCCTCCTCGTTGATCTTCCGGAGCTCGGGGACGATGTCCTCGGCCAGGATGTCGATCTGCTCGAGCACCGTCTTGAGCGGGAGCCCGGCGTGGTCGACCAGGAACAGCTGGCGCTGGTAGTGCCCGACGTGGTCCTTCATCGTCGCGTAGCGGTCGATGACCTCCTGCGGCGAGCCGACCGTCAGCGGGGTCTGCTCGGTGAAGTCCTCCATCGACGGGCCGTGGCCGTAGACCGGGGCGTTGTCGAAGTACGGGCGGAACTCGGCCTTGGCGGCCTGCGAGTTCTTGCGGGCGAAGAACTGCCCGCCGAGCCCGACGATCGCCTGGTCGGCGCTGCCGTGCCCGTGGTGCTCGTACCGCTGGCGGTACAGCGCGACCATCTGCTCGGTGTGCTGGATCGGCCAGAAGATGTTGTTGTGCAGGAACCCGTCGCCGTAGTACGCCGCCTGCTCCGCGATCTCCGGCGTGCGGATCGAGCCGTGCCAGACGAACGGCGCGACTCCGTCGAGCGGGCGCGGCGTCGACGTGAAGCCCTGCAGCGGCGTGCGGAAGCGGCCCTGCCAGTCCACGACGTCGTTCTCCCACAGCTGGCGGACCAGCGCGTAGTGCTCGATCGCCAGGTTCACGCCCTGCCGGATGTCCTGCCCGAACCACGGGTAGACCGGGCCGGTGTTGCCGCGGCCCATCATCAGGTCCATGCGGCCGTCGGAGATGACCTGGAGCATCGCGTACTCCTCGGCGATCCGCACCGGGTCGTTCGTGGTGATGAGGGTGGTGGACGTGGACAGCGTGATGTGCTTCGTCCGACCGGCCAGGTAGCCGAGCATCGTCGTCGGGCTCGAGGCCACGAACGGCGGGTTGTGGTGCTCTCCCGTGGCGAACACGTCGAGGCCGGCCTGGTCGGCGTGCTCGGCGATCGTCAGGATGTCGCGCACACGCTGGGTGTCGTCCGGCGTGGTGCCCGTCGTGGGGTCGGTCGTGACGTCACTGACCGTGAAGATCCCGAACTGCATGGTGGTCGCCTCCTGCGGCTCCGGTCCCGCATCCGCGGGACGATGTTCTATGCGTTTGCATCGAACTGACGGGTACAACGTAGCGCACGCCGGTGCATTCCCGCCAGGCCGCCCAGGCGCCGTGTCCCCTGGTTGGGTGCCACTCCGCGACGATTGACAGCACCCGCGGCCGGGTAGCGTCGAGAGCACGCCCTCACCAGGCGTCTCGATCAGGACCCCACGGAGGTGTCAGCGTGACCACGATCACCTCGACCGCACGGCTCGTCGACGACGAGTGGGTGGTCCGCTGCGAGGACTACCCCGCCATCGAGCACCACGGGTCGTGGCTCGACGAGGTGGTCGTGCAGCACCGCAGCATGGTGCACGAGTTCGTCGGCGTCGACCCCTGCATCGAGTACCGGTTCGGGGACGCCGACATGATGGCGCGGATGGACACCGTCCGCGCAGCCGCGACCCGGGCCCGGGAGCTCCGCGACGCAGCCCGCGCGGTCGAGGAGTCGGTCGCCGCTGAGCGGGACCGGCTGGTGGCGGAACTGTCGGACCTGCACGTGGCACCGTCGGAGATCGCGGTCGTGCTCGGGGTGCCCGTCCGGTCCGTGCGGCACGACGCCGGCGCGGACGAAGAGGCCCGTATCGCCCGCCGGATCCTGCGGTCACTGCACGCGGTGTGACGCGCATCGGCGCAGCGGCCCGTGTCTAGACCGGGGTCGGCGTGCCCCGGGTGTCCGTCGTCGCGTCGACGTGGTGCATGCCGTCGGCGAGCCACACGACGGTGACCACGAGCAGCACGCTCGTCGACGACGCCATCCGGCCCGCCACGAGCAGCGCGTCGTGGTCGTGCCCCGCCCCGCTCGCCAGCGCCACGACGACGGCCGCGATCCCCACCGCCGCGGTCACCCCGACCGAGACGGCCAGGACCGCCGTGACGACGCGGCGCGGACCACGACGTCCGTCCCGGTCGCCGCGCTCCCCCCGGTCGACCCGGGGGCCGACGGCGCGGACGATGCCGAGCCAGAAGAGCGCAACGGCGCAGGCACCGACGATGTCGCTCACGCGGTGCCAGCCGTAGACCACGGTCTGGTTCGCCACGAAGACGGCGTAGGCCGCGCCGATGAGCAGGACGAGCGGACGGAAGCGGCGCGGCGTGACCATGAGGACCGCGAACAACGCCGCGAGCGCGATCGTGGCGTGCCCGGACGGGAACGAGTTCGGCGTCGTGGACTGGGCGATCTCCGGGCGCACGGCGATACGCTTGACAAGGGTCGACGTGCCCGCGGACGCGAGCACCACGAGCCCCGCCGCCAGGCCCACGGCGAGCCGCCTCCGGGCGAGCGCCACGGCGGCGATCACGACCACGAGCAGCAGGACCACCGGGACCGAGATGACGTTCAGGGCGGTGTCCGACCCGAACAGGTCGGTCTCACGGACGCCACCCAGTGCGGAGTCCTCGACCCGTTGACCGACCGGCGTCAGCACGGCGACGGCGTACACGAGAGGCACGATCACGAACCCCACACCGGCCAGCACCCCCCACCGCAGCCGACGCGACACGCTCGGCCCGCGGGCAGCTCGCGACGGCGGCGCACTGCGATCTGGTGTGCGGGTCACAGGCGTCCTCCTCCTCGGTGTGGTCATCGCCGGGCTCGTCGTGCGCGTGGTGACGAGCCTCCGATTGGGCCGGTCGGGCCGGGACACGATACCGTTGGCACGCCGGTCGGACGCTGGGAACCAGGCGCGAACGGGCTCCGTCGCACCGGGCACCGCAGGGGCACCGGCGGCCCCGTCGCGGGGTGCGTCCACGCGGACCGCACCGGCGACCACGCAGTCGTACCGCACGGCAGCACCGTCGGCCCTGGTGGCACGAGAAGAGGAGACCGAAGTGGCAGTCAAGGAACCGAGCATCATCGCCTCGCCGAACCGTGGGCTCGCGCTGACGGCCGGCACGCTCCTGGCGATCTGGGGCGTCCTGGGCTTCTTCTTCGCGGGCGAGCACGGCGCTGCCTTCTTCGGCGACAAGGGTGGGCTGCTCTGGAACGCCTTCCTGGTGAACCCCGCCTCGACGATGATCTGGGTCCTGCTGGCAGCGCTGCTGTTCATCGTCGGGCTCGGCAACACGGTCGGGTCGCGCAACGCCAACCTGGTCGTCGGCGTCGTCCTCGTGGTGCTGGCGGTCTACGGCTTCGTGTTCATGAACACCTCGGCCAACGTCTTCGCGATGAACACCGCCGACAACGTCTTCAACGCGATCGTCGGTGTCGTGCTGGTGCTCACCGCGCTCGGCGCCGACAAGCAGAACATCGCGGCCCTCAAGGCCGCGCGCGGCTGAGTCGCACCGCGCTCCACGACGCCCGTCTGCCGCTCCGGCAGGCGGGCGTCGCCGCGTCCCCGCGTCCCCGCGTCCCCGCGTCCGTCAGCTGTCGTGCTTCGGGGCCTCGAGCTGGGTCGCGACCACCCGCGGTGCCTCGGACATGAAGCGGCGGACGTCGAGGTCCACGATGATGTCGGACGGGCGGAGCGGCCGCGTCAGGTAGAGCCCGTCGAGTGAGGTCAGCCGCGACAGCGCCACGTACGTCTGCCCGGCGCTGAACACCCGGTTGCCCAGGTCGATGACCGCTCGGTCGTAGGTGCTGCCCTGCGACTTGTGGATCGTCACTGCCCAGGCAAGGCGCAGCGGGAACTGCTGGAACTCCCCCACGGTGTCCTTCTTGAGTTCCTTCTTGTCGGCGTCGTAGGAGTACTTGAACTTCTCCCACACCGACGGCTGGACCTCGAAGGACTCCCCGTCCACGTCGACCCACACGGTGTCGCGGATGGTCTGCACGACGCCGAGCGTGCCGTTCACCCAGCGCTGGTCGGGGTCGTTGCGCAGGAACATCACGTGCGCGCCGGGCTTGAGCTCGAGGGCTTCGTCCGCCGGGAAGTTCCGCCCGCCGAAGTCGCCGTTGACGTCCGCACGGGCGGTCCGGAGCTTGCCGGGCAGTCGTTCGAGCGCCGCCTTGTTGATGCGGGCGACCGTGTCGTTGCGCGTGGCCAGGGTGATGGCGTCGTCCGGGGCGGGACGCGCGCCGGCCTCGTTCAGGCGGGTCGCGATGTCCGCGGTCACCCGCCCGTGGCGCACCGCGGTGAGCATGGCGGCGAAGGCGTCGTCGCGCTGGCGGTGGACCGTGGCGAGTTCGATGATGTTGAGCTCGGCTTCGAGCCAGACCTTGGCGTCGAAGAACCACAGCGACCGGTAGTGGTCGGTGAAGTAGGCGCGCTCGTCCCCGTCGCCCGGGACCGGCGGCAACTGGTACGGATCGCCGAACATGACCACCTGCACCCCGCCGAACGCCTCGAACTGGCGGCCCCGGGCCTTGCGGAGTGACCGGTCCATCGCGTCGAGCAGGTCGGCGTTCACCATCGAGACCTCGTCGATGACGAGCGTGTCCATGGTGTTGAGCAGCTTGCGGGTCTCGGGGCCCTGGCGGAGCTCGGCGTCGGCGATGAGCCCGATCGGCAGCCGGAACAGCGAGTGGATGGTCTGCCCGCCGACGTTCAGCGCGGCGACACCGGTCGGCGCGCAGATGACGACCTGCTTCTCGGTGTGCCACGACAGGTGGTTCAGCAGCGTGGACTTCCCCGTCCCGGCGCGCCCGGTGATGAAAACGTGGTCACGGGTGGACTCGATGTACTCGAAGACGGCGCGCTGCTCGGCGCTCAGCTCGACGCTCACGGTGTGCTCCGGTCGGCGCCGACGACGGGGCTGACGTCGGCTCCGCCGCCGGGGCCGACGACGGAGCCGCGCTCGGGGCCGCTGTCGCCGCGCGCCGCGCGGTCGCGCTGCACGCGAACGGCTCCGACGGCGACCACGCTCACGAGCAGCAGCACGCCCGCGACGACGAGCACGACGCCTGCACGCGCCTGGTCCGTCACCGGGTAAGGCCCCCAGGTGCGTCCCATCGCGCCGAACCACGATGCCTGCAGGAGCCCGAGCGCGCCCTGCATCGCGACGCCGAGCGACACCATGCCAGCGGCGACCACCGCGGCACCGACGACCCGGACCAGGAACGCGGACCGCGAGGCCGCCCGGGCGGCCGCGGCGACGGGGGTGAGGAGCGTCGGCAGTGCGAGCACGCCGACCAGCAGGAACAGGACGTCCACCAGGGTCCGACCGATCGGGTCCCCCGCCGACCAGCGCACGGCCTGGGTGCCGTAGAAGGCCCACCAGATGCCCGCCAGCAGCAGGAACGCCGGGAAGGGCTGCACCAGGTACCGGACGGTGGGGTTGTCGACGAGCAGCCCCGTCCACTCGCGCACGCCGGTGCTGTCGTCGGTGCGAGGGTGCACCGCGGCACGGATGAGCCGCACGGGCGCGGCCGCCCAGGCGAGCGCCGGGACGACGACGCCGAGCAGCACGTGCGCACCGACGTTCGCGGACATCAGGAAGCGGTCGTAGGTGTGGAGCGCCCCCGAGGTGGCGACGGCCAGGCAGACGACCGCGACCGCGGCGGCGACGACCCGGTGCCATGGCCAGGAGGTCCCCTGGCGTCGGAGTCGCACGAGGCCGGCGATGTAGGTCGCGGCGAGCAGCACCGCGAGCATGAGCCAGACCAGGTCGAGGTTCCACTGGGTCAGCCATCCCCACGCCCCGGGCGCTGCGGGGAGCGGGTCGTCGGTGAGGATCTCAGCTGGCGAGGGGTCGCTCGTCTTGCTCGGGGCGATCTGGTCGATGGGGGTGGCGGTCCGCCCGAGTGCGGCGGCGAACCCGGAGGCGACACCCATCACCGCGAGCTCCACGACGACGAGCGTCCAGAAGGGGCGAGCCCGCTGCGGGGTCGCCGTCAGCGCGGTGATCGTGCGACGACGGTGCAGGACGCCGAGGACACCGAGCGCGACGATGGCCGCGGTCTTCACCAGGACGAGCACGCCGTAGGGGGTGGACAGGTTCGAGAAGGCCCCGACACGGATCTGTGCGGACGCGACCCCGGACACCGCGACCAGGACGAAGCACCCGAGGGCGATGCTGGAGTACCGCGCGACCACGGCTCCGAGCCGTTCGGCGGGCACCACGGACCGGATCAGCGTCAGCAGCAGCAGTCCGCCGACCCAGAGTGCGGCGCCGACCAGGTGCAGGCCGAGCGCCGTCACCGCGGCATCGTGGCTGGCCGTGCCCGCGGCGTGCCCCTGCTGTGCGAGCGGGACCAGCCCGACCATCGCGACGCCGGCAGTCAGGGCGACCATGCCGCGGCCACGCACCGCGAAGCAGAGCACCGTGACGGCCGCGGCGATGAGCACGGTGACGAGCCACGCGAGCCCGAGGTCGGTCCCGGTGAGGAACACCCCCATGGACTGGCCGAACTGCTCGTCGAGGCTGATCCGCGAGCCGGCGACGCTGAGGAACGTGAAGAAGGTGGCGACGGCGGAGCCGACCGTCCAGACGCCCGCCGACGCTGCGGCGACGTCGATCGCGCGGTTCCACTCCGGCGCGGAGCGGGACAGGCCGACGGTCGCCAGGGCGAGTCCGCCGATCGTGGCGGCGGCCGCCAGGTCGACGACGACCCGGGCGATCGGCAACCCGAAGCGGACCGCGATGCCGGGGTCGGCGATGAGCGCCGCGTCGGCACCCCCACCGATGACCAGGGCCAGCAGGAGCGACACGAACGCGACGAGGACCAGGACGGCTGGCCCGGCGATGCGCGCGATCCGGTTCACCCGTCAAGCCTAGGCGCTGCCCGTTACCGCTCGGCACCGACGCCGCGGACCTGTGGAGGGCGGAGTGGGAACGACGAAGGGGACGGCGCGTGCCGTCCCCTTCGTGCAGTGCAACAGTCCTACTTGACCGCGGCCTTGAGCTTCGAGCCGGCGCTGACCTTGACCGAGTCGCTCGCGGCGATCTCGATGGCCTCACCCGTCTGCGGGTTGCGGCCGGTGCGGGCGGCGCGGTGCGTCTTCTCGAAGGCGATCCAGCCGGGGATCGTGACCTTCGTGCCGTCGGCGACGGAGCCCGAGACGACGCTGAACAGCGCGTCGACGACGCCGTTGACGGTGGCCTGGCTCTGGCCGGACTCCTGCGCGACGGCAGCGACGAGCTCGGTGCGGTTCAGTGACTTGTCAGCCATTGGATGTCCTCCTCGGACTTCTTGCGTATCGGTCGGACGCACGTGACGTCCGTTGCCCTGGGCGGGTGCCCCGAGCGTGGATCCACAGACCCTGAAGCCCTGCGGAACCGGAGTTGAACCTACCAGCCGGTCCGGGTGAACACCGCCGACTCGCCCGGATTTCCGGGGTTGTCGCGGGATCAACGAGGCTGGTGGGACGCATGTGACGAAGATGTCCCCCGATCGAACCGGGATCGGACCGTGCGTCCAGGAACAGCCCCGGGACGCACGAACGCCCCGCCACCGGTGAGGGTGACGGGGCGTTCGACGTGGTGCGTGCTTACCAGGAGCTCTTCGTGATGCCCGGCAGCTCGCCACGGTGGGCCATGTCGCGGAAGCGGACACGGCTGATGCCGAACTCACCGAGGTGGCCACGGGGGCGGCCGTCGATGGCGTCGCGGTTGCGGTAGCGGATCGGCGAGGCGTCGCGGGGGAGCTTCTGCAGCCCCACGCGAGCGGCCTCACGCGACTCGTCGGTGCCGTTCGGGTCCACGAGGGCCTTCTTCAGCTCGAGACGACGGTCGGCGTAGCGCGCGATGATCTCGGCGCGCTGGTTGTTCTTCGCGATCTTGCTCTTCTTCGCCATGCTTAGCGCTCCTCACGGAAGTCGACGTGCTTGCGGACCACCGGGTCGTACTTCTTCAGCACGAGACGGTCCGGGTTGTTGCGACGGTTCTTCTTGGTCACGTAGGTGAACCCGGTGCCCGCCGTGGAGCGGAGCTTGATGATCGGACGAACGTCCTGACCCTTCTTGGCCATCAGATCTTCTCCCCACGGGCGAGGAGGTCCTTGACGACGGACTCGATGCCGCGTGCGTCGATGACCTTGATGCCCTTCGCGCTCAGCGTGAGCGAGACGTTCCGACGAAGCGACGGCACGTAGTACGTCTTCTTCTGCACGTTCGGGTCGAAGCGACGCTTCGTCCGGCGGTGCGAGTGCGAGATGTTGTGTCCGAAGCCGGGGGTGGCTCCGGTCACCTGGCACACTGCTGCCATGGTTTCCTCCTGATGATTACCGTGCGACCAGATCGGTCGCACCCAAGGTCACTTGCCTGGCACACACGCGCACGACCACCAGACGGCGGGATGCGAGGGGGGTGTGTGTGCCGCCCGTCCGGTCCGCGGCGTTCGCGACGGTCGGAGGGCTGAACAACGGGTCCACGCGGGCGCGGACCAGCGGCCAACGATACCCGAAGGCCGGGCGTGTCGCAATTCCCGGCCTGGAGGCCCGGCTCGGCCCCGCCCCGCTGCTCGCTACGTCCGGGTGCGCGACGCCGTGCAGGCCGCGCACTCGCCGAAGATGTCCACGACGTGGCTGGCGTTCGTGAACCCGTGCTCGGCGGCGACCTGCTGGGCCCAGCGCTCGACGGGGTCCGCCTGGATCTCGACCGTGCGACCACAGGTCCGGCAGATCAGGTGGTGGTGGTGCTTGTCCGTCGTGCAGGCACGGTAGAGCGACTCACCGTCCTGCTGCAGCGAGTCGGCGTCGCCGTCGTTCGCCAGGTCGGCGAGCGCACGGTAGACGGTGGCCAGGCCGATGGTCGAGCCGCCGTCGCGCAGGTGCGCGTGCAGGGCCTGGGCACTGACGAACCCCTCGGTCGCGTCGAGCGCCCCGCGGACGGCTTCGCGCTGCCACGTGTTGCGCTTGGGCTTCGCGGCAGCGGGCTTCTGGACGGCGGCGGGCTCGTTCACGGCGTTCATGCGGCGACCTCCTGCGGTGCGGCCTGGTGCTCGCGGACGGCGACCCGGTCCCGCCCCCGACGTTCCCGGCGTGCTCCGACGACCCGGCACACCACCCAGATGACGAACGAGATCGTCGTGACGTACGGACTGATCGGCAGCCCGCCCCCGAGCGCCAGCAGGATTCCGCCGACGACCGACACGACCGCGAAGACCATCGACAGCACCGGCACCAGCACGGGGTGGACCGTCAGCCGGAGCGCCGCCGCTGCCGGCGTCACGAGCAGCGAGAGCACCAGCAGAGCCCCGACGATCTGCACCGAGACGGCGGTCGCGAGCCCGAGCGCGAGCATGAACACCAGCGCGAGCGTCCGCACCGGCACCCCGGCTGCGGCGGCCACGTCGGGGTCGACGGACGCGAACATCAGCGGACGCCAGATGACCACCAGGATGACGACCACGACGGCGCTGATCGCGATCAGGAACGTCAGCTGCGGGTTGTCGACGGAGACGATCTGCCCGGTCAGCAGGCCGAACTTGTTGGCTGCCCGGCCCTTGTAGAGCGCCAGGCACAGGATGCCGAGGCCCAGGCCGAACGGCATCAGCACGGCGATGATCGAGTTGCGGTCGCGGGCCCGTGAGCCGAGCAGCCCGATGAGCAGCGCCGCGATCACCGACCCGACCAACGACCCGGTGACGACGTTCACCCCGAGCAGCAGCGAGGCACTGGCGCCGGCGAAGGAGAGCTCACTGATCCCGTGCACCGCGAACGGCATGTTCCGGGCGACGACGAACGGCCCGACCAGACCGCCGACGATGCCGAGCACCGCGCCGGCCCAGATCGAGTTCTGCACCAGGGCGACGAGCTCGGGCCAGTCCTGGAACGAGAAGACCGTGGACCAGACGTCCATCAGAGCCGCCCTTCGTCGGGACCCGGCGTGTGCGGGTCCGCCTCGCAGTGGTGGTGCTCGCCCGCGGACTCCGAGCCGCCGACGATCACGATGCGGCCCATGGTCCGGACGACGTCGACCGGGGTGCCGTACAGGTCGGAGAGGACGTCGGCACGCAGGACCTCGTCCGGCGAGCCGATCCGGAACCGCCCGCCGGCGATGTACAGGACCCGGTCGACGACGTCGAGGATCGGGTTGACGTCGTGCGTGACGAACAGCACGGCCGCGCCCTGCTGCCGACGCTGCCGGTCGATGAGCTCCGTGACGCCGCGCTGGTGCCGCAGGTCGAGCGAGATGAGGGGTTCGTCGCAGAGCAGGAGAGCAGGGTCGGCCGCGATGGCCTGTCCCACCCGAGTGCGCTGCTGCTCACCGCCGGACAGCTCGGCGACCGGGGCGTCCGCGAACGCCGTGGCGCCGACCTCGTCGATGATCCGGTCGATGCGCTCGCGTTCGGCGGCGCGCTCGGGCCGGATGCCCCAGCGGTGCCCGGTCACGCCCTGCGCGATCATGTCGCGGGCGCGGAGCGGGGTGCCGGACTCCATCAGCCGCTGCTGCGGGACGTAGCCGATCCGGCGGTGTCCGCGACGGACGGGCTGCCCGAGGAACGTCATCGAGCCGCTGGTCAGCCTCTGCTGGCCGAGCACGGTCCGCAGCAGTGAGGTCTTGCCGGCACCGTTCGGTCCGAGCACGGCCAGGAACTCCCCCGGCGCGACGTCGAGGTCGAGGCCGTCCCAGAGCCGGCGCGTGCCGTACGCCAGACCGGCGTCACGCAGTGCGAGCACGGCGGAACCGCCGCTGCCCGGGGCAGCGGCGGTCCGCGTCTGGTCCTGGACGGTGGTCACTTCGCCAGTGCCGCCTTCACCGCGTCGATGTTCGCCTGCTGCCACGAGACGTAATCCTCCCCCTTCGGGAGCGTCTCCGTGACACCGACCACCGGGATGCCTGCCTGGTCGGCCGCCTTCTTGACCTGTTCGGTCTCCGGGCTCGAGGTCTGCTCGTTGTACGCCAGCAGCTTCGCGGTGTGCCCGGAGAAGAGCTTGATCGTGTCGTTGAGCGCGGCCGGCGGGACGTCGTTGCCCTCCTCGATCGCCTCGGAGAAGGCCTCGGGCGTCACGTTCTCCAGACCCATCGCGTCGAACAGGTACCCCGGCACCGGCTCGGTGTAGGCCACCTTCGTGCCCGCGTCGGACTGCTTGGCCGCATCGGTCTGCGACTCGAGGTCCTGGAGCTTCGTGGTCAGGGCCTTGGCGTTCGCGCGGAAGGTGTCCGCGTCCTTGCTGTCGAGCGTGGCGAGGCGGTCCGTCACGTCACCGACGAGCTTCACCATCGTCGGGTAGCTGTAGAACACGTGCTCGTTGAACTCGGAGTCGCCCGCCTTGTCGAGCCCGGACAGCTTGACGACGTTGATCGTGTCGGCCTTGGTGCCCGAGGACTTCGACAGCGTGGTCATGAAGTCGTCGTACCCGCCGCCGTTCTCGATGAGCAGGTCGGCCTTCGAGACGGCGAGCTGGGTCTGCGCGCTCGACTCGAACGAGTGCGGGTCCTGCGAGGGGTCGTCGAGGATGCTCGTGACGCTGACGTGCTCGCCGCCGATCGACTGGACGATCGAGCCGTACACGTTGGTCGAGGCGACGACCGCGACCTTCCCGCCACTGTCGGCAGACGACGCGGACGAGGTCGCGCAGCCCGTCAGGGCGAGCGCGGCGGCGCCGACGACGAGGGGCAGGGCGAGGAGGCGACGGTTCTGCATGTCGACGACGCTAGCGCTAGTTGATAACGGTTGTCAAAATCACGACGAGAGTGGTGACAGACGGGAGGCGCGGTGCCAGCTGGCACCGCGCCTCCAGACCGTGGACGGTCGCGACTACGCCTTGGTGGCCGCGTCGATCGTGTTCTCGGCGATCGTGTCCTCCTCGCGGCCGGGGGTCCGCAGGTTCCACTTCTTGATGACGAAGCTGAACAGGAAGTAGTAGACGACCGCGTAGCCGAGGCCGATCGGGATGAGCCAGATCGCCCCGTCCGCTTTGCCGAAGTTGAGCACGTAGTCGATCGCGCCAGCGGAGAACGAGAAGCCGTCGTGGATGCCGAGGGCGTTGACCAGCGCCAGCGAGGTGCCCGTCAGCAGGGCGTGGATGACGTAGAGCGGGAACGCCACGAACATGAACGAGTACTCGAGCGGTTCGGTGATGCCCGTCACGAAGGACGTCAGGGCAGCGGAGAGCATGATGCCGCCGACGAGCTTGCGGTTCTGCGGCTTGGCGTTGCGCCAGATCGCCAGGGCACCGGCGGGCAGGGCGAACATCATGATCGGGAAGAAGCCGGTCTGGAAGATGCCGGCACTCGGGTCGCCCGCCAGGAAGCGCGGGATGTCGCCGTGGACGACGTCGCCTGCGGCGTTGGTGAAGCTGCCGAGCTGGAACCACGGGAAGAAGTTGAGCAGCTGGTGCAGGCCGACCGGGATGAGCATGCGGTTGACGAACCCGAAGATCCCGCCGCCGATCACGGCGTTGTCGGCGACGGCCTGGCCGGCGGCGGACAGCGCGATGTCGAAGTAGCGGTAGACGAAGGACATCAGCACGGCGATGACCAGCGCGGCGGCGGCGGTCAGGATCGGCACGAGACGGCGGCCCGAGAAGAAGCCGAGGAAGTCGGGCATCTTCGTGCGGTGGAACCGCTGCCACAGGACCGCGGAGACGAGCCCCATCACGATGCCGCCGAGCACGCCGAAGTTGATCGTGGCCTGGTCGCCGTTCGCGTCCTTGACGCCGGCGAGCACGATCGGCGACATGGCGGCGAAGACCTGGTACATGACCATGTAGCCGACGACCGCGGCGAGCGCCGTCGTGCCGTCCGACTTCTTCGCCCAGCCGATCGCGATGCCCACCGCGAAGAGCAGTGGCAGCCAGGTGAAGACACCGTTGCCCGCGGCCGCGATGATCGTGGCGCCCTGCTCGAAGCCGGGGATGGCACCGAGCATGTCGGACTGGCCGAGGCGGAGCAGGATGCCGGCGGCCGGCATGACCGCGATCGGCAGCAGCAGACTCCGGCCGAGCCGCTGCGCGTTGGCGAAGAGCTTGCTCTGCTTCTTCGGCGTCTTCTTCTCCGGCGCATCCGTGGTGGCAGCAGTGCTCATCGGAGGTCCTCTCGTCATCGGGTGGAGCTGTCGGGGTGAGTTGAGTCGTGCGGGCGGCGCAGGTAACCTCGGCGGTGTCGCCAGGTCCGGTCCTGTCCGGTCATGACCAGTCCGTAGTCTCCGTGACGACGGCAAGCATGTCAACCTGAGCGATCACCCTTAACGAGGAGGAAACACGATGGCCGACATCAAGGCAGCCGACATCATCGCCGCACTCGGTGGCGCCGCCAACATCGAAGAGGTCGAGGGCTGCATCACGCGCCTCCGCGTCGAGGTGGAGGACGGCGACCTGGTGGACAAGGACGCGCTGAAGACGGCGGGCGCCCAGGCCGTCGTCGGTGGCGGCACCGGCTGGCAGGTCATCGTCGGCCCGGTCGCCGACAACCTCGCGCAGGACATCCAGGACGAACTGTGACGGCGGTCCGCACGCCGTTCGCCGGTCCGGTCGTCGCACTGGCCGACGTGCCGGACCCGGTGTTCGCCGAGCAGCTCGTGGGCGCCGGGGTCGCGGTCGACCCGACCGGTGTCGCGGGCTCCGTGACCGCGGTGGCCCCGGTCGACGGCACCATCGTCAAGCTGCACCCGCACGCGTTCGCGCTGCAGGGTGCGGCGGGGACGGACGTGCTCGTGCACGTCGGCATCGACACGGTGAAGATGGCGGGCGCCGGCTTCGAGCTGCTCGCCGCCGAGGGTGACCCCGTCAACGCCGGAGACCCCGTCGTCCGGTTCACCCCGGCGACCATCACCGAGGCCGGGTACTCGCCCGTCTGCCCGGTCGTGGTGCTCGGGTCTGCGCCGGACTCGGTCGCGCAGGACACGGTCGGCTCGACCCTGGCCGACGGGGACACGCTCTACACGGTGTGACGCCGGCCCCGCCGTCGCACATCCCCTCGCGAAAGCGACAGTTCTCCGCCGACGTCCCGCGGCGAACTGTCGCTTTCGCGGGTGCGGCGGCACGGCGCTACGCGACGGCGCGGGTCGCCGTGACCTCCATCTGCACGCGGTAGCGGTCCGAGCGGTACCAGGACATCGCGTGCTCGACGGGCCGGTCCCCCGAGTACGACACCCGGTCGAACTCGAGCACGGGAGCGCCCGTCTTCGTGCCGAGCAGCGTCGCGACGTCGTCGGCCGCGGGCTTGGCGGCGACGGTCTGCTGCGCCCGGTCGATGGGCATGCCGTACACGTTCGCCACGATCGAGTACACCGACCCGGACAGGTCCTGGTCGAGCAGCCCGGGGAACACGTCCGCGACGAGCCACGCGTCGTCGATCGAGACCGGCGCCCCGTCGGCCATGCGCAGCCGCTTCAGGTGGATCGCCGTGTCCGTCTCCCCCAGCCGCAGCGCCGCGGCCGTGTCGGGCGGCGGGATGCGTTCCTCGCGCACCAGGACGACCGTGGTCGGCACGTGACCCATCGCACGCATCTCCTCGGTGAACGACGCCAGGTGCAGGGTCGACTGGACCGGGCGGTGCGCGACGAAGGTACCCTTGCCGCGGACGCGCTCCAGGTAGCCCTCGTTCACGAGCTGCCCCAGGGCCTCGCGCACGGTGATCCGTGAGACGCCGTACTCCGCGATGAGCTGGCGTTCGGACGGGATCGCCGCTCCGGGAGCCAGCCGCACGGTCGCCAGGTCGAGCAGGATCCGACGCAGCTGCTGGTGCTTCGGCTCGGCGCCTTCGGTGATGCGGCTCGTCATCGTCTCCTCGTGCTCCGTCGGGGTCTGCAGTGGTCGGCCGGGTGGTCCTGTGCGGACATGACCAGTCCCATCACAGTAGCGATCCCTGAGCAACACGTCGATGTGTCCGCGAGGAGCCATGCCAGGATGTGCCCCGTGATCTCCGTGGTGATCGTCGACGACGAAGCGCTGGTCCGGTACGGCTTCGAGCTGATCCTCGGCGCGGCGCCCGACATCGAGGTGGTGGCGACGACCTCGGACGTCGACGCGATCGCCACCGTGACCGCCCACCGCCCCGACGTCGTGCTGCTCGACGTCCGCATGCCGCGGATCGACGGCCTCGACCTGCTCGGCACGATCACGGCCCTGCCCGAACCCCCTGCCGTCGCGATGTTGACGACGTTCGACGCCGCCGAGCACCTCGGCCGCGCGATGGAGCTCGGGGCAGCGGGGTTCCTGCTCAAGGACACCGACCCCGAGGGGCTCGCGCAGTACGTGAGAGTCCTGGCAGCCGGCGGCGTCGTCCTGGCGTCCGAGCTCGACCGTGCGCGGCTCTTCGCCCCGTCCGTCACCGCGGCCGAGGCCCCGCCGATGACCGACCGGGAGCGCGCGGTCCTGCAGCTCGTCGCCGACGGGGTCAGCAACCCCGAGATCGGCGCTCGGCTCGGGGTCAGCACGGGCACGGTGAAGGAGGACGTCCGCGCCCTGCTCGCGGCGTTCGGCGTCGCCAGTCGCGTCCAGCTCGCCCTGCGCGCGGCCGCGGCCGGGCTGCTCCGTGCGTAGCTCCCGCCTCGCGCACCTGCTCCGGTCGACGGACAGGAGGCTCGACGACGTCGTCGACGCCGGCTTCGTCTGGATCCGGGGTCACCGACCGCCGTGGTGGCTGGTCGACGCGTTCTTCGTCGCCGCCGCCGTCGGCGACGCAGTGCTCGACATCTCGGGTGCGACGACCTTCGAGACCGCGATGTCCCTGCTCGCCGCCGCGGCCCTGCTCCTGCGTCGACGGCTGCCCGTCACGGCGTTCGCGCTCACCGTGCCGGGGCTGTTCATCGGCTCCGCGGTGGTGGCCTCGGTCGTGGCGCTGTTCACGATCGGGCAGCGCACCGAACGACGGTGGGTGATGCTCCTGGCAGCCGTGGTCGAGTTCGTCGGCTTCGGCGGGTTCGTCGGTCCGCCGCAGAACCTCGAGGACGTCATCGTCTCGATCATCTACGCGCTGATCTTCGCCCTCGGCCCCCTGTCGATCGGGCTGCTCGCGCAGACACGGCACCGGCTGACCGAGCGACTGGCAGAACGGGACACCGCTCGCGCCGAGGAGCGTCGACAGGCCGCGGCCGTGGCGCTGTCCCGCGAGCGGGCCCTGCTGGCGCGCGAGATGCACGACGTGGTCTCGCACCAGGTGACGCTCATCGCCGTGCAGGCCGGCGGGATGCAGATGGCCGGTCGGGACGAGGCGGAGCGCGGCTTCGCCCGGACGATCCGGCAGCTCTGCGTCGTCACGCTGCAGGAGCTGCGCGAGATGGTCCAGGTGCTCCGCGCCGCGGGCGGCACCGACCGCGAGATCGCGCCGCAGCCGGTGCTGGCCGACCTCGAACGGCTGGTGGCGGCGTCGGGCCTGGACACCGCGAGCACCGTCGCCCTGCCGGAGACGCTCGCGCAGCCGGTGCAGCGTGCGGTCTACCGCTTCGTGCAGGAGGCGCTGACGAACGTCCGCAAGCACGCCCCCGGTGCCGCGGTGCGGGTGTCGGGCGAGGTCGTCGACGGGGTCGTGCTGGTCCGTGTCGTGAACGGCCCGCCGACGTCCGAGCGGCTCGAGCTGCCCGGCTCCGGCCTGGGTCTGATCGGGCTCGCGGAACGCGCGTCGCTGCTCGGTGGCCTGCTCGAGAGCGGTCCGACCCCGGACGGCGGGTTCGCGCTCCACCTGCGCCTGCCCGTCGAGCACCTCCCGCCGAGTCCGTGAGACATCCTCCCTGCGGCCACCCCGACATGGCCGACCGGCCATCGTGGTTCACCCCCCTGGTCGATGCCGCCGGCTCGCGGACGCGCTGTAGTGAGACCGTGCCCATCCGTCCCGCGCTCGCCCGGCTCCGTCTCGAACTCGTACGGCTCCGTCGCTGGCCGGTGACCCTCGTCGTGACGGGCGTGCTCCTCGTCCTGGTCGTCGCCGCGCGGCTCACCCACGCCGAGCCGGACTTCCCGCACCACCCGCCGGTCGCGTGCCTGGCGCTCGTCGCGACCGTGCTCGCCGCAGCCGTCGCCGAGCGCTCGCTCGGATCGGTGCGGACCGCCCTGCTCGGTGTCCTCGTACCGACGGCGGCCGTGCTCGGCACCCAGCTCGCCGTGACCGTGGGCACCGCGCTCGGTGAGGCGCACGCGGAGGAGGTCCACGGCCAGCCCCTGCTCGCCCCGTCGGTCGTCGCAGTCGCCCTGTTCGCCGCCGCCTCGGCGGGCATGCCCGCCCAGCGCCGGTGGCGGGTCCGGACCGTCCTGTGGACCGTGACCCTGACGCTCCTGCTGTTCGCCGGGCACGGGTCGGACGTCACCCGGGCCCTCGCCGCGCTGCTCGGGACTGCAGCCGGTGCGCTCGTGGTGCACCGGGCCTCCCGTCCGGTGTCCCGCGACCAGCTGACCCCGCGCACCGTCGTCGTGGCCACGCTCGTCGCCCTGGGCGGCGGTTCCCTCGTCACCCTGGTCGTGCCGGACCCGGACGGCGTGCTCTCGCCGTTCGCCGACGCGATGAGCGACCGCGCCGTCGTGCTGGTCGGGGTGCTGCTGCTGGTCGCGGCGTGGCTCGTGCACCGCGGTCGCCGTGCCGGGATCGTGGTGGCGGTCGGCGTGCTCGTGGTCCTGACGGCGGTGCTGGCAGACGCGTTCCTGATCGAACCCGTGACCGACGCCGCCGTGCAGTGGCAGGGACTCGGGCTGGACGAGGTCGAGTGGCAGGTGACGCTGCTCGGCGCCTGGCTGGTGCCCGCTGCCGTGCTGCTCGCGATCCTGGTCCTGCGGGGACGACTCGTGCGCGCGCCGTTCCGCGCCGCCACCGGGTCCGCCGACCTGCTCGCGATGCTCCGCGGCGGGGACGCGGGGTCACTCGGCCACATGGGCACCTGGCGCGGCAACGCGGTGTGGTCGCACCCGGACGGCCTCGGGGCCGTCGCGTACCGGGTGCGCGGCGACGTCGCCCTCACGGTGTCGGACCCGGTCTGCGGGGCCGACGACCGCGCCGCCGTCATCGCGGCCTTCGCCGCGCACTGCGCCGAGAACGGCTGGATCCCGGCCTTCACGAGCGTGCACGACCCGGTCCGCGCCATCCTGGCGCCCGAGGGGTGGACCGCCCTGCCCGTCGGTGTGGAGGCCGTGCTCGACGTCACCACCTTCGACCTGCGCGGCAAGCGGCGGCAGGACCTGCGCACCGCGTCGAACCGTGCCGACCGCGAGGGGGTCCGCGACGAGTGGACGCGCTTCGGACAGCTCGACGCCGGACAGCGAGCCGAGGTGGAACTGATCTGCACCCGCTGGGCGGCCGACCGTCGCCTGCCGGAGATGGGGTTCACCCTCGGCGGGTTCCGCGAGCTCGACGACCCGGACGTGCGCCTCGCGCTGGCGATCGACGCGTCGGGCCGGGTGACCGCGGTGACGAGCTGGCTCCCCGTGTACTCCTGCGGCACGCTGACGGGCTACACGCTCGACGTGATGCGCCGCGGCGAGGGCGGGATGCCCGGCGTGGTCGAGTTCCTGATCGCCCGCACCGCGATCCGTGCGCGCGAAGCCGGCCTGTCCACGCTGAGCCTGTCCGGTACGCCGCTCGCCGCGCACGACCCCGCGTCCCACGCCGTGCTCGACCGCGGATCACGACTGCTCGCCCGCGTGCTCGAACCCGCGTACGGCTTCCGCTCGCTGCAGCGGTTCAAGGAGAAGTTCGGCGCACAGCACGAACCGCTCTGGCTCGTCGTCCCGACGCCGCTGCACGTGCCCCGGGTCGCGCGGGCGCTGGCAGGCGCCTACCTGCCGGGCCTCCGACCGCGGCACCTCTGGGAACTGCGCCGCGCGCACCGAGCGGCCGCCGAGGCGCGGAGCTGATGACCGACCCGTTCCACTGGCTGATGGGGACCCGGCTGCAGGTCCCGACGAAGCTCGTCCCCGTCGACGTGCTGTTCGGCGTCGCGGCGTTGTCCGTGCTGCTGCCGGCGCTCCGGACCGGGTTGTCGAGCCGGAGCGGCTGGCGGCGGACGGGCCTCCGCGCTGCGGTGACCGCGGGCGGCGCCGTCCTCGGGTACCTCGCCTGCTGGGTCGTCGGGGACCTGCTCAACGCCTTCGACGTCGTCCTGACCGACGTCACGCGGATGTGGGTGGCGCTGGCCTTCGCCGGCGTCGCCCTGGCGGTGACCGGCATCGTGCAGGGGGGCCGGGGGCGGCGGGTCCTCGCTGCCGTCCTCGTGCCCCTCGCACTGCTGGCACCCGCGCTCGGCATCAACGTCGACTACGCGGCCTACCCCACGCTCAACGCCCTGGTGCAGACCGACCCGTTCCCGCCGCTCGACCTCGGGTCCGAGTCGGGGGTCGAGACCGTGGCGGCCACACCGGCGCCCGCTCCCGCGTGGACGCCGCCGGTCGGCATGCCCGCCGTGGGTCGGATCGGCACCGTGCGCATCCCGGGCACGCGCTCGGGTTTCCCCGCCCGACCCGCCGTGGTGTACCTGCCGCCGGCCGCCCTGACCGCCGACCCACCGACGCTGCCGGTGATCGTCTCGCTGTCCGGGCAGCCCGGGTCGCCGAGCGACATGTTCACCGCGGGCGGCATCGCGGGCGTGCTCGACCAGTACGCCGCCGCACACCACGGGATCGCGCCGATCGTGGTCTCCGCCGACCAGCTCGCCGTGCCCGGCCACAACACGATGTGCGTCGACTCGATGATCGGCAATGCCGCGACGTACATCACCCAGGACGTCCCGGCGTGGGTCACGAGCCACCTGCGCGTGACGGATGACCACCGCGGCTGGGGACTCGTCGGGTTCTCGCAGGGCGCGACCTGCGCCACCCAGTTCCTGTCCGGGTACCCGGACCGCTTCGGTGCCGCGCTGGCGGTCTCGAGCGAGCTGGCCCCCGTCGACCGCTCCCCGCAGAACAGCGCGGACGAGGCCTTCGGCGGGTCGCTCGCACGGTGGCGTGCCGCGGCCCCGAGTGCTCTGATGGCAGCGAACGCCCCGTTCACCGACAAGTCCCTGTGGTTGACCGCCGGATCGACCGACCACGCGTTCACCGCGTCGGCGCAGCGCATCGGGAAGGCCGCCGAACGCGCTGGCATCCACACCACGGTGGCCTTCGCGCCGGGCAGCGGGCACGACTGGAACACCGTGCACTGGTCGCTCGTGCAGGAGCTGCCGCGCGAGGCCGACCTGCTGCTCACCGCTCCGGGGAGTGCCCGCGGATGAGTGACGCGAACGCAGCGCAGCTCATCCGGCTCGGCACGCTCGGCGTCACCGTGCTGGTGATGGTCGCCGTCCTGTCGTTCAGTCCGGGCAGCGAGTGCGTCGTGGCCGCGGTCGTGCTCGGGCTGGCGACGGTCGCTGCGGCGCTGGTCGGCGCGCTGGCCGAGGGGCGGCGCTGACGGCGCAGCGGGTGGCGGCGTTGCGCCCGGCACTGCGCGCGGCGGCGCTGCAGGCGCACCGCGCGGCGGCGTTGCGCCCGGCGCAGCGCGCGGCGGCGCTGCAGGCGCACCGCGTCAGGCGTTCGCGACCAGCCAGGCGTGTTGCGCGTCGCTGAGGACCCGGTCGGCCCACACCTGGCGCTCCACGCCGTCCGGGGTCGGCGCCGCGGTCGTCCCCTGCCACACCAGCGCCAGTCCCGCGTTCGCGAGCACCCGCGCCGACGCCGGGTTGTTCGTCAACACCCGACCGGTGACCGCCACGTCGGGAGCCGCATCGTGCGCCGCGGTCATCGCCGCGCGGGCGATCTCGGTCGCGTACCCGTTGCCCCAGGACTCCGGCGCGAGCCGGTACCCGAGGTTCCACACCCCGCCGGCGGTCATGTCGACCCCGCCGACGCCGATGACGGCCCCGGTCTCCGCGTCGCGGACCGTCCACGAGCCCAGCCCGTGGCGGACGCGGCCCCCGATCTTCCGCTGCACCAGGTCGACGGTCTGGTCGCGCGAGACGTGTCGACCGCTCGGCAGGTGGGCCCAGGTCCGGGCGTCGGCGTACACCGCGTGCACGGCGTCGATGTCGGTCGGCGTGACGGGGGTCAGCAGGAGGCGATCCGTTCGGATCTCCTGCAGGGCGCTCAGGAGCTGGTGGACCATGGGTCGATCATCGCCCCGTCCACCGACATCTGCGTGAACACCACGCGACTGCCTGCTGACTCGGCAGAACGACGGTACCTGTTTCACTCGGGTGGCTTTTTCACTGTACAGTGAAATGGTGCCGATGACTGAAACCATGCTCCTCGATGCGTTCCGACGCACCGTACCGGCCGGAGCCCTTCAGATCGTCGAAGCGGACGACGCACTCGGCCTCCCGATCGCAGAGCTCCCGGACGGGTCTCGTGCGCGGATCGATCTCCGCTGGGCCGGCCTCGGGTTCCCGCGAGACGTCGCAGCAGCACTCGGCCGGACCACCCGCAAGGCGGACGACACGGTCCTGGTCGTCTGCGCACAGGCACTGTCCGACGGCTCACGACGACTCCTCGACGAACTCGGCGTCTCGTGGTTCGGACTGGATGGTGCAGCCTCCCTCCACATCGGCACGATCTGGGTGGCACGAGACGCCCGCGCCGCGCCGCCCGCCCCGAGCGTCGACTTCCGGTGGTCGGCGGCGCGAGCCGACGTGGCCGAGGTCCTGCTCGAGATCGTCGCGGGTGGTGCCGCATGGCAGGACGGACGCCCGCGGGTCGCCGATGTCGAGACGTTGTCCCGTCTCTCCGGTCGCTCGCTCGGGTCCGTCTCGGGCACGCTCGCCGGGCTCGACACGTCGGGATGGACTGAACCGGGGCCCGAGCCACGGAGCCGCGCAGTCGCGGACCCGAGCGGCCTGCTGGACTCGTGGAGCGGATGGCAACGCCGGCTGCCGTCGACGTGGGCCTCGTTCCACGTCCTGGACCGGAACCCGACGCGGATCGAGGAGCAACTCGCCTCGCTGTTCGGCTCGGGCTTGATCCTGACCGGCAGCGCGGTCTCGGAACGTGTCCGACCGATGTTGACGGGCATGCGCCCGGTGACCGCGTACGTCGACATGGACGGACCTGCGCTCGATGCCGCGGCCGCACGCGCCCAGATGCTCCCCGCACCTGCCGGGAGCATCCGTCTCCGCCCCGCGCCGTCCGCCGTGGCGAACACGAGCCGCGTCGTCGACGGTCGACGCGAAGCATCGCCGATCCGCGTCTACGCCGACCTGCTCGCGGGTTCCGAACGCGACCAGGAAGCCGCCGACGCCTACCGCTCGGTCGAGCTGTCGGTGTTCGCGTGACGGAGTCCGGCCGACCGCGTGACCGCGACGCACGACGCCTCGCGGAGCGCGCGCTCGCGGCCCTCCTCCACGCGGCTGCGGACCACTCGACCGAGCTCGTGCTCATCGGCGGGCTCGTTCCGGAGTACCTCGTCGACGCCGATGAACCGCACCAGGGCACGAACGACGTCGACCTCCTCCTCGACATCGGCCTCGAGTACGACCGCGACGACGACGACCACGGCTGGCTCGAACGTGCACTCGACCGCGCCGGCTTCGTGCCGGCGTCGCCGAACGTCGGGTGGCGATGGGTCGCCGACGTGGACGGCTACCCGGTGGTCGTCGAGTTCCTCTCCGACGTCTCGGACAACCTCGACCAGGAGATCGCGCTCCCGGGCACGACGACCCTCACCGTCAAGAACCTCCGCGGTCCCGGTCCGGCGCTCCGGGATGCCCATGTCGCGAGCGTGCTCGGCGAACGCGTCCGGATGGCCGACATCGGTGGGTACGTCGCAGCGAAGGGAGCGGCCGCGTACTGGCGTCGGGCGGACAAGGACCTCTACGACTTCGCCTGGGTGCTCGTCAACGCCTCGCGTGCGGATCCCGGCCGCGCCGCCGCCGCGGTCGCGGCCGTCCTCGACCCGGCTGTCGATCGGGATCGCTGGGGTGCCGTCCTCGGGGTCTGCTCGCTCTTCGACACCGCGATGAGCGACGGAACGGCCACGTTCGTCACGACCGCCCTCGCGGCCGGGAGCGCACAGGACGCCGAGGAACTGGCGCTCGACGCCGTGCTCGCAGTCCGGTTGTTCCGCGCAGCCCTCGAGCCACGAGCGCAGGACTGACGACCCGTCAGTCGAGCAGGAGCGCGGGCTCCTCGATGACCGAGGCCACGTCGTGCACGAACCGGGACGCCACGTCGCCGTCCACCACGCGGTGGTCGAACGAAGCACCGATCGTGGTCACCATGCGCGAGCGGACCTCGCCGTCGACGACCCACGGCTTCGGCTTGATGGTGCCCATCGCGACGATGGCGACCTGCCCGGGGTTGAGGATCGGCGTGCCGGTGTCCATACCGAAGACACCGATGTTGGTCACGGTGATCGTGCCGTCGGCCATCTCGGCCGGGCTGGTCTTGCCGTCACGGGCGGTGAGGGTCATCGCCTCGAGCGCCTTCGCCAGCTCGAACAGCGACATGTCCTGCGCGTCCTTGATGTTCGGCACGATGAGCCCACGCGGGGTCGCCGCGGCGATGCCGAGGTTCACGAAGTGGTGGACGATGATCTCGCGGTCGGTCCACGACGAGTTCACCGAGCGGTTGCGGCGGACCGCCCAGATCACGGCCTTCGCCATGATGAGCAGCGGCGAGACCTTCACCCCGGCGAACGTCGGCGAGGCCTTGAGCCGCTTGACGAACTCCATCGTGCGGGTCGCGTCGACGTCGACGAAGAGCGACACGTGCGGCGCGGTGAACGCGGACGTGGTCATCGCGGTCGCGATCGCCTTGCGGACGCCCTTGACCGGGATGGTCTCCTGGCGGACGTCGCCCCACTCGGGCGTCTCGATGTTGCGGAAGACGGTGGCCTGGGTGGCGTGGCGGATCACGTCGTCGCGCGTGACCTCGCCGGCCAGTCCGGTCGCCTCGACCGTCGTCAGGTCGACGCCGAGGTCCTTCGCGAGCTTGCGGATCGGCGGCTTCGCGATGACGGGCAGGGCCGAGGCGGCGGGCACGCTCGAGGGGCGCGCGGGACGCTTGCCCTGCGCGGCCACGGCGTCGGCGGTGCTCGCCTCGCCGTCGTCGGTGACCAGGTCCAGGTCGGTCTCCCGACTGGAGGCCCGGCTCGCCTCCGCCGCGGCCGCTGCGGCCCGGCGGGCGCCCGGCTTGCGGCGCGAGGGTGCGCTGGTCGCGGAGCCGTAGCCCACGAGCACGGCGCCGGAGGACTCGTCGGTGCCGACGACACCGGCGCCCTCGGCGGCGGGCAGCGAGGCCGGCACCTGCGCCGGCGCCGGCGCCGGGGCGACCGCGACGGGAGCCGGCGCAGCGTGGGCCGGCGCAGCGGGGGCCGGCGCGGGCGCGGCGACCTGCGTCGGCACGGACGGAGCCGAGGCGACGGGTGCAGCCGCGGCAGGGGCCGTGGGGGTGACGTTCCCCACTCGCTCGGCCGTCACGTCGCTCCGCAAGCTCCGCGACGCGCCGGTACCGGCGAGCGTGGGCCCAGGCGAGACGGGGGCGGCGTCGGCGACCGGTGCCGGGCCTCCCGTCTGAGCACCCGAGGCGGACTCGACCCGGATGATCGGACGGCCGACCTCGACGGTGTCGCCCTCGGCCACCAGCAGACCGGTCACCGTGCCCGCGAACGGGGACGGCAGCTCGACGAGCGACTTGGCGGTCTCGATCTCGACCAGGACCTGGTCGACCGCGACGTCGTCACCGATCGCGACGCGCCACTGGACGATCTCGGCCTCGTTGAGGCCTTCGCCCACGTCGGGGAGGGGGAATTCGGCGACGGCCACGTCGGCTCCTTCGGCAGTCGGTCGTGCGGTGGAGAGATGGTCCGGGTGGACCGGGTCAGTAGGCGAGCGCGCGGTCCACGGCCTCGAGGACGCGGTCGGCGTCCGGCAGGTGGTGGTGCTCGAGCTTCGACTGCGGGAACGGGATGTCGAACCCGGAGACCCGCAGCGGGGGTGCCTGCATCGTGTAGAACGCCCGCTCGGCGACGGTCGCGGCGATCTCGCTGCCGACGCTGACGAACTCGCTGGCTTCCTGCGCGACGACCAGTCGGCCGGTCTTGCGCACCGAGGCGAGCAGCGGCTCCCAGTCGATCGGCGAGATCGAGCGGAGGTCGACGACCTCGCAGCTCGTGCCCTCGGCGTCGGCGATGTCGGCGGCCTGCATGAGCGTCGCGACCATGGCGCCGTGTCCGACGAGGGTGACCTCGGTGCCGGTGCGGGCCACGCGCGTGGTGTGCATCGGCACGTGGCCGTCGACCAGGTCGACCTGCCCCTTCGGCCAGTAGCGGGACTTGGGCTCCATGAAGACGACGGGGTCGTTCGACGCGATTGCCTCTTGGATCATCCAGTAGGCGTCGTTCGGGGTGCTCGGGCTGACCACGCGCAGGCCCGCGGTGTGCGCGAAGTACGCCTCGGGGGACTCCTGGTGGTGCTCGATCGCGCCGATGTGGCCGCCGTAGGGGATGCGGATGACGACGGGCAGCGACATGTGCGCCGGCAGTCGGTTCGCCATCTTCGCCAGCTGCGAGGTGATCTGGTTGAACGCCGGCCAGACGAAGCCGTCGAACTGGATCTCGATCACCGGACGGTACCCGCGCAGGGCCAGGCCGATCGCGGTGCCGACGATGCCGGACTCGGCGAGCGGGGTGTCCCGCACGCGGTCGGCGCCGAACCGGTCCTGCAGGCCCTCGGTGATGCGGAAGACGCCGCCCAGCCGGCCGATGTCCTCGCCCATCAGCAGGACCTTGTCGTCCGCCTGCATCGCCGCCGCGAGCCCGGCGTTGAGCGCCTTGGCCATCGGCAGGTTCGGCGTCGGGTCGGTCGGGACCTCGCCGGCACCCGGGTGGGAGCGGAGGGTGTAGTCGAAGAGCTGCTCGGTGGTGCTCATGCGTGGGCTCCGTCCTGGGCGGACTCGTAGTCGTGCAACCAGGCGCGCTGTTCGTCGATGCGCGGGTGCGGCTCGCGGTAGACGTGGTCGAACATGGCGTCCATCGGCGGGGCCTGCAGCGCGGAGGTCTTCGCACGGATGTCGGCCGCGATCTGCTCGCCTTCGGCCTCCATCTCGGCGAACTGCGCGTCGGTCGCGCCGAGGCTGCGCAGGTACGCCTCGGACCGGGTGATCGGGTCACGGGCGACCCAGCCAGCGAGCTCGTCGTCGCCGCGGTAGCGCGTGGGGTCGTCCGAGCTGGTGTGGGCGCCGATGCGGTAGGTCTCCGCCTCGATGAACGCCGGGCCCTGGCCGCTGCGGGCGTGCTCGGTCGCGACCGTGCTCACCGCGTACGAGGCCAGGACGTCGTTGCCGTCGACCTTGACGCTCGGGATGCCGAAGCCACGGGGACGGTCGACCAGCGGCGTCGGGGACTGCACCGACACCGGCACCGAGATCGCCCAGTGGTTGTTCTGCAGGAAGAAGACGACGGGGGCCTTGTGCGACGCGGCGAAGACGTAGGCCTCGTTGACGTCGCCCTGGCTGGTCGCACCGTCGCCGAAGTACACGATCGAGCACTCGTCGACGTCGGGGTCGCCCGTGCCGACGACGCCGTCGAGGGCCTGGCCCATCGCGTAGCCGGTGGCGTGCAGGGTCTGCGCGCCGATCACGAGCGTGTAGACGTGCGTGTTGCCGCGGGCGTCCGGGTCCCAGTTGCCGTGGGCCTGGCCGCGGAAGAGCGAGATGATCTCCATCGGCTCGACGCCGCGCTGCAGGACGACGGCGTGCTCGCGGTACGACGGGAACAGGTGGTCCTGGGGACGGAGCGCGAAGGCGGACCCGACCTGCGCGGCTTCCTGCCCGTGGCTCGGTGCCCACAGGCCGAGCTGACCGGTCCGCTGCAGGTTGCCGGCAGCGTGGTCGAAGCGTCGGGTGAGCACCATCTGGCGGTGCATGGCGAGCAGCGTCTCGTCGGGGAGGGCCTTGGCGATGCCGACGAACTCGGCGTTCTCGTCGGTCTCCACGAACCGGCCCTCGGTGTCGAGGAGCCGGACGGTGGTCGTCGCGGGGGCCGCGGCGTGGAAGGACATGCGGGTCAGCGTAGCGGCCGGGTCGGGACGGCCGTTGTGAGGCCCTCCACAAGTGCACGCGCGGTTTCGAGGAGCTTCTCGACAGCCTCGTGCTCCCCGATCGAGATGCGGATGCCCTCGGTCCCGAAGGCCCGGACGATGATGCCGGCGCGCTCGAACTGCTCCGCTGCCACGGGGGTGTGGTCGCCGGTGGGCAGCCAGACGAAGTTGCCCTGGGCGTCCGGCACGTCCCAGCCCTGGCCGCGCAGCGCGCTCACGACGAGGTCGCGGCGCTGGGTCAGGTGCGCGACCCGCTCGAGCAGTTCGGACTCGCGCTCCAGGCTCGCCAGTGCAGCGGCCTGGCCCTGCGCGGTGACGCTGAGCGGGATGGCGCAGGCACGGACCGCGTCGAGGACGTATGCCGGGCCGAGCGCGTACCCGACCCGCAGGCCCGCCAGCCCGTAGGCCTTCGAGAACGTCCGGAGCACGACGAGGTTGGGGTACTGCTCCAGCAGCGGCACCCCGCGGACGGCGTCGGGAGCGGTGACGAACTCGGCGTACGCCTCGTCCAGCACGACCAGGACGCTCGTCGGGACCTGCGCCATGAAGGCGTCGAACTCAGCGCTGGTCACCGTCGGCCCGGTGGGGTTGTTCGGGGAGCACACGAGCACCATGCGGGTGCGCTCGGTGACCGCGGCGGCCATCGCGTCGAGGTCGTGCCCGCCGTCGGCCCGGTTCGGCACCTGCACGCTCGTCGCACCCGCGACGGTGACGACGCCGGGGTAGGCCTCGAAGGACCGCCACGCGTACACGATCTCGTCCCCGGGAGCACTGACCGCGCGGGCGAGCTCGTGCAGGATCGCGACGCTGCCGGGTGCGACGTGGACCTCGTCCACCGTGACACCGGAGCGGTTCGCCAGGACGGCCCGCAGTGCGATCGCCGAGGCGTCGGGGTAGCGGTTGTACGCGGTCTGGGCCTGCACGGCCTCGACCACACCGGGCAGCGGCGGGAACGGGTTCTCGTTGCTGGAGAGCTTGAAGGCGTCGGCCGCGGCCTGTCGACCCTGCTTGTAGGCAGGCAGGACGGCCACCTCGGGACGGATGCGCACGGGCTGGTCGGTCACCGACCCAGCCTACCGAGCGGCACACCGGGCATCATGGGCGCATGCGATTCCTCGTCCGCCTGGTCGTCAACGCACTCGCGCTGTGGCTCACCACGCTCATCGTCAGCGGTGTCTCCGTCACGGCCTTCGGGACCGGCGGCACCGTCGAGACCGTCCTGACCTACCTGTTGGTGGCGTTCGTCTTCGGTCTGGTGAACGCCGTCATCGGCACCCTGATCCGCGTCGTGGCGTTCCCCGTCTACATCCTGACGCTCGGCTTGATCTCGTTCGTCGTCAACGCCGTCCTGCTGCTCATCGTCGCGGGGATCTCGACCGCGATCGGCTTCGGGCTGCAGGTCGACTCCTTCGGCTGGGGGGTCGTCGGCGCCTTCGTGCTGGCCGTCGCAGCGTGGGTGATCGGGCTGTTCGTCCGCCCGGTGCTGAACCGCCCGCGCCCCTGAGCCCCGCGCGTACGTCATGATGAGGGCATGACCACGGACGCCGGCGCCCCGTCGGCCTTCCGAGTCTCGTTCGTGTGCAGTGGGAACATCTGCCGCTCCCCGATGGCGGAGATCGTGTTCCAGCACTTCGTCGACGAGGCCGGCATGTCCGACCGCTTCCAGGTGCAGTCCGCCGGCACCGGCGACTGGCACGTCGGCGAACCCGCGGACGAGCGCACGATCGCCGCACTCGCTGCGCGCGGATACGATGGGTCCAGGCATCGCGCCCGTCAGTTCGACCCGGACCGGTTCCCGGACCTCGACCTGGTGGTCGCACTCGACCGCTCCCACGAACGCATCCTGCGCTCGTGGGCCCCCACGATGGACGACGCCGCCAAGGTGACGCTCCTGCTGCGGTACGACGACGCCTGGCCTGAGCAGGCCGACGTGCCGGACCCGTACTACGCGGACCGACACGAGTTCGACCGGGTCCTGACCACGGTCGAGCGGGCCTGCCGTGCACTCTTCCACCAGATCGAACCGGCCGTCCGCCAGGGAGCACGATGACCCCCCTTCCCCCGCAGCCGATCAGCCCGCTCGACGGGCGGTACTACCCGGTCGTGCACACGGTGGGCGAGCACCTCTCCGAGGCCGGGCTCAACCGCGCTCGCATCACCGTCGAGGTGGAGTGGTTGGTCTTCCTGACCGACCACGCGATGTTCACCACGTCACCGCTGAGCGTCGACGACAAGGCCGCCCTGCGCGCCGTCGTCACGGACTTCGGGCAGGCGCAGATCGCCGAGCTGGCCGAGATCGAGGCCACGACCCGGCACGACGTCAAGGCCGTCGAGTACTTCGTCCGCCGTCGTCTGGCCGACCTGGGGCTTGACGCGATCGCCGAGTTGACCCACTTCGCCTGCACCAGCGAGGACATCAACAACCTGTCCTACGCGCTGACGATCAAGGACGCGACCGAGCAGGTGTGGCTGCCGGCCTTCCGCGCGGTCGTCGCCCGCCTGCGCGAGGTCGCCGGTGAGCTGCGCTCCGTGCCGATGCTGTCGCACACGCACGGCCAGCCCGCCACGCCCACCACGCTCGGCAAGGAGCTCGCGGTGGTCGTCTACCGGCTCGAGCGGGTCCTGGCGCAGATCGAGGGCAGCGAGTACCTCGGCAAGTTCTCCGGTGCGACCGGCACCTTCTCGGCGCACCTGGCCGCGGACCCCGAGGCCGACTGGCCCACACTGTCGCGCGAGTTCGTCGAGGGGCTCGGATTGACCTGGAACCCACTCACCACGCAGATCGAGTCGCACGACTGGCAGGCCGAGCTGTACGACCGGATCCGGCACGCCAACCGCATCCTGCACAACCTGGCGACCGACGTGTGGACCTACATCTCGATGGGGTACTTCACGCAGATCCCCCAGGCCGGTGCCACCGGGTCCTCGACCATGCCGCACAAGATCAACCCGATCCGGTTCGAGAACGCCGAGGCGAACCTCGAGATCTCGTCGGCGCTGTTCTCCACGCTGTCGGAGACCCTCGTCACGAGCCGCCTGCAGCGCGACCTGACGGACTCCACCACGCAGCGCAACGTCGGCGTCGCCGTGGGGCACTCGCTGCTCGCGCTCGACAACCTGCGTCGTGGGCTCGGCGAGATCGCCGTGAACGAGCAGCGTCTGGCCGAGGACCTCGACGGCAACTGGGAGGTGCTCGGCGAGGCCATCCAGACGGTCATCCGCGCCGAGGTCACCGCCGGGCAGTCCGACATCGAGGACCCCTACGCGATGCTCAAGGAGCTGACCCGTGGCAAGCGCGTCAGCCAGCAGGACCTCATCGCGTTCGTCAACGGGCTGGACATCTCCGACGGCGCGAAGGCCCGTCTGACGAACCTGACCCCGGCCACGTACACGGGGCTGGCGGACGAGCTGGTGGACCACCTCGACGTCTGATCTCAGGTGACAAGTCGTCGGCTTCGTCACTAGGCTGACCCCGGACCATGGGGGGACCGCGGCGCCGCGGAGCAGCACCGGGTCTCCGCCACGCCCCGGTCGGGCGATCGAACCCGGAAGCAGCCGATGCGCCGTCCCACCCTCGTCACCGCCGCCGCGGTGGCAGCCCTCGCCACAGCCATGATCGCGATGCCCGGCATCGCGTCCGCCGAGACCACCGTCATCCAGAGCTCGCCGCACAGCACGGCAGCCACCCCGACCGGGGCACAGTCCCGCGCCGCGGTCGCTCCCCTCGACACCGAGTGGGTCGGTGCTGCTGACGTCACCGCGTACACCACGGGCGCCTACCCGACGGCGTGGTTCTCGGTCGGCGGCACCCCGACCTTCGGCGTGAGCGGCGCCGCGCTGCCCGCCGGCACGCTGCTCGGACACGCCACGACCGGGAGCGCCGCGACCGACCTGGCCGGCGTCCGGAGCACCGCCCTCGCGTCGCAGAACGGGCTCGGGCTCGGCACCGCCGACCTCATCGCATCGGGTGCGGCTCGGTACACGCTGCTCCTCGACACCGCGGGCTCGACGGCCAACACCGCGCCCGCAGCCCTGACGACCTCGGCGACCGGCCCGACGGCCGTCGACGGGACCTGGGTCTCGACGGTGACGGTCGGGACGATCGCGGCCGGGACCCCCGCCACGCTCGCCGACTTCCAGACGCAGTTCGCGGCTGCGTTCCCCGCCGCCACCATCAACGGCTACGGCGTCAGCGCGACGGCCGCCGCAGGCGCGGTCGTGGGCATCTCGTGGAACGGCGAGGACACCTACTTCACGCCGGAGGCCTCCGGCACCCTCTCCGTGCCCGACCCGACCACGTCCTCGTCGCTGGGCACCACCGGTGTCGTCGTGGACGCCACCGGGTTCCTGCCCGGCGAGACCGTCCAGCCCGTGGTGATCCTGCAGGACCTCGAGGTCCTGCCCTCCAGCGAGACCTTCACCGCCGACGCGAACGGCGCCATCAGCGGCAGGGCGACGTTCGGCACCGCGGTCCCCGAGGGCGAGGTCGTCATCGCGTTCACCGGCAGGGACTCGGGCATCGCGGTCGTGTTCCCGGTCACGGTCATCGCCGACCCGACCACCCCGGTCGTGAGGCCGACGCCGGCACCGGCTCCGGTCGCCGTGCCGGTCTCGGGTCGCGCCACCTTCACGGGCTGATCCCCACGGACCACGACGGTGCCCGGCGGCTCCCGCCGGGCACCGTCGTCGTCCCGCCCGAGCGCACCACGATGCTCCCCGAACGCCATCCCGAAGGGACCCCGCCCGTGCCCCGTCCCCGCAACGTCACCGTGACCGGCTGACCGGTGCCGACGAACGAGCCCACGAGACGGCGACGCGCGACCCTGGTCGCCGCTGCCGTCGCCGTCGTGTGCGCCGCCGGCATCGCGACCGTGGCGCTCACGACGGGGACCCCCGGCGCTGTGCCCTCCCGCACCCCGGTGGCGGCGGCCAGCACGGCGGTGGCGACGCCCACCCCCACGCCGACGCCGACCCCCGCGGCCACGACGCCGTCCGGACCGCAGGAGCCCGTCGATGCGCCGGCGTCGAGCACCGTCGCCGCCGCGAAGGGCGCCACGGTGCCGGTCAGCGCCACACCCGGTGGCGCGCGGACCGAGCAGCTGCCCAACCCGCAGGCGTCCGGAGCGCCCCTGGTGTTCCGGGTGCTCGACCAGCGCGACGGCTGGGTGCAGGTGCAGCTCGCCCAGCGTCCGAACGGCAGCAGCGGGTGGGTGCCGACGAGCGCCGTCACGCTCTCGACGACGCCGTACGCGATCGTGGTCGACGAGGCCACGAACACCCTCGACCTGTACCGGAACGGCACGGTGCTGCACTCGTACGCCGTCGCCACCGGCACGGGCGGCACCCCGACACCGACCGGTCGCTTCGCGCTCACGGAGCTGCTCGCGCCGACGAACGGCGGGTACGGCCCGTACGCCTACGGCACGACCGCGTTCTCCGACGTCCTGAACTCCTTCGGCGGCGGTCCGGGTCAGATCGGCCTGCACGGCACCGACGACGCGTCGAGCATCGGGACCGATGCCTCGCACGGGTGCGTCCGGATGCGCAACGCCGACATCACCACGCTCGCGAAGACGCTCCCCCTCGGCACGCCCTTCCAGGTCCGCTGACCGACGGCCAGGAGGCCCGGCGCGGTCCGGCCGCGGAGGTCACCGCCCTAGGTGGTCACGTCCGCGGCGGTGGCGACCAGCGCCTCCAAGACGGTGCGCACCACCGGACGCACCCGACGGTCCGGACGGACGAGCGCCTCGATGCGCCGACCGGCGCGAACGTCCGCCAGCTCCGCCAGGTGGAACCGACCGGGAGCCCGCGTGCCCGACGTGTACCGCGGCACCAGGGCGATGCCGTGCCCGGCCGCGACCAGGTTCTCGATCACGGGCAGGTGGACCGTCCGGAACGCGACCTGCGGGGGCGCGTCGGACGCCGCAGCGACCGCGGTCAGGACCCGGTCGATCGGGTACCCCTCGGGCACGCCGATCCAGGTCTCGTCCACGACCTCGTCGACCCGCACCCGGTGCCGCCCGGCCAGCCGGTGTCCGTCCGGCAGGGCGACGTCCAGCGGCTCGCGCAGCAGTGCGACCGTGTCGAGGGTCGTCCGGTCGGGCGCCGACGCTCCGTCCGGGCGGTGGCCGACGACGACGTCGTGGTCGGCCGTGAGCGGTGCGAAGGCGTCCTCGTCCACGTCGACGTCCGACAACACGAGGTCGATGCCCGGGTGGTCCCGCATGCGGGTCAGCAGGCCCGGCAGGAGCAGCTCCGCCGCCGAGGGGAAGATCGCCAGGTCGACGGTCCCGGAGGCACCGCCGAGGTGCTCCTGCCACGCGGCGTCGACGGTCGCGATCGCGGTGGCGACGCCGGAGGCCAGGCCGGCGAGCACGACCCCGTCGTCGGTGAGCCGGACGCCGCGCCCGACCCGTTCGACCAGCGGCACACCGACCTGGCGCTGCAGGGTCTGCAGCTGCTGCGAGACCGCACTCGGCGTGCGGTGGGTGGCAGCGGCGACGGCGGTCACCGACCCGCGTTCCTGCAGCTCGCGCAGGACGGGCAGCAGGGCGACGTCGAAGCCGATCATGCAGGGACCCTACAACGACGCTGCAACAACGTGCGCTGGTCCTTCCGCGTGCGGCGCGGGACGATCGAGGGGTGCTGCTCCGTGACCGCTTCCTCGCACTGCTCGTCGCCGTCGTCTGGGGGCTGAACTTCCCCGCGACCGCCCTGGCGCTGGAGCACTTCCCGCCGTTCCTGCTGGCAGCCGTGCGGTTCACGCTGCTGGCGGTCCCGACGCTGCTGTTCGTCCCACGACCGAAGATCCCGTTCGGGCGGCTGGTCCTGGTCGGCCTCGGGCTCGGGGTCCTGCAGTTCTCGTTCCTGTACCTCAGCATGGCGTCCGGCATGCCCTCGGGGCTGGCCTCGCTCGTGCTGCAGGCCTCGGCGCCGTTCACCGTCGTGCTGGCCGGGGTGTTCCTGCGCGAACGGCTCACCGGGCGGCAGGTCACGGGCGTCACGATCGCCGTCGTGGCACTGGCGGCCATCGCGGTGCACCGGGCACAGGCGGCGGCGCTGCTGCCCGTCGTGCTGGCACTGTGCGGCGCGCTCGGTTGGGCGATCGGCAACGTCGCGACCCGGCGCGCGGGTGCTGCGAACCCGCTGCACCTGACGCTGTGGTGGTCGGTCGTGCCGCCGGTCCCGCTCGCCGTGCTGTCGTTCACGGTCGAGGGTCCGGCGCGGATCGGGTCGGCACTCGGCACCGTGTTCACCCCGGCCGCGCTCCCCGCCGACCTGGGTCTGCTGTACATCGTGCTCGTGGCGACCCTCGTCGGGTACGGGCTGTGGTCGCGGCTGTTGGCGACCTACCCGTCGAGCACCGTCGCCCCGTTCTCGATGCTCGTGCCGGTCGTCGGCGTGCTGGCGTCGTGGGTGGCCTTCGGCGAGGTGCCGGACCTGGTCGAGGTGCTGGCGGGTGCGGTCGTCGTCGGCGGGGTGCTGTGGGCGTCGCGGTCCGGGGGGACGGCGCTGTCCAGCACGGCGTCGGTCGGCACTGCGGCGGCCAGCACTGCGGCACCCGCTGCGGCGACCGGCGCGGCGCCCAGCGCGGCGGCGCCGGAGCTCAGCCCCGGTGCTCGCGTCGCTCGGCGATGATCTGCGCCAGGGCCCCGCGCAGCAGCGGGTGGCGGAACCGGTAGCCCGCCTCGGTCAGCCGCGTCGGCACCACCCACCGGCTCTTCAGCACGAGTTCGGTCTCGGTGCGGATGGCGAACGACCCGATCTCGAGCATCCACCGCCAGGTCGGCAGGCCGAAGCGACGCCCGACCGCGTCGCGGATGGTGGCCATCACCGTGCGGTTGTCCGACGGGTTCGGGCTGGACAGGTTCACCGGGCCGTCGAGGTCCTCGTGGTCGCGGATGAACCGGATCGCGCCGAGGACGTCCTCGATGTGGATCCAGCTGAAGCGCTGCCGCCCGTGCGTGTGCCGGTCGTGGTGGTACGTGCCGGCGGCCAGCCGGGAGCGCGTCGGGAACCACGGTCCGTCGTACTGCGGTCCGCCGAGTCCCGCCTGCGCGAGCCGGAGCAGCGGCACGAGGGCACTGCCGTCGCCGAACACGATCGCCATCCGCAGCGCGACCCGGCGGGTGCCGGGCAGGTCAGCAGCGAACAGGGCGTCCTCCCACGCGCGGGCGATGCCGACGGAGAAGCCCTCGCCGAACTCACCGGTCGCCTCGTCCTGCGCGCGGTCGGTGGCGTGCCGGTAGATCGTCGCGGTCGAGGCGTTCATCCACAGCGGCGGTGGGTGCTCGGCCGTGCGGATGGCCTCGGCGAGCTCGAGTGTGGTGTCCACGCGGGAGCGGAGGATCTCCGCACGGTTGCGCCGGCCGTAGCGGCAGTTGACGCTCTTGCCGGCCATGTTCACGACGATCGCGGCGCCGTCCACGAGTTCGCGGATGCGGAGCGTGTTGCCCCAGACGGCGTCGCCGGTGCGGCCGATGGTCACGACCTCGTAGCCCTCGTCGCGGAACGCGTCCTGCAGGTACCGGCCCACGAAGCCGCTCGCACCCGCGATGACCGCTCGACCCTTCGTCGCGGTGGTGCTGTCCTCGTTCATCGTCGTCCCCGTCCTGTGTCCGGCGCGACCTCGTACCGGAACGCCCCCTCGTACCGGTACAGCGTGCCGATGACGGGCGCGATGAGCACCAGGGACACGCGTTGCACGTCGGCTTCGTCATCGAATCGTTCTGTGAGCGTCACACGCGGTGCGATCAGGCCCGGGCGCGGCCCGCTCAGCGGCGACGCGCCAGCGGCGCGCGGGCCGCGCCGGGCGAGCCTGCGAGCCCGGACCACGTCCCAGCGCCCGGAACGACACGTGCGTGGAGACCAGACGCAGTGCGCCGGCATCGGGACCGCTCGCGTCGACGGCGACCCGCAGCTGGGCGCTGACGCGCCCGTGGCGACCGAGGTGGTCGACCAGCCCGGTCGGTTCGGCCGTGATGGCGTCGACCATCGTGCGGTCACCGGCGCGGAAGTGGAAGGTGCGGTGCGCGCGGACGGCGGGGTGGGCCTCCTGTCCGGTACGACCGCGTCGGACCGTCACCGGGCGGTTCTCCACGGTGAAGGAGACGTCCCGTTCCCAGACCGGGAACATCACCGCGTCGCGGGCGAAGCACGCCAGGACGGGCCACAGCCAGCGGCGCGGGGTGCCGACCACGGAGAAGACGCCCTCGCCGCGGCCGACGTGACCTGGCGGGACCGGGCCGAAGTACGTCCGCAGCCGGGGGTGCAGCCGGGCGAGGACGTCGGGCGCGGCGCTCAGCTCGTACGGCGAGGTGGTCACGCCTGCGATCCTGGCACGCCGTCGGTCCGGGGCCGGTGGCTGGCACGCCGTC